>NZ_BOMH01000031.1 GCF_016862095.1 Actinoplanes cyaneus
TCGTACGTCGGGATGATCACCGAACAGCGCGAGGTGTTGACCATGCCAAGCAGCGTCACAGGAGGACCGGCGCCCCGGCATCTCGCGAAATGCGCCGTTGTGGGCAAGCTGGGAGGCGAGGCCGGCCGCCCTCGCCCGCACACTGGAGAGGCTGTGGAGACAACGGTCCAGGCGGCGCGCACCGGCGTGCCGGTGCATCCGACTCACGCATCGAGCCGCGATTCCGCGGCAGGTTCGGGGGTAGGATCAGGTGATCGTCTGAACTATGTGGAGGGACGTTACGGGGGATTTCATGCGCATCTCCGATCTCAGCCGGGAAGCCGGAGTTCCGGTGCACACGATCAAGTTCTATCTGCGTCAGGGACTTCTGCCCCCGGGTGAGCGCACCAGCCGCAACCAGGCCATCTACGGCACGCCACACGTCCACCGGCTGCGGCTGATCCGTGCGCTGACCACCATCGGCCGCCTCGATCTGGCGTCGGTTCAGATCCTGCTCGCCGCGATGTCCGATCAGAGCCTGCCCCTGCCCGGCCTGTTCGATGTGATGAACCGCGTGATCGATCCGTTGGAGGAGGACGCGGCCGAGGACGACGAGGTCCTCGCCGAGGTGCGCCGCGATGTGAACGACTTCATCAGCGCGCGCGGCTGGAACGTGGCTCTCGACGCTCCGGCCCGGCATCGTTTCGAGGTCATCTGCACCACCCTTCGCCAGCTCGGTTGCGAGCACCCGATGGACTACTTCACGGCGTACGCCGAGGCTGCTGAGCTGCTCAGCCGCATGGAGCTCGACCTGCTGAACCCCGGAGCGGCCGACCGGGGTGCGACGGTCGCCCGCGACGTGCTGTTCGACGGCGCCTTCTCCGCCCTGCGCCGGATGGCTCAGGAGCACCAGCTCGTCTCCTACCACGACCCGGGCAAGGGCGCCGCCTATGACCCGGGCAACGGCACCACCGGCTGGGGTTGATCAGTCGCGCGCGCAGTTGTGATAGACCGCCACGCGCCAGCTCCCGTGTCCGCGCACCAGCGTCCACGACGCCCGCACCCTCCGCTCCGGCGCGGGCTCACTCTCGCCGGGCAGCAGCACCTCACCGGCGATCACCATCACCGCGGCCTCCGGCCCGAGACGCCGTACGCTCTCCGGCCGGCCACGTAACCGGGTCCCTCGCAGCGGCCCGGCGAACCGCGCGGCCATGAGGGCGCGGATCTCCGGACGCCCGATGACGTGGACGCCGGGCTGGATCAGCGTGCCGTCGGCGGTGAACAGGTCCGCGTAGCCGTCGGCGTCGCCGTCCGCCCAGCTCCTCGCCATGCTCGCCACCATCGCGGCGGGGTCTTCGGTCATCTCTCTCACCCCTGTTCCAGGCGGTTGTGTGTCGATTGTCGGTGGGCCGCCCGGCTGCGGGCCACTCCCGGCTTGCGCTACCCGGCGGATCGCCGAGTCCGGTTACCGGCCCTTCGGCGTGGCCCGACGGCTACCTCCGCACGGCGAGCTTTCCGCAGGTCGTACGGCGCCCCGAGAATCGGGGATCAGATAGCCGCGGCCGAGAACGGGAGTTGTCGCATGAGCCTCGACGTCGCATCTCAGGAAGCACCCCTGCACGGGGTGGCCCGGACCGCGCTGTGGACCGCCGCGGCACGGGCACGCGAGAGCCGGCGACCCGACCGGTTGTTCAGCGATCCGTTCGCCGCCGGCCTGGCCGGTGACGAGGGCGTGGCCTGCCTGTCGTACTTCCACACGCCGCGGGCGGCGGCGGACGGCAACCCCGTGCTGCCGATCCGTACCCGCTGGTTCGACGACTTCCTCGCCGCTGCCCACGGCACCCAGATGGTCGGCCTGGGCGTCGGCCTGGACACCCGGGCGCACCGCCTGAGCTGGCCCGCCGGCGCCGAGCTGTACGAGGTGGACCAGCCGCACGTGCTGGCCTACAAGGAGGAACGGCTGCGCCGGGCCGGGGCGCTGCCGCGCTGCCGCGTCCGCCCGGTGGCGGCCGACCTCCGGGACGACTGGGTCGCCGCGCTGCTCGCGGCCGGCTTCGACCCGGCCCGGCCGACCGTGTGGTTCGCCGAGGGCGTGCTGTTCTACCTCCCGGAGAAGCCGGCCGCCCGCATCCTGACCGAGGCGGCGCGGTTGTCCGCGCCGGCCAGCCGGATCGCGTTCGACCTGGTCGGCACCGGCGTGTTCCGCCTGCCCTACATGCGAACGCTGCTGGATCGGCTGGCGGCGGCGGGCAGCCCGTGGCGGTTCGGCACCGACGACCCGGCCGCCTTCACCGCCGGCACCGGCTGGCGGGTCGACCGGATCGTCGAGCCGGGCGCACCGGGCGCCGCGTACGGCCGCTGGCCGGCGCTTCCCCCGGCCGGCCCGGCCAACCTGCCGCGCAGCTATCTGGTCGCGGCGAGCCGGCCCGGCCCCGCCACCGCAGAACCGAGGTGACCCCGTGCACGCGATTCTCCTCGTCGGCGGGAAGGGCACCCGGCTCGCCGCGCTCCTGGACAACCTTCCCAAGGCGCTGATCCGGGTGGGCCCACACCCGATCCTCGAGATCGCGCTGCGCCGCCTGCGGGCCTGCGGCTTCGACCGGATCACGCTGTGCGTGTCGCATCTGCGGGAGATGATCGAGGCGGAGATCGGCGACGGCAGCCGGCTGGGCCTGAGCGTCGACTACGTCGTCGACCACAACTCCCTGGGCACCGCCGCGCCCCTGAGCCTCGTGCCCGACTGGACCGAGCCGGCCGTCGTCATGAACGGCGACGTGCTGTCCGTGGTGGACTTCGCCGCCCTGCACCGGTCGCACGTGGCCGACGGCAACGCGATGACCGTCGCCTATCTGCCCCGCGCGGCGCGCGTCTCGGTGGGGCTGCTGGAGATGGCCGGCGACCGGGCGGTCGCGCTTCGCGAGAAGCCGAGCTTCGACTGGAACGTGAGCTGCGGCATCTACGTGGCCGACCCGCTCGTGCGCAAGTATCTGCCCGAGGGCGAGCGGACGGACATGCCCGCGCTCATCAACACGCTGATCGACAAGGGTGAGCCGGTCCGCGGTTACCGGGTGCCGGGTGCCTGGCACGACGTCGGCACGCCGGACCGCTACCGCCGGGCCTGCACGGAGTTCGAGGCCGATCCGCAGTTGTACCTGGACCCGGCGGCCGGCCGGGCGGCGCCGCCGACGGGCCGCACGATCATCGATGTCGAGCTGACCTGATCGGGCGGCCCGGCCCGGGTCAGTCGTAGCAGCGGATCAGGAGCCGGGCCGCGCAGGCCGGGACCCGCTGGTCCTGGACGAGGACGGTGGTGGCCAGCTCGAGCCGGCTGCCACCCGGCGCCGGCTCCGCCACGTCCAGCGTGGCGCCGACCCGCAGCCGGGCCCCGACCGGCACGGGCGTGAGGAAGCGGACCCGGTCGGTGCCGTAGTTGACCCGCATGCCGCGCTTCGGCACCGGTCCGAGCAGCTCGGCCACCAGCGGGGAGACCAGCGACAGGATCAGGAAGCCGTGCGCGATCGGGGCGCCGAACCGCGTCCCGGCCGTACGGCGCTCGTCGAAATGGATCCACTGGTGGTCGCCGGTGGCGTCGGCGAACTGGGCCACCCGCTGCGGCGTGACCTCGAGCCAGCTGCTGTAGCCGAGGTGCTGCCCGGCTCGGGTCAGGAGGTCGCTCATTGGATGAACAGGTAGCCGGGACCCGAGCGCTGCGGCGTGGCCGGGACGGTCGTCAGGGCACCCACATGGGTGATGAGCTGCTCGCCCGGGGCCAGGTCGAGCCGCCAATAGGCCCCGAGCGGCGAGCGATGCGGCGGCCACTCCGCGGCGTCGAGCACCCCCCAGCGGGCGAGAGCCGTCAGGTAGAACGGGTCGGCCGGCCACCATCCGTCCTCGCGGCGCAACTCCACCCAGTGGTGCGTGGTCGCGAACGGCTTGGCCAGGAACAGGCCGGTGGCCGGGCGAATCGCCACGCCCAGCTCACGTCCCCGGGCCACGAGGAAGTTGGTGGCCAGCGTGCAGTCGGCCAGACCGGAGTCGGCCATGAAGCGCAGGCTGCGGTTCAGCTCGTACGGGACGTGGTGGAACTGGAACCGGCACACCTCGTCGAACAGCCGGCGCTCGGCCGGCGTCAGGTCGAAGAGCCGATGTCCACCGGCCAGCCGGATCTTGACCTCGTACGTGTCGGTGCCGGCCGGTCGCGCGCCCGCGGCGAACAGCGCCGGTGCGAGGGTGAAGGCGCAGCCTCCCGGGTGTCCCGGCTCCGGGCAGACGCCCTGAACGGTGAGGGTCCTGTTCACCTCGGCCCGGCCGCCGGCAGCGAGGGTCCGGGCCATCACGGTCAGCGCGGCCCGGTTCGGCGATGGCAGGCCCAGCATCAGCACGACCGTCTTGAGGTCCTCCCGGTCGAACAGCGGGCCGCCCGCGCCGCCGGTGTGCGGCAGCCCCAGCTCGAGCAGGTGTTTCAGCACGTCCCGCGGGACCCGGTACTTGTGCAGGGCGCCCGAAGCCGGTATCGCGAAGCGGCGATACCGGTCGGGTACCTTCGCCAGGCGCTCCATGACCGTCGTCAGCTCCACCCGTCGGCTCCTCTCGTCACGATCCGCCACTGCTTGGGTTCCAGCGGCACCGGGCGCTCCTCGCCGCCCCAGCGCAGGTCCGGCCGCACCGCTCCGGCGCCGTGGTTGATCAGCACGGCACGCCGCCCGGCGCCGCGATCAGGGACGATCTCCACGTCCGGATCCACGCAGTCGGGGTCCGGCACGATCCCGGCCAGCCCCGCAAGCTCGCGATACCACCACTCCCAGGGGTACGCGGCCAGGCGTCCCGGCCGGTCCAGCTGGCGTTCCACCGGTGCGGCACAGAAGAACACCCGGTCCCGGTTCTGGAAGACGGCGCCACTGCCGTCCGCCCAACGGCCCACCGTGCGCGCCGTGGTGGCCCGGACGTCGACCGGGCGGGCGGTGGCCGGCCACTCCAGCGGCCACTGGCGACCGGCCCAGTCCAGCGTCGTGCGGCCGTCCGGAAGGAGCGAGTAGTCCACCAGTTCCACGCCTGCGAGGTCAGCCCCGGGAAAGCCGTGCAGGTGGTCGCCGAGCGAGTACCAGAGCAGGCCACCGTCGTCCACGTGGCGGGTCAGCCGGTCCAGGTCGGCCGCGATGACCCGGGTGACCGACGGGCACACCACCATGCGGTATCCCGACAGGTCACCGGCCACCACGTCGAAGTCCAGGTGGGCCCGCTTGAGGAGCAGATAGGCGTAGAAGGTGGCGACCGTATCCGGTCCGCTGTCCAGGTAGGACGCGCCGGAGCCGCGCTGCCGCTCCGGCACGTACAACGCGATGGGGGCCCGAGCCCGGCCGGGGACCAGCCCGGAAGCGGCCGACGCCACGCGGCGCAGCGCGGTCATGGCGGGCTTGGGGCTGCCGTCGAGCCGGTGCAGCCCGACCTCGCGCTCCCCCGGCCGGTCCTGGTACGGCTCGTCTCGCGAAGCGATGTCCTGCCAGCACCACGGGACGATCCCGGCGGCGCCGTTGGCCAGCGCCGAGGCGGCGGCCGCGCCCAGATAGGCGGCTGCCGTCGCCTCGTCGACGCCGTAGCTGCCCAGCTCGTCGACGATCGGCACCCCGTAGGCGGCCGCGTAGCGCACCAGGAACGGCGCCAGGCTGGTCGCCTTGTAGGACAGGGTGCTCTCGATCGACCCCGCCGCCCAGGTCGGGAAGCCGTGCACGGCGACCAGATCGAGGCCGCCGGCGTTGTCCGGTCCGAACGGCGCCGGGCCGAGCACCCCCGACGCGTCGTTGGCCTGGACCACGAGGGTTCCCGGCCGCTCGTCCCGCAGCGCGCCGGCCAGACGGGCCTGCCACGCGGCGACCTGCTCCCGCGTCGGCGCCGGCCCGGTCCGCACGTTGCCGATCTCGTCGCCGAGGTCGATGGCGAGCAGTCCCGCCACGCCGTGCAGCGTGGTCGCGACGGCACGGGCGAACGCCTCCTGGCGATCCAGCATCTCCTCGTCCCGCCACAGGTCTCGGCCGTGCCGCCAGGGCAGATCGAGGAGCTGGCCGTTCATCCAGATGGTCAGCAGCGACACCACGCAGGACAGCCCTTCCTGCCCGGCCGTCTCGACGGCCTCCCGCAACCGATCCAGGGCCTTCTCGCGGTAGCGGCCGGGCTCCGGCTCGAAGTCGCGCCAGAACACGAAGAAGCGCACCGTGGTGAGCCCCGCACCGGCCATGCCGGCGAAGTCGCGGCGCAGGGCCACCGGATCCCAGTCGATCCAGAGGCGGCACCCGGCCCGCGAGGGGTGATAGTTCACCCCGATCGCGAGGAACGGCTGCCCGTCGCGCAGCAGCCGCCCCTGTTCCACGGTGAAGCTCATCGCGTCGCGTACCAGTCGAAGGTCGCCCGCAACCCGCGGTCCAGACCGACCTCCGGCTGGTATCCGGTCAGGGCGCCGATCGTGGTGAGGTCCGGCAGCCGCCGGTCCGGTGAGCCGGCCGGCGGCTCGTGCGCGACGAACACCGGGTCGTAGCCGGCCAGCCCGGCCACCTTCACCGCGAGGTGATCGATCTTGATCTCCTCCCGGTCGTTGCCGATGTTGGCCACCAGCGGATCGGCGGCCGGCAGGCGCAGCAGGTCCACGCTGGCCCGGACGGCGTCGTCCACGTGGCAGAACGCGCGGGTCTGGGTCGCCCCGTACAGCGGGAACGGGTCGGTGCGCGCGAGGGCACGCCGGATGAACTGCGGAATGACGTGATCCTCGCCCATGCGCGGGCCGTAGATGTTGTGGTAGCGGCCGATGCGCACCCGGAACTGGTCGCGGTGCGCGAGGACCAGCGCCTCGGACGCGGCCTTGCCCAGCGCGTAGGAGGCTCGCGGAGCGGCCAGGTCGGGCACCAGGAACGGCACCCGCTCGGCGATCGGGTACGAGGCCAGGCCCAGGCGGCCCGCGCCGTCGGCCACCTCGCTGGTGGAGCTGAGGAACAGCGCGCCGGGCCGCGCCGTGCGGCACCAGTCCAGCACGTGCAGGGTGGCCCGGACATTGGCGTCGAGCACCCGCGCCGGTTCGCTGTTGGCCCGCGCCACCCCCACCACGGCGGCCAGGTGGAAGACGCCGTCGAACGAGCCGCGCAGCGCTTCCGGCGGGATGGGAGTGGTCAGATCGTGCGTGATCAGCTCGATGTCGCCGGCCACCGCGGCCAGCTCCGGGTCGTGCCGTCCCCGGGAGAAGTCGTCGAGCACGACCACCCTGGCGCCCCGGCCGAGCAGATGCCGCACCAGGTGCAGCCCGATGAAGCCGGCGCCGCCGGTGATCAGGTACCGCTCAGCCACGACCGAGCCTCCGGTAGTCGACGCCGGGCTGACCGGACAGCGCGGTCTCCAGCGTGCCCCACATGTCGAACACCACCGCCGGGCGGCGCATCGCGCCCAGCACCACCGCCGCTGTCAGGTCGCGCTGGTAACCGGGGTGGTCGCTGAGCAGGATCAGCGCGTCCGCGTCGGCCAGCCCCGCGGCGAGCTCCACCGGGGCGTACCCGAGACCGGCGGTCCGGGCAGCGTCGACGATGTAGTCGTGCCCGGCCAGGACACCCACCCGCGGGCCCAGGGAGCGGGCGACGTCCACCGCGGCCGACCCGCGTACGTCGTCGGTCACCGGCTGCCCCTTGTAGGCCATGCCACACACGAGCACCTTGGCGTCGGCGGGCTGCCGGCCCACCGCGGCCAGGCCCTTGAGCACCCGGTCCACCGCGGCGAGCGGCACCCGCTCGTTGACCCTGCGGGCGGCGGCCACCATCTCCGGGTGGTAGCCGACCTGCTCGGCCGAGTGCAGCAGCAGGTACGGGTCCTTGGTGAGGCAACTGCCGCCGACGAACCCGGGCCGGGACAGGTCCGGGCGCGGATAGCGCAGGTTGGCCGCCGCGATCACCTCGTTGCCGTCGACGCCGAGCGCCTCGGCCAGCAACCCGAGCTCGTTGCCGAACCCGTAGATCAGGTCGGTGTGCGCGTTGCAGGCGAGCTTGACCAGCTCGGCGGACTCCAGCGTGCCGACCACCACCTGATCCGGCGCGAGCGGTGCGAACAGCTCCTGGGCACGGCGGGCCGACCGCTGGTCGACGCCACCGATGACCTGCGGCAGCGACGCCAGCTCGGCCAGCGCGCGGCCCTGGATGGTGCGCTCCGGGCACATGGCGAGCAGCGGTTCGGCGATGCGCTCGCGCAACTTGGCGTACACCACCTGGCGGGAGGTGCCCACCGGCACGGTGCTGCGCACCACGACCAGCGTCTCGTCGGCGATCCGCTCGGCCACCTGGTCCACCGCGGCGTGCAGGTCGCGCAGCCGCGGGCGGCCGGTGTCCGGCTCGACCGGGGTGCCCACGCAGATGACCACGGCCCGCAGCGGCGTCTCGGGCAAGCGCTCGGCGACGCTGAACCGATCGGCCGGCAACTCCCGCAACGCCTCGGCGACACCCGGCTCGAACAGCACGGTGCGGCGGGCCGCGAGCGCTTCCCGTACCCGCGGATCGGCGTCCACGCCGACGACCGGGACCCCGGCCCGGGCCAGCGCGACGGCAAGCGTCAGGCCCACATAGCCCAGGCCAACCACGGCGACCCGGTCCGGCGCCGCGGTGTCGTCGTTCCCGGCGGTCGCCTCGGCCACCCGGCGCCGGTCCACCTTGCCCATCGGGCCGCGCGGCAGCCGGTCGAGCACCTGGAACCGGTGAGGCACCTCGTACGGGCGCAGTCCTTGCCGCCGGCAGAAGGCCGCCACCTCGGCGACCGTCGTGCCGGGCGTGAGCACCACCGCGGCGACGACCCGCTGTTCGCCGTCCGTCTCGCTGCCGTAGACGTAGACGTCGGACACCCCGGGATGCTCGCCCAGCAGGCGCTCGACCCGCCGCGGGTTCACCTTGCGGCCGCCGACGTTGACGAAGGTGTCCTTGCGGCCGGTCAGGTAGATCCGGTGGGCCGCGTCGATCCGCGCCTCGTCGCCGGTCGGGTAGAAACCGTCCGCGGTGAGTTTCGGCGGCGGCCCGTCCAGATAGCCGCTGAAGAGCGTGGGCAAGCGCACGAGCAGTTGCCCCGACTCGTCGACCCGCACCTGGACGCCCGGCGCCGGCACCCCGGCCGACCCGCTGGGCCACGGCGTGGTGCTCTCCGGCTGGTAGGCGATCAACCCGGTCTCGGTGCTGCCGTAGATCTGCCGGACCGGGGTGCCGAGCCCGGTCAGCACGGTCGCTGCCACGTCGGCCGGCAGCGGGCCGCCGGAGGACAGCACGGTGCGCAACCGTGGATGGGCCGTGTTGCCGCGCACCACGGGCAGCAGCAGCCGGTAGACCAGCGGCGTGCCGAGCATCGCGGTGGCACCGTCGGCCAGCGCGGTCACCAGCGTCCGCAGGTTGAACCGCTGGCTGGTCCAGAGCGCCGCACCGGACACCAGCGCCGCGGCGAGCCCGCCGACCAGGCCGAAGGAGTGGGCCAGGGGCACCGCGGCCAGGATCGCGTCCTCCTCGCCCCAGCGGAACGCCTCGGCGTACGTACGTCCGCCGTGCCGGATGTTGGCCATCGGCTGGCGCACCAGGCGGGGCTCGCCGCTGGAGCCGGAGGTGAGTTGCAGAACGTCGCCGGTGCGCTGGGGCAGCTCCCCGATCGGGCCGCGGCAGCGCTCGTAGGGCAGACCCGAGCCGCCCACCACGACCGACACCCCGCTGCGCGAGACAGCGGACCGGGGATCGGCCAGGTACGAGCTGTCCGCCTCGAGGAGGACGGCGTCCACCCCGGCCAGCAGGCAGCCGAGCAGGGTGGCCAGGGCTGCCGCGCTGCCGTCGACGACCACCGCCATGCGCGGCCCGGGATCGAGCGCGCGGACCCCGGCCGCCGCCCGGAGCGTGTCGTCGTGGAACTCCGCCCACGTGGTCTCGATCCACCCGGTCGGGGTGCCCGTGCGAATGGCCACCGCGTCGGGGCGGGTGGCGCTGCGGTGGGCGAGCTCGTCAAGCACCGCGGACCTCCGAGGGGACGCGGCCGGCCGGGGCCAGCACGGCTTCCAGCGCCGCCGGGGACGCGTCGTCGAACAGCGCCTCGAGCAGTTCGGCGCGTTGCTCGTCGGTCGCGTCGATGCGCTCGGCGAGCAGTTGCAGCACCTCGATCGCGCGGACGGAGTCCCCGCCGCAGTCGAAGAAGTCCTCCTCGGCGCTCAGCGGGTCACGCACCAGCACGCGGCCCATCACCTCACCGATCACGGTGCGGAGGGCTACATCCGGGTTGGTCATGACACTCCTTCTTCCCCTCAGGCCGTGATCTCCCGGCACAGCGGTCGTCTCATCGTGGCGGTCGGCGCAGCGGCGGACATCTCACCGTGTGCGCACTACGCTCGGCTTCTGGCCGAGGCACGGGCCGGGTGCCAGTCGCGCATCCGTACCCGATAGGGGTCCGCTCCGGCCAGCGCGACCGCGGCCGCATATCCAGCCGGCGCGGGCAGGTCCCGCACGGTCCAGTGGCCCGTCAGCCGCCCCCGTGGATCGGCGACGACCGGGGTGCCGACCGGCAGCCGGAGGCCGTCGATCAGCCGGCCACCGGCCGCCTTGACGCACGCCTCCTTGCGTACCCACAGGCCGACGTAGGTGGCCGAGCCGCCGTCGCGCACGGCGGCGGCGTCGGCGGCCGACAGGAAGCGGCCGGCCAGCGTCGCGGCGGTGCTCCGGTACCGGTCGTGCTCGATGTCCACGCCGACCTCGCGGTTCCGGCAGAGGGCGAGCAGCGCGGCGTGCCGGGTGTGCGAGACGTTGAAGTGCACCGGCCGACCGTCGACCTCCGGTTTGCCGTACGGGCCGGCGACCAGCGGAACCCGGTCCGGCGGCACGGCCAGGTGCGCGCCGAGGACCAGCCGCGCGGCGGCGCGCACGACCAGGAAGGTTCGTCCCGCCACCGGGTCCCGGTAGGCGCCGGCGCGGTCGCGTTCGTCCGGGGTCAGCGCGGCCGCGAGCCGCGCGGCCGATCGGGACGGCAGGTCGAGGGGGATCCGCCAGATCCGGACGCCGTCCGTCACACCAGGCTCCGGAGGTACGCGGTGGCCAGGCTCAGCCGCTGGACGTTGCCAGTGCCCTCCATCAGATCCAGCGCGCGGGCGTCCCGGGCGAGCCGCTCCAGCCGCGGGTGCTCCACCCGGGCGCCGGGTCCGAGCCGGCCGAGGACGTCCCGGGTCACCTCCGCGGCCAGGTCCGCCGCGGTTAGCTTGGCGGCAGAGGCCTGTGCCCCGTTGCCGGGATCGCGGTCGACGGACTCGGCGGCCCGGACGGTCATCCGGTGCACGGCCTCGATCCGCCGGCGGGTCGGCTCCAGGGACTCCCGGCCGGCGTGCGAGAGGGCGTCCCGGTGCTCGCGCGCGTAGTCGTACGCCGCCCACGCCACCCCGACCGCCATGCCCGCCACCGTCGGGCGCAGCAGGTTGAAGGTGCGCAACCAGCCCCACATCCCGCGGCGTACCGGAGACCGATGCCGGCCCAGCACCCGGTCCGCCGGGATCCGGGCGGCGTCGAGGGTGATCGCCCCGAGCTGGGCGCCCCGCACGCCGATGGTCTCGATCGGTGCCACCCGCAGACCAGGAGTGCCCGCCTCGACGAGCGCCGCGCCGACGCTGAGCGGGCTGTCGCCCGAGCGGAAGAACACGACGCCCAGGGCTGCCCGGACAGCGTTGCTCACGTACCGCTTGGCGCCGGTGAGAACCACCTCGTCACCGCGGGTCACGCCCCGGGTCCGCAGGGCCGCCGCGTCCGATCCCCCGCCCGGTTCGGTCAGCCCGAAGAACGTCCAGGTCGGACGCTCCCGCAGGCGGCCGTAGAACCATGCCCGCTGCGCCTCGTCACCGATGACCGACACCAGCGTGCCCGCCATCGACGCGCCCGGCAGCGCGAGCATCATGCCGAGGTCGGCCCGGGCCACCTCGGCGCAGAACACGGTCCGCTCGGCGGAACCGGTCAGATAGAAGGTCTCGCCGCCGAGGACGAGCGGGTCGGGGTTGTAGGCGGCCGGGATCTGCAGCCGCGCCGACCAGGCCATGATCGGCAGGTGGAGCAGCCGTTCCACCACACCGGGGTCGCGGTCGAGCGCGTCGCCGTACGGGCGCAGGTCCTGGGCCCAGTCACGCACCTGGTCGCGCAGCAACCCCAGCCGGTCAGCCACGGCACACCCGCGCGTCCGGGAGGTAGACGTCGGCCAGCAGCTCGGACACGTGGGCGTCGAGGCCCGGACCGGGCACGGTGTAGCCGGCGGCGCCGGACAACCGCAGCAGGGCACGGTCGGCCACGGAAATCCGCTCGTGGGCGTCGATCAGGGCGTCCGCGGGGTCCGGCGCCGCGGCGTCGTCGAGGGCGGCCGCCACGGTCAGGTGCTCGGCGACCACCTCGGCCAGGGCGGCCCGGACGAGCTGGTGCCCGATGAGGCCACGCCCGGTCAGGAACCCGGTCGTCGCCTCCAGCAGGGCACGGCCGAGCCCGAGCCGCAGCCGGGCCAGATCGAGCAGCCAGCCCGGGTGGCGATCGACGGTGGGCGGGCCCAGACCGGCGACGACCCGGATCCCGGAGCCGGCCAGCCACGGCAGGTCCACGGGGCGGCCGGCTGACCGCCGGTCCTCAGGCGTCACCGCGTGCCCGCCGGGACCGACCACCACGCCGGCCGGGACCCGGCTCGCGTAGAGGGCCCGCACCGCGGCCGCCGCACCGGCCGGGCGGGCAGTGTCCTGCTGTACCGCCGTCGTCATGGCGCCAGCTCCACGGTGCAGGCGCCCAGCCGCTGCTGGTCGGCGTCGTAGTCGGCCAGCAGCACCCGGCGGCCACGCCAGGCGGTGGCGTGGGCGGCCAGCGTCAGCCAGGTCCCGGTGGCCGGTAGTCCGGGCACGGCGGCCGGCGAACCCTCGACGCGGTGCGCGGCCAGGCCGGGCCCGGCCACCACCACGTCGACGGCCAGCTCCCTCTCGATCGCGGCGAGCCGCGCGGCCTGTTCGCCGGCCGGCACCGCGACCGTGCCGAGCGGCCGGATCGTCCCCAGCTCGCCGTCGCCGCCGAGCACCACGGCCACGGCGCCGTCCCGATCCACCCGCAGCCGGCCGGGAACCGGCTCGCTGTGCAACAGCGTGGACTGGTCGAGCACGAACAGTGCGGCGTGCCGGGTGGTGTCGGCCGGGACGGTTCGGGCGAGCACGTCCAGCGCGGTGTACGGGCCGGCCAGTCCCTGGTCGAAGAGGGCGAACGCGAGCGACAGGCCCGGTACGAGGTCGGCCAGCCGCCCGCCGGGAAAGCCGGGCTGGACGTCCGGCGTGACGCCGCAGAACACCGCCAGCTCCAGGGACCGGGCCGCCGGGCCCAGCCGGGCCACCAGTGCCTCCACCATTTCGGTGAAGGAGTTGCGCGGCCGGTCGAACTGCTCCGGCGCCGGGGCGGGCAGGCCGTAGCTGGTCAGCAGATCGGTGAAGTAGATCCGGTCGTCCCCGCCGAACGGACCCCCCGGGCCGAAGATCGCGGGCTCGATCCGGGCCAGGGGCAGGACGACCGGCGGCGCCGCCGTCCCGGGCGCCGCCGGTGTGGGTGGAGTGGCCGTGTACATGGCGCTTACGCCGCCGCTTCCTTCGCCACGTAGGCGGCCAGTGCCCCGACCGTCTCGAAGTCGTTGGGCTCCAGCGTCTCCGCGTCGAACTCGACGTCCAGCTCCGCCTCCAGCTGCATCAGCAGCTCGAGCACGCCGGTGGAGTCGATCCCGAGGTCCTCGAACAACCGGGAGTTCGCGTCGATGGTCGCGGCGTCGCGGTTCAGCAGTTGGGCCAGAGCCGCGATCATGGTGGCGGTCACGTCCGTCCCGACCTGCTGACTTCCGTTCATCGTCATGCTCATCCTCCGTCGATGGCGGCACAGAACATCCATGAGCTTGGCGATCACGTCGCGGGCCAGGAAGGTGCAACGGCCCGACCGGTGCACCTGACGTCCCGGGCATGACCGAAGGAGGACTTCCGGCCCGGCGACGGACACCTCGATCATGGCGCGGTGACCACAGAGACGATCGCGGTGGAGAATCCGGCAACCGGCGCCGTCATCGATTGGATCCCGGCGACAACCCCCGCCGGCCTCGACGCCGCCGTCCGTGCGGCCGCCCGCGCCTGGCCCGGCTGGGCCGCCGGCGGTCCTGCCGCACGCCGGGACGCCCTGATCGCCGCCGGCGAGGCGCTCCGCGGCCGGGCCGGCGAGATCGCCGCGCTGCTCACCGCCGAGCAGGGCAAGCCGCTGCGCCAGGCGACCGCCGAGGTCGAGCTGGCGGCCGACTGGTTCGGGCACACCGCGGGGCTGTCCCTGGAACCGGAGCGCCCGGACGGGTCGGTGACCGTCGAGCGGGTTCCGCTGGGCCCGGTGGCCGCCATCGCCCCGTCGAACTTCCCGATCATCCTGGCCGTGGCCAAGCTCGCCCCGGCCCTGCTGGCCGGCAACACCGTGGTGCTCAAGCCCAATCCGCTCACCCCGCTGACCGCCCGGCGCCTCACCGAGGTGCTCGGTGCTGTCCTGCCCCCGGACGTCCTGATCACCGTCTACGGCGACGGCGCCCTGGGCGCGGCCCTCGTCGCGCACCCGGAGATCCGCATGGTGTCGTTCACCGGCTCGGTCCCCACCGGGCGGGCGATCGCCGCGGCCGCCGCCGAGCGGTTCCTTCCGGTGGTGCTGGAGCTGGGCGGCAACGACGCCGCAGTGGTGCTGCCCGGCGCCGACCTCGCCCGCGTGGCGGCCGGCCTGTTCGGCGGTGCCATGGTCAACAGTGGCCAGTTCTGCGCCGCGATCAAACGCGTCTACGTCGACCGCGGCCAGGCCGCCGAGCTGACCGAGGCGCTGGCCGCGGCGGCCCGCGCGACCGTGCTCGGTGACGGCGCCGACCCGGCCAGCGACCTGGGTCCGCTGGTCGACCGGGCCGGCCGGGACCGGGTGGACGACCTGGTTCGCGAGGCCGAGCGGGCCGGGGCCCGTACGGTCGCCGGCGGCCGTACTCCCCGGCGGGCCGGCTGGTTCTACCCGCCCACGGTGGTCACCGACCTCCCGCCCGGCACGCGGCTGGAGCAGGAGGAACAGTTCGGACCGGTCATCCCGGTCATCGCCTGCGACGACGTGGCCGAGGCGGTGACCCGGGCCAACGGCACCGGCTTCGGCCTGGGCGCGTCGGTCTGGGGCGACCCCGCCCGGGCGGCCGAGACGGGACGCCACCTGGACGCCGGCACCGTCTGGCTCAACACGCACGGCGAGCTGCGCCACGACGTGCCCTTCGGCGGGACGCGGTGCTCCTCCGTGGGCGTCGAGTACGGCTACTGGGGACTGCTGGAGTACACCCGGATCCGGGTGTCCCACGCGTCGCGGGCCTGACCGCAATGCCCGTGGTGATCGAGCCGAACCCGGGCAACGTGCTCAGCGCGCGGGTGTCAGTGCACAGCCAGGTCCCGGTGCCGGTCACGCTGACCGCCCGCGCTCCGGGGCACACCGTCACCGTGCCCTGCACCGGCGGCGCGCGCCGCGACCACCGGCTGGCGCTGGTGGGTCTGCGCGCGGACACCCGCTACGAGGTGTGCGCGCACCATGCCACGACCGGCCGCCCGCTGGGACCGGCGATGCCGTGGCGATCCGGCCCGCTGCCCGCGGACCTGCCCACCGTGACGGTCCGGCGTGATCCCGGGCGGGCCACACCCGGCCTCACGCTGTTCAACGTGCGCCGCTGGCACCGGGCCACCAAGCTGCGCCCGGCCCGCCCGGTCGAGCTCGCCACCCAGCCGATGCTGGGTTACCTGATCGCCGTCGACGAGGCCGGCCAGGTGGTCTGGTATCACCGCAGCGAGCTGGGGATCGAGGACGCCCGGCAGCTACCCGGCGGCGACCTCCTCTACAACTACGACTACTGCGCCGCCCGGCGCATCGACGTGCTCGGGCGGCCGGTGGCCGACTGGGCCGCCCGGGTGGCCACCGAGCTGTTCCCGCTCGACGAGCTCGGCCGGCCCCGGGTGCCGGCGGGCTCGGTGCCTCTCGACGCCGACACCGTCCATCACGATGTCACGCTGCTGCCCAACGGGAACCTGCTGTTCCTCGGCACCGAGCTGCGCGAGGCGGTCGATCCGGCGCTGAGCATGTGCGACGGCACCCTGCTCTACAACCTGATCGGCGACGTGATCGTCGAGGCCGACCCGGCCACCGGACGGACCGTGCGGGAGTGGCGCCTGCTGGACATGCTGGACCCGATCCGCCGGCCGGGCGGCCGGCTGCGCGACGGCGGCCTGGTCACCGCTCCCCCGGGCCGCTTCTACCGGCACCGCCGGCACCATCCGCGCGACTGGTCGCACGCCAACGCCGTGGTGCTCGACGCGGACCGCAACGCGTTGCTGGTCTCGCTGCGGCACCACGACGCGGTGCTGGCCGTCCGCTACCGCGAGGACGCGGGCGGCCCGGCCGGATCCCGGCTCTGGGAGCTGGGCCGGGAGGGCACGTTCGCGCTCGCGTCCGGCCGGTGGTTCAGCCACCAGCACGCGCCGGAGGTCCAGCCGGACGGCCGGATCCTGCTGTACGACAACGGCGTGGGGCAGCGCGAGCCGGTCAGCCGCGCCGTGGAGTACCGCCTGGAGGGCGACCGCGCCTGGCAGGTCTGGTCGCACGAGCTGCGCGACGGCGACCGTCCCGTCCACTGCAGCCGGCTCGGCGACGCCAACCGCCTGCCCGGCGGCAACGTGCTCGTCACCCACGGGAACATCCTGGACGACCGGGGCCGCCTGCACGCCCGGATCGTGGAGGTCACGCCGGGCGGGAACGTGGTGAGCGAGCTGCGGGTCGCCGACGAGCAGTGGGGCTGGTGCGTCTACCGGGCGCAGCGGATCAGCTCCCTCTACGGCTGAACGCGGCCACCGTCTCGGTCACGGTCGCCTCCGCCTCCTTGGCGGTGGGTGCGGCCACCAGCACGCCCAGGACCGGGGACGCCGCCCGCAGACCGCGCGTCGCCACGGGATAGACCGCGACGTCGCGCTCCCACAGCCGCCGGAACACCGGCCGTACGTCGCCGGCGTAGGACAGACCGGGGTCGACGGAGGCGGTGTCGTGCGCGGCCGCCGTGAGTCCCTCCCGGCCGGTCGTCGCGGCCAGATGGCGCAGCAGCGCGATGCCGTGCATGGCGCCGCTGCGCCGGGCGTTGATCTCGGTGACGTAGAGCTCGCCGTCGGCGCCCAGCACGAAGTCGATGGCCATCCAGCCGCGGTAGCCCAGCGCATGGGCCGCCTCACCGATGGCGAGCGCGACGCGCATCGTGCGCTCACCCTCGACCGGCGGCAACGAGCCCGGCCCGATGACCACGCTGCGGAACCGGGATCCCTCCACGGTCATGGCGGTGGGCACGGCCTCGGTCACCCCCTCGTCGGCCACGCACAGGTCGACGGCCGGGCAGCCGACGCCGGGCGCGTGCCGCACGTACTCCTGCACCAGCAGGGGGTAGCCGCGGAGGAAATCGTCGCGCTGCAGATCGAGCCAGAACGCGTCCAGCGCGCGCCCTCCGCCGAACCGGATCACGGACGAGCCCTCCCCGGACACGCCGTACGCGCCACGGACGATGACGTGCCGGTGCCGGCGCAACATGAGCTCCACGGCACCGCGCAGCTCGGGCAGGTTCGACACGGTCAGCCCGCGCGGCACCCGTACGCCCGGAATCTCCCGGGCCAGGTCCAGGCAGCTCGGCTTGGCATCGAGATAGAGACTCGTCCAGTAGCCCGCTTCTCCCAGCCCGTCGAGCTCGACGGTCAGGCCCCAGCCGGTCAGGGCCGCCGCGAGCTGATAGATCTCCGGCGTCGCCCCCCAGGACAGCAGCCGCACCGGTCCCCGGCCGGCGAGCAGGTCGCGCAGCCGGGCCAGGGCATGGCCGTCGTGCAGCAGGTCGCGCACCAGCAGCCCGGTGCGGGCATCCGGGCTGACCACCGGCGGGGGCGTCAGCCGCAGCGCTTGGTGCAGGTCGGCGAACCAGTCCGGGTCGGCTCCGGCGGGCAGGACGAGAACCCGGTCGCCGGTGCTCCACAGCGCGGCGCAGTCGGTCACGTGGTCAGCCCGCTCGACGGCGACCCGGCGGGTGACCGGACCCAGCTGGGCACCGGTGTTACGCAGGTTGAACTCGGCGATGTTGGGCACCACCAGGTCGACGCTCATCGTGCCACCCCGCCCGCCGTCAGCATCAGGTCCAGGTCCGGGTGGCCCGGCGGCTCGCTCACCCCGGCCAGCATCCGGGCCGCGGCCAGGGCGGTGCGGTCGAGCAGGTAGTCGGAGGCCACGGCGACCCCGATCGGCAGGCCGCGCGAGTCGTGACCCACCGGCACCACGGTGGACGGCAGGTGGCCGACTCCGGTCAGCCCGGCCCACACCAGTTGATCCCAGTAGGGACGGGCGACGCCGTCGATGAGCACCTGACGCTCGGCGAACGGACGCAGGTCGTGCGGGATGGTCACGTTCGGCGCCACCGGCAGCAGCAACGCGTCGTACTGGGCGAAGAACTGCTTCCAGTACTCGCGGAGCCGGGCCCGCCGGTCGTCGGCGTCCAGCCATTCCTGGTACGACTGCTCGACGAACTCGGCCGCGAACTGGGCGCCGGTGGCGCCGGCACGGGAGCCGGCCCCGGCGAGCAGGCGCCGGAAGACCTTGTCGCTCGCGGCCAGGCGGATCCCCGACGGGCGCGCCGGCTCCACCGTGACGCCCGCGGCGGCGAGCCGCGCACCGGCCGCCTCCACCGCCTCACGCACCTCCCGGTCGACCGGGCAGTACGGGTCGTCGGACCAGATCGCCACCCGCCGGATCGGCCGGGCCGGGGGCAGCGAGACCTGCCATCCCGGCCGATCCATCGGATGCGGGCCGGCCAGCACCCCCAACGTCAGTTCCAGGTCCTCCACACACCGCGCGATCGGACCGATCACGGCCAGGTCCGGCGGGGTGACCCGGTAGGGGAACGGGGGCACGTGACCGGTCATCGGCACCAGCCCGAAGCTCGGCTTGTGCCCGAGGACGCCGCAGAACGCGGCCGGTACCCGGATCGACCCGGCGACGTCGGATCCCAGCTCCAGCGGGGTGAAGCCGGCCGCGACGGCGCCGCAGGCCCCACCCGACGACCCGCCGGTGGTGTAGGCCGGGTTCCACGGATTGCGGGCCACCCCGAAAAGGTCGTTGTAGGACTGCAGGTCGGCCGAGCCCGCGGGCAGGTTCGTCTTGCCGAAGATGTTGGCCCCGGCCCGGCGCAGCGCCGCCACCGAGCCCGCATCGGCACGCGGGACGTAGCGCGCGAGCTGCTCCATCCCGCCCGTGGTCGTCAGCCCGGCGGTGGCGAGGCAGTCCTTGACGGTCATCGGCACCCCGTGCAGCGGTCCGAGCGGCTCCCCGCGCACCACGGCCTCGTCGGCCTCCCGAGCCCGGTCACGCGCACGTTCGTCGATCGTCACCACGAGGTTGAGCCGGTCGTTGTAACGGTCCACGCGCGCGAGCAGCTCGTCCAGGTACTCCCGGGCGGACATCGTGCGCGCGGCGATCGCGGCGGCCACCCGGTGGGCGGGCCACCAGATCGGATCATCACTCTGCATGGCACGAGTCTGGGGCGCCGGGCAGCCCGGCGGCAGACGGCTTCTCGGGCGCACCGTAGGGCCAGGCCCATCGGGCGCCCATCGGCACTGGGCTCACCGGTGGCCCGGCGGCATGGTGGTGCCATGCGTGGGATCACCTTCCAGGAACCGGGCCGGGTCAGCGTGACCGAGCTGCCGATGCCCCGGATCACGCACCCCCGCGACGCGATCGTGCGCGTCACCCGGACCGCGATCTGCGGCACCGACCTCCATCCCTATCGCGGCGAGATCCCCGGGTTCGCGGCGGGCACCGTGCTCGGCCACGAGTTCGCCGGCACCGTCCACGAGGCCGGCGACGAGGTGCCGTTCGCGCCCGGACAGCGGGTGTTCGCCTCGGACATCGTCGCCTGTGGACGATGTGCCAGGTGCGCCCGGGGATGGCACTACCACTGCCCGCAGGTCAGCCTCTTCGGGTACGACAAGGTCGTCGGCAGCTGCCTGCCCGGCGGCCAGGCCGAGTTCGTCAGGGTGCCGTTCGCGGACGTCGTGCTCGCCGCCACCCCGGACGCCGTCTCCGACGAGCAGGCGCTGTTCGTCGGGGACGTGCTCACGACCGGCTACACGGCGGTCCGCGCGGCCGGGGTGCGTGCCGGGGACACCGTGGCGGTGGTCGGCGCCGGGCCTGTCGGCCTGCTGGCGGCCCTCTGCGCGCGGGCGGCCGGCGCGACAACAGTCACCGTCGCCGATCCCGACTCCGGCCGCCGATCCCTGGCGCGTTCGCTGGACCTGCTCGCGGTCACCCCCGGGGAGCTGGTCGCGGCGGCTGACAGGGGCGGCGCGGCCCGGGTCGTCGAGGCGGTGGGCAGCGACGCGGCCCTGGACGCCGCGCTCCGGGCCGCGGCGCCCCGGGCGACCGTGGCCGTGGTGGGTGCCCACCAGTCGCCCGGCATGCCGTTCCCGACCGGCCTGGCCTTCGGCCGCGAGCTGACCGTGCGGTTCGCCGTCGGCAATCCGCTGAGCTCACGTGAGCCGGTGCTCGCGCTGGTGGCCGCGGGACGGGTCGACCCGTCGATCGTTGTTTCGCACCGGCTCCCGCTCAGCGAGGGCCCCCTCGCCTATCGGCTGTTCGACTCGCGGGAGGCGACCAAGGTCGTCCTGGACCCGCTGAGCTGACCCCGGACCACGGCGCCGTGACGACGCGCGGCCGGCTTCACCCCGAGCCGGGCGCGGCGCCAGGAGCAACTCGCCGTTCGCCACCGATGGCGACGTGACCGCACACCGTGGGAGACTGCCCATCTCACGGCCTGCTGTCGTCGCACTCGGAGGTGCCGGTGGAAGTCATCGATGGCCCCTCGACCAGGACGTGGCCCGATCGGCACAGCGTCGGCATCCGGCTGGTCACCCCGTTTCGCGGCATGTTCGCCGTGCGGGACCAGCTCATGGAGGAGCTCTACGCCTGGGTCGACGAGCGGAAGATCGTCCATGGCACCACCTTCTTCCGCCTCCATGTGGTCGACATGGAGGGTCCGATGGACATCGAGGTCGGCGTCCTCACCGACGAGCCGGTCAAGGGCGACGACCGGGTCGTCGCGGGCGTGCTGCCGGCCGGGCGCTACGCGGCGATGACATACGTCAACCACGGCCGCCGGGCGAACGGCATGCTGCGCGACTGGATGCAGGAGCAGGGTCTCGAGCTCGACCGCGTGGACAGCCCCGAGGGCGAGCGATTCGGCTGCCGTTACGAGGCCTACCTCACCGACCCGCGGTCGGAGCGCAGAAAGACTCGATGGCAGACCGAGTTGGCGTTCCGGCTGGCCGGCTGACTCCCGGGTCCCCCACGCCGGCGTCTGAGCCGCGACCGGTCCCACCGAAGCCGAGTCGTTGATCTCTTCGACCGTGTCGTGATGCTCGCGGTTGCCGCGTCTTCTGCCCGGACCGTGCGTGGCCGAAAAGCAAAAACGCGGTCCGTCACGAAGACGAACCGCGTTCTGACCTGCATTGGTAGCGGGGACAGGATTTGAACCTGCGACCTCTGGGTTATGAGCCCAGCGAGCTACCGAGCTGCTCCACCCCGCGTCGGTATGGGTAAAGCTTAGCCTGCCTTCCCGGAGGCCTTGCAGGGGGGTCCACCGGACCCTTCATCCGCAGGTCACCGGCCCTTCACCGCCCACCGCGCCCGGCCGGAGACGATCCGGCCGGGCGCGACTCTCACACGCCGGGAACAGTCCGGCCGAGAGGCGACGGCTGAAGCAGACCCGGAACGGCCCGGCTCAGAGGGCAGTGGCCGGAGCCGGGCGCCGCGAGCGAGCCCTGGCCGCGGCCAGCGCCACGAGATTCAGCACCAGCCCCGCCACGGCCACTCCGGTCACCAGGTTGACGCCGGGCCGGAAGGGGGTGAAGCCGCCGGAGGCAGCGGTCGTCGCCGACGCGATGAGGCCGGTGACCACGGCCAGCACCAGTGCGGTCCCGACCTGCCCGGACGACTGCACCAGCCCGGACGCCAGGCCCTGCTCCGAGTCGTCGATCCCGTCGGTCGCCTGGGCCATGATCGAGCTGAATCCGAACGCGAACCCGCCGCCCAGCAGCAGCATCGCCGGCAGCACCGTGATCAGGTAGCCGGGCCGGCTGCCCGCGGTGGCCAGGAACCAGAGGTATCCGGCGCTGAGCGAGGTCATGGCCGCCACGATCAGCGGCGCCGTGCCGTGCCGGTCGATGAGCCGACCCATGAACGGGGAGCTGAACGCGACGAGCAGCCCGGCGGGCAGCAGGGCGAGCGCCATCCGCAGCGGCGTCCAGTGCAGCACGTCCTGCAGGTAGAGCGTCATCATGAACTGGAAGCTGACGTACGACCCCATCAGCGCCACCATGCTGGCGTTGGCCCGCACGATCGACCCGATCCGGAAGATGCTCAATCGCACGAGCGGGTGCCGCACCCGGTTCTCGGCCAGCACGAACGTGACGAGCAGCAGCACCGCGAGCACCGTGATCCCGGCCGTGAACAGGTCGAATCCGCGCTGCGGGGCGGTGACCACGGCGTACACCGCAAGAAGCATCCCGCCGACGAGGGTGACCGCGCCGATCAGGTCGTGCCCGCCCTCGGCCGCGGCCTTGTCACGCGGGATGAGGAAGATGCCGGCGATCAGCGCGGCGAGCGCGAGCGGCACCGGGACCAGGAACGTCCAGCGCCAGCCGAGGCTGGTCAGCAGGCCGCCGAGGATGAGGCCGGAGGAGTATCCGCTGGCGCCGAAGACCGTGAAGATGGAGAGCGCCCGGTTGCGGGCCGGCCCCTCCGGGAACGTGGTGGTCAGGATGCTCATCGCGGTCGGCGCGGTGAACGCCGCCGCGAGCCCCTTGACGAATCGGGTGGCGATCAGCAGGGTGCCGTCGTCGACGAGGCCGCCGATCAGGGAGGCGACAGTGAAGACGCCGAGCGCGATCAGGAAGACGCGGCGGCGTCCGAGCAGGTCGGCGGTGCGCCCGCCGAGCAGCAGCAGACCGCCGTAACCGAGCACGTAGCCGTTGACGATCCACTGCAGCGAGGTGGTGGACAGGCCGAGCTCGGCGCCGATCGAGGGCAGCGCCACCCCGACCATCGAGACGTCCAGGCCGTCGAGGAAGAGGACGGCGCACAACACCGCGAGCACGCCCCAGAGCCGCGGAGTCCAGCGGTGCTCCGCGGCGGCGCGCTCGGCGGCCGCCGCGGACGGGGTCAGGGGTTCGGTGATAGTCACGAGCCAGACGTTATATGCGCACGCATCTAATGTCCATGCAACCCATGCTGGCGCATAAAATTCAGGTGCAACTACCCTGGCGTACGGCGTAGAATGCCCCGCATGGAGCCGGAAACTGATCTCGTCGATCGCTGGCGATCGCTCCTGAGCTGCTACAACGAGATCGCATGCCACCTCGAGCGGGCCCTCGGTGACGCCCACGACCTCACCCTCAGTGAGTACGAATCGCTGGACCGTCTCACCACCCAGGAGTGTGGCAAGCGCCGCATGCAGGACCTGGCCGAGACGATGTATCTGAGCCAGAGCGCGCTGTCCCGCACGGTGACCCGCCTGGTGAAGAGCGGCCTGGTCGAGCGCACCCACTGTGAGGATGATCGCCGCGGCGTCTTCGTCGAGATCACCGCGGCGGGACGGCAGCGCTGGGCCGAGGCGCGCAAGACCCACCTGGCCGTGCTGGCCGAGCATCTCACCCCGGCCGCCTGAACCACGCGCCGGCCAGGCCACGCGCCGCCGCCACCAGCGGCAACGCCGCGCAGCCCGTCGCCGGCGGGAACGCCACGCCGGCCGGTCACCAGCTCCACTTCGTGACCGCGGCGCCGTCGCACGCCGCGAGCCGGAGCTGGGCCTTGATGGCGGTCGATGCCGGGGCCAGGCACAACGTCGGCGCGAAGGTCGGCTTGATCGTGCCGTCCCGGTTGAACGTCCACCGCTGCGGATCGCTGCCGTTGCAGCCGTAGGTCCAGATCCGCTGCCCCGCGACGTAGTTCCCGAACGGCACATCGAGGCAGTTCCCCATGACCCGGATGCTCCGGTCGTCGAGCAGCCAGGTCAGCGCCTGGGCGTTGCCGCCGTTGCAGTCGTAGGTCCACAGGTAGGTCTGGGTCGTGATCGACGAGAACGGCACGTCGACGCACCGCCCGGTGCTGTTCTTCACCGCGTTCATCAGCGGGCGGATGTTCTTGCCGACGAGAACCATCTTGGCGACCGACGGAACGCCGTCGGCGCCGACGATGAACAGCATGTAGTAGCCGGGCGGCGCCACGCCCCCGGTCTGCGGGCCAGTGACCGTCAGCGTCGTGCCGGACTTCGAGAACCGCAGCGGGATGTAGCGCTGTCCCTGATCCTGGCTGTGCGTCACGTCACTGAGCCCGACCAGCGCGACCTTCGCCACGCTCGCCGCCTGGTCGGAGGTGACGGTGAACGGCGTGTTGATGCCGACCGAGGCCGGCGCAGCGGAGATCACCGGACGGGTGGCGAGCTCTCCGCTGCCGTCCTTCTTGTAGAGGTACGGCGGCGTGAAGTACTCGATGTTCTTCTCCAGGTAGCCCTGCGTGACACAGCCACCGCAGATGCCACCACCGCCGGTCATGACCCGCCCGTCCGGCAGCAGCACGGCCGTCGAGTGGTACTGCCGGATCCGGCTCGCACTGGCCAGCGTCGTCCACCCGCCGGTCACCGGATCCCAGACCTCGGCGGCCGTGACAGCGTGCTCCAGGTCGAACCCGCCGCCGTTGGCCTCCGTGCTCATCCCGCCGGTGACCAGCACCTTGCCGTCGGCGAGCAGGGTGGCGTTGGCCTGCCGCCGGCCCGTCGACATGGACGCCCCCGCCGTGTAGACGGGCGTGTTCCACGGGTTGGTGTCGATCACGACGGAGGTCTTGGTGGGTACGTTGCTCCGGCCGTCCTCGGTCACGGTGCCGCCCCCCACGACGAGCGTCTTGCCGACGTCGTACGTCGCGAAGCTGCCGTAGTCCCGGTTGATCGCGTCCCGCGTGGTGGTCGCGGTGATCACGCCCGTGCCCGAGGTGTTGATCGTGTACCCGGTCGCCGTCGGGCCGTAGAGCCCGACCTGGGTGTCCGGCCGTGAGCCCAGGAACGGATAGATCCGCGCGCTGTACTTCGTGAACCCGGTGAGTGACCGGAGCCTGTTGTCCGTTCCGAAGACCTCCGCCGTCGCCGGGCCACCGCCCACGATCACGCCCTCACCCAGGGCGTTCTCCGCGACCGACGGGTACCAGCGCCCGGCCGCCATCAACCGGCCGACGCTCCACCGCTCCTCCTGCCACACGAAGACGTACGTGGTGAGCGTGCCCTCCAGCTTGGAGTTGAGATTCCCGCCGGCCACCAGGATGTTGCCGTTCGACAGGTGCGCGAACCCGGCGCAGAAGATGTTGGTGCCCTGCAGGTCGACCCGCTTGGACGTGTTGTCGGCCGGATTCCAGAGCATCACCCGGGTGAAGTCGTGCTTCGGGTACGTCTCGGTGGCGTTGTCCCCGACCGAGTCCCAGATCAGCACCTTCCCGTTCGGCAGGACCGCCTGGAAGACCGGGACCACCGGCGTGTCCACCACCGGGCTCCACGTCCCCGCGACACCCGGATCGGCCGCCACCTTGGCCTTGGGCGGTGCCAGCCCTGGTCGCCGGCCGGTCGCCTTCTGGATCCGCGCCGCGTTCGCCCCGGTCTGCCGTTCGATCTCCGACATCGGCGTGCCGACCAGGTCGAACTCCATGTGCTCACGGGAGTCCTCGTCCAGCCCCTCGCCGTGCTCGTGCTCGTGCACCTGCTGCTCGGCGGCCACCGGCACGCTCCCGGCGGCGATCCCCGGATCGACCGCCGACGCCCCGAACAGAACCAGAATCGCCAGGACACCACAGGTGATGAATTCGCGTCCCCTACGCATGCCGATGCGCCCCTCCCCCGAAGTCGGCCACGATCGACCACGGCGGCGCACCAACCCATTCCACACCGGACGGCGAATTCATTTCTCGGCGCAGGCCGGCATCAATCACATGGGTTCCGCGCGATGACCTCCAACGCCGCTGATCTCCCGCGTCCAGTCCGGTCACCTTAACGCGCGCTTAGGCGATCTTCAATGTTTACCAGCTGTTAATCTGCACCCCGAACACCCAGCCGAGCCTCTGAGCAGGCAGGACGGGTGAACAAAACCCGACTCACCGTCCACTCTCGCCATTTGAAGATCAATTCCTGACGTACGGCGATGAAGGTTTTGGGGTCAATAACGACCCGTCCGCCAGTTTCGTTCCCGGAAACGGCAATGGCCAGAACCGCAATCGCGCGGTTCAGGCCATTGTCGTCAGATCGGCCGACCCCGGGTCAGCCGAAAGGCGTCAGCTGATGAAGCGGGTCCGACGGCGACGGACCATCAGCAGCAGGCCGGCGCCGACGACGAGCAGCAGCGCGCCGCCGCCGATGACCGGGCCGGTCGCCGAACCGGTCAGGGCCAGCGCCCCACCGGACGTCGGCGAGGTGCTCGCCACCGGAACGTCAGCGGACGAACTCTCCGACGCACTCTGCGACGGGCTCTGCGACGGGCCGCCGGTGGCCGGCGGGACCGAAGAGGACGAGCTGGCGGCCGGGGCCGACGACGAGGAGCTGGCAGCCGGAGTCGGCGTGAAGGTGGCCTCGGCACCGGCGGTCACGGTCTTGCCGATGCTGGAGCCCAGGATGATCTTCTGGTGCCGGTCCTTGCCACCGCTGTACAGGAAGACCCGGCCGAAGGAGACGGAGTCCTCGGCGGTGAGCTTGACGGCGACCTTGCCGGCCCCCGTCGCGGTCAGCCAGAACTGGCCGCCGTTGCTCGTCGTGGTGACCGGCTTGCCGGCCGCGTCGACGGCCGAGCCGCCGCTGACGACGACCTTGACGTCGCTCGCCGGGCCGGCAACCGTGAACGGACCGGCCTTGTCGCCGACCTTCGCGGTGGCGGCGGCCGGGGTGACGGCCAGCTGGGCGGCCGGCTCGGGCTGGTCGCTCGCGTGCGTCGTCAGGTAGTCGTAGAGACCCTTGATGACCGCGTAGTCCTTCTGGCTGCCCAGCCGGGCAGAGGCGTTCCAGTCGCCCAGCGTGATGTTGTCGCTGAAGTGCCAGATGGCCGTCTGGGTGCCGAAGTAGAGCAGCGCGTTCTGGCGCTTCTGGTCCACCTGGGGCATCTGCACACCGGCCGCCTTGAGCAGCGCGGCGGAGTCACCGTTCGGGTAGCTGTGGGCCAGGACCCACTGCACCTTGGCGAGGTTCTTGACCTCGGACTCGCCCCAGGTGCCCTCGGAGTACGGCTTGTTCGTGCCGAGTGGAGTGTGGAAGTCGATGCAGAAGGCCGGCACGGTGCCCTGGCCCTTGATCTCGAACGAGATCCCGGCGGTGTTAACGGTCTTGCCGTCCAGCAGCAGACTGACCGAGCTGTCCCGCGTGGTCTGCGGGATGCCCGTGGTCGCCTCGTCGGCGGCGGCCGGGGCGGCGGAGCCGATCAGCAGCGCGCCACCGGCGGCAGCAGCCAGCGCGGCATGCGCCCAGCGTCGTCCTCGTGATCCGAGCATGACGTAGTGCACCTCTTTCAGGTAACGGCCCGCTCCTGGCGGGTGGCAGAGGTCGATCTCCGAGGGGGCCGTTGACGCCCGCACGCAAAGAAGCCGACTCGGCATTCTGTGCAGACGGGTATCCATTTGTCATCCCGCAAACAGCAATTCCCCGAATCTAAGTCCCCACTTATACGCAGCGCAATGACATAGTCACCCATAGACCCACGAATGCTAACTGTAAGCAATCCTTAGAATCCGCACAGTAACCCCCAACGCCCCCGCCCCCAACCGGCCGCCAAACCCCGGCACCAACACACAGGATCGACAGACCACGATCGACACAGCGCTCAGGGAGCCCACGCAATCCACACCCACCGGCCCCTCCCCAGAGACCCCGGACAACCCTCAACACCACCCACCCGCTGGCACAACACACGAATTCCCGCCAACAGCCGCCCCCACCAACACCTCACCGCCCCGACCGCCCCCGACAGCCCACCCCACCCGCCCCACCGCAGACCCCAGCACCCCAACGCACATCACCTGAATGACGCGTTTCGCTTCTATCCGTCACGGACCCCCACACGGACATCCCCCAGACAGTTCCCGCCTCACCCCCACGCAATACACCAACAATCGAGCTTCACCCCCGACGAAAATGCCCCACCAAAGCCCACTCACCACCCCGAGTAACCACCCCTGAATTCACCAGATGCCGCCCCCGAAATGCCCCACCCAAATACCACCGAACACCCACCCCTCCCCGTTGACCTCGCCCCCCACAGCAAGAATCAACCAGCCAAGGTCCTGATATCGCCCCCCAAAACACCCCACCCACCCATTCCACACCCACCGCCCAATCCCCCCAAAGCCCGCCATCTTCCAAACCACAGCCAGCGATGGCGCCCACAACAGACACCACCCCACACACCAAAGAAAGAGCCGCCCCAGAACCAGCCCGCCCCAACGATCAACAGCCAGCGGTGTCCACCTGAACGCAGTCCGGAGTAACGCGGCGGCCCCGCCCGCCAGCGCATCAATCAGCAAGCAAACCGAAGCACCCACCCCAGCGAGCGAAGCGAAGCACACAGCCCAGCCCAGCGAGCGAAGCGAAGCACACAGCCCAGCCCAGCGAGCGAAGCGAAGCGCCCGCACCAGCCCGCAAGCGCCCACCGTAACGCGGGGTTTCAGGGGGCTCGGCCCCCTGAGCAAAATGCGAAGAGGGCCCCCTGTCCGCGCTTTCTGCGGACAGGGGGCCCTCAATCCCTCGTAGCGGGGACAGGATTTGAACCTGCGACCTCTGGGTTATGAGCCCAGCGAGCTACCGAGCTGCTCCACCCCGCGTCGGTATGTGTAAACCCTAGCGCACTGCCTCCGGATGCTGCAAAACGGCCTCCGGAGGCAGTGTTCGCGCTGGTCAGCCTCCTGCGCTCGGCGAGGGGGCAACGGAGGGCGCCGTGCTGGCGGTGGCGCCCTGGGCCTGCTGGAAGCGGTTCATGGCCTCGTCGAGCTGCTTGAGCGCCTCGCCGTAGGTCGCGAAGTCGCCGGACTTCTGGGCGTTGCGCACGTTCTCGATGGCCTTGTCCACGTCGGCGGCCGCCGTGGCCAGGTCACCGGGCAGTCCGGTGGGCGGCGTGGTGGGCTGGGTGGACGGTGGCGTGGTGCCGGGGTTGGTGGTGGTGCCCGGGTTCGTCGTGGTGCCGGTCTTGCCGAGTTCGGCGAGGGCTTTCAGGCCTTCGGTGAGGTTGTCCTCCAGGACGACCTTGGACCCGTCGCCGTACGACATCAGCACCTTCTGCAGCAACGGCGGCGCGTTGGCCTGGGTGCTCTTCACGTAGACCGGTTCGACGTACAGGATGTCCTTGTTCAGCGGCAGCGAGATGAGGTTGCCGTAGAGGACGGTGGCCTGCCCGTTGCGGCTGAGCAGGGTCAGGTCCTGCGAGATCCGCGCGTTGTTGACCATGAGCCGATGGACCTGGATCGGCCCTGGCACGACTGTCTGGTCGGGCAGTTCGAGGACTTCCAACTTCGGATTGCCCTTGTCGTACGACGCGGAGATCAGGGCGGACATGTTCTCCCGGTTGGCCGGCGTCACGCCCGAGGTGAGCTGGAACGAGGTGTCGGTCTGCGTCGGCAGTTTCACGTTCAGGTAGAACGGCGGCTGCTTGACGCCGCTCTGCGGAGCGTCCGGAGCGTTCGGCACCTGCCAGAAGTCGTCCCCGTTGAAGAACGTCTGCGCGTTGGTGACGTGGAACTTGGTGAGCAGGTTGCGCTGCACCTTGAACATGTCGGCCGGGTAGCGGAAGTGCTCCGTCAGCTCGGCGGGGATCTTCGACTTGGGCTGGATCAGGTTGCCGCCGAAGGCCTTGTTCCACGCCTTGAGGACCGGGTCCTGGTCGTCGAACTGGTAGAGCGTGACAGTGCCGTCGTACGCGTCGACGGTCGCCTTGACCGAATTGCGCATGTAGTTGACGTCGTCCCGGGCCAGCGGGAACGACCCGGTGCCGGTGAGCTCGTCACGGGTCTCGGTGGCCAGGTTGATCTTCTGCGAGTAGGGGTACGTCTGAGCGGTCGTGTACCCGTCGAGGATCCAGACGATCTTCCCGCCCACGACTGCCGGGTACGGGTCGCCGTCGATGGTGAGGAACGGCGCGACCTTCTGGACCCGCTCGCGCGGCTCACGGATGTACATCAGCCGCGAGTCGGAGTTCACCGCGTCGGAGAGCAGAAAGTTGCTCTCGGTGTTCTTGACCGCGAACACCAGCCGGCGGAAGAACGAGCCGATCTCGACGCCGCCCTTGCCGTCGTAGGTGTAGTTCACCGAGGCGTCGGCGTTCTGCTCCTGCGGGCGGTCGAACTCGACGGGGTTCTTGTTCTTGTCGGACTGGCCGACGATCGCGTACTCCGTGGACTGCTCGCCGTAGTAGATCCGCGGCTGGTCGGTCTTGATCTGGTCGCTCGCCGCGGAACAACTGCCGGCCGTGGTGCTCTTACCGAGGAAGCCGGAGACGAAGTACGGCAGGCCGGTGCCGCCGCACACCTCGTTCGCCGGGGCGGCCACCAGGCCGTACCCGTGGGTGTAGACGGTGTGGCGGTTCAGCCAGTTCCGCTGCTGCGCGGAGAGCTTGTCGTCGTTGATCTCCCGGGCGCCGACCACGTAGTCCTGGGTCTTGCCGTTGACCGTGTAGCGGTCGACGTCCAGCTTCTCGCCGAAGTCGTAGAAGCCGCGGGACTGCTGCGACTGGGTGAACGCCTGCGAGACGAGCTGCGGGTCGATCAGCCGCACGTTCTGCGCGCTGGTGTCGGCGGGCAGGTCGGCCGGTGGATTGCCACTGGTCGGCGTGTACTCGTTGACCTTGGTGCCGGCCAGCCCGAAAGCGTCCCGGGTGGCCGCGATGGACTTCTCGATGTATGGCCGTTCCTTGTCGAACAGGCTCGGCTTGACCTGGAAGTTCTGCACCGCCAGCGGGTAGATGCCGCCGATCGCCACGGCCGAGATGGCCAGCAGCGCCAGCGAGACGCCCGGCCACACCAGGTTCCGCATCACCGCGTTGGAGAAGACGATGATCGCGACGGCGACGACGATCGAGATGTAGGCCAGGATCTCCTTGGCCGGCAACAGCGCGTTGACGTCGGTGTACCCGGCGCCGTACAGCCCCGGGGAGACGTGCTGCTCGAGCAGCAGCGCCCGCCTGTCCAGCACGTACGCCACGGCCTTGAGCAGCACGAAGACCGCGACCAGCGTGGTCAGGTGAGCCCGCGCGGCGGTGGTCATCCGGTCGCCGACGCCCTGCAGGCGCACGCCGCCGAAGATGTAGTGCACGGCGAGCGCGCCGAGCACCGACAGCACCACAGCGGTGAAGGCGACGCCGAGCAGGTATCGAAGGAGCGGGAAGTCGAAGACGTAGAACCCGATGTCCACGTTGAACTGCGGGTCGGTCTGACCGAAGTCACCACCGTTGCGGAAGAGCATCCAGTCGCTCCACCGGCTCTGCGCGGAGAGGCCCGCGAAGAAGCCGATGATGATGCTGACCGCGGTGATCCAGGTGCCCAGCCGGGGCGCGAGGACCATCCGGTAGCGCTCCAGCGTGGCCTGTTCCTGCGAGTGCGGCCGCAGCAGCGGGCGCAGGCGGTAGGCCAGGTACAGGTTGGCGCCCACGATCAGGGCCATCGCCGCGCCGACCGCCAGGAACAGCAGCAGCTTGGTGACCAGCACCCCGGAGAAGACCTGGGTGAACTGGACCTCGGAGAACCACAGATAGTCCGTGTACGCGTCGATGCCCCAACCGAGCAGCGTGAAAAGTATGAAGACCCCGACCAGGACGCCGACGGTGACGCGACCGCGCCGGCTCATCCTCGGTAAGGGACTGTTACGCATTACCAACGTGGGCTCCACACTTCGTCGGGCCGGTGACTCACCTTACGATCTCCGGTCACTGCCAGTGGTCATGATGTCGAGCACGGCGTCGGGGTGCCACCCGACGTGAACGTCTTGAGAGCGGTGAGCGCGTCATCCACGGTGGCCACCCGCGCCATCGGCAGGCCGTCGACCGCGTTGCGCAGCGCTTCCGCGCAGTTGTCCTTCGGGACCAGGAAGAGCTTGGCGCCGGCCGCCTTCGCGCCGTTCAGCTTCTGCGGGATGCCACCGATCGGCCCCACGTTGCCGTCGTCGTCGATCGTGCCGGTGCCGGCGATGACCTTTCCGCCGGTCAGGTCCTCGTCGCGGAGCTTGTCGATGATGCCGAGCGAGAACATCAGGCCGGCACTCGGGCCGCCGATCTTGTCCAGGTCGATCTTGATGTCGAACGGGTGCGGCTGCTTGGTGTCGATCTCGATGCCGAGGCGCGGGGTCTTCTTCTCGTCGTCACCGGCCTTGGTGGTGACTTCCACGGTGCCGGCCTTGCCGTCGCGCGTGTAGCCGACCGCCATCGCGGTGCCCGCCGGTTTCGCCCGGACCAGCTCGGTGAGCTGGGTCGGCCCGGTCACCGCGGTGCCGCCGATCGAGGTGACGACGTCGTTCTCCTGGAGCTTGCCGACCGCGGCGCCACCGGGGGTGACCTTACGCACGTACGTCTGCACGGGGTAGCCCAGCTCGCGCAGCGCCACCGTCTCGGCGCTGGTCTGCGAGTCCTTCCACTCCTGCGCGTTCTGCTCCTGGACCTGCTGCTCGCTGCGGTCCGGCGGGTAGATCAACTCGCGCGGGACGACCGCGTCCTTGCCGCTCAGCCAGCCCTGCACGGCCTGCACCAGCTCGACCTTCGACTGCACGTTCACGGTGGTGAGGCGCAGCTCGCCCGTCGACGACGTGGTCTTGGCGCCGGTCACCTGGATCACCTCGGTGCCCTGCGCCGAGCCGAGCGTGTTCACCGTCGGGCCGGGCGTGAGAACCACGTACGGCAGGTCGGAGATCATGACACCGGCGGCCAGCAGGGCAGTTACCAGGGCGCCCAGGATGACGGTGACACCGCGTCGTCTCATGCGCGTGAGACTACCCACCCTGTCTGAGTTCTCTCTGAGCTGACACCTCCATCAGTCCGCTACGAGCGTTTCGCGCGTACCGTGGGGGTCGTGCCTGATATCCCGTTCGGCTTCTCCCTGCCGGGCGCGCAGCCGCCCGACCCCTCCGACCCGCAGCAGATGCAGCAGTTCATGGCGCAGCTGCAGCAGATGTTCGCTGCCCCTGGCAGTGGCCCGGTCAATTGGGACCTGGCCCGGCAGGTCGCCGCCAGCCAGCTCTCGGCCAGCGGCGACCCGGCGGTGAACATGCACGAGCGCCACCAGGTCGAGGAGGCTCTGCGTCTCGCCGACCTCTGGCTCGACCCGGTCTGCTCGCTGCCCACCGGCATCCACAAGGCGGTCGCCTGGAACCGCAACGAGTGGATCTACAACACCCTGGACGTCTGGAAGAAGCTGTGCGAGCCGATCGCCGGCCGCATGGTGGGCGCCATGGGCGACCTGGTGCCCGAGGAGGCCCGCGCCCAGCTCGGGCCGATGCAGTCGATGGTCGCGACGCTCGGCGGCGCGCTCTTCGGCGGCCAGCTCGGCCAGGCGTTCGGCCAGCTCGCGGCCGAGGTGCTCTCGGCCGGCGACATCGGCCTCCCGCTCGGCCCGGCCGGCACCGCCGCGTTGATCCCCGCCAACATCAAGGCGTATGGGGAGGGCCTCGAGCTCCCCGAGGACCAGGTCCGCCTCTACGTGGCCCTGCGCGAGGCCGCCCACCAGCGGCTCTTCGGGCATGTCCCGTGGCTGCGGGCCCACGTGCTGAACGCCGTCGAGACGTACGCCAACGGCATCACCGTCAATCGGGAGGCGATCGAGGAGGCGATGAGCCGCGTCGACCCGACCGATCCGGAGTCGATGCAGGCCATGGCCCTCGAAGGCATCTTCACGCCGGAGGACACCCCGCAGCAGAAGGCCAGCCTGGCCCGTCTGGAGACGGCGCTCGCGCTGGTCGAGGGCTGGGTCGGCCACGTGGTCGACGACGCGGCCGGTGACCGGCTGCCGTCGGTGGCCGCGCTGGGCGAGGCGTTCCGTCGCCGCCGTGCCGCCGGTGGCCCCGCCGAGCAGACGTTCGCCGCACTGGTCGGCCTGGAGCTGCGGCCTCGCCGCCTGCGCGAGGCCGGCGCGCTGTGGACCGCCGTCACCGAGCAGCGCGGGACAGCCGGGCGCGACGCCCTCTGGGACCACCCCGACCTGCTGCCGACCGACGACGACTTCGCACACCCGGAAGTCTTCGCCCGCAGCCAGTCCGACTGGGACATCAGTGAGCTGGACGGTCTCGAGGGCAACCCCGAGCCCGGCCCGGAGGACCAGCAGAAGTAAGTCCGCGTCCAGGTTGAAGGCGGTGCCACCCGGCGCCGCCTTCTCAGCCACGACCGGCGCTCGAGCTCGCCGACCCGAGAAATCGCATCCCCGCAGCGACGGCGTCGGGCCCACCGGCGCGCCAAGCCGCATGCCCGCAGCGACGATGCGCGGCGCCCAGCGCGAGAAACCGCATTGCAGCAAGCGACGGCGCCTCGTGCCGGATCAGCCGCCGAGCAACGCCCGAGTGTTGTCCCAGCCCTCCAGCGCGACGTCCAGCGTCGCCAGGTCGGCCGGGCCGCGCAGACGGCGCCACGGCGGCGTCGACGTGACGTCGCCTGGCGCCGGAGCGGTCCTGCGCAGCAGCTGCGCGGTGGCGCCGTCCAGGTCATGATCGGCAAGCCACCCGGGCGCCGGCAGGCTCGTCGCGACACCGAACACCCCACCGCCGGGACCTCCGGGCGCGACCGCCACCGCCTTGCTCTCCAGGGGCCGCAGAAGCTTTCCCAGGATCATTCCCGGTACGTCGGGAGCATCGCCCGCAATCACGGCGGCCTGGTCGAAGCCGTCCGCGGCGGCAGCGGCGAGCACCGGGAGCACGGTCGCCCGCGGCACCTCGTAGATCCGCATGCCCGGCCAGGCGATCTCCTCGGCGAGCGGGCGGTCCTCCGGTGTCGTGGCGATCGCGGCTTCCGCCTGGGCGAGGCGGGCGAGCAGGTCGACGACGTCCTCGGCGAGGGCGGCCCGCCAGGCAGCGAGCTCCACTCCTGGCGGACTCCACGGCACCGGCACCAGCATCGCCACCACCACACGCCGCGTCACGCCCAAACCCTACTCAAGTGCGGGGCGCCCCGGCCGGCTGGTGCTCACGGTCGCCTCCGAGCGCCGTCACAACCCTCACCACCAGCCCGAGCCGTCACACACGGGGCCGCCGCCGGGGCCCGGCCGACCGGCGCCGGGTCGGCCGGCTGGCGCTCACGGTCCTGTCCGAGCACCGTCACAAACCCTCACCACCAGCCGGAACCGTGGCACACGCCGCACAGCAGCCGGCTGGTGCTCACGGTCGTGTCCGAGGCTTGTTCACAACCCCTCAGCGCCAGCCGGGGGCGTGCGTCGCGGCTGAAGCCCGGGCCGGCGAGCACGTCGCGCGGGATCATCAGGGGCGGAATCCGGGGGCAGCACTGCCATCGCCGTACGGGGAAATCGCCGGAGGCGCGGGAGAGCAGTGACCGGACAGCGGATCTTGCACCGAGCGTAACCGGCGTGGCGCCGCCGCAGGCGTTATTCGGCCATCACCAGCGAGCCCGCGGCGGAGACGCCCTCCAGGTAGCCGCGGGCGCGCTCGGCTTTCGGGAAGCGGTCGACCAGTTCCCAGAAACGCGCGTTGTGGCTGGGCACGACGAGGTGGGCGAGCTCGTGCAGGAGCACGTAGTCGATCACCCAATCGGGCATCTCCTGGATCCGGTGCGAGATTCGGATGGTGGCGTCGTCCGGCGTGCACGAGCCCCAGCGGCCGTTCTGGTTCGTCACCCAGCGCACACTTGCCGGGGCCACCTGGTCGGCATGGTCGGCGAGGTAACGCGCGGTGAGCCGGCGGGCGCGGTTGAGCAACTCGGCATCGGTGCACCGGAGACGTTCCTCACGGGCAGCCAGCCGGGCCAGCATGCGCTCGACCCACTCGGTCTCCTCGGCGCGCGAGAACCGGTCCGGGATGAGCACGACCACGCGCTCTCCGTCGCGATACGCGGACACCGTCCTGCGCCGGCGCTGACTGCGCCGCACTTCCACGACAGGCTTGCGCACGCGGGCCATTACCGGCTCGCGTGGCCCAGATTCGGGTTCACGTTGAGACGCTAAACCGCGAGACCCTGGTCACCGCAAGAGTACGCCCAATGACTGTCACGGAATACGGCCGGTTCGTCCGCAAATACCCGAAAAAATTTTCCCCAGCCGCAACATCGGAGACAGCCGTCAACCTAGACCATCGTCGACTCAGTGGCTAACTCGGGCCGCACGTCCCTTTCGTGCCGTTATGGAGCCAATCGTCGGCGTGTCCCGGCAAATCTGTACGAAAAGGGCACTTCGGACCGGCACACTCACGTCGTCGGTGACACCGCCGACACTGCGCTGACATGGAAACGGCCTGACCTGGGTAAGTCCACGCCCCGGACGAGGGCCACGCCACATGGCGGCCCAGCGCCGCAGACAGGTTCGCGCCCGTCGCCGCGAACAGGCACGGGGCCCCAGCGGCCGACGACACGAACACGAGGAGGAACCGTGGCCGACAACACATACAACGGTTACTGCGTCAAGTGCAAGGAGAAGCGTGACTTCCAGGGCGAAGTGGCAGTCTCCAAGACCGGCATGAACATGGCCAAGGGCAAGTGCCCGGTGTGCGGGACGACGATGAACCGGATCCTGGGCAAGGCCAAGTAACGACACCGGCACTCCTGGGGAGGCCGGCCCGATGACCGCCCTCCCCAGGTGTTCCGTAAACGGTATCCGGATGACCACGTTGAGTCATCCGGATACCGGTGTACCGACCTGTGGATAACTCGCCTCAGCTTGTGGATAACGCTGCGGGGTGAGCCGCAGGCCTGTGGATAACGAACTCGCTCCGCAGCCCCGCAGTGACAACCTGTCACTCATGACTGCCGAGCCTCCTACGCCGCCACGCGCCCCGCTGCCCCGGCCCACCCTGATTCCGGGGCTTGCGCGCGTCTGGCGGGGGCCCGTCGAGCTGCAGCTCGGGCTCGATCCGGCCCGTGCCGTGCGCCTGGAGCTGCCCGACCCCCGCCTGGCCCGGGTCCTCGACCTGCTCGACGGCAACCGGCCCGAGCGCCAGGTCCTGCTGCACGCCGCCGAGCTGGGCGTGTCACCGGACGAGGCCCGGGAGTTGCTCGATCTGCTGCACCGCGCCGGTCTCGTGCTGCCCTCGTCGGCACTGCTGCCCGCCGGGCTGCCCAGCGCCGAGCGACGCCGCCTCACCGGTGAGGCCGCCGCCCTGGCCCTCGGCGCCCCGATCTCGTCCCCGGCCCGAGCCCTGCGCCGCCGGCGGGCCGCCCGGGTCGTCCTGGCCGGTCGTGGCCGGCTCGGCTCCTCCGTCGCGGTCGCCCTCGCCGAGGCCGGCGTCGGCCACGTCTTCCCGGACCTGTCCGGCATGGTCGGGCCCGGCGACCTGGCTGGCAGCGCGCTGCTGGCCACCGATCTGGGCAGCCCGCTGCGCACCGCGGTGGCCGCCGCCGTGGCCCGGGCCGTCCCCGGCACCGACGTGCGCGAGATCCGTCGCGGGCCGATCAGCCTGGTCGTCCAGCTCGCCCACGACGAGCCGGCCGCACTGATCGCCGCCGCGCACGCCGGTCGTCGCCAGCCGCACCTCGCGGTCCGGCTCCGGGACGGCGCGGCGGTCATCGGGCCGTTCGTGCCGGCCGCGGGCGGCCCCTGCCTCAACTGCATCGACCTGCATCGCCGCGATCGTGACCCGGACTGGCCCGGCGCGCCCGCGCCGCCGGGCCCGGACGCCGCGGAGCCGTGCGCGGTCGCGACCGTCCTGACCGCGACCGGGTTCGCGACAGCCGAGGTGCTGACGTTCCTGGACGGCGGGACGCCGGAGACGCTGGGGGTGGCGGTGGAGATCAGCGCGCCGGGGAAATCACGGCGGCGCACCTGGCAGCCGCATCCGGGGTGCTCATGCCAGCGCCGCTCCCGCCGCTCGCCCGGCCACTGATCCGTCCCGCAGCACCACACCCCGCCCGCCCGGCATGCCGCCTCCCAGCACCGTCCCCGGCCGCCCGGCAGCCACCTCGCATGCACCTCGCCGCCCGCCCGGCAAGCCGCTGACCCGCCCGCCCGGCAAGCCGCCCCGCAGCACCACGCCCAGCCGCCCCGCAGCACCACGCCCAGCCGCCTGCCGAGCCCGCTGACCCACCCGGCAGCGCCGCTGACCCACCCACCGAGCCACCGGACCCGCCTCACAGCGCCCGCCCGACATCCCCGACACCCCGCCGATAATGGGATTCCGGGCCTCAAGTGTGAAAGAAATGTGGATCCCTAATCGAACCTTTGTCGCATAACCTGGCAAACCGAGGCTCGACCGGCCGAGTTAGGCCCGGCCGTCGGTCACAATGATCTGGTGACGGACATACCGCGCCGCGCGGCCTCCCGGACAGCCAAGCTGGCCGCCCTGCCCCTCGGCTTCGCCGGCCGCACCGCGCTGGGCCTCGGCAAGCGTGCCGTCGGGATCGCCGCCGACGTCATTTCCGCAGACATTCAGCAACGCACCGCCGAGCAGCTGTTCAGCGTGCTGGGCCAGCTCAAGGGCGGCGCGATGAAGTTCGGCCAGGCGCTCTCGGTGTTCGAGGCCGCCCTGCCCGACGAGATGGCGGGGCCCTATCGGCAGGCGCTGACCAAGCTGCAGGAGGCCGCGCCGCCGATGCCGGTGGCCAACGTGCACAAGGCGCTCGCCGAGCAGCTCGGGCCGGATTGGCGGGACAGGTTCGCCGAGTTCGACGACAGTCCGGCTGCCGCGGCCAGCATCGGCCAGGTGCACCGCGCGGTGTGGAAACTGCCGCCGGCCCGGAAGAACGGCAAGCCCAAGCTGTTGCCGGTCGCGGTGAAGGTGCAATATCCGGGTGCCGGGGAGGCGCTGGTCTCGGACTTGAAGCAGCTCTCCCGACTGGCCGGCATGTTCAAGATCATCCAGCCGGGCATCGACGTGAAACCGCTCCTCGCCGAGTTGCACGAGCGGGTCGTCGAGGAGCTGGACTACGAGATGGAGGCGGAGACGCAGCGCGCCTTCGCCGCGGCGTACCAGAACGATGCGGACATCTTCGTGCCCCGCGTGGTGGCCTCCGCGCCGCGGGTGCTGGTCACCGAGTGGGTCGAGGGCACCCCGCTGGCGAGCGTGATCGCCGACGGCAGCGTCGCCGAGCGCGACGAGGCCGGCCGGCTCATGGCGACCCTGCACTTCTCCGCGCCGGGCCGGGCCGGGCTGCTGCACGCCGACCCGCATCCGGGCAACTTCCGGATCCTGCCGGACGGGCGGCTCGGTGTCATCGACTTCGGCGCGGTGGCCCGCCTCCCCGAGGGCCACCCGGAACCGATCGGGCGGCTGGTCAGGCTGGCTCTGGACGGTGACGCCGAGGGGGTCGCCGACGGGCTGCGTGACGAGGGCTTCATCCGCCGTGACGAGAAGATCGACGCGGAGGCGGTGCTCGGCTTCCTGCGCCCGATGATCGAGCCGGTGGCGGTCGAGCGGTTCCGCTTCACCCGCAGCTGGCTGCGCGGCGAGGCGACCCGGATCGCCAACCCGCGGTCTCCTGCCTACTCGCTGGGCCGCAAGCTGAACCTGCCCCCGTCGTACCTGATGATCCACCGGGTGACGCTGGGGTCGATCGGGGTGCTGTGCCAGTTGGAGGCCGAGGCGGCGTATCGGGAGATCCTGGAGGAATGGTTGCCGGGCTTCGCCCCGATCACCTAGACCGCCGTGCGCCGCGGCGCAGAAATGGTCACGCCGTCGATGAGCCGCCCCATTTCCGGCGGTTCTGCGCCCGGCCCTGGCCATGTCGGCAATCACGACGATGCACATCGCACGGAAGACACCTCCACCGCCGGGACATCCGCCGGTCCAGCTGTTCAGGCGGTCTCGCAGGAGCGTATAAGCAGTAGCCGCAGTGATGACAGAAAGCGGCCACTCGAGCAATGACAAAGACGTCCCCCAAGCGATCGCCAAAGGGTTCGCCCAGGTGACAGGCGCTGAAGCGGTCACTCACGGGACAGGCGAAAACGGTCGCCCCGGCGACGGATCAACCGCAACGGCGAAAGCCCGGCCGCGAGAACGGCCGGGCTTTCGTCATTTCCCGGGTAGCGGGTCTATTCGGGGATTCAGTAACGGCCGACGCCGAGTTCACGGGCGGCCTGTTTGCGGCCTTCCATCGCGATGCGGCGGGCGGATCGGTAAGCCTCAGGTGCACGGTCACTCTGAGGCCGACGCATTCGAGCCCGCGACAAGGCCTCTTGGATAAGTCTCACTTTGGTGGCTCCATTCGGATGTACGTTTTCGGTGCTCGGCATTCGGCTATCGGTTTCGGGGCGGGTCAGGACGGTCATCTCAGGCCGCCAGCCGCACGCTGTTGCGGGAGTCGAGACCGTTCGCGGCGAGCCGCTCCTCGACCTCGACGGCCAGCTCGGCGTCGCGAGCCACATCCGCCTTACGCGGACGGCCCCGCGGCCGCTTGCGCGGCACGACAGCGCCACGCTCGAAGATCTCGCCGCCCCAGACACCCCAGGGCTCGCTCCGCTCCACCGCGCCGGCGAGGCACTCGACGCGCAGCGGGCAGTCCCCGCAGAGCGACTTGGCCAGCTCCAGCTGGGCCGGGGAGTCGGAGAACCACAGGTCCGGGTCGAACTTCCGACAGGGCAGGTTCGCCTCGATGTCGACGGGAATGTCGATCGGGGCCAGCGCCAGACTCATAAAGCCCGGTCACCTCTCTCTTCTTCGCGATCTTCTGGATCGTCTTCCGGGTCGATACACCGGCCGGTGAGCCGGAAAAACAATTGAGGCCGCGGATCCCGGTTAGGGGTTCCGCGGCCTCGAGGTGAGCCGGAGGTCTGGTCTGTCAGACCGGCCTTCCTCGAGGCGGGGTGCCGCTGCCACCATCCGTGTAGCGCTTGCTGGAGATGGAGTCGTCGCCCTTGAAGCCAGTGGTGCCATTGATGCCAGTGATTCCGACGAGCACGCGCTCGGCAGCCCATGCGCCCCGCTCGGCCTGGGGCTGGCTGACGACCTGGTGCGCCTGCGGAACCAGAACCCGCGCGGCAGCCAGCAGCGCCGACGGAGCAGCGACAGGCAGCAGCGAGGACGGAGCACAGGCAGCGGACGGCAGCAACGGCGTGCGCATCAGCATGGTGTTGATCCTCATCGGTGCCACCTCCTCCAAACCTGCACTCGTAGTTCGATCTTGCCCGGGAAGGCTCCCGGCCAAGGTGTGTTCTGAGGCTATGCCTGCCCTACACGGGAGGGCAAACGAATTAACGGACTAGTTTTCAAAGTTTTTTCGGCCAAGGTCATCGGGGCTTGCGCCGCCCACCAGAGCGAAGACCGCGTCGCCGTACTGGCCCAGCTTGCGGGGGCCGATTCCGGCGATCGCCAGCAACTGGGCCGGATCGGTCGGACGGCGTTCCGCGACGGCGACCAAGGTGGCGTCGGTGAAGACGACGTACGCAGGAACTTTCAGCTCCGCGGCGGTCGTCGCCCGCCAGGTCTGGAGACGCTCGAAAAGGTCCTCGTCCATGTCCGACGGACAGGTCGGGCAGCGGCCCAGTTTGCGGTCGGCGCCGGCCAGCAGGGTCGACCCGCAGATCCGGCACGACGACACCTTCGGCGGGCGGCGGTCGGGTTTCCGACTCGGCTCGGCCGAGGGGCGCGAATAGCTCGCGCCGGAACGTTCGAGCTGCGGCAGGAAACGGCACGGCCGCCGGGCACGGCCGCCCGGCGCCCGCGACTGGCCGAACGAGAGCCACAGGAGCCGGCGCGCGCGAGTCACCCCGACATAGAGCAGTCTTCGCTCCTCCTCCAACTGCTCAGAGCTTTTCGCGTACGTCGTGGGCAGCGTCCCGTCCGCGAGCCCGACCAGGAACACCGCGTCCCACTCCAGGCCCTTCGCCGAGTGCAGCGACGCCAGGGTGACCCCGGCCACGGTCGGCGCGTGCTGCTGCTCGGCGCGACGGAGCAGCTCGTCGTTGAACGCCGAGAGGGTCACCTCCCGCTGGACCCGGCCGCCCTCGCCGATCGGCAGCACCTCCGGCTCGGCGGCGTACTCCTCGGCGAGTGTGACCAGCGCGGCCAGCGCCTCCCACTGCTCGCGGGCGGCGCCGCCGGTCGGTGGCTGCGACCTGCTCCACCCGGCCCGGGCCAGGCCCTCGACGACCGCGTCGACCAGCGGGGTCTCGCCCGGGATGGAGCGCACGGCGGCGCGCAGGGCGACCATCGCCTGCCGCACCTCGGCGCGCTCGAAGAACCGGTCGGCGCCCCTGACGACGTACGGCACCTGGGCTTCCGCCAGGGCTTCCTCGTACGCCTCGGATTGCGCGTTCGTCCGGAAGAGCACCGCGATCTCGCTGGCCGGGGTGCCCGCCGCGATCAGCTCACGGCACCGCCGCGCCACCGCGCCGGCCTCCCCCGGTTCATCCGGGAAGATCTTGAGCTCGGGCTCGGGGCCGGGTGGCCGCTGGCCCTCCAGTTCCAGCCGCAGTTTCGCCTCGGTGCCGCGGGCCTGCCGGATCACCGCGTTGGCCAGCCCGACCACCTGCGGGGTGGAGCGGTAGTCACGGACCAGGCGGACCACCGTGGCGCCGCGCCACTTGCGCGGGAACTCGATCAGGTGCGAGGAGCTGGCGCCGGTGAACGAGTAGATCGTCTGGCTGGCGTCCCCGACGACGGTCAGGTCGTCCCGGCCGCCCAGCCACGCCTCCAGCAGTCGCTGCTGCAGCGGGTTGACGTCCTGGTACTCGTCGACGACGAAGTGCCGGTACTGCGCACGGATCTGGTCGCCGACGTCCGGGTGCTCCTCGATGCCCCAGACCGCGGCGCGCAGCAGGTCCTCGAAGTCGATCACGCCCTGACGGCGTTTGAGCGACTCGTAGGCCGCGAACACCTCAGCCACCCGGTCCGCCTCGAACGGCGGCTCACGCAGCGCCTTGGCGGCGGCAACCGCGTACTCCGAGGGCTCGACGAGGGAGGACTTGGCCCACTCGATCTCGCTCGCCAGGTCACGGGCGATCGCACGGTCGGCGCGGACCCCGGCGCGGGCGGCGGCCAGGCCGACCACCCGGACCTTGCTCTCCATCAGCTCGGGCATGCCGCGCCCCTCGAGCAGACGGGCGGCGAAGTAGCGCACCTGGCGCAGCGCGGCCGCGTGGAACGTGCGTGCCTGGACCCCGCCGGCGCCGAGCGCGGTCAGTCGCGCGCGCATCTCGGCGGCGGCCCGGGCCGTGAACGTCACCGCCAGCACGTGCCGCGGGTTGATCTCGCCGGAGAGCGTCCGGTACGCGATCCGGTGGGTGATCGCCCGGGTCTTGCCGGTGCCGGCGCCGGCCAGGATGCAGACCGGGCCGGCCGGGGCCGTCACCGCTGTCCGCTGGTCCGGGTCGAGCCCGGCCAGCACCGCTTCAGTCCGCACGGTAGGGAATCATGACACCCCGCCGGGGCGTTGTGCTTTTCAGCCGCACCGCCGTGTGACCTGTCTCGAAGGAGCCCTGACCGATGCTGACCATGTACTCGACGTCCTGGTGTGGGTATTGCCACCGGCTGAAGAGCCAGCTCGACCGGGAAGGCATCGCCTACGACGTGGTGGACATCGAGCAGGACGAGGCCTCGGCCGCGTTCGTGCGCAGCGTGAACGGTGGCAACCAGACCGTTCCGACGCTGAAGTTCGACGACGGGTCGGCGCTGACCAACCCGTCGATCGTGCAGGTCAAGCAGCACTTGGCCGCTCTCTCCGCCTGACTCCCGCAGCGAAAAGGGGCCGTCCCGAAGGACGGCCCCTTTTTCGTCGTGACGATCCTTACGGGATCAGCGCCGGGATGCTGGAGTCGAGCAGGCCACGCTGCTTGAGCTCGCCGTAGAGCGGGGTCGTCTCCGGGTAGTGGCCCCACTGGTGGTCGCCGTCACCCTTGCCGAAGCCGCCGAGCAGCTGCTTCTGCACCTCGGTCTTGCCGTCCCACTCCGGCTTGCTCGGCAGGTCGGCGACCTCGTCGCGGATGGCGATCCACCGCGGCGTGTAGCCGAAGAACGCGCCGACCCGGGTGATGTCGGAGTAGTTGTCCGACCGGGCGTGCCAGATGCGGCGGTCGAACACGACCAGGTCACCCGCGTTCGCGGTGATCTGGACGGCGCCCTCGGGCTGCGGCCACGGAACGCCACGGCTCGGCGGGCCGGGCAGCCAGTTGGTCTTGTGGCTGCCGGGCAGGACGGTGAAGTTGCCCCGGCCGGTCTCGCTGACGTCGGAGAACCAGTAGGCCAGCTTCACGGACAGCATCGGACGGGGATCGGTCTCGATCTCCCGGTTCTGCCGGCCGCCGTCCTGGTGCCAGTGCCACCATTCCTTCTGCTTCTCGTGCAGCTGGGGGTGCACGTCGATGTGCGAGTGGTACACGTGGATGTTCCACCCGAGCAGCGACCAGATGTACTTGAAAGCCTTGGGGTGGTCGAGCAGGAAAGCCAGCTCGGGCACGTAGGCGATCGGCGAGAGCTGGTGCAGGGCGCCGGTCGCGCTCAGCTTGCCCTCGGCCTTGGCCTTCTCGTAATACCCCAGGATCGCGGCCCGACCGGCCTCGATCTCGCTCTCACTGAGCACCGACGGCACGACGATGTAACCGTCGCGGTCGAACGCCTCCCGCTCCTCCGCGGACATCGGCGTCCACGCCGGCGCTTCCACCTGGGTCATCGGATCCCCTCTCGTCTTTGTAAGTCTGACGCATCGGGACGGTACCCAGGTTGCCTCCTAAACGAGAAATTCTCTGATCAGACGTTTATCAGTGATCTTGGGCACGACTGTTCAGCCATTTGTCGATGAGGTAGAACGCGATCGAGGACCGCCCCGGCAGCGCCATCGGGACACCGGAATCGGGATGGACGAATCCGCCGGCGATCATCTTGGCGATCTGCTCCCTGGTGAACCAGTGCGCCTCGTCGATCTCCTCCGGATCCAGCCGGAGCGTCTGCGTCGGGTCGGCGGTGGCCAGGAAGCCGAGCATCAGGGAGCCCGGGTAGGGCCAGGACTGACTGCCCTCGTACCGCAAGGAACTGATCGTGATGCCGACCTCCTCGGCAACCTCCCGGCTGACCGCGGCCTCGGCCGACTCGCCCGGCTCGACGTAACCGGCCAGGCAGGAGAAACGGGTCAGCCCGTCCGGGCCCCGGCCCCAGCCCGAGTTGTGACCGAGCAGACAGCGACCGGCCGGGCCCGCGACGCCGTCGTGCACCACGACGATCATCGCCGGGTCGGTGCGCGGCCACATCAGCTTGCCGTCGGGGTCGGCGCGCGCCCAGCCGGCCTCGACCGTGACCGTGGGCTTGCCCGAGCGCGGCGAGAACTTGTGACTGGCGTGCCAGTTCGCCAGCGCCGCGGCGGCGGTGAAGATTCCCGCGTCGCGGTCGTCGAGCAGATGCCCGACCTCCCGCAGCGTCACCGCGCGAGCCCCCTCGACGGGTGGCGGGGTGGCGTCCATGGCCCAGAGCGGGGTGCCGTCGGCGTCCACGCCCAGGAACCAGCGCTCCGCCTCCGGCGCGTCGGCGGCGGGCACCAGGACCAGCTCGGCCCCGCCGTCGGGCTGCTCGACGACCTGGGCACGGCCGCCCGCGCCCAGGTCCACCACCAGGACCTGGCCGCGGGGCCAGGCCTCGGCCAGCCAGGCGTCGTCCTTACGCCGGTGGGCGGCGCGGTCCAGCGTGGTCCGCGCCAGCGGCGGGGTGCCCGGCTGTTCACCCAGATCGGGCTGCTCCGCCTGCTCCCGCGAGAAGCGCTGCTCCGGTTGACCGGCCTGCCCGGGCCGCTCCGGTTGATCGGTGCTTGTCACTGCGCGCTGCGCTCCACCACGGTCAGGGCGGTGAGCTGGGCCTCGATCTGCTCGGCATCGCCGAGGACCACTGTCACCGCGCGGGACGGGGCGAGGTGTCTCGCCGCGACGGCCGCGACCTCCTCGCGGGTGGCCGAGGCGAGCCTGGCCGAGTGCTCGCGCAGGTGGTCCAGCCGCAAGCCGAAACCGGCGTAGACGGTGGCCAGCCCGGCCAGCCCGGTCTGCGTGGACATGCCCAGGCGCAGGGTGCCCAGTGCGTACCTCCGGGCCTGTTCCAGCTCTTCCTCGCCGGGCGGGAGGCTGGCGATGCGGCCCAGCTCATACGTCGTCTCGAGCAGCGACGGCCCGGTCACGCCGGTCGCCACGTCGGCCGCCGCGATCAGCGCGGAACCGGCCGCGAAGTGCTCGATCACCGAATGCGAGCCGTACGTGTAGCCCTTGTCCTCCCGGATGTTCTCCACCCAGCGGGACGAGAAGTAACCACCGAAGACCAGGTTCGCCAGGGTCAGCGCGGCGTAGTCGGGGTCGGTACGGGTCAGCGCCGGCAGCGCGATCCGCAGCGAGGACTGCACCGAGCCGGGCCGGTCGACCAGCAGCAGCGAGCCGGGCGTCAGCGCCGGGGCAGGCGGGATGTCGCCGTCGCGGGCCGTGCCCGTCCAGCCGCCGAGCATCTTCTCCGCCACGTCGATGGCCTGGTCCGGGTCGATGTCGCCGACCAGGACCAGGATCGAGCCGTCCGGGCGGACCCGGTCGGCGTGCAGCTCGCGCAGGGCGGCCGGCTCGATCGCGCGGACCTCGTCCGGGGCGGGGGTCTGCACCGCGTACGGGTGGTCGGCGAACATCCGCTTCAGCAGCGCGACCCGGGCCAGGTGGCTCGGCTGGCTCAGGGCGACCTGGATGTTGTCGACCAGGCGTTCCCGCTCGGTGCGCACCTCCTCGGCCGGGTAGGTGGCGTCGGTCAGCACGCCGGCCAGGATCTCCAGCGTCCGGCCGAGGCCACCGGCCAGGGCGTTACCGCTGATCTGCAGCCTGTCCGGGTCCAGCCCGGCGCCCAGGCTGCCGCCGACGGCCTGCAGCTCGGCGGCGATGTCGATGCTCGACATCGAGCTGGTGCCGGTGAACAGGGCCTGCGACAGCAGGGTCGCCGCGGCCAGCGGGGCCCGGCCGAACGGGATGCGCAGCCGCACCTCGGCCAGCGGCACCGCGGCGCGGCGGATGGCGATCACGGTCAGCCCGTTCGGCAGTTTGCGCTCGGCCTGCGGGGGCAGCGTCAGCTCGGTGTCCGGAATGAGATCCGGCAGGGTTTTCGTCATGCTCCGGCTCCCGGGAGAACGTCGACAACGGCGCGGCGCTCGGGCCGCGGGAAGGGCTTCGTCATGCTCCGGCTCCGGGCAGGACCTCGACGACGGCGCGGCGCTCGGGCCGCAGGGTGGCGGCGGCGGTCACGATCTGCTCCGCGGTGACCTCGCTGATCAGCTTGGGCAGCTCGTTGAGCAGGCCCGGGCGGCCGCGCTGCAGCTCCAGCACGGCCATCGGCAGCGCCCGGCCGAGCACCTCGTCGGTGCCCTGCAGCAGGCGGGCCGACATGCGCGCCTGGGTGCGCTCCAGCTCACCGGGCTTGAGGCCGCCGGTGGTGAGGCGGTCCAGTTCCTCGTCGATCGTGCGCAGCACCTTGCCGGCGTCGCCGCCGGGCGGCATGTGGGCCTGCAGCAGCAGCGCGGTGGGGTTACGCACCTGGTACTCGTCACCCATGAAACCGAGGTAGCCCCCGACGTTGGTCACCGAGCGGTCGCGCTGGACCAGGCGCTCGACCAGGCGGGACGCGTCGCCGTCGGTCAGCACCTCGGCGAGGACCGAGAACGGCAGGTACGCCTCGAAGGCCGCGATCGGGTCGGGCACCCGGTAACCGGCGGCGACCGCCGGGAGCGGGGCGATGCGATCCGTGTACGACTCGCGGCGCTCACCGTCGATGTCCGGCTCGTCGAAGGCGGGCAGCACCGGCGCCGGCCGGGCCGGGACGTCCCCGAAGTGCCGCTCGATCATCGCGGTCGCCTCGGCCACGTCGAAGTCGCCGGCGACCGAGAGCACCGCGTTGCCGCAGGCGTAGTAGCGGTCGAAGAAGCCCTGCGCGTCCGCGACGGTGGCGCTCTCCAGGTCCTCGAACGAGCCGTAGCCGTCGTGGGCGTTGGGGAAGGTCTCGAACATCACCGGCGGCAGCTTCAGCCAGGGGAAGCCGCCGTAGGGCCGGTTCAGCACGTTGACCCGGATCTCCTCCTTGACCACGTCGACCTGGTTGCGCAGGTTCTCCTCGGTCAGGCGGGGGCCGCGCATCCGGTCGGCCTCGAGGAAGAGCGCCCGCTCCAGCGCGCCGGCCGGGAGCACCTCGAAGTAGTCCGTGTAGTCCAGGTGGGTGGAGCCGTTGAAGCTGCCGCCGGCGCCCTGCACGTGCCGGAAGTGGGCGAGCTTCTCGAGGTTCTCCGAGCCCTGGAACATCAGGTGCTCGAAGAGGTGGGCGAACCCTGTCCGCCCCTCGGGCTCGCTGCGGATGCCCACGTCGTAGACGACGGCCACGCCGACGACCGGAGCGCTGCGGTCCGGTGACAGGACCACGCGCAGGCCGTTGGCGAGCGTGAACCTTTCGACCGGGTATTTCGTCGCGGGGATCTGGATTCTGGACGCCACGAGGTGACATTAGCGCGCTCCGTGACCACCCGCGGGAGTACATGTCGCGGCCGGGTCGGCCCCGGGTCGCGGCGTGGCGCCGCTGCCGGGCCGGGCCGCGGCCACGTCCCGTCATCCGGTCGGGCGCTTGACGCACCAAACCCATCTGTTCCACTATTCCCATCCAGCAGATAGATTAAGCGAAGATTGATCCGCTGGGAGGGAGCACCGCTGTGTACGTATCGGCACGCACGGACTACGCCGTCCGCGCCATGCTCGCCGTCACCGCGGAGCAACCGCGTCTGGTCAAGGCCGCCGGTCTGGCGGCCGCGCAGGACATCCCGCTGAGCTTCCTGCAGGGCATCCTGCTCGATCTGCGCCGCGCCGGGCTGCTGCACAGCCACCGCGGTGTGGACGGCGGGTATGCCCTGGCCCGCCCGGCCGAGGAGATCACCGTCGGCGACGTCGTCCGCGCCGTCGGCGGAGCGCTCACCACGGTCCGCGGGCTGCCGACCGCCACCGCGACCTATCACGGGGCGGCGACCGCGCTGCACGACGTGTGGATCGCCGTCGAAGCGGCCATCGAGGGCGTGGTCGACCACCGGACCCTGGCCGAACTCTCCACCACCTCAATAAAAACCAACTAGGAGTTGTTGAGCATGCGCTCCCGCACCCTTCGTGCGCTCGCCCTTGCCACGGCCGCCGTCGCGGCCACGACTGCTCTGGCCGCCTGCGGATCCGACGACGACAGCAACAAGAAGACCGACACCGCGGCCGGGGCCGAGGCCGAGGCGAAGACCCTCAAGCTCGGTTACTTCCCGAACATCACCCACGCGCCGGCCCTGGTCGGCGTGAACAAGGGCCTGTTCAAGGACGCGCTGACCGGCACCGACCTGCAGACGCAGACCTTCAACGCCGGCCCGGCCGCCCTGGAGGCGCTGCTCTCCGGCGCGATCGACGCCACCTACATCGGCCCGAACCCGGCGATCAACGGCTGGGCGAAGTCCAACGGCCAGGCCCTCAAGGTCATCGCGGGCAGCACCTCCGGCGGCGCCGGCCTGGTCGTCAAGGACACCATCAACAGCCCGGCCGACCTCAAGGGCAAGAAGATCGCCACCCCGCAGCTGGGCAACACGCAGGACGTCGCGCTGCGCGCCTGGCTCAAGCAGAACGGGCTGAACGCCGACACCAACGGCGGCGGCGACGTCTCGATCCTGCCGCAGGACAACGCGACAGCGGTCCAGGCGTTCGCCCAGGGTGCGATCGACGGCGCCTGGGTGCCCGAGCCCAACCTGAGCAAGCTGGTGCTGGAGTCCAAGGGCAAGCTGCTGGTCGACGAGGCCACCCTCTGGCCGAACCAGCAGTTCGTCACCACGCACCTGATCGTCAGCCAGAAGTTCCTCAAGGAATACCCGGGCACGGTCAACAAGCTGCTCAAGGGCCACATCGCGGCGGTGAAGTACATCAACGACAACAACGCCGACGCGCAGAAGGCGGCCAACGCCCAGATCGAGTCGCTGACCGGCAAGGCCCTCAAGGACGACATCCTGGCGGCCGCGTTCAAGAACCTGAAGTTCACCAACGACCCGATCGCGTCGTCGCTGTACACCAGCGCGCAGCACGCGGAGGAGGTCGGTCTGCTCAAGAAGGTCGACCTGAAGGGCATCTACGACCTCGGCCCGCTGAACGAGCTGCTCAAGGCTGACGGTCAGCCCGCGGTCAGCGACGCCGCGGCTTCCTGACGCATCGAGAAGGAGGGCGGGTAAGAGCATGAGCATCCTCGAAACCAGCGGCGTGCGGACCGCCTCGGTCGTACGCATCGAGAACGTCTCCAAGACGTACGGATCGGGGAGCAATGCTCTGCTCGCCCTCGACCGTGTCTCCCTCGACGTCCAGCAGGGCGAGTTCGTCTGCCTGCTGGGCGCGTCCGGCTGCGGCAAGAGCACGCTGCTCTCGCTCGTCGCCGGCCTCGACAAGATCAGCAGCGGCACCCTGGACACCGGCGGGCGCAAGGTCGCGCTGATGTTCCAGGAGGCCGCCCTCTTCCCCTGGCTCTCCGTGATCGGCAACGTCGAGCTGCCGCTGCGGATGCAGGGCGTCGGCAAGGCCGAGCGGCGTCAGCGTGCCCTGGAGCTGCTCGAGGTCGTCCGGCTCGAAGGGTTCGGCGACAAGCGGCCGCACGAGCTCTCCGGCGGCATGCGGCAACGGGTCGCGCTGGCCCGGGCGCTCGCCCAGGACGCGGACATCCTGCTGATGGACGAGCCGTTCGGCGCGCTGGACGCGATGACCCGTGACATCCTGCACGACGAGCTGGAGCGGATCTGGCGCGAGCAGAACCTGACAGTGCTCTTCGTGACCCACAACGTGCGCGAGGCGGTCCGCCTCGGCGACCGGGTCATCCTGCTGAGCAGCCGGCCCGGCCGGGTCATCGAGGACTTCGCGATCAAGCACCCGCGCCCCCGTCGCATCGACTCCCCCGAGGTCTCCGGCCAGGCCGCCGAGATCACCGACCGGCTGCGCGCGGAGGTCGCCCGTCATGCCAACTGAACCCGCTCCGATGAAGTACGCGGGCGCCCGCGCCGGCCTGGAAGGCGCGCTGGGGGCCGAGGGCGGCCCCGGCCCGGAGCCACAGAAGATCAAGAAGCCGGGGTACGAGGAGGTCAGTGGCCTCGACGCGCTGGATCTCGCCCCGAAACAGGACAAGGACCGCCTCGGCCCGCGCATCTGGCGGAGTGCGTGGCCGAAGCTGCTGGCCATCCTCATCGTCCTGCTGGCCTGGGAGATCGCCTACCTGAGCGGGTGGAAGCCGTCGTACGTCTTCCCGTCGCCCGCGGAGACCTTCAAGACGCTCGGGGACCTCGTCACCACCGCGGACTTCTGGGGCGGCGTGCGCCTGACCATGACCCGCGCGATCACCGGCTTCGCCCTGGCCGTGGCGATCGGCACCGTGATCGGCGCGGCGGTCTCCCGCTTCGCGCCGCTGCGGGCCGCGATCGGCTCGCTGATCACCGGCCTGCAGACGATGCCGTCGATCATGTGGTTCCCGCTGGCGATCCTGCTGTTTCAGCTCGGCGAGCAGGCGATCATGTTCGTGGTCGTGATCGGCGCCGCGCCCTCGGTGGCGAACGGCCTGATCAGCGGCATCGACTACGTCCCCCGTACCTGGCTGCGGGTGGGCCAGGTGATGGGCATGAAGGGCTTCGCGCGCTACCGGCACCTGATCCTGCCGGCGTCGCTGCCCAGCTTCGTCTCCGGGCTCAAGCAGGGCTGGGCGTTCTCCTGGCGCAGCCTGATGGCCGGCGAGCTGCTGGTCATCGTGCCCGGGACGATCTCCGTCGGCGTCCGGATGCAGAACGCCCGGGACCTGTCGGACACCCCGCTGGTGATCAGCTACATCCTGGTGGTGCTGGTCATCGGCATCCTGATCGACCAGCTGTTCAACCTGGCCGACAACGCGCTGCGCAAGCGCTGGGGCCTCACCGGCAGCTGAGGCGCGTCTGCCGTCCGGCCGGAGGCGCGCCTCAGATCGGCCGGACCGACTCCAGCACCTCGTCGATCACGGCGTCCAGCTGCTGGTGCGTGCCCGGGATCGAGATGTAGAGGACGGCAGCCATCGGCTTGCCGACGTCGATGACCGCCACCGCGGACAACTCCGAGGTGGCGGTCAGCCCCGCTTCGTGGAAGTGCAGCCGGAACTTGTTCACGTAGGCCGGCCGCCCGCCGAGCGTGGTGACCTCGTCGCGGAGCACGTCGAGCGTGTTCGGCTGGGGGTAGTAGTTGGCGCGCACGTCCGCCGCGACCTGCCGGCCCACGCACTCCAGGTCGAGCGAGACCGCGTCGTTGTCGGCCGCCGGGACCGCCGCGGACAGGATCGAGGCGTGATACTCCCCGCCGCTGTAGAGCTCGGTGACGAAGTGCTGCCCCACCCGGTACGGCACCTGCAGCGTCCCCGCCTTCCACACCTCGTTCCAGGTGAGCCAGGGCGCCCCGTACTTCTTGTAGGAGATGCCGGCCTGCTCGTCCACCGTCCGGTCGCCGGTGACGGCCGGCGGCGCGGGAGCCCGGGTGGCCGCGCCGCTGGGCGAGTCGCTCGGTGGCGGGCAGGCCTGGGCCAGCGGCGGGCGGACATCGGTCGGCGCGGACGCCCGATCACCGAACGGGTTGCCGTCACTGCCGAAGAGGAGCACCAGCAGCACGATCAGGCCGCCGGCCAGGATCACGCCGGCCGCCCCGCCGAAGATCATCAGCTGCCGGCGGCGCTGCTGCCCGGGATCGACCCGCTTCGGTGGCTCGGGCGCCGGGGGCGGCGGCGTGAGCGGGGGAACGCCGGTCACCGCGCCCGACGACCACGGCCCGCCCGGCCGGGACCAGAGGGGCTCCTGCGGGTGCGGCTCGGACATGACCACCAGTGAACACCACAAGGCCGGCAACCGGCGAAACGCACCTGTGGAAAGTGCACCCGGCCCAGTCGTTTCCCAGAAATGTCCGCTACCGTGCTGCCATGGAGCTGGTGTATCCCCCGGTTGTCGCCCTGGCCAAGACAATGTTCCGCGTGCTCGACCTCAAGATCGAGATCGAGGGCGGCGAGCACATCCCGGCCACGGGCGGGGCAGTGCTGGCAAGCAACCACTCGAGCTACCTCGACTTCATCTTCTGCGGCCTCGGCACGCAGCCGGCCAAGCGCCTGGTCCGCTTCATGGCGAAGAAGCAGGTCTTCGACCACAAGGTGAGCGGTCCGCTGATGCGCGGCATGCGGCACATCCCGGTCGACCGCAAGGCCGGCACCGCGGCGTTCCGCGAGGCCATCACCTCGCTGAAGAACGGTGAGGTCGTCGGCGTCTTCCCGGAAGCGACGATCAGCGAGTCGTTCACCATCAAGGAGCTCAAGACCGGCGCCGCGCGGATGGCGCAGGAGGCGGGCGTCCCGCTGATCCCGATGGCCGTCTGGGGCCCGCACCGGCTCTGGACAAAGGGCCGCAAGAAGGAGCTCACCAAGCGGCACGTGCCGGTCCTCATCAAGATCGGCGAGGCGATCCACCTGCCCGAGGGGGCGACCCCCGAGGCGATCACCGCGACGCTCAAGGAGCGGCTGTCCGGGCTGCTCGACGCCGTCCAGCACGCCTACCCGGAGAAGCCGTCGAGCGACGACGACCGCTGGTGGCTCCCGGCGCACCTCGGTGGCACCGCACCGCTCCCCCAGTCGGCCACGGTCTGACCGAAAACGACCAGCAAGGCCCCGGGCGTGTCCCGGGGCCTTGTTCGCTTTCCGCTCACGGCCGCTCTCCAGGGCCTTCCCGATTTCGCCGTACGGCCGCAGCCCGCGACTCCGCAGAAGCGGAACGCCCGGCCGGTCTCGCGCGGCTCGCCGTCCCCCAGGCCCGCACGCGCTCGCCGGCTGGCTCTGACGGGTGCTTCAGACCCGTGAAGCACCCGTGAGAGTCAGCCCGACCCCCGCCGGCCACCGCTCGGCCCCGGAACCGAGCGCACCTCGCGCTGCCCGGCTGGTTGTCATGGTCGTTCTGAGACGCGAATAACGACCATGACAACCAGCCGGAACCGGGAGCGCGCTTCGGGTCTGACCGACGCGGACCTCGCGTCGCGGGGTGGGGACGGAAACGGCGCCGCACCCGGGTGGGTGCGACGCCGTGTCACAGTCACACGTTGTCAGCGGCCACCGCGAGGCGGCCGGTGATCAACGCGAATCAGACGGAACGGATGTTCGCGGCCTGCGGGCCCTTCTGGCCCTGGGTCACCTCGAACTCAACCCGCTGGTTCTCCTCCAGGCTGCGGTAGCCCGACATCTGGATCGCGGAGAAGTGGGCGAAGACGTCGGCGCCGCCGTCGTCCGGGGTGATGAACCCGAAGCCCTTGTCCGCGTTGAACCACTTCACAACGCCGGTAACCATGATCGTCTCCTCGACGGTCGATCGTTCCTGCCCATTATGGACGGGAACGAGGTAATAAGACCCGCAATTCACGGGACTCGTGTCGCCGTACTGATCGCCCGTACCGGAGAAACCCGGGTTACGACAAAGAGCGCCTGGGGCAGACTTCCCCACAGGCGCTCCTGAGTACTTGGGAACCAAACTGACAACGCCGATGACTCTATCACGGGTACGGAGGTCAAAAAGTGCTCGGCATGCACATGGCACGGCAGCTCAAGGCAGCCGGACTGACCTGGAAGCCCCGGCTCGGGGACCGGTTCGCCATCCCCGACCGGGACCTGGACGACGAGATGTTCGTGCTCAGCAACATGACGATCCAGGTGCACGACCGGCCGGAAGGGCGGATCATCGGGTTCAACGGCACGACCGAGTGGGCGCTCGACGATGTGGAGCTCGACGAGACCGTCTGGCTGCCGCGCGAGGATCAGCTGCGGGAACTCCTGGGCGGGACGTTCCACGCTCTGGATCGGGCCGGCGCGGGCTACCGGGTGCGGATCGTGCTGCTCGGCGAGACGCTCGCGTTTCCCGGGTCGTCCGCCGAGGAGGCGTACGCGGCGGCGCTGCTCCACCTGCTGGAGGCCGCGGGACTCTGAAGCGCTCCGAACGTGCTTGGAGGCCGCGGGACTCCAGAGCGCTCCGAATGTGCTGGAGGCCACGGGAGTCTAGAGCGCCTCCTCCGGGATCTCGGTGAGCAGGGCGGCCAGCGCGGTGGCGTCCATCAGGTCGGCGGGCCGGACGGTGACCTGCTCGCGGACATAGTGGAACCCGGCCCGGACCCGGTTGACCGGGACACCGGCCAGGGTGGCCCAGGCGATCCGGTACGCCGAGAGCTGAACCGCGGCAGCCTCGGCCTCCGCGCCGGTCGGGCGGCGGCCGGTCTTCCAGTCGATCACGTCGAAGCGGTCGTCCGGGTCGGCGAAGACCGCGTCCATCCGGCCACGAACCACCACGCCACCGATCGTGGTGGCGAACGGGACCTCGACGTCGAGCGGGGTGCGATCGGCCCACTCACCGGTCAGGAACGCCTGCTGCAGCTCGGCCAGTTCCTCGTCACCGGCCGCGCTGTCATCGGCGGCGCCGGGCAGCTCGTCGATGTCGATCAGCCGCGCGGCGCCGAACCGCTGCTCCAGCCACACGTGGAAGGCGGTGCCGCGGCGGGCGTGCGGGGCCGGGCGCTGCGGGAGCGGGCGGCGCAGCGAACGGGCCAGCACCTGCGGGTCACGGCGCAGCACCACGAGCTGGGAGACCGAGAGGTGCGGGGGCAGGGCGACCTCGATCGGGCCGTCCCGGCGGGTGCGCTCGGCACGCTCGGCCAGCAGGAGTTTCGCCTCCTTGCGCCAGCGGGCGATGTCCGGATCGGTCTCCGCTGCCACCCGGTCCACCGACGAGGCCGCGGCCAGGACCGACGCGCGGTCCAACGTTCCCGCTCCGGAAGGGGCAGGCTCATCGTCGTCCGCCGCTCCAGTCGGCTCCGCCCCGGCGCCTTCGGCTCGGGTCGGCTCCGCACCGGGGCGCTGGGCGGCCCCGGCGGCGTCCCGGTCGGCGGGCTCACGCCGTACGGGCAAATCTGGATCTTGGTTTTGGGCGAGACCGGCCAGGTCGGCGGCGAGACCGGCCCGCGCCGCGACCTCGGGGTCGGACGCCGCGAGATCGGCGAAGGCCTCGGCGGCGGACGCGTCCGGAGCGGCGATCATGCGCCGGATGAGGTCGGCGGCCGCGGCCATCGCGGGACGGCGCAGGCCCAGCGGATCGGCCGGCCACTCGGCGACCGACACCACCTCGTCGCTCGGATTCGTCTCGCCGGGCGCCGGCTCGGGCGCCCAGACGGCCACCACGCCGGCGCCTTCCGCGCAGGTCGCGCGCACCTCGTCGAGGAAGACCGACGGGCCGCGCGGGCGTTTCACCCCGTCGCCCCACCAGTAACCGGAGCAGAGCAGCAGGCGGCGCGGGCGGGTCATCGCCACGTAGGCGAGACGCCGCTCCTCCCGCTCGTCGTGCTCCCGCCAGGCGCGGCTGAACTCGCTGAGCGCGGCGTTCACGTCCTTCTGCTCGACCGCCTCGTCGAGGTTCAGCTCGGGCAGGCCGGACGCGTCGCCGCGCAGCGGGAACGGCAGCACGCCGATGCCGCCCAGGTAGTGGTCGGAGCCGCGAACCAGGCCCGGCCAGACGCCCCGGCACAGGCCCGCGACCGAGACGACGTCCCACTCCAGGCCCTTCGCGGCGTGCGCGGTGAGGATCTGCACCGCGCCCTCGGCCACGTCGACCTGGCCCGGCTCGAGCCCGCGCTCCTCCTCCTCGGCAGCCGCCAGGAACGCCAGGAAACCGCTGAGCGTGCCGGTCTCGTTCTCGCTGACATACCTGGTCGCGGCCTCGCCGAGAGCGTCCAGGTGAGCCCGGGCCAGGCCGGCGTCACCGGCCGCCCAGCCGCGGACCGCGACCTCGACGTCCAGCCCGACAGTCCGCTCGATGTCCGCGAGCAGGTCGGGAAGTGGCTGGTCCAGGCGCTGGCGGAGGGCGCCGAGTTCCCTGCTGTACGCCGCGAGCCGCTGGAAGCCCTCCACCGAGTACTGCTGAGGGCTGCCGAGGTCGGCCATCGCCTCGACCAGGGTCGCGTCGTCGAGCCGGTCGGCGACCGCGTCCTGGTCGTCGTCCTCGGTCCTGGTCGCCCGGGCCGCGGCGATCGCGCGTGATCTGCGGTGCAGGGCGACCAGGTCACGCGGGCCGATCCGCCAGCGGGCGCCGGTGAGCAGCCGCAGCAGCGACGCGCCGTCGGTCGGGTCGGCGAGCACCCGCAACGTGCAGATCACGTCCCGCACCTCGGGCGTGTCGAGCAGGCCGCCCAGCCCGACGACCTCGACCGGCAGGCCGCGGGCGCGCAGCTCCTCCTCGATCACCGGGATCTGGCTGCGGACCCGGACCAGCACCGCGCTGGTCGGGCGACGCTCCAGCGGGATCTCCTCCGGCAGCGCGCGGGGCATCCCGGCCGCGATCCGCCAGGCGGTCAGCATCGAATCGGCGATCCAGGAAGCCTCTTCGGCGTACGTCCTGAGCAGCGCACACGTCACGGTCCGCCCGCCGACCGCCTCGGCCACCCGGTCCGCCGGCCGCAACACGCCGACGCTGGCCCGCAGGGGCGCCGAGATCACGTTCGCCACCTGCAGGATCTCGGGGCGGTTCCGCCAGCTCCGGGTCAGGCTGTGCACCCAGGCCGGGCGGCCCTCCGCGTCCGGGAACTCGGACGGGAAGCGCTCCAGCGTGCCGGCCGACGCGCCGCGCCAGCCGTAGATCGACTGACACGGGTCACCGACCGCGGTCACCGGGTGGCCGCCGCCGAACAGGTTGTTCAGCATCGTCACCTGGGCGTGGCTGGTGTCCTGGTACTCGTCCAGCAGGACCACCTTGTAGCGCCCGCGCTCGGTCTCGCCGACCGCCGGATGGTCCCGGGCGACGATCGCGGCCCGAGCCATCTGGTCACCGAAGTCCATCGCCTCCAGATCGAGTTTGCGCTGCTCGTAGAGGCGGACCAGGGGCAGCAGGGTGAGCCGGTGCTGCTGACGGCGCAGCATCTCGGACACGTCCTTGTACATCCGCCCCGGGAACGACTGCACCTCGGCGAAGAACCGGCCGGTCCACGCGGCCAGGTCGTCCGGGGACTTCAGGTGCTCGGCCAGCTCGGCGGAGAGCGCGAGCACGTCGTCGGTGACCGTGCCCGGGGCGCGGTTCAGCCCGGTCATCTCCCCGGTGTACGCCCGGACCAGCGAGTCGACGATCTGCCAGCGGGCCGCCTCGGTGAGCAGCCGCGCCGACGGCTCGAAGCCGCCGCGCAGGCCGTGCTCGGTGACGACCCGGGCCGCGTACGAGTGATAGGTCGAGATCGTCGCCTCGCCGACCAGCGCGTCGTCCCGCCCGCCCAGCCGCCGGGCCAGCTGACCCAGCCTCGTCCGCACCCGGTGGGACAGCTCACCGGCCGCCTTCCGGGTGAACGTGAGGCCGAGGATCTCGCCGGGATGCGCATACCCGTTCGCGACCAGCCACACCACCCGGGACGCCATCGTCTCGGTCTTGCCGGAGCCGGCGCCGGCGACCACGAGCAGCGGCTTCACCGGGTGCGCGACGATCGCCGCCTGCTCGTCCGTGGGCGGCGGCAGCCGTAGCAGTCTCGCCAGCTCGACAGGGGTGTACCTGGGTCCGGCGTCGGCCCTCATCGTGGCGGCTCCACTACCTGCCGGCCCTTCCCCGAGATCGGGCAACTCGTGCGGACCGGGCAGACCCGGCAACGACTGTTCGCCACCGCGGAGAACGTCGAGGCCGCCATCGTCTCGGCGGTGCGGCGAACCATCGCGTACGCCCACTGCGGGTCGGTGGCCTCGGTCATCGGCACCTGCATCTGCTCGCGGGCGTCCTTGCCCGGGCCCAGCTGCACCAGGGCGGCGCCACCGGTGTCGGTTCCGAAATCCTCGAAAGCGCCCGCGTCGACCGCCGCCTGATAGCCGGCGAGCTGCGGATTCTCCGCCACCTCCGCGGACAGGGCGGTGGACTTGCCGGTCTTCAGGTCGATCACCACGAGCCGGCCGGCCTCGTCGACCTCCAGCCGGTCGACCCGGCCGGTGAGCTGGATCGGGTGCCGCTCGTCCTCCAGCCGGACGGTGAACTCGTGCTCGATCGCCAGCAGCCGGCGGGGATTCGCGGCCAGCCAGCGCAGCAACTTGTCGACCATCGCCTCGGCGCGCTCCTGCTCGGGGCCGGCCATCCAGCGGGCCGCCAGCTCGATCGAGTCGAACCGGGCCGACACGTACTCCACCAGCTTCTCCCGGTCGGCGTGCGCGTCCTCGGCCAGCATCGCGGCGGCGTGCACCAGGTTGCCGATGCCCTGCGCGGGGCCGGCCGGGGGCGCGCCACCGTGGCGTTCCAGCAGCCAGCGCAGGCTGCAGCGGAGCGCGGACTCCATCGCCGACGGGGTGACCTTGACCGGGTCGCCGTCGTCGACGAGGGGCCGCTCGTCGGAGAGCGCCCGCAGGCCCCACCACTCGTCCGGATGTGCCCCGGGCACACCGGCCGCGGCGAGCCCGGCGAGCTCGGCGGCCGCGGCGCGGCGCCGGCTGGGCGTTTCGCTTGCCGAGACCACGACAGTACGGAGTTCGGCCACGAGCGCCGCGAGCGTCAACGCCCGCGGCGCGCGGCCGACGAGCAACTCGCCGTCGCTCTCGTCGTCGACTGCCGCATGCTCGTCGCCGCGGTCGTCGGCTGGCGTCGGCTCTTCACCACCGTGGTCGGCTGTCGCCCGCTCTTCCACACCGGTGTCGGCTGTCGCCTGCTCCTCACCACTGCCGCCGAGCGCCGCCCGCTCGCCAGCGCCACGGCCGAGCGCCGCCCGCGCTTCGCTGCCGTCGTCGGATGCTGCCCGATCTTCGCCGCTGTCGCCGGGTGCCATCTGCTCACCGTCGACGTCCATGGGCTCGACGGGCGTGGCCACGGCCGGCTCAGCCGCCAGGATCTGTGCCGTGGCCTCCGCCTCCGACGGGTCGATCCCGGCAGGAGGCGGCGTGTCGTCCGGGGAGTCAGGCGAATCCGGGGAGTCCGGGGAGTCCGGGTCCCACGGGTCCTGATCCGGGGGCTCGTCCGGCGGCGGCGGATCATCCGGGGGCGGGACGTCCGCATACGGGTCGTCGCCCGGACCCGACCGGGCACGGGAGGCCAGCTCGCTCAGGAAACGGCTGGGCTGCTCCTCGACGGCCGCCCCGCCGGTGCTCGCCGAGGCGACCGCGGTGGCCACCAGGCGGCGTCGTGCCCGGGTGGCCGCCACGTAGAAGAGCCGCCGCTCCTCGTCGAGCAGCGCGGACGTCTCGGCGACGATCGCCTCCGAACCCGAGGCGGGACGGCCGGCGACCGCGTCGACCAGGCGTTCCGACCCGAGCAGGCTGCCCCGCAGGCGCAGGTCGGGCCAGATGCCCTCCTGCACGCCGGCCAGCACGACCACGTCCCACTCCAGGCCCTTCGCGGCGTGCGCGGTGAGCAGGCGGACGGCGTCACCCCGGTCGGCGCTGGGAGCGATCGTGTCAGCCGGGAGGTCCTGGCCGAGCACATGGTCCAGGAACACGCCGACGCCCGCGCCGGGCAACCGGTCGACGAACCGGGCCGCGGCGTCGAAGAGCACCACCATGGCGTCCAGGTCACGGTCGGCGGCCTCGGCGCGCCACTGCCGGGCACGGCCGGCCTGGGCCGGGTCGGTCACGCGCAGGTTGCCGGTGCTCATCGCATACCACCGGTCGGCCAGGCCGCTCGCGCGCCAGACCGTCCACAGCACGTCCTCCGCGGAGGCACCGGGCTCGGCGGCGGCCGTGCGGGCCACGGTGAGCAGGCGGGCGATGGTCTGCGCCGGGCGGGCCCAGCGGCGCTCGACCAGGTCGAGCCCGGCCGGGTCACGGACCGCGTCGACCAGCAACTCCCCGGAGGGCCGCCGATCACCGGCCGCCAGCGCGAGCGCCCGGAGGCCCTGCCGCAGCCGGCGCTCGGCCAGCGGGTCGGCCCCGCCCAGCGGCGAGTGCAGCAGCGCGACCGCGGCTTCCTCGTCGAGCGTCTCCGGATCCAGCGCGCAGCGCAGCAGCAGCAGGAACGGCGCGACCGCCGGCTGCAGGTGCAGTGGCAGATCCTCGGCGTGGATCACCGTCGGCACACCCGAGGCGGCGAGCGCCCGCTGCACCGAGGGCTGCTGCAGGGTGGCGGAACGCATCACCACCGCCATCCGTGACCAGGGCACGCCGTAGAGCAGATGCGCCTCCCGCAGCGCGTGCGCGATGAACGCGGTCTCCGCGGCCGGCGACCGGAACGTCCGCACCACCGCCCCCGCCACCGGCCCGGACGGCGAGATCTCCTCCCCGGTGACCACTCCCGTGCCCGCCCCGTCACCGCCCGCCGCAGGAACGGCAGCCTCGTCGCCGACCACCGCCGGAACAGCCGCGTGGCGCCTTGCCGGTGGAACGACGACAGCGTTGCCCCCGCTCCCGGCAGGAGGCAGCGCCGCGGCACTCGCTCCTCCAGCGACCGGTGCCGCGCCGCCTGGGGCGGCATCAACATCAGCAGCGCCGGCCGCGGCGGCATCAACCGCAGCGTCGGCCGGGACAGCGTCGACCGGGGGTGGCGGGACCATCAGGCGGCGGGTGATCGGCCCGCGCATCCGCCGGGCCACCCCGGAAGCGGCCGCCAGCAACGAGGGCGCCGACCGATAGTTCGTATGCAGGACGACCGTCTCGGCCAGCGCGCCCGACGGGCTCCGGAAGCGCTCCGGAAAGTCCGCGACCACTTCCGGGTCCGCCCCGCGGAAGCCGAAGATCGACGAATCCGGGTCGGCGAAGGCGACCAGCGGCTTTCCCCCGCCGGCGACCTGGGCCAGCAGGTCGACCTGGGCCGGGTCGGTCTCGGCGAGCTCGTCGACGAACACATACGCCAGGCGGCGTCGCTCGGCGGCCAGCAGGCCGGGCTCGTCGGCGAGCAGCCCGGAGGCGGCCCGGACCAGCTCGGCCGGGTCGTAGGCGACCGACCCGCGCGTGGTGGCGTCGCGGAGCGAGAGCACCTCCACGTATTCCCGGAGGAAGCGGGCGGCCGCCGCCCAGTCGCTGCGGCCCAGCCGGGCGGCGTGATCGGCCAGCTCGAACGGGCCGACGCCACGCTCGGCGGCACGCTGCATCAGGTCACGCAGCTGCTGGGCGAAGGCACGGGTGGGCAGCGCGGGGCGCAGCTCGTCGGGCCAGCCGACGGTGTCGGCGGAATCCGGATCCTCGACCACGGCCAGCAACTCGCGGATGATCAGATCCTGCTCGGGGCCGGTGAGCAGGCGCGGGGCGGGCTCGCCGCGCTCTGCCGCGGCTCGGCGGAGCAGGCCGAACGCGTACGCGTGGAAGGTCCTGACCAGCGGCTCGTGCACGATCCGCGCGGCATCGCCGGCGACGCGCGCCTCGATCCTGTCGCGCAGCGCGGCGGCGCCCCGGCGGCCGAAGGTGAGCACGAGGATCCGCTCCGGGTCGACGCCCTCGGCGATCCGCGCGGCGACCGACTCCACCAGCACGGTGGTCTTGCCGGTGCCGGGACCACCGACGACCAGCAGCGGCCCGGCGGTGTGCGCGGTCACCCGGGCTTGGATCGGGTCGGCGCGCAGCTCGGGCGCGGCCGGGCGGGGGCGCCGGACCAGGCGGTAGGCCGGCCGGCGCACCGGGGACGGGGGGGCCGGCGTGCTCACGGCATCTATGAGAGCACGCCGGTACGACGTTTCCGCCGCCTCACCCGTCCGGTGAAGGCGCGAGCGTAACCGGCGTCACCCGGCGCGGGCGGAAGCGGACAGGGCGTCACCCCGCGAGGGCGGCCTCGATCGTGTCCAGCGCCTCCGGCACCGACCGGGCCACGAGCACGGTGTCCATCACCGCGGGGCGGACGAACTTCGTCGCGACGAGCCCGTTCAGCCAGCTGATCAGGCCGTCGTAGAAGCCGTCCGGGTCGAGGACCACGATCGGTTTGCGGTGCACCTCGAGCGCCGACGTCGTCCACACCTCGAAGAGCTCGTCGAGCGTGCCGAGCCCGCCGGGCAGGGTGAGGAACGCGTCCGACCGGTCGATCATCAGGTTCTTCCGGGCGGCCATGTCATCGGTGACGACCAGCTCGTCCGACGAGGTGTCGGCGACCTCCCAGTCCACCAGGCACTGCGGGATGATGCCGAGGGTGTGCGCGCCACCGGCCCGGGCGCCGTCGGCGACCGCGCCCATCATGCCGACGCAGCCGCCACCGGAGACCAGGGTGTGCCCCCGCTCGCCGAGCGCCCGGCCGGTCTCGGCGGCCAGGTCGAGCCAGCGCTGCTCCAGGGTGCTCGACGAGCCGCAGAACACGCAGATCGCGGCCATCAGGACGACGCCTGCGGGTCGGCGAGGGCGGCGCCGGCGTCCACGATGATCTGGACCGCCTCGGCGACGTCGTCGGTCACCTGGATGAGCTCCAGGTCGGCCGCGCTGATCTTGCCGTCGTCGAGCATCCGCTGCTTGATCCAGTCGAGCAGGCCGCTCCAGTAGTCGGCGCCCATCAGGATCACCGGGAACCGGGTCACCTTGTGCGTCTGGACCAGCGTGATCGCCTCGAACAGCTCGTCCAGGGTGCCGTAACCGCCGGGCAGCACCACGAACGCCTGCGCGTACTTCACGAACATGGTCTTGCGGACGAAGAAGTAGCGGAAGTCGATGCCGATGTCGACCCAGTCGTTGAGGCCCTGCTCGAACGGCAGCTCGATGCCGAGCCCGACCGACATCCCGCCGGCCTCGGTCGCGCCGCGGTTCGCCGCGGCCATCACGCCCGGGCCGCCGCCGGTGATCACCGCGTAGCCCGCCTCGGCGAGGGCGGCGCCCAGCCGGGCGGCGAGCTCGCACTCGGCGGACTCCGGCTTGCTGCGCGCCGAGCCGAAGACGCTGACCGCGGGCGGCAGGTCGGCCAGCGTGTCGAAGCCCTCGACGAACTCGGACAGGATGCGCAGGGCTCGCCAGGCGTCCTTCGTCTTCCACTCACCGCGATGATGCGAGTCAAGCAACTTCTCGTCCGCGGTGCTCAGGGGCACGGCTTCGCGTCGTAGCGTGACCGCACCCCGATGACGCTGCGGCGCGGCCGTCGGTCGCCCGTTGGTGCTCTCCGTCATGCGCCCAAGGTAGTGCGGACGGCCATTCTCCGGTGAATAACCGGCCGCGTTTCGACAAGAGGATTGCGACCGGGAGACCTTTTTGCCAGATTGAAGCAACGGACGGTAGCTCTGGCACGTCTATACAGTTACCGCACCGCGTATGCACGGCAGGCACGGCGCCCGGAGCCCGGGTGTCCCGGTGAAAGGGCGGCCACCGTGGCGAACCGATACGAGCGCCTCAAGCTGCACCGCCGCATGCAACGGCGCATCCAGCTCGTGGTGGAGGAACGCCGGGTCGCGTTCGCGGCGCGGCAGCCCGATCCGGCCTACGACCCGGAGACCACGATGGAGGTCTCGGTGCCGCAGCGCGCGATCGGCCGGGCGGCCATCCCCCAGCTCTGACCCGGGCAAGCGGGCCTAGCGGGCCAGCCAGCGGTGCAGCGTCGCGGCGCCGTCCCGGATCCGGCCGATCTCCACGTGCTCGTCCGGCGCGTGCGCCAGCGACGGGTCACCGGGGCCGTAGTTCATCGCCGGGATGCCCAGCGCCGCGAACCGGGCCACGTCCGTCCAGCCCAGCTTGGCGGCCGGTTCCACACCGATCGCGGTGAGGAACTCGCGGGCCGCCACCGCGTCCAGGCCGGGCAGCGCGCCCGGGGCGGAGTCGACGACCTCCAGGTCGAAACCCTGGAAGACCTCGCGCAGGTGCTCGTGGGCCTGCTGCTCAGACCGGTCCGGGGCGAATCGCAGGTTCACCTCGACGGCACACTCGTCCGGGACGACGTTGCCGGCAACCCCACCATTGACGCGTACGGCGTTGAGCCCCTCCCGATACGTGCATCCGTCGATCGTCACCGTCCGCGGGTGGTAGTCCTCCAGCCGGCGCAGCACCTCCGCGGCGGCGTGGATCGCATTCACCCCGCGCCACGCCCGTGCGGTGTGCGCCCGCCGCCCGTGCGTGCGGACCACCGCCGTGACCGTCCCCTGGCAGCCGGCCTCGACCGCCCCGTACGTCGGTTCGAGCAGCACCGCGAAGTCGGCCCGCAGCCACTCCGGCCGGCTGTCGGCGACCAGTCTGAGCCCGTTGAACTCGGACTCGATCTCCTCGGCCTCGTAGAAGAGGTACGTCACGTCGTACGCCGGGTCGGGCAGTGTCGCGGCCAGGTGCAGCGCGATCGCCACCCCGGACTTCATGTCGGACGTCCCGCAGCCGTAGATCAGGTCGTCGACGACGGTGGACGGCCAGTTGTCGTTGATCGGCACCGTGTCCAGGTGACCGGCGAGCACCACCCGCTGCTCACGCCCCAGGTCGGTGCGGCCCATCACCGTGTTGCCCAGCCGCTCGACGGTCAGGTGGCCGGCACTGCGCAGGACGTCCTCGACGCAGTCGGCGATCACCTTCTCGTCACGGGACACGGATTCGATGTCGACCAGGGCACGGGTCAGTTCGACCGGGTCGACAAGCACGTCCGGGGTCAGCGGGTTGGCCATGTGCGCACCATACAAGGCCGTCCCGAGCAGCGGACGCACCCGATCCACGCCTCACGGGACTAGTAGGGTTCACCCTGTGGATACCGCGATCTCGACTTCGCCCGCCTGGGGCATCGGTTTGGCCACCGTCACCGCCGAGGGGCAGGTGCTGGACACCTGGTTCCCGGCCGGCTTCCTGGGCCTGGGCGAGGAGCCGGCCGACCTGCCGGCGCTGCCGGCCGGGCTGACCGGCCCGAAGCTGCTGCCCGGACTCTCGACGGTCGAGGTCCGCGCCACGATCAAGTCGCTGGCCGAGCCGATCGCCGACGCCAGTGAGGCCTATCTTCGGCTGCACCTGCTGTCGCACCGCCTGGTCCGGCCGAACGAGTTGAACCTGGACGGCATCTTCGGCCTGCTGGCGAACGTCGCCTGGACCTCGGCCGGCCCCTGCCCGCCGGAACGGGTGGACGAGCTGCGCTTCCTCGAGCGCGCCGCCGGCCGCCACCTGGCCGTCCACGGCATCGACAAGTTCCCGCGGATGACCGACTATGTCGCGCCCTCCGGCGTCCGGATCGCCGACGCGGACCGGGTCCGGCTCGGCGCCCACCTGGCCGCCGGGACGACGATCATGCACGAGGGATTCGTCAACTTCAACGCCGGCACGCTCGGCACCTCGATGGTCGAGGGCCGGATCGTGCAGGGCGTGGTGGTCGGCGACGGGTCCGACATCGGCGGCGGGTCGTCCATCATGGGCACGCTCTCCGGCGGCGGCAAGGAGAAGGTCCGGATCGGCGAGCGCAGCCTGCTCGGGGCGAACGCCGGCGTCGGCATCTCGCTCGGCGACGACTGCGTGGTCGAGGCCGGTGTCTACATCACCGCGGCGTCGAAGATCACGCTGCCCGACGGTCGTGTGGTGAAGGCCATCGAGCTGTCCGGTGTGAACAATCTCCTGTTCTGGCGCAACTCGGTGAGCGGCGCCCTGGAGGCCCGCCCCCGTAAGGGCACCGGCATCGAGCTGAACAGCGCCCTGCACAACAACGATTGAGCTAGCTCCGCAATGTCCGGGCGGCCGCCGTGCGAACGGCGGCCGTCAGTGCGTTCAGCAGGCCTGATTCGATCCGCCAGTACTGCCAGTGGAGCGGGACGTCCAGGAACGCGCCGGGGAAGATCTGGACGTACTCCCCGGATTCCAGGAGCGGCCCGGCGTTCTGCTCCGGCACCGTCCCCCAGCCCAGGCCCAGCCGGATCGCCTCGTTGAAGGCCGCGGCCGCCGGCACGTAGTGGACCTGCTCGGCGGGGCGGCGGCCCACCAGCGTCAGGAACCGATGCTGCAGCTGGTCCTTGCGGTTGTAGACGATCATCGGCGCGGAGGCGGGATCCAGGCCCGGCGCGGCGACCGCGAGGTAACGCATGGCGCCCAGCCTCTCCACCCGGCAGCCCTGGACCGCCACGTTCTCGGCGGTCACGGCGGCCATCGCGGTACCCGATCGCAGCAGGTCAGCCGTGTAGTCCTGGTCATCGGTGTGCAGCTCGAAGGCCGCACCCGGGACCTGGGTCAGCACCGGCAGGAACCACGTGTTCAGCGAGTCGGCGTTCACCACGATCGAGATCCGGGTGCCGCCACGGGCCTGGGCCAGCGCCTCCCGTTCCAGCAGCGCCACCTGCCCGGCGAACCGGACCAGCGCCTCCCCCGCCACCGTCGCCGTGCACGGCTTGGCCCGCCGGACGAGCACCTGGCCGACCGCCCGTTCGAGCGCCTTGATCCGCTGGCTGACCGCCGACGGAGTGACGTGCAGCGCCCGCGCCGCCGCCTCGAAGCTGCCGTGCTCGACGACAGCCTGGAACGTCTGCAACTGCACCTGGTCCACGATTAAGTATCGCTAATTCATCCTTAGAATCATTAGCTGGCCTACACGTACGGGGGAATCTAGCGTCGACGACGTGCTCACCTCCGCTCTCGCCGGTTTCGCCGCCTCCGCCGTCCTGATCATCGCCATCGGCGCTCAGAACGCGTTCGTCCTCCGTCAGGGCCTGCGCCGCGAACACGTCCTGCCCGTCGTCCTGACCTGCGCGCTCTCCGATCTCGCGCTGATCTCGGCGGGCATCGCGGGGCTCGGCGCGATCATCGCGGCGCAGCCCGGGCTGGTCACTGTCATCCGCTGGGCCGGGGCCGCGTTCCTCATCGGGTACGCCGTGCTCGCCGCCCGCCGGGCCCTGCGACCCGCCGGCAGCCTCGACCCGGCCGGCAAGGCCCCCGCGACGCTCCGCGCGACCCTGCTCACCTGCCTGGCCCTGACCTACCTCAACCCGCACGTCTACCTGGACACCGTGCTGCTGCTCGGCTCGGTCGCCCAGCAGCACGCGCACCGCTGGATGTTCGGCCTCGGCGCGGCCGCCGCGAGCCTGGCCTGGTTCGCGGCGCTCGGCCTCGGCGCGCACAGGCTCGGCCCGCTGCTGGCCCGGCCGAACGCGTGGCGCGTCCTGGACGGCCTGATCGCGGTGGTCATGGCCGCGGTGGCCGCGACACTGTTGCTGGGCACCTAGGGTCTGCCTGGCCGCGACACTGCCGATCGGCAACAAGGACCGGTACCGGCTTGACCCTCGACCAGGTCGAGACACCAGGGTCATCGGCTGTGAGGAGTGAGATGCGGACGATCGGCGAGGCGGCCCGGGCCAGTGGCCTGTCGGTCAGCGCGCTGCGCTGGTATGACGGCGCCGGCGTGCTGGTCCCGGCCGCGGTGGACCCGGGGACGGGCTATCGCCGGTACACCGCCGAGCAGATCAGGGCGGCCCGCCTGATCGCGGGACTGCGCCGGGTGGGCATGCCGGTCCCGGAGATCGCGGAGGCGGTGCGTGACCTCGACCACCCCGGCCGCGTCCGGGCCCGGCTCGACGCCCATCTCGCACGCCTGGAAGCCGGCCTCGCCGACGCCCGCCGCGAGCTCCTCCGCCTGCACACCCTGCTGGACCTGGAGGAGAACCTGATGACCCGCATCACCCTGTCCGCTTCTGATCTCAAGGCCGCGCTCACCGCCGTCCGCTTCGCGGTCACCGACCCGATCCCCGGCATGCCGTTCCCCGGAGGTGTCCTCTTCGAGACCGGCGAGGGAACGCTGACCCTGGTGGCGACGGATCGCTACCGGCTCGCGGTGGCCACGACGCCGGCCACCGTCGAGGGCCCTGACGTCCGGCAGTACCTGCCGCTGACCTTCACCGACGAGCTCCTGCGGCTCGGTTCCGGCTCAGCGACCCTCGACGTCGATGCCGATGCGGTACGTACGGATGTGGCCGGCGCCGAGCTCCGGACCGCCCCGCTCGACGTGGACTTCCCGGACTACCGCCGGCTGATCAGCCCCGCCGGCCCGGGCACCCAGCGGGTCACCGTCGACCGTGACGACCTGCGCGAGCTGGTGTCGTCGGCGCCCGAGGTCCGCCGGGAGCACGACGGCTCGGCGTACCGGGTCGCGATCCTCGCCCTGAACCCGGACGGTGGCCTGCGCGTCGCCGAGGAGTCGGAGTGGACCGCCGGAGACACCGCGCACGTGGCGGTCAACCGGGAGTTCCTGCTCCAGGCCGCCGACGCGGGCGGGCCCGGCCAGCTGCTGCTGGAACTGGACGGGCCGGTGCAACCACTGACGATCCGGGCGGCCGGCGACGACTCCCGTTTCTCCCTCCTCATGCCCGTCCGTGCCTGACCGTCCCACCGCGCAGGGTCGCGGATTGAACACGGTTCAGCCACGACTTCCGTGAACGGTGAGACCATCGCGACTTTGAGCGCAGCCGCTGGCTACCGTCGGCGTTGTGCGCAGCAGCCCGCCGGATGACGACCTCAACACCGCGGCGGCCGGCGCGTCCATGACCGGGTGGGAGTTCGCCTGGCTGGACGGGCTGGCCGTCGCGTCCGAGCCGTCCTGGTCCTACCCGGAGATCGCTCGCCCGCTCGTGCGCCCGGCCGGCAGCCTGCTCGACCTGGACACCGGCGGCGGGGAGCTGCTGGCGGAGCTGGCGCCGCTCCCGGCGTACACGGTCGCGGTGGAGAGCTGGACCCGCAACACCCCGATCGCCCGGGAGCGGCTCGCGCCGTTCGGCGTCGAGGTCCTCACCGAGCTGCCCGCCGGGGAGGACGAGTTCGACGTCGTCCTCAGCCGCCACGGGCGCCTGCCCGCCGCCGACGTCGCCCGCCTGCTCAAGCCCGGCGGTGTCCTGCTCACCCAGCAGGTCGGCAGCGACGACCTGGCCGAGCTGAACGACGCGCTCGGCGCCCCGCCGCCGTCCCCCCGCCGCTGGGACGCCGAGGTCGCGGCGGCCGCCCTGACCGCGGCCGGCCTGCTGGTGACGGACGTGCGCGAGGAGCACCCCGGGCTCGCGTTCCGCGACATCCGGGCGGTCGTGCACCACTTGCGGACCGTTCCGTGGCAGGTGCGGGACTTCACGCCCCAACGGTACGAACGTGAGCTCGCCCGCCTCGCCGCGGTCATCCGTGCCCGTGGAGAGTTCACCGTGCGGGCGCACCGATTCCTGCTCCAAGCTCAGCGACCGACAGAGGCATAGCGCGAAAGCCTCTTTCAGGGGAACGCCGGTTCGATCGGCTTACCCCATTCGGGGCCGAGGGCCGAAGATTCTCGCCCTCTCCATCAACGACAGGCCGCCGTTCCAGGCCCTTTCCGCCACGTGAGCAGAACTCGGGCTTGACCGGCTCTGACCTCATCGATGCAGCTCAAGGACCTTCCCGGGTTACGGGATGAACGCTTTGTTCATGCTTGCGGGTTAAGCGCATCAGACACCGGTAGGTACCGGATCATCCGTGACAGGGCGTCTGGAAGCCCTATCGCCGCGTGTGCGCCGTTAGGTCATCTTTGTCCCAGCGCCGCGACGCCAAACGGGCTCCGGCGATCACCGAACCAACGACGCGCTCACCGTTTCCGTCGCTCCGCAACCGCCGGAACCGGGTGCCGCGACATCGTTCCAGGAGGAACTCCCCCATGCGCAAGCTTTCCAAGCGTTCCACCGCTGTCATCGCCGGCGTAGCGGTCGTCGCCATCGGCGGAGGCGCGGCTTGGGCCGCCAACGGATGGAACATCGGCGGCTCCGGGTCGGCCGACGCCGAGGCGGCCACCATCACCGACCTGACGGCGACGTCGACTCTCGCGGGCAAGATCTACCCTGGCGTCACGACCAAAGTCAACAGCGGGGTGATCAACCTCAACGACTTCCCGGTCCAGCTCACCGCCTCGTCCGCCGCGGTGACCAGCTTCGACGGCACCGCCGACCCCACCTGCAAGAGCGCTCTGGCCGCCAACCCCGGCATCTTCACCACCACCTTCCCGGACAGCCCGACGATCCCCGCCAAGGCCACCAGTGCCGTGCCGATCGAGTCGACCGTGACGATCGGCGACCTGCCGCAGGCCTGTGCCGGCAAGGCCATCAAGATCAATTACACGTTCCAGGGTGTGAGCAAAGCCTGATCCGGTCGCCGAGGTGGGGCGGCCGGTCCGCCCCACCTTCTCGCTTGTCAGGGGCAGCTCATGTCGAAGATCTGGTGGACGGCAGCCGCGACGGCGGCGGCGGCCCTGATCACGGCGGCATTCGTCACGGCGACCGATTCGTCGGGAACGCCGGACGATGGAATGCTCGTCCTGGTCGGGCAGGGCACGCACCGGGACGATCCGCTCCATTTCCAGCTCAGGGGGAAGCCGGTGAAAGGGCTCTACCCCGGAGCGGTCAAGCAGATGCGGATCACGGTGGTCAATCCACTCGGGTTCCGGCTCCGCGTGCAGAGCCTGAGCGCCCAGGTGTCCGGCTCGAACCGGCGCGGCTGCCACGCCGAGTCGCAGAACCTGCAGATCCGGCAGTTCAGCAGGCCGCTGCCGATCACGGTGCCGGTCGGCCGGACCGACCTGAGCGGGTTCTTCCCGATCACCATGCCCCGCGGAGCCCCGCGAACGTGCGCAGGCGCCCGCTTCACCATCACGATCTCGGGGGTCGGCCGGCGGGTGACGCGATGAGGCGTACCGGGAAGGTCCTGTTGATCGTGGCGGTGGTGGCCTCGCTCGGAGTCGCCGGCACGGTCCTCGCCTACGCCGGGGGCTGGGTCGTCAGCGTCGGGCCAGCCCGGCTCACCGCGAACGTCGCCACCATGCCGCAGGGCGTCGAGCCGAGCGTGGCCAGGCAGGACGGGCAAGCCGTCGTCAGCTGGAGCGCCCAGGAGATCGCGCCGGGTGTCCGGATGGACCACTACGTCGTCACCGCGCACAGCGCCGACGATCCGCCCCGGCCGGACATCATCCACACGGTCGGCGCCGGGCGCGGGCCGGCCGAGACGCTCGTCTTCACCATGGCCGAGATGACCGGCGGGAAGTGGCGCTGGTCGGTCGCGCCGAAGTACCGGGGGTGGACCGGTGAGATGAGCCGGCTGAGCCAGCGGCTCGTCTTCCCGGCCGCGCCCGCCCCACGGGTGGCCGCCACACCCGGGAAGGGCCCGGCGACGAAGCCCGCTCCGGCAACCGCGGCAGCTTCGGGTGCTCCGGCGGGCGAGGCCGGCGCCGAACCGGCCACGCCGCCGCCGACCGCCCCGGAGCCTGCGCCGGCCACATCGGATAGCGAGCAGCCGGAGTCGGCTCCACAGCCGGTCCTGTCCGCACCGGACCCGGCGGGTTCTTCGGCGTCCTGATCCGCCGTGCACGCCTCGAGCCCTCGGTGTCCGCGCCCACCGGGGGCTCGATCCGTCCGTTCGGGCGGTCCCGGATCCGAGTCAGCGCTCGCCGGCCATCAACCGCGTGCCGGCGCTGATCCCGGTAGTCCCGAGGAGCACGGTGGACGCTTCGTCCGGCGCGTCGGAACAGGCCCGATCCCTCGGGCGGGGTAAACCGGTTGGGTGGATCGTTCCGATTTATGCGCCTACAACGGCGGACGGAAAACCGATCACATCGGACATCTCCATCAGGGAACGTTGTATGAAACGCCAGCCTGACCTTTCACCGGCGTCCGAGGAGGAGCAAGCCGCATGCCCGATCTGAGCGACCCGCCCGCGGCAGCCGCCTCGCGAGCCTGCTCGTGATGCGGCGGGACGTGCTGACCAACTCGCCGCACGGCGCCGGGCAGCCGGAGGGCCGGATCGAGTTGAGCGCCGCGGACCACGAGGAGCCGACCTGGGAGGTGCGGTCACCGCGCCGGCGCCGGTTCGACCGGCGGTCGCGGACCATCCTGGGGGTGGCGGCGCTCGCGGCGATCCTGGCGAACGCCGGGGCGGCCTGGGCCTACTGGAAGATCACCCAGCCGAGCCAGGTGGCCGGGCCGGCGCCGGTCACCGTCGACATGGTGCTGCGCGGGCGCAACGACCTGAGCCGGACACTGCGGCCGGGCGACACCGGGAAGCTTCTGGTCACGGTCAACAACGACAAGAACGTGCCGATCCGGATCACCTCGATCACGATGGGTCCGGGGAATGTGGTGGCCGACCCGGAACACCGGGACGCGGGCTGCGCGGGGCCCGGGGTGCGGATGAACCGGACGGTCTTCCCGGTCTCGTGGGAAGTGGCGCGGAACACCGTGGGCGCGTTCGCCGTCGACGGAGCGCTGACCATGCCGCATGGCGTGCCGAAAGCCTGCATCGGGGCGACGTTCACCGTGCCGCTGCGGGCCGACGGCGTCCAGCGCTGAGGTTTCTCCCCGGCGGATCCCGGTCATTCGTCTGTCATGACCAGGATTTCGGTAGTGACCGGCGCGAGCGGCGGCATCGGGCGGGCGGTGGCCCGGCGACTGGCGGCCCGGGGTGACACCGTCGCCCTGCTGGCGCGCGGTGAGGAAGGGCTGGACGGGGCGGCCGAGGACGTGCGCCGGGCCGGTGGCACAGCGCTGCCGATCGAGGTGGACATGGCCGACTACCAGGCCGTGGACGCGGCAGCGGAACGGGTGGAGAAGGAACTCGGGCCGATCGGGCTCTGGGTCAACAACGCCTTCTCCAGCGTCTTCGCGCCGTTCATGGAGATGGAGATGCCCGAGTTCGCCCGGACGACCGAGGTCTCGTACCTCGGCTACGTCTACGGCACGCGGGCGGCGCTGGCCCGGATGCGTACCCGGGACCAGGGCGTGATCGTGCAGGTCGGCTCGGCGCTGGCGTACCGGGGGATCCCGCTGCAGAGCGCGTACTGCGGGGCGAAGCACGCGATCCAGGGGTTCACCGAGTCGCTGCGGGTCGAGCTGCTGCACGCGAAGAGCAACGTGCACGTGACCATGGTGCAGATGCCGGCCGTGAACACCCCGCAGTTCGGCTGGGTGCTGTCCCGGCTGCCGCGCAAGGCCCAGCCGGTGGCGCCGATCTACCAGCCCGAGGTGGCCGCACGCGCCGTCGAGTACGCGGCGGACCACCCGAAACGGCGGGAGTACTGGGTCGGTGGGTCGACCGCGCTGACCCTCGCCGCGAACGCCGTCGCGCCCGGGATCCTGGACCGCTACCTGGCCCGGACCGGCTTCAAGGGGCAGCAGACCGACGAGCGCCGGCCCGCGGACCAGCCGGCGAACCTGTGGGCGCCGGCCGACGGGCCGCGGGGACACGACCATGGCGCGCACGGCGACTTCGACGACCAGGCGCACTCCCGCAGCCTGCAGCTGTGGGCGTCGCAGCACCACGGCCTGCTGGCCGCGGTCGGTGGCGGGCTCGCCGCGGCCGGCGCCGCCTGGGCCTTCGGCCGCCGCTGACCTCCGCAAGCCCAGCTGACTCCAGCACCAGCGGTGAGTCACGCCGGCCCCACCCACGCGAGCCCCGCGACGGCAGCAGGACCAGCCGCGACGCAGGGGTTCCAGCTGGTGCTCATGGGCGCTATTCGTGCCTCATTACGCCCATGAGCACCAGCTGGGAGAGGGGGCGCGCCGGTGCCGTGACCCGGCGACTGCGTCGCGGGCTCCGACGGGCGGGACTTCGCCGCGGGCGGGAGGCCGGGAGTCGCGGGCGCGCGAGTTGTGGGGGCGCGTCGTGGGCGGGTTTGCTGCTCTGAGCGGGACCACCCACGGACGTCGCCCTGGAGGGCTGAGCGTTCTGGGCGCCCCGCGCCCTGCTCGGCCCGGAAGGGTCCCCGCGGGAGCGACGATCTGGACCACAGCGGAGGCAGGCAATGAAGATCTTGACGTTGATCTTCTGGCTTGGTCTTGAGGTTGGGGTTCAGGCTTCGACGCGGTCGCGGCGGAAGGGGTGTTCGAGCTCGGCCGGGTCGACGATGACCGCGGTGTGCAGGACGGCTCGGGCGCGTTCGGTAGCGGCGTGCGCGAGCTGGACGTCGTGGCTGGCCGCTTCGATGCCGTCGGCGACCACCTTCGCGGTCGCGTCGCCGTAGGTGCGGGCGTCGTGCACCTCACGCTCGTGGATCAGCCCGGCCTCGTGTTCCCGCAGGCGCGCGGCCCGGGCCTCGTTGCGCTCGTAGGCGTTGCCGCGGGACGCGAACTTCAGCCCGATCGCCGCGCAGTCGAGCGCTACCAGCAGTAACGCTATCCCCAGGTAGTAGATGCCGACCCCGGCGAAGTCGGCGGTGATCAGGTGCCACATCGCGGCGGTTCGCGCGCCGAAGCCTGAGTCGCCGCGTACCGCCGCCGCGTTGGCGACCCGCTCGGCGCTGACCAGTGCGGTCAGCCGGGACTGCTCGCCGGCCCGCGCCGCCCGCTCGGGACGCTGGTCGCGCTGCAGGTCGGCGGCCTGCCGGTCGAGCGCGGCGGCCTGATCGTCGAGCGCGCGGGAACGGCGGACCAGGTTGTCGCAGTAACCGCCGGCTGGGCAGCCGGGGCTGTGGGTGACGCCGGATCCCGCCGAGTCGGCGAGGGCCTGGCGATAGAGGGTACGGGCGTCGCGCCGCTTGCCGGCCGCACGGTCGCTGAGGGCGCGGACGGCGGCGTCGTCGTCCTTCGTCGCCTGTCGCAACTCCGCGAGGCGTGCCTGGTAGCCGGCGACCGCGCCACCCTGGTCGAGACGGCTGAGCTGGTCGCTGTGCGTGACCGCGAGCCGGGCGTCGATCTCGCCGCGGTAGCGTGCCAGCATCAGCGGCTCGGTCACCACCACCGCGAAGAGCAGCGCCAGACCGATCCGGCCCAGGTAGAGCCCGAGCGTCGGCGGGCGCAGCAGGTGGTGGGGGTCGGTGGAGTCCAGGTTCTCGTAGCTGATCGACACCCGGCCGACGACCGCGCGGTCGTACGCCACCACGCCGATCGCCACGAGCGGGCCGACCAGCCACTGGTACCAGGGGTGCCGATAGCCGCTGCTGGCGTCGATGAACGCCGCGCCGCCGATCGTGGCGTACAGCAGGTAGAGCAGGATGAAGACGCCGATCGAGCGGTACAGCACGCGATCCGAATGCGTCGTCACACTGCGCGGATTCACGTTCGCCACCCGCAGCAGCAGGTGCCCGAGGCCCGTGCGCATGCGGTCGAGTCTTGCCGAAGCGGCCGCCACGCGTGCCCGGAACGGCGAGATCAGGCCCCCGGCAGCGTCGGCTCGCTGATCGTGACCGTCACCTTGACCGTGGCCTGCACCGTCTGCAACTCCGGCTCGAGCTCCAGGGACTGCGAGTCCTGAGCGGCCATGGAGCGCATCATGCCCCCGCCGACCCCGAACCCGCCGCCGGAGAGCACGTCGCTGATCTCGACCAGGCGGTCCACCCGGGCGCCGACGGCGGCCGCATACTCCCCCGCCTTCTCCAGCGCGTCGGTGACGGCGGCCTGCCGGACGTCGGCGCCGGCCCGGCTGCCCGGCCGCATCCGCCACCACGGGCCGGACACGGTGGTCAGCTCCTCGGCGCCGAGCTTCAGCATCAGATCGCCCAGCACGGTGAAGTCGGTGACGATCACCTCGGTGGCGATGCTGCCGTGGTAGGCCAGCACCTCCTCGCCGCGCCGCTTCAGCTGCGGGCGGATGTGCAGGCCCGCGCTCTCGCGCCGCTCGACGGCGGCGGCGAACTGGTCGAGCACCGCGGCGATCGCGGCCGACCGCTGCGTGAGACGTTCCAGCACCGACTCGCGGCTGCGGCCCTTCGACTCCGAGCGCACCGAGACGACGGCCTGCTCGGGCGGCACCTCCCGGACGGCCTCGCCGGTGGCGACGACGATCGGGAGGCGCTCCACGTCAGAGGCCTGCGGCGAGACGGTCGGCGGCCGCGGCCACCCGCTCGTCGGTCGCGGTGAGCGCCACCCGCACGTGCTGGGCGGCGGCCGGGCCGTAGAACGCACCCGGCGCGGCCAGGATGCCCCGCTGGGCCAGGCGGTCGACGGTCTGCCAGCAGTCCTCACCCCGGGTCGCCCACAGGTAGAGACCCGCCTCCGAATGGCTGAGCTCGAAACCGGCCTTGAGCAGGGCGGCCCGCAGGGTGTCGCGGCGAGCCGCATAGCGCGCCCGCTGCTCGGCCACGTGCGTCTCGTCCTCCAGGGCCGCGACCATGGCCGCCTGCACCGGGGCCGGCGGGATCATGCCGGCGTGCTTGCGCACCGCGAGCAGCTCGCCGATCAGCGCCGGGTCGCCGCCCACGAAACCGGCTCGGTAGCCGGCCAGATTGGACCGCTTGGAGAGCGAGTGGACGGCGAGCACGCCGGTGTAGTCGCCACCGGTCACCTCGTCGGCCAGCACCGACACCGGCTCGGACTCCCAGCCGAGCGACAGATAGCACTCGTCGCTGACCACGATCGCGTCGCGCTCGCGGGCCCAGGCGACCACCTTGCGCAGGTGCTCGGCGGGCAGGACGCGACCGGTGGGATTGGACGGTGAGTTGATCCAGACGAGTTTCACCCGCTCCGGGCCGACAGCGGTGAGCGAGTCGGCACGGATCACCTCGGCGCCGGCGAGACGCACCCCGACCTCGTACGTCGGGTAGCAGATCCGGGGGATGACCACCTTGTCCCCGGGACCGGCGCCGAGCAGCGTGGGCAGCCACGCGACCAGCTCCTTGGAGCCGATCGTGGGCAGCACCCCGAGCTCACCGGAGGCGCGGCAGGCACGGGCCAGCCAGCCCGCGATCGCGGCACGCAGCTGCGTGGTGCCGGCGGTCAGCGGGTAGCCGGGCGTGTCCGAAGCCCCGGCGAGGGCCTGCCGGACCACCGCGGGAACCGGGTCGACCGGCGTGCCGACGGAAAGGTCGACGATGCCGTCCGGGTGGGAGGCGGCGAGGGTCTTCGCCGGCTCCAGCAGGTCCCAGGGAAAGTCCGGCAGGGCCGACGACAGAGCGCTCAGTGCGCGTCCCCACGCGGGGCCTGGGCGGCGACGAACGTGGCGTCCTTCTCGATCTTGCCGACCTTGGAGGCGCCACCGGGCGAACCGAGGTCCTCGAAGAACTCGTAGTTCGCGTTCGTGTAGTCCTTCCACTGCTCCGGGACGTCGTCCTCGTAGAAGATCGCCTCGACCGGGCAGACCGGCTCGCACGCACCGCAGTCCACGCACTCATCGGGGTGGATGTAGAGCATCCGGTTGCCCTCATAGATGCAGTCGACAGGGCATTCCTCGATGCACGCCTTGTCGAGAACATCGACGCAGGGCTCAGCGATGATGTAGGTCACGGGTCTTTCCCTTCAAAGCCACGCCGCGTGGACCGCCGACGACAAATGCAGAGCCTAGTATTCCCGCCGAAGGAGGTAATACGTGCTCCGACAGCAGGATGTGGGACACCGGGTGGTGGTACGGCGAATTGTAGGCGTATCCGGGGATCGCCCGCTGTACACGGATGCCCTGGGCGAGCTCGTCGACCTCACCGAGACCGAACTCACACTCGCCACCGCCAAGGGCACCGTCCGCGTGCCGTTGCGCGAGGTGCACCGCGCCAAGCGGGTGCCACCGGCCAGCCGCCCGCACGCCGCCGCGGTGATCGCCCTCGAGCTGGCCGCCGATCAGGCCTGGCCGGCCCCGGTGCGAGCCCGGCTGGGCAGCTGGCTGCTGCGCGCGGCGGAGAACTGGACCGGCCGGGCGAACTCCGCGCTCGCTGTCGGCGACCCGGACCGCCCGCTGGAGGCGGCGATCGACGCCGTCGAGAAGTGGTACGCCGAGCACGGCCAGCGCCCACTGATCAACGCGCCGATGCCCCTGGCCTCGCCGGTCAACGCGACCCTCGACGAGCGCGGCTGGTCGGCGCGGCCGCTCACGCTGGTGCAGACCGCGGCGCTGAACCCGATCCTGGCCGCCCCGGGACGCGGGGACCTGCCACCGGTCGACCTCGCCGACTCCCCCGGCGACGACTGGTACGCGATGGTCGCCGAGCACAAGGGCACGTTGCCGTCCGCGGCGATCCGGATCCTCACCGGCGTACCGGAGAAGGTCTTCGCTCAGGTCCGTGACCCCGACGGTGAGCTGGTCGCTGTCGCGCGCGGCGCGGTCACCGGCCCGGATCGCTGGCTGGGGATCTCGCTGCTCCAGACCGCCCCGGCGATGCGGCGGCGCGGCCTGGGGCAGCACGTCGTGCGCGGCCTCGCGCAGTGGGCCGTGCAGCGCGGCGCGACCAGGGCCTACCTCCAGGTGGAGGAGCGGAACACGGCCGCGGTGGCGCTTTACGGCCGGCTCGGCTTCAGCACCCACCACACCTATCTCACCCGGGAGGCGCCGCTCTGAACCGGCGTCAGCGGCGGACGACCCGGCGAGGCTTGACGGTCTTCGCCCGGCTGTAGGCCTGCAGCGAGCGGGAGCGGAAGTCCTTCGCCAGCATCACGGCGACCCAGTAACCGATCAGCGTGCCGACGATCGCGAAAGCGGCGTAAAGGAAGATCTGTGCGAAGAAGGCGCCGCTCCCGTTCGCGAACGGCTCGCTGCCGCTCAGGAACGGCCCGGCGAGAACGGTCAGCACCATTCCGCCGAGCGCACCGAAACCGACGTCGGGCAGCCAGTCGCTCGGCCGGCGGCGCTGGCACCAGACGAACGTGAGCGCGCCCAGCACGAGCGCCACCAGTGCGAACATCACGATCGAGCCGCGGCCCTGAGCGGTGTCCGTGCCGTCGAATCCGATGCGGACGACCAGTCTGGTCACCGCGTTGATCGCGAACAGGGCGACCGCCAGCACCGTGATCCGGAACCAGCGCTGCTGCCTCATCAGTCCTCCCGGGGAACGTTTCGTGGCCGGGATCGTAGCGCCCGGGAAACCCGCGGGGCTCGATCTCCCGGTCATCTTCGCGGATGGTGCGCGACAGTTCCTAAACGGGAGCTGTGAGTCGGCTGAAAGTCACCGCCGCCTGATGCGTTCCATGATCATTGTGCCCTTTTGATGGGTTTCATGATCCTTCGGTACGCATGGACGGCGAACGCCAGGCTCCCCGCCAGGATCATCACGAGGGCGACCCAGTTGTCCGCGCCGAGCAGATAGTCCCCCTCGGTGGTCTTGGTGCCGGCCGCCCCCAGGATCAGCAGCGTCCACAGCGCCCACGGGACGCCGATCGCCCAGCTGCGCGCGATCGTGGTGGTGGCGAACCAGGCCAGCGCCAGATTCGCCGCGACCGTCACCGGGATGGCCAGGCCGACCAGCGCCCCGGTGCCCTCCCAGACCGCCAGTCGCCCGTGGAACAGGCCGGTGACGCCGCCGACGCGCAGAACGCTCAGCTCCAGCTCGATGACCGTGACCACCACGGTGGCGACGACACTGACCAGGACACCGCCGACCCGGATCGCGAGGTCGGCCCCCGGCGCGGCCCGCTCCTGGGCCTTCTCCTCCACAGGTGCCTCGGTCACCGTCATCTGCCGTCCAGGTCCAGGCCCGCGAACAGGTCGCTCTCCCACTTGTGCGGGCCCTCGCCGGGGCCGCGCTCACCCTTGACCAGCGTGTAGTACTCCACACCCATGAACTCGCCGCCGAAGTCGCCGGCCATCCCGTACAGCCAGGAGTTGTCGGGGATCTGGGTGGCGTGGGCCCGCATCGCAGCGGTCTTCTTCGCGTAGTGCTCCGTGCCGTCGATCCGGGCGGCGATCTCCTCGTCGGGGGTGCCGAACGGCAGGTCCTCGACGGTGTCGACGTCGGCGAACGGGTTGCTCTCCGACTCCTTGAACGCCTCCATGCCGTCGCGCAGGACGCTCAGCGGCTGGGCCGTCCAGTAGATCTTCTGCGGACCGTCCTCGCCGGCGAGCTCGGCGGCGCGCATCGCGACCCGATGGGCCTGGATGTGGTCGGGATGGCCGTAGAACCCGTTCTCGTCATAGGTGATCATGACCTGCGGGCGGATCTCCCGCATGATCTCGACCAGGTGCGCGGCGGCCTCGTCCAGGTCGGCGCCCCAGAACGCGCGGGGGTGCTTGTTGGTCTCCAGGCCCATCATGCCGGAGTCCCGATAACGCCCCGGGCCGCCCAGCATGCGCCGGTCGGAGACGCCGAGCGCGTCGCACGCCCGCTCCCACTCGACCAGGCGCCAGCCGCCGAGCTGGTCGGCCTGACCGGCGGCGAGCTGTGACAGAGCGGAAACGTGGATCTCGCCCTCCTCACCCAGGGTGCAGGTCACCAGGGTCACGTGGGCGCCGTCGGAGACGTAGTGCGACATGGTCGCGCCGGTCCCGATGACCTCGTCGTCGGGATGGGCGTGCACCAGCAGGAGGCGGCGGGCGGGCAGCGAATCGGATGCGGTCCGGTCGAGCGTCACGGCGGATACTGTACGCGCGACCACCGACAGGTTCGCTCGACGAGCCCACCGTTTACCCGGCGGGAGCACACCGTGATCAGCGATGCTGAGATCGTGGACTACCCCGGACTCGCCGGTCGCACCGGCGACTTCAGCCACGGCGCGCCCCATGCCGTGACGGTCGGCGCCGACGGGGCGCGGGTCGCCTTCCTGCGCTCCTCGGGCCCCTTCGACCCGGCGGCCGCGCTCTGGGTGCTCGACGTGCTCACCGGTGCGGAGCACCTCGTCGCACCGGGGCCGATCAGCTCGTACGCGGTGGATCGGGACGCCCGGATCGCCGCCTTCGCCGGCGGTGGCAGGCTGTACCGCGCCGACCTGACCGCCGGCGCGGTGACCGCGATCCCGACCGGTGAGCCGGTGCACGACCCGCGGCCCGACCCGCAGGGCGTCCGGATCGGCTACGTCACCGACCCGGCGGGCTCCGCGTCGCTGCGGGTCACCGGGCCGGACGGGGACCGGCTGCTCGCCGGCGAGCAGGGCTTCGCCTGGCGGGAGCACGGCGGCACGATCGCCTGGGGCATCGCCGGTGCGGGCGCGGCCCCGTTCGGGCGGACCCGGGGCTGGTGGTGGTCACCGGACGGGACCCAGGTGCTGGCCGTGCGCACCGCCGGGACGACCAGTCTGCACCTGCTCGACCTGGACGACGGCTGGGTGGACGTGCACTGGGACCGGGAGACGTACCCGCACCTGGCCCAGGTGCGCTGGTCCGGCGGGGGTCCGCTGATCACCGTGCTGCGCCGGATGCAGCAGCACGGCCTGGTGCTCTCGGTCGACCCGCGGACCGGGGAGACGCAGGTGCACGCGGAGCTGGCCGACGCCCGCTGGGTCGAGCCGATCCCGGGCACGCCGCGCCACCTGCCCGACGGCCGGGTGCTGGTCGGCGGCGAACTGGCCCACGACGGGTTCGACGCGCGCTGCCTCTTCGCCGACGGCAGCCTGCTCACCCCGCCCGCTCTCTACGTACGGCGGGTGGCCGGCACGCTGCCCCGCGCGGACGGCCCGGCCGGGACCCCGGATCTGATCGTCGAGGGCAGCCTGGGCGACCCCGCCGTGCGGGAGGTGTTCCGGGTGCGCACGGCACTGGGCGGCGGCGGACCCGAGGTGACCAGGTTGACCAGGCTCACCGGCACCACGCTGGCGACCGGCGGGGACGTTCTGGTCACCGGCGACGAGGTGTGGCGTGGCGACCGGCGGATCAGGGCGTTGCGGTCGTTGCGCGCGGAGCAGCCGTACCGTCCGGAACCGGTTCTGGAACGGGTCACCGATCGGCGTCTGCCGGCCGCCGTGCTCTACCCCACCGGCTTCGTCGGGGGCAGCCTTCCCGTTCTGGTCGCTCTCGGCGACGGTCCGGGATCCCAGGTGGTACGGGCTGAGACGCGCGCCTGGCAGGAACGCCAGTGGTGGGCGGACGCCGGGTTCGCCGTGGTCGGCATCGACCCGCGCGGCACGCCCGGGATCGCGCCCAGCTTCGAGAAGGCGGTGCACCGGCGGGTCGCCGACCTGGTCCTGACCGACCTGGTGGACGCGCTGCGGGCGCTCACCGGCAAGCATCCCGACCTGGACCTGACCCGGGTCGCGGCCCGGGGACGCGGACTCGGCGGATGGCTGGCGGCGCTGGCGGCGTTGCGCCGGCCGGAGGTGTTCCGCTGCGCGGTCGCCAGGGAAGCGGTGCTGGACTGGTCCACGCTGCCCCGGCCGGTCGCCGAGCGCTATCTGGGTGACCCGGCCGACTCGGCACACGTCTACCGCGACCACGATCTGACCGAGGAGCTCGCCGAGGCCGGCCCGGCCGGCCCGGTGCTGCTGACCGGCCCGGAGACCGAGCCGGCCGCCGAGTTGACCTGGATCCGACAACAATTGGCCGCCTGACGAGTTTCGTCGCACCCGACCCCTAGGGTCGACAGACATGAGCCACTTCGATGAGGCGGGTGCGGCGGTTCAGGCCGCGCTCGACGCCGGCGCCCGCTATGCGGACGCCCGTGTCATGGTCTGCCGCACCGAGTCGATGACGGCCCGCAACGGGTCCGTCGAGGATCTCGGCTCCGACGAGAGCGCCGGCCTGGGTGTGCGTGCCCTGGTCGGCTCGGGCTGGGGCTTCTACGCCGTGCCCGATCTCTCCGAGCCGTCCGCCCGCGCCGCCGGCCGCCGCGCCGCGCAGATCGCCGCGGCCAGCGCGCAGGTGGCCGGCCCGCCGGTCGAGCTGACGCCGTCCGCGCCGGTGACCGCGAGCTGGGCCAGCGAGTGCAAGGTCGACCCGCTCTCGGTCCCGCTGTCGGACAAGGGCGACCTGCTGGTCCGGGCCACCACCGCGGCCAAGGAGGCGGGCGCCGACCTGGCCCAGGCGAGCTACGCCGTCTGGGACACCCGCAAGTGGTTCGTCTCCAGCGAGGGCCACCGCATCGACCAGCACATCCGGGAGTGCGGCGGCGGGGTGACCGCCAACGCGATCGGCGACGGCGAGGTCCAGCGCCGGTCCCTGCCGGGGCAGTACGGGACGCGCGGCTGGGAGCTGGTCGAGGAGCTGGATCTGATCGGCAACGCTCCGCGGCTCGCGCAGGAGGCGCGGGAGCTGCTCACCGCACCGCTGTGCCCGTCCGGGGAGACCACCCTGATCCTCGGCGGGTCGCAGCTCGCACTGCAGATCCACGAGTCGGTGGGGCACGCCATCGAGCTGGACCGGATCCTCGGGTGGGAGGCCGCGTTCGCCGGCACGAGCTGGCTCGACCTGAGCAAGCTCGGCCAGTTGCGGTACGGGTCGGAGCTGATGAACATCACCATCGACCCGAGCTTCCCGGGCGCGCTGGGCAGCTTCGGGTTCGACGACGAGGGCACCCCCGCGGCGAAACGGCACGCGGTCCGGGACGGCATCTGGGTCGGCGTGCTGGCCGGGCGGGACTCGGCCGCCGTCGCCGGGCTGGACTACGCCGGCAGTGTCCGCTCCGACGGCTGGGCGCGACTGCCGATGGTCCGGATGACCAACGTCGGCCTGGAACCCGGCCCGCACACCCTCGACGAGATCATCGCCGCCACCGACGACGGTGTGTTCATGGAGACCAACCGGTCCTGGTCGATCGACGACCGCCGGCTGAACTTCCAGTTCGGCTGCGAGATCGGCTACGAGATCAAGAACGGGAAGCGCGGCCGGATGCTGCGGAACCCGACCTACACCGGGATCGGCCCGAAGTTCTGGCAGTCGATGGACATGCTCTCGTCCGAGACCGTCGCCTGGGGCACGCCGAACTGCGGTAAGGGCCAGCCCGGCCAGGTCGGGCACACCGGGCACCCGGCGGCGCCGGCCCGGTTCACCAACGTTCGGGTGGGGGTGCACGGATGAGCGCATCATCGGGCAGCGGCGTGAGCACCGAGTTGCAGGTGGCGGCGAAGGTCGTCGAGCTGGTCCGGGAGCTGGCCGGCCGGGCGGCCGAGGCCGAGGTCAACGTGCGGCACCGCGCGCTCGCCCTGACCCGGTTCGCCAACTCGGCGATCCATCAGAACGTGGCCGAGGCGACCACCGGCGTCCGGCTGCGGCTGCATCTGGACGGCCGGACGGCGGCCGGCTCCACCACGGTGACCAGCGTGGACGGGTTGCGCTCGCTGGTCGAGCGGACCCTGGCGGCGGCCCGGGTCACCCCGCCCGACCCGGGCTGGGCCGGGCTCACGCTGCCCGCCGCGCTGCACATCTCGGCCGGTCACCCGGGCTCGGGCGAGCATTCGGGGCTGGCCTTCGGCTTCGACGAGGCGACCGCCCGGGCCACGCCGGCGGAACGGGCCGAGCGGGTCCGCGCGTTCGTCGACGCGGCCGGTGGCCTGGAGACCGCGGGCTACTGCCGGACGGAGTACGTGTCGGCCGCCTTCGCGAACACCGCCGGCCAGGCCGTCGAGGGCCGCACCGCGGAGGCCGCGATGGACGGCATCGCCCGTAACAACGGCGCCGACGGGGTGGCCCGGCTGGCCGCGGCCCGGCTCGCCGACCTGGACGGCGCGGCGCTGGGCGCCCGCGCGGCGGCCAAGGCGCGCGCCGCGGCCGCCCCGATCGAGCTCCCCCCGGGGGAGTACGAGGTGGTCCTGGAGCCCACCGCGGTCGCCGACCTGCTGCAGAACTTCTCGGTCTTCGGGTTCAACGGGAAGTCGTACACGGAGAAGCAGTCCTTCGCCGAGCTGGGCAAGGAGCAGTTCGACCCGTCGGTGACCATCGTGGACGACCCGCTGGGCAGCCGCGGCGAGCCGGCCCCGGGCCTGCCGTTCGACGACGAGGGCACCCCGGCGCGGTCGCTGGTGCTGGTTCGTGAGGGGGTCACCAAGGCGGTCACCCACGACCGGACGTCCGCGGCCGAGGCCGGCGCCGAGTCGACCGGGCACGCCGCCGCCACCTCGCGTTCCTGGGGTGCGTTCCCCGCTCACCTGCGGATGGAGGCCGGCCCGCCGGTCACCGGCACCCCGGGCGAGCCGGCCGCGGTCGTCGAGTCGGCCCGCCCGTTCCTCGCCCACATGCGGCGCGGCCTGCTGGTCACCGACCTCTGGTACACCCGAGTGCTGGACCCGAAGACGCTGGTCGTGACCGGTCTGACCCGCAACGGCGTGTGGCTGGTGGAGGACGGCGAGATCACCCGCCCGGTGGGGAACCTGCGCTTCACCCAGTCCTACCCGCAGGCGCTGGGCCCGGGACGGGTGCTCGGGATCGGCGCCGAGTCGGTGCTGCTGCCGGATTCGTGGGGCGGCGCGCACTACGCCTCGCCGGCGCTGCACCTGGCGTCGTGGAACTTCACGGGCAACGCCTCCGGATGATCCACTAGTCCATCGGCGGTCGTCTTTGCGGACCGGGTTGATGTTTTTGTGAGCTACTTCGCATCCCCGGTCCGCAAAGCGTCCGACCTTCGGCGTAACGTGTGCTCCACATCACCGTCGCGCGAGGACGGCTGACTGTGGGCATCCGTGTGTCCGCTTCCGGTCGGCCCGCGCAGCACCTGGCGCGGCACCGGCAGGGAGATGACATGACGAGCACGGCAGCGAGGCCGGGCGCGGGAGGTTTCCGTGCGGCGATCTCGGCGCGGACACTGCGGACCGATCGATGGTGGATCGCGCCGCTGATCACGTTCCTGGGCCTGAGCGCCTGGGTGGCGTATGCGACGGTCCGCGTCTTCATGCACAAGTGGTTCTACGTGGGGGAGTTCCACTACCTCACGCCGTTCTACTCCCCGTGCATCACCGACCGGTGCGGCGAGGCGGCCGAGTTCGGCACTCCCCTGCCGAGCTTCTGGCTGATCCCGGAGGCGTCGTTCACCCTGCCGTTCCTGCTGCTCTTCCGGTTGACATGCTACTACTACCGCAAGGCGTACTACCGGGCGTTCTGGTTGTCGCCGCCGGCCTGCGCGGTGCCGGACGGGCACCAGACCTACTCCGGTGAGACCCGCTTCCCGCTGGTGTTCCAGAACGCGCATCGGTACGCGTTCTACGCCGCGTTCCTGATCTCGGTCATCAACACCTGGGACGCCGTCCGGGCGCAGGCCACCGGCCTCGGCCTCGGCAACGTGATCCTCTGGGTCAACGTGATCATGCTGTGGGCGTACACGTTGTCCTGTCACTCCTGCCGGCACATCGCCGGCGGACGGCTCAAGCACTTCTCCAGGCATCCGGTGCGATACCGCTTCTGGACCTTCGTGTCCAAGCTGAACACCCGGCACATGCAGCTCGCCTGGATCACCCTCGGGACGCTGGCGCTGACCGATTTCTACATCATGGCGGTCTCCGCCCACTGGATCTCCGACCTGCGGATCATCGGCTAGGAGCGGCGACGATGACGACCACTACCGAGCGGCACCTGTACGACGTCGTGGTGATCGGCGCGGGCGGGGCCGGGCTGCGCGCGGCGATCGAGGCACGGCTGGCCGGCAAGCGCACCGCGATCATCTCCAAGTCCCTGTTCGGCAAGGCGCACACGGTGATGGCCGAGGGTGGCGCCGCGGCCGCGATGGGGAACGTGAACTCGCGCGACAACTGGATGGTCCACTTCCGGGACACCATGCGCGGCGGGAAGTTCCTCAACAACTTCCGGATGGCGGAGCTGCACGCCAAGGAGGCCCCGGAACGCATCTGGGAGCTGGAGACGTACGGGGCGTTGTTCGACCGGACGAAGGACGGCAGGATCTCGCAGCGCAACTTCGGCGGCCACGAGTACCCGCGCCTGGCTCACGTCGGCGACCGCACGGGGCTGGAGTTGATCCGTACCCTCCAGCAGAAGATCGTCTCCCTGCAGCAGGAGGACTTCGCCGAGACCGGGAGCTACGACTCGCGGATCCGGGTCTTCCAGGAGACCACGATCACCGAGCTGCTGCTCGACGGTGACCGGATCGCCGGTGCCTTCGGCTACTACCGCGACTCCGGCGAGTTCCTGCTCTTCGAGGCGCCCGCGGTGGTGCTCGCCACCGGTGGCGTCGGGCGCAGCTACAAGGTCACCTCGAACTCCTGGGAGTACACGGGCGACGGCCACGCGCTGGCCCTGCGCGCCGGCGCCACGCTGATCAACATGGAGTTCCTGCAGTTCCATCCGACCGGCATGGTCTGGCCGCCCAGTGTGAAAGGCATCCTGGTCACCGAGTCGGTCCGGGGCGACGGTGGCGTGCTGCGCAACTCCGAGCAGAAGCGGTTCATGTTCGACTACGTCCCCGACGTCTTCCGCAAGCAGTACGCGGAGACCGAGGAGGAGGCCGACCGCTGGTACGACGACCCGGACAACAACCGCCGCCCGCCCGAGCTGCTGCCCCGCGACGAGGTGGCCCGGGCCATCAACAGCGAGGTCAAAGCCGGTCGTGGCAGCCCGGCCGGCGGCGTCTTCCTGGACATCGCCAGCCGCCTGCCGGCCGAGCAGATCGTCCGGCGGCTGCCGTCGATGCACCACCAGTTCAAGGAGCTCGCCGACGTCGACATCACCAAGGAGCCGATGGAGGTCGGCCCGACCTGCCACTACGTGATGGGCGGCGTCGAGGTCGACCCGGACTCCGGCGCCGCGTTCGGCACGGTGCTCGGGCTGTTCGCGGCCGGCGAGGTGTCCGGCGGCATGCACGGCTCGAACCGGCTCGGCGGCAATTCCCTCTCCGACCTGCTCGTCTTCGGCAAGCGCGCCGGGGAGCACGCCGCGGCGTACGTGGACACGCTCGGCAAGCGCCCCAAGCCGGACCGGGTGGACGTGGCCGCGGCGGCCGAGGTCGCGCTCGCGCCACTCACCCGCAGCGGGGGCGAGAACCCGTACACGCTGCAGCAGGATCTTCAGGCCGTGATGGGGGACCTGGTCGGCATCATCCGGCGCGAGGGCGAACTGACCGACGCGCTCAAACGTCTCCACGAGCTGCGGCTGCGCGTGGCGAACGTCGCGGCCGGCGGCGGTGGCCGGCGCTACAACCCCGGCTGGCACCTCGCCCTCGACCTGCGCAACATGCTGGTCGTCTCGGAGTGCACCGCGAAGGCCGCGCTGGAACGCGAGGAGTCGCGCGGCGGCCACACCCGGGAGGACTTCCCGGGGATGAGCCCGCAGTGGCGGCGGATCAACCTCGTCTGCTCGCTCGACGAGACCGGCGCGGTGCACCTGGAACGCAAGCCGGTGCCGGCCATGCGGCCCGAGCTGCTCGACCTCTTCGACCGCAGTGAGCTGTCCAAATACATGACCGACGAGGAGCTGGGGGAAGAGTGAACCGACACTTCCGCGTCTGGCGGGGCGACTCGTCCGGCGGCGACCTGGAGGACTTCGACGTCGAGGTGAACGACGGCGAGGTCGTGCTCGACATCATCCACCGGCTGCAGGCCACCCAGGCGCCCGACCTGGCCTGCCGGTGGAACTGCAAAGCCGGCAAATGCGGCTCCTGCTCGATGGAGATCAACGGCATGCCCCGGCTGGGCTGCATGACCCGGATGTCCACGTTCACCGAGCAGGAGACGATCACGGTCACCCCGCTGCGGACCTTCCCGGTGATCCGCGACCTGGTCACCGACGTCTCCTTCAACTACGAGAAGGCGCGCGAGACCCCCGCCTTCGCCCCGCCGGCCGGCGTCGCCCCCGGGCAGTACCGGATGCAGCAGGTCGACGTCGAGCGCAGCCAGGAGTTCCGCAAGTGCATCGAGTGCTACCTCTGCCAGAACACCTGCCACGTGGTCCGCGACCACGAGGAGAACAAGGAGTCGTTCTCCGGGCCGCGGTTCTTCATCCGCGCGGCCGAGCTCGACATGCACCCGCTGGACGATCGCACCGACCGTAAGCAGCACGCCCAGCAGAGCCAGGGCCTCGGCTTCTGCAACATCACCAAGTGCTGCACCGAGGTCTGCCCGGAACACATCAAGATCACCGACAACGCGATCATCCCGATGAAGGAGCGCGTCGTGGACCGTCGATACGACCCGCTGGTCCGCCTCGGCCGCAAGATCTTCCGCCGGGACCAGCTCGAACAGCCGGAGAACATGGCGCCGTCGACCAGCGAGGGAGTCTCCGGCGTCGGCGCCGGCATGACCTACACCAGCGCACGCCTCCCCGAAGGGCCACCGGTCGGGCCGGACGGCCGCCTCGAGATCGCCGAACTCGCCGCGACCACCCAGGGCGGGCCGTCGCCCTTCGGCGAGGACATGGAGTTCCCGCTTCCGATCGAACGCGTCTCCTACCACCACCCGGAGCCGGAGACGCCACCGCGGTCGCCGTCTTGAGAGCATTTCCCCTGGTACGAGGGGTGGAGCCCGGCCCGCCCCTCAGCGCAGGGCCCACCCTCCCTGGGGGTCCCCCACCTCGAGCCATCCTGCCGGAAACGGCCGGCCGCCGCGAGGCGGCCTGTGGACAACCCGCCACTGTGGATAACCGATCGGCGCCCTGACCGACGGCCTAGAGTTCTCGCATGCCATCGCTTGTCGCACCCGCCCTCCCCGCCGGAAAGCTGTCCGCCTCGGCCCAGCCGAGCATCCCGGGCGACGGGCTGCTGTTGCGGCCCTGGCAGGAGTCCGACCGCGCGGCGGTCGTCACGGGTTACGCCGACCCGGCGATCCAGCGGTGGCACTGCCACACCATGACCGACGACGAGGCTGCGGCCTGGATCGCCGTCTGGTCCCGGCACTGGCACGAGGAGACCGGCGCGAGCTGGGCGATCATGGACGGCGTGATGGCCGGTCGGACCAGCCTGGAACAGGACGGCACGGTGACCGGTCAAGCGGGCCTGCGACAGGACGGCGCGGTGACCGGTCAAGCGGGCCTGCGACAGGTCGGCGTCGGGGACGGCACGGTGGCCGGTCAGGTCGGCCTGCGGCGGGTCGATCTCGGGGAAGGGCTGGCCGCGATCTCCTACTGGGTGCTGCCCGAGTTCCGCGGCCGGCGGATCGCTCCGCGGGCCCTGGCGGCGCTGACCTCCTGGGCGTTCGGGCAGCTGGGGTTGCACCGCCTGGAGCTGAGCCACTCGACGGCGAACCAGGCGTCCTGTCGCGTCGCCGAGCAGGCGGGTTATCGGGTCGAGGGGGTGAAGCGCTCCGAGGCGCGGCACGCGGACGGCTGGCACGACATGCACCTGCACGCCCGTCTCGCCACCGACTGAGCGGTGAACGGGTCAGTGCGGGCCGGCGGGTGCGGTGATCTCCGGCGTGAGGAAGAGCTGGGTGATGGCCACGTCGTGCCAGGCGTCGTGTTTCCAGCCGATGCGGCGGTGGGTTCCGACGGGTTCGAAGCCGAAGGCGCTGTGCAGTCCCATGGCGGCGTCGTTCGGGAGCGTGGTCTTCGCGACCGCCACCCGATAGCCGCGGGTGGCCAGGCGCGGGAGCAGAACCTCGTAGAGGGCACGGCCCGCGCCGGTGCGCCGGCGACCCGTCCGCAGGTAGACGCTGACCTCGCAGGACCAGCGGTAGGCGGCCCGGGCGGCGAACGGGCGGGCGTAGGCGTAACCGATGACGACGCCGGCGTCCTCGGCGACCAGCCAGGCGTGGGTCGCGGCGGCCTCGGCGATCCGGGCAGCCATCTCGGCCGCGGCGGGTGGCTCGGTCTCGAACGTGATTGCGGTGTCCAGCACGTAGGGCTCGTAGATGGCGGCGCAGGCCTTCGCGTCGTCAGCGGTGGCGTCCCGGATCAGCAGCGGCATGCGCACCATAGTAACCAGAGACTTCTACTATAGTGTCATTCATGGCGGACGAACTCACTGACGAGCTGGCTGCGACGCTGCGCGAGGTGCGCGGCGAGCGGGGGCTCACCGTCAACGCGCTGGCCGAGCGGTCCGGAGTGTCCCGGGCGATGATCGCGAAGATCGAGCGGGGCGAGGCTCAGCCGACCGCGGCGCTGCTGGGACGGCTGGTGGCGGCGCTGGGGCTGACGCTGTCGGAGTTGTTCGCCCGCACCGAGAAGGAGTCCCGGCGACTGGCACGGCGCGCCGACCAGCCGGTGTGGGTGGACCCGGAGACCGGCTACCGGCGACGGTCGGTCTCCCCCGCGGGCGGGCCGGCGCAGCTCGTCGAGGTGGAGCTGCCGCCGGGGGCGTCGGTGGCCTACCCCGCGGACTCGTATGCGCTGGCCAGGCACCAGATCTATGTGCTCGGCGGGCGGTTGCGGTTCCGCGAGGGCGACGTCGTGCACGAGCTGGCGACCGGGGACTGCCTGGAGCTGGGGGCTCCGGCGCCGGGCGAATACCACAACCCGGGCGCGGAGACCTGCCGATATCTGGTCGTGCTCAGCGCTCGGCGGGCGGGCTCATGACGTACGCGATCAGGCGGCTCGTGGGTTTTCCGATTTCTGGCCGAGCCAGAGGGACAGGCCGTCGAGCAGGCGCTCCAGGCCGAAGGCGAACGCCTGCTCCATCACGTGATCGGGATCGGGGCCGGCGACACCGTTGAGGCGGCGCCACCTGTCGTAGTGCGGATACTCCCCCGCGACCCGCTCGACCAGCGGCTCGATCTGCTCGGCGAACTCGCTGAAACTCAGGCCGCTGCGCGTCGCGGCAGCGGCCAGGGCGGACTCGGTCGTCGCGGCGCCGAGCGCGTGGGCATGCAGGAGTGATCCCGCGTACGACACCTCGACGCCCGTGAAACCGGCGGCGGTGAGCAGCGCGACGGTCCGGTTCCCCATCCGCATCGCGTTCGGCCCCAGAGTGGGACGGGCGCCGAGCTGGCCGAGCACCCACGGGTGCCGCAACAGGGCCGCGCGTATGCCGTTGGCCAGGATCGACGCGCCGACCCGCCAGTCGGTGTCGCCCGGCTCGGGCACGTAGATCTCGCCGAGCACCTCGTCGACGGCGAGCTCGAGCAGCTCGTCCTTGTTCGCCACATACCAGTACACCGAGGTCGTGCCGGAGCCCAGCCTGGTGCCCAGACGGCGCATGCTCAGCCCGGCGGCGCCCTCCGCGTCCAGCAGCTCGATCGCGGCGCGCACGATCTGCTCACGACTGAGGGTGGGCTGGTCACCGCGGGTGGCGCGGGGCGGACGCGCCCACACCGAGTTCACTTCGGCCATGCTCAGATCCTAACTTCCCTCGTACGGTGTTCGAGGGTCTGGTACGTTGTACGAGCCCTCGAACGCCGTACGAGAGAAGGTGATCCATGCTAGAGAAGTCGTCCATGCCAGAGAAGTCCTCCATGCCTGAGCGTGATCCTCGACGTTGGCTGATCCTCGGCGTGCTGTGCCTGGCGATGCTCGTGGTCGTCGTCGACAACATGGTGCTGAACATCGCGATCCCGGCCCTGATCCGTGATCTCGGCGCGAGCACCGCCGACATCCAGTGGATCATCGACGCGTACATCCTGGTGTTCGCCGGTCTGCTGCTCACCGCCGGCAGTCTCTCCGATCGGCACGGGCGCCGCCGCGGCCTGGTGATCGGTCTGATCATCTTCGGCGGCGCTTCCCTGCTGGCCACGATGTGCCAGACCTCCGGTCAGCTGATCGCAACCCGCGCGCTGATGGGTGTCGGCGCGGCGTTCCTGATGCCCGGCACACTCTCGATCCTCACCACCGTCTTCGACGACGAGGAGCGGAAGAAGGCGATCGCGATCTGGGGCTCGGTGCTGATGCTCGGCGCGCTCGGCGGGCCCAGCCTCGGCGGGCTGCTGCTGGAGCACTTCTGGTGGGGCTCGGTCTTCCTGATGAACATCCCGATCGCCGCGCTCGGCGTCCTCGCCGCCATCGTCATCATCCCGGAGTCGCGAGGCCCCGCGAGCCGGCCCGACGTGATCGGAGCGCTGACCTCGACGATCGGCATGACCGCCCTGGTCTGGGGCGTAATCTCGGCGCCGAAGGAGGGCTGGGGCTCGGTGCGGACGCTGGGCGGGTTCGCGGTCGCCGCGGTCGCGCTGGTCGCCTTCGGGCTCTGGGAGCGGCGCACCGAGGAGCCGATGCTGCCGCTCTCGCTCTTCCGCAACCGCAACTTCGCCGGGGCCAGCCTCTCCATCGTGCTGCTGTCGTTCTCGGCGGGCGGAGTGCTGCTCGCCCTGACGCAGTATGTGCAGTTCGTCCTCGGCTTCGAGCCGCTCCGGGCCGGTTTCGCGTTCGTGCCGATGATCGTCAGCGGGCTGGTGTTCAACGGGATCGGCGTGGTGATAGACAAGCGGCTCGGCACCCGGGTCGCCCTCGCGCTCGGCCTGCTGCTGATGGGCGCCGGGTTCGGGGTGCTGGCGTCGCTCGGGCCGGCCGACGGCTATCTGAAACTGGCGATCGCGCTGGTCGTCATCGGGGCCGGCAGCGGCACGGCGACACCGGCCGCGGTCGGGACGCTGCTCGGGGCGCTGCCCAAGGAGCGGGCCGGCGTCGGGTCGGCGGTCAACGACACGGTGCAGCAGATCGGGACTGCGCTGTCCGTCGCGGTCCTCGGCAGCGTGCTGACCACCGCCTACCGGGCGGCGATGCCACCGGACGCGCCGGCCGCGGCACGCGACTCGATCGGGGAGGCGCTGCGGATCGGGGATCCGTCGCTCGCGCTGGTCGCGAAGGCCTCCTTCGTCGACGCGATCGCCACGACCTCCTGGCTCGGCGTCGTCGGCGGGGTGGCGGCGGCGATCGTGGCCGCATCGATGCTGCGGCCGAAGTTGTCCACAGGCGTGCCCGAGGAGCCGAACATCAGTACTAATATCGCTGCATGAGCAGTGCCTATCAGCCTTCGATGCTCGACCTGATGACGGCGAGCGGCCCGACCCTCGAGCCACTGGCCGGGGCGACCCGGCATCACCTCACCGCCGGGGCGTGGGTCGACGTGCTGCCCGGGTGGCTGCACGGGTCCGACGAGGTCTTCGAGACGCTGCTCGGCATCGACTGGCGGGCCGAGCGGCGGCAGATGTATGACGGCGTGGTCGACGTGCCGCGGCTGCTGCGGTGGTTCCGTGAGGGAGAGCGGCTGCCGCATCCGGCGCTGACCGAGGCCCTGGCGGCGCTGAACGAGCACTACGCCGCTGAGCTCGGTGAGAAGTTCGCGACCGCCGGGATGTGTCTCTACCGGGACGGGCGGGACAGCGTGGCCTGGCACGGCGACACGATCGGGCGGTCGGCGACCGAGGACACGATGGTGGCGATCGTCTCGGTGGGGTCACCACGGAATCTGCTGCTGCGGCCGCGGGCCGGGGAGCACGAGACATTGCGGTTCCCGCTGGGGCACGGCGACCTGATCGTGATGGGCGGGAGCTGCCAGCGCACCTGGGAGCACGCGGTGCCGAAGACGGCTCGGGCGGTGGGGCCGCGGGTGAGCGTTCAGTTCCGGCCGCGCGGGGTGGCGTAAGGCGGTGCGGCGGCGGTCGATGGTCAGCGGAGCTGGGTAAATCGGTCGTGGTCGGCAGTGATCCGGCGGACCAGGAGGGCCGCGGCGACTCCGGCCACCGGCAGGGTGATCGCGGAGAGGAGGCCGACGCCGGCGTAGGGGGCGAGGACCCTGGACGTGCGCTCCAGGAGGAGGTCGAGCGTCCACGCCACGGCCCAGAGGGCGAAGAGGCCGGAGCCGTGGTCACGGGCGCTGCGGTCCACCTCGCGGATGACGAGCAGCGGGAGGACCAGATTGGCCAGTGGGATGAACCAGGCGCCGACGGTCCAGCCCGGGCGCCACTTCATCGCGTGACCGGTGTTCCAGAGGTTGGTCGACGCCCGGTGGAGCCAGACCAGGAACACGACGGCGGTGAAGAGGAAGGCGACGCCGTAAGCGATGAAGGCGGCCGCGGCCAGCCAGTCGATGCGGTCACCGGCGAGCGAGGTGCTGTAGGAATACGCCACGGCCTGCACGAGCAGGGACAGGACGGTGGTCACGGCCAGGCCGCCGATGGCCAGGCGGGCCGGGATCCGCAGTGAGCGGACCGGACCCGCGGCGTAGGGCGGCGGGGAGTAGTAGGGCGCCTGCGAGTGGGGCGACGGGACGGCGTCGACCGGCTGGGGGTAGAGCGACGGGACGGCGTTGAGCGGCTGCGACGGGTAGGCGGGCGGCGGGCGGTCGGCCGGCGACCAGGAATGGACCGGAGCCTGCGCGGGGTAGGCCGGTGGCGGAAAGCCCAACTGCTCCGGCATCGCCGACGTGGGCGGATACCACGGCTGTTGCGGTGCGGTCGGCCCATACGGGCTCGGCAGCGGGGCGACCGGCGGCCCCGGCTCAGCGGGCAACGACGAGGCGGGCGTGGACCAGGCGGACGACGGCGAAGCGGGCGGTCCCGACGGAGGCAAAGGCGAAGCGGGCGGTCCGAAGGCGGGCGGCGGCGAGGCGGGCAACGGCTCGGGCTGGGCCAGCGGGTCGGCGGCGGGGTGCGGCGACGTCGGGAACAGCGGGTCCGGCGTGGACAGCGGCGCGCCGGACCACGGGTCGGCCGGTGGTGTCAGGCCCGGGAAGTGGGGGTCGTCCGGGCCGGGGCGGGGCGGCTGCGCGCTCATCGGACTCCTCGTCGATGGACTGACCGCAGGGTATCCGCTCCGGACAACGGCGACCGACCGGAAGTTTTCGCTGTTCACGGCCGGATATCGAACATAACGGTCGCGTCAGGTAACGGGGATGTTGCAAGTAGTTGACGAGCCGGATCGGAAAGTTACACTCCTAGTGTAAATAGTTGACCATCACGCTCCACAATGGATGCATGAGGTGGCCATGCCGACGGAAACCCCTGCTCATGAGCTCTCGCTCGACCACATAACGGTTCGCTTCGGCGGGCTGACCGCTCTCGACGACGTCTCCCTGCGGGTGCCCGCGGGGCACATCGTCGGGGTGATCGGGCCGAACGGCGCCGGCAAGACCACGCTCTTCAACGTCATCTGCGGGTTCGTCACCCCGACGTCCGGTGAGATCAGCCTGGACGGCAAGCCGTGGCGGCCCCGCCCGCACCACCTGAACCGGCTCGGCATCGCCCGCACGCTGCAGGGGGTCGGCCAGTTCAGCGGCCTCACCGTCCTGGAGAACGTGCAGGTCGGCGCCCGCGGCCACCACCGCCGGGGACAAGACGCCGGGCACGACGCCGGCAAAGCCGCCGGGCACGACGGCGGGAAAGCCAGCGGACAAGACGGCCGCGAGACCGACCGGCCGGCGGGCCGCGGGTGGCGAGCCGGCCGCGAGAGACTGTCCCAACAGGACGCCCTCGCGACCCTGGAGCGATGCGGTGTCGCGGAATATGCGCACCAGCACCCCGGCGCGTTGCCGTATGCGATCCGTAAGCGGATCGAGCTGGCACGCGCCCTCGCCGCCCGTCCCCGGATCCTCATGCTCGACGAGCCGGCCGGCGGCCTGGACGCCGACGAGATCCACTGGCTGGCCGGACTGATCCGGGAGATCGGGACGACGGTTCTGCTGGTCGAGCACCACATGGACCTGGTCATGTCGGTCTGCGACCAGATCCTGGTCCTCGATTTCGGCAAGCCGATCGCGCTCGGCTCCCCCGCGGAGATCAGCACGAACGACAAGGTGACCGAGGCCTATCTGGGAGCCGCCGCATGAGCGCGCCCGAAACCGGCCGGCTGGACCGGTTGGACGAGCCGTACCGGAAGAAGAAACCGCTGCTGGAGGTCGAGGGCCTGACCGCCGGCTACGGCGCCGCACCGGTCCTGCACGACGTCTGCCTGACCGTCCGGCCGGGCGAGATCGTGGCGGTCCTGGGGGCGAACGGCGCCGGGAAGACCACACTCCTGCGGACCCTGTCCGGGCTGGTCAGGGCCGACGGCGGGCGCATCGCGTTCGACGGGGAGGACCTGCGCAAGGTCAGGGTGGAGCAGATGGTGCGGCTCGGCATCGCGCACGTCCCGGAGGGCCGGGGCGTCGTCACCGAGCTGACGGTGGACGAGAACCTGCGGCTCGGCGGCCTGTGGCGGCGTGACCGCGCGGATGCGACCCGCGCCCTGAGCGAGGTCTACGACCTCTTCCCGGCGCTGGCACAACGACGTGCCAGCGCCGGGCACCAGCTCTCCGGTGGCGAGCGGCAGATGCTGGCGCTGGGCCGCGCCCTGATCGGCCGGCCCCGGCTGCTGCTGCTCGACGAGCCGTCGCTGGGCCTGGCCCCGCGGATCACCGCGCAGATCCTGGCGCTGCTGCGCGACCTGCGTGAACGCACCGGCCTCGCGGTGCTGCTGGTCGAGCAGAACGTCCGCAGCGCGCTGGCGATCGCGGACGAGGGGATCGTCCTGTCACTGGGTCGTGTGGTGACCCGCAACTCCGCGGCGGATCTGCGTGACGACGCCGACCTGCGCCACGCCTACCTGGGGTTCTGAGGAACAGACGATGGACAGATTTATCTACCTGACCTTCGACGGGTTGAGCCGGGGCGCGGTCTATGCCGCGTTCGCGCTGGCCCTGGTGCTGATCTGGCGCGCGGCGCGGATCGTCAACTTCGCGCAGGGCGCCATGGCGGTCGCGGCCGTCTACGTGGCGTACTCGGTGACCGAGAAGACCGGCTCCTACTGGCTCGGCTTCGCCGCGGCGCTCGTCTTCGGGCTGCTGCTGGGCATCGCGGTGGAGAAGGCGGTGATGCGCTTCGTCGACCATTCGTCGCCGCTCAACGGCGTGGTCGTCGCGCTCGGCCTGGTGCTGGTCGTGCAGGGGGTGCTCGGCATCGTCTACGGCAACGAGTTCCGGCCGGTCGAGACGCCGTTCGCCCGGGACGCGTTCCAGATCGGCGGGATCGCGGTGCTGAGCCGCTACGACGTCTTCGTGTTCGCCGCGGTGGGCGCGGTGGTCGTCGCTCTCACGGTGCTCTTCACGCGTACGTCGGTGGGCCTGCGCATGCGTGCCGCGGCGTTCGCCCCGGACGTGTCGCGGCTGCTCGGTGTCCCGGTCGGCGGCATGCTGACGCTGGGCTGGGCGCTGGCCGCCGCGGTCGGGTCGCTCGCCGGGATGCTGGTCGTCCCGACCGAGCTGGGCCTGAATCCGAACGCCATGGACGTGCTGTTCGTGTCGGCGTTCACGGCGGCCGTGGTGGGTGGGCTGGACAGCCCGATCGGCGCGGTGACCGGCGGGCTGGTCGTCGGGCTGCTGCTCTCCTACGTCAGCGGTTACCTGGGCGCGACGGTCGCCCCGATGGCGGTGCTGGCGCTGCTGGTCGTGGTCCTGCTGGGCCGGCCGGGCGGGCTCTTCTCCAGTTCGAAGGCGAGGCTGGCATGACGGACATCAAGGAGAAGCGGCCGGTCACCACGACCCGGCCCACCACCCGGAAACCCAGAAGACACCCGCATCCGATCTGGTACGCCGTGGCCGGCGCGGTGCTCGTCGTGGCGCTCACCTACGTCCTGCCGCCGTTCCGGAACTACCAGCTGGCCACGGTCGGCGCGTACTTCACCGTGACCGCCGGCCTGACCGTCCTCACCGGACTGAACGGGCAGCTGTCGCTCGGGCACGGCGCCCTGATGGCCACGGGCGCGTACAGTTTCGCGCTCGCCCAGAACAAGTGGCTGAACATGCCGCTCAGCATCGTCGCCGCCCTGATCACCACGACTCTGGCGGGCGTGGTGATCGGGCTGGCGGCGGCTCGCCTGCGCGGCCCGTACCTGGCCGGTCTCACGCTCGCGGTGGCGGTCGTCGTCCCGTCGGTGACCAGCACGTTCGACGAGACGCTCGGCAGCGACATGGGCCTGTCGATCGCGCTGGACCCGCCACCCGGGGTGCTGCCGATGGAGCAGTGGCAGGCGTGGCTGTGCTGGGGCGGCGCGCTGGTCACGACGTTCCTGCTGGCCATGCTCGTGCGTGGACGGTTCGGGCGGGATCTGCGCGCGGTGCGCGACGACGAGACCGCGGCCCGGCTCGCGGGGGTGAACGTCGCCCGTACGCAGGTGCTGGCCTTCGTGGTGAGCGCCGCCTGCGCCGGCCTGGCCGGCGCCCTCTTCGCCTTCCTCGCGCAGAGCGTCTCGCCGGGGGCGTTCCCCCTGACGCTGTCGCTGTTCCTGGTGATGGCGATCGTGATCGGCGGCCTGGGCCGGCTGGCCGGCGCGCTCTGCGGCGCGTTGTTGCTGGTCCTGCTGCCGGCGCTGGCGCAGACCGCCGGTGAACGCTCCGGCTCGCAGCACCTGGAGGGAAACCTCGCCCTGGTGATCTTCGGCCTGGTGCTGGTGGTCGTCATGCTTGCCGCCCCGGGCGGCCTCGCATCAATCCGATTTTCCACGATATCCAGGAGGAAACGATGAAACGCACCACGGCGGTGTTCCTCGCCGTCCTCTTGTTCGCCGGGGCCTGCGACGGGTCCTCGACCTCCTCCAGCAGCGGAGGAACCACCCCGGGCGTGACCGACACCGAGATCGTTCTCGGCACGCACATGCCACTGACCGGGCCGGCCGCCGCGGGTTACTCCAAGATCGCGCCGGCCACCAAGGCCTACTTCGACTTCGTCAACGCGGGCGGCGGGATCAACGGCCGCAAGATCACCTACAAGGTCAAGGACGACGCCTACAACCCGGCGACCACCCAGCAGGTGGTGCGTGAGCTGGTGCTGCAGGACAAGGTCTTCGCGATCATGGGCGGTCTGGGCACCCCGACGCACTCCGGCGTGCTGGACTTCCTGAAGACCAACAAGGTTCCGGACCTGTTCGTGGCCAGTGGCAGCCGCAGCTGGAACCAGCCGGACAAGTATCCGGGCACGTTCGGCTTCAACCCCGACTACACCGTCGAGGGCAAGATCCTCGGCACGTACGTCAAGGAGAACCTGGCCGGCAAGAAGGCCTGCTTCCTCGGTCAGGACGACGACTTCGGGCAGGACAGCCTGGCCGGCATCGAGAAGATCCTGGGCGCGGTCGTGGCCAAGCAGACGTACGTGACCAGCAACCCGAACGTCGGCCCGCAGATGGGCGCGCTCAAGTCGGCCGGCTGCGAGGTCGTCCTGCTGGCGACGATCCCGGGCTTCACCGCCCTCTCGATCGGCACCGCCGCGAAGATCGGCTTCAAGCCGCAGTTCGTGGTCAGCAACGTGGGCTCCGACCCGGCCACGGTCGGCAAGGCGCTGGGCGCGGCGGCACCGCTGCTGGAGGGCGTCGTCTCGGCGAACTATCTGCCGCTCAACACCGACGACACCAGCCCCTGGATCCAGCTGTTCAAGAAGGTCAACGACCAGTACAACGCCGGTGCGGAGTTCGACAACAACGTCGTCTACGGCATGTCCGCGGCGTACCTTCTCGTGCAGTCGCTGCAGGCCGCGGGCAAGGATCTGACCCGGGACGGCATCACCGCCGCGGTCAAGAAGAACGGTTTCCAGGGCCCGGGGCTGGTCCCGCTGCGCTTCTCCGACAAAGATCATTCGGGGTACGGCGGTGAGCAGTTGACCAAGGTCCAGGGCGGCAAGGCGGTCTTCTTCGGCCAGGCGTACACCACCGACGACGGCGACGGCGCGGTGCAGCCCTTCACCGGTCAACCCGTGACACCCCCGCAGAACGGGATCCCGGCAGCGTAATATCCGCACTCTGAGTGCATAAACAAGCTATGGAGGTAGTGCGATGGCGGACCAAGTGGCGATCGTGACCGGGGCAAGCCGGGGAATCGGGTTCGCCATCGCGCAACGCTTCGTGGCCCAGGGCACGAAGGTCGCGATCACCGGACGCGACGCGGACGCCCTGGCGGCAGCGGTGAAGGAGCTGGGCGGCCCCGGGGTCGCCCTCGGGGTGGCGGGCAAGGGCGACGACGCGGGCCACCGGGCAGCCGTGATCGACCAGGTCAACGACGCATTCGGGCCGGTCACCACCCTGATCAACAACATCGGCATCAACCCGGCGTACGGGCCGCTGGCCCAGCTCGACCTCAACGCCGCGCGCAAGATGGCCGAGGTCAACCTGATCGGCACGCTCGGCTGGGTGCAAGAGGCGCTGCGCGGTGGCCTCGCCGGCGGCGGCTCGGTCGTCAACATCTCGTCGGTCTCGGGCGTGCGCCCGGCGCCCGGCATCGCGTTCTACGGCACCACCAAGGCCGCGCTGATCCACCTCACCGAGGAGCTCGCCGTCGAGCTCGCCCCGAAGATCCGGGTCAACGCGGTCGCACCGGCCGTCGTGAAGACCCGCTTCGCGGCTGCGCTCTTCGAGGGCCGCGAGGAGCAGGTCACCGCGACCTACCCGCTCAAGCGGCTGGGCGCGCCCGAGGACGTGGCCGGCGCTGTCGCGTTCCTCTGCTCCCCCGACGCGTCGTGGATCACCGGGCAGACCATCGTGATCGACGGCGGCGTCACCCTGAGCGGGGTGGTCGAGTGACCCGGGTCGTCGTCACCGGCGCCGGCGGCGGCATCGGCGCGGCCCTCGCACGGCGCTTCGCCGCGGACGGCGCGCAGGTCGTGGTCAGCGACATCAACCCCGCCGCGGCCTCCGCGGTGGCCGAGGAGATCGGCGCGGTCGCGGTCGCCGCCGATGTGGCTTCCGAGGCCGACGTACGCGCTCTGGTCGCGACCGCCGAGAAGGAACTGGGCGGCATCGACCTGTTCTGCTCGAACGCCGGCGTCCTCAGCGCCGGTGACGAGAACACCCCGGACCAGCAGTGGGACCGCGACTTCGGGGTGAACGTGATGTCGCACGTCTACGTCACCCGCGCCCTGCTGCCCACCTGGCTGGACTCCGGAACGCCGAAGCGGCTGCTGATCACGGTGAGCGCCGCGGGACTGCTGACGTTGCTGGGCAGCGCGACCTACTCGGTGACCAAGCACGCGGCTCTGGCGTACGCGGAATGGCTGCGAGCCACGTACGCGCATCGGGGTCTGATCGTCCAGGCCCTGTGCCCGCAAGGGGTTCGCACCGACATGCTGACCGGTGGAGACGCCCGTGGCAGCGGCAGCGCGGCCCTGCTCGCCGAGGGCGCCCTGGAGCCGTCCGCCGTGGCGGATCTGGTCGCCGGGTCCGTACAGGGGAATCAGTTCCTGATCCTGCCGCATCCCGAAGTCGCGGAGTACTACCGCTTGCGCGCGGCAGATCCCGACCGTTGGCTGGGTGGCATGAACAAGATGCAGCGTGGCTTCGAACAGCGAGCGTCGTCATGAAGGGTCTCGACCTGGAGAAACTCCAGGCCTATCTGGACAGCCCGCCGCTGACCGGGACGATGTTCGCGGGCGGCCGGTCGAACCTGACGTACGCGGTGACCGACGGGACGAACCGCTGGGTGCTGCGCCGGCCGCCGCTCGGTCACGTGCTGCCGACCGCGCACGACATGGTTCGTGAGCACAAGGTCCTCGACGCGCTGTCGAAGGCGGGCTTCCCGGTGCCGAGGCCGGTGCGGCTGTGCACCGACGCCGAGGTCATCGGGGCGCCGTTCTACCTCATGGAGCACGTCGACGGGAAGATCTACCGGGACGCCGCCGACCTGGAGAAGGTCGACATCGGCGCACTGACTATGACGCTCGTCGACACCCTGGCCGACCTGCACGCCCTGGTCCCCGGCGAGATCGGGCTGGGCGACTTCGGCAAGGCGGAGGGTTTCAACGCCCGTCAGGTGCGCCGCTGGAAGCAGCAGCTCGACGCGTCCCGCAGCCGTGAGCTGTCCGGCATCGAGGAGCTGCACGCGCGGCTGGCCACGGACATCCCGGCCGGTGGCCCGGGCGCCGTGGTGCACGGCGACTTCCGGCTCGACAACGTGCTAATCGGCGAGAACCAGCAGGTCAAAGCGGTGCTGGACTGGGAGATGTCGACGCTCGGGGACCCGCTCAGCGACCTCGCCCTGATGCTCGTCTACGCCGGCCGGCCGCTGCTCATCTCCGACGGCAAGCCGTTCGCCTCGATCGACCTGCCCGGCCATCCCTCGCTGGACGAGATGTCGGCCCGCTACGCGCAGCGCAGTGGCCGCGACGTCAGCGACCTGCACTGGTACGTGGGGTTCGCCGCGTTCAAGCTCGCCGTCATTCTGGAGGGCGTGCACTACCGCTACACCAAGGGCCAGACCGTCGGCGCCGGCTTCGAAACGGTGGGCGCGATGGTGCCCGCGCTGGTCGAGCAGGGCCACCGAGCGCTGGAAGGACACTGATGGACTTCGAGTTCGACGCGACCACCGAGGACTACCGTAAGCGGTTGCTCGCGTTCATGGACGAGCACGTGTACCCGGCCGAGGACGAGTATCACGCCGGCGGGGACGGGTGGGAGGCACCGCCCGTACTGGAGGATCTGAAGAACGCGGCGAAAGCCGCCGGGCTCTGGAACCTCTTCCTGCCCGGGGAGCACGGCGCCGGGCTGACGAACCTGCAGTACGCGCCGCTGGCCGAGATCATGGGCCGCAGCCCGGCGATCGCGCCGCCCGCCCTGAACTGCAACGCGCCGGACACCGGCAACATGGAGGTGCTCGCCGAGTTCGGCACCCCGGCGCAACAGGAGCAGTGGCTGAAGCCGCTTCTGGAGGGTTCCATCCGGTCCGCCTTCGCGATGACGGAGCCGCAGGTCGCGTCGTCCGACGCGACGAACATCGGCACCCGGATCGAACGGGACGGCGACGAGTACGTCATCAACGGCCGCAAGTTCTACATCACCGGCGCGATGAACCCGAACTGCAAGATCTTCATCGTGATGGGCAAGACCGACCCGGACGCCGACCGGCACGTCCAGCAGAGCCAGATCCTGGTCCCGCGGGACACCCCGGGCCTCACGATCAAGCGCGGCATGACCGTTTTCGGCTACACCGACGGCGACCACGGCGGCCACGCCGAGCTGCTCTTCGAGAACGTCCGCGTGCCGGCGAGCAACCTGATCGGTGTCGAGGGCGGCGGCTTCGCGATCTCCCAGGCGCGGCTCGGCCCCGGCCGGATCCACCACTGCATGCGGCTGATCGGCATGGCCGAGCGCGGCCTGGAGCTGATGTGCCGGCGAGCGCTGGAGCGCACCCCGTTCGGCAAGCCGCTCGCCGAGCAGGGCGTGATCCAGGACTGGATCGCCGAGTCCCGGGTCCGGATCGAGCAGGCCCGCCTGCTCGTGCTCAAGGCCGCGTGGCTGATGGACACCGTCGGCAACAAGGGCGCGCACACCGAGATCCAGGCCATCAAGATCGTGGTGCCGCAGACCGTCGAGTGGATCCTGGACAAGGCGATCCAGGCCCACGGCGCGCTCGGCACCAGCCAGGACACGCCGCTCGCCCACCTCTGGGTGTCGGCCCGCACGCTGCGTCTCGCCGACGGCCCCGACGAGGTGCACAAGCGCTCGCTGGCCCGGCGGGAGCTGAACCGTTACCGGAGTCGTCAGTGACCACACCACCGCGCGTCGACGGTCGCACCGCACGGTCCGAGAGGACACGTAACGCGATCGTCGACGCCCACCTCCGGTTGATCGCCGAGGGCGACCTGCGCCCCACGGCGGACCGGATCGCCAAGCTCGCCGGGGTCTCGTTGCGCGCGCTGTGGAGCCACTTCGCCGACATGGAGGCGTTGATGGCGGCCAGCGGGCAGCGGGTCCTGGAGCAGCGCGACGCGTCGTACCGGTCGATCCCGCCGGAGCTGCCGCTGGCCGAGCGGATCGAGACGTTCAGCCGGCAGCGGGCCCGGATGCTGGAGGAGATCGGCCCAACGGCGCGGGCGTCCGCGCTGAAGGAGCCGTTCTCCAGCGCGCTGCAGCGCTACCGCCGGTTGCACGTCGCCCGCGTCCGTGACGAGCTGACCAGCACGTTCCCGGAGGAGATCGGGACGGACGAGGATCTGCTGAACGCGCTGACCGCGATCAGCCTGTGGCCTACGTGGTCGACCTGGCGCGAGGCGATGGGCCTGCCCGTGGAGGCGGCGCAGGCGGCTCTCGCCCGCAGCGTGCGGTCGCTGCTGTCCTGACGGGTCGGGCTCCCGGGCTCGCTTCGCCAATGGTTGCTGCCCGGTGGCCGGCGGCCGGCGGCCGGTCGCCGGTGGCCGGTGGCCGGTCGCCGGTGGCCGGTGGCCGGTCGCCGGTGGCCGGTGGCCGGGGTGCTCGCCAGGCGGCGTGGGCTGGTGGTCGCGGTGGTTTCCGCCGGTCGCGGTGCCGAGATGCCACGGTCGCCGGCCCGCGGTGCGACCACGGCATCGCCGGCTGGCACTCACGGTCGGAAACCCGGCCGGAAACAACCCTCAGTGCCAGCCCACCACCCGCGGCTGGCACTCACGGTCGGAAACCCGGCGGGAAACAGCCCTCAGTGCCAGCTCACCACCCGCGGCTGGCACTCACGGTTGGAAACCCGGCGGGAAACAGCCCTCGGTGCCAGCTCGGCGACCCCGTTCGAGGGGAATCGGCGGGATCGGGGACTCCATCGGGTGACCCGGTGCACGCGGAGTGCGGCTGACCGCCCCCGGCTCGTGGGAACGTTCGTCCCGTATACGAACGACCGCTGCCGGGAGGTAACCGATGTCCGAATGGGTTCTGGTGCCGTGCCTGGTGTCGCTGCGGGCCGAGTTCACCGCGGTGGCCCCGCGGCGGGACCGGAGCTCGGACGGCGCGATCGGGGACGGCAACCACACGTCCGCTTCCGATCACACGCCGGACGAGGACTCGGACATCCTGCGTGACCATGACGCGGACTCGAAGAACGAGGTGCACGCGCTCGACATCGACAGTTCGGGGCCGTGGCCGGGTGGTCCGGCCTGGTTCGACGCGGCGGTCAAGGGCATCGTGGACCGGCACCGCCGTGGCGAGGACGACCGGCTGCAGTACGTGATCTGGAACCGGCAGATCGCCAACCGGGACATCGGGAACTGGAAGTGGCGGCCCTACACGTCGACGAAGGACCCGCACACCGGCCACGCCCACTTCTCGGCCCGGTACACGACCGCGCAGGAGCAGGACACCGGCCCCTGGGGGCTGGAAGGGGACGACATGCCGTTGAACAGCGATGACAAGAGCTTCATCACCGGCCAGGTCAAGGCCGGCTCGATCGACGCACTGACGTTCGTGCTGTCCGAGGCGTACCGGGCGGCCACCGGCAAGGCGTCCGGCCCGTCGGCCGAGGACCGGCGGGCGCGCAACTGGCGGGACTACCTGCACGGCATCCTCGGGGAGCCGGTCGACCTGTCCGGCGTGCCGGCCGCGACCGCGGCCGAGGTGCTGCGGGCCCTCGGCTCCGCGTCGACCCCGGAGGACGTGGCAGCCGTCCTGCGACCGGTGCTCGGCTCCAACGCGCCGGAGGTCGGCCGCATCCTGATCGGACAGCGCTGATCTGCGCCCCACGGCGATGATCATCGGGGAAACGGCCCCGGCCTGCCAGAATGAGGCGTGATCAACGCCGGGCCGACTGTGAGTGAGCGGATCGCTCGTATCGTCTCCGAAGTTCTCGCGCCGGCGGTGCTGGTCGCGGCGCTGCTGGTCACCGTGGGGTGGCACGCCGGGGAGGAACCCGGGGTCTCCCGCTGGTGGGGGCTGCCGGGCGCGATCTTCGCGGCGGTCATCCCGCTGGGTTACGTGTTGCACGGGGTGCGGACCGGTCGCCTCACCGACCACCACATCCCGGACCGGGCCGCCCGCCGGCTGCCGCTGCTCTTCGGGATCGCGTCGCTGGGTGCCGGGCTGATCGTGCTGGTGCTGCTCGGCGCACCCCGCGAGGTGCTGGCGCTGCTCGTCGCGGGCGGCAGCGGGCTGGTGATCTTCGCGCTGGTCACGCACTGGTGGAAGATGTCGATCCACGCCGGGGTGGCGGCCGGTGCGCTGGCCACGCTGACCGCGATCTACGGGCCGGTGGCGCTGCTCGGCGCGCCGCTGGTGGTGCTCGGCGGCTGGGCTCGGGTCCGGCTGACCGCGCACACCCCCGCCCAGGTGGTGGTCGGGGCCCTGGCCGGGGCGCTGGTGGCCGGCACAATCTTCCCCGCGCTGCGTTGAGGAAGACGAAACAGCGAAGAGCCGATTCGCCCGTACGGTGGCAGCCATGACCTTGACGATCGAGGAACGGCCCTGGGACGACCCGGCCGGCGTCGCGCTCCGTCAGGCGCAACGCGCCGAGCTGGACGCCCGTTACGGTTGCGACGACCACGAGCCCGGCGGCGCCCCGGAAGCGTCCGAGATCGACGTCTTCCTGGTCGCGACGCGCGACGGCGAGCCGGTCGGCTGCGGCGCCCTGCGGCAGCTCGACGACCACAGCGTCGAGATCAAGCGGATGTACGTGTCACCGGCGAGCCGTGGCTCCGGCGTCGCCACCGCGGTCCTGCGGGCGCTCGAGGACGCCGCGAGGCGGCGCGGCTGGACGACGATGCGGCTGGAGACCGGGACGGCGCAGCCCGAGGCGATCCGCTTCTACGAGCGCGAGGGCTACCGGGAGATCCCGTTGTACGGCAAGTATGTCGGCGCGCCGATGTCGAAGTGCTACGAACGCGTCCTGGTCACCGCGCCCCGCGCATCCGCGGCGACGGGTTAGGCGGGTTACGTGGTGCGACCGGGGCTGCGGCCTGGCCCGGAGCACGCTCGGAAGCGGCCGCGAGACACCGGCTAGTCCGTCGCCATCGCGGAGAACGCGGCCGCGAGCTTCTTCAGGTCCAGCTCGCCCAGGTGGTCGAAGATGTGCCGCCGGACGCTGTCCAGGTGGGTCGGCCACGCCTCGCGCAGGCGTGCCAGGCCGTCGTCGGTGAGCACCGCGTTCGCGCCGCGCGCGTCCTCCTCGCACCGGATCCGCTTGAGGTAGCCCAGCGACTCCAGTTTCGCCGCGAGCCGGGTCATCCCGCTCAGTGACATGTCGCACGCCGCGGCGAGCTCGCTCATCCGCATCAGCCGGCCGGGTGTCTCGGAGAGGTGGCGCAGCACCGAGTACTCACTGAGGGACATGCGCTGCTCGTGCATCAAGTCGGCGTCCAGCGCGCGCGGCATGACGAGCAGGAACCGGCCGAGGGCGCGCATCACCGCCTCCTCCTCCGGGCTCAAGGGGACGGGAGTTCCGGATGCTGGTGGCATCCTGCGATCGTACGGCGACCCCGCATCCGCCTGCCCCGGGCGCGAACGGCGAGATTTCGCCTCGTAGAGGGAACGCGCCAGAAGGGTTGCGGGCACCGGCGGTCAGCATTTCGGGGGACTGTCGTTGCGTTGTCTTTCCTTCCGGACAAGTCACAATGCTTTGGTGCAAAACCAGACAACTAGTGACTCAATGCAGCATCTGCTCGAGGTGCCACGAAAGTCTTGGTGGGCCCGTCTGCCGTTCGGTGTCCGCATGCTCGCCGGAACCAGCGCGCTGCTGGCACTGATCAGCGGCGGTCTGGCCACCGCGGCCGTGCTGGACAACAGCGACGAACCCGCCCAGACAGCCGAGCAGACCCTGGCCGCGGACCCCGGCGCCGCACGCCTGGAGGAGGACCCGGAGATCGTCAGCCGGGAAGCGGCCGCCGCCGAGCCGCCGCCCCGGCGGCAGGCACACGTCCCTGTGCAGCCCGCGCCGCCCGCGCCGCCGGTCGCCGGCCGGCCCGCGGGAACCGGCAGCGAGCTCAGCCGGGTCCGGGCCGAGGACCCGGCGGACCGGACCGCCCCGCGCGTGCCCCGATCGTCCCGCACGACCGCGGAGAAGCCGGCGGCGGACAAGCCGGCCGGGGCGAGCCGGACAGCGGCGAAACCGGCCGTCACCACCCGGACCGACGTGGAGACGCAACCCATCCCGTTCCGCACCCGGGTGGTCCGCGACGACACGCTGCCGCAGGGCTTCCGCCAGGTGCGGACCATGGGAGCGCCGGGCGAGCGCACGATCCGTTACCAGGTCACCCTCGTCGACGGGAAGCCGTCCGGCCGGCGGCTGCTGGACACCACGATCACCCGGCAGCCCGAGGAGCGCGTGATCGTCCTCGGCGTCCAGAGGAGCTGCGAGAACCTGCTGGACTGGTGCCTGCCGCTGTCCCGCAGCGCCTGCCCGCAGGAGACCGGCCCGACCGACCCCACCCCGTCGGCCACGATCGACGAGACCGGCCCGCGCGTGCTCACCGACGAGGACCTCGCGCTGCTCGACCCGGACGCGGTGGCCGACACCAGGCTGGAACCCGCCACGACGTGCTGAACCGGTCATAGGCTTGCCGCATGGCCCTCACCGACGCCGAACTGACCGAGATGGCCCAGCGCCTGCTCACCGTCCCCGGGGTGGTCGGGGTCGTGCTGGGCGGCAGCCGGGCCCGGCAGACCCACGCGGCGGAGTCCGACACCGATCTCGGCCTGTACTACCGGGCCCCGTTCGACACCGACCGGCTCGGCGAGCTGGCCGTCGCGGTGGCCGGGGACAAGGCGCGGGTCACGGCGCCCGGCGAGTGGGGGCCGTGGGTGGACGGCGGCGGCTGGCTCCGGATCGGCGATCACCCGGTGGACTGGATCTACCGAGACCTGGACCGCGTGCATCAGTGCTGGTCACAGGCGGAGCAGGGCCGGTACGAGTTCCACGCGCAGGGCGGCCATCCACTCGGGGTGCCGGATTTCGCGTACGCGGGCGAATTGGCCCTGGGGCGCGTCCTGAGCGACCCGACCGGGGAGCTGACCACGCTGCGACGCCGCGTCCAGGTCTATCCGGGGCCGCTGGCCGAGGCGCTGGTCTCCGGGCTCTGGGAGGCGGACTTCCTGGTCGGGCTGGCCCGCAAGGGCGTCTCGCGCCTCGACACGAGTTACGTCGCGGGCTGCCTGTTCCGGCTGGTCGGCGTGTGCGCGCACGCGCTGCACGGCGCGGCCGGGCAGTGGCTGATCAACGAGAAGGGCGCGGTGGCCGCGGCCGGGCGGCTGCCGGGCGCGCCGGCGAAGTTCCCGCAGCGTGTCGACGCCGCGTTCGCCGCGATCACCAACGATCCGCTGCGCCTCACGCTCGCCATCGACATCGCCGCGGATCTGGTGCTGGAGACGACCGAGGCGTGCGCCATGATGATGCGATGACCGCGGACATTCCCACCATTCTGGCCACCAGCGCGAGTTTCCAGCGCGGCCGGCGTGGCAACTTCGACATCCAGCCGGGCCGGATCCACCACTTCGCGGCGGAGCTGGCCAACGCCACGAAGGCCCCGAAGATCTGCGTGCTGACCCAGGCCACCGGCGACCCCGACGCCCGCATCGGCGCGTTCTACTCGGCCTTCGCCGGGACCAAGTTCACCGTCTCCCACCTGCAGCTGTTCCCGATGCCGAACATCGAGGACATCCGCGCGCACCTGCTCGCGCAGGACGTGATCTGGGTCGACGGCGGCAGCGTGGCGAACCTGTGCGCGGTGTGGCGGGTGCACGGGCTCGACGAGATCCTGCACGAGGCGTGGCAGGCCGGCGTCGTGATGAGCGGCGTGTCGGCGGGGTCGATCTGCTGGCACCAGGGCGGCAGCACGGACAGCTTCGGGCTGCGGCTGCGCGGGTTCACGGACGGGCTGGGCTGGTTGCCGTACAGCAACGGGGTGCATTACGACGCCGAGGAGCAGCGCCGGCCGAAGATGCACGAGCTGATCGGGAACGGCACCCTGGGCGACGGTTTCGCCACCGACGACGGGGCCGGGCTGGTGTACCGGGGGACCTCGCTGGAGGAGGTCGTCTCGGATCGGGAAGGGCCTCGGGGGTACGAGCTCAAGCGCGCCGCCGACGGCTCCGTGGCCGAGACGCCGCTGCCGACCCGGGTGCTCCCGGAGTATCCCAACTGACCGGCCGGTGACGGCCGATCGACCCGCGCCGGAGGTCAGTGCAACGCGACGGTGGCCAGGCCGACGAGCACGGCCGAGAGCAGCAACGCCATCGCGACCGCGTGCGCGCCGGGGAACACGGCCGGCCGATGCGACGGGCCCCCTCCCCCGCCACCGGTCATCGGCGCGGGACTCGGATCGCTGCCGAGCAGTTCGCGGCTCGGTCGTCGCGTCAGCGGCTTCTGCAGGTGAGCCAGCATCGGTGATCGCCTCCAGGGGCGGAGCATCGACAGATCGGGATGGACCTCCCGGTAGCATGCTGCGACCCGGCCGGCACCGGCAACAGTTGCCGGCGAATCCCGCTCGCGGCCGGCCCGGTTTGGCATGCCGTATCCCCCGTCCGGCCGCCGGACGCGGGCCGAACGGCCGGCACCCCAGGCCGGGGTCAGGAGGCGAGGCTGAGGATCAGGTTGTGTGCGTGCTGGGCCTTGTCGGAGCCGCGGAACTCGACCTCGTACACGTGCTGCCCGACCGTGATGGCGATCTCGCCACTGGAGAAGAACTGGCCGGCCCAGCTCTTGTTGCTGACGACGCTGACCGAGCTCACCTTGCCGTAGGGGATGCTCGTGATCGCGAACTTCTTACCGACGAACGACTTGTCCTGGATGATGATCCGGCGGTTGGTCAGGCCGATGAAGCCGGTGCCCACCCCGATCGCGTCGTAGACGGCGATGACCGTCTCACCCTCGAGCAGGCCACTGCGAACCTGCTCCAGCTGGCCCTTGTTGTCATAGATCTCGTCTGCCATGCGGCGCAGCGTAGCCGGGATCCCTACGGATGTTCGAGCACGGTCCGGTAGAAATCCTCGATGCGGGCCGCCAGCGTGACCTCACCGTCCGTGATGGCCTCGCCGTCGCGGTCACCCAGGCAGATCTGCGTGTGCCCATCGACGCGCCGGATCACCGGCCTGATCGCGAGGGTGTCCGCCGCCACCTTGATCCGCTCGGTCAGCGCGGCATGCTGACTGTCGTCGCACGCGAGATCGCGACGTAGCTGCACGCCGTCCCGGGTCCAGCCGCCCAACACCGCAAGGGCGTCGCTCAGATAGTCCGAGCCGGTGTTGTTCCGGCGTTTTCTAGCCCGCATGGCACCACCCCCCAAAGCGTTGTTGCCGGCTTGTGGCCGAACTGTCGCCGTGTCGTCATGGTCGGTACGCACAGTCTCGTCCGTTGGGACAGTGATGTCCACGCCCACATATCCGTGTTTGGGGGACGATCGGGGCGGCTCGGGCAACCTGATCGGCCGAGTTTTGTGCGATCTTGTTTCTCATGCCGTCGGAACAGTACGTCAAACCCGCGCCGTCACCCAGGGTGATTGTGGCCGCGGTGATCATCGCGGGCGGGCGGGTGCTCGCCTGTCAGCGCAGCGCCCCGCCGGAGGCGGCCGGCAAATGGGAGTTCCCCGGCGGCAAGGTCGAGCCCGGGGAGAGCGACCAGCAGGCGCTGGCCCGGGAATGCGCCGAGGAGCTCGGCATCGCCGTCGAGGTCGGCGAGCGGGTCGGCCCGGACGTGCCGCTGGCCCACGGCCGGGCCGTGCTCCGGGTCTACGCCGTCGAGGTGCTCGACGGCGGCGTTCCGGAGGCGCTGGAGCATTCCGCCATGCGCTGGCTGGCCGTGGACCAGTTGAACAGTGTCCCGTGGTTGCCCGCCGACGTCCCGATCGTCGCCGAGCTCCCGGCGTTGCTGGCCTAAACCGAGTACTGCTTGCGCAGCTCCCGCTTGAGGACCTTCATGCTGGGCCCGAGCGGGAGCGACTCGGCGAAGCGGACCTGCCGCGGGTACTTGTGCTTGCCCAGCCGTTCGCGCGACCAGTCGATCAGCTCCTGCTCGGTCAAGCCCTTGTCCTCCAGGACCACCACGGCGCAGATCTCCTCGCCGTGCGTCCCGTCCGGCACCCCGATGACCGCGACCTGCTGGATCGCCGGGTGCCGGGCGATGACCTCCTCCACCTCGCGCGGGTAGACGTTGAAGCCGCCCCGGATGATCAGATCCTTGGTGCGGTCGACGATGCTGATGAACCCCTCGTCGTCCTTCACGCCCAGGTCACCGGTACGGAACCAGCCGTCCACGATGGCCTCCGCGGTGGCCTCCGGCCGATTCAGGTAACCGGCGAAGATGTTGTGACCGCGGATCACGATCTCCCCCATCTCGCCCGTCGGCAGGAACTCGATGCGCTCCGGCACCTCGGGGCGCGCGATCTCCACCTCGACGCCCCAGATCGGATGCCCGACGGTGCCGGGCTTGGCGCCGTACGCCGGCTGATTGGTCGTTGCCGTCGGTGACGTCTCGGACAGCCCGTAGCCCTCCCAGATGTGCGACCCGAACGTCTCGGCGAAGCGCTCGAGCACCGCCACCGGCAACGACGCACCACCGGAGACGCAGAGCTTGAGCTTGGGCAGGCGCTCCGCCTTCGCCGCCGCCTCGAGCAGGCCGATGTACATGGTCGGCACCCCGTGGAAGATCGACACGTTCTCCCGCAGGATCAGCTCGATCGCCGCCTCGCCGGAGAACCGGGGCAGCAGCACGAGGGTCCCGCCGAGCCGGAACGTCGCGTTCATCCCGACCGTCTGGCCGAACGTGTGGAACAGCGGCAGGCAGCCCAGCACCACGTCCTCGCCGGTGATCGGGTGCACGTCGAAGACGTTGACCGCGGCGTTCATCACCAGGTTGAGGTTGGTGAGCAGGGCGCCCTTCGGCTTGCCCGTGGTGCCGCTGGTGTAGAGGATCACCGCGATGTCCTCGGCCTGACGGGTCACGTAGGTGTGCAGCGCCGGGACGCCGGCCGCTACCTCCTCCAGGCGCCGCGGCGGGTTCGGCAACTCGGCCGGCAACGGGCCGACGTTCACCAGCGGCGTGCCGGAGATCTGCGCCGCGGCCGCTCCCACCTGCAGGAACGCGGAGTGCGTGACGATCAGGTCGGCCTGGCTGTCGGCGAGGACGTAGGCCACCTCCTCGGGCTGCAGCAGCAGCGACACCGGCACGACCCGGGCCCCCACGGTCAGCGCCGCGTAGTAGACCCGGGGGAAGTCGGCGACGTTCGGCAGCATCACGGCGACCGTGCTGCCCGGGCCGATGCCCAGCTCCTGCAGGCCCGCCGCGTACTCCCGGGCCTGCTGCCACAACTCGCGGTACGTGATCCGGGCGCCCGCGTCGACCACCGCCACCTTCTCCGGGTACCGGCGCGCGCTCTCCGCCAGAACTGTCGCCAGGGACAGTGTCGTCATGCTGGTTCCCCTCCGAGTGATGTACGTCGCAGCTTGCGCATAAACTAGCGGCGTAAGTTTTTGCGCGTCCAGTGTTGATTTCCGATTTCCAGGGAGTTGCCAACATGGCAAGGCCACGACAGGCGCTGCTCACCCGGGAGCGCATCGTCGAGGCCGCCGCGACCCTGATCGACGCCGAAGGCCTGGACGCGCTGTCGATGCGACGGCTCGCGACCGAGCTGGGCGTGCAGGGCCCGTCGCTCTACAACCACTTCGCCACGAAGGCGGAGATCGTCGACGCGGTCGCCGAGGCGGTGGTCGCGCAGGTGGACATCGACGTGTTCGCCGACTGCGACTGGCGGGAAGGGCTGCGGCTCTGGGCGAAGTCGTACCACGCGGTGCTCACCGCCCACCCGAACATCGTCCCGGTCCTGGCCACCGGTCCCGGCCGCCGGCCGCACGGGCTGGCCATGGCCGAGGCCGTCTACGGCGCCCTGATCGACGCCGGATGGTCCCGGTCGCGGGCCACCCACATCGGCGCGCTCATGCGCTACCTGATCACCGGGTCGGCGCTCGGCTCGTTCGCGCTCGGCTTCGACAACGACCCGGAGCTGTACGACCGCTATCCGCACCTGCACCGCGCCCACGAACTGCCGGCCCATCGCGCCGCGGTCGACGAGGGCGCGTTCGAACTCGGGCTGGACGTGCTCATCGCCGGCCTGTCCGACCACTACGACCAGGGGGTACGCCGATGACGTCGGAATTCCGCGAACAGCTCTACATCGGTGGCGCATGGGTGCCGCCGCAGTCCAGCGACCGGATCGAGGTGGAGAACCCGTACACCGAGCAGGTGATCGGGCACGTCCCGGCCGGCACGCCGGAAGACGTGAACCTCGCGGTCTCCGCCGCCCGGCGGGCGTTCGACAGCTGGTCCGCGCTCCCGATGGCCGAGCGTGGCGCCCATCTGGACCGCCTGCACCAGGCCCTCGCGGCACGCGCCGCGGACATCGCCCGGACCGTCGGTCAGGAGCTCGGCACACCCCTGAAGATCGCCCAGGCGGTCCAGGCCGGCCTGCCCCTGACGGTCCTGCGGGGGTACGCCGACCTGGCGCTCGCCCCCGTCGAGGAGCAGACGATCGGCAACTCGCTGATCGTGCGCGAGGCGGCCGGCGTGGTCGGCGCGATCACCCCGTGGAACTACCCGCTGCACCAGGTCGTCGCGAAGGTCGGAGCGGCGCTCGCGGCCGGCTGCACGGTCGTGCTGAAGCCCAGCGAACTGACGCCCCTGGTGGCGTACCTGCTGTTCGACGCGGCCGACGAGGCCGGCCTGCCGCCCGGCGTGCTCAACCTGATCACCGGTACCGGCGCGGCCGTCGGCGCGGCGATCGCCGGCCACCCGGACGTCGACATGATCTCGTTCACCGGCTCGACCGCGACCGGCCGCGCGATCACCCGCGCCGCCGCCGACCGGATCGCCAAGGTCAGCCTGGAGCTCGGCGGCAAGTCCGCGAACGTGATCCTGGACGACGCCGACCTGGTCAAGGCGGTCAAGGTCGGGGTCGGCAACGCGTTCCTGAACTCCGGCCAGACGTGCACGGCGTGGACCCGCATGCTGGTGCACCGCAGACACTACGACGAGGCGGTCGAGCTGGCGGCCAAGACGGCCGGCGGCTACACCCCCGGCGACCCGTTCGACGCCGGCACCCGGATCGGCCCGCTCGTCTCCGCCGCCCAGCGCGACCGGGTCCGCGGGTTCATCGAGCGCGCCGACGCCCGGCTCGTCGCCGGCGGGCTGGACGCGCCGCTGCCGGCCACCGGGCACTTCGTGGCGCCGACCGTCTTCGCCGACGTCGACCCGGACAGCGAGCTCGCCCAGGAGGAGGTCTTCGGGCCGGTCCTGTCGATCATCCCGTTCGACTCCGACGACGAGGCGGTCACGATCGCCAACAACTCCAAGTACGGTCTGGCCGGCGCGGTCTGGGGCGGCGACGAGCACGCGCTCGCCGTGGCCCGCCGGATCCGCACCGGCGCGATCGACGTGAACGGTGGCTCGTTCAACCCGTTCGCCCCGTTCGGCGGTTACAAGCAGTCCGGCGTCGGCCGGGAGCTCGGGCAGTTCGGCCTGGAGGAGTTCCAGCAGGTGAAGGCGATCCAGCGATGAGCCACTACGTTTCCGGACTGGTCGTGCGCGAGGGTGGTGGCCCGGCCACCGTCGAGGAGCTGCGGCTGCCCGAGATCGGCCCCGGCCAGGTTCGCGTACGTGTCCGGGCAGCCGGCGTGTGCCACTCCGACCTGTCGATGATCAACGGGACGCTGCGGCCGCCGCACCCGCTCGTCCTCGGCCACGAGGCGTCCGGCGAGGTCGTCGAGGTTGGCGAGCACGTCACCCGGGCCGCGGTCGGCGATCACGTGGTGCTGAACTGGCAGCCGCCGTGCCGCAACTGCTGGTTCTGCGACCACGGGCAGCCGTGGCTCTGCTCCACGTCCTCCGGCGTCGCGGCCCTGGAGAACGGGATCACCCTCGACGACGCGCCGGTGCACGTGACGCTCGGCCTCGGCGCGTTCGCCGAGCAGGTCGTCGCGCCGGAGAACGCCGTCATCGCCGTACCGCGGGAACTGGATTTCGAGGTGGCGGCGCTGCTCGGGTGCTCGGTGCTGACCGGGTCCGGCGCGGTCCGCAACACCGCCGACGTGCAGCCGGGCGAATCGGTGCTGGTCATCGGCCTGGGCGGGGTCGGGCTGTCGGTCGTCGCGGCGGCCCGGGCGGCCGGCGCCGGGCAGGTCATCGCGGTCGACGTCAGCGAGGCCAAGAAAGGGCTCGCCGAGGCGGCCGGCGCGACCGACTTCGTGGTCTCGTCGGACGCGCTCTCCAAGGACATCCGGGTACGCACCGAAGGCCGCGGCGCCGACCACGCCATCGAATGCGTCGGCCGGGCGTCGACGATCCGCGCGGCGTGGCGGGCCACCCGGCGCGGCGGGCAGGTCACCGTGGTCGGGATGGGCGCGGCCGACGACATGGTGCAGATCGCGGCGCTCGACATCTTCTCGTCGGCGCGGACCCTGCGAGCCTCCGTCTACGGCCAGGCGGACCCGGACATCGCGGTGCCCGCCCTGGCCCGGGACGTGCTCGACGGCACGCTGTCGCTCGACCACCTGATCACCGACCGGATCGAGCTGGCCGACGTGCCGGCCGCGTTCGAGCGGATGGCGCGCGGCGAGGGTGCCCGCTCGGTCGTCCGGCTCTGATCACGTGCACCTCACCGGGCCCGCTCAGCCCGCGCCCGGTGAGGTGCTCCACTTCTGGCGAGACCCGGCGATCACCCGCTTCGTCCGCACGTCGCGGTCACCGCTCAACGGCCTGAGCCCTAAGTCTGGGCGGTCGACGCCCCGTCCACGGTCAACGATCTGATCGACGTTCACTCCGCGGCGGGAATCCAGCTCCGGATCCTGCCGAACCTGTGGCCGTTCTAGGACGAGGTCACCGAGAGCACGCTGGGCTTCAGCGGCATTCGCCTCCACAACGCCACACCCCGCTGACTGTTACGGTTGCTCCATGACATCAGCTCTGCCCGAGTGGATGCGCCCGCCTCGCATCGAGGGTTGGTTCGCCGATGACCTGGACCATCTGCCCGAGGCACCGCGTCACACCGAGCTGATCGATGGAGCACTCGTCTTCATGATGTCCCCCCAGCGAATCTGGCACGCCATCGTCGTCGACGAGCTGCGCACAGCCCTCAGAGGACAGGCACCAGCCGACATCGGGATCATGCGGGAGATCACGATTCGGCTCGACAAACTGAACCGGCCCGAGCCGGATGTGCTGGCCGTCTCGAAGCCATACGACACGAATGCCACGTTTTTCGTGCCTGCCCAGGTGCTTCTGGTCATCGAAGTGGTCTCGCCGGAATCGGCCCACCGTGATCGGACGGTCAAGCTGCGCAAATATGCGGAGGCCGGCATCGCGCACTACTGGATCGTCGAGGAAGAGGACGAGGCGCCGGTCGTCCATACCTACGAAATCGACGGACCGACCCAGGCCTACGTAGCGACCGGAATCCATCGCACCGAATTGCGCATTTCCAGGCCGTTCCCGATCGCCATTGACCTGGACGGGCTGGTGTCCGGCTCGGGGAACTGAGCCGACGACCCGCTACAGCCCGATCGCCCGCATCCGCTGCCCGGCGAACTCGAGTCTGACTGAAGCCGCCCTCGGCGGAGCAGCATCCTAGGGCCGTGGATGTAGTCGCACAGTCAGCGAGACACAGCTTCAGACCGCCACGAGCCGAATGCGGGCGGCACAGAGTTTGCCCATGTCGTCGATGTCAGACGTCAACATGACCACGGGGCGTTGCTGGCGCAGCGCAGCCTCGGCGACCGCCGCATCGATCGCGTACTTGTGGCCGTGCAGACCGGCCTCCATCAGCAGCGTCGACGCCGCCCTCGCCTCCTCGTCACCCACCGGGACCACACGCAGCCCGGAGAGCACCCAGTTCAGGCGAGGCCTGTTCGTACGCACGTGAACAGCCTCGATGATCGTGAGTGCGCTGATCACGACCTCCATGCCGCGCGAGCGCGCCTCGGCGACGAGCGCCACAACCTGGTCGTCGTCGGCGAGCAGCTTCGAGAGCCCTTCGCTGTCCAGGACGAGGGTCCCCCCATGGATCAGCTTGCGGCGGGCCATTCCTCCTCCTCGGCGAACACCTCGTCGAACACCTGGCGCGCCCGTTGACGAGCCTGTTCGGAGACCGGCCCCTTGCGGCTCTCGTAGTCCGCCAGGTACTCATCGAGGATCTGTCCGCGCAGTTCCCGCTCGACCGCCTCGGTGATGAACGCGGAGAACTCCCGCTTACCCACCCGTGCCCGGATCGCCTCGGCAGTCCCCTCCGGCAGCGACAGGCTCACCCGCGTCGCCGGCCCTTCCCCGATGCTGTACGTCGTGTCGCCCATGGCTCAAGTGTGTCAAATGAGTAGGAAAACTGCCAACGGACGACCCGGCATGGGCGAGACAAGCCCTCGCCCACCTGGCGGCGAGGGCCGGACCCCTTACACGTTGAAACGGAACTCCACCACGTCGCCGTCCTTCATGATGTAGTCCTTGCCCTCCATGCGGACCTTGCCGGCCGCCTTCGCTGCGGACATGGAACCGGCCGCGATCAGGTCGTCGTAGCTGACGATCTCGGCCTTGATGAAGCCGCGCTGGAAGTCGGAGTGGATGACGCCGGCCGCCTCCGGAGCTGTCGCGCCGACCGGAACGGTCCAGGCGCGAGCCTCCTTCGGGCCGGCCGTCAGGTAGGTCTGCAGGCCCAGCGTCTCGAACCCGACGCGGATCAGCCGGTTCAGGCCCGGCTCGGACTGGCCGGTGGACTGGAGCAGCTCCAGCGCCTCCTCGTCGTCCAGCTCGATCAGCTCGGACTCGATCTTCGCGTCCATGAACACGGCCTCGGCCGGGGCGACCAGCGCGCGCAGCTCGTTCAGGAACGTCTCGTTGCCCAGCTCGGCCTCGTCGACGTTGAAGACGTACAGGAAAGGCTTGGTGGTCAGCAGGTGCAGCTCGCCCAGCAGGTCCAGGTCGACGCCCGCGGCCGCGGCGCCCTGATAGAGCGTGACACCGTCGTTGAGCAGCTTGAACGCGGCCTCGGCGGCGGCCACCGCAGCGGCCTTCTCCTTCTTGAGCTTCGCTTCCTTCTGCAGGCGCGGCAGCGCCTTCTCGACCGTCTGCAGGTCGGCCAGGATCAGCTCGGTGTTGATCGTCTCGATGTCGTCGGCGGGCGACACCTTGCCGTCGACGTGCAGCACGTTCGGGTCCGAGAACGCGCGCACCACCTGGCAGATCGCGGACGCGTCGCGGATGTTCGCGAGGAACGCGTTGCCCCGGCCCTGCCCCTTCGACGCGCCCCGGACCAGGCCGGCGATGTCGACGAAGCTCACCGGCGCCGGCAGGATCTTCTCGCTGCCGAACAGCTCGGCGAGCTTCCCCAGCCGCTCGTCGGGCAGGCCGACCACGCCGACGTTGGGCTCGATCGTCGCGAACGGGTAGTTCGCGGCGAGCACGTCGTTCTTGGTCAGGGCGTTGAACAGGGTGCTCTTGCCGACGTTGGGCAGGCCGACGATTCCGATGGTGAGGCTCACGGAACGCCAGTCTACGGGGTTCGCTATTCGAAGAACCTCCGCAGTTCCGCGGCGACCAGGGCGGGCCTGCCGCTGTTGTCCGCCGCGAGGTGGCCGACACCGCCCAGCGTCACGCGTGACACGTTCGGCAGCACCGGTTCAAGACCGTTCAAGACCGCTTTCAGGTACGCCGGTGAGCGCTCCCCGCCGAGCAGCAACGTCTCCGCGGTCACGCTCGCATACGTGGTCAGCGGGCCGGCCGCGCCCTCGACCACCGCCGCGTCCAGGCGCATCGACGGCACCAGCTCCGCGATCCCGGAGTTGCGCACGGCCAGCCCGGCGAGCGGCAGCATCGCGGCCCGGGGCAGGAAGCGGGCGCCGCCCGTGCCCTTCACGACGGTGGTGAACGCGGCGGCGGTGCGGCCACGGGACAGCTCACGTTCGTACCGGGGAAGCCAGGCAATCGGATCGTGGAGATCGTGCTTGAGGGGCGGCTCGTAGAGGGCGAGCCGCTCGATCGGCAGTTCCAGCGCCGCCCGCAGGGCGATGACGGCCCCCGAGCTGAGCCCGAACACGTTGCGCGCGCCGGTCTCGCCGAGGACCGCGGACAGGTCGTCGATCTCGGTCCGCAGCCCGTGACCACGTGCGGCCGGGCCGCTGAACCCACGACCGCGGCGATCGGGCACGTAGACGGTGAAGTCGCCGGCCAGCTCACGGGCCAGCTTCGTGAAGTTCGCCGAGGTCTGCATTCCGCCGTGCAGCAGCACGACCCCTGGTCCCCCGTCGCCGAAGGCCCGCCACCGGATGTCCGTCGTCACCAAAGCCATCATGCGTCAACCGTAGTTGACACATGATGGGTCGTCAACTCAAGTTGACATCACGCGCGCACGGTCAGGTCCGAAACCCGCCAGCCGGAAGGCCCGCCCGCGGAGCAGACTCGGTGACATGGAGCTGGACTTCGAGCGTTGCTACCGCGCTGTCGACAGCCGCGACCAGCGGTTCGACGGCTGCTTCTACACCGCGGTGCGTACCACCGGGATCTACTGCCGGCCGTCCTGCCCCGCCGTCACCCCCAAGCGCCAGAACGTCACGTTCTACGTGAGCGCGGCCGCCGCCCAACGCGGCGGATTCCGCGCCTGCCGCCGGTGCCGGCCCGACGTCGCACCAGGATCGCCCGAATGGGACGCCCGCGCCGACACGGTCGGGCGCGCGATGCGGCTGATCGGCGACGGAGTCGTCGACCGGGAAGGCGTGACCGGGCTCGCCACCCGCCTCGGATACACCGAACGGCACCTCAACCGGATGCTGACCACCGAACTCGGCGCCGGACCGCTCGCGCTCGCCCGGGCGCAACGCGCGCAGACCGCCCGGATCCTCGTCGAGACGACCGACCTCGGACTCGCCGAGATCGCGTTCGCGGCCGGGTTCGGCAGCGTGCGCCAATTCAACGACACGATGCTCGAGGTGTACGCGCAGTCGCCGAGCCGGCTGCGGGAGAAACGGCCCATCACGCGAGGCGAAGCCGGGGTGATCAACCTGCGTCTCGCGTACCGGCCGCCACTGCACGCCACCTCGCTGCTCGGATTCCTCGGCGCCCGGACACTGCCCGGGGTGGACGAAGTGGACGACCTGACGTACCGCAGAGGCCTGGCCCTGCCCCACGGGACCGGAAGTGTGGCGCTGCGCCCCGCGGACCGGTGGGTCTTCGCGACGCTACGACTCAGCGACGTCCGGGACCTGGCACCGGCGGTGGCCCGGTGCCGCCGGCTGTTCGACCTCGACGCGGATCCCGATGCGGTGGACACGATGCTGGGAGCGGATCCGGCGCTGGCGGCGATGGTCGCGGCGGAACCCGGGGTGCGGGTGCCGCGGGCGGTGGACGGGTTCGAGATGGCGGTTCGGGCTGTGGTGGGGCAGCAGGTCAGCGTGTCCGGGGCTCGGACGACGTTGGGGCGAATCGTCCGGGCGGCTGCCGCTGACGACGGCAGCGGCGGAACTGATGGTCTCGGCCCTTCGGGCCCCGCCCCCGCCCCCGCCTCCACCAACCAATTGACCGGATTCCCGTCGGCGGCCGTGGTCGCCGAACTGCCCGATTCCGCCTTCGGCATGCCGGCGGCCCGGCGCGCCACCATCCGCGCCCTGGCCGCCGCGGTCGCCGACGGCAAACTCGACCTCGAGCCGGGCGCCGACCGCTCCGAGACCACCGCCCGCATGCAGGAGCTCCCGGGGATCGGCCCGTGGACCGCCGGCTATGTGGCGATGCGCGCGATCGGCGACCCCGACGTCTTCCTTCCCACTGATCTGGCCGCCCGCCGTGGCGCGGCCGCGCTCGGCCTGCCGGACTCGGCGAAGGCGCTCGCCGCGCATGCCGAGCGTTGGCGCCCCTGGCGCTCGTACGCGCTGATCCGGCTCTGGCGAGCCGCCTGACCTCACAGCCCCGAACCCTCCGACGGCCGACCGGAGCGGACCTGACAGCAGAACAGAGAAACCCATTGCCCGGTACGGATCCTGGCCCGCTCGCGAGCACGGGTCCGGACTTGGCAGCCAAGCTACCTCGCCGGCCGCCCCGGGAACGCGTTGTCCACAGGCCGAGCCTTTGTCCACAGGCGACGCAGAAAGTCGCTCGTGGCCGACGGGAATCCGCGAGGCTGTACCGCGCGAAGCCTGAGAAGAAGGAGCTGATGACCATGTTGCGTCATTCCACGATGGAGACCCCGGCCGGCCCGTTCACCCTGGTGGTCGCGGAGTCCGGCGCGGTCCGCGCGTCCGGTTTCACGACCGATCTACCCGGTTTGCTGCGGTTGATCCATCCACGTCTGCTGGAGGACTGGATTCCGGCTGATGACGTCGGCCCGGCGCAGGCCGCGGTGCGGGCCTACTTCGCTGGTGACCTGACCGCGTTGGATGCGGTGGCGGTGGAGCAGCACAGCGGCGGCGAGTTCATGGCGCACGCCTGGCAGGTGATGCGGGACATCAAGCCGGGTGATCCGGTGACCTATTCGCACTATGCGGGGCTGGCCGGCCGGCCGGCGGCGATCCGGGCGGCCGCCGCCGCGTGCGCGCGCAACGCGGTGGCGCTGATCGTGCCGTGTCACCGGGTGCTGCGCCTGGACGGATCGCTGGGCGGTTATCGATGGGGTCTGCCGGTCAAGTCCTGGCTGCTGGAGCACGAGTCGCCGGACCGGGGCACGCCGTGAGACCCGGACCGGCGCGACGGGACCCGGGATGGCACGGCAGCCGATGACGGTCGGCGTGATGCCGCCCGGTGGCGGGGCCGCACAACACTCCCGTGTGGACTCAGCGGCGGGGAAAACTGCTGGCAGCGGTCGTCTTGGCGAGCCTAGGGTGGCCGCATGAGCGATACGGGAACCGGGCGCCCCGGTCTCCCCGAGCGGCCGTCGCTGGACGGGCTCGAGGACAAGTGGGCGCCGCGCTGGCAGGAGGAGGGCACGTACACGTTCGACCGGCGGAAGGGGCGGTCTGACGTGTTCGCCATCGACACCCCTCCGCCGACCGTATCGGGCGCGTTGCACCTCGGGCACGTCTTCTCGTTCACCCACACCGACACGGTCGCGCGTTACCAGCGGATGCGCGGCAAGGCCGTCTTCTACCCGATGGGCTGGGACGACAACGGCCTGCCGACCGAGCGGCGGGTGCAGAAGGTGTATGGCGTCCGCTGTGATCCGTCGATGCCCTACGAGCCGGGCTGGCAGCCGCCGGCACGACCGCCGGCCTCACCGGTCGCGATCTCCCGGCGTAACTTCGTCGAGCTGTGCGGGCGGCTGACCGGCGAGGACGAGAAGGCGTACGAGGCGATCTGGCGGCGGCTCGGGTTGTCCGTCGACTGGGGGTTGACGTATACGACGATCGGCGACCACGCGCGGGCCGTCTCGCAGCGGGAGTTCCTGGCGAATCTGGCCCGTGGCGAGGCGTATTCGTCGGAGGCGCCGACGCTGTGGGATGTCGGCTTCCGCACCGCGGTCGCGCAGGCGGAGCTGGAGGATCGGGACCGTCCCGGCGCGTTCCACACGCTGCGCTTCCACGGGCCGGCCGGGCCGATCGACGTCGACACCACCCGGCCGGAGCTGCTGCCGGCGTGTGTCGCGCTGGTCCATCATCCCGGTGATCCGCGGTTCGCCGGCGTGACCTCGGCACGGTCCCCACTGTTCGGGGTCGAGGTCCCGGTCCTCGCGCATCCGCTGGCGGAGCCGGAGAAGGGCACCGGCATCGCGATGGTCTGTACGTTCGGTGACCTGACCGATGTCACCTGGTGGCGGGATCTGGGTCTGGGCACCCGGGTCGTCCTGGGACGGGACGGGCGTTTCCTACCGGAGTCACCGGCCGGCGTCCCGATGGCGGCTTATCGGCCGTTGGCCGGGCTGACCGGCGAGGCTGCCCGGCGGGAGATCGTCGAGCTGCTGCGCGCGTCGGGCGAGTTGGTCGGGGAGGTGCGGCCGGTCACGCATCCGGTGAAGTTCTACGAGCGGGGCGACGCGCCGCTGGAGATCGTCACGAGCCGTCAGTGGTTCATCCGCAACGGCGGGCGGGACGCGGAGCTGCGCGAGCGGCTGCTGGCCCGCGGCCGGGAGCTGCACTGGGTTCCGGAGCACATGCGGCACCGTTACGAGCGGTGGGTCGCCGGCCTGACCGGGGACTGGCTGATCAGCCGGCAGCGCTTCTTCGGCGTGCCGTTCCCGATCTGGTACCGGCTCGACGACGCTGGCGAGCCGGACCACGACCAGCTTCTCATACCGGACGATTCGGCACTGCCGGTCGACCCGACCTCTGACTGCCCGCCCGGGTTCGACGAGTCGATGCGGGACAGGCCCGGCGGCTTCACTGCCGATCCGGACGTCATGGACACGTGGGCCACGTCGTCGCTGACCCCGGAGATCAACGGGGTGGTCCCGATGGATCTGCGGCCGCAGGGCCAGGAGATCATCCGCACCTGGCTGTTCGCGTCGGTCCTGCGCGCCGAGCTGAGCCACGGGGTGCTGCCCTGGCACACCGCGGTCCTGTCGGGCTGGGTCGTCGACCCGCGCCACAAGAAGATGTCGAGCTCGGTGGGCAACGTCCTGACGCCGGACCAGCCGCTCGCGCGCTTCGGGGCGGACGCGGTGCGCTACTGGGCGGCGAGCGGACGGCCGGGTGTCGACACCACCTATGACGAGGGGCAGTTGAAGGTCGGGCGGCGGCTCGCGACGAAGCTGCTCAACGCGTCGAGGTTCGCGTTGGGCCTGGGCGCGGTGGACGCGCTCCGGCAGCCGGTCACCGAGCCGCTGGACCGGGCGATGCTCGGCCGGCTGGCCGGTGTCGTCACCACCGCGACGGAGGCGTTCGACCGGTTCGAGCACACCGACGCGCTGCAGGCGGCGGAGGCGTTCTTCTGGACGTTCTGCGACGACTACATCGAGCTGGTGAAGGACCGGGCGTATGCGACGGGCCCGGCCGGGGACTCGGCACGCGCCGCGCTGGCCACCGGCTTGTCCGTGCAGTTGCGGCTGTTCGCGCCGTTCCTGCCGTATGTGACGGAGGAGATCTGGTCGTGGTGGCGTTACGGCTCGGTGCACCGGTCGCCGTGGCCGACGAGGTATGAGTTGACCCGCATCGCGCCGGAGAGCGAGCCGGCGCTGCTGGACCTGGCCGGTGACGCGCTGCGCCAGGTCCGCAGGGCGAAGTCGGACCGCAAGCTGTCGATGCGGGCCGAGGTTCCGCTCGCCGAGGCGCTCGGGCCGGGCCCGCTGCTCGACCAGCTCCAGCTGATCGGCGGCGACGTCCGCGCCGCCGGGCGGATCGCCCAGCTCGATCTGCTCCGGGACCGGACACCGGAGTTGGTGATCGCCTGCGCGTTCTGAGGCCGGCCCAGCGGAGACCGGACCTGAGGAAGTCGATCGCGGTCGCGGTCGGGGCCGCGGTTCCGGTCGGGGCCGCAGCCCCGACCGGGGTTCCGGTGGCAAATGCGGCGATCCCGGGAGCGGAGGCCGTGGTTCGGTCCACCATAGGAGGCATGCCGATCGCCCCGGAGGAGGTCGAGGCGCCGGCCGGGGACACCACGCTGTTCCGGTCGTCGCCGGCCCGGACGTTCGTCGCGGTGTTCGCCGTGCTGATGCTGTCGTACCTGGTGGTGTCGCCGATCGTGGGCCGGCTGGCCCGGGACACCGGTGACCCGTGGTGGGTGACCGCCCTGCAGGCGGTGGTCGTCGGAGGTGCGGTCGCCGCGTTCTACTCGCTGTCCGCGCGGGCCGCGCTGACCACCTGGGTCCGGGTGTCGGCCGGCGGGCTGGAACTGGCCGCGCAGGGCAGTGACCCGGTGATGCTGGCCTGGGAGGACGTGGCCGCCGTGACGGTGCGCCGCAGCGGCCTGCGCACCGTGCTCGAGGTCACGCCGGTGGACATGGACCGTGTCCACCCGGTGCAGGGCTCGGGTGCGGGCTGGCCGGCGCAGACCGTCACGTCGCGCGGGCCGGCGTTCGTGGCCGATCTGAGCCAGATCTGGCCCGGCCCGCGGGCGTTGCGCCGGGAGCTGACCCGGCGCCTGCATCCCTACCCGCGGCCGACCGCCGACCTCCGGCCGCCGCAGCCCTGGTAAATCGGCTCTGGCGGACCAGCGCCGGCGAGCCAGCGCCGGTGGGTCAGCGCCGGTGGGTCAGCGCCGGCGGATCGGCGCTGGTAGACCAGCGGGACGGTCAGAAGTCGCCGCCGAAATCGCCGCCGCCGAAGTCGCCGCCACCCCAGCCGCCACCGTCTCCGCCGCCGCTGTCTCCCCCGCCGCCGCCGAAGTCACCGAGGCCGTTGGTGTCGACGTCGTTGCCGGCGTCGAACCCGTCCTGGTAACCGTCGGCGTAGCCGCCGACGTCACCGAAGGCCGGCGAGAACAGCGCGTCGAAGATCAGCATGCCGCCGAGCACACCGGCGCCGGTGCCGAGCGCGGTCTTCCAGACCGGCTGCGAATACCACCCCGAGGGCACCGGGCGGCCCTGCACCCGGCCGCCGGGGTAGTAGTACGGAGTTTCCGGGCCGGGCTGCGGGCCGGCTTTGTAGGCGTGCCCCTGCACGCTGACCTCGCGTTCCTGGGTGAGCTGCCCGGCGCCGCGGGCCGCGGCGAGCGGGGGCAGGTCAGGGCCGGGGTCCAGACCCAAGGCGAGGCGGGCCGCCCGGACATAGGTCAGTCCCTCCAGCGACGACTCGCGGGCCAGCTCGAACTGTCGCACCGAGGTGGCCTGCTGCAACTGGCCGCCGGCCGCGTTGTACCGCTCGCTCGCGTCGGCCAGGGCCTGCCGGGCGGCCGGCTCGTCGGCGTGCAGGTTCAACACCTGGCCGCCGAGCCGTTCATACCACCTCTGGGCCTCGGCCCGGGCGTCCTCGAGCTGGGTCTGCTTGATTTTGCCGCCGCCGCGCTGGGCGCTGACGACGACCAGGGCGACGATCGCGACGATGGCCAGGATGAGCAACACGCCGTTCATGTTTTCCAAAGTACCCGCGGCGGTCTTGTCGTACCGGTCTGGCAATCTGCGATGGTGACGTACTCGACGCTCGGCGTGATCCTGCTCTGTCTGGCGGCCGGCGCCGCCCTGGGCTGGCTGGCGGCCCGTGCCCGTGCCGCTGCCGACATCGCCCGGCTGGAGGCGACGGTGGCCGCGTCCCGTGACGGCGAGCAGCGGCTGGAGCAGTCGATGCGGGCGCTGTCCTATGAGGCGACCGTCCAGTCGCAGGAGGCGGTGGCCCGGGCCGTCGCGCCGTTGCAGGACACGCTGCGGCGCTACGAGCAGCGGGTCGCCGATCTGGAGCGGGACCGGGTCGACGCGTATGCGGAGCTGCGTGAGCAGGTGCGGGCCATGGGCGCGGTCTCCACCGAGTTGCGCGGCGAGACCCGGCAGCTGGTGTCGGCGCTGCGCACGCCGCAGGTCCGTGGCCGCTGGGGGGAGCACCAGCTGCGGCGGATCGTGGAGGCGGCCGGGCTGCTGGAGCACTGCGACTTCGCCGAGCAGGTCACCGGTGAGACCGATCATCAGGGGGTCCGGCCCGACCTGGTGGTCCGCCTGCACGGCGGCCGGACCGTGGTGGTGGACGCGAAGGCCCCGCTGGAGGGTTACCTGTCCGCGATGGAGGCCCGGGACGAACGTGACCGGGATCTCTATCTGGATCAGCACGCCCGGCATCTGCGGGCGCATGTGGACGCGCTGTCGGCCAAGGAGTATTGGACGGCTTTCGCGTCGTCGCCCGACTTCGTGGTGCTCTTCGTCCCGGCCGACCCGTTCCTGGACGCCGCTCTGCAGCGCGACCCGGTCCTGATGGAGTATGCGTTCCGTCGCAACGTCGTGATGACCACCCCGGCGACGCTGATCGCAATGCTGCGCACCGTCGCGTTCTCCTGGCGGCAGGAGACGCTGACCGGCAACGCGGTGGCGGTGCACAACCTGGCGCGGGAGCTCTACGGCCGGCTGGCCACCATGGGTGACCACGTGAGCCGGCTCGGCGTCTCCCTGAATGGGGCGGTCAGCGCGTACAACAAAGCGGTCGGCTCGCTGGAGTCGCGGGTGCTGGTCAGCGCCCGCAAGCTCGCCGAGATGGGCGTCTCGGACGAGGAGCTGGCGCAGCCACCCCAGATCGAGGTGGCCCCGCGCCAGCCCCAGGCGCCCGAGCTCAGCTAGCGGCGCGCGCCGCGGCGGCGGCCTTCATGTCGCGGCGCAGTTCCTGCGGCAGGGAGAAGGTGAGCCGCTCCTCGGCGGTGGTGAACTCGGTGACCTCGCCGAAGCCACGCTCGGCGAGGTGCGCGAGCACCTCCATGACCAGCTCGTCCGGCACGCTCGCGCCGGAGGAGACCCCGACCGTGGTGGCGCCCTCGAGCCACGAGTCCTGGATCTCGGCGGCGTAATCGACCAGGTGACCGGCGCGGGCGCCGGCGCCGAGGGCGACCTCGACCAGGCGCACCGAGTTCGACGAGTTGGTCGATCCGACCACGATCACCACGTCGCACTCGGGCGCGATCTCCTTGATCACGTGCTGCCGGTTGGAGGTGGCGTAGCAGATGTCGTCGCTGGGCGGGGACTGCAGCAGCGGCAGCCTCGTCTTGAGCCGGGCCACGGTCTCCATCGTCTCGTCGACCGAGAGCGTGGTCTGCGACAGCCAGACCACCTTCGACGGGTCGCGGACGACGACGTTCTCCACGTCGTCGGGGCCGTCGACGAGTTGGATGTGCGCGGGGGCCTCGCCGGAGGTGCCGATGACCTCCTCGTGCCCCTCGTGGCCGATCAGCAGGATGTCGTAATCCTCGGCGGCGAACCGCTTGGCCTCGTGGTGCACCTTCGTGACCAGGGGGCACGTCGCGTCGATGGCCTTGAGGTTGCGCTCGCGGGCCTGGTCGTGCACCTCGGGCGCGACGCCGTGCGCGGAGAAGACGACCGTGGAGCCCTCGGGGACCTCGTAGTTCTCCTCGACGAAGATCGCGCCACGGGCCTCGAGCGTGCTGACCACGTGCTTGTTGTGCACGATCTGCTTGCGCACGTAGACCGGGGCGCCGTAGAGCTTCAGCGCCTCCTCGACGGTCTGCACCGCACGATCCACGCCGGCGCAGTAACCACGCGGCTTGGCGAGCAACACCCGCTTACGAGCTTCAGTCACCCGGCAATGGTACGTGCCCCGCTCGGCGCCCCGCTCTTCTGCGATCAGCGCCACAACGGTGGTGGCCGGATGGTAGACATCGCGTCGTGACACCCGACCCGAAGATCGCCGACCATCCGGTTCCCGTGCTGATCGGGGCGCCCTCGTGTGCGGCCGGCGTGATCGCCGTCGTGTTCACCCCGGCCGGGCTGGTGCCGCTCGCCGCCGGTCTGGCGCTGGTCTTCTGGCACCGGCTGCGCCCTTCGGCCGCCGGGTCCGCCGTGGGCGCGGTGGCCGGTGCGGCGGCGGGCACGTTCGGGACTCTCGCGGTGCGTACGGAGAAGCTCTGTTGCATGTTCGGCTGGTCCGAGAGTCGTGGCGGGCCGTATGCGTGGCTGTCGCGCTCGGGCGTCGCGGACACGCCCGGGGCGGCGCGCGAGCTGGCGGTCGCGGCCGGATGGCGGCCCGACGTGGTGCACCTGCTCATGGACGTGGCCTTCTGGGCGTACGCCGGATTCCTGATCGTCGTCGTGGCGGGTCTGGCCTGGCGGGCACGTCCCGGCCGATGATCCGTTTCGCCCCGAACGGGTGGTAATCGGCGGGATACTCGGGTTCATGACAGCCGAGCGGGACGACGGGTGGCCCTCGATCCCGACCGTGCTGCGCGTCATGACCGGCTGGTTCCTGTTCGGCGTCGGCGTGCTCGACCTGGCGACCGGTGCCGACGGCGTGGTCTTCGTGGTGTTCCACGTGATGGTGGCCCTCGGCGGGGTGGTGCTGCTCGGGCTGCACCGGGTTCGCCCGAGCCGGGCCGGCTACCTCGCGGCCGCCCTGGTGACCGTGGCCGGGCTCGGCGCCGGGCTGCTGGTCGACACCGATCGGTGCTGCCTCGCCGACTATCCGCAGCGCCGCGGCTTCCCGTTCCCGTTCCTCGGCCTCGGTCGCGGCGTGCACCCCGACCTGCGTCAGCTCGGCTCTGACCTGGTGTTCTGGGCGTGTGCGGGACTGGTGGCGACGGTTCTCGTGCGAGCTGTCGAGAAACAGCTGCCCGAGCGGCGTACGCCGGTGGACCTCGACGACTACGTCGGCCGTCACGCCGAGCCGCACGCGTACGTGGCGCAGCATCGCGCCGACGAGAATGTCGGTGGGCTGACCTAGTCTGGCCGGGTGAACGAAGCCCAGGCAGCCACCACGGCGTCGACGGGAGCTGCCCCGTCGGCGAGTGCCGGTCCTCCGAAGAGCACGGCGGACGATCCGTGGCCGGTGCGCGTCGTCAGCCAGAAGATCGGCGCCTGGATCACCAAGCTCGGCTGGGTGTGGGTGGACGGGCAGGTCGCCCAGATCAACCGTCGCTCCGGCTCCCGCGGCCTGATCTTCATGACCGTGCGCGACCCCGCCGCGAATCTCAGCCTCACCGTCACCACCAGCGAGGACGTGCTCGAGGCGGGTGCACCGGAGCTGGCCGAGGGCGATCGGGTCACGCTGCACGCCAAGCCGGAGTTCTATCCGGCTCGTGGCACGCTCAGCCTGCGCGCCGACGAGATCCGTCAGGTCGGCCTCGGTGAGCTGCTGCTGCGGCTGGAGCGGCTGAAGAAGCTGCTCGAGGCCGAGGGCCTGTTCGACCGCCGCCGCAAGCGCCCGCTGCCGTTCCTGCCGAACCGGATCGGCCTGATCACCGGGCAGAACACCGCGGCCGAGCGGGATGTCCTGATGAACGTGCGCCGCCGCTGGCCGGGCGCCGAGTTCCGGGTCGCGCACGTCGCCGTGCAGGGGCCGAGCGCGGTGTCGCAGATCCTCGGCGCGCTCAAGGTCCTCGACGAGGACGAGTCCGTCGACGTGATCGTGATCGCCCGCGGCGGCGGCAGCGTGGAGGATCTGCTGCCCTTCTCCGACGAGGCGCTGTGCCGGGCGGTGTTCGCGGCGCGCACGCCGGTGGTCAGCGCGATCGGCCACGACCCGGACACCCCGCTGCTGGACTATGTGTCCGACTTCCGCGCCTCCACGCCGACCGACGCCGCCAAGCGGATCGTCCCCGACCTGGCCGACGAGATCGACCGGATCTCCGAGGCACGTCACCGGCTGGACCGCGCGATCCTGACGAAGATCGACCGGGAGCGGCAGCGGATCGACGCGTGGCGCTCCCGGCCCGTCCTGGCCCGGCCGGAGACGCTGGTCGAGCAGCGGGCCGACGAGGTGACCGCGCTGCGCGACCGGGCCGTCCGCAGTCTGGAGCACCGGGTCCGGCGCGCCGACGACGAGCTGCGGCACACGCTGGCCCGGCTGCGGGCGCTGTCGCCGCTGGCCACGTTGCAGCGGGGCTACGCGATCGTGCAGCGCGGCGATGGTCACGTGGTGCGCGCGGCCGGCGAGGTCGGCGCGGGTGATCCGCTGCGGATCCGGGTGGCCGAGGGCGGGATCACGGCCGTGGTCACCGCCGGGGACGACGCGTGAGCGTCCGGCGGGCGACGCTCGCGGGCGTGGTGACCAGTGACGCGCTGAAGACAGCGGTTGATGCGGGAGAGGGCGAATGAGCGACGAGAGTCTGAGCTACGAGCAGGCACGGACCGAGCTGGCCGAGGTGGTGGGCCGGTTGGAGCAGGGCGGCGGGAGCCTGGAGGAGTCGCTGGCGCTGTGGGAGCGCGGCGAGAAACTGGCCGACATCTGCCAGAAGTGGCTGGACGGCGCCCGGGAGCGCATCGACGCCGCCCGGGCGGCCCGCAACAGCTGATCGGCCGTGTCCGGTGCCCCGTGACGCCGCGCCTGCCGGGTGCGTTCCGTGCTCCTACTTCAGGGAGCCGGCGAGGGTCTCCAGGTTCTTCTGGCCGGTCTTGCCGATGATCAGGACCGTGCGGCCGGCCTCGGTGAGGATCAGGGCGGTCTCGTCCGGGCGGCCGCTGTAGGCCAGCCAGGAGCGGGCGTCGGTGCGGTAGGCCCCGGTGCGCTTGCCCTCCTTGCCGACCTCGGCGGGGACGAGGGTGTCCGCCGGGGTGGTGCTCTCCACGAGCTGGACCGGGTTGTCGTCCGGGTCGACGTAGCCCAGGCGCAGGGTGGCGCCCCCGGCCTCGCGCTTGAAGGTGGCCGCGGTGACCCGCCAGTCCGGTCCCAGCCCGGCCGGGGCCAGGACGGTGAACTGCTTCGACGCGAGCTGGATCGACGAGGACGGGTCGACGGTCAGCGGCTCGTCGCCGTCGAGGACCACCCGGTAGAAGATCAGCAGCAACGCGATCGGCACCATCAGCACCAGCAGCGACATGGCCATGTCGCGGGGCGAGCGGCCCTCGCGCTTGGTCAGGCGCGGCGTGGCCGGTGCGGGCTCGTCCCCGGCGACCGGCACGCCGGTGGCGACGGGAACGGAGAGAGCGTCGATCACGTCGGGTGCGCTCGAACCACCGGCACGGCCCGGGGCGGCGGAACCGCTCGGCGCAGCCGCGTCGTCCGGCGTGGCCGGCGCGGGCTGGGCGGGCGCCGGGGAAGCGGTCGGCAGGGGTTCGGTAGCAGCGGGTTCCACGTGCTCATTGTTAACCATGTCGCTGAACCGGGACTTGGCAGTCCTCAGGTGCCAGGATCAGGGGAACCACCAGCCCCGCAAAGACGCGAGGAGGCCGACATGCCTGCACGGGTTCCCCAGGATCTCGACCGTAACATCGCCCTCGACCTGGTCCGCGTGACCGAGGCCGCCGCCATGGCCGCCGGCCGATGGGTCGGGCGCGGCGACAAGAACGGCGGTGACGGCGCGGCCGTCGACGCCATGCGCAAGCTCATCAACTCGATCCAGATGCGGGGCGTCGTCGTCATCGGCGAGGGGGAGAAGGACGAGGCCCCGATGCTCTACAACGGCGAGCAGGTCGGTGACGGCACCGGGCCGGAGGTCGACGTCGCGGTCGACCCGGTCGACGGCACCACGCTGATGAGCAAGGGCATGCCGGGCGCCGTCGCGGTCCTCGCGGTCGCCGAGCGCGGCGCGATGTTCGATCCGAGCGCGGTGTTCTACATGGACAAGATCGCCGTCGGGCCGGACTGCGCCGACGTGATCGACATCAACGCCGGCGCGACGGAGAACCTGCGCCGGATCGCGAAGGCGAAGCGGTCCAGCGTCTCCGACGTGACCGTCTGCATCCTGGACCGGCCCCGGCACGCGAAGCTGGTCGAGGAGGTCCGGCAGGCGGGCGCGAACATCAAGTTCATCTCGGACGGTGACATCGCCGGGGCGATCTCGGCGGCCCGGGCGGAGTCCGACGTCGACGTGCTGATGGGCATCGGTGGCACGCCCGAGGGCATCACAGCGGCCTGCGCGATCAAGTGTCTGGGCGGCATGATCCAGGCCAAGCTGTGGCCGCTCGACGACTCGGAGCGGCAGAAGGCGCTGGACGGCGGCCACGACCTGGATCGGGTGCTGACCACCGACGATCTGGTCACCGGCGACAACTGCTTCTTCGTGGCGACCGGGGTGACCTCGGGTGACCTGCTCAAGGGGGTGCGGTATCGCTCGGGCGGGGCGCACACCCAGTCGATCGTGATGCGGTCGAAGAGCGGGACGATCCGGGTGATCGACTCGTATCACCGGCTGGAGAAGCTCGCGCTCTACTCCGCGGTGGACTTCGACGGGCACCTGCCGACGGTGCCGATCGGCGACGAGCCGGTCATCTGATCTCCGGGTGAGGCAGGTCCGGGTGTCGCCCGGGCCTGCCCGCACACGTCACGCGCGCGGGCTGCCCGCATACGTCACGCCGGGCGGACCGGCCGTGCTCGCCGCCGGGCCGCGGGAGTGGATCAGCGGCGGCGGAACAGGAACGCGGCGATCAGGCCGCCGGCCAGGCCGAACGCGTGCCCCTGCCAGGAGATCGCGCTGTCGGTCGGCAGGATGTTGTAGATCTGGTACCAGTAGAGGAGCCCGATGAACGCGGCGACCGCGAGGCTCCACCAGCTGCGCTCGACGAAACCGCGGGCGAAGAGCAGGCCGAGATAGCCGAAGATCACGCCGCTGGCGCCGACCACGACCGTGCCCGGGTCGCCGGTGAACCAGACGCCGAGACCGCTGACCAGCATGATCGTCAGGGTCGACCAGATGAACCGGCGGGCGCCGCCGGCCAGGGCGAACGTGCCGACCAGGATGAGCGGCACCGCGTTGCCGTAGAGGTGGTCCCACCCGTCGTGCAGCAGCGGGCTCAGCAGCACGCCGTCCAGGCCGTCGACGCGGCCCGGGATGATGCCGCCGGCCACGTCGAGGGTGCCGCGGCCGACCGCCACGTCCAGCGCCTCGATCAGGAACAGGATCGGGACGACCGCGCACATGGTGACGAACGCGCGCCCCATGGACGCGTAGAACGCGTCGGTGCCGAACCTCGGAGCCTGTTCGGTACGCGTGTCGGCCGGCCCGTAGCTCATGACTCGATGGTTCCAGGCGTTCGGGCGAGCGGCCACTCGCGCGATCAGGCGATCTTGCGGGTGGCGGCGAGGATGGCCGTACGGAATCGGGAGATCTGGGTGTAAACCCCCGGATAGGCATCACGGGCGCAGCCCAGCCCCCAGCTCACGATGCCGACCTGCGCCCATCGGCCCTCCTTGTCGCGCCGCACCATCGGCCCGCCGGAGTCGCCCTGGCAGGTGTCCACGCCGTGCCGCGCGGCGCAGATCGAGTCCTCTGTGACCAGTGCGATCTTGGTGGGCAGGTACGCCTTGGCGCACGTGTCGTCCGGGATGGTGGACACCGTCGCGTAGTGCAGCCGCCGCTCCTGGCGCAGCGATCCCTCCCCGGTCTGCCCCCAGCCCATGACGGTGACGTCGCCGGTGTCACCGGACGCGTCCGGCACCAGGTCGAGCGTCGGCAGGCCGAGCGCCCGATCGAGTTTGATCACCGCCCAGTCGTCGCCACGGGTCTCGGTGACGAAGCCGGGCGCACGGATCACCGCGACGGAGTGCGCGGTGACGGCGCCCCGGGCTTCGAGGTCGGCGACGCCGGCGGTCACCGTGATCTTCTTGTTGGGTCCGGTGGGTCCGACGCAGTGGCCGGCGGTGAGCACCACCCGGGGTGCGGTGAGCGCGCCGCCGCAGCCCGTGGAGAGCCGCACGGCCCACGGGAACTCACCGGTCTTGGCCTCGTTGCCGCCGACGACTTCGAGGACCGGCGGCCGGTCGGCGCCCGCGTATGTCGGCACGTCGCCGGAGGCGAGGAGGATCGCCAGGGCAATCAGAGGGACATTTCGGACCATGCGGGCATTTGATCACAATGGAACGGGGCCGCGCGGAATGCCGCGCGGCCCCGTTATCCAAGCGTGCTCAGTACCAGCCGACGCTCTCGGAGTGGTTCCAGGCGCCGCACGGCGTCGAGTAACGACCCTCGATGTAGTTGAGACCCCACTTGATCTGCGTGGCCGGGTTGGTCTTCCAGTCCGACGCGATCGAGGCCATCTTGTTGCCCGGCAGGGCCTGCGGAATCCCGTACGCCCCGGAGCTGGTGTTGGTGGCCTTGTAGTTCCAGCCGCTCTCGCGCTTCCACAGCTTGTCGAGGCACGGGAACTGATCGATCTTGAAGCCGGCGTCCAGCATCAGCGCGCAGCCGACGCCCCGGGAGCCCGAGTACTCGTTGCAGGAGGACGGGATGTCACCGGTGTACGGCACCTCGGCGCCGGACTCGGCGGCCTTCTTCGCCTCGGCCGCCTTCTTCTCGTCCTCGGCCTTCTTCTTCGCGGCAGCGGTCGCGATCGCCGCCTTCTCGAGAGTGAGCGCCTTGGTGGCGGCCGCCTTGGCCTCCTCGGCAGCCTTGCCGGCCGCGGCGTTCTCCGCCGAGCTGCGGTAGGCGCGAGCGGCGGCATGCTCGTTCTGCCGCTGCTTCAGCAGGGTGACCTCTTCCTCGTTCGCCTGCATGACGAACTGGGCAGAGTTGCTCTGCTGCTGATCGTCCCGGTCCTGTCCGAGGTACACACCGCCGCCGAGTCCCGCCACCAGCAGGCCGACAGACGCCGTGCGAACTCCGAGCCGGCTCCAGAGCCGATTCACGAAGATTCCCTTCGTCGGGGGCAATGACGCGGCGGGCCACCGCTGGTCAGCGGAGTATCCGTGCCGCGAGCACCGCGATCCCGCGCGGGATCTGTCCTGCCGGCTGGTCGATCTCCGACTTCACTGCCACGGCACGGTGCCCGCCAGACACCATGCCGTGGCGTGAGAGGGATGTGAAATGCCAACGCGGATCTGTGACTTTAGTCACGGCCATTTTCCCTACAATCAGGACAAAGACCCGCGCTGACATCACCTCACAGGGGAATGTCCTCCAGAAGGTCCGTAACCACCTCGGCGATCGGCGACCGCTCCGAACGGGTGAGGGTGACGTGGGCGAAGATCGGATGCCCCTTCAGCGCCTCGATGACCGCGGCCACGCCGTCGTGGCGGCCGACGCGCAGGTTGTCCCGCTGCGCGACGTCGTGCGTCAGGATGACCCGGGAGTTCTGCCCGATGCGGGACAGGACGGTCAGCAGCACGTTGCGTTCCAGCGACTGCGCCTCGTCGACGATCACGAACGCGTCGTGCAGGCTGCGGCCACGGATGTGGGTCAGCGGCAGGACCTCGAGCAGGCCTCGGGCCAGCACCTCCTCGACCACGTTCGCGTGCACCACGGCGCCGAGCGTGTCGAAGACCGCCTGCGCCCAGGGCGACATCTTCTCCGACTCGCTGCCCGGCAGGTAACCCAGCTCCTGGCCGCCCACCGCGTACAGCGGGCGGAAGACCACCACCTTCTTGTGGCGGTTGCGCTCCATGGTCGCCTCCAGGCCCGCGCAGAGCGCCAGCGCGGACTTGCCGGTGCCGGCCTTGCCACCCAGCGACACGATCCCGATCTGCTCGTCGAGCAGGATGTCCAGGGCGATCCGCTGCTCGGCGGAACGGCCGCGCAGCCCGAACGCGTCCCGATCGCCGCGGACCAGCTTCACCGTCTTCTCCGGGGTGATCCGGCCCAGCGCGGAGCCACGGGACGAGTGGATCACCAGGCCGGTGTGGCAGGGCAGGCTGTCCGCCTCCTCGATGTCCAGCTCGTCACCCGAGTAGAGCGCGTTGACCTGGTCCTCGCCGAGCTCCAGGTCCGCCATGCCGGTCCAGGTGGGGTCGCTGGCCTGGCCGTGCCGGTACTCGTCGGCGGTCAGACCGACCGAGGCCGCCTTCACGCGCAGCGGCATGTCCTTGCTGACCAGCGTGACGTCCCGGCCCTCCGCCGCCAGCCCGAGCGCCACCGAGAGGATCCGGGTGTCGTTCGAGTCGTTGCGGAAACCCTGCGGGAGCACGCTCTGGTCGGCGTGGTTGAGCTCGACGCGCAGCGTGCCGCCCTCGTCGTTGCAGAGCACCGGCTGGTCCAGCCGGCCGTGCTTGATGCGCAGCTCGTCCAGCATCCGCAGGGACTGCCGGGCGAACCAGCCGAGCTCGGGGTGGTGACGTTTGCCCTCCAGTTCGGAGATGACCACGAGGGGGACGACCACCTCGTGATCGGTGAACCGGCGGAACGCCGCCGGGTCGGACAGCAGGACCGAGGTGTCCAGGACGAAGACCTTGCCGGCGGGCGCCGGCTCGGCGTCCGCGTGCCTGTCCCGCACCTTGCGGCGCGACGTCACGGCACGGGTCTTGGTCACCTTGTCGGCCGGGTCGGAAGAAGAAGCGACACCGGCATCGGTACGGCGAGATGTCACAGGCCTGCTCCAGCGGGCGTGCAACCCGCCACCCGCGGTCCGCCACCTCCGGCCGCCGGCTCGTGCACAGGGACGGGATGCGGGCCCTGTGGCGCATGAAATCGCAGGTCCGGGCCGACCGGCTGGCCCGGGATAACCCCGTGCCATGACACAAACGCTAGCGGTCAACAGCCTCCCGCGGTAGTGCGCAAAATCGGGCACTCACGGGTGACGCTCGCCCCACGGGAATTCCGCCGGGCATAAAACGACACCCTCCGCGGGTAGTCTGACGACGTGGCACAGACCGATGGTCAAACCCATCCCGCGAGCGCTGACGACGCCTGGGCGCACACCGCCCGCCACGCGTCGAGGACAACGTTCTTCTTCGATTTCGACGGCGTTCTCTCCCCGATCACGAAGAAGCCTGGCGAATCTCAGCCGGTGGCCGCGGTGCCGGTGGTTCTGGAACGACTGGCCACCAAGGTCGGCCGGGTGGCGATCGTCTCGGCCCGTCCGGTCGACTTCCTCCGCGGCCGTTTCCCCACCCTGGCCCACGTCGACTTCTACGGGCTCTACGGCCTGGAGATGCTGCACGAGGGTGAGGTCGTCACGAAGCCGGCCGCGCTGGAGTTCGTCGAGGCCATGCGCGCGCTGGACGCCGACGCCCGGATCGCGCTGCGCGAGCCCGTCGAGGTGGAGTACAAGAGGCTTTCCGTCGCCCTGCACTACCGGAACTGCCCCGAGCGGGCCGCCGAGGTCGAGCAGTGGGCGCGGGAGCGCGCCGAGCGCGACGGTCTGAAGATCCAGGGCGGCCGCATGGTCGTCGAGCTCAAGCCCCCGGTCGACCAGGACAAGGGCATGGTCATCACCGAGGCCGTGCAGGACGCCGCCTGTGGGTGGTATTTCGGGGATGACATGTCCGACATCCGCGCCTTCGACGCGTTGCGCGCCCGCGAGGCCGTCGACCCGGGCTTCTTCGGCATGGCGATCGCCGTGGCCAACGACGAGACGGGCGAGGCGGTCTCCAGCGCCGCCGACCTGACCCTGGCGTCCCCCGAGGCCGTCGCCAAGTTCGTCAACGACGGAATCAACCGCTTCTAAAACCCTTCTTCGGTACGACATTTTCGGCGCCCCTGGCCAGGCGACGCGACCAAGCCCCGTGCGTGTGCTGCGCGGCCTGCCCGGTGGTCCGGCTCGCTGCGCGCGTCTCGGTTCCGGCTGGTTCTCATGGGCGTTATGAGAGACGAATAACGCCCATGAGAACCAGCCGGAACAGTGAGCCGCGCCGCGGCCAGGGCCGACGACGGAGGCCGCGCGCCATTCTCACGGGGCTGGGTCGCGTCGCCTGGTCACGGGCGCCGAGAATGTCGTACCCCATGATGGGGTTTATGCGCCGTAACGCCGCTGGCGGTTGCCGTAGCTGCGCAGGGCACGCAGGAAGTCGATGCGGCGGAAGTCGGGCCAGTTGGCGTCGTGGAAGTAGAACTCCGAGTGCGCCGACTGCCAGAGCAGGAAACCGGACAGCCGCTGCTCACCGCTGGTGCGGATGACCAGGTCGGGGTCGGGCTGGCCGCGGGTGTAGAGGTGCTCGGCGATATGCTCGACGTCGAGGATCTCGGCGAGCTCCTCCAGCGTGCCGCCGGTCGACGCGTGCTGCTGCAGCAGGGAGCGCACCGCGTCGGTGATCTCGCGCCGGCCGCCGTAGCCGACCGCCATGTTGACCTCGACGCCGCCGGAGCGGTCCTGCGTCTTCTCCTGCGCGGCCTTGAGGGTCGCCGCCGTCCCGGCGGGGAGGATGTCGAGCGCGCCGACCATCCGCAGCCGCCAGGGGTTGCCCTCCTCGGCCAGCTCGGTCGCCAGATCCTCGATGATCTTCACGAGGGGGTCGAGCTCGGCGGCCGGGCGCTGCAGGTTGTCGGTGGCCAGCAGGTAGAGCGTGACGTGCTCGATCCCGGCCTGATCACACCAGGTGAGCAGGTCCTTGACCCGGACGGCGCCGACGCGGTGGCCGTCGTTCGGGTCGACGAACCCCATCTCGCGGGCCCAGCGGCGGTTGCCGTCGCACATCACGCCGACATGGCGGGGCACCGGCTTGCCGACCAGCTTTCCGGCGAGCCGCCGTTCGTAGAACCTGTAGACCAGCGAACGCACACTCATCACGGGCAAGGGTAGCCATGTTCGGCGTGCACTCAAGCAGTGGCGGTGCGCGGTGGAACCATCCGGGCCTGGATAAACCTGTTCGTGCCACCGCCTCGTGGGCCATCCGGGTGACGCAACTCGCGAAAGCGTTGTCGAAAGCGTTATAGAAGGCCGGCCGCGCCCGCCCTCGCCGTTGAGGGCGGGCGCGGAGCCTCACCGGGCGTCGGCCAGGCGCGCGCGCAGCGCGTCCAGCTCGGCCCAGAGCACCGCCGGCAGCTTGTCGCCGAACTTCTCGAACCACTCGGTGATCTGCGGCAGCTCGGCGAGCCACTCGTCCTTGTCGACGCGCAGCACCGCCTCCAGCGCCGCCGGGTCGATGTCGAGGCCGGTCACGTCGATCGCCGCGGGCGTGGCGACGTGACCGATCGCGGTCTCCACCGCGTCGGCCTTGCCGTCGAGACGCTCGACGACCCACTTGAGAACCCGGCTGTTCTCGCCGAAGCCGGGCCAGAGGAACCCGCCGTCGGCGTCGCGCCGGAACCAGTTCACGTAGAAGACCTTGGGCAGCTTGGACGCGTCGCCGGAGGCGCCCTTGGCCATGTCGATCCAGTGCTGGAAGTAGTCACCGGCGTGGTAGCCGATGAACGGCAGCATCGCCATCGGGTCGCGGCGCACGACGCCGACCTGGCCGACCGCGGCCGCGGTCGTCTCGCTGGACAGGGTGGCGCCCAGGTACACGCCGTGCACCCAGTCCCGGGCCTCGGTGACCAGCGGGATCGTGGTCTTGCGCCGGCCGCCGAACAGGATCGCGTCGATCGGCACGCCGCGCGGGTCGTGGTACTCGTCGGCGAGAATCGGGCACTGCTCGATCGGGGTGCAGAAGCGGCTGTTCGGGTGGCTCGACGGCGCCTCCGACTCCGGCGTCCAGTCCTGGCCCTTCCAGTCGGTCAGGTGCGCGGGCGGCTCGCCCATGCCCTCCCACCAGATGTCGCCGTCGTCGGTCAGGGCCACGTTGGTGAAGACCGAGTTGCCCTTCGCCAGGGTGCGCATCGCGTTCGGGTTGGTGTGGAAGTCGGTGCCGGGCGCGACGCCGAACAGCCCGAACTCCGGATTGGTGGCCCAGAGCCGGCCGTCCTCGCCGAAGCGCATCCAGGCGATGTCGTCGCCGACGGTCTCGACCTTCCAGCCCGGCAGGGTCGGCTCGAGCATGGCCAGGTTGGTCTTGCCGCAGGCCGACGGGAAGGCGCCGGCGATGTAGCGGACGACGCCCTCGGGCGAGGTCAGCTTCATGATCAGCATGTGCTCGGCCAGCCAGCCCTCGTCGCGGGCGGCCACGCTGGCGATGCGCAGCGCGTAGCACTTCTTGCCGAGCAGCGAGTTGCCGCCGTAACCGGAGCCGAACGACCAGATCTCCCGGGTCTCCGGGAAGTGCGAGATGTACTTCGTCTCGTTGCACGGCCAGGCGGCGTCGCTCTGCCCGGGCTCGAGCGGCGCGCCGATCGAGTGCAGGCACGGGACGTAGTCCGCGTCGTCGCCCATCGCGCTCAGGACCTCGGCCCCCATCCGGGTCATGATGCGCATGCTGGCCACGACGTACGGGCTGTCGGTCAGCTCCACGCCGAACATCGGGTTCTCGGCGTCGAGCGGGCCCATGCAGAACGGGACGACGTACATCGTCCGGCCCTTCATCGAGCCGCGGTACAGCTCCGTCATCAGGGTCTTCATCTCGGCCGGCGCCATCCAGTTGTTGGTGGGGCCGGCGTCGGCCTCGTCGGCCGAGCAGATGAAGGTGCGTTCCTCGACGCGTGCCACATCGGACGGGTCGGTTCGCGCCCAGAACGAGTTGGGCTTCTTCTTCTCGTCGAGCCGGACCAGCGCGCCCGACTCGACGAGCTCGTCGGTCAGCCGGGTCCACTCGGCGTCCGAACCGTCGCACCAGACGATCCGGTCGGGTGTTGTCAGGGCGGCGACCTCGTCGACCCACGCCAGCAGGCGCGGGTGCGAGGTGTGGGGGTGAGTCAAGTGAAGCTCCTTCGGTCGGCACTGACCAATGACGGAACAGCCGGTGAAATCCGGCTGGTGTCATGGGAGTCACATCAGGTTAAGCCCCACAGCCATGCAGTTCATCGGTCGAACCTGTGGATAACCGCACAATCTTTGGCTGCGATGCGCAATGACGATTGATTCTTCGCTGCACAGCGCACGAGCGCGCACTCGGTCCAGCCACACCGTCACTCCCGACAACTTTCGCAAAAGGGACATAGCGCCGTACACTTTCACCTAATCGGGCTTTCCTCGCAGTTCCTGCCACAGGAGGCGGAATGACGACCCCGGGCAACGACGTGCACTCGGACACGGATCTACTCGCCGCCGTCCGGGCCGGCGACACCGCCGCCTACGGGACGCTCTACGAGCGGCACCGGGCGGCGGCCCGGCTCTTCGCGTGCGGCCTGGCACGCGACAGCGCCGACGCCGACGATCTGGTCGCCGAGACGTTCGCCAAGGTGTTCGCGTCGCTGCGGGCCGGTCGCGGCCCCCTCGTGGCGTTCCGCGCCTACCTGCACACCACCATGCGGCACGTCTGCTACCAGCGGGCGCGCTCGGACCGGCGGCTGGAGTTCACCGACGACCTGACCCGGTACGACGCCGGGGAGCCGTTCACCGACCCGGCGCTGGACCAGCTCGAACGCAGTTTCGCGGCGGCCGCCTTCCGGCAGCTCCCGCCGCGCTGGCGGGACGTGCTGTGGCAGACCGAGGTGGAGGGCAGCACCCCGGCCGAGCTCGCCCCGCGGATGGGCCTGACCCCGAACGCCGTGGCCGTCCTCGCGCACCGGGCCCGCGAGGGCCTGCGCAGCCTCTACCTGCAGCAGCACGTCACGGCGGGTGAGCATCCGGAGTGCCGGTGGGCCGGCGACCGGCTCGCCCCGCAGGTGCGTGGCCGGCTCGCGCCGCGCGACGCGCACCGGATGCACACCCATCTCGGCCGCTGCGCCGAGTGCCGGGGCCGGCTCGCCGAGATTCGCGAAATCGACGCATTTCGTCACGGCCCGTATCGGCAGCGTCACCATGCCGGCACCGCTGGTTGAGACTGTGCAACGAGGTCAGCAAGGCGTGCCCCGCGCCGGTACATTCGGTCCCGTGCCCCCCAACTCGCCGCGGCCCGCCGGAATGCGAGCCCGGCTGCGCTCCCTGGCGCGGGAGGCGAGCAAGTTCGGGGCGGTCGGCGCTGTCGCGTTCGGCGTCGATCTGATCATCTTCAACCTGCTGCTGAACGCGGGCAGTGAGACCCTGAGCGCCAAGACGATCTCCACGGTCATCGCGACCACGCTGGCGTTCATCGGGAACCGGTTCTGGACGTGGCGCGACGGAGCGCATACGCACCTGGCCCGGCAGTACACGACGTTCTTCGTGCTGAACGCGATCGGGCTGGGCATCGCCCTGGCCTGCCTGGCGATCAGTCACTACGGTCTGGGCCACTTCTGGCCGGCGTTGCGGAGCCAAGCCGCCGACAACGTCGCGGGGCAACTCGTCGGGACCGCTATCGGTACCATCTTCCGCTTCTGGTCCTATCGGAAGTTTGTTTTCCGGGCCGATACGGACCGGAACCCCGGGATGACATCGTCGTCACCCACACTTTCGTGATCCGGCGTTCGCGCCCCACCCCCGTAAGGTTGCCCTATGCCCTCAGCCCCCTCGCTGACGGACCGGCTGCGCCGTGTCGCTCCGGAAGCTGTCGCCTTCGCCATCATCGGAGCCGGTAACACCCTGCTCTACCTGGCGATCACCTGGGTCGCACTGCCGATCGGCGCGGTCAAGGCGAGCATCATCGGTACCGTCGTCACCACGACCCTGGCGTACCTGGCGAACCGCTACTGGACGTACCGGCACCACACCCGCACCGCCCTGCGCCGGGAGTATGCGCTGTTCTTCGGCTTCAACCTGGTCGGCATGGCGATCCAGTCGGGCATGGTCGCGATCGGGAAGTACGGGTTCGGCCTCACCGAGCAGAACGACAAGATCGCGTTCCTCGCCGTGACGGTGTTCGGCATCGGCATCGCCACGGTCTTCCGCTTCTGGGCGTACCGGACGTTCGTCTTCCTCAAGCCCCCCGTCGACGGTCACGAGGGCGCGATCACCGAGATGGACGCGACCGCCGGTTTCGCCGAGCTCAGCGCGATCGACGTGCCGGGAAGCGCGGCGGAGCTGGACGTCCGCCTGCGGAGCTGATCTCCTCCTCCTCCTCCTCTTCCTCGTCGTCCGGGGCCTGCTCGATCAGCTCGTACAGCGTCGTCTGCACCTGCTGCGCGTGCGGGACCCCGGCCAGCCGGGCACTCTGCTCGCCGATCGAGTCGATCACCAGGGTGCCCGTCCCGAAGACCCGGTCCAGCAGTGACTGGGTCAGGGCATGATCGTTCACCCGGTTCAGCGGCAGATCCCGCCGCTCGCGCACGAGCAGGCCACGCTGGGTCAGAAGCCGCTCACCGGTGATCACCCAGTGCGTGCAGCGCCATTGGACGAGCGGGATCATGCCGTACCGGATGCCGTGGTAAGCCATGATCGCGACGACCAGGCCCAGGCCGATCTGGCCGCCCTCGTTACCCGGCAGCAATACCCACGCCAGGATCGTGCCGGCCGTCGCCAGCAGCACCACCAGGGACGGGCCGACCACGGACTTGCCGTGGGGGCGCAGGTGGAGGACGACCTCCTCCTGCTCCGAGAGAACTTCCGCCGGGAACGCCACGCGGTCAGCGTACGTGCAGAACATCACCCGCTGAGACGCGATGTTCACTGCCATCCACCGTACGGACCACGAGTTGCCCGTCCCGATCCACGGTGGCCGCCTCGCCGGTGAGCTCGCCGCCCCCGGGCAGCAGCACCCGCACGTCCCGGCCGATCGTCGCGCACAGCCGCCGGTACTCCCCCAGCAGCCCGCACATCTCGGCGTCGCCACCGGACTCGCGCCAGCCGCCGTACCACCTCTCCAGGCCGCGCAGCAGCGCCCGGAGCAGCGGATCCCGGTCCAGGCTCTCGGCGCCGGCCAGCCGCAACGACGTCGCCGGGACCCCGGTGGTCTCCGGCAGCTCAGCGGCGTACGTGCTCACGTTCAGTCCGATCCCGACCACGATCGCGTCGCCGGCCATCTCGGCCAGGATGCCGGCGCACTTACGGTCACCGACCAGCAGATCGTTCGGCCACTTCAGGGCGGCCTCGACCCCGGCCACCCGGGTCACCGCCCCGGCCAGCGCGACGCCGGCCAGCAGCGGCAACCATCCGAACGTGCCGGGCGGCGCGGCCGGCCAGCCGCGCTCCGCGTCCGGGGTGCCGGGACGCAGCAACACCGTCAGGGTGAGGCCGGCCCGGGCCGGGCTCAGCCACTGCCGGTCACGCCGGCCACGGCCCGCGACCTGCTGTTCCGCGACCACGACCAGGCCTTCCGGCGCGCCCGCGCGGGCGGCCTCGGCAGCGTCCGCGTTCGTCGACCCGGTCTCGGCGCGGATGTCGATCCGCGACCAGAGGCCGCCGGGCTGCACGAGGGCCCTGGTGAGGGCGCGCTCGGAGAGCGGCGGGCGGTCCAGATCGGTGTACCCGGAGGCGGCCATCCCGGCAGCCTATGCCCCTGCCGTCAGCGCCCGCCGCGGCGGGACCTCAGCGGTGCGGGCCGGCGGCATGGCGACTGATGTACGCGGAGTCCGACTCGGCCGCGGCGGGCCGGGGACGCGGCCGGGGGCGAGGCCCGTCGGCCGCACGACGGCTCCGCCGTGCCGGCTCGCTCCAGGACGGCTGCTCACGGTTGATTCCGATTCCGCTACGGTCGCCGCCCGGCCCGAGCCCGTCCCGCCCAAGCCCGTCCCGCTCGTCCCGCCCCCGCTGGTCCCGCTCCGCCCACGATCGCGGCAGCCGGATCCGGTGATCCGGGCTCGGCGGCCAGTCCGGCACGTGCGTGGTGGGCTCGGCAGCCTCCACCGGCGACAGATCAAAACCGGTCACCGGCTCGTAGTCGGGAACGGCCGCGAGACGCTCCACCGGCACCGGCCAGCCGTACCCACGGGCCGACGGCTCAGGATCGGTGTAGAGATCGTCCGGCACCGGGGTCCAGTAGTCCCCGGACGGTGGCCGATCGTCCAGTTCGGGATAGCGGGGACGAACCCAGCCGTCGATCCGGTCGCCGTACCCGCGGTCGGAGCGGTCTATCGGCGCCGGCCGGGGCGGCGGCCCACCGTAGGGCTCGTCCGTTTCCGGCTCGTGCTCGGTCTGCCAGGCGCTGTTGTCGATCATCCGCGACGCCTCGCCCGGGACCGCGGCCGGCTCGTCAGAGCAGGACTCCACCGCCTGCCACGGCTCCGGTTCCTCGTTCCACGACCGATCGCCGTGCCAGACCGGCTCCTCACCCGCCCACGCCTGCTCGTCACCGGCCCACGCCGGCTCCTCACCGGGCCAGACCTGCTCCCCACTGGCCCACACCCGTTCCTCGCTGGACCAGACCTGCTCCTCACCGGCCCAGACCTGTTCCTCGCTGGACCAGATCTGCTCCACGCTGGACCAGGCCTGCTCCACGCTGGGCCACGCCGGCTCCTCACCCGGCCACGCCGGCTCCTCACCGGGCCACGATTCCTCGGGATGGCTCGGTTCCTCGGCGCGGCGGGCCCGTGGCTCGCGGGGCTCCGGCTCCGCGTCCTCGGCCAGACCGATCGACGCCAGCCCGTTGATGCGCTCGGCGCGCGCCTCCCATCGACCGCTGAACGCCGCCGCGAGCCGCCGCCCACGTCCCGGTTCGTTGTCCACGGGCACCGCGTCCACCCGCGGGGACTCGATCTCCGGCGGCGCCGGGTGGCTCGTGCGGGCGGGCCGCGTCGCCGTCCGAGGACGGGCCTCACCGTCGTCGCCGCCACCGAACAGCACGGCGCGGAAACTGATCAGCGTGGCGAGGCCCCCCGCGATGAAGGCGAGCCCGGCCGCGGTCATCCAGTTCGTCACGTGAGGCGTAACGAATAAGACAAGAGGTGTGAAACGGACGCATCGCCACGCTCCCTGCGCCCGGTACCGACGCGGCTACGATCATCGGGAGTGCATCGCCGCCCTTCTGTGGAGACCATCGTGACAACGCAGCCCGACATCCACACCACCGCCGGTAAGCTCGCCGACTTCGCGAACCGGTCCGAGGAGGCGGTCCACGCGGGTTCCGCGCGTGCCGTCGAGAAGCAGCACGCGCGCGGCAAGAAGACCGCCCGCGAACGGATCGAGCTGCTGCTCGACAAGGACTCGTTCGTCGAGCTCGACGAGCTGGCCAGGCACCGGTCCACCGCCTTCGGCCTGGAGAGAAATCGGCCGTACGGCGATGGGGTCGTCACCGGCCACGGCACCGTCGACGGCCGGCAGGTCTGCGTGTTCTCGCAGGATTTCACCGTCTTCGGCGGCTCGCTGGGCGAGGTCTTCGGCGAGAAGATCGTGAAGGTGCTCGACCTGGCCATGAAGATCGGCTGCCCGATCATCGGCATCAACGACTCCGGCGGCGCCCGCATCCAGGAGGGCGTGGTCGCGCTCGGCCTCTACGCCGACATCTTCTTCCGCAACGTCCGGGCCAGCGGCGTCATCCCGCAGATCTCCCTGATCATGGGCCCGTGCGCGGGCGGCGCCGTCTACTCCCCCGCGATCACCGACTTCACGGTCATGGTCGACCAGACCTCGCACATGTTCATCACCGGGCCCGACGTGATCAAGACGGTCACCGGTGAAGAGGTCGGCATGGAGGAACTGGGCGGCGCGCGCACCCACAACACCCGCTCCGGCAACGCGCACTATCTCGCCTCCGACGAGGAGGACGCGATCGATTACGTACGCGCGCTGCTGTCCTATCTTCCCAGCAACAACCTCGACGAGCCGGTCGTCTACGCCGAGGACGCCGACCTCGGCTCCGGCCAGGCCGACCTGGCGCTGGACACCCTGGTGCCGGACTCACCGAACCAGCCCTACGACATCAAGACCGTCGTCGAGACGGTCGTCGAGGACTTCCTCGAGGTGCAGCCGCTCTACGCGCAGAACATCGTCGTCGGCTTCGGCCGGGTCGAGGGGCGGCCGGTCGGCGTGGTCGCGAACCAGCCGATGCACTTCGCCGGCACACTCGACATCGCGGCCAGCGAGAAGGCCGCCCGCTTCGTGCGCACCTGCGACGCGTTCAACATCCCGGTGCTGACCTTCGTCGACGTGCCCGGTTTCCTGCCCGGCACCGGCCAGGAGTGGGACGGCATCATCCGGCGCGGCGCGAAGCTGATCTACGCCTACGCCGAGGCCACCGTCCCGAAGGTCACCGTGATCACCCGGAAGGCCTACGGCGGGGCGTACGACGTGATGGGCTCCAAGCACATCGGCGCCGACATGAACTTCGCCTGGCCCACCGCGCAGATCGCCGTGATGGGCGCCCAGGGCGCGGTCAACATCCTGTACCGCGGTGAACTGGCGTCAGCGGAGGACCCGGCGGCCCGCCGCGCCGAGCTGATCCAGCAGTACGAGGACACGCTCGCGAACCCGTACATCGCCGCGGAGCGCGGTTATGTCGATGCCGTGATCCGGCCGTCGGAGACGCGCGCGCAGGTCACGCGGGCGCTACGGATGCTCCGCACCAAGCGGGAGACGCTGCCGCCGAAGAAGCACGGCAACATTCCGCTCTGACCCGACGCCTCAGACGCTGGCCGGCAGCCACTGGCCGGCCAGCAGGAAAGCGCCGACGACCAGGGCGCCCAGGTTCACCACGAGGAAAACGCCGACCCAGAAGAGGGCGGGCACGTGCGTGATCCGCGCCAGCTGGTCCGGGTCGGAATCCCGCATCCGGCCGCGGCCGCGCAGGCTCTGCAGCTCGAAGACCGGCCGCACCCCGCCGAAGAGCAGGAACCAGACGCCCGCGTACGCAAAAGCGGACTGCACCTCCGGCGACGCGTACCACGACACGGCGAACACGATCGCGCCCGTGACCAGCAGCGAGATCACGCCGAACAGGTTCCGGATGTTGATCAGCATGAGCAGCAGCAGGGCCACCGCCAGCCAGAGCAGCAGCGTGATCCGGTTGCCGCCGAGCAGCCACGCGCCGAGCACCCCGACCAGCGACGGCGCGATGTAGCCGCCGAGCAGGGTCAGGATCATGCCCAGACCGGTCGGACGGCCCGACGACAGGGTCAGGCCGGACGTGTCGAACTCCAGCCGGATACCCCGCAGCCTGCGACCCGTGAGCAGCGCGAACAAGGCATGACCGCCCTCGTGCGCGATGGTCACCGCGTTACGGGCCACCCGCCAGACTCCCCGGATCGCCACCGCGAGGAAGCCGGCCACCGCCGTCAGGGCCACCAGCAGTCCCGGAGGGTCGGGCTGTGCGCCCAGCAGCTGGTTCCAGAGGTCGCTCACACCGTCGATCGACAACACGCCGGGGACTGTAGCCGATCACGCTAAGAGTTGCGTCGCACCGACTGTCGTCGATCGACAAAGACCCATGCGCATGTACGTCTTCACAGACCCATTCGTGCGTACGTCTTCAGCACGCTCAGGCCCGGCGGCGGACCGTGGCCTTCGCCGGGGCGGGACGGCCGAGACTCCGGGCCGCGAAGACACCCGCGGTCACGACGAGCAGGCCGGCGACGAGCAGCAGCAAGGTGACCACGCCCGCGGCGGTCGCAAGGATCGCGACGTCGGCCAGGGCGACCAGCATCCACAGGGCAAGGGTCGGCTTCCTGCCGTACGGTCGGCAGTTCATGTCGTACCTCCATCCGTGATCCTCTTCAACTACCCCCGTCGACGAGGAATCACGCATGAAGTTCGCGTTTTCGGCCTGCCGCTCTATCCCACCTTGAAACCGGCGAACACGGCGGCGAGGTCCTTCTGCGACGCCTGCCAGTCGTCCTCCATGGCGTACCAGCAGATCTGGTACGTCTTACCGTCGACCGTGAAGCCCCGTCGCAGAACCCGCTGCTTCCCGCCGTTTCCGGTGCCGCGGTAGTACTGCCAGTCGGCCGCCGGACGCCCCTGATAGGTGAGCTGCTCGAGGCTGATCTGCCCCTGGAACCCGGACGGCCGAGGGTTCAGCGGGAACATCGTCGCCGGACTCTCGTCGCCGCTGTACTGGAAGATGTACAGCTGCCGGCCGTTGAACTCGGTCTGCTTGCTCCCGCCGGAACCGCCGCCGAACGAGGCGTTCGCCGGCACCGCGATCGAGTAGCTGCCGAGCGAGACGGTCTTCCAGCCGGCCGGGACGGACGCGGCCGGTGCGCTGGACGCCGGCGCACTCGACGGCGGGGCAGCCGACGGCTTGGTCGCCGCCGCACTCGCGCCACCGGTGCTGCCGGTGCTGGGCCGCGCATCCGGCGCCTTGCCACCGGCCACCGCCGCCGGCGTGCTCGCGCCCGGACTCGCCTGCTTGTCGTCGCCGTCGCCGAACGCCTGCACCAGGATGATGCCGACGAGCAGCACGAACGTCAGCACGATGGCCGCGCCGATGATCGCCTGGCGCCGGGTCAGCGTGGTGCCGAAGATCGTGACGCCCTCGACCCGGCGGACCGGCGGGCGAGCCGGCATCGGAGTCCACGCCGGACGGCTCGACGGGGCGAACCCCGGGACGCTGGGCAGGGAGCCGACGACCCTGGTGGCGCCGTCGTCCGGCCGGGTCGCCGGGGACTGCGGGGCGATCGCCGTGAAGTCGACGACCGAGGTCTTGTCCTCGGCCCGGAAGACCGAAGTCTTGTCCTCATCGCGGGCGACCGACTTCTTCACCTCGGGACGGACGACCGAGGTCTTGTCCTCGTCGCCGACGACCGGTGTCTTCAGCTCGTCGCGGGTCGTGGACTCCGGTCGGCGGCCCGGGACGAGAGCGGTGGCCGGGCGGTCGGCGGACTTCTCCTCCTTGACCGGCTCAGGCTGCTTCGACTCGGGCTGCTTCGACTCGGGCTCGGGCTGCTTCGCCTCGGACGGGTCCGGCTCGGGCTGCTTGGCCTCCGGCTGCTGGGCCTCGGGCTGCTCTTCCGGCTCGGGCTCCGGCTCAGTGGCGGCCGGCTCGGGCTCGGCGGATCCCTCGGCTGCCTGGACGGGTGCTTCCGCCTCAGCCGTGGGCGCTTCCGGCTCGGGCTTGACCGGCTCGGAACTGTCCGATTCGGCCTGATCGGGATCGGACTCGCGCGGCTCGGACTCGTACGCCTCAATCGTGGCCTGCTCAGCCACCGTCCCAGCCGCGACGCTCTCCTCGGCCTGGACCGGCGTGGGTTCCGCCTTTTCCGGCTTTTCGGGCGTCGGCTTCTCCGCTGCCACGACGGCCTCGGCCGGCGCTTCGGCTGTTTCGGCCTCCGCCGGCTCCGGAGTGGCGACCACCGGGTAGGCGCCGGTCGCCGCGGCCAGGGACGCCTCGTGTTCCGGCGCGGCCTGCCTGCGACGGTTCGCGGCGACGTCGGCAGCGGTGAAACCGACCCTGGCGGTGTTCACCATCGGACCGGCGGAGTGATCGGCCGGGGTGGCCCGGACCGGACCGGCACCATGCGGCGGCGTGGCGGTGCCCGGCGGGGTGGCGCGCGGCGGCGTGGCCTGCCCCGGGCGGGTGTCACGGGTCGGCGCAGCCTGACCCGGAGCGATCTCGCGGGGCGGTGTGGCCTGGCCCGGAGCGATCTCGCGGGGCGGTGTGGCCTGACCCGGAGCGATCTCGCGGGGCGGCGTGGCCTGGCCGGGACCGGCAAGGGCGGCCGGAGGGACGGGGTGCTGACCGGCGGGGCTGGCGAGGCCGCGCGCACCGGGCGGGATGCCGGGACTCGCCAGGCCCTTCGGCTCGTCGACGACCGCGGGACCGTCGACCTTCGTCGCGTCCAGCGGCTTGTGACCCGGGCGGACCGGCGGCCGGCTCGTCCCGGTGACACGGCCGGGCTGCGGGTCGCCCACCGGAGCGCGGCCCGGCTGCGAGCTGGGTGGCTGGTTGCCGACAGTAGCGCGCCCCGGGGCGAAGCTGGACCGGCCGACCGGGGGCACCGGCGGAGTCGCAGAACGGCCCTGACTGCTGTTGCCCACACCGCTGGGGCCACTCTGCGAACGGCCCGGCGCGTCAGCCGGACGTGACGTCACCGGCGGGCGCGGAGTCGGCACGACCGGCGCGGAACCGGTCGCGGTGACGAACCCGCTGCCCGGCAGCACCGGCGGACCGCCCGGACCACTCGGCAGCGACGGCCGCTCCCGACCGACACCAGGGCGGCGCATCGTCGGGCTCATCGGGAAGCTGATCTTCGCCCGGCGCCCGGCCGCCCGTGCCAGCAGGCGTTCCGCCTCGTCAGCGTCGATCCGGTGCGCGGGATCCTTGCGCAGCAACCCGTTCAGCACGGGCTTGAGCGGCCCCGCGTTCCGCGCCGGCGGCACATTCTCCGTGGCGAGCGCGGCGAGCGTGGCGATCGCGGACGGCCTGGCGAACGGGGACTGGCCCTCGACCGCGGCGTACAGGGTGGCGCCCAACGACCAGAGGTCGGCGGCCGGACCGGCGGTGCCGTCCCGCGCGCGCTCCGGAGCGATGTACGCCGGGGAGCCCAGCACGAGGCCGGTGCGCGTCACGTTCGGGTCGCCCGGAACGGTGGCGAGACCGAAATCGGTCAGCACCACCCGGCCGTCGCCACCCATCAGCACGTTGCCCGGCTTGATGTCCCGGTGCACGACGCCGGCCCGGTGCGCGGCCTTCAACGCGTTCAGCACGCCCAGGCCGATCTCGGCGGCGCGAACCGGGTTGTACGGCCCGTCGGCGGCGAGCGTGTCCTGCAGCGATCGGGACGGCACATACTCCATGACGATCCAGGGATCGGCATCCGTCCGGAGCACGTCGAAGACACGCACCACGTTGATGTTGTTGAGGCGGGCGATGGCCCGAGCCTCACGCAGGGAACGCTCGCGCATCTCCTGCCGCTCGGCGGGCGTCAGTCCGGGCGGGGGCACCAACTCCTTGATGGCCACCTCGCGGTGCAGGACGACATCGGTCGCCCGCCAGACGCGACCCATCCCGCCCTGACCGAGCGGCGCAACCAGCCGGTACCGATCAGCGACAATGAGCGGGGGAGAAGAAGACATCACGCAGAAAATACCTGGTTCTGTCGAGCGGCCGCGAATTGATCAGCCGAGTGTGGGACACGTGTCACCGGAAGCCGGGGCACCCGTCGTACGCTCGGCCGATGAATGAGGAGCCGCTGGTCGGAGTCGTACGTGGAAGCCTAGACGATCATGAGCTGGCCGCTCTGGTCGCCATCCTCGCAGTCCGATCCATACCGGTCAATTCCTCCAGTCGCCCGCAGACCGCCTCGGACTGGATCCGATCAGGGCGTCCGTCAGCCGGCGCACGCTCGTGGAAGTCCTCCGCCCTCCCCCGCCACTGACGTTCCCCACGTTGTCCACAGGCTCCTTCCACAGGGGTCGATGTAGCGCGTCGTGAGCGGCTAGCCTCGCTGAGTGGCACCCAACGACGACCCCTGGCGCGATGACGGTCACATCTCGGCCGACATCACCGCGATGGAAGACTTCGCCCGGAAACTCCTGGCCGACGTCGACGATCACTACGCGCCGTTCGCCGACACCCTGGCGAACCGCATGCTCTCCGGCCTGCCAGCCGCCGATCACCAATTCGGCGAGCTGTACGCCTTCGTCACCGTTCTGGCGTCAGCGCAGGACACCTGCCAGCAGAACATCTACAACTTCGCCAACGGGACGCATGGGTTCGCGAAAGCCGCTGAGCAGGTCAGTGGGCTTTATCGGGGGACGGATGCGTTCGCTCGCGCACGCCTCGCCGACGTCGAATCGGCGCTGATCACCGCGGGACTACTGCCACCGTCCACCGCCTCCCCCGCGGACTCTTCACCCACCGCCGCTCCGGCCGCGGGCACTCCCGCCGCCTCTCCGGCTGCAGGCACTCCCGCCGGCTTCCCGACCGGCAGTTCCGGCGACAGATCCGTCCCATTCAATCCGGCGGCGTCGTCGCCTTCCGAGGCAGAGGGAGGTACCTGATGTTCGCGGACTCCGACAACGGAGGCGGAACCGACTGGGCGCTGAAATCCGTCCCTGAGATGTGGTCCATGATCGCCGCCCACGACGGAACGGCCCACAAGAACTTGCTGCTCACCTGGCTGCAGTCGGCCGACCTGCTGATCGACCACCTATCCCGGGTCAAGCGCTACCGCGACAACCTCGCCGAGGCATGGCCCCCAGACAAAAGCCAAGCCGCCGCCAAGTACCTGGACCGCCTCGACGACCTGATCGCCCACCTCACCAGCACCTACGAAGCAGCCGTAGAAAACCACCGCGCCCTCGGCGCCGCTACGTCCTCCATAGTCGGTGCCAGGTTCAAGCTCGAGCCGATCTACCGGGAATACACGGCCAACCAGCAGGAATTAAGCGCCTACGAAGCAAAGCTTCGAACGAATGCGCAGGTGGTCGGTAAGTACCGTGCCATCCTCCCCACGCCGCCGACTGCGGTTGAGGCTCGCCAGTTCGAACTTCAGCTACAGGCTCAGTCACTGATGTCTGCCCTCAGCACAGATCTGGCCCAAGCCCAACTGAACATCACGACACCGCAGCACTACAAGCCTGCCGAAAAAATGGGTCCGCCGAGCGAACCGATCGATTCCGACAGTAATAATTTACACCCCTCTAGCCTCCCACTATCCGCCTCGTACGGCAACCCACAGACCAATCCCGCAAGCGAGGCAAAAACACTCAACCGGAATGACTCCCATTCTTCAGAAGATGCCAACGAGGGATACCTAAACCCTCACAACCATCCTTCTACACCACTTCAAGCAGCGACGGAGATTCCGCGATCCCCCACCCCAGCGCTAAGCGGAATCGAACCATCTTTTAGTCAACTACCTTCACAACTACCATCCGGCCCGTCTGAAAGCATGCCAAACACTAACGGATCGACGACATACACCACACCAGGAGTAGCTGCCCAATACCCGCGGACAAAAGGGGCGACACCAGGAATCGGCCATTTAGCCGAGCCTTTCCGATCAGGAAATCCTGGAACTCCACGCTCGATCGCCGGTGGGGTCATAGGCGGCGATCCCGTCGTTGCAATTCCCCGTGCAGGCGGCAGCACAAATCAGACTCAGCGGGTTAATCCCAACGGCGGAATAATCGGACATCCCGGATCGGCCCTGAATCCCTTAGGTGCTACCACGAGATCCAAGAGGCTCGAAGAAAGCCATCAACACCGTACTGCCTGGGATCCTGACGACCCATGGCAAGTCGACAAGGGAATTGCGCCGGTCCTCCTCCCTCCAGAGAAGCAGGAAATCGACCCAGGCCCCGCGATCGGACTTCCACGAGATGCATGACTTTGCCAAGAATATAACTATAAACGCCGCTTTGTCGCTGTCATTTACGCTTACTCCAACCGCGCTCATTGAGCGCCGAGACAGTATACGAACGGCGGAATGGTTCCTCGATTTCTTGCAAATTGGACAGGCTCATGCATTGAGCACCGGGTCCGGAGTAATCATCGGACTACCCGATACCGGAACCTTTCCCCATCGCGACATTAGCGACAATGTCGCAGGCGGACCCGATCTCATATCTGGGCTCGGGAATCAAACCAACAATGACAGGGATGGGCACGGAACCGAGATGGCCGGACTAATCGTTGGCCATGGACACGGACGCAACGAAGGGATTCTCGGCGTCGCCCCGGCCGCCACACTCATTCCAATAAAGGTAACAGAAGGCGGCGCCTCGATCTCCAAGCTTGGTGAGGGTATAAAGCTAGCCGCAACGCTAGGCGCCAAGGTTATTAATGTTTCAGCAGTCACCGGCCCGTCCGAATCTCTCCATGAAGCCATCAATGCCGCCGCCCAGAGGGACGCCATCGTGATAGCCGGTGCAGGAAATAACTTTTCGACCTCACAGATGGGTTACCCTGCACTACTTCCCGGCGTACTGGCCGTTGGAGCGGTCGACCGAAGCGGAAAGCACGCCTCTTTTTCCATTACTGGCAGCAGTGTTGCCATCTGCGCACCGGGCGCAGAAATCCCAACGACGGAGATATCCAATAAGTACAGCAAAGTAGTTGGAACGTCCGCGTCAACTGCGATCGTATCGGGTGCCGCAGCACTAGTGCGGGCTAAGTTTCCGGGGCTTTCGGCTCAGGAAGTTATTCATCGCCTTACGGCTACGGCTACTGATATTGGGGCCCCTGGGCGGGATGAGCAATGCGGGTATGGGGTGCTCAACATCGTCAAGGCTCTTACCGCGGATGTTCCGCCGCTCAGTGGTGCGGGTTCGCCTGGCGCCGGTGATTCCAGTAGTGCGGTGGCCGACGGGACGCATGGGGGACGAGGTGGGTGGAGGTTTGGGCTGCTTGCTGGGGTTGCGGTTGTACTGACTGGTGGGGTGCTTCTGGCATTCTTGGCTGTTCGACGGCGGAATCGAAAGCGGGCGTAATAAACCAAGGATGCTGAACGACTTGCAGCCCGAGCTCGCTTGCCCTCGCGGACGGCACGCACGATCAGCCGTGGCTTGGCTGATGCTTCTGAACAGATTTTTGACGGCTTGAGCGTGCAGGTTCTCCGGTGGTCTCGCACCAGAGCGTGTCCGCGGCGTGAGGATCGCGGCGTCCGCGATGCGGCCAGGACGAGAGTCCCCGGCCCTCCGCCCGTGACGGCTGAGACCGATGTGGCTGTCGGCCCGCTCGGTGTCTGTGGGCGCGGTTTCGGTGGGCCGCGCGGTGTGGGCGGCGAAACGCCGTGGCTGCCAAGGGCTTGACGAGGGCCGTTGAGAACGGAACCTGGCGAGCATGGGGCGGCGACTGTAGCGGGGCGTGGCTGCGATGGGGATGGGCGGCGGGGCCCGTGCGGCGACAACGAGCGGATGGGAGCCCCGTGGGAATGCTGGGTTTGTGGGTGGAAGATGGGGCTTGCGTGCACTTTCGGGCACGACGGGCTTGTAGTCTCAGTTTTTGTGCAGAGTGACAACGCGTACCGGCTGATTCTTGCCTCGGCAAGCCCTGCCCGGCGGGCCCTGCTCACCGGGGCCGGGATTGATGCTGAGGTGATCGTCAGTGGCGTGGACGAGAGCGTCGTGGAGGCCGAGGATGCCTACACGCTGAGCCTCGCGCTGGCGCGGATGAAAGCGCGGACCGTGGCGGCGAACCTGCCGGCGGATCCGGGGGCGCTGGTGCTCGGGTGTGACTCGGTGCTGGCGTTCGAGGGTGAGATCTTCGGGAAGCCGGCCGACGCTCAGGAGGCGGCGCAGCGGTGGTTGGCGATGCGCGGCAAGTCCGGGGTGCTGCACACCGGGCATCACTTGACCGGGCTGGTCAGCGGGCGGCAGGCCGAGGCGGTCGGTACGACGGTGGTGCATTTCGCGGACGTGACCGACGCCGAGATCGAAGCCTATGTCGCTTCGGGTGAGCCGCTGCAGGTCGCCGGGGCGTTCACCCTCGACGGGCGTGGGGGTGCGTTCGTCGAGCGGATCGAGGGTGACCCCGGCAACGTGATCGGGTTGTCGCTGCCGCTGCTCAGGACGTTGCTCGCGGAGATGGACGTCCCGATCACCTCCCTGTGGCGTAACTAGGCCGGCAGTGGGGAGCCCGTCTCCAGCTGGGTTTTCAGGCTGGAGAGGATGGCCGGCCACCCCTGGCTGACCTGCTCCAGGATCGTGCTGCCCTGGTCGAAGTCGTCGTGCGTGACCGTCAGCTTGACCAGCTCGCCCATCGGTTCGAGGTCGAACGTCACCTTCGACCGCCGCTCCGCGGTGACCGTCGCGAGCCATTCCGGGGAGAAGCCGTGCTTCTCGGCGAACTCCGGCGTGAACGTGTGCCAGGTGTACGACAGCCGCGAGCCGGGCACCGACTCCAGCACCACCTGCTCCGGGTCGGTGATGGCCAGGTCGCCCATCTTCCAGGTGACCGGTGAGCCGGCTGCCCAGTTGCTGTCGAACGACACCCCCCAGTACTGACTGGTGAACGCCGGCGACGTGAGCGCCTCCCACAGTTTCTCCGGCGTGGTCGCGATGTACGTGGTGTAGACGAAGCTCATCGGTGGTCCTTCCAGCGCGGTCTTCAGGTCGGCGAGCGCCTGGACGCGCCCGCGGTCGTAGCGGCTGATCCACCGGTCGGCGATGGCGTTGACCGGCTTGGCGTTGAGGTGGTGCAGCTTCTCCCGCCCGCGACGGCTGGTGGTGACGAGACCGGCCGATTCCAGGACGGCGAGGTGTTTGCTGACCGACTGCCGAGCCATGCCGAGGCCGGAGCAGAGCTCGCGCAGCGTCTGCCCGTTCCGCCGGTTGAGGCTGTCGAGCAGGTGCCGGCGGCTGGGATCGGACAGCGCTTTGAACACCTCGTCCATGGGCCCATGATAGGCAGCCATCCGGCTGCCTATCAAGCGGACGAGAGAAGGGGCGGCGACGACGCACTGAACTGCCGTTAGGCTCTAGCCGTGCGGAAGATATTGATCGCCAACCGCGGCGAGATCGCCCTCCGGGTCATCCGGGCCTGCAAGGACGCCGGTCTCACCAGCGTCGCCGTCTACGCCGACAGTGATCGCGACGCGCCACATGCCCGGCTCGCCGACGAGGCGTTCGCGCTGGACGGCGAGACCGCCGCCGACACGTACCTGCGGATCGACAAGTTGATCGAGGTCGCGCGGCGGGCCGGTGCTGACGCCGTACATCCGGGTTATGGATTTCTGTCGGAGAACGCCGAGTTCGCTCAGGCTGTCCTCGACGCCGAGCTGACCTGGATCGGGCCTAGCCCGCAGGCGATCCGCGACCTCGGCGACAAGGTCACCGCGCGGCACATCGCCCAGCGCGCCGGGGCGCCCCTGGTGCCCGGCACGCCGGATCCGGTGGCGGACGCCGGCGAGATCGTCGCGTTCGCCGAGCAGCACGGGCTGCCGGTGGCGATCAAGGCGGCGTTCGGCGGCGGCGGCCGCGGCCTGAAGGTGGCCCGCACGATCGAGGAGATCCCGGCGCTGTTCGAGAGCGCGACCCGGGAGGCGGTTGCCGCGTTCGGGCGGGGCGAGTGCTTCGTCGAGCGCTATCTGGACCGCCCGCGCCACGTCGAGGCGCAGGTCATCGCGGACACGCACGGCAACGTGATCGTGGTCGGCACGCGTGACTGCTCGCTGCAGCGCCGCCACCAGAAGCTGGTCGAGGAGGCGCCCGCGCCGTTCCTCACCGCCGAGCAGCGCGCCAAGATCCATGAGAGTGCGAAGGCGATCTGCCGCGAGGCGGGGTACTACGGCGCCGGCACGGTGGAGTACCTGGTCGGCCAGGACGGGACCATCTCGTTCCTGGAGGTCAACACGCGACTGCAGGTGGAGCACCCGGTCAGCGAGGAGACCGCCGGCATCGACCTGGTCCGCGAGCAGTTCCGGATCGCGTCCGGCGAGCCGCTCGCGCTCACCGAGGACCCGGAGCCGCGCGGCCACGCCATCGAGTTCCGGATCAACGGGGAGGACGCCGGCCGTGGCTTCCTGCCCGCGCCGGGCACGGTCACCGCGCTGACCTGGCCGTCCGGGCCGGGCGTGCGGGTCGACTCGGGCGTCGCGACGGGCAGCGTCATCGGGGGGAACTTCGACTCGATGCTCGCCAAGATCATTGTCACCGGCGCGACCCGTGAACAGGCGCTCGAGCGTTCCCGCCGGGTGCTCGACGAGACCGTCATAGAGGGCATCGCCACGGTCCTTCCATTCCACCGCGCGGTCGTCCGCGACGAGGCGTTCACCGCCGAGCCGTTCACCGTGCACACCCGGTGGATCGAGACCGAGTGGAACAACGAGGTGCCGCCGTTCGGCGCCCCGGCCGTCGCCGGCGGCGAGCCCGCCGAACGCGAGACCGTCGTGGTCGAGGTCGGCGGCCGGCGCATCGAGGTCCGCCTTCCCAAAGACCTCATTTCGCGTACGTCGTCAGCCGCCGGCCCGCAGAAACGCGCGAGCCGTCCGCGCGGCGGCGCCGCGACCGCGGCCGCGAGCGGGGACAGCCTGACCGCTCCGATGCAGGGCACGATCGTGAAGGTCGCCGCACAGAACGGTGACGTCGTCAACGAGGGCGACGTGATCGTGGTCGTCGAGGCCATGAAGATGGAGCAGCCGCTGAACGCGCACAAGGCCGGCACGGTGAGCGGCCTGTCGCTGGAGGTCGGCGCCACCGTCACGTCCGGCGCCGTGATCTGCACGATCGAGGGCTGAGGTTTTCCACACTGACGGCTTGTCCACAGGCTGTCAGCGGGACCCCGCGGTTTCCCGCGACACTGACCAGCGGGACCTCCCCCAGGGCGGGTGGGGTGTGAAGTGGGGCGCAGCGTGAGGCCAGGCGCGGCGTGAGGCCAGGCGCGGCATGCCGTCGGGCGGGGCGGAGGTCAGGGCTGGGCGTGCCGTCCGGTGGGGCGTGCCGTCCGGCGGGGCATGTCGTCGGGCGCGGCGTGAAGTCAGGGCGCAGCGCGTCGTCGGGCGCGGCGCGAGTTCGGGCGGGGCGTGAGCTCAAGCGCGGCGTGACGCGTCAGCCGCCCAACTGGCGGACCCTGCCGAGGATCTGCCGTGCCGCCTGCACCGGGTCCTCCTGGGCGCTGTCCGGGAACGCACCGCTCAGCCACAGCGTCGCGAAGCCGTGGACCATCGACCACGCGGCGAGCCCGGCTTCGCGTACGTCGTCGGAGACCAGCTCGGCGGTGCCCTCCTTCGCGGGCCGGGCGGGGCCGGTCGTGGACGGCCCGGCGAGCGGCGCGTCCGGCAGGTCGGTCATGCCGGCGTAGAGCGCGTCGGCCGCCTGTCGCCGCGCGGCGAGCAGCTCCGGGTCGTCGGCGTGGTAGAGGTCGGTCCGGAACATCACCTCGAACGTCGCTCGGTTGGCCAGCGCGAACCGCAGGTACGTGACCCCGAGTTCGAGCAGGCTGTTGCTGGCCAGCCGGGAGGTGGCCAGCGCTTTGGTGAGCCGTTCGAAGCCGTCGGTGGCGAGTGCGGTGAGCAGCCCGGCCTTGTCGGCGAAGTGGTGGGCGGGCGCGGCGTGCGAGACACCGGCCCGGCGGGCGAGGTCGCGCATGCTCAGCGCGGTCACCCCGGAGTCGGCGATCGCGTCGGCGGCCGCGGTCAGCAGCGCGCGACGCAGGTCACCGTGGTGGTAGCTCTGCCTGGTCACCACGCCAGGATAACTAGTCAGTGGCAAGATTCGGGCGCTCACCCCGTACGGCAAACCGGCCTTGACCTTGATGGTGAAAGGACGGGCCGCCGATACGGGACCTACCGGCGGCCCGGGCCCACGGCGCGTCGGAACGGGGGATCCGGCGCCGGCGGGCAGCCCCAACGGTACGCCCCGCCGTTGTGGACACTTCGAAAACCACGGGCGCTTCAGGGCCTACCGGACGTAGCGTGGCGGGCATCACGGCCGGGTTCACAGACAGTGGGGCATGCTGAACACAGCGCCCTCTCAGGTGCGCTCACGCAGAATGCCGTGAGCCCTGAATCCGCGAGGTGGCCACTGCGATGACCGATCTGCTGACGATGGTGACCTCTCCGCTCTGGGTTTACCTCGCGCTGTTCGGGTTCCTCGCGGTGGACGCGCTCATCCCGGTCGTGCCGATCCAGGCCATCATGATCACCTCGGGCGCGCTGACCGTCTACGGAGATCTGCACCTGGCGCTGGTGATCCTGATCGGCGCGCTCGGCATGTTCACCGGCGACTCGGTCGCGTTCGTGCTGGGCCGCTCCACCGGGCACCGGCTCGGCGCCCTCCGTGCCCGTTTCGCCCCGCGGCACGAAGAAGGTGAGAATTCGCGCGCCCGGCAGGCCGCCGCGCGGTTCACCCGGGGCTTACGCCGTCCCGGTCCCCTCGTGGTGCTGCTGTGCCGGTTCGTCCCCGGCGGGCGGATGGCGGCCGGCTATCACGCCGGCCGCACCGGCTACCCGGTCCGCTCCTTCGTCGGGTACGACGCCGTGGCCGCGGTCTGCTGGGCCTGTTACGGCGGGCTGGTCGGGCACCTCGGCGGCACCGCTGTCACCCAGTCCGCCTGGCGGCTGTTCGCGATCGCGGCAGCCGCCGCCCTCGTCTTCGGCACCGCCGGCTGGATCCTCGCCCTCTTCGGCGGCAAGGAGAGCCCCGACGCCGACGCGGGCAAAGACGTCACTGAATCTCGTGCTGCATCAACTGACGAGCCGCTTCCGCGATCGAACCCGACAGCGACGGATAGATCGTGATGGTGTGGGCCAGCTGGTCCACCGTCAGGTTGTTCTCGATCGCCATGGTGATCGGCAGGATCAGCTCGCTCGCCTTCGGCGCCACGACCACGCCGCCGACGATCTGACCGGTCGCCGGGCGGCAGAAGAGCTTCACGAAGCCGTCGTGCAGGCCGGCCATCTTCGCCCGGGCGTTGCCGGTCAGCGGCAGCATCACCTGGCGGGCCGGGAAGCGCCCGGAGTCCACCTCGTTCTGCGAGACGCCGACGGTGGCCAGCTCCGGGTCGGTGAACACGTTCGCCGAGACGGTGCGCAGCCGCAACGGGGCGACCGCCTCGCCCATCGCGTGCCAGATCGCGATCCGGCCCTGCATGGCGGCGACACTGGCCAGCGGCAGCACGCCGGTGCAGTCGCCGGCCGCGTAGATGCCCGGCACGTTGGTGCGCGACACCCGGTCGACGGTGACGTAGCCGCCGTTGCCGACCGCCACCCCGTACTCCGCCAGACCCAGGTCGGCCGTGTTCGGGATGGCGCCGACCGCGATCAGCGCGTGCGACGCCTCGATCACCTTGCCGCCGGACAGGGTGACCCGGACGCCGTCGCCGGTGTTCACCACCGAGTCGCCGCGGGACTGGCTGAGAATGGTCATCCCCCGGTCGCGGAAGACCCGCTCGATCGCCATCGCGGCGTCGGCGTCCTCGTGCGGCATCACGCGCTCGCGGCTGGAGACGAGTGTGACCTGCACGCCCATCGCCAGGTAGGCGCTGGCGAACTCGGCGCCGGTGACACCCGAACCGATCACGACCAGGTGCTCGGGGAGCTCGGTCAGGTCGTACACCTGACGCCAGTCGAGGATGCGCTCACCGTCCGGGCGGGCGGTGGGCAGCACGCGCGGGGTGGCGCCGGTGGCGAGCAGGACCGTGTCGGCCTCCACCGCGTACTCAGCGCCGCCGTCGGGCGTGATCAGGACCTGGTGGGTGTGGCCGAGCCGGTCCTCACCCATCCGGGCGCGGCCGCGGACGACGTCGACACCGGCCTTGACCAGCTTCGTCTGGATGTCGGCGGACTGCGCGAGCGCCAGCTTCTTCACCCGCTGGTTGACCGCGACGGCGTCGACACTGACCCCGTCGAGACCGCTGGACCGGATCCCGAAGGCGTCGTTGCGCCGGTAACCGGTCATCACCTCCGAGCTGGCGATGAAGGTCTTCGACGGGACACAGTCGGTCAGCACGCAGGCGCCGCCGGGCCCGTCCGCCTCGACCAGGGTCACATCGGCATCGAGCTGGGCGGCGACCAGGGCCGCCTCATACCCGCCCGGTCCCCCACCGATGATCACGATCCGACTCACGATTCCCTGACCTCCAAGAAACGGGTAAACCCCATTGGACGTGCCGACACGCACGTCTCATATTCTCACCGACCGTCGTTGCGACTATCGTCGTCGCCGTGCGTCACTACGCCGCGTATGGCTCGAACCTGGACCCAGCTCGCATGCTGGCCTACTGTCCGCACTCCCCCATGGTCGGGGTCGGGTGGATCGAAGGCTGGCGCCTGACCTTCGCAGGAGAAGGGGAAATGGGCTGGGAGGGGGCGGTGACGACGATCGCCGAATCGCCCGGCGACCGCGTCTTCGTCTCCCTCTACGACGTCCATCCGTGGGATGCCTCACAGCTCGACGAGGTCGAGGGGGTGCCCGCCGGGACGTACCAGAAGCTCACCGTGCGTGTATCGACGCTCGACGGTGAGGTGCCGGCCTGGGTCTACGTCTTCGCCGGTTACGAGGGCGGCCTGCCCACCGCGTGGTACCTCTCCGAGATCGCCACGGCGGCGGAGAAGGCCGGGGCTCCCGACGACTACGTCAGCGAGCTGCGGCACCGCCCGACCAGGACGGCCACCCCAGAGGTCTAACTACCGGCCGCGGTGACCGTGGTCTGGTAGACGTTCGCCCGGTAGAGCGGGGCCATCCCGACCTTCCGGTAGAGGCGTGCGGCCTCGGTCGGGTTCGCCATGTCCACCCCGAGCCCGACCTGGGGGCGTCCCTGGCCTGCGAAGACGGCGAAGGCGCGGCGCAGAAGAGCTTCACCGACACCCCTCTTCCGGTACGGCCGCAGCACCGCCAGATAACGCACCCACGCCTCGTCACCGCCGTCGTCCGGCTCGGTGGACTGCAGCACGCCGGCCAGCTCGCCGTCCGTCTCCGCCACGAAGCAGTCGCCGCCGCGGAACTGACGGCGCCAATCGGCGTATGCCATCGACGGGTGATCCGAGTCCAGGAAAGCCTCCTCGATCACCGCGTGGAAGCGCCGCATCTCGCCGTCGTCGTCCTGCCGCGCCGGCCGGATCGTGACGCCCGCCGGTGGCTCCGGGGCAACGGGCGACACGTCTCGCAGGGACATCCGCATCCGCGCGTGCTGCTTCAGGAACGTGAACCCGGCCGCGGTCAACGTGTCGATGTACGCCAGCTCGGTCGGGATCGCGCCCGCCCGCACGGTGTACACGTCGTGACCCAGCTCCGCGGCCCGCTCGGTCATCCGCGCCAGGAGCAGGTCGAGCAGGGGACGCTGAGCGGGCAGGCCGCGCTCCGGCCACACGTACACCTCGGCGAAGTCCCGGGCCTGACCGGTCGGGTTCCGCGGATAGGCCCAGCCGGCGATCGCCCCGTCCGCGTCGAACGCCAGCCAGCAGTCGCGCGCCAGGTCCGTGTTCGGGCCGGTCAGCTCCTCACGCACCTCGTCCTCGCTGAAGTCGGGCTCGCCGACCGCTGCGATGTCACTGGCATGCACCAGCTCGAGGATCAGCGGGACGTCGTCGAGGGTGGGGCGGCGGGTGGTCCAGCCGGGTGGGAGCACGTTCATGCCCGGCATCCGACCACGGCGGCCGTGAACGCGCCATCGTTTTCACCCACCCGGACGCGCCGCGGCCCGCCGGCATGCGGTCCCGGCCGGCGCTCGGGCTGTCAGGACGTCAGCGGGCGAAGCGGTGCGACAGGGACTCCAGAAGCCCGGCCAGCTCGACGCGTTCCGGCCGGTCGAGGGTCGCCCACGCCTGCCCCGCCAGCGCGTTCGCCACCGACTCGGCCCACATCAGCCGGCGCACGAGCGGACCCGCCGGCGGATACGGCGACTGCCACCCCAGCGCCACCGCGCCCGTCTCCCCCTCCGGCCCGGCGATGATCGCCTCCAGCGGGGTCAGGCCACCGGCGCGGACCGCGATCACGTACACCCCCTGCCGGTGCTCGTGCAGCAGATGCAGCAGGAACGCGGCCCGCGCGCCCGGCTCCTGGCTCGGCACCGGCATCGCCCGCCACGCGGCGAACAGCGGCAGCCCCGCCGGATCGACCTCGCTCAGCACGCGCTCGGCCAGCTCCAGCAGCCGGCCCAGCCGCGGGAAGCCGCCGACCTGCTCCACGCCCCAGGTGCACAGCTCACGCAGGTGCCAGGTGGCCACCTCGGAGGGCTGTGAGCTCTTCGCCGTCGCCTCCCAGCCTTCGGTGACCGCCTCGGGCGCGATGAACGCGATCGCGGCCGCCACCGTCTCCGGCCGCACGTCGCCGAGCGCGCCGGCCCGGGCCGAGACGTGATAGGCCCAGCCGGACAACCCGAGCAGGCGGGCACGCCGCAACGTCTGCGGGGACTCGGCGAAGGCTCCGACGATGGTGGCGACGCTCGCCTTGGCGTTGGCCGCTGCCTGTTCGGGGGTCACCGCCCGATTCTGCTCCGATTGACCGATTAAGAAAACGCTCTACTTGTCCGCCCACGAACAAAATCAAGATCAATATCCTCATGTCCCAGGTCCGCTGTGGTCCGGATCGTCGCTCCCGCGGGGACCCTTCCGGGCTGAGCAGGGCCGCGGGCGGCCCAGAAAGCTCAGCCCGGAAGGGCGATCTCCGTGGGTGGGCACGGTCAGAGCAGAAGGCCCGTCCACGCAGTGGAGTGGGGTAGGCACGGCCGGAGCAGAAAACCCGTCCACGCAGTGGAGTGGGTAGGCACGGCCGGAGCAGAAAACCCGCCCACGCACTCGAGCCAGGCCGCGCAGTGCCGCCGCCCGGAGCCCGCGACGCCGCTGGTGGTCCCGGTAGCAGCGCGCCACCAGGTTCCGGCTGGTCCTCATGGGCGTTATTCGTCCCTCATAACGCCCATGAGGACCAGCCGGAACCGCAACGCGCGCAGCGGCCTGGAGTGGGCCGGGAGGTCGCGCAAGCTGCGATCGGGAACGTGTCCCATCCGTCGTCGCACGCGCACGCTGCCTGTCGGGAGGTCGCGCACGCTGCGATCGGGGAGGTGTCTCCATCGGTCGTCGCCCGCGCACGTCGGCCGCCGTGCAGAGCGCCTGGAACTCGTCCGGGCGGCGGCGCGGCGTCGTGCGGGTGCGCGGGTTCAGTCCAGGTCGTCGAGAGCGGCCTGGACGTCGCCGACCCGGCGGCGGGCGGCGGCGGCCTCGCGCTCCGCGGTGCGACGGGCCAGTTTGCGCCGGCCCACTTCGGCGACCGCCTCGGTGCGCCGCCGTTCCAGCTCGGCCAGTTCCGCTTCCAGGTCGTCGACCAGCGTCTCGGCGTCCCGTTCCGCCGACTCCGCCCGGGTCAGCTGGTCGTCGGCGCGGCGTTCACCGGCCTCGGCGGCGCTCAGCTCACGTTGCAGTTCGCGGCGCCGACGCTCGGCCTCCCGGCGCCGGCGCTCCCGGGCGGCTCGTTCCCGGGCCTCCCGGGCGGCCGCCTCGCGGGTGGCCTCCTCCGGCTCGGTCTCCTCCCGGCCCTCCGCGCCGCGGATCGGCACCGGCGCATCCGGCTCGTCGTCGTCGACCTCGTCCTCACCGCCGGTGATCAGGCGCAGGCGCGGCCGCGGGACCTCCCCGAACCCGGCGTAGGCGGCGGCCCGGATCAACCGCCCGGTCTGCACCTGCTCGGCGATCTCCGGGTCGGCCAGGGCCGCGGTCAGCGTCGCCTCGACCTCGCCCATCGGCAGCTTCGCGGCGCCCGCTCCGGCCGCCACCGCCAGTTTGCGAGCCGCCGTGACGAGCGCCGACACGAACGCCCGGCGCTGCTGCGACAACTCCCGCAACTGGTCGCCTTGCAGCTCGCGCTGCGCGGCCCGGAGCGCCCCGGAGAGCTCGACCAGCTCACCGATCAGGTCCGGGCGCTTACGGACCAGCAGGTTCACCACCCACGCGGCAACGGTCGGCTTCTTGAGGGCGGCGAGCCGCTTGGCCGTCTCGCGGTCACCGGCCGCCCGGGCCTCGCCGACGGCGGCCGCCCGGGTCGCCACGAAACCGTCCGGCGGCTCCTCGTACAGCCGCCGGACCACGTCGTCGATCACACTCGGCACGTCAGTCGAGCGTGGTGCCGGGCGCCACGTGCCGGTACCGGGTCTGCGAGAAGTTCTCCAGGTGCCCGTCGGAGACCTTCGCGCCCCGCTCGTTGAGCAGCCCGTCGTGGATCGCGATGGCCCGCTCCGGCTTGACCGCCCGGGCGAACTCGATCGCTTCGGAGATCTTCAGCCACGGCGCGTTCAGCGGGACGCAGAGGGTGTCGACGGTCGCGCCCTCGGGGACGACGAACGAGTCACCGGGGTGGTACACGTTCGTGCTCCCGTCGGTGATCAGGTAGCCCAGGTTGGCGATCCGCGGGACGTACTCGTGGATCACGGCGTGCTGACCGCCGTACGCCGAAAGGGTGAAGCCCGCGGCCTCGAACCGCTCGCCGGGCGCCACGGGCGTGGTGGCCTCAGCGACGTCGCCGAGCTTCTTCAGGACCTCCTCGTGCGCGAAGATCCGCAGCCCGGGCCGGCGCTCCACGGCCGCGGTGACCGCCGCGACGTCGAGGTGGTCGAAGTGCTCGTGGGTGATGACCACGGCATCCGCACCGTCCAATGCCGACTTCTCGGAGAATTCGCCCGGATCGACGACGAGCACCCCCGCCCCCTCGATCCGTAGACAGGCATGAGTGAACTTCGTGACACGCACGGTGCTCCTCCGTCGCTGAATCGTGACCGGTCATCTCGCAGTCTGCCGGAACCGGGAACGGACCGCCGAACGTCCCAGCGGTCAGTCGTACCGACGATCGGAGATGTGATGCGTGAACGGGGATACATATGGCTCGGCGTCGTGCTCGTGAGCGGCGCCCTTCTGGCCGGATGCGGCGCTGACGGCGCATCCGACAACAGCACGTCAGGGGCCGCGGACAAAGCGGCCGCGCCCGCCGTCGGAGAAGCCCGGGAGGATGCCGGGGCGGGCGCCGCCACCCAGGGCAAGGACACTGCCGCCGAGGCGCCCGACCTGCGGGTGGACCAGCGGTCGATCGTCTACACCGGCAGCCTCACGGTGCAGGTGAAGGACGTCAACGCGGCCGCCGCGCAGGCCACCGGGATCGCCGGCGGGAGTGGCGGCTTCATCGGCGGCGACGACCGGCAGAGCGGCGGGGACGGCACCGGCACCGCCACGCTGAAACTGCGGATCCCGGCCGACAAGTTCGCCGCCGCGCTGGAGCAGATCGCCAAGCTCGGCACCGAGAAGAACCGGGCGATCAACACCGAGGACGTCACCGAGCAGGTCGTCGACCTGGACGCGCGGATCGCGGTGCAGCAGGCCCGGGTCGACAGCGGACGCAAGCTGCTCGGTGAGGCCAAATCGCTGAACGACCTGGTCATGCTGGAGAAGGAGGTGGCAACCCGGGAGTCCGACCTGGCGTCGCTGCAGGCCAAGAAACGGCGGCTGGCCGACCTGACCTCGCTCAGCACGGTGACCGTGGTGCTGCTCGGCCCGGACGCGCCCGCCCCGGCCGGCACGTCCGACCCGGATGGCTTCCTCGGTGGCCTGTCCAGTGGCTGGCACGCGCTGGTCGACTCGCTCGCGATCCTGTTGACCGTCCTCGGCGCGCTGCTGCCGTGGATCATCGCGCTGGGTCTGCCGCTGTGGGCCGTTCTTCAGGTGCGTCGCCGCTACTTCCGGACGCGTCGCACTCCGCAGCTCCCCACCCAGCCCACCGAAACCCCCGCCACCCCCTGACCCGGCGCAGCTCACGCTCCCGGCTGGCACTCACGGCTCTGATCGGGCTTAGAAACAACCGTCAGTGCCAGCCGGGACCGCGGGGCGCGGCACTGGCCGGACCCCGCGGGGCCTCGCGTCGCCGGATGCACTCGAGCGGATGCCGGCACGGGGACAACGGCGTGCAGGACGACGGCGCGGGCGACAGTGCGGGGCGGGACGGGGCGGGGTGCGGGGTTTCGGGGTGAGCTCGACCCGCCACGGACGTCGCCCTGGAGGGCTTTGCGTTCT
>NZ_BOMH01000032.1 GCF_016862095.1 Actinoplanes cyaneus
CGACGATCTGGACCACAGCGGAGGCAGGACATGAAGATCTTGACCTTGATCTTCATGTCCTGCGCGGTGATTCCAGGCGTCAGAACGTTCCGGCGGAGAGGGCTGCCAGCGCGGTGTGGGCCATGACGCGGATGCCGTGGCCGATGCAGCTCTCGTCGACGTCGAAGTCGCCCTGGTGCAGGTCGTGGCGGACGGCCGAGCCGGGGGCCGCGGTGCCGAGGCGGATCATGGAGCCGGGGACGTGTTCGAGGTAGAACGAGAAGTCCTCGCCGCCCATGCTGATCTCGGCCTCGACGACGCGGTCGGCGCCCAGCGCAGCGCCCGCCGCGCCCGCGACGATGGCGGTGGCCATCCGGTCGTTGATCACCGGAGGGACACCGCGGGTGTATTCCACCTCGACCTCGGCGCCGGTCGCGGCGACCACGTCGCGGATCAGCTTGGTGACCATCTCGGGGGCCTCGCGCCAGGCGTCCCTGTTGAGGACCCGAACCGTGCCGCTCAGCTCGCCCGAGCCGGGGATCGCGTTGAACGCCTGGCCCGCGTGGACCGAGCCCCAGACCAGGGAGACGCCGGCGCGCGGGTCGACACGGCGGTCGAGCAGGGCCGGCACGTCCACGATGACCCGGCCCAGCGCGTGCACCAGGTCGGCGGTCAGGTGCGGGCGGGCGGTGTGCCCACCCGGGCCGGAGAGCTTGACGTGGACCGTGTCGGCGGCCGCGGTGAACGGGCCGGAACGGACGCCGACCAGGCCGGACGGCAACTGCGGGTAGCAGTGCAGCGCGTAGATCGCGGCGACGTCCTTGAGCCCGCCGGCGGCGATCACCTCGGGCGCGCCGGACGGGATCGCCTCCTCGCCGGGCTGGAACAGCAGCCGCACCCGGCCGGGCAGCTCGCCGCGCTCGTGGAGCTGGGCCAGCGCCAGGCCGAGGCCGAGCAGGATGGTGGTGTGCACGTCGTGGCCGCAGGCGTGGGTGACCTTCTCGACGGTGCTGCGGTACGGCACGTCCTTGAGGTCGTGCAGCGGCAGCGCGTCCAGGTCGGCGCGGAACGCGATGGCCCGGTCACCCTCGCCGATGTCGCAGATCACGCCGTTGCCGCGGGGCAGCAGCCGTGGCGCGAGCCCGGCCACGGTCAGCTCGCGGGCGATCAGCGCGGCCGTCTCGAATTCGGAGTGTGACCGTTCCGGGTGGGCGTGGATGTGCCGTCGGATCGCTACCAGCTCGGCTCCCCGGGCAGCGAGCCAGCGGTCGAGCCGGCCGGGAAGGGGGTCGGCGCCGGGTTGGGGTTCCGGCCACGCCGTTGCAGCGCCCTCGGGCGCCGTCAGAGCAGTAGTCACGTCGGATACCAGATCACTCTCGTATTTCGTCGGATTTTGCGACGCGCGACAGCTTAATCCGATTTTGGTCACGCTGTGTAACGGTCGGGTAAACATGGCCGGCCCCGATGGTGCGGTGCTGCGGACGGATTCGCGGGACCCGCGGGAGATCGTCCCGGGCCGCCGCCTCCATCAACGGGTAGCGAATCACGGAGGTGACGCGACACACCACCAGTACGTCAGCCGGATCAGAACCGCTCGACCGGCCGGTAGACGCCCCACACCCCGCGCAAGGTGTGGCAGACCTCACCCACCGTTGCACGAAGACGCAACGCCTCCTTCATCAACGGTAGGACGTTGATCGTCCCGGCGGCGGCCTTCGCGAGATCCGCCAGGGCCGCCTGCACCGCAGGGTCGTCGCGCTCGGCGCGCAGCGTCGCCAGCCGGGCCGCCTGGGCCGCCTCGATCGCCGGGTCGACGCGCAGCGGCTCGTACTTCTCCTCGGCGTCGGAGGTGAAGCGGTTGACGCCGACCACCACCCGATCGCCGTTGTCGATCTCGTTGGCGATCCGGTACGCCGACTGCTCGATCTCCGACTTCTGGAAGCCCTGCTCGATCGCGTCGACGGCGGAGCCGTACTCGAAGACGCGCTCGATCAGCGTGGTGGCCTCGTGCTCGACCGCGTCGGTGAGCGCCTCCACCGCGTACGACCCGGCGAACGGGTCGACGGTGCCGGTGAGGCCGCTCTCGTACGCCAGGACCTGCTGGGTCCGCAGCGCGAGCCGAGCCGACTTCTCGGTGGGCAGGGCGATCGCCTCGTCGTACGAGTTGGTGTGCAGCGACTGCGTCCCGCCGGCGACCGCGCCGAGCGCCTGGATCGCCACCCGGACCAGGTTGACCTCGGGCTGCTGCGCGGTGAGCTGCACCCCGGCGGTCTGCGTGTGGAAGCGCAGCATCAGCGACTTCGGATCCTTGGCGCCGAAGTCGTCGCGCATGATCCGGGCCCACATGCGGCGGGCCGCGCGGAACTTGGCGATCTCCTCCAGCAGGGTGGTCCGGGCGACGAAGAAGAAGCTCAGCCGGGGCGCGAAGTCGTCGACGGCGAGACCCGCGGCGATCGCGGCGCGCACGTACTCGATGCCGTTGGCGAGGGTGAACGCGATCTCCTGCGCGGGCGTCGCCCCGGCCTCGGCCATGTGGTAACCGGAGATCGAGATGGTGTTCCACTTGGGGATCTCGGCCCGGCAGTACGCGAACGTGTCGGCCACCAGGCGCAGCGACGGCTTCGGCGGGAAGATGTACGTCCCCCGGGCGATGTACTCCTTCAGGATGTCGTTCTGGATCGTGCCCTGCAGAGCCGACCCCGGGACTCCCTGCTCCTCGGCGACGAGCTGGTAGAGCAGGAGCAGCACCGAGCCGGGCGCGTTGATCGTCATCGAGGTGGAGACCTGGTCGAGCGGGATGCCGGCGAAGAGCTGCCGCATGTCGTCGATCGAGTCGATGGCCACGCCGACCTTGCCGACCTCGCCGTGGGCGATCGGCTCGTCGGAGTCGTAACCCATCTGGGTGGGCAGGTCGAACGCCACCGACAGGCCCATCGTCCCGGCCTTCAGCAGCTGGTGGTAGCGGGCGTTGGACTCGGTGGCGGTGCCGAAGCCCGCATACTGCCGCATGGTCCAGGGGCGCTTGGTGTACATCGTCGGATAGACGCCACGGGTGTAGGGGAATTCACCCGGCTGGTCACTCCCGGCGCTCGACGGCACGTCCTGCGGGCCATAGACCGGCTTGACAGGGAAACCCGACTCTGCGTTCACGAGGTGATCCTAAGGCTCGTCAAGGCTGACCGGGGCGTCCACCGTCGGCCACTCTGCCGCTACCCTGGGTCGTTTCCCGGTGAACAGTCAGGTCGTGACTTTCGTTGCGGCAGGCTTCCGGGCAAGATAGCTGCGTTGGCCCGGCCCCCCTAGACCCCCTCGGTGGCATCCTCAGTGACTCAGATTCCGACGTGGAGCAGCGGTGACGCCGCTTCCCTAGGTGGACGCGCTGCCCCCGGCACCCTGATCGGCGGGCGGTACACGCTGCGCGCCGCGGTGGGTCACGGGGGTATGGGCACGGTCTGGCGCGCGGCGGACACGCTGCTGCGCCGTGACGTGGCGATCAAGGAGGTCATCCTCCCGCCCGGGCTGGCTCCCAGCGACCGTGACGCGATGTACGAGCGGACCATGCGCGAGGCCCGGGCCGCCGCCGCGCTGCAGCATCCCGCCGTCGTCCAGGTCTACGACGTCGTGCACGAGAACGGCCGTCCCTGGATCGTGATGGAGCTGCTGGACGCGCGCAGCCTCGCCGACATGGTGATCGAGGACGGGCCGGTCAACCCGCGGGTGGTCGCCAAGATCGGCATCGCTCTGCTCGGCGCGCTCGAGGTCGCGCACGCGCACGGCGTGCTGCACCGCGACGTGAAGCCGGCCAACGTGCTGATCTGCAACGACGGCCGCTGCGTGCTGACCGACTTCGGCGTCGCGCGGATGCCCACCGACGTCCAGCTCACCACCCCCGGCATGGTGCTCGGCTCGCCGCACTTCATCTCCCCCGAGCGCGCCATGGGTCAGGATTTCGGGCCGCCCAGCGACCTGTTCTCGCTCGGCGTGACGCTCTACACGGCGATCGAGGGGCGTCCGCCGTTCGACAAGGGCGACCCGATCGAGACCATGCACGCCGTGGTCGAGGACCCGCCGGCCCCGGTGCAGCGGGCCGGCTCGCTCACCCCGGTGCTGATGGGCCTGCTGGAGAAGAACCCGGCCCAGCGGATGGACGTGCAGACCGCGCGCACCATGCTGCGCCAGCAGCTCGCCGGGGTGCTGGCCAGCAAGAACCCGCCGCACATGATGACCGACCCGTACTCGGTGGTCACCTCGCCGCGTCCGGTGTCGCCGCCGCCCGCGGCCGAGACGCAGGCGATCCCGCCGTCGGGTCAGATCGGCGGGCGGGCCATGCTCTCGCCCGGCGAGTCGCTCACCGACCACCTGAGCAAGCTGGAGCAGCAGAACTCCGGTGCGGGCCGTCGTCGGGCCCCGGAACCCGAGCCGGCGTTCCCGACCGCGGCCACCAGCGTCATCCCGCCGCAGAACACCTGGCAGCCGCAGAACACCCGGCCGGGCCGCGTGGTCACCAGCCCCGCCGCCAAGCGCCGGATGATGCTGCAGAACGCGACGCAGGCGGTGAAGGACACGACCGGCCGCGCCGCCGAGACGTTCCGGGGCTGGCCGCGGAACAAGCAGCTGGCGGTCGGCGGTGGCGGCGTGGCCGCGCTGCTGGCGATCATCCTGATCTTCTCGCTGACCGGTGGCGACGACAAGACGCCGCAGGCGCAGACCCCGGTCGGCGGGCAGCCCAGCGCCACGCCGGCGGGCGACGTGCAGACGCAGGACTACAAGGGCAACAAGGCCATCTCGGTGAAGGTGCCCGCGGGCTGGAAGCGGACCGCGAACGGCAACTACGTGGACTACATCGACCCGGCCGACAAGCTGCGCAAGGTGCGCGTGCTGGCCGAGCCGGGCAAGGCGACACCGGAGAAGTTCGTCACCGAGATCGCCCCGGCCGGGCTGAAGAAGTCGTCGAACTGCCCGGCCCCGTTCAAGTCGGTCGGGACGAACACCGAGGTGCAGGTCGCCGGGCGCGGCGCCGCCGAGCTGGAGTACACGTGCGGCGACGGTGACGCCATGCGGCACGGGGTCTGGCGGATGACCCAGGTCGACGGGACGATGTACTCGTTCTTCCTGACCACTCCGGCGGCCGAGTTCGCCGACAGCAAGAAGTATTTCGACGCCATGGCGGAGAGCTTCCAGCTCAACCTGTGACGGCTCTGTGCTATCAATCCGTAATGGCACCAGAAGTTGATATTGAGCTGAGGGCGACGGCCGAGGCCTGGCTCGCGGACGATCCGGATCCGGCGAGCCGGGCCGAGCTGCGTGAACTGATCGACGGGCTCCCGGCCACCGCCGCCGAGCTGCGCGACCGGTTCGCCGGCCCCCTCACCTTCGGCACGGCGGGGCTGCGCGGGCGGCTCCGGGCCGGGCCGAACGGGATGAACCTCGCGGTGGTCACCCGCGCCGCGGCCGGCCTGGTCACCTGGCTGGCCGAGCAGGGCGGGCAGGGGCCGCTGGTGATCGGGTTCGACGCCCGGCACGGGTCCCGCGAGTTCGCCGAGCAGACCGCCCGGGTGGCGACAGGCGCCGGCCGTGAGGCGCTGCTGATGCCCGGCGTGCTGCCGACCCCGGTCCTGGCGTACGCGGTGCGTGCCCTGGACGCGGTGGCCGGCGTGATGGTCACCGCCAGCCACAACCCGCCCCAGGACAACGGCTACAAGGTTTATCTCGGGGCTCGGCTGGGCGGTCCGGCCGGCGACGGTGCGCAGATCGTGCCGCCGGCCGACGCGGGCATCGAGCACGCCATCCGCGCGGTCGCGAGCGTCGACGCGGTTCCGCTGGGCGAGGCGGGCACGGTTCTGGATCAGGAGACGGTCGAGGGGTACGTGCGGAGCGCCGCCGCCGTCCTCACTCCGGACGGCCCCCGCGATCTGGCCGTCGCGTACACCCCGCTGCACGGCGTGGGCGGCGAGACCCTGGTCACGGCGTTCGTGGCGGCGGGTTTCGGCGCACCGGCCGTCGTCGCCGACCAGGCCGAGCCGGACCCGGAGTTCCCCACCGTCGCCTTCCCCAACCCGGAGGAGCCGGGCGCGATGGACCACCTCCTCGCGCTGGCCGGCACGACCGGGGCCGACCTGGCGATCGCGAACGACCCGGACGCGGACCGGTGCGCCGTGGCGATTCCGGAGGCGGGCGGCTGGCGTCCGTTGCGCGGGGACGAGCTCGGGGTGCTGCTCGCCGACCATCTGATCCGGCGTGGCGTGCCGGGGACGTACGCCACCACGATCGTCTCGTCGTCGCTGCTGGGGCGGCTGTGCGCGGCGCGCGGCGTGCCGTACGCGGAGACCCTGACCGGCTTCAAGTGGATCGTCCGCGCCGCGCGGGAGCTGGCGTTCGGCTACGAGGAGGCGCTGGGCTACTGCGTCGCCCCGGCCATGGTCCGCGACAAGGACGGCATCACCGCCGCGCTGACCGTCGCGGAGCTGGCCGCCGGGCTGAAGGCCGAGGGCCGCACGCTCGGTGACCGGCTGGACGAGCTGGCGGTCGAGTTCGGGGTGCACGCCACCGACCAGTTGTCGGTGCGGGTGGAGGACCTGGCCGAGATCGGCGCGGCGATGACCCGGGCCCGCAACGCCCCGCCGGCCACACTGCTCGGCGCGCCGGTGACCGAGGTGCTCGACCGGCTCCCGGAGAACGACGTGCTGACGTTCCGCACCGGGGCCGTCCGGGTCGTCATCCGCCCGTCGGGGACCGAGCCGAAGCTCAAGGCGTACCTCGAGGTAGTCGAACCTGTCGGCGACGGTGACGTGGCGGCGGCCCGGAGCCGCGCCTCCGGCGGGCTGACCGCCCTGCGCGCGGAGATCGCGGCCGTGCTCGGCGTGTGATCATCCCAGGGCCTGTCCGCCGAGGCGTGACAGGCCCTGGACTCCTCCAGTCAGCTGTTGGCGACCTTGGGGGTGCCCAGGGCCGCCGAGATGGCCTTGCCCAGAGTGAGGACGACCAGCGCGACGCTGGGACGCACGATCGAGTCCTCCAGGTTGGCGCCACCGGCGAACCCGGCACCGGCCGAGATCGCCTCGAGCCGCTGGTGGGCGCGCTCGGCCTCCTCCGGCGGGAGCTTCAGGGCCGGCTCCATGCGGGCCGCGCAGAGCAGGGTGGCCAGCGCCGCGGTGCGCTCGTCCGGCGGCGCGTCGGTGGTCAGCGCCGTCGTGAGGCGGCCCCGGATCTCGGCCTCGAACGCATGGTCGGTCGTCGGGTAGCGGTGCACGTGGATGTAGTCGAGCTGGGTCTCGTCCACGTCCTTCACCACGCCACGGGCGCACAGGTCCTCCAGGACCCGGGTGCGCAGCCGGTGCCGCAGGCGCTGCAACCACTGGGCGGGGGTGTGCGGCGGGTCGCCGGCCACCTTGGTGAGGACCGCGTCGGCGATCGTGTCCCCGATCGGCGACGAGTCCTTGACCTGCAGGTAACCGTCGACGTAGGCGACCCGGCCCGCCAGCGCGAGATCGATCAGCACAGCCGCGGCCATGCCGAGATCGAGCCCGATCCGGGAGCCGGTCGCCTTACCCGTCTGATCGTCGTACGCGAGAAGTAGGAGTTCCTCAGCGAGCGGAATGGAGGTCATGGACAAAACATAACGGCTCAGCGCCCGCTCGCCAGCAGCCAGTCGACCAGGTTCCCGGACGTCCCCCGGCCGACGGGCGGAGAGCGGGACTCACGGTAGCCGCCGAATGATCCGCAGTGACCGTTTCCCAACTCGGCAAATCCTCCGCCGCCTCGCCGGATGTGCGCGGCGGCGGTCCCGGAGCAGGCGGCTCGACGCCGGAGTTGAGGCGCGGGGAGGATCGGAAATCCGCCAGTTCGGTCACCGGGAGACGGACCGATCGGGTGGATGCCCGTGCGCGGGGCGCCCCGGACGTCAACCGAGGCGGTCCGGTTACCCGGCGATAATCGGCGGGCGCGACACTTGCCAGCATGAACTCCAACTCAACCGAGCCGTTCATCCACCCGTCGGCGGACGTGGAGGACGGCGCCCGGATCGGGGCCGGCAGCAAGATCTGGCACATCGCCCACGTGCGCGGGAGCGCCGTGGTCGGCGACGAGTGCGTGATCGGCCGCAACGTCTACCTCGACGCCAACACCGTGGTCGGCAACCGGGTCAAGATCCAGAACAACGTCTCGGTCTACCAGGGCGTGACGATCGAGGACGAGGTCTTCGTCGGCCCGTGCGTGGTCTTCACGAACGACCTGCGGCCCCGCGCGCAGAACCCGGACTGGACGATCACTCCGACGCTGGTCAAGCGCGGCGCGTCGATCGGTGCGAACGCGACGCTGGTCTGCGGCATCACGATCGGCGAGGGCGCGATGATCGCGGCCGGCTCGGTGGTGACCAAGGACGTGGAGCCCTACCAGCTGGTCCGTGGCAACCCGGCGCGGCCGGCGGCCTGGGTCGACGAGAAGGGCGAGATCGTCAGCCGCGACCCGTCCACGCGTCCCTGAGGATGCGCAAAGGCCCCTGGAGCTCATCCAGGGGCCTTTTGCTCGGGTACGGCGTCAGCCGCCGATCACCACGCGGCGGATCGAGCCCAGACGCTCGGGGTCGGTGACCCGGCGGCCGTCGACGACGACCTCGACGCCCGGCAGCTCGGCCGGGGTGAGGCTGCGGTACTCCGCGTGGTCGGCCTGCACGATCGCCGAGTCCACCGCCTGGCCCTCCCACGCGGGCAGACCGTGCGCGACCAGCTCCTCGCTGGTGTACATCGGGTCGGAGACGTACGCCGTGGCGCCGCGCGCCTTCAGCTCCTCGACGGTCGGGAAGACGCCGGAGAACGCGGTCTCCTTGACGCCACCCCGGTACGCCGCGCCGAGCACCAGCACGCTGCGGCCCTTCAGGTCGCCGACCGCGGCGGCGAGCAGGTCCACCGCGTACGACGGCATGCCGGCGTTCGCCTCGCGGGCCGCCCGGACCACCGTGGCGGTCGGGTCGTTCCACAGGTAGAGCCGCGGGTAGACCGGGATGCAGTGCCCGCCGACCGCGATGCCGGGCCGGTGGATGTGGCTGTACGGCTGGGTGTTGCAGGCGTCGATCACCAGGTTCACGTCGATGCCGAGCGTGTCGGCGTAGCGCGCGAACTGGTTGGCCAGGCCGATGTTGACGTCCCGGTAGGTGGTCTCGGCCAGCTTCGCCAGCTCGGCCGCCTCGGCGTTGCCCAGGTCCCAGACGCCGTTGCCCTGCGGCAGGTCGGCGCGCTCGTCGAAGTCGAGGACGGCCTGGTAGAACTCGACGCCACGCTTGGCGGACGCCTCGTTGATGCCGCCGACCAGCTTCGGGTACTTGCGGAGGTCGGCGAAGACCCGGCCGGTGAGCACCCGCTCCGGGCTGAAGACCAGCAGGAAGTCCTCGCCGGGGACCAGGCCGGAGCCCTCCTGCAGCAGCGGCGCCCAGCGGTTGCGGGTGGTGCCGACCGGCAGCGTGGTCTCGTAGCTGACCAGCGTGCCCGGGCGCAGGCCACGAGCGATGTCCTTGGTGGCCGACTCCATCCAGCCGAAGTCGGGCTTGCCGTCCGCGTCCACGAACAGCGGCACGACCACGACGACCGCCTCCGACTCGGCGACCGCGGCCGCGGTGTCGGTGGTGGCGGTGAGCAGACCCGCGTTGACCGCTTCCTTCAGCTTGACGTCGAGGTCGGCCTCACCCGGGAACGGCACCTCACCGGCGTTCACCTTGCGCACGGTCGGCTCGGACACGTCCGCGCCGATCACGGTGTGCCCCTTGGAGGCGAACTGGACGGCGAGCGGCAGCCCGATCTTGCCCAGGGCCACGACACAGATCTTCATACGGGAGTGTTCCTCCTATGCTGAGGGCCGGCGGCGCAGCGACCGGTCGTCCACCTTGACGGTGACCGTGTCAAAGAGTAGGCCACCTCGCCCCGGTGCCGAACCTGTGCCCGACACTTGCGCCGCGGCCGGACACTCCGTGTTGCGCACCGACACGCAAGGTAGATGAATCCGGCCCGTGAACAGGTCTGCAACACCGAGCAGGTGCGGAAGCCGGTCAGCGGCTAGGGTATCGGGCGACCCCCAGAGACAACTCCTGGAGCACACCATCATGAAGGTCCTGAGCGTAGTCGGCGCTCGTCCCCAGCTGGTCAAGTTGGCGCCGATCGCGGCCGCCTTCGCCGGCACCGCGCACCAGCACGTCATCGTGCACACCGGTCAGCACTACGACCACAACCTGTCTGACGTGTTCTTCTCCGGCCTCGGGATCCCCGACCCGGACGTGCACCTGGGCGTCGGCTCGGGCAGCCACGGCGTGCAGACCGGCGCGGTGCTGAGCGCCATGGACCCGGTGCTGGAGCGGGAGAAGCCGGACTGGGTGCTGGTCTACGGCGACACCAACTCGACGCTGGCCGGCGCCGTCTCCGCGGTGAAGCTGCACATCCCGGTCGCGCACCTGGAGGCCGGGCTCCGCTCGTTCAACCGGGCGATGCCCGAGGAGCACAACCGGGTGCTCACCGACCACGCGGCCGACCTGCTGCTGGCGCCGACCGAGGAGGCCGTGCGGCACCTGCGCGGCGAGGGCCTGGGCGAGCGCACCCACCTGGTCGGCGACGTGATGGTCGACGTCTGCTTCAAGGTCCGCGACGACGTGCTGGCCGGTCGTGGTCAGGCGCTGGAGCTGCCGGAGGGCATCGACCCGTCGCAGCCGTACCTGGTGGCCACCCTGCACCGGGCCGAGAACACCGACGACCCGGCGCGGCTCGCCGCCCTGGTCGGCGCGCTGGCCGACCTGCCGGTGCCGGTGGCGCTGCTGGCTCACCCGCGTCTGCTGGCCCGGGCCCAGTCGCAGGGCCTCAAGCTGGCGCAGGGCGCGGTGCACCCGGGCCAGCCGCTGCCGTACTCGGCGATGGTGGCCGCGGTGCTCGGCTCGGCCGGCGTCGTGACCGACTCCGGTGGCCTGCAGAAGGAGGCCTACCTGCTCGGCAAGCCGTGCACCACGCTGCGCACCGAGACCGAGTGGGTGGAGACCCTGGCCGACGGCTGGAACCACCTCGTGCCGAACCCGGCCGAGCTGGACGCCACCGCGTGGCGTGAGCTGGCCACCCGCCCGGCGCCGTCGTTCGAGCGCGGCGAGCCCTACGGTGACGGCCGCGCCGCGCAGCGGGTCGTCGAGGTCCTGGCGGCGAACGTCCGCTGAGCCACTGACAGCACGAAAGGGGGCGGCCGGCGGCCGCCCCCTTTCGTTCACGTCCTACCTGGTCACTTCACCCAGGGCTTGCCGTTCAGCGCGGTGGTCGCGTGAACGCCCGGGTACCGCTTGGCGAGCCGCCAGGCCAGCGGCACGACCGCCGAGTCGGCCGCGATGATCCGGTCCGCGCCGGCGATGTCGATGTTCTTCAGGGTGATCTTCTTGGCCCGCGAGATCAGCAGCAGTGGCCGCGCCCGCTTGTAGACCGGCCAGAAGAGCCGGTGGTGGATGCCCTGCGACACCGCCGCCTGGCCCCGCCGCGCCTTCAGGGCGGCCCGGTCCAGCACCCTCAGGCGCTCGCCCTCGCGGGTGAGCTCACGGGTCTTGGTGAAGACCTTGGTCGGCACGTCGAAGAGCACCCGGCGCTCGACCCAGCGCAGGGGGTGGCCGTACATCTCGCTCTTGTCGAACACGTGGTGGACGTTGACCAGCTCGTCGTCCAGCTCCACGTCCTCGACCGTGCGGCGCTCGGTCACCAGCAGGTCGACCTGCACACCGGCCTTGGTCAGGTCCGAGATGAAGGTCTGCAGCCGGTCGCTGAGCTTGTAGGTCAGCGTCAGCAGCACGACGCGCGGCTGGCGCGTGGCCGGCTCAGCCATGGTTCACCTCCACAGCGGGCAGCGGCCGGCGCACCATGGCCCGGATCGCTGTCTCCAACGGGTCGAGCAGGTTGTCCCGCTGGAAGCGGTCCGCGTACGCCCGGGCCTCGGTCTGCTGCTGCGGCGTGAGCGCGCGGGCCGCCCGGCCCGCCTCGACCATCGCCTTGGCGACCAGACCCGGCTCCAGGCTGTCGGCCGTGAACCAGAGCGGGTAACCCTCCAGCACCTCACGGGCGGCGATCTCCGGCGCGTGCACCGAGACGATCGGCTTGCCGGTCGCCATGTACTCGAAGATCTTGCCGGAGGTGACGTACTTGCCGCCGGCGGCCAGGAAGACCAGGACGTCGTTGTGCTCGTAGACCCCGGCGACCTCGGTCTTGGAGACCGGGCCGCGCAGGCGCAGGCCGTGGTCCAGCTCCGGGTCGGGCTCGCCGTTCAGGTCCAGGCCCAGCAGCGGCAGGAAACCGGCGTGGCTGCTCTTGAAGAAGCCCAGGTGGCCGTGGATGTTGAGCTCGGCGCCGGCCAGCTCCGGGTACTCCCGGGCCAGGTTGAACGCCTCGGCCAGCTCGACGACCGGCTGGTTCTTGGTGACGGTGCCGAGGTAGCCGAACCGCAGCGGACGTTCCTCGTCCGACGCGCCCTTGGCCGGCCCGACGTCGAGCAGGTCGGGGTCCCAGCCGTTCGGGACGACCATCATCCGCTCGGCCGCCTTCGGGTACTGGTCGGCGTGCCAGGCCCGGAGCGCGTTGTTCACGAACACGGTGTGGCTCGAGTCGCCGATGATCCGCTGCTCCCAGCCCCAGGCCGGGTGCTTGGGCGGGAACGCCGGCTGGTCGCTGAACAGGTCCAGCGTCCAGGAGTCGCGGTAGTCCGCGACGTACGGGATGCCGGCCGCCTTGTTGATCTCCCACGCCGCGGCGAACGCGGCGAACGGGTTACCGGTGGCCAGCACCGCGTCGAACGGCTCGCGGCGGTGCGCCTCCAGCGCGGTCGCCACGCAGTTGCGCGCCCAGGACACGTACTGCTCGGGGAAGTACCGCTCCTCGCGCCACCGGTGCAGCTTCAGCGCCGCGCCCGGAACGGTGCCCTGCAACCAGCTCATGCTGTGCAGGTCGCCTTCCCAGCGGGTCAGGTCGAGGTCGGGGCGTTCCACGTGGATCCGCGGGTCGACGGTCTCGGAGAGCTTCTCGTCGACCGAGCCGATCACGTCATAGAGGAAGCGCAGCGGCGCCGCCAAGACCGTCACGTCCCAGCCGGCCGCGGCGAAGTGGTTGGCGGTCGCGCGAGCCCGGTATACGCCACTGGCCCGCGAGGGCGGGAAGTAGAAGGCGATATAGAGCAGCCGCGGTGCCTTCGGTCTGCTGAAGGTCATACCCTTCCTTTACGATCCGTAGGCTGGGGGGAGTCAGCCGGCGTGAGCAACTGGTCGATCAACTCCGGGGTGCCCTGGAGCCCCGGGAGCCACGCCGGGTCAGTCACCACAAAAGCATCGTAGGACCCTAGCCCTCGAAGGGCTGTGATCGAGGCTCCCTTCGGCCGGTTCGGCCAGCCCTTCCGGTACGCGGGGACCAGCGGGCAGCATGGGGTGTGGCCGACGCCACAACTTGCGTCGTCCCGTGTGGTCGGACGCGACGTAACCGTAACGACCACCCGGTAGGGTTCTGCGGGCGCCCCCGGCCAGGTCAGCCGACTGTTCTCGCGGCCCCGGCGCGCACGCCCTGCCCCGCCGTCCGGGCTGCCGCGAAGCGGTACCATTCGCGCCAGTCGCGCCGGACCGTGTTCACCAGGAGGATCACCTATGCCCGCCGATCACCCCCCGACCAAGCGTGGCCGCGTTGTCATGCTCGTCGACAACGATGTGCGGGGCGATTCCCGGGTGCAGAAGGAAGCGCGGTCGATGGCCGCGGCCGGCTGGGAGGTGATCCTGCTCGGCGAGCGCCGCGACTCACCGCTCGAGACCTGGATGATCGGCGACGCCGAGGTCCGCCTCGTGCCGATGGACGACAAGCTCTCCGTCAAGCCGACCGCGTGGCGCAAGAGCTGGCGCCGGCCGCTGTCGTACGCGCCGGGCAAGGAGATGCCGTACCGGCTCGAGATGATCAAGGTCCGCCAGGCCGAGCTCGCCACCCGCTTCGCGGAGCTGAACGCCAAGCGCCGCAACGGTGACTCGCCGGCCGCGCACGCCCTGGGCAAGGCCGCGCTGCTCCCGACCCGGGTCACCCACAAGGTCCTGAGCCTCTGGACCCGCGGGCGGGCCCGCGAGACGATGAAGCTGCGCGCCGCCCGGCGGGACACCAACGCGCTGTTCACCAAGTTCCCGGCCTGGTTCTGGAAGACGACCATGGGCAACCGGGCCTGGCGCCGGCTCGACCCGTCGCTGTGGCAGTGGGAGCTGGCCTTCCGCAACACCATCGACAAGCTCGAGCCGGACATCATCCACGCCAACGACTTCCGGATGCTCGGGGTCGGCGCGCGCGCCAAGCTCCGGGCCCAGGCCAAGGGCCGCAAGACCAAGCTGGTGTGGGACGCCCACGAGTACGCGCCGGGCCTGGTCCCGAAGTTCCACCGCCTCTGGTTGCCCGCGATCACCCTGCACGAGGCGGAGTACGCGCCGTACGCGGATGCCGTCGTGACCGTCTCCCCGTCGCTCGCCGACCTCCTCAAGGAGGAGCACAAGCTGGCCACCCGGCCCGGGGTCGTGATGAACGCGCCGGTGCAGGCCCCCGCCTCGGACGAGAGCGCCGCCGCGGTCCCCGACCTGCGCGCCGACTGCGGCATCGGGCCGGACGTGCCGCTGCTCGCCTACGTCGGCGGCATCACCCCGGTGCGCGGCGTCGACATCATCATCGACGCGCTGCCGCACCTGCCGGAGGTGCACCTGGCGATGGTCTCGGTGCACCCGAACGGCAAGAACCCGGCCGTCGAGCAGATCATGGCGAAGGCCGAGTCGCTGGGCGTGGCCGACCGGGTGCACGCCCTGCCGTACGTGCCGCACTGGCAGGTCTCCGAGTACCTGAGCCCCGCGGACGCGGCGGTCAGCCCGCTGCACCACCTGCCCAACCACGAGATCGCGCTGAGCAACAAGTTCTTCGAGTACTCGCACGCCCGGCTGCCGCTGATCACCAGCGACATCCGGACGATGGCCGAGATGGTCCGCTCCACCGGCCAGGGCGAGGTCTTCAAGGCGGAGGACCTGGACGACTTCGTCCGCGTCGTCCGCCTCGTGATGGCCGACCCGGACAGGTACCGGGCCGCCTACGACCGGGACAACCTGCTGCTGAGCTGGACCTGGGAGGCCCAGGCCGCCGTGCTGGACAGCGTCTACACCGCGCTGCTGCCGGCCTCCGCCCCGGTCGCGAAGCCGGCGCCCGCCGTCCCGGCGGCACCCGCCGAGCCGCAGGCCGCCCGATGACCGTGGCGCCGGGCGACCGGCACGTCACCGTCGTCACCCCGTGGTACCCGACCCAGATGTTCCCGTTCCGCGGCGCCTTCGTGCGGACCATGGTGGAGGCGACCGCGCCCGGCTGCGACTCCATCACGGTCATCCACGGTGACCGGTGGTCCTCCCGGGTCTCCGACGCCGAGGACGCGGCCATCGTCGAGGCGCACCTGAAACTGCTGCCCCGCTCCAAGCGGACCTCACCGACGTTCGGCGGCGCCACGCTCAACTACCTGCCGGTCCCCATGCCGGTCGGCGGCGACTTCGCCTACGTCGCGAAACGGCACGCGGCCACGCTGAACGCCGCCTTCGCCGGCAAGCCCATCGACGCGGCGGTGGTCCACGTGCACGAGGCGCTGCCGAGCGGCTGGGCGGTTCTCGACAACCTGCGGCCGGAGACGAAGCTGTTCGTCACCGAGCACGCCAGCTTCCTCGAGACGCTGCTCGACGAGCCCGAGGCCCGGGAGATGTACGACAAGGTGCTGGAGCGCTGCGAGCACCTGTTCGTGGTCGGCGACGGCACCCGGGACGTGCTGCTGAAGGCGCTCCCCCGGCACGCCGCCAAGGTGAGCCTGGTGGCCAACCCGATCAACTTCGGCCTGCCCCGGGCGGAACCGGTCACCGAGCTGCGCCGCTGGTTCTACGCCGGCAGCCTGATCCCCCGCAAGGGCGTCACCTGGCTGCTGGAGGCGTTCGCGAAATGCCACGCCGAGCACCCCGAGCTGACCCTGACCATCGTCGGCGACGGTGAGCTGGGCGATCAGCTGCACGCCCGGGTCGAGGAGCTCGGCCTGCAGACCGCTGTCACCTTCCTGGGATCGGTCGACCCCGAGATCGCCCTGCAGCTGATGCGCGAGCACGACCTGCTGGTGCACGCCAGCCGGTGGGAGAGCTTCGGCGTGACGATCGTCGAGGCCGTGGCCGCCGGAATGCCGGTGCTGGTCACCCGCTGCGGCGGCCCGGAGGAGACGCTCGCCGGCATCGAGGAGGCCGCCGGCGAGCTGGTCGCCGTCGAGGAGGACGACACCGCCCTGGTCGAGGGCTATCGGCGGCTGCGTGCCCGTTTCCCGCACGGGCTCGACCTGGCCAAGGCCCAGCGGGTCCTCGACGAGCGCTACGGCTACCCCGCCGTGGCCAAGATGCATCACGAGGCGTGGTTCGAGTGAATGTTCTGTTCCTGGCCCTGGGCGCCGGCCGCCGGCGAGCCGTGGTGGAGGAATCCGCCAAGGTCGTCGCCAACGGCGGCGCGGCCACCGTCGTGATCGCGATGGCCAAGCAGTGGAAGAACGAGACGTTCGCCCCGGGCGTGACAGTGCTCGACTCCTCGCTCCTGCACCAGGGCGAGCTGCTCTGGCGGATCGAGCGCCTGATGGTCTACCGCGGCCCCGAGTTCGTGCTGAAGCGGGCTTTCGGCCGCCGGGGCGGCTCGGCCGTCCGCGCGTACCGGAACAAGGTCGCCGACCGCTTCCACAAGCGCGCGTTCCTGCCGGTCCACAAGCGACTGCGCAAGGACGTGAGCAGCAAGCTGCTCGCCCACCACATCAACCGCGCCCCCCGGCCGTACGAGTGGATCGTCGTCACCGACACGCGGTCCATGCCGGAGGCGGTGGACGTGCTCGACGAGCTCGGCCCGGACAACCGCATCGGCCTGGCCTGGAGCGCCGAACACCTCTCCTGACCTCTTCGTCGCAGCGCCGGCGTGCGGGAACACCGCGCGGCCACCAGGTGGTCGCGCGGCCGGGCGTCAGCGTGCCGGGCTGGTTGCACCTACGAGAACACCCGGGGCTGCGCTGAGCGCGACCCCGGGTGTTCGTCGTTCGACAGGTGTCAGGAAGCGGTGCCGGAGACGTCCACCGTGCCGCCGTCACGCGCCGAGCGCAGCACGGCCGCGGCCACCTCGACCGTGCGCATGCCCTGCTGCAGGGTGACGATGTCGCTCTGCTTGCCCTCGACCGCGTCCCGGAAACGCTCGTGCTCGACGAGCAGCGGCTCACGCTTCGGGATCGCGTAGCGCACCATGTCGCCCTCGGCCACACCGCGGAACGCGCGCAGCGCCTCCCACTCGGTGCCGATCGCGCCGTTGGCGTAGAAGGTGAGGTCGGCGGTGAGCGTGTCGGCGACGAAGCTGCCCCGCTCGCCGGTGATCACCGTGGAGCGCTCCTTGAACGGGCTCAGCCAGTTCACCAGGTGGTTCGCCATCAGGCCACCGGAGAGGCCGGCGACCGCGGAGACCATGTCCTCGTGCGGGCGGCCGCTGCGGGACGCGGTGAACGCCGCGACCGTCTCGTACGCCCGGCCGGTGACCCACGCGGTCAGGTCGATGTCGTGGGTCGCCAGGTCCATGACCACGCCGACGTCCGCGATGCGGCCCGGGAACGGGCCCTGGCGGCGGGTGACGATCTGGTAGATCTCGCCGAGCTCGCCGGCCTCCAGACGGGCCCGCAGGCTCTGCAGCGCCGGGTTGTACCGCTCGATGTGGCCGACCGCGCCGACCAGGCCCTTGGCGGCGAACGCCTCGACCAGGCGGCGGGACGCCTCCAGCGAGGGAGCCAGCGGCTTCTCGATCAGGGCGTGCACACCGGCGTCGGCCAGGCGCAGGCCCAGCTCCTCGTGCAGGCCGGTGGGCGAGGCCACGACCACGTAGTCGACGCCGATCCTCAGCAGCGCCTCCAGGTCGGGGACGACCGGGACGCCGTGCGGGGCGACCGCGTTCGGCGACGGATCGGCCGCGCCGACGAGGTCGACGCCGCTCAGCAGGTTCAGCACGCGGGCGTGGTTGCGCCCCATCGCGCCGAGCCCGATAAGACCCGCGCGCAGGACCGTGTCGCTCATGCGCCCGCCACCTCGTTCACCGCGGCGACGATGCGCTCGAGGTCATCGTCGGTGAGGCTCGGCATGATCGGCAGGGAGATGACCTCACCGGCCGCCTTGTCGGTCTCCGGCAGTTTCCACGGGCCGACGCTGCCGTCGGAGTTGAGGAACGGCTTCAGGCGGTGGATCGGGATCGGGTAGTAGACGCCGCTGCCGACGCCACGCTCCTTGAGGCCGGCCTGGAACTCGTCCTGACCGCCCTGCACGCGGATCGTGTACTGGTGGTAGACGTGGTGCGCGCCCTCGTCGACCGGCGGGACGGCGACACCCTTGAGGTTCGCGTCCAGGTAGGCGGCGTTCGCGCGGCGCTTCTCGGTCCACCCGGCGAGCTTGCCCAGCTGCACCCGGCCGATCGCGGCGGCGACGTCGGTGAGCCGCATGTTAGCGCCGACGATCTCGTTCTGGTAGCGCTGCTCCATGCCCTGGTTGCGCAGCAGCCGCAGCTTGCGCGCGAACTCGGCGTCACCCGTGGTGATCATGCCGCCCTCGAGCGAGTGCATGTTCTTCGTCGGATAGAAGCTGAAGCAGCCGGCGATGCCGAACGCGCCGACCGGCGTGCCGTTCACCGCGGCGGCGTGCGCCTGAGCGGCGTCCTCCACGACGGCCAGGCCGTGTGCCTGCGCCAGCGCCATGATCTGTTCCATCTTGGCCGGGTGCCCGTACAGGTGGACCGGCATGATCGCCACGGTGCGCGGTGTGATCGCGGCGGCCGCGGCGTCCGGGTCGATGCAGAAACTGCCCGGCTCGATGTCGACGAAGACCGGCGTGCCGCCGGCCAGGCGAACCGAGTTGGCCGAGGCGGCGAACGAGAACGACGGGACGATGACCTCGTCACCCGGCTTCAGGTCGAGCGCCAGCAACGACAGCTGAAGAGCCGACGTGCCGGAGTTGACCGCGACGCAGTGACGTCCGTCGACCAGGGCGGAGAACTCCTGCTCGAAGGCGGCCACCTCGGGCCCCTGGACCACCATGCCGCTGCGCAGCACCCGGACGGCGGCTTCGATCTCTTCCTCGCCGATCACGGGACGGGCCGGTGGGATAAACGCACGGGAGCCCGTCATGGGCTTTCCTCCTGCACAGAGAGTTACAACACGATGACTTGGTCGTTGTTTCTCGCATACGGCCGGGCATTCCACGACAGCGCGGCGATCGACCCACCGTATCCAACGTTCAGCGCAGGCCACAGTACAGCATCGTGGGATTAGCGTCCGATTACTCTCGCCTCTGCCCGATCACAGGATGCCCGACATCGAGGAGACGACACGTGAATGCAATCCTGGCTACGCTCGGTTACGTCCTCTCACCGGATGGTTCCCGCGTCCTGATGATCCGGCGGGACACCCGGCCCGACGACCTCCACTTCGGCTACTACAACGGCCTCGGCGGCAAGCTGGACCGCGGCGAGGACGTGATGGCCGGGATGCGGCGGGAGATCGCCGAGGAGTCCGGCCTGGAATGCCACCGGCTCGATCTGGCCGGGACGATCTCGTGGCCCGGCTTCGGCCGCGACGGGGAGAACTGGTTCGGCTTCCTGTTCCGGATCACCGAGTGGTCCGGGACGCCGTTCGACGGCAACGACGAGGGCTCACTGCACTGGGTCGAACGGGCGGACCTGCTGGCCGGCCGGCTGCCCATGTGGGAGTCCGACCGGCACTTCCTGCCACTGGTCTTCGCCGAGAAGCCCGAGGTCTTCCACGGAGTCATGCCCTTCGACTCCGGCAAAGCCGTGAGCTGGAACTTCTCGACCCATTAGACCCTTGTCGCCGTACGGCGGAATCGGGTCTAGAAGCGGCGCATGCCGCCGAATTGGCGGTCGCCGGCGTCACCCAGTCCCGGCACGATGTAGGCCTTCTCGTTGAGCCCGTCGTCGATCGAGGCGGTGATCAGGCGCAGCGGCAGGCCGGAGTTCTTCAGGCGCTCGACGCCCTCGGGCGCGGCCAGCACGCAGCAGACGATGATGTCGGTGCAGCCGCGGTCGGCCAGCAGCTTGCAGCAGTGGATCAGCGAGCCGCCGGTGGCCAGCATCGGGTCGAGGACCAGCACCGGCTGGCCGGCGAGGTCGGCCGGGAGCGACTCCATGTACGCCCGGGGCTCGTGGGTCTCCTCGTCGCGCGCCAGGCCGACGAAGCCCATCGACGACTCGGGCAGCAGCGCCAGCGCGGCGTCGGCCATGCCCAGGCCGGCCCGCAGAACGGGCACGATCAGCGGCGGGTTCGCCAGCCGGGTGCCCTCGGTCGGCGCGACCGGGGTCTCGATCGCGAACTTCTCGACCGCGAAGAGGCGGGCTGCCTCGTAGACCACCATGGTGGTGAGCTCGTGCAGGGAGGCGCGGAAGACGCCGGACTCGGTCTCGGTCCGGCGCATCGCGGTGAGCCGCGTCTGGGCCAGCGGGTGATCTACTACAAGGACGTCCACGACGATCAACCTACCGTTCACCCAAGATCAACAGTCGCCAGGTCGCATAGAATCGCCTTCATGACTGCGACAGCGCCCATCGGGCTGTCCGATCTCCGCTCCTACCTGCACGGCCTTCCCGGGGTCGACAAGGTGGGGGTCGAGGCGAGGGCGGCCGCGCTCGGCACCCGATCGGTGAAGACGAGCAGCAAGGCCAAGGCCATCGACCTGGCGATCCGGATGGTCGACCTGACCACGCTCGAGGGCGCCGACACGCCCGGCAAGGTGCGCGCCCTCTGCGCCAAGGGCCGGCGACCGGACCCGGCCGACCCGAGCGTCCCCTCGGTCGCCGCGATCTGCGTCTACCCCGCCATGGTCCCGGTCGCCGCGGCCGCACTGGCCGGCTCCGGGGTGCACCTGGCCAGCGTGGCCACCGCGTTCCCGTCCGGCCAGGCGCCGCTCGAGGTGAAGCTGGCCGACACCCGCGCGGCGGTCGCGGCCGGCGCCGACGAGGTGGACATGGTGATCAGCCGGGGCGCGTTCCTGGCCGGGGACTATGCCCGCGTCTTCGACGAGATCGTCGCGGTCAAGGAGGCGTGCGGCAGCGCGCACCTCAAGGTGATCCTGGAGACCGGCGAGCTGGCGACGTACGACAACGTCCGCCGCGCCTCCTGGCTCGCGATGCTGGCCGGCGCCGACTTCATCAAGACCTCCACCGGCAAGGTCGCGGTCAACGCCACCCTGCCGATCACGCTGGTCATGCTGGAGGCGGTGCGCGACTTCCGGGCGAAGTTCGGCCGGCAGATCGGCGTGAAACCGGCCGGTGGCATCAAGAACACCAAGGACGCCATCAAGTACCTGGTGCTCATCAACGAGACCGTCGGCGACGACTGGCTCGACCCGGCCTGGTTCCGGTTCGGCGCGTCCTCGCTGCTCAACGACCTGCTGATGCAGCGCACCAAGCTCACCACCGGGCATTACTCCGGCCCTGACTACTTCACCCTGGACTGAGGCCGATGTTCGAATACGCTCCCGCACCGGAATCGCGCTCTGTCGTCTCCATCGACTCCTCCTACGGGCTCTTCATCGACGGGGAGTTCGACGCGGCCAAGGAGGGCGGGGTCTTCAAGACGGTCAACCCCGCCGACGAGGAGGTCCTGGCCGAGGTCGCCTCGGCCGGCCCGGAGGACGTGGACCGCGCGGTCGCCGCCGCCCGGCGCGCCTTCCCCGGCTGGGCCGCCCTGCCCGGCGCGGAACGCGCGAAGTACCTCTTCCGCATCGCCCGGATCATCCAGGAACGATCGCGCGAGCTGGCGGTTCTCGAGTCGCTGGACAACGGCAAGCCGATCAAGGAGTCCCGCGACGTCGACCTGCCATTGGTCGCCGCGCACTTCTTCTACTACGCGGGCTGGGCCGACAAGCTGCCGTACGCCGGCTTCGGTCCCGCCCCCCGGCCGATCGGTGTGGCCGGGCAGATCGTCCCGTGGAACTTCCCGCTGCTGATGCTGGCCTGGAAGATCGCGCCCGCGCTGGCCACCGGCAACACCGTGGTCCTCAAGCCGGCCGAGACGACCCCGCTCTCCGCGCTCTTCTTCGCCGACGTCTGCCGGCAGGCCGGGCTGCCGCCGGGCGTGGTCAACATCGTCACGGGCGCCGGCGACACCGGGGCGTACCTGGTGGCCCACCCGGACGTGGACAAGGTGGCCTTCACCGGCTCCACCGAGGTCGGCCGGGAGATCGCCCGCACGGTGGCCGGCACCGGTAAGCGGCTCACGCTGGAGCTGGGCGGCAAGGCGGCGAACATCGTCTTCGACGACGCGCCGATCGATCAGGCGGTCGAGGGCATCGTCAACGGGATCTTCTTCAACCAGGGGCACGTGTGCTGCGCCGGGTCACGGCTGCTCGTACAGGAATCGGTTTTCGATCTTGTCTTGGAGTCGCTCAAGCGGCGGATGGCCACGCTGCGGCTCGGTGACCCGCTGGACAAGAACACCGACATCGGCGCGATCAACTCCGCGGCGCAATTGGCTCGTATCAAGCAATTGTCGGAGATAGGGGGACAGGAGGGCGCGGAGCGCTGGTCGCCGCCCTGCGAGCTGCCGGACCGCGGGTTCTGGTTCGCGCCGACGATCTTCACCGGGGTGACCCAGGCCCACCGGATCGCCCGCGAGGAGATCTTCGGCCCGGTCCTGTCGGTGCTCACCTTCCGCACCCCCGCCGAGGCGATCGAGAAGGCCAACAACACGCCGTACGGGTTGTCCGCCGGCATCTGGACCGAGAAGGGCTCCCGCATCCTCGCCGTCGCCGACAAGCTGCGCGCCGGGGTGGTCTGGGCCAACACGTTCAACAAGTTCGACCCGGCGTCGCCGTTCGGCGGCTACAAGGAGTCCGGCTACGGACGCGAGGGTGGCCGGCACGGCCTGGAGGCGTACCTTGCCTAAGACATCTTCATCTTCATCGAAGGTCACGCCGGCGGAGCCGGCCGGGCCGGCAGAGTTACCCGTGTCTGTTCGACTCTCCGTCCGCAAGACCTACAAGCTCTACATCGGCGGCAAGTTCCCGCGCAGCGAGTCAGGACGGACGTTCGTGGCAGACGGCGACAACGTGGCCCTCGCCTCCCGCAAGGACGCCCGCGACGCGGTGGTCGCGGCCCGCGCCGCGCAACCCGGGTGGGCCGGCGCCACGGCGTACAACCGTGGTCAGGTCCTCTACCGGATCGCCGAGATGGTCGAGTCCCGGCGCGACGAGTTCGCGGCGCTCGGGGTGCCGGCCGCCGAGCTGGACGCCACGATCGACCGGTGGGTCTGGTACGCGGGGTGGTCCGACAAGATCGCCCAGGTGGCCGGCGGGGCGAACCCGGTGGCCGGCCCGTTCTTCAACATCTCCGCGCCCGAGCCGACCGGCGTCGTCGCGATCGTCGCCCCGGCCACGCTGCTCGGCCTGGTCAGCGTCATCGCCCCGGCGATCGTCACCGGCAACACCACGGTGGTGCTGGCGGCCGGCCCGCAGATCGCGATCACCCTGGCCGAGATCCTCGCCACCTCGGACGTGCCCGGCGGCGTGGTCAACATCCTCACCGGGAAGTACGCCGAGACCGCGCCCTGGCTGGCCGCGCACGCCGACGTGAACGCGCTGGACCTGACCGGGGTGGAACACGCGGAACTGGCGGCCGAGCTGGAACGGGCCGCGGCCGGGACCTTGAAGCGGGTGCTGCGGCCGGACGCGGGCCGGGCCGATTTCACCGCCGACCCCGGGCTCAAGCCGATGACCGCGTTGCTGGAGACCAAGACCGTCTGGCACCCGAAGGGTTATTAGCGACGCGTGGAGGTTGAGAGGGGACGGGGCCGCTGTCACACAGCGTTGCGGACTAGGGTATGTGCCGGTAGTCACCCGTCCCGCTCAACCCCGATCAACCCGGAGGTCAACCGTGACCAGCCAGTCCGACGAGCCCGAGGCGTCCGCGCCGGTGGCCGAGAAGTCCTCGACGGAAGGACTCAACGGGCGTGAGCTCTGGGAGCAGGTTCGCGTCGAGCCGATCGAGGTCGCGCTCCCGGGTGGCGTCGGTCTGACGCTCCGGGCGTACCGGAAGGTGTCCGAGCTGACGCCGACCGAGCTCGATGTCGAGGAGGAGGACCCGTTCGACTCCCGCAAGCGCGCCGCCCTCGACGAGGACGGCGAGGAGGGCGTCATCGTCGACGAGGAGTATGAGGCGCTCCTCGCCGAGGACGAGGACGAGGACGCGACGGATGAGGACGGCGAGAAGAAGTCCGCCGGGAAAGCCGATGCCGACGACGAGTCGGAGGAGGTGAAGGACCAGTCGGACGACGAGGAAGTACCCATGTTCCTCAGTCACAAGGGCCGCCTGCTCGCCTTCAAGAACGCCGAAGCGCTGGTCTCCTTCATTCGTTCGGGTGCTCCCCACGATCTCGCACAATTGGACACCTGGAGTGACCTCACGGAGCGGGTACAGTCGAGCGACATCGACCCGCTGCCGGAGGAACGCTACGAACTCGACCTCGTGGTGGAGAACCTGCGCGGCGGACACGACACGTGGGATCTGCCCCTGCTCATCGCCGCCGGAGAGATTGCCCGGGATCTCGGGTATGCGCTCCGGCTCAAGCCGGTGATCCTGGCGCTGTCGCCCGGCTCTCCGCTCGATGACCTCGACGACTCCCTCCGTGCCGCGGAAAGCGGTGGGATGGGCGGTTTCTTCGGCCGTCGCCGGTTGAAGAAAATCGGGGCACAACAGGCGAGTCTGGGCTGGCGGTCGGTCATCGGCAAGATCTCTGCTGCTGTGGACTGGCGTGACTGACCGATTAGCAGGGAACATCAGTCCTTGGCCACAGAGAAGCACTCCCGGGGAGGAGGACGACGCCGTGGCGCTCGTGCGCGTGTACTGCGGTCTGGCGTCGGCTGATGATTCGGTGCGTTCGGCCTCGGCCGCGCCACTGACCATCGCCGTGGTGGACGACGCAGGCCGGTTGCTCGGCGTCCACGAGATCAGCGACGACCCGGCCGGTTACGCCCTGCTGGGAACGCTGCTCGTGGAACGGACGACGGGGTTCGGCGACGCGGCCGTGGCCGCCGACAGTGACGACCACGTCGTCACCTCGCTGCTCACCGCCGCCGGTCGCCCGCTGGTCGTGGTCGACGACGACGACGCCGACGACTTCGCCGAGCGTTTCTCGGACGACGACTCCCCGGAGGAGATCTCCGCCCCGGCCGCCGCCCGCCGCGCCATCGGGCTGGCCCGGGCGCTGCAGGCCGGCGCGATCGCCGCGATCAACCTCCCCGCCCCGCGTGAGCTGGTCAGCTACAAGCCGGTCCTGGCCGCGCACGTGGCCATGCTCACCGGGCGCAACTCGGCCGCGGTCGCGCTGCGCGAGGTGCTGCGCGAGCTCTACCCAGCGGCCCTGCGGGCCTACCCGGACCCGGCGCACCCGCTGGCCATGGCCGTCCTCGACGCGATTCCCGAGCCCGGCCGGCTGACCGGCCGGGGCGGTGACCCCGAGCAGACCGCTCAGGACGTCGCCACCGACCTCACCCGGGCCGGCACCGGCACCGAGGACCAGGTGATCGCCGCGGTCACTGCCCTGCAGGTGGCGATCAGCGAGTCGCCGCGCCGGGGCGGGGTCAACAAGTCGCTGGCCCCGGCCGCCGCCGAGGCGGTCAAGCACGCCATCGCCGCCGTCCGCACCTGCGACGCCGCGTGCGCCGCGCTGGTCGGCACGCTCGCCGCCCGGGCCTCCAGCCCGGCCACCGAGCCGAACGTCGGCCGTCGCGCCGGCCGCCGGGCAGCCGACCCGGTCCCGGCCACGCCGCCGGCCGCGAGCAGCGACCTCGGTTCCCGGTTCAGCCGTCGCAGCCGCCCCGAGCCCCTGGCGGGCGGGATCGGCGGGCCGGCCGTCCCGCAGCCGTTGAACGCTCCCCCGGTCGCCCCGGACCCGATCGCCCCGCCGCCGATCGCGCCGGCCGCCGCCAACGGACTTCCCGGGCGGATCAGCAGCACGCCGGGCAACCGCCCGGTGTCGGTGCCGCCGCCCCCGCCGGGGATGACGCCGATCACGCCGGGCACCCGTCCGGTGCCGGGCAGCCGCATTCCGGCCGCGCCGTCGTCGCCCGCGGCTCGCAGCCCGATCTCCCCCGCGGCGCGGAACCCGATCTCCCCTGCCGCGCGCAACCCGGTCTCCTCGGGTGGCCTGGCGAGCAGCCCGGCCGACGCGGGCGAGCCGTTCCGGCCCACGCTCGCCAACGCCGAGCTGAACCGGGCCCGGGCCGAACGGGGACGCACGGTCATCCCGTCGCGGCCCAGCACCCGCCCGGCTGCCACGCCCGCCACACCCGCCGCTACCAACGGCACGTCCGTCGGCCCGACCGACTTCTCCCTGCCGATGCCCACGCAGCGGCCCGCGGAGGAGACGCCGGAGCCCGGCTCTCGCGCCAACTGGCCGCTGCTGAACAACGGCGACGACACCGCGCTCCCGCAGCGTCCGGCCGCCGCTTCGGTGAGCGGGCCCGGCGCTTCGTCGAGCGGGTCCGGTACCTCGCTGAGCAGGCCTGGCGCTTCGCTGGGTGGGTCCGGCGCGTCACTGAGCAGGCCTGGTGCCTCGCTGAGCGGGCCGGACACCTCACTGAGCAGGCCCGGTTCCTCCCTGAGCGGGTCTGACACCTCGCTGGGCAGGCCTGGTTCCTCCCTGAGCGGGTCTGACACCTCGCTGGGCAGGCCTGGTGCCTCGCTGGGCGGGGCCAGCGCTTCGGTCAGCGGGCCCGGCGCTGAGGGACGCGTGCGGCCGCCGTGGCAGGACATGCCGAAGGAACCGCCGGCGCTGCACCTGGTCGACACGCAGCTCAACGGTTCACGGGCCAAGGCGCCCGGCATCGACCAGATCGGCGACCCGCCGTCACTGCGCCTCATCGACGGCGGCGCCCGCACCATGCCGGTCGAGGACCTGCCGCCCCGGATCACCGCGCTCGACCGCAGCACCGCACCGCCGGTCCCGTCCGACGGCAGCGACGGCGACCTGCTGATCTTCGCGGCTGCCCGGTCCGCCTGGTTCACCGGCGGCCCCAGCACCGACTCCGGCAACGTCGACTGGGCCAACCCGAACGACAGCGGCTGGCGTGCCGCGCAGAAGGCGGCCACCCCGGCCGTCGCCGCGGAGACGTCAGCCGGGCTGCCCAAGCGCGTCCCCCAGGCGAACCTGGTGCCCGGCACCACGGTTCGCGAGGAACGTCCGCTGCGGATCGTCCGGGACGCCGCCTCGATCGCCGCGCACACCACGGGATACTTCCGCGGCTGGCGGCGCGGACAGGAGATCGGCGGCTTCGCGATGGGTGGCCGCCCGGGCCGGGAGGCGGCCGGCGGGTGGGACTTCACCCGCGACGGGCAGCCCGCCGACGAGTACCGGAACAACGGGGCGGGGTACAGCGGGAACCGCTGAGGTTCGTCCGGGACGGCCGCAATCCTTCGGGGTTGCGGCCGTTTCGCCTCCAGCGACGCGGTGAGGTCCACGGACGAGGGCTGCGGGGCGGGTGTGGGTCCAACGGTCAGGAGGCTCCCGTTCAACCGCCAGGGCCCAGCCCCGCTGCCGTCACAGCGCCCAGCCGCCACCCCACCCGATGTGCTCACCAGCCAGCCTCGCTGCCATCACCGCCCAGCCGCCACCCACCGGGCGCTCAGACAACGGTGCTCACCAGCCAGCCCCGCTCCCACCACCGCCCAGCCGCCGCTGACGGCCGACTCCAGGCAAGGCGGCTCTGGCAGCACGCCGCGAGCCGGGTCCCGCCGCCGGCTGGCGCTCAGGGCTGTATCGGAGTGCCCGACACACCCCTCAACACCAGCCGACGCCGCCGAGCTGGACACCAGGGGTCCAACGGCACACCCGACACACCCCTGAGCGCCAGCCGACGCCGCTCGGCTGGATGTCAAGGGTGCATGCGACTCACCGCCGAAGGGGCGGGGTACCCGGGAGCCGGCGAGTGCGGGAGTGAACACTTCCGGTCAACAGTTACTCAACGTCAGTGATCCGCTGCGCGCAACACCTGGCTGAAGACGTGCGAAAGCCCCGCTCCGACTATCGGAGCGGGGCTTTCACCGTTCGTCAGGCTGGCGCTACCGCGCGCGTGCGACGCATCGTCAGCACATACTCGACCAGCGAGATGAGGACGTTCTTCGTCGATTCACGGTTACGGGCGTCGCAGCTCACGACCGGCACGTCGCTCGAGATCGCCAGAGCGTCCCGAACGTCCTGCGGGTTGTGATACTGCATGCCGTCGAAGCAGTTGATCGCCACCAGGTACGGCAGGCGACGATGTTCGAAGAAGTCGATGGCGGCGAAGCAGTCGGCGAGCCGACGTGTGTCCACCATGACCACCGCACCGATCGCGCCCCGGACCAGCTCGTCCCACATGAACCAGAACCGCGTCTGGCCAGGCGTGCCGAACAGGTACAGGATCAGGTCGCGATCAATGCTGATCCGGCCGAAGTCCATGGCGACCGTGGTGGTCATCTTCCCCGGCACCTGCCGGTTGTCATCGACGCCCACACCGGCCGAGGTCATGATCGCCTCGGTGGTCAGTGGGGTGATCTCCGAGACCGAGCCCACCAGCGTCGTCTTACCGACGCCGAAGCCACCGGCGATGACAATCTTCGCCGATGTCACGCGTCCGCCCGCAGCGGGACGTTGCGACATGTCAGAGCCTGCGAAGTCCACTCAGCACCCTTTCCAGCAGTTCCGTGCCTACCGCGTCGGTCTCGTCTTCAAGCGAGGTGGGCTCGTACACCGCGAGCAGGCCATCAGAGGCCATATCGGCGACGATCACACGTGCCACACCGAGCGGCAGTTGCATGCGTGCGGCGATTTCGGCGAGCGACTGCACTCGGCCGTTGTCGCACATCTGCGCGATGTACTGATGCTCGCCTCCACCATGCCCACCACGGAGCATGCCGGAACGGCCACGCACGGTTGTCTCGACCAGCGCTTCCAGCGCTATCTCAAGCTTCGGCCGGGTCCGACCACGGGTAACGGCATACGGTCTTACCAGCGCGCCGGTCGGCTCATCGCGTTCAGGCATCGTCACCGTCAACCCTTCCCTCGGCCCCTCGAAGTGTATTGGTTTTCAAGTTTCTGGACAGTAGCCGGATGGGCCGGCTCACTACGCCTTCAGCCCAGCACCCCGGCCGCGGAACGCGGCGCGGGGGTCAGCGCCTCGCCGACGCGGTCGACCAGGAGGGCCATTTCGTAGCCGACCTGACCGACGTCGCAGCTGCGAGCCGCGAGCACCGCGAACGAGGAGCCATCGGAGATGGACATCAGGAACAGGAACCCATTGTCCATCTCCACGACCGTCTGCAGAACAGCGCCGCCCTCGAAGCAGCGCGCGGCGCCCTGGGTCAGGCTGACCAGACCGGACGCGATGGCGGCCAGCTGGTCCGCGCGGTCCCGGGGGAGGTCCCGCGAGGCCGCCAGGAGCAGGCCGTCGGCGGAGACCGCGATCGCGTGCGCGACCCCGGGAACGCGGTCAGCAAAGTTGGCGAGGAGCCAACCGAGATCCTGCGTAGATGTCATGCCTCATGCTCCTTGCCAGCCTGCGAGGGCTGCTGCCCTCCCGGAGTCTCCTCCGGGTTGGTCGATTGTTCCTTGGTGCGACCGCGCGCGACACCCCGGTGGTACGCGGACAGCAGACCGCGAACCCCCTCGGGCGTACGGCGCTGGACGGAGTTACCGCCCCGGTCAACACCGCCGGGGACGAGTTGCGCCATCGGCGTGCGCTTGGGTAGGCCCGCCGTGGTGGTCGTGTCGATGGTGACTTCGGACGCCTTGCGAGCCGCCGACCAGCCGTCGTCAGCCGCGGTGTGCCACGGGCTCGTGCCCGCCGCGCCGCCGCCGTAGGAGCCGGCACCGGCCGCCGAGGCGCCCGCACCGACCGTCGCGGCGTCCAGCTCGCGAGCCTCCGGGGAGATCGCCTGCTGGGGCACCCCGGCACTACGGTTGGGCTCGCCGGTCGGGATCCGCTGGGAGACGACGGCTTCCTCGCCGCTGCCGGTGACGGCAGGGCCGGACGACGCCGCCTGGGTCGTGGTGAACCAGGCCGATTCGAGCTCCCGGAAGATCGGCAGCTCCATCGTCTCGTCGGCGAACGGCACCGCGCCCTCACGGGCGGAGGAGATCTGGGCCGCCGCGGTCGCCTGGTCGGCGGCCGGGCTGCTGACCGGAGCCACCGAGGAGTCGTACGCCGGGGGGGCCGACGCGGGCAACGACGCCATGGGCGGGTTGACCGGACGGGCCACCTCGGGGCGCGGCTCGGCGTTCTCCGGGCGGTAGCGCGGGATCTCGGCGGTCATGTCGAGCGCCGCGGCCAGGTTCTCCGGGACGTGCGGCGTCTCGCGGTCACCGGCGACCGGCGGCCAGGCCGGCGGCGCCGACGCGAACGAAGTCGGCTCGGCCGAGATCGGCGCGGCGGAGACCGGCGGCGCGGACGGCACCGGCGGCGCCGAGGTCACCGGCGGGGCCGACGGAACCGGCGGTGCGGAGACCGGCGGCATGAACGAGCCGCGGCTCTGGTTCTCCGGGTTCGCCGGCAGCTGACGGGGAATGGTCGGGCCGAAGCCGTTCAGATCCCCGTCGGGCCGCTGGTAGTCGTTGCCGTTACGGCGCTGGGCCAGCTCGTCGAGACCGGCGAAGCCCTGCGGGCCGGAACTGACCGGACCGGAGCTGACCGGGCCGGACGGCAGCGGCGGAAGCGGCTCGTTGCTGCGGGGGCCGAAGCCGCCGCTGGGCGTGCCGTTGAAGCCGTTGGCCGAGCCGTTGTTGCCGAGCCCGCCACCGAAGCCGTTCGCGCCGAGTCCACCGCCGAAGCCGTTGGACCCACCGCCGAAGCCGTTCGATCCGCCGCCGAAGCCGCTGGACGGGGCCGCGCCGGTCAGGTCGGACCAGGCCGGGACGGAACCGTTCGAGCCGTTGGTGCCCGGGTAGCCGCCACGGCCGCTCTCCAGGGCGAGGGGCTCACCGAAGGACGGCATCGCGGCCGGCGGCGCGTCGTAACCACCCGGGATCCGGCCGGGCGTTGCGGTGGCCAGGACGGAGACGGGCAGACCCACCTCGGCGACAGTGCCCCGCTCGCGGTCGGCCGGGCGCAGCTCGACGCGCACGCCGTGCCGGTTCGCCAGCCGGGCGACCACGACCAGGCCCATCATCCGGGAGACGGCCACGTCCACCGTCGGCGGGTTGGCCAGGCGCTCGTTCAGGTCGCGAAGCTGCTCGCGGCTGATGCCGATGCCGTGGTCCTCCACGCTGAGCACCGCGTTCTCGCCGACCCGGCGGGCCTCCACCAGAACGTTGGAGTTCGGCGGGGAGAAGGCGGTCGCGTTGTCGAACAGCTCGGCGACCAGGTGGACCATGTCGTTGACGGCGTGCGCCGACACCTCGATGTCCCGGTCGATGACGCCGAACTCGATCCGGGTGTAGTGCTCGACCTCGGACTGCGCGGCGCGCAGCACGTCGATCAGAGCGGCCGGCTCGCGCTGCACACGGGTGGAGTCGGCGCCCGCGAGAACCAGGAGGTTCTCGTCGTTACGCCGCATTCGGGTGGCCAGGTGGTCGAGCTGGAAGAGCTCGGCCAGACGGTCCGGGTCCTCCTCGCCGCGCTCCAGCCGGTCCAGGTGACCGATGAGCCGGTCGACCAGGATCTGCGAACGGCGGGCGAGGTTGACGAACATCGTCGCGACGGAGGCCCGCAGGGCGGCCTGCTCGGCCGCGGTCCGCACGGCTTCCAGGTGGACCGCGTTGAACGCCTCGGTCACCTGCCCGAACTCGTCCCGGCTGCGCACCGGGAGGGGCTCGGCGATCTGGTCGGCGACCTGGGCCGGGGTGAGCGACGCGGAGAGCGCCGGGTCACGCAGCCGGGACACCGCGTGCGGGAGGCCGAACTGGGCGACCGCGAGCGCACCCTGCCGTAGCTCACGCAGCGAGCGGGCCATCGACCGGGCGACCAGCCAGGCGAAGAGGATCGCCAGCAGGAGCATGCCGAGCAGGACGCTGGTCTCGACGAAGACCGTACGGTTCGTCGTGTTCCGGTTGTCCGTCGCCTCGGCGACGATGCTCTTGTCGAGGCTCTGCTCGACCCCGCGGAACGTGTCGTCGTAACCGGCGAGCGCCTTGTCCCAGCTGTCGACGTTCATCGGCAGCGCCGAGATGTCGGTGCCCGCGTTGGCCAGCAGCGGGGTGACCAGGTTGCCGGCGGCACGAGCGGCGTCGTTGTTCTGCGTGGCCTTGGCGAACTGCGTGTCCTCGCCCTTGGTCGCGACCGCGGTGAGGTTGCCCTTGGCCAGGTTGAAACCTGTCTGCGCGGTGAGCAGGGACTGCCGCAGCGACGCGCTGAGCTGGTTGATGCCGATGACCTCGAGCCCGATGTACCGCTGCTGGGACACGTAGTCCTTGGCGCGGGCGACCTCGGCGACCGCCCGCAGGTGGTCGCTCAGCGCGGTGTTGCTGGTCTGCTGGGCAGCCGCGTCACGCACGCTCAGAAGGTCGTTGATCAGGGTGTTGTAGGTCGTCTGCACGGTCGCGACGTCCGCGTTGGAGTTGGTGACCTTGCTGCGGAACGTCGCGAGGTCGGCCAGGTTGTTGTCCAGCCGGGAGAGCATGATCGTGACGCGCTCGGGCTGCTTCTCGACCGCCGACCGCTGCTGCGAGTAGACCGCCCGGGCGGCTTCGACCTTGTTGTGGATGTCGTTGTACTTCGGTGTCGCGGCCTTCGCGACCGCGGTGTTCACCTTGCCGTTGCCGAACCCGGCATCGGTGCCGAGGGCGATCTGGATCGCATACGCCCTCTCGTCCTGGAGCTGGTCGGCGAGGCCGCCTGCAGCTTCGGCCAGCACCGCCAGCGTCCGCGTGTTCTCTGCGGTGTTGGCTTCGTCGATGTGCTCGACCAGACCGTTGACGCCGACGATGATCGTCGCGACGGTCGGCACGAGCATGATCAGACCAAGCTTCGACCAGATGGGTAGGTCTCGCAGCCGACCCGTAGGTCGACGCAGACGCGACATGACGCCGTCCGCCTCACTTGGGCGCTTGCTCACGTCACCGTCCTCCTGATTCGGGCCCGGCATTCGGCTCGCCGGGCACCGCGCACGGCCGACTCGCCGGGTCGGGCCCCCGAGATTCCATCACGACGAGTGTCAAAGAGAAAGAGCATGCGGACACGGACCGGTTGTGTGACGCGATGTTGCAACGTCGCAGTTGGACATCGCCGGTCTGAAATCACTACCTGTAGAGGTGCATGTATCTCAAGGTCACTCGAACGCGGTCGGCGCGGCGTTGGGGGGTGGGGCGCAGGCCGACGGGTCAGATCGTAGTCGATCGCGACAGGAGAACCATGGCTCGGTTACCCGCGATCGGCAAGGCGAGATGCCGGATTATGCCAAGTTTGTAGGCGGCAGTGTAGCCGAACGGTGGAGCCGGAGATCCAGACAGGTGATTTCGTCTGCCGTACGTATGCCCCGATGGGCAGAAAGGCTGACTGCTCCCCACAAAACCCGAAAAGCCGGACTTCAGCCGATCAACTTGGCGTACGCCGGCTTGATCACCTCGTTGATCACGACCAGTCGCTCGTCGTACGGGATGAAAGCCGACTTCATTGCGTTGATGGTCAGCCACTGCAGCTCCGCCCAGCCCCACCCGAACGCCTCGGTCAGCAGTACCATCTCGCGGCTCATCGACGTACCGCTCATCAGCCGGTTGTCGGTGTTGACAGTGACCCGGAAACGGAGATCGTGCAGCAGCTTGATCGGATGCGCGGAGATCGACTCGGCCGCGCCGGTCTGCACGTTCGAGGAGGGGCAGAGCTCCAGCGGGATGCGCTTGTCCCGCACGTACGCCGCGAGCCGCCCCAGCACCGGCGGGGCCGCCTGGGTGCCCCCGGTCGCGGTGACCGTGCTCGGCCCGCCCTGCACCACGGTGATGTCGTCGATGAGCCGGACGCCGTGACCCAGCCGGTCGGCGCCGCACCACTGGATGGCCTCCCAGATCGACGGCAGGCCGAACGCCTCGCCCGCGTGGATCGTGAAGTGGAAGTTCTCCCGCTGCAGGTACTCGAAGGCGTCCAGGTGCCGGGTGGGCGGGAAACCGGCCTCGGCGCCGGCGATGTCGAAGCCGACCACCCCGGCGTCGCGGAACCGCACCGACAGCTCGGCGATCTCCTGCGAGCGGGCGGCGTGCCGCATCGCGGTGAGCAACGTGCCGATCCGGATGGGGGTGCCGTTCGCGGCCGCTTCGGCGCTGCCCTCGCGGAACCCGGCCTCGACCGTCTCGACCACCTCGTCCAGCGTGAGACCGCGCTCCAGGTGCTGCTCCGGGGCGTAACGGACCTCGGCGTAGACGACGCCGTCGGCGGCCAGGTCCAGCGCGCACTCCTTGGCCACCCGGTGCAGGCCCTCGACGGTCTGCATCACCGCGACGGTGTGCGCGAACGTCTCCAGGTACCGTTCCAGCGAGCCGGAGTCGGCTGCCGCGACGAACCAGTCACCGAGCCGTGCCGGGTCGGTCTCGGGCAGCTCGTGACCCACCGCGGCGGCCAGCTCCACGATCGTGGCCGGTCGGAGTCCGCCGTCCAGATGGTCGTGCAGCAGAACCTTGGGAGCCTTGATGATGTCCGAGTGCGCGATGCCAGCCATCAGAGAAGCGTAAGGGCCTGTCCGACCGGCCTGCCCACCACCCGTGAAAAGGAAAGAAAACTCTTCCCATGATCGATGGCGCATTGCCGTACCTGCGGTGCCCGGTTTGCCGGGAGCCACTCCAGCGGCACGACCGGGCCCTGCGCTGCCCCCGCGGTCACAGCTTCGACATGGCGAAACAGGGCTATGCCGATCTGAGCGCCGGCCGCCTGCCGCACACCGGCGACAGCGCCGAGATGATCGCCGATCGTGCCGATTTCCTGGCCGCGGGTCACTACGCCTTCATCGCCGAGGCTCTCGCCCGGGCGGCGGCAGATCTCCACGATCAAGATCCGATTGCGGTACGGCGGGAAGTGCGCGACAGCGAAGTGATCCTCGACGCGGGCACCGGCACCGGCGACTACCTCGCCCACGTCCTGGGTGCCGCCCCCACCGCCGTGGGCCTGGGCCTGGACGTGTCGAAACCAGCGCTGCGCCGGGCCGCGAGAGCCCACCCGCGCGCCGCCGCGGTCCTCACCGACCTGTGGCGTCCGCTGCCGGTCGCGGACGCCTCGGCCACCGTGATCCTGAACGTCTTCGCCCCGCGCAACGGCCCCGAGTTCGCCCGGGTGCTGCGCCCGCGGGGCCGGCTGCTCGTGGTCACCCCGGCCGCCGAGCACCTGGCGGAGCTGGTCGCGGCACACGGCCTGATCCAGGTGGACCCGGACAAGGCGGCACGGGTCGGTGAGACTCTCGATGAACACTTCCGGCCGGTCGGGACGACCACGCTGCGCCACGAGATGCGACTGACCGCCACCGAGGTCCGCACCCTGATCGGGATGACGCCGAGCGCCCGGCACGTGACGGTCGGCGACCTGCCCGCGCGTGACGTGACGGTCACCGCGGCGGTGGTGCTCACGGCGTACGCGAAACGGGTCTGAAAGGCTCTTGAACTCTCAGACCGAAAGGTCGACTTCTTCCCATTCCGGGGGATTGTCGTGATAGGGGCCGTGGAAGATGACCGCCCACTCCAGCGCCCAGCGCCGCTGCCCGATCGCGTTGCTGTCCACCTCGCCGGGCAGCGGCCGACCGGCCTGCTCGGCCTCCTGGAAGGCCCAGTCCAGGCAGTAGTAGAGGTCGAGCAGCACCGCCGCCTCGGCCGCGTCCCGGACCGCGACCAGCGACCGGGACCGCCAGCGGCCGAAGGTCTCGCCCGCCGGCAGATCCGGCATCTGGGCCATCAGGTGATCGTCGGGCGGCACCGTCGGGTCCAGGTGCCGGCCCAGCCCGAGCAGGTAGGCCAGCGCGAAGACCGCGTCGTGGTGCAGCACGAACGAGCGGTGGTCGCCCTTGGCCCCGATCACGAACTGCCACTCGGGCGGGGTGACCAGCTCGACCAGGTGCGACGCGAGCAGCCAGCTCATCGCCGCCTCGGTCGGCATCCCGAAACAGCGGGCCACCACCACGTGCAGCACCGCGGCCCGCGCCTCCAGCTCGGCCACCGGGCGCAGCTCGACCGTGTCGCCCAGCTCCCACACCAGCGGGAACGTGGGCGGCGGCAACGGCAGACCCAGCCTGGCCAACTCGTCCAGGCTGGCCTCGCGAACCGCGCGTGGATCGGGAGCGGCCTTCGTCATGGTGCGTCAGGCTATGCGGTCCAGGAGGAGACCGGCAGAGGCGGGGGCATCGGTCCCGATCATGATCGCGCCGACCGCGTCAGCCCGCGCCGCGGGAATCCGGGACTCCTCGTCCGTGCGCAGCTCGAGCAGCACGTCACCGGCCTTCACCCGGTCGCCGGGCTTCACCTTGAGCTGCACGCCGGCGCCGAAGCTGACCGGGTCCTCCTTGCGGGCCCGGCCGGCGCCGAGCCGCCACGCGGCCACCCCGATCCCGAACGCGTCCATCGTGGTCACCACGCCGTCCGACTCGGCCCGCAGCACCTCGGTGTGCCTGGCGACCGGTAGCGTCGCGTCCGGGTCGCCGCCCTGCGCCCGGATCATCGCCTTCCAGGTGTCCATCGCGACGCCGGAGGCCAGCACCTTCTCCGGGTCGGCGTCGACGCCCGCGGCGGCCAGCATCTCCCGGGCCAGGGCCAGGGTCAGCTCGACCACGTCGGACGGGCCGCCGCCGGCCAGCACCTCGACCGACTCGGCGACCTCGTTGGCGTTGCCGACGGCCAGCCCGAGCGGGGTGCTCATGTCGGTGAGCAGGGCGACAGTGGTGACCCCGCTGTCCTTGCCCAGCCGGACCATGGTGCGAGCCAACTCCTGAGCGCTGGCCAGGTCCTTCATGAACGCGCCGGAGCCGACCTTGACGTCGAGGACCAGCGCGCCGGTGCCCTCGGCGATCTTCTTGCTCATGATCGAGCTGGCGATCAGCGGGATCGCCTCGACCGTGCCGGTGACGTCGCGCAGCGCGTAGAGCTTGCGGTCGGCCGGGGCCAGGCCGTCACCGGCCGCGCAGATCACCGCGCCGATCTCGTCGAGCTGGCGGATGAACTCGTCGTTGCCGAGCCGGGCCCGCCAGCCGGGGATCGACTCCAGCTTGTCCAGCGTGCCGCCGGTGTGGCCCAGGCCGCGGCCGGAGAGCTGCGGCACCGCCACGCCGCACGCGGCGACCAGCGGGGTCAGCGGCAGCGTGATCTTGTCGCCGACACCGCCGGTGGAGTGCTTGTCGGCGGTCGGCCGGGACACCGCTGACAGGTCCAGCCGCTCGCCGCTGGCGATCATCGCGGCGGTCCAGCGGGCGATCTCGGCGGGCGTCATGCCGCGCAGCAGGATCGCCATGGCCAGCGCGGACATCTGCTCGTCGGCGACGACACCCTTGGTGTACGCGTCGACGACCCAGTCGATCTGCTCGTCGGTGAGGGTGTACCCGTCCCGCTTGGCCCGGATGACGTCGACAGCTGCGATACCGCTCATGCTTGTTCCTCTGTCCAGCGCTGCGGGATCCCGTCCGGCAGCTCACCCTCGCCGGCCCAGGACAGACCGCCCTCGGCGTCCACCACCACGACCCGCGGACTGCGGACCAGACCCCAGGCCACCGCGGCGGAGGCGGTCGGGAAGTTCGGCCCCTCCTCCAGGATGCCCTTGTCCTCCCCGGTGCCCGGGGCGCCCGACGAGCGCTCCCAGTAACCGGTCCAGATCGTCTCGCCGCCGGACAGGTCCGGATGCACGAAGACCGTGCCGCGACCGCGCCACTTGGCCAGCTCGGCGGGGACCTCGGGGCCACCGGCCGGGCCGGTGACCTTCTCCATGTCCACCCAGCCGAAGGCGTGCGGCAGCAGCTCGTCCATCCGCAGCGGCCGGGGCAGCGCCTCGACCAGCATGTCCGGGCCGCCGTGCTCCCAGAGGATCTGGCGGCAGCGCCCGCACGGCATGAGCGGCGCACCGGTCGCATCCACGCAGGACATCGCCACCAGCTTGCCGCCGCCGGTGGCGTGCAGCGAGCCGACCATGCCGCACTCGGCGCACAGGGTCATGCCGAGGGACGCGTTCTCCACGTTGCAGCCGACCACCACCCGGCCGTCGTCGACCAGGGCGGCCACGCCGACCGGGAAGTCGGACGCGGGCACGTAGGCGCGCCGCATCACCTCGATGGCGGCTGTTCGTAGCGCCGCCCAGTCGATCTCCATGATCTCGATTCTGCCCCACTGTCCGGGCCGTCAACGACAGATGCCCGGGCCTGACCCGGGCATCTGCGTCAGCGGGATGTCAACTCTTGATGTACGGAAGACCGTCGGCCGCGGGCGCCCGCACGCGGCCGACCAGCCCGGCCACCGCGATGATCGTCGCCAGGTACGGCAGCATGCTCAGGAACTGGTTCGGCACCGGGCTGTTGATCGCGCTCAGGTAGAACGCCAGCTTCTGCGCGAAGCCGAAGAACAGCGCCGCCCCGAACGCCCCGAACGGCGTGTACCGCCCGAAGATCAGCGCAGCGAGCGCGATGAAGCCGGCGCCGGCGGTCATGTTCTTGGTGAAGCTGCCGGTGGCCACGAGCGTGAAGTACGCCCCGCCCAGGCCCGCCACCACGCCGCCGAGCAGCACGTTCAGGTAGCGCAGGCCACGCACCCGGATGCCGACGGTGTCCGCTGCGGTCGGGTGCTCGCCGACCGCCCGGGTGCGCAGGCCCCACCGGGTCCGGTTCAACGCGAAATGGATCACCAGGACCAGGACCAGCGCGATCCAGAGCAGCAGCGTGGCGTCGAAGAACACCGGCCCGAGCACCGGGATGTCGGCCAGCCCGGGGATCTTCCAGGTGGGCATCTGCGGCGGCGCGTTGTACTTCGCCGCGTCGGGCTGCATCAGCCGTTCGTAGAGGAAGCCGGTGATGCCCAGCGCGAACAGGTTCAGCACGATGCCGACCACGGTCTGGTCGACCAGGTAACGGATCGAGAGCACGGCCAGGATCGCCGCGATGATCACACCGCCGACGGCCGCGCTGATCAGCCCGGCCCAGACACTGCCGGCCATCGTGCCGATCAGGGCCCCGGCGAACGCGCCCATCAGGAACTGGCCCTCGATCGCCACGTTCACCACGCCGGAGCGCTCGCCGAGCACGCCGGCCAGCGCGCCCAGCACCAGCGGCAGCGCCAGGTCCATCGTGCCGCTGAGGGTGTCCTCCAGCGACATGAACTGACCGGCCACCTGCCAGCACAGGAACGACAGCACGAACGTCACGATGCCGATCACCAGCAGCGCGTTCGACCAGCGCTTGAGCAGCCCGGCGACGAGCAGCCCGCCGGCCAGCAGCGTCAGCACGCCGAAGAGCACGGCGCCGAACTGGCCGTTGATCGAGAGCGCGGCGCCCTCGGCCTCCTGGGTGAGCGTGAACCGGGCATCCTTGCTCGGCGCGAGCGAGCCGAACACCACGGCGGCCAGCGCGCCCAGCAGGACCAGGGCCACCCCGAAGCGGCGCTGGCGGGTCCAGAACGGTTCCGGCGCGGCGACCTCGGTCGGCGCCTCCACAGTCGTGGTCGACATGTCCTCAGCCCTTCGCCGGAGAGACGCCGAGCCCGGCGGCGCGGGCGGCACGAAGTCGGAAGATCGCCTTCACCAGGGCGGGAGCGGCGATGAAGATGACGATGAGGGCCTGCAGCACGGTGACCAGCTCCAGCGAGATGCCGGTGAACGACTGCATCCGGTTGCCACCGGCCCGCAGCGCGCCGAACAGCAGCGCGGCCAGCAGGGTGCCCCACGGGCGGTTGCGGCCGAGCAGGGCGACCAGCAGGCCGTCGAAGCCGATGTTGCCGGCCACCGACGGGGTCAGCGCGTACGCCGTGCCCAGCACCTGGGTCGCGCCGCCGAGCCCGGCGAGAGCGCCGGCGATCGCCATCAGCAGCGTGTACGTCTTGGCCACGCTGATGCCTGCGGTCCTCGCGGCGTGCGGGTTGGAGCCGACCGCGCGCAGCTCGAAGCCGAACGCCGAGCGGTTGAGCAGCCACGCCACCCCGGCGGTGGTCAGCACCGCGAGCACGATGCCCAGGTGCACCCGGAGCACGCCGCCGAACGAGGGCAGCTGCGCCGACTCGGCGACCACCTTGCTGATCGCGTCGCTGCGGCCGGGCTGCTGGATGCCCTGCTGGATGACCAGCCAGGCCAGGAACAGCCCGGCGGTGTAGTTCAGCATGATCGTGGTGATCACCTCGTGGGCACCGGTCCGGGCCTTGAGCAGGCCGGGCAGGAAGCCCCAGAGCGCGCCACCGAGCGCGCCGGCGATCAGCGCCACGATCAGGTTCAGCACGATCGGCAGGCCGAAGGTGAAGCCGGCCACCCCGGCCGCGACGCAGCCGAGCACCGCCTGGCCCTGGGCGCCGATGTTGAACAGGCCGCCGCGGAACGCCAGCGAGACCGCCAGGCCGGTGAAGACCAGCGGGGCGGCGTAGGTCAGCGTCTCGGAGAGCGGGGCGAACGCGTTCTGCCAGGTGCCGGCGCCGGACATCCAGTCACTGAACGCCTGCGGGTCGCCGAGCGCGCCCTTGACCAGGTCGGCGTAGGCGGAGCTGATCAGCGTCCAGCTGGCGTCGAGCGCGTCGCCGGGCCGGGCCGTGAAGTAGCTGAACTTCGCCAGCACCGCCGAGTCGGAGACCACGATCAGTACCGCGCCGATGATCACGGCGAGCACGATCGACAGCGCCGTGACGGTCACGCTGTTCGACGACCAGAGGTTGCGCAGGAAGACGTTGAGGAACGTCTCCTTCTCGACCGGTTCCTTCTCGGTGGCCGTTTCGGCGGTCACTTCTTCTCCTCGTTGCCGCCGGTGATGCCGGCCATCAGCAGACCGATCTCCTCGCGCGGCGTGTCCGGCGAGACGACGGCCAGGATCCGGCCGCGGTACATCACCGCGATCCGGTCGGCGAGCCCGACCACCTCGTCGAGCTCGCTGGAGACCACCAGCACCGCGGTGCCCTGGTCACGCTCGTGGACGATCTGCTTGTGGATGAACTCGATCGAGCCGACGTCCACGCCGCGGGTCGGCTGCGAGGCGATGAACAGCCGCAGCGGGCGGGACATCTCCCGGGCGATGACGACCTTCTGCTGGTTGCCGCCGGAGAGGGTGCCGACCGCGGACTCCGCCGACTGGGTACGGATGTCGAACTGGTCGACCCGCTCCTGGGCGTTCCCGGCGATCTTGGAGATGTCCAGGCGGAACGCGTTGCCGAAGGGCTCCCGGTCGTACATGTCCAGGATCAGGTTCTCGGCGACGCTGAACTCCTTGACCACGCCGTCGTGGCTGCGGTCCTCGGGGACGTAGCCGACGCCGGAGCGCAGGATCTTCTTCGTGCTCATCCCGGCCAGGTCCTCGCCGTCCAGGCCGACCGTCCCGGCGCGCACCTCGCGCAGGCCCATGATCGCCTCGACCAGCTCGGTCTGCCCGTTGCCCTGCACGCCCGCGATGCCCAGCACCTCGCCGGCCCGGACCTCCAGGTCCACGCCGTCGACCGCGCGGATGCCCCGGTCGTCGTCGACGACCAGGCCGGCGACCTGCAGCACGGCGCGGCCCGGGTCGGCCGGGCCCTTCTCCACCTCGAGGCTGACCGCGCGGCCGACCATCAGGGCGGCCAGCTCGTCCTCGCTGGTGTCCGGGCTGGCGGTGCCGACGATCCTGCCGCGGCGGACCACGGTGATCCGGTCGGCGATCGCCTTGACCTCTCGCAGCTTGTGGGTGATGAAGACGATCGACTTGCCCATCTCGGTGAGCGAGCGCATCACCGCGAGCAGCTCGTCGGTCTCCTGCGGGGTGAGCACGGCGGTCGGCTCGTCCAGGATCAGCAGGTCGACGTCGCGGGTCAGCGCCTTGACGATCTCGACCCGTTGCTGGGCGCCGACCGGCAGGTCCTCGATCAGGGCGTCCGGGTCGACCGGCAGGCCGAACTTCTTCGAGGTCTCGATCACGTCCTTGCGGGCGCGGCGGCGGTCCAGCCAGCCGAGCGGGCCGCCGCGGGTCTCCTCGGCGCCGAGCGCGATGTTCTCCGCCACGGTGAAGACCGGGACGAGCATGAAGTGCTGGTGGACCATGCCGATGCCGGCCGCGATCGCGTCCCGGGGGCTGCGGAAGACCTTGGGCTCGTCGTTGACGACGATCTCGCCCTCGTCCGGCTGCAGCAGGCCGTAGAGCTGGTTCATCAGGGTCGACTTGCCGGCGCCGTTCTCGCCCAGCAGGGCATGCACCTCGCCGGGCTCGACGGTGATGTCGATGTGGTCGTTGGCCACCAGGTCGCCGAAGCGCTTGGTGATGCCGCGCAGTTCCAGTTTCAGCGGAATCTCCCGAGTCTCGGCTGGTCCTGGTGGAGGGGGGTCTAACACGAGCCGCCGCCGGTCACGGATTGGGAACCCGTGGCCGAGCGGCGGCCGACATGCTACTACCGGAAGGTCACTTCGGTGCGCTGGCCGACTCGGCCTTGACCGTTCCGCTGATGATGTCCTTCTTCAGCTGGTCGAGCTCGGTCTTCAGGCCCGCGTCGACCTTGCTGTCGAACTGGTTGAACGGCGCCAGGCTGACCCCGTCGTTCTCCAGGGTGCCGATGTAGCCCGGGGTGGCCGCGAGCTTCTCGCCCTTGGCACCCTTGGCCACGGACTCCTTGACGGCCTCCTCGACGTTCTTCACGACCGTGCTGAGGAAGACGTCACAGTACTGCGCGGCCGACTTGCAGCCGTCCTGGTCGACCCAGATGACCGAGACCTTGCCGGACGAGTCCTTGGCGACCTGGGCGGTGCCCAGGCCGGTGCCGCCGGCGACCGGCAGAACCACGTCGGCGCCCTGCGAGACCAGGGTCTGGGTGATCGTCTTGCCCTTGTTCTGGTCGATGAAGCTGTCGGCGAAGGTGCCGTTCTGCTTCGCCTTGTCCCAGCCCAGGACCTGGACGGTCTTGCCCTTCTTCTGGTTGTAGTAGGCGACGCCGTCGGCGAAGCCGTCCATGAAGATGGTGACCGGCGGGATCTTCAGGCCGCCGTAGGTGCCGACCTTGCCGGACTTCGAGTAGCCCGCGGCCAGGTAACCGGCGAGGAACGCGGCCTGCTGGGTGGCGAACTGCATCGGGTAGACGTTGGCGCCGGAGCTGCCGCTGTCCACGATGGCGAACTGCGAGCCGGCGCTCTCGGTGGCGACCTTCTTGGTCGAGTCGCCCATCAGGCCACCGACCGCGAGGATGTAGTCGCACTTCTGCGTGACGAAGTTGCGCAGGCCCGGCTCGTAGTCGGCCTCGGAGGACGAGGAGACGTACTTCGCGTCGATGTTGCTGGCGCCGGCCTTGGCGGCCTGGATGCCGGCCCAGGCGGAGGCGTTGAACGACTTGTCGTCGATGCCACCGGTGTCGGTGACCATGCAGGCCTTGTAGGCCGCGGCGGCGGCGGAACTGCCGCCCGCGGCCGGGGTGTCAGCCGGAGCGTCGCCACAAGCGGCGGCTGCGAGCGTCAGCCCACCTGCCGCGAGAATCGCCACGATCCGCTTCCCACGTACTGGGCGCAAGACGCCCTCCTTCCACTGCTCACCGACATCCGGTGGGTCTCAGGTCGGCAGCGTAGCTGCGGTCCATGTGGTCGGCGGGCGTTCGGTACGGACTGTTGGCGCACCGTTATCGCGCCGCAATCACCAGGGATTTTGTCTGCCGCTTTAGGTGGGTTCCCAGAGGAATTGCCCGGTCGCCGCGTAACCGGAGATTAATCTTCGCTGCCGGCAACCCCGTTTGGTCACGGTTCGCTTCGGTTGCGGTCACCTTTTGGTCACGGCGGCTTTCCGGCGCGGGCTCAAGGCCTTCCGCGCGTACGGCGGCAGCAAGCTCTCGGGCTTTCCCGCCGCGGCGCGGGTCTGCACTCAGACCTGTCTCGCCACGGCGCGGGTCTGCTTCAGGCTTTTCTGGCCGCGGCGCGCCAGGCCCGGATGCCGAGGACGCCCACGACGGTGCCGATGATCAGCGACGCCCCGATCAGCAGCGCGTGCACCCAGAGGAACGCGGTCGGCGTGCCGTCGTCGAACGAGCGGTCGTCCTTGTAGATGGCGAGGCCGAAGCGGGGCCAGATCACCCACGTCCACACACCGACCGCTGTCAGGAACGCCGCCCACCGTCGTGTGATCACCACGGCGACGAGTATCGCAGCGGGCTCAACGGGTCAGCCGGGCGGCTATCCGACGCCACCCGTCGTGCACCTCCGACAACTCCGGGGTGGGCGGGGGCGGGCCGCCGATGCCCTGCTCGGCGAGCAGCTCGTCGCCGGGGTCGGTGTCCCCGCCGGCCATCGCGCGGGCCGCCTCGATCTCCTTGCGGATCGCGTCCGCGCCGTCCAGCGGGTACATCGGCTCGACCACGGCCATCAGCTCGTCGTCGGCGACCACGGCACGGGCCAGGGCGATCGCGTGGTCCCTTTCGTACGGACCGCAGACGACCGGGTCCCAGCCCTCCCGGTCGTCCAGGGAGCCGATGGTGATCACCCATGGCGCATCGGTCAGTGGCGAACCGGGCGGCAGGTGCAGAGTGACGAGTGTGCCCACGCAGGACATCATCGCGGGCGGGCGTCCCGGATCCAGAGGTTTTGCCCCACGGGAGCGGTTTTATCGTCAGCTGAGAGGTCCACCACACGCCCGTGCGGACTGGTCGCCGCCCACGCCGCGCCGAAGAGCAGCAGCTGGTGGAAGACGTACAGGTAGACCAGGGCGCCCACGGCGGAGCCGACCAGGCCGTACGCCGGATTGCGCTCGACCATCGCGACGAACGACTTGCCCACCGTGTTGAGCAGCATCAGTCCGATCCCGACCTGCAGCACCGGCGGGGCCATCCGCCGCGCGGTCATCCGCAGCCGTGGCACCGCGGCCAGCAGAGCCGCCGCCAGCAGCATGTTCACGCCGAGCGTGAGGATCAGGCTGACCACCGACAGCGTCTTCTGGAACCCGCCGTCGGCCAGCCAGTCCAGCAGCGTCTCCAGGCCGTAGACGGCCGCCTGGGTCAGCGCCAGCAGCAGGAGGACGCCGATCAGCACGCCCAGGTCCACGGCCTGCCGGATGCCGAAGTAGCCGGGCTGCTCGCGGACCCGCCAGATGTGCCGCTGCGAGGAACGGAGAGCCTCGACCCAGCCGATGCCGGTGAAGGTCAGGCCGAGGATGCCGACGATCCCGACCGTCTTCTTGCTGTCCAGGATGGCCTGCACGTCCAGGAACGGCAGGTTCTGCCGGAGGAAGTCGTGCACCGCGTCGAACAGCTGGGTGTTGCTGGTCAGCAGGAACCCGAAGATCGAGTAACCGATCAGCAGCAGCGCGAACACGGCGAAGAAGCCGTAGTACGCGCTGGCCGCGGCGAGCCGGCCGCCCTGGACGCTGTCGTAGCGCAACAGTGCCCGGCACAGGTGGTCGAAGTACCGGGAGCGGTACCGCACCACCATGATCCGGGCTGCGGCCGCGTCATACGCCCGATCGATAGGGTTCACCGCGCGACCGTAACCGAAAGATCAGCCGCCGAGCGGGAAGTCACGCCGTGGCCGCCACGGGCCCTCTCCACCGTGGGAGAACAGCGTGAACGACGAGACCGGGAACCGGCAGGAGAAGCCGGCCAGGTCGTCGAAGACCGCGTCCAGTGCCTCCGGCGCCACGTCCTGCGCGACAGTGACGTGCGGATGGTACGGAAAGCGGCTGTCCCGGCGGATGTCGCCGGATCTGGTGATCGCCTCGGCGAGCAGCTCACACTCACTGATACCCATCGCCAGGCTGACGAACACCACCTCGGTGATCGGCCTGAACGTGCCTGTCCCGCGCAGGTGCACGGTGAACGGCGGCTGGGCCGCGGCGACCGCCTCGAGGTGCTTCTCCACCGCGGGCAGTGCCCCGGTGTCCACCTCGGTCGGCCCGAGCAGCGTGACGTGCGCCGGCGTCCAGGCGGCCTGCGGGTCGCCGGCCTCCGCGCGCCGGCGCGTCAGCATCGTCCCCCAGGGCTCCGGGATGTCGATCGCCACGCCGATGCGCGTCCGGGACGGATCACCCACGGGCTCAGGCCCCGCGGGCGGGGCTGAGGAAACCCACGTTCTTGTACGTCTTGGCGAGCGTCACCGAGGCCACGGCCCGCGCCTTCTCCGCGCCGACGGCCAGGATCTTGTCGAGCTGGGCCTTGTCGTCCAGGTAGCCCTTGGTCTTCTCCTGGATCGGCTTGACGAACTCGACGAGCACCTCGGCGAGGTCCTTCTTGAGGTCGCCGTAGCCGCGGCCGTCGTACTGCTCCAGGAGCTCGTCGATGGTGCGCGTGGTGAGCGCCGCGTACATCGTCAGCAGGTTGCTGATGCCGGGCTTGTTCACCTCGTCGTAGAGGATCTCGCGACCCGTGTCGGTGACCGCCGACTTGATCTTCTTGGCCGAGCGGGCCGGGTCGTCCAGCAGCTCGATGATGCCGTTCGGCGAGGACGCCGACTTGGACATCTTGATCGTCGGATCCTGCAGGTCGGTGATCTTCGCGGTGTCCTTGACGATGTACGCCGACGGCATCGTGTAGGTCGGCGCGAACCGGGTGTTGAACCGCTGCGCCAGGTCGCGGGTCAGCTCCAGGTGCTGCCGCTGGTCCTCCCCCACCGGGACCTGGTCGGCCTGGTAGAGCAGGATGTCGGCGGCCTGCAGGATCGGGTAGGTGAACAGCCCGACAGAGGTGCTGTCCTGCCCGGCCTTGGCCGACTTGTCCTTGAACTGGACCATCCGGCTGGCCTCGCCGAACCCGGTGATGCAGCTGAGCACCCAGCCGAGCTGCGCGTGCTCCGGCACATGGGACTGGACGAAGAGCGTGCAGCGCTCCGGGTCCAGGCCGACGGCGAGCAACTGCGCGACGGAAACCCGAGTACGGTTACGAAGCGCGACCGGATCATGACCCATCGTGATCGCGTGCAGGTCGACCACGCAGTAGAACGCGTCGTGCGTCTCCTGCATCGCCACCCAGTTGCGCACGGCGCCCAGATAGTTGCCGAGGTGGAAGGAGTCGGCGGTCGGCTGGATGCCGGAGAGCACTCGCGGGCGGCGGGCAACGTCGGACATGAGGGCCATTGTGTCAGTCTCGAACCGGATACCGAAAACCCCCTCACCGCCGTCGAGTGATGTTCGAACCTGTTGACTTATGAGCGCTTCCGCGTGATTCTATGATCGCCATCCCCGCCAGAAAGGTCCCTCAGCCGTGAAACTGCTCGTCACCGGCGGTGCCGGTTATGTCGGAAGTGTGACCAGTCGGCTGCTGCTGGACGCCGGCCACGAGGTCGTGGTGCTCGACAGCCTGCGCACCGGCTTCCGCGAGGCGGTCGCACCCGACGCCTCGTTCGTCGAGGCCGACATCGCCGACGCCGCCCGGGTCCTCACCCCCGAGGCCGGCTTCGACGCGGTGCTGCACTTCGCCGGGCTGATCGCGGCCGGTGAGTCGATGGCCAAGCCGGAGCTCTACTGGCACGAGAACGTGGTGAAGTCGCTCGCCCTGCTGGATGCGATCCGCGCCGCCCGGGTCCCGCGGGTGATCTTCTCGTCGACCGCCGCGGTTTACGGCAACCCGGTCGAGATTCCCATCAGCGAGACCGCCGCCAAGGCCCCCACCAGCACGTACGGGTCGACCAAGCTCACCTTCGACCTGGCGCTGACCTCCGAGACGTTCGCCCACAACCTGGCCGCCGTGTCACTGCGCTACTTCAACGTCGCCGGGGCGTACATCAGCGAGAGCCACGAGATCGGCGAGCGGCACGACCCCGAGACCCACCTGATCCCGATCACGTTGCAGGCCGCCGCCGGCAAGCGGGAGAAGCTGCAGCTGTTCGGCGACGACTACCCGACGCCGGACGGGACGTGCGTGCGCGACTACATCCACGTGCAGGACCTGGCCCGGGCGCACCTGCTCGCGCTGGAGGCGGCGACGCCCGGCGAGCACAAGATCTACAACCTGGGCAACGGCAACGGCTTCTCCAACAAGCAGGTCGTCGAGGCGGCCCGCGAGGTCACCGGCGCGGCCATCCCGGTCGAGATCGCCCCGCGCCGCGACGGCGACCCGGCCACACTCGTGGCGTCCTCCTCGCGCGCCCGCGAGGAGTTGGGATGGGTTCCCGAGAAGAACACCCTGCAGGAGATGATCGGCGACGCCTGGGCGTTCTACCGCAAGCACGTGGCATGAGCGACCGGTGTCACCACGGCCGCGCGGGCGGCCGCCGGGAACGCGGGCCGAAGAGAGGCACAGCATGAGCGACATCTCCGTCAAGGCCACCGAGGCCTTCACCGCGGCGTACGGGGAGGAGCCGGCCGGTCTGTGGGCGGCGCCCGGCCGGGTCAACCTGATCGGCGAGCACACCGACTACAACGACGGCTTCGTGCTGCCGTTCGCGTTGCCGCAGCGCACCGTCGCCGCGGTCGCCCCCAGCCCGGACGGCACCTGGTCGGTCTGCTCCACCCTCGCGCCCGAACCGGTGAGCTTCGGCGTCACCGAGCCGGGCGAGGTGACCGGCTGGGGGGCGTACGTCGCCGGGGTGGTCTGGGCGCTGCGCGAGGCCGGCTTCGAACCACCCGCCGTGCGCATCGCGATCGACTCCGAGGTGCCGCTCGGCTCCGGCCTGTCGTCCTCCGCCGCCCTGGAGTCGTCGGTGCTCACCGCGCTGATCGACCTGGGCGGGCTGGACGTGCCGCTGGAACGGCGCCCCGCGATCGCCCAGCGCGCCGAGAACCTGTACGTCGGCGCGCCCACCGGCATCCTCGACCAGTCCGCGTCGATCCGCTGCGAGGCCGGCAAGGCGCTGTTCCTGGACTGCCGGTCCTACGAGATCGAGCAGATCCCGTTCGACCTGGCCGCCGCGGGCCTGGCCATCCTGGTGATCAACAGCAACGCGCCGCACCAGCATGTCGACGGTGAGTACGGCGCCCGCCGCAAGAGCTGCGAGGAGTCCGCCGCGATCCTCGGCGTTCCCGCGCTGCGCGACGTCAGCGTGGCCGGCCTGCCGGACGCCCTCGACCGCCTCGGCGACGACGTGCTGCGCAAGCGCACCCGGCACATCGTCACCGAGAACCAGCGGGTCCTGGACACCGTGGCCCTGCTCCGCGACGGACGGGTCCGCGAGATCGGCCCGTTGCTGACCGCGTCGCACGCCTCGATGCGCGACGACTTCGAGATCACCGTGGCCCAGGTGGACGTGGCCGTGGAGGCCGCCCTGGCCGCCGGGGCTCACGGCGCCCGGATGACCGGTGGCGGCTTCGGCGGTTGTGTCCTGGCGCTGATCGACGCCGCCGAGGCCGGCTCGACCGCCGACGCCGTGGCAGCGGCCTACGCCGAGCGCGGCTTCACCGCCCCGACGAGCTGGGTCGCCGTGGCCGGCCCGGGCGCCACCCGCCTCTGACCCACCCGCCGGCCGGTCGCGCGATCCTCGTGATGCCCGCCCGCACGGTGACTCGTGATGCCCGCCCGCGCGGGTGAGCCGTCGCGTCCGCCGGTCGGTCGCGCGGTCCTCGTGAGTCCCCGGCGCGGTGAGCCGTCGCGTTCGCCGGAGCCCGCGACCCGATCCCGGCCCGGGCCAGCGACGCGACTCACGCTTCCGGCTGGTTCTCATGGGCGTTATTCGTGCCTCATAACGCCCATGAGAACCAGCCGGGACAGCGGGTCGCGCCGCGGCCTTGACCGGCCGCGGCCTCGCGGGGTTCTTTTGACCGCGCCCACCCACGGACGTCGCCCTTGCGGGCTTTGCGTTCT
>NZ_BOMH01000033.1 GCF_016862095.1 Actinoplanes cyaneus
CGACGATCCGGACCACGGCGGACGTGGGACGGAGAGATTTTGATCTTGATGTTGATCGGGTATGCCCGGGTCATGACGACTGAACGTGAAGAGAACGAGCCCAACGAGTACGGTTTCGCGGGCGACCCGAGCCTGCCCGAGCCGGCGGCGGCGCCGCACCTGGCCGAGGGCGAGGGCGAGCGGATCGCGGTGCCGTCGGATGATCTCACCGAGGCGATCGACGAGCTCACCGATCACGAACGGAAGTGACCCGTTCGGGCGTCCCCTACCTGGCCTTTCGCCCGATCACCCGCAGGAGCGAGCCCGGCGCCCGGGGGCCGGGCCCGCGGTTATGGTGGGCATCATGGGGGTCAGCCCGCCGTTTCTGCACGATGACACCGAGCCAGGTGTCTCCATCCGCGTCGATGTCGCCGCCGACGCTGCCGTCTCTCTGCTCACCGTGCGTGGCCCCTGGGACGATCGGCTGCGGCGCAGCACGTCGGTGACGTTGCGCCGGTGCCTGTCCGAGCGTCCGGACGCGCTGATCGTCGACCTGAGCAGGCTGTTCGACCCGCGCAGTGACAGCGTGCCGACGTGGACGACCGCGCGGACGGTCGCGGCGGAGCTGCGGCCACCGGTGCCGCTGGCGCTGTGCGTGCCGCCGGATCTGCCGCTCGCCGACCGGATGCAGGGGCTGGACGCCGGGCGGTTCCTCCCGGTCTACGCGAAGGTGCGCCAGGCGCGGGTGGCCGTCAGCGGCCGGATCCCGGGCGCGCAGCGGCTGGTCACGACGCTGCTGCCGGATCCGGACGCGCCGAGCGCGGCGCGCAACCTGGTCAGCGACGCCTGCCTGGCGTGGGGTCTGGCACGGCTGCTGCATCCGAGCCGGCTGGTCATGTCGGAGCTGGTCACGAACGCGGTCGAGCACGCCGGCACCGCGGTGCGCGTGGTCGTCACGCGGCGCGGCGCCGGGCTGCACCTGTCGGTGGCGGACGGCTCGCCGGTGATGCCACGCCTGCTGAGCCCGGCGCGCCCGAGGCCGGGGCTGCCCCTGGATGAGCGGGGCCGTGGGCTGCGGACCGTGCAGGAGGTCGCCGAGTTGTGGGGCGCCACCCCCGCCGGAACGGGCAAGGTGGTGTGGGCGACGGTCCGGAAGCCCCGGACCGCCGCCTGAGCACTCGAGTCCTGAGGCGTGTCTCGGAAATCAATTCCGAGACAGCCTCAGCTCGCCTCGATGATCATTCCGGCGGCGACGGTACGGTTCGTCGCCTCGTCGATCAGGATGAAGCCCCCGGTGGTGCGGTTGCGCCGGTACTCGTCGGCCAGCAGCGGCACCGTGGTGCGCAGCTTCACCCGGCCGATCTCGTTGAGTGCCAGACCCTGCGCCGCCTCGTCGCGGTGCAGCGTGTTCACGTCCAGCCGGTACTGCAGGCCGCGGACCACGGTGCGGGCCGTCCGGGTGGTGTGCTTGATCGTGTACTTCCCGCCGACACGCAGCGGGGCGCTCTCGTCCATCCAGCAGACCATCGCCTCGATGTCCTGCGCGACGGCCGGCGCGTTGTGCGGGCGGCAGATCATGTCACCGCGCGAGATGTCGATCTCGTCGTTGAGCCGGACCGTCACCGACATCGGCGGGAACGCCTGGTCGACCGGGCCGTCGGCGGTGTCGATCGCGGCGATCGTGCTGGTCAGGCCGGACGGCAGGACCATCACCTCGTCGCCGGGCTTGAGCACGCCGGAGGCGACCTGACCCGCGTAGCCCCGGTAGTCGGTGACCGTGGTCGACTGGGGGCGGATCACAAACTGCACCGGGAAGCGGACGTCGACCAGGTTGCGGTCGGACGCGATGTGCACGTGCTCCAGGTGGTGCAGCAGGGACGGGCCCTCGTACCACGGTGACTTGTCCGAGCGGGACGCGATGTTGTCGCCGTTGAGCGCGGAGATCGGGATGATCGTCAGGTCGGGGGCGTCGAGCTTGGCCGCGAACGAGGTGAACTCGTCGGCGATCCGGGCGTAGACGTCCTTGTCCCAGTCGACCAGGTCCATCTTGTTGATGCAGAGCACCAGGTGCGGCACCCGCAGCAGGCTGGTCAGGAACGCGTGCCGGCGGGACTGCTCGACCAGGCCCTTGCGCGCGTCGACCAGGATCAGCGCCAGGTCGGCGGTGGACGCGCCGGTGACCATGTTCCGCGTGTACTGGATGTGGCCCGGGGTGTCGGCGATGATGAACTTGCGCCGCGGGGTGGCGAAGTACCGGTAGGCCACGTCGATCGTGATGCCCTGCTCCCGCTCGGCGCGCAGGCCGTCGGTGAGCAGCGCCAGATTCGTGTACTCGTCGCCGCGGGACGCGCTGGCCACCTCGACCGCCTCGAGCTGGTCCTCGAAAATGGTCTTGGTGTCGTACAGCAGGCGCCCGATGAGGGTGGACTTGCCGTCGTCCACGCTGCCGGCGGTCGCGAACCGCAGCAGGTCCATGTTGCGCGCGGACGCGGCGCCCGGCTCCAGAACGGCCTGGCTCATCAGAAGTAACCCTCTCGCTTGCGGTCTTCCATCGCGGCCTCGCTGACCTTGTCGTCACCGCGGGTCGCGCCTCGCTCGGTGATCCGGGTCGCGGCGACCTCGTCGATCACCTTCTCCACCGTGTCGGCCTCGGAGAGCACGGCCGCGGTCTGCGAGGCGTCGCCGACCGTCCGGTACCGCACGCGGCGGACCTCGGAGGTCTCGCCGTCGCGCAGCTGGATGAACTCGTTGACCGCGTAGAACATCCCGCTGCGCTCGACGACCTCCCGGTCGTGGGCGTAGTAGATGCTCGGGAGCTCGATCTTCTCCTTGGCGATGTAGTGCCAGACGTCCAGCTCGGTCCAGTTGGAGAGCGGGAAGACCCGGATCGACTCGCCCGGGTGGTGCTTGCCGTTGTAGAGCGACCACAGCTCGGGGCGCTGGTTCTTCGGGTCCCACTGGCCGAACTCGTCGCGGAAGCTGAACATCCGCTCCTTGGCGCGGGCCTTCTCCTCGTCGCGGCGGGCGCCGCCGAAGAGGGCATCGAACCGGTACTTCTCCACCGCGGCGAGCAGCACCGGGGTCTGGATCCGGTTGCGGGTGCCGTCGGGCAGCTCACGGACCAGGCCCGTGTCGATCGCCTCCTGCACGCTGGCGACCACCAGGTTCAGCCCCAGGGTGGCGACGCGCCGGTCCCGATACTCCAGGACCTCGGCGAAGTTGTGCCCGGTGTCGACGTGCATCACCGGGAACGGGATGCGCCCGGGGGCGAACGCCTTCTCCGCGAGGCGGAGCATGACGATCGAGTCCTTGCCGCCGGAGAAGAGCAGCACCGGGCGCTCGAACTCGGCCATGACCTCCCGCATGACGAAGATGCTCTCCGCTTCGAGAGCATCCAGATGCGAGACGCGATAGTCCTTCGTCTGGCTCATAAGTTCAATCCCCAGCTCATTCTGCGATTTTCCACGGCCGTGGCCGGCTCGTCATTCTGGCGGAAGATGCCTGCTGATCGCAGCAAGCAACCGAGGAGCGAGATCTTTGCGACATACGACCAGGTCAGGAAGCTTCGGATCGGCCCGGTTGTAGGCCAGCGGAGTGCCGTCGACGCGGGACGCGTGCAGGCCCGTGGCCAACGCCACAGCGACCGGCGCCGCCGAATCCCACTCGAACTGCCCGCCGGCGTGGACGTAGGCGTCCGCCTCGCCGTTGATCACCGCGGCGATCTTCACCCCGGCCGAGCCCATCGGCACCAGCTCGGCACCCAGCTCCTCGGCGAGCGCGGTGACGAATGCCGGTGGCCGGGTGCGGCTGGCCGCGATCCGGATCGCGCCGCCGGTCGCCGACTCCAGGGGCATCGGCGGGTAGGCCGGCGCGTGGTCGGTCGCGATCGTGCGGTGCTGCGCCGGCATCGCCACCGCGCCCGCGGCCAGGCAGGCCTTGTTCGACGAGTCGGTGGTCCAGAGCGCGACGTGCACCGCCCAGTCGGCGCGACCCTCCTCGGAGAACTCCCGGGTACCGTCGAGCGGGTCGACGATCCACACCCGGGACGCGGAGAGCCGGTCGGGGCGGACCATGCCCGGCTCGCCCTCGCGCCAGGCCACCCGGGCGTGCTCGTCCTCCTCGGAGAGCACCGCGTCGGCCGGCCGCCAGCGGGCCAGCTCGGCGCGGAGCAGGTCGTGCGCTGCCTTGTCACCGGCCGTCTTGAGCGCCTTGGCGTCGGCGAAACCGACCTCGGCGCGGACCCGCAGCAGCTCCTGTCCGGCCCGCTCGGCGAGCCAGCGGGCGAAAGCGGCGTCGATCACCGGGGGCGTGCCGCTGTCGGCACCGTCCCGCTGCCCGGCCACGCGTGCGGACGTCTTCGTCTGCTCGCCCATCGTTGCGCTCCTCACCCGAGTCAATACGCTCCCGACGAGCGCACCACTGCAGTCATCGTCCTCAACAGGATCACCAGATCCAAACTGAGCGACCAGTTCTCGACATAGCGCAGGTCGAGCCGGACCGCCTCCTCCCAGGAGAGGTCCGACCGCCCGGACACCTGCCAGAGGCCGGTCATCCCGGGTTTCACCGCCAGGCGGCGCCGCACGTCGTCCGCGTAGGCGGCGACCTCGGTCGGCAGCGGGGGACGCGGCCCGACCAGCGACATCTGCCCGCAGAGCACGTTCAGCAGCTGCGGGAGCTCGTCGAGCGAGAATCGGCGCAACCACTGACCGACCGGGGTGACCCGGGGGTCGTCACGGATCTTGAAGAGCACACCGTCGTGCTCGTTGAGATGCCTCAGCTCGCTCAACCGGGCCTCGGCGTCCACATACATGCTGCGGAACTTGAAAATCCGGAACTTCTGCCCGTCGCGTCCCACACGCACCTGACGGAAGAGTACCGGCCCGCGTGACGTGAGTCGCACGCAGAGCGCGACCGTCAGCAGCACCGGGGCGAACAGGACCAGCAGCAGGAGCGCTCCCGCACGATCCACCAACTCCTTGACCAGGCGCGATCCGCCGTGCAGCCGCGGATGCTCGACGTGCAGCATGGGCAGCCCGTCGAACGGCCGGATCGTGGTGCGCGCCCCGGCCACGTCGACCAGCGCACTGGCCACCACGAGGTCCACCTCGTCGCGCTCCAGGCGCCAGGCGAGCCGGCGTACCGCGGCGCCGTCCAGCTCCGGGCAGCTGAGCACCACCACGGTGTCCGCGTCGGCCTGCTCCACCGCCGAGGCCACGTCGTCGAACGTGCCGTAGACGGGCAGGTCCACCGCGATCCCGTCGGCGTCCGGCGGCAGGCACGCGCCGACCACCTCCAGGCCGTGGTAACGCTCGCGGCGCAGCTGCCGGGTGATCCCGATGACCGACAGCTCGTGACCGACGACGATCACCCGGCGCAGCGCCTCGCCACGGGCCCGCGCCCAGTGCAGCCGCTTGCGCAGCGCGAACCGCAGGACCAGCACGGAGATCACCGCGGCCGGCAGAGCGGCCAACACATAGGACCTTGCAAGATCGAGTTCCAGCGCGTACGACACCAGGGCCACCCCGGCGATCAGACCGCCCCCGCCGCGGATCACCCGCTGGTACTCGTCCGTGCCGACGAAGAGATACCGGCGCTCGTACGCCCTCGACACCGCCAGCACCGCGAGCAGCACCACCGGCAGCAACGCCGAGATCAGCAGATAGCCCCGGTTGTACGCCGTGACGTCGTCTCCGAACCGCAGCGCGAACCCGGCCGCCCCCGCCGCGATCCCCGCCACCAGATCGGCGAGAACCAGCGAGCGCACGTAGCGCCCCTCCCAGCGCTGCCGCCGGGACATCGCCGCGTGCCGCCCCCGGGGCCGGGTGAACGGGCGGGCCACCGACGATCGGTTGCGCTGCGCCGACCAGTGCCGGTCCACCGCCCGGTTGCGGGCCGGATCGGCGGCGCCCAGCACTGCGAGCGGCGCCCCGTTGCGCCCGATCGGCACGGGGATGCGGACATTACGGCCGGACACGAACCGCAGCGGCGGGTGCTGCGGCCCCTGATTGACGGATGCCCCAGCCGGCCCGCGATCGGGCCGCACCACCGGCAGACTCACCGTGGGCTCGGTCAACGCGTCCGCCCGGCCCTCGGACACGTCCTGAGACATCCTGCGAACCCCCCGTCACGTCGGCGGCGCACCGAAGGCGGGCGCCTGTGGTGACCAACGGACGGACGGCGATGCCGTCACGGTATGACCCGACGGACAAATCGACCCAAACGGTCAGTCAGTTCCGGCCCGGGCCATCAACTTCCGTGGTATTTGTTCTGCGCCCACTCGACACCCTCGAGCACGACCGCCTCCACCACGTCAGCCGCCCGATCCACCAGGAAGTCCAGCTCCTTGCGCTCCACCGAGGAGAAGTCGGAGAGCACGAAATCCGCCGGCTCCTGCCGCCCCGGAGGCCGCCCGATGCCGAAGCGCACGCGCGCATAGTCCTTGCTGGCCAGCGACTTCGACATCGAACGCAGCCCGTTGTGGCCACCCTCACCGCCGCCGCGCTTCACCCGGACCTGGCCGAACGGCACATCAAGCTCATCATGCACCGCGATCACATGCGCCACGGGCACTTTGAAGAACTGCGCCAGCGACACCACCGGCGCGCCCGACAGGTTCATGTACGTCAGCGGCTTCACCAGCACCAGCTTCGGCCCACCGAAGCCCAGACGGCCCTCCGCCATCTCCGCCTGCGCCCGCTTCGCCCGGCCCATCTTCGCCCCGACCCGCGACGCTAGCAGATCAGCCACCATGAAACCCACGTTGTGGCGGTTCGCCGCATACTCCCGGCCCGGATTGCCCAGGCCCACCACCAGCCACGGCGCCTCGTCCGTCACCCTCTCCGCCTCCCGGATACACATCAGGGAAAGTGCCGCCCGGCACTTTCCCTGATGAAAACTGGCTTACCGCGGACCCGCGACGCGCGCGAGCACCCGAGATTACTCCGCCGCAGCCTCGGCGGACTCGGCAGCGGCGGCCTCGTCCTCAGCGGCGGTCGTGGTGTTCTGCGCCGCGTTGACGAACGCCAGCACGGTGTCGCCCTCGACAGCGAGCTCGACACCCTCCGGCAGCTTCACGTCGGCGGCGGTCACCGTCGAACCGGCTTCCTTGCCGTCGACCGAAGCCTCCAGCTCGGCCGGCAGGTTCAGCGCGTCGGCGATCACGGCGACCGTGTTCGACTCGTGCATGATCAGGGTGTTCTTCGCGGCCTCACCGGTCAGCGTCACCGGGACGTCGACCTGGATCTTCTCGCCCTTCTTCACGATCAGAAGGTCGATGTGCTCGTAGGTGTCCTTGATCGGGTCACGCTGGATCGCCTTCGGCAGCGCCAGGGTGGCGGCCGCGTTGCCGGCGATGTCGATCGTGAAAATCTGGTTCAGGCCACCATGACGGATCGCGGCGGCGAACTCACGGGCCGGGAGCGCGATGTGCTGCGGCGCCTCGCCGTGCCCGTACAGCACGGCGGGCACCAGGCCGGCCCGGCGCGTGCGACGGGCACCACCCTTGCCGAACTCGGTGCGGGGCTCGGCGCTGATCTTTACCTCGGACACGGGGAAACTCCTGAAACTCTTCGATGCGGGCTGCGTCTAAGTCTGCGGCTGCGGAATCCAGCAGTGCTTCAGTGCTGATCAACGACGGCGTGAGGCCGTCGCCGGCGCTGCCGGGCAAGGGGGCGCGCTGGGCACAGGCCCGGAGCACCGCGTCGATCACGGAGCCTCGAGCGGACTGCGAACCTCAGCAGACCGCGGGGCACCCTCGCCGTGGCAACCGTACTAGCTTACCTGCCTCGAACCCGCAGGAATCAGCGGGTCCGGCACACCCACGGCGGACCCGGAGAAATCAACCGGAAAACACGGAGAGCGCCCGCCACCGGCAACACCGGCGGACGGGCGCCCTCACCCCTCGTGAATCAGCTCAAGCCACCGAACAGGGTGGTCACCGAACCGTCGTCGAACACCTCACGGATCGCCCGCGCCAGCAGCGGCGCGATCGACAGCACCGTGATCTTGTCCAGCTGCTTCTCCGGCGTCAGCGGCAACGTGTTCGTCACCACCACCTCGGAGATCCGGCTGTTCTTCAACCGCTCGGTCGCCGGGTCCGACAACAGCGCGTGCGTGGAGGCCACGATCACATCGGCCGCACCCTCGTCGAACAGGATGTCCGCCGCCTTCGCGATCGTGCCACCGGTGTCGATCATGTCGTCGACGATCAGGCACACCCGGCCCTCGACCTCACCGACCACCCGGTTCGCGACCACCTGGTTCGGCTTCATCGGGTCACGCGTCTTGTGGATGAACGCCAGCGGGCAACCACCCAGCCGGTCCGTCCACCGCTCCGCGACCCGCACCCGGCCCGAATCCGGCGCGACCACCGTCATCGGCCGGCCCGCGAACTTCTTCTCCACATACTCCGCGAGGATGTCCATCGCGAACAGGTGATCCACCGGGCCGTCGAAGAAGCCCTGGATCTGCGCCGTGTGCAGGTCGACCGTGAGAATCCGGTTCGCCCCCGCGGTCTTGAGCAGATCGGCGACCAGACGGGCCGAGATCGGCTCCCGGCCGCGGTGCTTCTTGTCCTGCCGCGAATACGGATAGAACGGCAGGACCACGGTGATCCGCTTCGCCGACCCACGCTTCAACGCGTCGATCATGATCAGCGTCTCCATGACCCAGCGGTTCACCCCCTCGGTCACCGACTGCACCACGAAGGCATCCGAGCCGCGCACCGACTCCCTGAACCGGACAAAAAGCTCACCATTGGCGAACTCATAGGAATCCGACGGCGTCGGCGCCACACCGAGCACCTGACCGATCTCATCGGCCAGCTCCGGGAAGCCCTGGCCGGAAAAGAGCATCAAACTCTTACGGTTCTCCGCGACGATGCTGCCCATCGGCTCGCTGCTCCCGTGGAATAGGGGGTGGGTTCGAGTGAAGTATCCCTTGCGGCCACGTAACCGCCACGTTTCCAGGGCACCACGTGGGATGCCTCACCCCCGCTGGATCAGTCCTGCTCAGGGGTGATATCCCGAGCCCGCTCCGCAGCCTCCGCCGACACCGTGCCAGGCCGCTTCATCGCCACCCAGCCCTCGATGTTGCGCTGCTGCGCCCGCGTCACCCCGAGGTTGCCCGCAGGAACATCCTTCACCACCGCCGAACCCGCCGCCACGTAAGCACCCGGGCCGACCTCCACCGGCGCGACCAGCACCGAATCCGAGCCCACGAACGCCGCCTCACCGACCACCGTCCGCGACTTCCGCACCCCGTCGTAGTTCGCGAAGATCGTGCCGGCGCCGATGTTCGCCTTCGCACCGATCTGCGCATCGCCCACATACGACAGGTGCGGCACCTTCGCGCCCTCACCCAGCTCGGCGTTCTTCGTCTCCACGAAACCACCGACCTTCGACTTACGCGCCAGCTTCGTACCCGGCCGCAGGTACGAGAACGGCCCCACCGTCGCCTCCGGCCCGATCACCGCACCGACCGCATGCGACCGCAACACCGTCGCACCCGCCGCGACCGACGCGTCCACCAGAGTGGAATCCGGGCCCACCACCGCGCCCGTCGCCACCGACGACGTGCCCAGGATCTGACAATTCTGATCGACCACCGCATCCGGCTCCAGCGTCGCCGTCACGTCGATCCACGTCGTCGCCGGATCCAGCAGCAACACCCCCGACCGCATCCACGCGTCGTTCACCCGATCGCGCATCAGCACCCGCAAGCGCGACAACTCCGCCCGGTCGTTGCAGCCCAGCGTCTCGTACGCGAACTCGGCCACCTCGATCGCGACCGGATGCCCCAGACCCGCCAGAATCCCGAAAACGTCGGTCAGATACTCCTCGCCCTGCGCGTTGTCGGTCGACAGCCTGCCCAGCGCCTCCCGCAACAGAGCCGCGTCGAACGCGTAGATCCCCGAATTGATCTCCCGGATCGACAACTCGTCCGGCGACGCGTCCTTCGCCTCGACGATGCGCTCCAGATTCCCCTTCGCGTCCCGCACCACCCGGCCCAGACCACCGGGAACATCCACCTCGGCGCTCAGCACCGTGGCCGCAGCCCCCGCGCGCTCGTGCGTGGCCAGCAGCGCCTCCACCGTCTCCGGGCGCAGCAGCGGAACGTCACCGCTGAGCACCACCACGGTGCCGGCCAGCTCCGGCGCGGCATCCAGCGCGATGCGCACCGCGTGACCCGTACCGTTCTGCTGCGCCTGCAACACCGGCGTCGCGCCCGGAGCGACCTCGGACACGAACGCGCCGACCTGATCGGCCTTGTGCCCGACAACCACCAGGGTGCGATCAGCCCGGATCTCCGCCGCGACGTGCAGGACGTGCCCGAGGAGGGTGCGCCCGAGAAGCGGCTGGAGCACCTTGGGCGTCGCGGACTTCATCCGCTTGCCCTCACCGGCGGCGAGAACAACGACAGTACGGCTGGGGGCCTGGCTCACGAGGCAACTCCATTGTTTGCGGTGGCGTCTTGCATCTGCGGCGATACGTCAACCGCGGGGCCCTGAGGCCCTATACCACAAAGTTGCTCGGCTGTCAGGACTCGAACCTGAAATGAGACAGTCAAAGTGTCCAGTGTTGCCAATTACACCACAGCCGAATGGCGCCAGTGACAGCCTAGCGCCTGCCGCCGATCTCCGGGAAACCGGACGAAGCCTGTCGGGTGACGGCTTTCACCACCCCTTCCATCCGCCAGTAGAGACTCCGGGACTTAGGCGCGTCGATCACCAGGCAGCCATGGTAGTCATCGCCCACGTTGCCCCGGCGGGTCTTCGGAACGTGCTTCTTGATCGTCGGCCGGCGGAACCTGTCCCGTGGCACCCCGAGGCGCTCGGCCCACCAATCCGCGGCCGCCTCCGCGTCGGCCGTCTCATGGATGCTCAGGCGAAAGCCCAGTTCATCGAGGCTGTAGCCACCCAACTCGAGGAAGCGCAGATGGATCTCGACCAGCCCGGGATCGCTATTGATGAACACCAGGCGATCCGAGCGGCACCACGGCTTCGACTTCGAGCCCTCACACCAATAGTTGATCGCGCCAATCAGAAGGATGTCTCGTTCGGTCAACCGGCCCACCTCGTCGACGGCGGCATCCCACACCTCGTTCTGCCGCCGGTCACGCTCTTCCCTGAACTGGCCCCACCGGCCCGCGATGCGCTTCTTCGCGAGTTCCCGCTTCTCCTGAGCGCGCTCACTGTCTTGGTCCAGCGGGATGTGCCCCGCCCACCTGAACGCCGTCGATTTCGCGACGTCCAGCTGCTCCGCGATGTCCTTGAGCGACCACCCGGCTTCCCGTAGCTCGACCGCCTCCGCCCTCTTGTCGTCCTTCGCGTTGGGCCGCTTGGTCCAGGCCGGCGGCTCCACGCCCCGCAGCCAGTCGGTCAGCGTCCCGTTGCTGACCCCGAACATCTTGATCAGCTGTGACCTGGACAGCCCCGGATCGACGCGGAGCCGCCGCGCCTCGGCTCGCCGGTCCTGCTCGCTGAGATCCCCGTTTATCTGCATGAATAGAACGCTAGTCCCAAAAGTTCTAGAAGTGTAAGAGGCGAAGTGTGCCAACCCTGTACCCGCGACAACTCCCTGGCAGGATGACCGGATGACCGAGGAGAAGCCCCGGATCCGGATGTCCGGCGCCCAGCGCCGCGAGCAGCTGATCACGATCGGCCGTGAGTTGTTCGCCGAGCGCGGCTACGACGCGACGAGCGTCGAGGAGGTCGCGGCCCGGGCGAAGGTGTCGAAGCCGGTCGTCTACGAGCATTTCGGCGGCAAGGAGGGTCTGTACGCGGTGGTCGTCGACCGCGAGGTCCGCGCCCTGCTGGAGCGGATCACGGCGGCGTTGACGGCGGGTCATCCGCGGGAGTTGCTGGAGCAGGCGGCGCTGGCGTTGCTGGATTACATCGAGGAGGAACCGCACGGTTTCCAGGTGTTGTCGGCTCGGCAGGCGCCGACGCTGGCGCCGGCGGGCACGTTCTCGAGTGTGATGAACGATGTGGCGCACCAGGTGGAGCATCTTCTTGGTGGCGAGTTCCGCACGCGTGGCCTGGATCCGCAGTTCGCCGAGCTGTATTCGCAGGCGCTGGTGGGGATGGTGGCGCTGGTGGGTCAGTGGTGGCGGGAGGCGCGCGAGCCGAGGAAGGAGATGGTGGCCGCGCATCTGGTGAACCTGGCGTGGAACGGCTTGTCGAACCTCGAGGTGAGGCCGGGGCTGATCACGCGACAGGTGCGCTGATCACGCCGTACGCGTGGAAGGCAGGGGAAGAGCAGACGACCGCCGAGCCTCTCGCCGAGGCTGGCGGTCGTCGGGGTGATGGGGTTCTCAGGCGGTGCGGCCCTCGCGGACCTGGCGCGGGGCGCCGGCCTTGCTGGGCGCGGCGACCTTGCTGTAGAGGCTGATGGTGATCAGCAGCAGGCCGACGAGGTAGGTGACGATGACGGTGGCCATGCTGGCGCCGAAGAAGTTGGCGTCGGTGCGGATGGTCGCCATCGAGTAGCTGCCGAGGACGAGGAGTCCCCAGCCGAGGTATTTGTCGGCGGCCACGTCGACGTTGCGGCCGACGACGGCGCCGAGGATCACCAGGGCGCCGACGATGACGGTGATGATCGACCAGAGCAGGTTGCTGCCCTGGCCGAGCACGCGGTCGCCGGTGTGGCCGGTGAAGCTCTCGCCTGCCGTGATGCCGAAGCCGATGATGCCGAAGACCACCAGGTACGCACCGGCGACAAAACCGGCCAGGCGGTACATCGGCCGGAGGGGGTGGTTGACCGGAATATGCGCCATGCTGTCCGTCTCCAAGGTCAGATGTTGTCGTTCCGATTCTCGCGTATCCGCGACAAGCGGCGCAGGCACACCCCCCGGATCAGTTTCCGGGCACCTGCTCGGCCAGTTCCAGCCAGGCCATCTCGGTCTCTTCGCGTTCCTGGCGGACGGCCTTGAGCTGGGCTTCCAGCTCAACGATTTTGTCGTAGTCGCTGCCGTGCTCGGCGAGACTCTCGTTGATCTTGGCTTCTTTCTCGGTGAGCTTGTCCATCTGGCGTTCCAGCCGGGACAGGTCTTTCTTGGCCTGGCGGAGCTCCCCCTGGGAGAGGCCCGGCGTGGCCGGGGCCGATTCCTTGCCCGGTGCGGACGGTACGGCCGGCGCGGTGCCGTGGATCCGGTCGAGGTACTCGTCGATGCCGCCGGGCAGGTGGACGAGCCGTCCGTCGCCGAACATTCCGTAGGCCTTGTCGGTGACGCGCTCGACCAGGTAACGGTCGTGGCTGGCGACGATCATGGTGCCGGGCCAGGAGTCGAGCAGGTCTTCCAGGGACGCCAGGGTGTCGGTGTCGAGGTCGTTGGTGGGCTCGTCGAGGAGCAGCACGTTCGGCTCGGTGGCGAGCAGGCGCAGCATCTGCAGCCGGCGTCGTTCGCCACCGGAGAGGTCGCTGACCGGGGTCCAGATGCGCTTGTCGGTGAAGCCGAACACTTCGGCGAGCTGCCCGGCGGACAGTTCCCGGTCGCCGAGCTGGACGCGTTTGGCGACCTCTTCGACGGCTTCGAGCAGGCGCAGGTGCCCGGGCAGCTCCTTGAGCTCCTGGGAGAGGAACGCGGGCCGCACGGTGGAGCCGGTGACGAGGCGGCCGCCGTCGGGTCTGGTGACTCCGGCGAGCATCCGCAGCAGGGTGGTCTTGCCGGCCCCGTTCGCGCCGAGGATGGCGATCCGGTCGCCGGGGCCGACCTGGAAGGTCAGGTCACTGAAGATCGGCTTGGGCCCGGCGTTGAGCGTCACGTTCTCCAGGTCGTAGACCTGTTTGCCGAGCCGGGTGGTGGCCAGCCGCTGGAGGCTGACGGTGTCGCGGACCGGCGGGACGTCGGCGATCAGCTCGTTGGCCGCGTCGATCCGGAACTTGGGCTTGGAGGTACGGGCCGGCGGGCCGCGGCGCAGCCAGGCGATCTCTTTGCGGAGCAGGTTCTGCCGGCGGGCCTCGACGGCGGCGGCGACGCGCTGGCGTTCGGCGCGGGTGAGGATCCAGGCGGCGTACCCACCCTCGTACGTGTGGACCTGCTCGTCCACGACCTCCCAGGTCATGGTGCAGACCGCGTCGAGGAACCAGCGGTCGTGGGTGACCACGACGAGGGCGCCCTTGCGGGTGACCAGGTGCTTGGCGAGCCAGTCGACGCCGGCCACGTCGAGGTGGTTGGTGGGCTCGTCGAGGATCAGCAGGTCGCTCTCGCGGACCAGGAGCGCGGCGAGCGCGACGCGGCGGCGCTCGCCACCGGACATCGGGCCGACCGGCGTGTCCAGGCCGAGGTAGCCCATGCCGAGGCCGTCGAGGACGATCCGCACGCCGGCGTCACCGGCCCACTCGTGCTCGGCGCCCATGCCCTCGGCGAGCCAGGCGGTGCCGAGCACGACATCGCGCACGGTGGCGTCGGCGGCCAGCGCGAGGGTCTGCGGGAGGTTGGCGACGCGCAGGTCACGGCGGTGCGTGACGCGTCCCGAGTCCGGCTCCTCGATTTTCGCGAGCATGCGCAGGAGGGTGGACTTGCCGGCCCCGTTGAGGCCGACGATGCCGACGCGGGCGTCGTCGTCCAGGCCGAGCGAGACGTCGGTGAGCAGTTGACCGGCGGCGCCGTAGCCCTTGTTGACCCGGTCCAGGTTGATGATGTTGGCCACGATGCGAAGAAGTCCTGTCTCGCGGGGGTAACCGCGGGGCTGCGGCGTGGCCCGTCTGGCGCCTCGCCTGCGCTCGCGGCACCCCGCGAGACGGGATCTAGATTACCCGCGCTCCGGGTTGGGGCCCGCGGGCGGTGACCGCCCCGCGGCAGACGCCGGCCGCGGTGAGCGTGTCGGCCAGCTCCTGCGCGTGCGCGGCGTTGGCGGCGAGGAAGACACACGTGGGGCCGGAGCCGGAGACGAGGCCGGTCAGGGCGCCCGCCTCGGCGCCGGCCTTGAGCACGTCGGCGAGTTGCGGGCGCAGGGCGAGCGCGGCCGGTTGCAGGTCGTTGCCGAGGGCGTCGGCGAGCACTTCGGGGTTGCGCTGGCGCAGGGCGCTCATCAGCCGGTCGGCGTTGCCGACCGGGGCCGGTGGCTGGGAGCTGTCGCGCAGGGTGTCGAGCTCGCGGTAGACGGCGGGGGTGGAGAGGCCGCCGTCGGCGACGGCGACGACCCAGTGCCAGGTGGTGGGGCGGGCCAGGATGGGGCTGACCGCCTCGCCGTGGCCGGTGCCCAGGGCGGTGCCGCCGTACAGCAGGAACGGGATGTCGGAGCCGAGCTGGGCGCCGATCTCGGCGAGGTCGTCGCGGGACAGGCCGAGGCCCCAGAGCAGGTCGCAGGCGATCAGGGTGGCGGCGGCGTCGGCGCTGCCCCCGGCGAGACCGCCGGCCAGCGGGATCGTCTTCTTCAGGTGCAGTCGCGCGTACGCCGGGACGCGTGCCCGGGTGGCGAGCGCACGGGCGGCCCTGATGATCAGGTTGGTCTCGTCGAGCTCGAGCTCGCCGGCGCCCTCGCCCTCCATGGTGAGGGTGAGGGTGTCGCCGTGCCGGGCGGTGATCTCGTCGAACAGGCTGATCGCGTGGTAGACGGTGTTCAGCTCGTGGTAGCCGTCGGGGCGCAGCGGGCCGACCCCGAGGTGCAGGTTGATCTTCGCCGGGACGCGGACCCGGACCGGGCCGTTGTGCGGGCGTGGCTCGTCGTCGTCCGGACCCCAGGCCTCGGTCACGGGGCGATGTCCCGGATCGGCAGCGTGATCTCGAACGGCGCGCTCAGCACCAGCTCCTCCGTCGTGTCGGCGACCAGCCGATATTCGCCGTCGACCAGGTCGTAGGCGAACACATGCAGCGGGTCCTGCTCGACACGCCAGTAGTGCGGAATACCCGCGGCGGCGTAAAGACTGGGCTTCACCAGGCGATCGCGCCGCTTGGTGCCCGGCGAGACGATCTCGACGACGACCACCACCTGATCGGGATCGAAGTAGTGATGGTCGAGGTCGACGGGGCTGTGCAGGATCAACGCGTCCGGCTCGAGGGTGGTGCCGGCATCGATCAGGACACCGACCGCCATCTGTGGCTCGAACCCCTTGGGCAGGTTCTGGTCGAGCCAGCCCACCAGCCGCCAGTTGATCTTCTGATGGCCGCCGGCCGGAGAGGGGACCACGACGAGAACTCCGTCCACGAGCTCGACGCGGGGAGCGTCGTCGGGCAGGTTGAGGACATCCTCAACGGTGTAACCGGCACGTTTCTGCTTGACCGGGTCGGGACTCCATTCGGCGTGACCCATCGGCTCCGCGGTCATGAGTCCACCTCCTCGGGCTGTGCGCCGGACGGGCTGAGCTTACCGCCGCCGTCCGGCGTTGTGGCCGCCGCGGCGATCGCGACGAACTGCTCGACGGTCAGCGACTCGCCTCTGGCCTGTGGGCTGATCCCGGCTCGCACGAGGATGTCCTCGGCCCGCGCGGCGCCGCCGGCCCACCCGGCGAGGGCGGCGCGCAGGGTCTTGCGCCGCTGGGCGAAGGCGGCGTCGACGACCGCGAACACCTCGGCGCGGCCGGCGCCGGTGGGCGGCTCGCGACGGGTGAAGGCGACCAGGCCGGAGTCCACGTTGGGCACCGGCCAGAACACCGCGGGCGGGACCTTGCCGGCCGACCGGGCCTCGGCGTACCAGGCCAGTTTGACGGAGGGCACGCCGTACACCTTGGAACCGGGCCCGGCGATGAGCCGGTCGGCGACCTCCTTCTGCACCATGACCAGGCCGCCGCGCAGGGTGGGCAGCTCGGCGAGCAGGTGCAGCACGACCGGGACGGCGACGTTGTAGGGCAGGTTCGCGACCAGCATGGTGGGCGGCGGGTCGAAGCGGTCGCCGGTGACCTTGAGCGCGTCGGCCGGGTGCACGGTGAGGTGCGCGGCGGTGACGGTGGCCGGCAGGGCAGCGGCCAGGATCGGGTCGATCTCGACGGCGTGCACGTGCGCGACGGCGCCGGCCAGGCCCAGGGTGAGTGAGCCGAGGCCGGGGCCGACTTCGAGCGCGACGTCGTCGGGGCGCAGCGCGGCGGCGGCCACGATGCGCCGGATGGTGTTCGGGTCGTGCAGGAAGTTCTGGCCGAGCTTCTTGGTCGGCGCGACGCCGAGGCGCGCGGCCAGTTCCCGGATCTCCGCCGGGCCGAGCAGTCCGTCAGCCATGTGAGCAGCCTAGGCGGCCGACTACTCCCGCCTAGGCCCAGGGGCCGAAGACGCGCTCGCCGTTGGCCGAGATCTGGGCGCACAGCGCGTCGACGTCGGCGCCGCGGGCCGCGGCCAGCGCCCGTACCGTGATGGGGATCAGGTAGGAGGCGTTGGGCCTGCCCCGATGCGGGACCGGTGTCAGGTAGGGCGCGTCGGTCTCCACCATCATCAGTTCGGGCGGGGTGATCGCGGCGGCCTCGCGCAGGTTCGCGGCGCTGGCGAAGGTGACCGTCCCGGCGAAGCTGAGGTGGTAACCGCGCCGGACGCATTCGGCGGCGAACTCCGCGTCGCCGGAGAAGCAGTGCAGCACCACGGTGTCCGGGGCGCCCTCGGAGTCGAGGATGCGCAGCACGTCGGCGTGCGCGTCCCGGTCGTGGATGATCAGCGCCTTGCCGTGCCGCTTGGCGATCTGGATGTGCGCCCGGAAGCTGGTCTCCTGCGCGGCCCGGCCGTCGTCGCCGGTGCGGAACGTGTCCATGCCGGTCTCGCCGATGCCGCGGACCCGGGGGCGGGCGGCGAGCGCCTCGATCCGGCGCAGCGACTCGTCCAGATCGGAGACCCGCGGCGCGTCGTTGGGGTGCAGGGCGACCGCGGCGAGCACGGCGTCGTGGCGGTCGGCCAGGTCGGCGCCCCACTGCGACGACTCGACGTCGACGCCGACCTGCACGATCCGGTCGACACCGTTCTTGGCGGCCGCGGCGATCAGCGCCTGGACCGGGTCGGCGGTCCCGTCGGCGCCGCCGGGCACGCCGGCCTCCTGAATGGTCAGGTCGAGGTGGGTGTGGCTGTCGAAGACCGGCACGGCCAGCGGCTCCGGGGCGGGCGGAAACTCGCCGGCGCGGCGCGCGGCTTTCGCCCGGCGCTTCTCGGACGGGCTATCGGGGGGAGCAGTCGACATGTGAGACATTCTGCACGGACCCTCGTCCGGTAACCGAACGTTCACCTGGGATCCATGACGGTCATTTAACTTCCGCCGGGTGACCGTGACCGGTGAGGACAGCCAGCTGGGCGCCGACCCGCTCGAGCCTCCCCTGATGGCACCGTTGCGCCGCGGGTTGACCTGGCAGGCCGTTCAGTCGATGAGTCAGTCGGCGGTGCACCGGGACGATCCGATCCTGCGCGCCATCCGGGAGACGGCGGCGGTGCGCCGCGGCACCAGGATGACCAAGCTGCTGTCCCCGGCGCAGGTCGCCGGGCATCTGGCCGGCTGGTTGCCGTACGGGTTCTGTTACCGCTCCTGCGACATCGCCCATCTGAGCGAGCCGGAGCAGCTGGCCCTGTTGCGCACCGACGGCGGCGTCGACGGGCGGGTCGCGTTCGCGCTGCGCTGGCGGGCCATCGACCCGGCCGACTACGAGTTGCCGGCCGGTCCGGCGCAGCCCGGCCTGGGCGCGCTGCCGGCCCACTCGCGGATCGGCGCGATGGTGCTCGGCACCGGGTTCACGCCGAGCACCGACGACCTCGTCCCGGAGTACGTCACGGCCGGGTTCGCGGATCTGCCGATGCCGGCGAACGCGCAGCTGGTGGCGCACGTCCCGGGCGGCGAGGAAGTGGTGCTCTACACCTACCAGCCGGAGCAGCACGGCTGGCTGCGGCTGGCCGGCCCGCGCTGGCGGGGCCTGCTCGGCGAGCTGCCCGGGGTGAGCCCGGACCGGGAGTACGTGCCGTGCACCGCGGCCGGCACCGCGAAGCTGATCGGTCAGATCGACGGCAAGGAGTACGAGGCCGTCGCCGACCCGCCGGGCGAGTTCCGGGTCCGGGCGCTGACCCGGGCCGCCCGCTATCCGGTGCGGACGCTGAGCCGGCGCGCCGAGCAGGCGTTGTGGCGCGGGGTGCCGTGCTGGGTGCTGCAGCGCGACGAGACCTGGGCCCGGTTGCGGCTGTTGCGGCCGGAGGCCGAGGCGCTCCACGCGACCGGGGCGCGCTGTTACGAGCGCGGCGTCTACGAGGCCTGGGCGCCGGCCGACGAGCTCGCCGATCACCACATCGCGGAGATCGCGTACCAGCTCTGAGAATGCGGAAAGGGCCGGCGCTCGCCGGCCCTTTCCCCTGTTCGGCTGATTACCTCTTGTTGACCTTGACGTGCAGGCCGCGGTAGCCCTGGTGACCGATCCGGTCGAACGCGTACGCGTCGACGAACAGGTCACCGGTGCCGAGGCCGGTGAGCTTGAACGCCCACTTGCCCTTGACGATCGAGGTCACCACCGGGGTGCACTTGGTGTCGTACTGCTTGTCGCTGTAGACCCGGACCCACTTCTTGTTCTTGGTGAAGCAGTACACCTTGCCGCCGGTCACCCGGGTGACGAAGACGTAGGCGTACGGCTGCAGGCCGGCGCCCTTGTCGGAGGCGGTGCCGCGGACCGTGGTCCAGGACTTCACCCGGTTGGACGCGGACGGCTTCGTGACGGTCAGGACCGGCCGGTACTTGTCGACCAGCACGTTCACGGCGCCGACGGGGAACCAGTCGGTGGTGCCGTTCTTGGTGGTGTAGTTGACGTAGATGCTCCGCTTGCCGAGCACCTTCTTGCCCTTGCTGTCCAGGTAGTAGTAGCCACCGATCGTCTGGTTCTTGCCGGCGATCGGGTTCTCGTACCCGTCACCCCACAGAACGCGGATCTTCGACGTGCCGCTGGGCACCCCGGAGAAGGTGATGGTGAACCGCTGCCCCTGGTACACCGTGTGGGTGTTCAGCGTGGCCTTGCCCGGCGACGTGACGGTGACCGTCTTGGCGGGCGTGGTGAACGACTTGCCGCTGGTGTCGGTGATCTTCTCGACCACCTTGAACGAGCCGGCCTTGGTGTACTTCTTGACAAAGGTGGTCTGGCCGGGGTTCAGCGTCACCGAGGTGCCGTCACCGAAGGTGATGTACCGGGTGAGCGCCGAGTCGGCGTCCTTGTCGTCGGAGTAGTCGGCGTCGTTCTGGATGAAGGTGACGCCCTGCTTCATCAGGACCGAGGTCGCGCTCAGCGCGAAGGTGCCCTTCGGCGGTGCGACGTCGGGGACCGGCGGGTTCGACGGCTGGGTCGACGGCTGGTCCACCGGGCCGGACGGGTTCCCCGAAGGGTTGCCTGACGGGTTGCCTGACGGCTCCCCGGAAGGGTTCCCGGACGGCTCCCCGGAAGGATCGCCCGCCGGGCCCGAGGGGTCTCCGGCCGGGCCGGACGGTTCGCCCACCGGGGTCGTCTCCTCGACCGGCGGGGCCGACGTCTCGGTGGAGCTAGGAGTGGCAGTCGGGTCGGCGTAGGCCGGTGACGCCGCGACAGCGCCGCCCGCGAGCAGCGCGCCACCGACGATGGCCGCGAGCAGCGGCCTGGCCAGACGTGGTTTCAAGGAAGTTCCAGCTCCTTCGAGGGGTACCAGAACCACATGAAGGGCAAGTTGGACGATCTTGGACGTCAGAACGGTCCCAGATCGACGAAACGCCAACGTTCCCCCGTGGCGCGATCAATTTAACCCCTCGCGGGGCTTTGATCAATCCCGTTTCCGGTCGTCGTCGGTGCCGTCGAGCACCCTTCTCGACACATACAAATGGGACTCTTCCCGGCGTCCGCGGCGCTATCCGTCTGGAAGAGGTGACTCACGGCGACATCGACCCTCTTCGTGATCCGGCTCACACCCGGACAGCACGAAAGGCCCGGCCGGAGCCGGGCCTTTCGTTGTCGTGACAGCAGGTCAGGAAGCGCCGCTCAGCCGCTCCAACTCCTCGTCGACCACCGACGGCTCCAGCTTGCGGAAGACCGGCTTCGGCGCGCTCAACGGCGTGCCGGCCACCAGCGGCACCGACTCCCAGCGCGCGCCGACCGTGTAGTCACCCATCAGCACCGGGTATCCCGGGCCGCCGTCCAGGTCCTCGACCTCGACGATCTCCGGCATCGGGGCGTGCACCCCGGTGCCGCCGAGCAGCTCGTGGACCTTCTGCGCGGAGTGCGGCAGGAACGGCGTGAGCAGCGTGTTCGCGTCGCTGACGACCTGCAGCGCCACGTGCAGGATCGTGCCCTGCCGCTCCTTCTGCGACTCGTCCTTCAGCTTCCACGGCGCCTGCTCGGAGAGGTACTTGTTCGCCTCGGCGACCACCCGCATCGCCTCGCCGATCGCCGCCTTCTGCCGGTGCTTGCCGATCAGCTCACCGACCGTGGCGAAGCCGGTCCTGGCCACCTCCAGCAGCGCGAGGTCCTCCGGCGTCGGGTCGACAGCCGGCGGGATCGCGCCGAAGTTCTTCGCGGCCATCGAGATCGAGCGGTTGACCAGGTTGCCCCAGCCGGCGACCAGCTCGTCGTTGTTGCGCCGGACGAACTCGGCCCAGGTGAAGTCGGTGTCGTTGGACTCCGGGCCGGCCGCGGCGATGAAGTACCGCAGGGCGTCGGCGTCGTAGCGCTCCAGGAAGTCCCGCACGTAGATGACCACGCGGTTGGACGAGGAGAACTTCTTGCCCTCCATCGTCAGGTACTCACTGGAGACCACCTCGGTCGGCAGGTTCAGCCTGCCGAGAGAGCCGGCCTGGCCACCCTTGTCGCCCTCACCGGAGTAACCGAGCAGCAGCGCCGGCCAGATCACCGAGTGGAAGACGATGTTGTCCTTGCCCATGAAGTAGTAGCCGAGCGCGTCCTTGCCCTGCGCGTCGGCCGACCACCACTGGCGCCACGCCTCCGGGTCGCCGGTGCGCCGCGCCCACTCGATCGACGCCGACAGGTAGCCGATGACCGCGTCGAACCAGACGTAGATGCGCTTGTCGGTGCGGTCGCGCCAGCCGTCCAGCGGGATCGGCACGCCCCACTCCAGGTCCCGGGTGATCGCCCGGGGCTGCAGGTCGTCGAGCAGGTTGCGGGAGAACTTCAGGACGTTGGGCCGCCAGTTCTCCCGCTGGTCGAGCCAGTTGCCGATCGCCTGGGCGAAAGCGGGCAGGTCGAGGAAGAAGTGCTCGGTCTCGACGAACTTCGGCGTCTCGCCGTTGATCCGGGAGCGCGGGTTGATCAGCTGCTCGGGGTCGAGCTGGTTGGTGCAGTTGTCGCACTGGTCGCCGCGGGCCTTCTCGTAACCGCAGATCGGGCAGGTGCCCTCGATGTAGCGGTCGGGCAGGGTGCGGCCGGTGGACGGGGAGATCGCGCCGAGCGTGGTGCGGGCCACGATGTACCCGTTCTGGTGCAGGCCCTCGAACAGCTCCTGCACCACGGCGTAGTGGTTGCGCGTCGTCGTGCGGGTGAACAGGTCGTAGGTCAGGCCCAGCCCGTGCAGGTCCTCCACGATCACCCGGTTGTACCGGTCGGCGAGCTCGCGGGCGGTGACGCCCTCCGCGTCCGCCTGGACCTGGATCGGGGTGCCGTGCTCGTCGGTGCCCGAAACCATGAGCACGTCGTGGCCGGCCATCCGCATGTACCGGCTGAAAACGTCGGAAGGCACCCCGAAGCCGGAAACATGACCGATGTGGCGCGGGCCGTTGGCGTAGGGCCAGGCGACCGCGGCGAGAACGTGACTCATGACGCCTAGCGTAGTGACCCTCCTCGGTGGCCCGCGAATGGATTGCCGCCCTCCGCGCTCAGCGACCGATTTGTCCCGACACACCCCATCATTGACGGTACGGACGACGACCGCCGTAGTTGACTGGGCCAGTGACCGGAAACACGCCGCAGCAGGGGGAACAACCAGCGCAAACGTCGGCGGGACACCCGTGGGCGCAGGACGATCCGGACTCCGCGTGGTGGCAGGGCGACACCGAACGGCTGCCGAGCTCCCAGGAGTGGGCCGACCTCGCCGCCGACCAGGCCCGCCGGTCCGGCGCCACGGACGCCGCCGAGCATCTCGCCACCGCCGACCAGCTGATGATCATCGACCCGGGGCAGCCGGGCGAGACGGAGCCTGGTCGTCCGGGCGAGAAGGAATCGGGTCGCACCGGCGAGAAGGAGCCGGACGACGTACCGCGGACGCCGGATCGTCCGACGATCGCCCTGGACACCGGGCGGCCGCCGCGCGGGCCCCTGCCACCGCTGCCGGAGAGCGCCTCTCCGGCCACCGCGCACCGGCTGGAACGCGTGGAGAACTCGCCGTTCTGGGAGACCGACGAGGCGCGCATCGCGGCCGAGGCACGCAACGATCCGCGCCCGGGCCGGCGCCGGCGGCAACCGGCGGCCAACCCGGTCACCTCCCTGCTGGCGCTGATCGCGCTGAGCCTGGTGGCGGCGTTCTTCGCCTGGGTCAGCGCCGAGCCGTTCTGGCTCGCCACCGGGCACGGCGATCGGGGGTACGCGACCACGACCCGCTGCCACGGCGACGGCCTCACCCAGCGCTGCACCGGGCGGTTCGCGACCGGCGACGGCAGCTTCACGGTCCGCCGCGTGCGGCTGCTCGGCATCTCCGGGACGGCCCGCGAGCCCGGCGCGGTCACCGGCGCCCGGATGGTCAGCCCGGCCAGCTCGCAGGCCTATGCCACCCCGACCGGCCCGCTGCTGCACCTGCGCTGGGCGCTGGGCTTCCTGATCGTGCTGATCTGCGGGTACGGCATCGCCAGCGCGACCGGGGCACGACGGCTGGAGTCCGCACGCGCCCGTCGCGGGGCGCTGCTGGGCAGCGTGGCCGGCCCGGTGCTGCTGCTGATCGGGTTCCTGATCGCGGCCTACTGAGCGATTGTCACGGCGCGGCGTGCACGAGGGTGTAGACGTCGCGCTTCTTCAGGCCGTACTGGTCGGCGATCGCCTGGATGGCGTCCCGCCGTGACTCGCCGGCGGCCTCTAGCCGTGCCACCGCCGCGCGCAGCTCGTCATCCGCGGGACGCTCCGCGGGGCGGTCCGGCGCACCACCCACCACCAGGGTGATCTCGCCGCGCGGCTCGCCCTCGGTGGCCCAGGTCACCAGTTCCTCGCAGGTGCCGCGGCGGATCTCCTCGTACGTCTTGGTCAGCTCCCGGCAGACCGCGGCCGGGCGGTCCGCGCCGAACGTCGCCACGAGGTCGGTCAGCGTGCCGGCGATCCGGTGCGGCGCCTCGAAGAAGACCAGCGTGCGGGGCTCGCCGGCGAGCTCCTTGAGCCGGGAGCGGCGGTTCGATCCCGTACGCGGGAGGAAGCCCTCGAAGACGAAGCGGTCACTGGGCAGCCCGGAGAGCGCCAGGGCGGTGGTGACCGCGCTCGGCCCGGGCGCCGCGGTGACCGGGAAACCGGCGTCGAGCGCCGCCCGGACCAGGCGGTACCCGGGATCGGAGACGCTGGGCATGCCCCCGTCGGTGATCACCACGACCGTGGCGCCGGTGGCCAGGGCGGCGACCAGGTCCGGCGTACGCCACTCCTCGTTGCCCTCGAAGTAGGAGACGACCCTGCCGCGCACCGTCACCTCGAGGTCCTTGACCAGGCGGCCCAGCCGGCGGGTGTCCTCGGCCGCGATCACGTCCGCGGTGCCGAGCACCTCCCGCAGCCGGGACGACGCGTCGCCGATGTTGCCCAGCGGGGCTCCGGCCAGGACGACCCGGCCAACTCCTACTTCTTCACGAGACACCCGAAAAGTCCATCACACGCCCGGCCCCGGTTTCAAAGCTCGGCAGCCTACGATCGCGGGGTGACGACGGCGACAGCGGAGAAAGACCTGCCCACCGCGGACTCCCCCGCCGGGGCGGAGTCGTCCCGGGGCGTGCGCGTGGTGCCCGATCTCGTCCGGCGGCGCCTGTCGACGCTGGACAACCGGCTCGAACCCTGGTCGTGGCTGGTCACCGTGGTGATCACGGTCGCCGCCGGGATCCTGCGCCTGGCCGGAGTGGACAAGCCGAAGGGCTACATCTTCGACGAGGTGTACTACCCGACCGACGCGTGGGACATGCTCCAGCACGGTGTCGAGTGGGACGAGAAGAACAACGGCCCGGCGTATGTGGTGCATCCCCCGCTGGGCAAGTGGCTGATCGCCCTGGGCGAGAAGATCTTCGGCAACGACGAGCTCGGCTGGCGGTTCACCGCCGCGGTCGCCGGCACCCTGATGATCTTCGTCCTGATCCGGGTCGCCTACCGGATGTTCCGCTCCACGGTGCTGGCCGGGATGGCCGGTCTGCTGATGACCCTGGACGGCTTCCAGCTGGTGCTGTCGCGCACCGCGCTGCTCGACATCTTCATCGGGCTGTTCGTGCTGCTCACGTTCGCCTGCCTGGTCCTCGACCGGGATCACTACCGGCGGCGCTGGCGGGACGCGCTGGCCGCCGGCTTCGACCCGGCGTCCACTCACAAGATCCCGCGGATCGTGCCGTGGTGGCTGCTGGCCGCCGGCGTGTTCTTCGGCCTGGCCTGCGGGGTGAAGTGGAGCGCGCTGTTCTTCGCGCCGTTCTTCGCCGCCCTGGTCGTGGCCTGGCGCTGGCAGGCCCGGCGCTCGGCGCGGGTCCGTGGCCCGTTCGTGGCCGGCATCCTCGGCGACTTCGGTTACCTGATCCTCAGCTTCGTCCTCAGCTTCGTCTTCTACCTGGCCACCTGGATCGGCTGGTTCGTCACCGACGACGGCTACTTCCGGCACGACCGGCAGGCGCACGGGCTGAGCGAGCCGCCGGTCCTGGGCGCGCTGCTGAACCTGATGCACTACCACTCCGAGGCGTACCACTTCCACAGCGGGCTCACCGAGAAGCACACGTACCAGTCCTGGCCGTGGCAGTGGCTGCTGCTCGGGCGGCCGGTCGCCTTCTACTGGAACGGCAGCGGCAACTGCGGGTCGTCCAGCTGCGCCGCCGAGATCCTGCTGCTGGGCACGCCGCTGCTGTGGTGGTCGTTCCTGCCGGCGCTGTTCGCGCTCGTCTGGTTCGGCATCGCCCGGCGCGACTGGCGGGCGTTCGCGATCTTCACCGGGGCGATGGCGAGCCTGCTGCCGTGGTTCTACTTCGCGGTCAAGGACGGCCGGACGATGTTCTCGTTCTACCTGATGCCGGGCCTGCCGTTCCTGATCCTGGCGGTGGTCTACGTCCTGGGGGCGATCATGACGCCGCCCGAGGGCATGGCGACCGGTGCGGCGAGGACCGACAGACAGTTGATCGGCGTGGTGGTGGCGGCCACCTACATGGTGCTGGTGGCGCTCTGCTTCGCGTACTTCTATCCGGTCTTCGTGGGCAAGACGATGCCGTACAACGACTGGTCGGTCCGCATGTGGCTGGGAAGTCGCTGGATCTGACCGCTCTCGCGAAGCTCTGACCCAAGTGAAGCCCGGCGGCCCTCGCCGGGCTTCACCGTTCCCGGCCCTGTCACCGGAGATCCGCCGGGGCCGGGCTTCGTCGCTTTCGAGTGACCTCGGTGGACTTGACCCACTGCTCCGCGCTTCACCGATCTTGCACCTGTTGACTGATCACGACGCGTCTCGCCGGGAAACCGCACCGGATCGCGGGGACCGCCCGGAGTGGACACGGGCCGGAAAAGTAGGGCGCGCCCCGATCGCCTGCCACGGGGGAAGCGGGCGATAGGGGCGCGCAAGATGCAGCTTAACGAGCCTGGATGACCCGCACAACGGGTGCCGCCCACGGATTGGCCGTGCCGATCCCACCATCCCACAGATTCGGACAATATGCCTTTATAGTATTTACCACGCATACCCGCTCATGAATACGATTCAACTCCACCGTCGGGAATGCGACACCAATTAGGTGCCGGAGATGGCGTAACGTATTCGGGCCGTCCGCCGCACCGCAGCTCAGCGGAATCAGCGACAAGCGACCGGCAACGGGTCACATTCAACGGCTCATCATTTCGTCCCTTTTCATCGCATCAGTCGGCCATCCCCCTAATAGGTGACAAGTGCCAAGATCGCGATAAATGTTCTTAAGCTCGCCGCGTGACAACGCAGGATTCCCAACACCCGCAGACCGCCGACCAGCGAATTCCGGACACGGAAGTGATCGCCGTTGCGACGCCGGCCCCGGTGTTCGTCGACTCCACCGGACGACGGAGTCGCATGCTCCGCCGGATGGCGCTGGCGTTCGGCATCCTCGTCGTCTCCTACGGCGGGCTGGTCAGCGTCAGCCTGGCCGGCGGCCCGGTGAACTCGAGCGCCGTGCTGCCGCTGCCCGGATTGGACGACGAGAAGGCCGACCCCGTGCCGCCCCGGCCCAACCCGGCCCCGGCGACGAGCCCGGCGACCGCCGCGGCCCGGCCGCCGGTGGAGTCGACGGTCAACCCGGTCCGGCCGGTAGATCGCCCGGTGGCCCCGGCGGCCGCCGAGCCGGTCAGGTCCACCAAGCCGGCGCCGGCGAAGACCACGAAGGCGCCGGCCGCCAAACCGGCCCCGGCCAAGGTGTCGCCGACGCCGACCGCCACCACGACCAAGCCGACCGAGTCGACGACCACGACCCCGGCCGCCAACCCGACCACCAGCAGCAAGGCGCCCGAGCCGGCGCCGCCCGCACCGCCCGCCCCGCCGGTCACGCGCAACACCACCAAGAGCGAGCCGGCCGCGCTGCCCACACTGGGCCCGACGCTCGCTGACGACCCGGCCGACACGGACACCCCCGCGCCGTCGCCGTCGGGGGCATCGGCGTGAGCCGCAACCGCGGCCGCAGCCGCCGGCGCATCCTGCCCCGTCCCCGGGTGATGCTCGCCTCGCTGCTGCTCGCGCTCTTCGTCGGCGTACTCGTGGTGCAGGCGTACATCAATGCCGAGTTCACCGCCGACCACAAGGAGACCGAGGTCGGCGATCAGGACGGCGTGCCGTTGTCGATCCGCGGCGGGGGGCCGATCATCAACACCACCGGCGGGCAGGAGAGCACCAGCCGGCTGCCGGACCGCACGATCGCGCTCACCTTCGACGACGGCCCCGACCCGGTGTGGACCCCGAAGGTCCTCGAGGTGCTGCGGGAGAACGACGCGCACGGCACGTTCTTCGTCGTCGGCTCGCAGGTCGCCCGGCACCCGGCGCTGGCCAGGGAGATCGTCGCCGACGGCAACGAGCTGGGGCTGCACACGTTCACGCACCCGAACATGCAGCTGCTCGCCCCGTGGCGGCGGCATCTGGAGCTGTCCCAGAACCAGGTGGCCATCGCCCGGGCCACCGGCGTGCACACCAACCTGGCCCGGTTTCCGTACTCGTCGAAGACCGAGGCGATCGACGAGGCGAACTGGAAGGTCGTCAAGGAGGCCGGCCAGGCCGGTTACCTGGTCGTCGTCAACGACCTGGACAGCGAGGACTGGCAACGCCCCGGCGTCGACCAGATCATGCGCAACGCGATGCCCAAGGGCGAGAGCTCCGCGATCATCCTGTTCCACGACGCCGGCGGCGAACGCGCCCAGACGGTCGAGGCGCTGCGCAAGTTCATCCCGATGATGAAGGCGCGTGGCTACCGTTTCACCACCGTCACCGAGGGCCTGAACCTGGGCATCGAGGAGCAGGCCGCGGACGTCCGGGCCGGCCGCGCGCCGGAGAGCGCCACGGTCATCCCGACGCTGCCGGAGAACCCGTCGGCCGCGTCCGGTGACGAGTGGCGCGGCGCCGGGCTGATCTGGACCGTACGCCTGGCCGACGGCCTGGTCGCCGTCGTCGCGGCGCTGTTCGTGCTGGTCGGCGCGCTGACCATCGGGCGGACCGCGCTGTTGCTGCTGCTCGCCACCCGGCACGCCCGGCAGCGGCGCAAGGCGAGCTGGAGCTGGGGGCCACCGGTCACCGATCCGGTGTCGGTGATCGTGCCCGCCTACAACGAGAAGGAGGGCATCGAGGCGGCCGTCAAGTCGCTGGCGCTCGGCGACTACCCGGAGATCGAGGTGGTGGTCGTCGACGACGGCTCCACCGACGGCACCGCCGACATCGTGGAAAGCCTGCGGCTGCGCAACGTACGGGTGGTCCGGGTCCCCAACGGCGGCAAGTCCAACGCCCTCAACACCGGGATCGCGCTCGCCCGGCACGACCTGATCGTGACCGTCGACGGCGACACGATCTTCGAGGAGGACTCGATCCGCCGGCTGGTGCAGCCGTTCGCCGACCCGACCGTCGGCGCGGTCGCCGGCAACGTCAAGGTCGGCAACCGCGCCAGCATGGTCGCGACCTGGCAGCACATCGAGTACGTGATCGGCTTCAACCTGGACCGCCGGCTCTACGAGACGCTGAACTGCATGCCGACCGTGCCCGGCGCGATCGGCGCGTTCCGCCGCGAGGCCCTGGCCAAGGTCGGCGGGATCAGCGACGAGACGCTCGCCGAGGACACCGACGTCACCATGGCCATGTGCCGGGAGGGCTGGCGGGTCGTCTACGAGGAGCACGCCAAGGCGTGGACCGAGGCGCCGACGACCCTCGAGCAGCTCTACCGTCAGCGGTATCGGTGGAGCTACGGCACCATGCAGGCGATGTGGAAGCACCGCCGGGCGATGTTCGACAAGGGCCCGTCCGGGCGCTTCGGCCGGGTCGGCCTGCCGTTCCTCGCGCTGTTCGGGGTGGCGCTGCCGATGCTCGCCCCGGTCGTCGACATCATGCTCGTCTACGGCCTGGTCTTCTGGCAGCTCGAGGAGACCGTGATCGCCTGGCTCGGCATGCTGACGCTGCAACTGTTCACCGCGGCGGTCGCGTTCCGCTTCGACCGGGAGCCGCTCAAGCCGCTCTGGCGGTTGCCGTTGCAGCAGTTCGCGTACCGGCAGCTGATGTACCTGGTCCTGATCCAGTCGGCGACCACCGCCCTGACCGGCGGCCGGCTGCGCTGGCACAAGCTGCACCGGGCCGGGCTGACCCCACGCTCCGAGATCCCGCCACCGATCTCCCAGCGCGTGGCGCCGGCCGTCGAGAGCTGGCCGCCGGCCACCGCCGAGGTGCCACGCCAGCAGCAGGCGAAGGGCCGCGCGGTCGCGCCCCCGACCACTCCGGCGGTGCCGTCCCAGGCGCAGCGGGAGGAGATCCCCCGGTAGATCCCGGACGGACTCGTGCCCCACCGACTGCAGCCGGTGGGGCACGGTCGTGTTCAGGCCCGTCCTTGTTCAGGCTTTCGTTCAGACCACCGTTTTGGTTCAGGCCACGGCCAGGTCGCGCAGCAGTTCGTCCGGTGTCAGATCCGCGTACGGGAACACCACGTGCAGTGACGTCCCGTCGCCGGGCCGGTCGGAGAGCGCCACCGTCGCGTGGTGCGCGTCCAGGATCCGTTTCGCCACGGCCAGCCCGCGGTCGGGGCCGGGCACGTCCGCCGGGTTCGCGATCGCCCCGTAGTACAGGTGCGGGAACAGGTCCGGCCGCATCCCGTCGGGCAGGTCCATGTCGTCGAGCCGCACGGTCGGGCCGGACTCCATCTCGGTGCCGACCCGCACCCGGCCACCCTCGGGCGTGTACTTCACCGCGGCGAACAGCAGATGGGTCAGCACCTGCTCGAGCCGTACCGGGTCGGCGATGATCGGCAGCGACGGCCCGCCGGCCTGGTTCAGGATCCAGATGTGCTTGCTGGCCGCGATCGGGCGGACCGCCTCGACCGCGCGCTGCGTCACCCGGGTCAGGTCGCACTGCCGCATGTGCAGGCTGTCCCCGCCGAGCCCGGCCTCGGCCATCTGGCTCAGGTGGTCGATCAGCTCGCGGAAGCCGCGGCAGTGCGCGGCCGCCGCCCGCCCGACCAGGTCCGCCATCTCGGCGTCGTGATAGCCGGTGTTCCCCAGGTTCTCCAGGTACGTCGACATCAGCCGCAGTGAGGAACGCAACTCCCCGCCGACCAGCCCGGCCAGGTCGTCCTTGCGACGCTCCAGCTCCTGCAGCCGGGCCGTGGTGTTGGCCAGCGCATACGCGTACCGCCGCAACTCCAGTTGGGCGGTCACCTGCCGGGCCAGCGCGCGCAGCGCCTGCTGCTGCTCCATGTCCAGCCGGCGCGGCTCGCGGTCCATCACGCAGAGCGTGCCGAGCGCGAACCCGTCGGTGGTCATCAGCGGCGCCCCGGCGTAGAACCTGATGCCGTCAGAAGCGGTCACCGCCGGGTTGTCGGCGAACCGCAGATCCGCCCGCGCGTCGGGCACCATCAGCAGATCCCGGCCGAGGATCGCATGGGCGCAGAAGGACAGGTCGCGAGCCGTCTCGGCGAGATCCGAGCCGGTCCTGGCCTTGGCCCACTGCCGATCCGCGTCGACCAGGCTGACCATGGACATCGGCGTCTCACAGACGCCGGCGGCCAGCGCGACGATGTCGTCGAAGTCCTTCTCCGGTGGGCTGTCCAGGATGTCGAGCGAGTAGAGCGCGGCCAGGCGCTCGATCTCGTTGTCGGGTAGGGGTGCTTTCATTACGGTCACCTCCGAGACTTGCTTCAGAGGTACCACGCAAAAGTAGCCACCTTCACATTTCGCCCGAATCTCGCACGGAGAGAGTGTGACTTCCCCGCCGTGCAGATGATCAATTCAAGTCACGGCCGTATGCTTCGCGCCCATGAACACCGACGAGTTCGCGTGCGGCACGTGCGGCTCGACACACAGCGGCCCTCCGCTGAGCTTCGCCGCGCCGGCCCCGGACGTCTGGCTCCCGGAGATGGCGCGGGACGAAGGTTGCCTGCTCGACTCCGACCTGTGCGTGATCAGCGGCGAGCGGTTCTTCATCCGCGGCCTGATCGAACTCCCCGTCTGGGACACCGGTGACGTCTTCACCTACAGCATGTGGGTGTCACTGAGCCGCCCGAACTTCACCCGCGCCGTCGACGTCTGGGAACAGCCCGGCCGCGAGACCGAGCCGCCCTACTTCGGCTGGCTCGCCAACGTGATCGACGGCTACGAGCCGACCACGCTGAACCTCAAGACCATGGTCCACACCCGGCCGGTCGGCCAGCCGCCGTACATCGAGCTCGAACCGACCGGCCACCCCCTGGCGATAGAACAACGAGCCGGCATCTTCCGCACCCGCGTCGAGGAGATCGCCAGCTTCCACCTGCACCGCTAGCGGAAACCCCAGAAGATCAACATCAAGATCTTCAGGTCCCATCTCCGCTGTGGTCCGGATCGTCGCTCCCGCGGGGACCCTTGCGGGCTTCGCAGGCCGCTGGCGCGGCCAGAACGCAAAGCCCTCCAGGGCGGCCTCCGTGGCGGGTCGAGCTCACCCCGAAAACCCGTGCCGCCGTCCCGCCCGACGACACCGTTGGCGTGCGTCACCTCCCGCAAGGCCCAGCCGGGTCCCGCCAGGCCGCGCGACGCGGGGTTCCGGCTGGTTCTCATGGGCGTTATTCGTGCCTCATAACGCCCATGAGAACCAGCCGGAGTCGTTACGCGTCCACCCGCCCGAAGCCGTTCCGCCCCGAACCCCGCTACGCCGCCCCGAGCCCCGCTGAGCCCAGCCGTCCGAGCCCCGCTGAACCACGCCGCCCGAACCGTCCGAGCCCCGCCGTCTGCGCCGAGCCCAGTTGCGCCGCCCCCGCCCCGCGCGAGCCCGGCGCGCTGCGCCGAAAACGAAGAATGCCCCCGCCTCGCGTAACCGCGAATTGAGGGCACTTCTTTTGGTGGAGCTGTGGGGATTTGAACCCCAGACCCCCTCGATGCGAACGAGGTGCGCTACCAGACTGCGCCACAGCCCCTGGTCGGTCCTCGGTGAGGCCTTCACCGTGGAACCTCCGAAAGGCTAACAGGTCCCCCACCAACCCCGCGAACCGCCCCTCCCCAAATCCCCTGCCCCGCCACCCCGGCGCCAGCTCTCACCCCGCCAACCCAGCCCCGCCACGTCAGCCCCGCCACCTCAACGCCGCGAAGCCAGCGCCGCGACGTCAGCCCCCGCCACGTCAACGCCGCAAGCCAGCCCCGCGACGCCAGCGCCACGGATGCCAGCCCCGCGACGTCAGCCCCGCGATGCCAGCGCCACGAATGCCAGCACTGCGCGAGGCTCGCACGGGGCTGGGCATGCGCGCGCGTCACGGAAGAGTGCGCGCGCCGCTTCCGTGCCCTCGGCGGGCGTCGCGTCCCGGGGTGACCGTGCCCCGCCACGGAGGCCGCCCTGGAGGGTTTCGCGTTCTGGCCGCGCCAGCGGCCTGCGAAGCCCGCAAGGGTCCCCGCGGGAGCAGCGAAGGGCGACCACGGCGGACCTGGGACAGCAAGAATTTGATCTTGATTGACCGCAGGTCAGGCCGTGTGGTGACGGCCGCCGGCCTCGTAGGGACGGCCCCGCAGCCCGCCGCTCCGGCGATACGACACCGAGCCGCCGTTCGCGGCGACCGGAAGGTCGGACGGCTCCCGGTCCAGGCCCATCGCCGCGCGCCGGACGGCTTCCTTCTGGGCCGCGAGCCGGCGCTGGGCCTCGCGGCGGGCGGCGGCCCGGCGTGCCTGCTCGCGGCGGACCTCGGCCTGCCGCGCGGCCAGCCACGCCGCCTCGCGCGCCTGGACGCGGCGACGCCGGCGGTCGACGATGGCGCGGTTGCGCAGGTGGACCAGGTAGATGCCGAGGAGGGTGCCGGTGACCGCAAAGCTGATCCAGAAGCCGGGGCCGACCGCGAGCACACCGATCAGCTCGATGACGTTGAGCAGCAGCAGCGCGGCGAAGACCCGGCGGCGGCGGACGACCGCGGGGGCGCCACGCCGTTGCGGACGGCGACGCTGCGGGCGGCGGCCGGTGACCAGGCGCAGGCGGCGCTGGGGTTTCGGCTCGGCGGGTTCACCCGTTGGGGCGGGCAGCGTAACCGTGACGCGTCGGCCGGTGTTGATCGGTCGGCGTCCGGGCACAGTGCGTCGACGGCGCTGGCGTTGGAGCACCCGCGCCGTGGACGACGCCCGTTCCGCGGCGAGGCGCTCGGTGGCGTCGTACCGGCGAACCAGCGCCGGGGCGAGGGCGAGCAGCCCGGCCGCGGCGAGGACGGCGAGGAGCACCGAGGTCGGCACCCTCACCCCTTTCGTTCCGCCACGACAGATCAGATGAAAAATGACACGACGAATGCGAGGTTACGGGCGGTAGCGGAGATATTTCGCGCGCCGCGCCGACGGCTCTCCCGCGCCCAAGATCACTTAGCGGCGCGAACCCGTTTCCAGCGCGACAGCAGACCGCCCTCGGCGGCGATCTCCTCGCTGGTCATCGCATACCCCAGGTGGTCGCGCCAGCCACCATCGATGTGCATGTAACGCTGGTGGTACGCCTCCTCGCGGAACCCCAGCTTCTCCACGACCCGGCGGCTCGGCCCGTTCTCCGGGCGGATGTTGACCTCGATGCGGTGCAGCCCGCCGGGGCCGAACGCGTGGTCGACGGCGAGCGCCAGCGCGGTCGGGATCACACCCCGGCCGGCGACGCGGTAGTCCACCCAGTAGCCGGCGTAGGCCGACGCGAACGCCCGCCGCACGATGTTGCCCAGGTTCACGTGCCCGACCAGGCGTTCTCGCCCGCCCTCGAGCAGGCAGACGGCGAACGGCATGCTGTCGCCGCGACGGGCGGCGCGTCTCATGTCGCGGTAGACGTATCCGTAGGCCCGGGTCGAGTTCATCTCCGCCCACGGGCCGGGCGGCGCCGACTCCCAGGGTGCCAGCCAAGCCTGATTCGCGATCCGCACCTCGGACCAGGCGCGCGCGTCAGAGCGCTTGTACGGCCGCAGCAACACCGGCCCGTCCGCCAGCACAGCGGGCCAGCCGGGGGTTGCCCCGAGCATTCATCGCCTCCGGTCGAGCAGCAACACGTCCACGGTCGAGCCGGCGGCCGCCGTGGTGACCCGCTCACCGAGCACCAGGAGTCCGTTGGCCTCGGCCAGACCGGAGAGAGTGTACGGCCCACCGGCGAGCGGCTGCACGGTGTAACCACCACCACGCCGCTCCGCGATGTGCGCCGGCCGGAACTCGCGCAGCCCGCCGGGCGAGGAGACGGTCTCCAGCAGGTGCGCCTTGACGCTCGGGCGGAACACCGGTTCCGACCCGGCCAGCAGCTGGATCGCGGGGCGGGCCAGCACCTCGAAGCCGATCAGCGCCGCGCCGGGCTCGCCGGGCAGGCAGACCACCGGCACCTCCTCGCCGCCGACCGTGCCGAAGCCGAGCACCGTGCCCGGGCAGAGCGCGACATCGGTGAACTCGACGATGCCGCGACCGGTGCCGGGACGTGAGAGGACCCGGCGCAGCATGTCGCCGGGTCCCGTGCCGGTGCCACCGGTCGTGATGATCAGGTCGGCGCGCAGCGTCTGGTCCTCCAGGAGGCCACGCAGCCCTTCCGGGTCGTCGTCACAGATCCCTATTCGGTACGCCATGGCCCCGGCCTCCACGGCGGCCGCCGTCAGCGCATGGGAGTTGGCGTCGACGACCTGCCCCGGCTGGCTCGGCCGGCCCACGTCGACCAGCTCGTCCCCGGTCGCCACGACGACCACCCGCGGACTGGGCCGGACCAGAACGTGCCCGATCCCGGCGGCGGCGAAGGTCGCCACGAGCGGGGGCGTCACGTACGACCCGGCGGTGGCGAGCACCTGGCCGACCGACAGCTCGTCACCGGTCCGCCGCACCCCGGAACCACGTTTCGGGGCGTGCAGGATCTCCACCGCGGCCATGCCCTGATCGGTCCAGTGCACGGGGACGACCACGTCGGCACCGAGTGGCAGCGGCGCACCGGCCGCGACCGAGAAGCAGGTGCCCGCGGTCAGCCGGACCGGACGCCAGCTGGACGCGCCGAGGTCACCGACCACGTTCAGCCGGACCCCACGGGTGGGGTTGTCGAACTGGCCGAACGCCGGGTGCGCACCGAGGCGCCCGGCGCCGGCCAGATCCTCCCAGCGGGCCGCGTATCCGTCGATCGCGGCTTGGTCGAACGCCGGGAACGGGTGCGGCGCGATCACGTCGGCCGCCAGCACGTTCCCGTGCGCCTGGGTGAGGTCGAGGTCGAGCGGAGGCAGCGCCCGTAGCCTGCGCAGCACGCTGCCCAGGTACTCGGCGAGAGGCATCAGCTCGTTGGCGGCCGCCTCGGCATCGGCCGTGGCGGTCATCCCTTCCGACCACCGACGAAGTCGGTGAGCCAGGCCAGGAACTCCTCACCCAGGTCGGGCCGCTTCACCGCCAGCTCCACGACCGTCTGCAGATAGCCGAGCGGCTGACCCGTGTCATACCGGTGACCGCGGTAGACGATGCCGTGCACCGGGGTGCCGTCGGCCAGCAGCGTCGCCATCGCGTCGGTCAGCTGGATCTCGCCGCCGCTGCCGGGCTTGGTCTCGGCGATCGTCTCGAAGATCCTGCCGGGCAGCACATACCGCCCGACCACGGCCAGGTTGCTCGGCGCCTCGCTCGGCGACGGCTTCTCCACCAGGCCGGTCACCTCGACGACGCCCTCACCGAGGTCCGACTCGCGCACCGAGGCGATCCCGTAGCGGGACGTCTCCTCCGGGGCGACCTCGATGAACGCGAGCACGATGCCGCCGGTGCGGGCCTGCAGGTCGAGCATGTCCGGCAGCAGCGGGCTGTCCTCGTCGACGAACTCGTCGCCGAGGAGCACCGCGAACGGGTTGTCGCCCACGTGTGACGCCGCGGTCCCGACGGCGTGACCGAGGCCGAGCGGTTCACCCTGCCGGACGGTGTAGATGTTGGCGAGCTCACTCGTGCGACGGACGGCGGCGAGCCGCTCGGTGTCGCCCTTCTCCTGCAGCCGCTGCTCCACGTCGGGGCGGCGGTCGAAGTGGTCGACCATCGAGGTCTTGCCACGCCCGGTCACCAGCAGCACGTCGGTGATCCCGGCGGCGGCCGCCTCCTCGACGATGTACTGCAGGACCGGCCGGTCGACGACCGGCAACAATTCCTTGGGAACGGCCTTGGTGGCTGGCAGGAAACGCGTTGCCAGGCCGGCCGCTGGGATCACCGCTTTGACCGCGCGCCTGCCCGACCCTTGCGCGTTCGTCGTCATCAGTCACCGCACCTTCGCTGGTTCGTGCCCGGCGTTCTCGCTCGCAAGCATGCCGCGAGACTATCGGCCGAGAGCGCGTCTCGGCTGTTACGGCCCGCTCCCGGCCGGGGTGGGATCGAAATTCCCCTCGGACACTCGGGACGAAACGCTCTCCGCGAGGCGATACGTGTCACGGCCCGCGTTCTTCGCCGCGTACAACGCCTCGTCGGCGGCATCGAGCACCTGCTGTGCCGTCTCGCCGTGCTCGGGGAAGACCGCGATCCCGATCGAGACGCTGATCGAGGTCCGGTCGGCGACGCCGGGACGCCGCTGATCGAGCTGCACCGGACGGTCACGGACCAGCGCGCCGAGGCGTTCGGCGACGATCACCCCGCCGTACGCGTCGGTCTCCGGCAACAGCACCACGAACTCCTCCCCGCCCTGCCGGAACGCCACGTCCACCTCGCGCAGGCCGAGCCTGATCCGCCGGGCGAACTCGCCCAGGACCTGATCGCCCGCCGGATGCCCGAACGTGTCGTTCACCTCTTTGAAGTGATCGAGGTCGAGCACCAGGACGGTGAGCATCCGGCCGAACCGGCTGGCCCGCTCCACCTCCCGGCGCAGTACCTCGCGCAGATAACGGTAGTTCCACAGGCCGGTGAGCGGATCGGTCAGCGACAATCGCTGCGCTTCCTCGTGCACCCGCACGTTGTGCACGGCCACCCCGGCCTGCCCCGCGAAGGTGCGAAGGGTGCGCAGGTCGGAGTCGTCGAAGCCGGGACTTCCGAGCCGGTCGTAGAGCGCGAGCACGCCCAGCGTCCCCGGCCCGGGCTCCTGGTCTTCACCCGTTGGTGGTGCGCAGATCGGCACCGCGACGTACGACTCGCAGGCCGGCTCCTCGGCCACGACGCCCGCCGAGCCGCGCAGCGGGGCACCCGAGGCAGCCACTGCGCTCGCCGAACCGCACGGCGGGGCACCCGAGGCGGCCACGACGCCCGCCGAGCCGCGCAGCGGGGTACCCGAGGCGGCCACTGCGCCGAGCACGCCGCGTCCGATCACCAGGCGGCGTTGCGCCAGCTCAGCGGGCGGAAGGTCCCACTCGCCGGTCAGCCCCGCGCCGCACCGCGCGGCCAGCGTCCCGTCCGCATCGTCGACCAGCAGCACCAGCCCGGCCCGAGCGCCCGTGGCGGTCATCGCGGTACGCAGGATCACCGGCAGGATCCGGTCCAGGTCATGGGTGCTGGACAGGGTGTCGCCGAGGATCGACAGGTGCCGCCGCAACTGATCCCGGCTGGCGGTCAGCGCCTGCACGTAGGACTGCAACTCCCGGGTCATCCGGTTGAACGTCCCGGCCAGCCGGCCCAGCTCGTCCGGCCGCGGGATCGGCACGCGCGTATCCAGGTCACCGTTGGCCACCCGGTCGGCGGCCCACGCGAGGTCACCGAGCGGCCGGGTGGTCGACCGTGCCAGCCACCGCGCCACCACCACCGCGACGGCGGCCGTGACCAGCACGATGAGCGGGATGATCGCGTACCGGAAGGTGGGTTGGCCGGGCATCGCCGTGAGGGTCAGCGGCAGCGGCTGTCCGGGGCCGGCTCCGAGCCGCCGGACAGTGCCGCCGGCCGACCCGCCGGACTCCTGCGGCCCGTCGAGCGCGACAGTGACACCGGCCGCGTCGCCCAAGCGCCGCAGCAGCGCGGTGTCGACCGGTTGTGCAGCCTGCACGCTGACGCCCACCGACCGCACCGACGCGGCCAGCGCGGTGATCTGCGTCCCGTCCCGCCCTGAGGAGTGCGGCGCGGTGGTCTCCGTCCCGTCCCGCGCCGGCGCGGCGGGTGCGGTGGTCTGCGCCCGGTCCCGCGCTGACGCGGCGGGTGCGGTGGTCTGCGCCCCGTCCGGCGCGGCGCAGTCCTGCCAGCCGGCCTGTGCCGCACCGTCTCGCGGGAACACGGTGCCGGGCGGCGCCATTCGCGACGTGGGAACTTCCGGAGAGACGGCCGGTTGCTCACCGCCGAACCGGATGTCGGCGGCCAGACCGCGGGCGATCAACTGATCGGCAACCGTGGCTCGCCCGTCCGGCGGCACCACCGCGACCGCTTCCGCCGCCGCCTGCAACTGGCCGCAGATCGCCCCGACCGCCGTCCGGACGGTCGTCACCGCATGATCGAGACGCTCGTTCGTCCGGTCCCGGCTGACCGCCGCGACGGTCAGCGCGACGAAGACGGACCCGAGTAGGACCGGACCGAGCACGACCACCAGGAAGGCGCTGGTGAGTCGGCCACGTAATGTCACACATCCTCCCGGGACTGGCCCTCTTTGGAGCGATGCTGACATAGTGTGCACCGTTTGCCGCTTTTAGAAAGGGGGTGTTGCATGTCGGATTTAACCGGTGCCGCGGAAAAATCCCCCCAAAACAAGATCGCTCTGCGCGCCCGCCTACTCACGGAACGTCGCTCACTTTCGGCCGCCGAGCGCACCCGGCTCGCCGCCGAACTTCAGGACCGAATCCTCTCCCACGTACGGCGTTGCGCCTTGCACGTCGTCGCCGCCTATGTCCCGTCCGCGTCGGAGCCGGGCGGCCCCGACCTCCCGGACGTGCTCCGGGCCGCGCTGCCCCCGGATGGCCGGCTGCTGCTGCCGGTGCTCCTGCCCGACAACGACCTCGACTGGGCGCCCTACACCGGGTCCCTGGCTCCTGGCCGTCGTGGCCTCCAGGAGCCGACCGGTCCACGCCTCGGCGTCACAGCCCTCCGCACGGCGGACCTGATCCTGGTCCCGGCACTGGCGGTCGGCCGCGACGGGCTGCGGATGGGCCGCGGCGGCGGCTCCTACGACCGTGCGCTCTCCCGCCTCGGCCGGCCCGGCCCGGCGGTCGTCGCCCTTCTGCACGACCACGAGGCTCTCGACGAGGTGCCGGCCGAACCCCATGACCGCCCCGTCCACGGCGTCATCACCCCGTCAGCGGGCTTCTCACCCCGTCCTGCGCCCCTCTGAGGGCGTACTTCGTCACATCCGGCGGCACGCCGGGGCCTCAGACCCGGGCCGGAGTGGACGAATTGACCTCCGATGCCGCAACATTGGCACTCGGAGTTGGCGAGTGCCAGCAGCCGACAGATCCGGAGGAGCCGTGCCTACCTACCAGTACGCCTGCACCGAGTGCGGTGAGCAGCTCGAAGCCGTTCAATCCTTCTCCGACCCGGCGCTCACCGAGTGCCCGAACTGTCACGGCAAGCTCCGTAAGGTGTTCAACTCGGTCGGCATCGTCTTCAAGGGCTCGGGCTTCTACCGCAACGACTCCCGGTCGGGCAACGTGAGCGCCGAGAAGTCCGGCGACGCGCCGGCCAAAAAGGCGGAGAGCACCACGACGTCGTCGAGCTCCTCGTCCGACAGCTCGTCGTCCTCCAGCAGCGGCAGCACGTCCTCGTCGTCGACCTCTTCGTCGTCGACGACCTCGGCGAGCGGCAGCTCGTCCTCCGGGGCGAAGGCCGCCGCGGCCTCCTGACCCACTCGTGTCGCAAAGGGCGTGCCGGATCACGGCACGCCCTTTCGCCCGTACGCCCCATGAACGCTCTTGTGTTGTCAAAAAGCTCGGCCTCGCCGCGCGCTCGCCCAACCTAGCTCGCCCTGACGCCGCGATTCGGGTTATCCACAGCACGCGGTTGTCCACAGGCTGCCCGCAGCCGGACCCGGATCTCGCCTAACCTCGCCCGCCTGGACACGTCCGCGGCAAGGAGGGCAGAGCGATGATCAGATCCCGCGATCGCGGCGAACGCCTGGACCCGGTGCGCCGGCGAGGACCGGGCAGGGGCACCCTGCTGCGGCTCGCCGTCATAGCAGTCCTGCTGGCCACCGCCGCCGCCGTCATCCGGTTACGTCCGGCTGCGACCGCCTGCACGACATCCGTCGCCCCAGCAATCAGCGGGGCCACGGCACCCACTGGGGCCACGGCGAGCAGCGGGGTAACGGCGAGCAGGCCATCCCCGCCCGAGGTCAGCGGCAAGCCGTCGATCCCGGAGGGCACTGTCGGCGTGCCGGTGCGGCTGGCCGATCCGACCGCGCTGGCCCTGGTCCACCCGGGGAACCTGGTCGACCTGCTACGGCTCGGCGACGGGGGTGACAGCACTCCGATCGCCAGCTCCGCGCTGGTCCTCGACGTGACCGGCGCGGATGACCCGACGACCGGCGGGCTGCTGCTGGCGCTCGCCCCGGAGCAGGCCGATCGTGCGGTGGGCGGGTCTGGTCACGGCTTCGCCATCCTGATCCGCCCCGGCTGACGGTCCCGGCTCCCGCCCCACGAGCCAGCGGGCAGCACGGCAGCACGGCAGCAATGAAGGTTCCACGGGTGGCACGAGAGCCAATGACGGCTCCGCGGGTGACACGGGCGCAATGAGCGCGCCGCCGGCGACCACCATCGCCTCGTCGCGGACTCCGACGGCTCCGGCAGGTGGTGCGGGCGCAACGGCGGCCCGGCAGGTGGCACGAAACCGCCGGCGGGCCGAGGCGACCCGTCGGCGTGGGAGCGCTGCCTTCCGCGGAGCGTCAGCCCCAGTGCGGCGGGCGGTCGTCGAGCAGCCGGTCGTCGTTGGAGTGGCCGTGCTCGCCCCAACCGCGCTCGGTGTCGTCCCGAGTCTGGTCGGGCAGCACCGGCGCCTCCTCCGAGTCGAAGTCGACCTCACGCTCGGCATCGTTGTCCCGCTCGGGGCCATCCAGGATGTCCACGCCTAGAAGGGTAAGCCGACATCGCTTCGGCCGTCGTCCCCCTCCGGCTGTACCGTCGGTGAACGTGAGCTCCCCCACCAGTGGCCCGGACGGCGACGCGTACTGGCAGCGGCCCGACCCCGGGGCCGCATCGCTCAGTCGGCCTGCCCAGGATCAGCCTGTCACTCCCGAGGCTCCGGCGTACCCGGGACCGCCGCGCACCGATCCCCCGGCGCCGCACTGGCGGCCGCCGACGATCGCCACCCCGCCCCCGCCGCGTCACATGCCCGTCCAGAACATGGACGCCATCGACGAGGCCGAGGGGTCGGCGCGGACGGTGACCTACGGCGTGGGGCTGGTCGCGGGCGCAGTCGCGCTGATCCTGATCTGCCTGCTCTGCGGTCGCGCGCTGTTCTAAAGAGGGCGCTGCGCCGGCGTGCTCGGCGACCGCGCTTCGCCGTGACGGCCCGGACAGCGCCGCCGGGCCCCTCGACGTGAACGACAACACCGCCAGGCCCTCGGCGTGAACCACAACGCCGCCGAGCTCTCTCAGCGTGAACGACAACGCCGCCGGACCCGTCGGCCCAGCGGCGTCATCGAAGCGGAGAAAGCGCCCTCAGTAGGTGCCCCAGACCGCGGTCGCCCCCGAGTCGCCGGTGCGGTAGATGTAGTAGCCGCTGCCCGCCGCCAGCGCCACGGACAGCACGATGAAGGCCAGGTTGAGCACGACCGGCAGCTTGCGCCCCACCCGGAACGTCAGCGCCACCATGATCAGCGCAAGCACGCCGAGGCCCAGCGAGAACCAGAACGTGTTCGTCCCGAAGTCCATGTGCTGCGCCAGGATCTCCTTGCCCTTCGGGGAGAACGTCGAGATCCGGCTGTCGTAGAGCTTCTCGCCGGACTCCTTGGCGACGAACGTCGAGATGGGCGCGATCACCGCGAGCAGCGCCACGGCCCATGCGAGTTTGGGACGCCAGGGCGTCGCGAGCGCGTAGACGACCGCGCCGAGCGCGAGCAGCGGCACGAAGATGACGGCGGCGTGCAGCACGAGAATATGGACGGGCAAGCCGTTGACCTGGTCGAACACTTTTCCTCCTGGGTCCGGGGTGATCGCTAGCTTAGAGATGTCTGACGACGCAAACATCCCCCCGTCAGGAACTACCGCCGAAATCCGATTCAGGTTCAACCGCCCCACCAGCAGATCTGTGACTTCTCCCAGGTTGGGGAAACCGTCCGGTCGTGCTGTCATGGATGAATGTCCACCGGTGAGGAGCTGCTGCGCGCGCACGGCCTGCGGGTCACGCGCCCGCGGCTCGCCGTGCTCGAGGTGTTGACCGGCGGCGGGCACCTCGAGGTGGACGAGATCGCCCGGCAGGTGCGCGTCCGCCTCGACTCCGTCTCCACCCAGGCCGTCTACGACGTGCTCGGTGTGTTCTCCCGGGCCGGCCTGGCGCGGCGGATCGAGCCGGCCGGCAGCCCGGCACGGTTCGAGGCGCGGGTCGGCGACAACCATCACCACATCGTCTGCCGGGGCTGCGGGGCGATCGCCGACGTCGACTGCGCGGTCGGCGAGCGGCCCTGCCTGTTCCCGAGCGACAGTCACGGCTTCACGCTGGACGAGGCCGAGGTGACGTTCTGGGGCCTTTGTCCCGCCTGCCAGGCCAAGCGGCTCGCCGACACGGCCTGATCCACCCGCCGGGCGCGGCATAATTCACTGATGACGGGCGACGTAGGGCTCTTCGGACCGGAATCGATCACCTGGAAGCTGCATCGGGAGCCGATCCTGATGCTCGGCGGGTTGCGCTCGCTGTACATGCAGGCGCTTCACCCGCGTGCGGTCGCGGCGGTCGGCCAGAATTCGGTCTACCGCTCCGACATGTGGGGCCGGCTGATGCGCACCTCGAACTACGTGGCAACGGTCATCTACGGCAGCACCGCCGAGGTGGACGAGGCCGCCGCCCGGCTGCGGAAGATCCATTCACGCCTGAGCGCGACCGATCCACGTACCGGGGAATCGTTCCGGGTCGACGAGCCCGACCTGCTGCGCTGGGTGCACGTGGCCGAGGTCGAGTCGTTCCTGACCACCGCCCTGCGGGCCGGGGTGCGCCTGACCCCTGACGAGATCGACGCCTACTACACCGAGCAGCTGCGTGCCGCCGCCCTGGTCGGGCTGGACCCGGCCACCGTGCCGGCGACCGCCGCCGAGGTGGAGGCGTATTACGCGGCCATGCGCCCCGAGCTCGGTCTGACCCGGGACGGTGCGGAGGCGGCGTTCTTCCTGACCCTGCCGCCGATCCCGGACACGTGGGGCGGCCGGGCGCTGCGGCTCGGTCTCACGTTCGGGCCGCCCCGATGGGCGTACCTCGGCCTGGCCAGCACCGCGATGGGCCTGCTGCCACAGTGGGCCCGCAAGATGTACGGCGCGCCGGGCTGGCCCAGCACCGACCTGGCGGCCGGCCTCTCCGCCCGTGGCCTGCGCGCCCTGCTCGCCGGGGTCTTGGCCGTCCTTCCCTCGGGATACCGCGTGTCCCCCGCCCACCAGGCCGCCCTGGCCCGCGCCGGCCTCGCCTGACCTACCCGCCCGGGGCCCCCGGCCCCACCCGAGCCGCGCCAGCCCTCACCCGAGCCGCGCCACCCGAGCCTGACCATCCGCCCGCGGGCGCGCCACTCGAGCCCGACACCCGCCCGAGCCGCGCCACCCGAAAGGCCACGCCGGCCCGTCATGAAGCGCCGAGGTGCTCCACCGCCGTCCAAGGCTCCTTGGCCGCGACGGTGGCTCCGGCCGGGCACACCTTCCGGAAGTCGCACCAACCGCACAGCGAACCGGGGTTGACCGGGAACGCCTCATCCGGATCCGTTCCCGCGGCCACCGCCTTCTCCGCGGCCATGATGTCCTGCGCGGTCTCCTCGGCCCGCCGGACCTGCCGGGCCAGCGACTCGTCGGTGTGCTCGTGCACCGCGACCGTTCCGGTCGGCAGGTGGTGCAGCTCGACCCGGTGACACGGCCGCCGGAACACCCGCTGGGCCGCATACGCATACAGCGCGAGCGCCTGCGAGCCGCGCGCGTCGTCCGCATCGAGCCCGCTGCGTCCGGTCTTGTAGTCGACGATCACCGCTTCCGGCCCGTCCGGGCCGGGCCGGGCGTCGATCCGGTCGGCTCGCCCGTTCAGCGCGAGCACCGCCGTCTTGGCGGCGACCACGCGCTCGACGCCGAGCGGCTCCTCCTCCGGGTCGAGGGTCGCGACATACGCCTCCAGCCAGTCGAGCGCCTTCCGGTAGGCCGCCCGCTCCAGCTCGACGTCCCGGTAGCCCTCCCGCACCCAGGTGCTCTTCAGCAGCGTGGGCAGCGCCTCCGGCAGACGGCGCTCCGGCGGCAGGGCATACCAGTTCTTCAGGGCCGTGTGCACGCTCGCGCCGAGCGAGTTGTGCGCCCAGGGCGGCCCCTTGGGCGGGCTGGGGCGGTCGACATACGAGTATCTGTACCGCCTGGGGCAGTCGGTGAACGCGCCGAGCTTGCTCGGCGTGCAGACGAACAGCTTCTCGGGCATCCCGGCGAAGCCGAGTTGCTCGGGGACGGCGGCACGGTTCCTGGTGGGAGGCACGCGTCAATCCTGCCAGCCCCCTCCGACAAAAAAGAAAGTCAGAAGCGCGGCGCGTACAGCTGGACGAAGGCGAAGATGGCGTCCGCGATCAGCTGCACCGCGATGGCCGCCAGCAGCAGACCGGCGATCCGGGTCAGCACCTCGATGCCGGCCGGGCGCAGCAGCCGCACGATCAGCCCGGAGAAGCGCAGGACCAGCCAGACGGTGGCCATCACGGCCAGGACCGCGGCGCCGAGGATGAGGTACTCGTCGAGGCTCCTGGCCCGCTGCACGAAGAGCATGGTGGCGACGATCGCACCCGGGCCGGCCAGCAGCGGGGTGCCGAGTGGGACCAGCGCCACGTTGCTGGTGCCGGCCTGGTCCTGCGGCTCGTCGGTCTTGCCGGTCAGCAACTGCAGCGCGACCAGCACGAGCAGCAGCCCACCGGCCGCCTGCAGAGCCGGGAGCTGCACGTGCAGGTAGTCAAGCAGGGTCTGGCCGGCGACCGCGAACCCGATGATCACGCCGAGGGCGAGCAGGACCGCCTGGGTGCCGGCCCGGTTGCGCGCCTTCGCCGGCATGGCGCCGGTGAGGGCCAGGAAGACCGGCACCATGCCGGGCGGATCGACGATCACCAGCAGAGTCACGAAGAACTCGCCGAACAGCTTGAGATTCACCCGATCAAGGTAGGGCGCGGTTTCCGTTCGCGCAGGCTGGTGCGTCGATCGTCACCCGAGAACGGGTACTCCGGTCGCGGCGGCCACGATCTTGTCGTACACCTCGGGGGCAGTCTGGAACGCTCCCAGTCGCACCGTCTTGTGCGTACCGTGAAAATCGGACGACCCGGTGACGACGAGCCCCAGCCTCCCGGCCAGCGCCCGAATCTCCTCCCGCTCCGCAGGTGAGTGATCCTCATGGTCGGCTTCCAGGCCGAACAGTCCCGCGTCGGCGAGTTCGACGATCAGCTCATCCGGAACCACGCGCCCGCGCTTGGTCGCCCGGGGATGAGCAAAGACGGTCACGCCACCTGCCGCACGCACCGCGGCAACAGCATCGAAAACATCAAGATCCGATTTGGGTACGGAGTACCGCGCGCCGAGCCAAGCCGACGCGAACGCCTCGTCGGTGCTGGTCACCAGCCCCGCCCTGATCAGCGCCTGCGCGATGTGCGGCCGGCCGACCGAGCCGCCCGCCGCATACTCGAACACCTCGTCCCAGGTGATCGGCACCCCGTCGGCGCGCAGCAACTCCACGATCCGCTCGGCCCGCTGCTCCCGATCGGTGCGCAGCGCCAGCATGGACGCGGTCAGCGCCGGGTCGTCCGGGTCGAAAAGGTACGCGAGCAGGTGCAACGAGATCCCCGGCTGCACGCCGTGCCACCGGCAGGACAGCTCGGCCCCGCGCACCAACCGCATCCCCGCGGGACGGGCCGCGGCCGCGGCGGCCCAGCCCCCGGTCGTGTCGTGGTCCGTGATCGCCATGACGTCCAGCTCGGCGGCCGCCCCCGCCACGACCAGCTCGGCCGGGGTCAGGGTCCCGTCGCTGGCGGTGGAGTGGCAGTGCAGATCGATCCGGCGACTCAGGCGTCGTCTCCCTCGTCGTCCTTGCCGAGCCGCGCCTCGACTGCCTGCGGCTCATACATCTCCTCGACCACGCGGAGGTAGAGCTCGTTCGGGTTCGGCAGGTGCTTGACCTCGCGCAACGCCTGGTCCTGACCGGCGGACTCCAGCACGAACGTGCCGTAGCTCAGCATGCGGCCCAGGGCGGACTGCTCATACTTCATGTCCGTGACCCGCAGCAGCGGCATCATCGCCACCTTGCGCGTGACGATGCCGTTGACCACCATCACCCGCTTGTTGGTGAGGATGAACCGGTCGAAGTACCAGTCGAAGACCTTCCAGGCCACCCAGCTGATCACGCCGAGCCAGATCAGCACGGCGACGGTGACCATGCCGTTCACGTTCTGCCGGGTCAGAAAGCCCGCCAGATAGCCGAGCAGCAGGGTCGCGCCGGCGCCGATGCTGAGCGGCAGCGACAGGTGGATCCAGTGCCGCTTCCACTCGCCCCGATAACGCTCGGTCGGGAAGAGATAGCGGGCGACCAGTGTGGTCGGCTCGTCCTCCAGAGGCAGGAAGCGCCGCGGACCGCTGCTGCGGTCGAGCCCTTCCAGTTCCTCCTCGGTGAAGACCGGCGACTCGTACTGATCAGGGTCGTCATACTCGTCGCCGCGGCGTGCACGGCTCGCGAACCGGTCATCGTCCGGATAGGTCTCGGCATGTGTCCGACCAGGATCGGTGTCCTCGAACGCGGGGTCCCGAAACCTGAAGGCCTCATCGTCGTCCGGAGAGCGCTGGGCGCCCTCGCCTCGCGGGTCGCGCGGCTCACCAGGATCCATGTACGAATGCTACGCGACGAGGTCGGTGAAGAAGGTGCCGAAGCCTCGCGCGATGTCCGCGATCGTGCCCCCGAGTGACTCGAAGACGGCAGCCGCCGATCTCGGGTTGAAGGCGATGAAGAAGATCAAGAACGCAATACCAAGCCAGGTGAGGACCTTCTTGATCATGGCGGGCCTTCTCCTCTGGTACGGGTGACAAACAGCGCCGCGGCAGTACTGACGGTATCAGCTTCGTAGCCCCGTGTGAACAAAGTGCCCGGAAAGCCGATTGCCAGTCAGACACGACCGTGCAGGTAAGGCGAGGGTGCTCCGAACACGAGCTCGGGCGGCACACCCTCGGAGAGGTCGTCCAGGACGACATGCTCCGCGAGAAGATAGCCCGCACTCGCGGGCCACGCTACCGCATAGAGCCAGATTCCCTTTGCCTCACTCACGTATGCGCTGCGATCTTCCGGAGACTCGACACACCACAGTGGAGTGGGGTGTCCGCCCACTTTGATCTTGGCATGCGGGCCGGCGCACGGGCCATGGTCGGCGAGCGTCCCGGAGAGCAGATGCCCGGGGTCGGTGCCCGGAATCCCGGCGAAGCGGTTGCCCAGCCCGACGCCCGGCTGCTCGGCGATGAACAGCAGGTCCGCGGGGCCGCCGCCGAGCGGCTCCGGGCCGCTGCAGGCGAGCGCGGTGGCGCGCACCCCGGACCGGTCGTCGCCGGCCCAGCCCACTCCGGTGACCGTCCAGCCGGAGGGCAACGGCCAAGGCCCCCAGAGCGGCATCCGCTCACGTGCCGACGCCGACTCCCGCAGCACCGACCCGACGATCTCGGCACTGATGTGCTCGGCGACGTGGAACGGCTGAACGTCGCCACAGTTGTCGCAGCGCCAGTTGCTGTGCATCAGGTCCGGCTTGCGGACCTGATCAGCACATCTGGGGCAACTCACCGTGACACCCACACTCCATACCGTGCGGGTCCGGGAAGCCGCCGTCAAGCGGATCGGCGGAACGGGCCGGAACGTCAGGCCGGCGGCGGAGCGGCGTGCGCCCGGATCCACGCATGCATCGCGATCCCACTGGCCACACCTGCGTTGATCGACCGCGTGGAGCCGTACTGAGCAATGGAGAACAGCTGTGAACAGGCGCTTCGCGCCACGTCGGAGAGGCCGGGCCCCTCCTGGCCGAAGAGCAGCACGCATCGCCGGGGCAGCGTGACGGTCTCCATCGGGCGCGAGCCGGGCAGATTGTCGATGCCGATCACCGGGATCTCCGCGGCGGCCGCCCAGGCGACGAACCCCTCGATCGTGGGGTGATGCCGCACGTGCTGATAACGATCGGTGACCATCGCGCCGCGCCGGTTCCACTTGCGCAGCCCGACGATGTGCACCTCGGCGGCGAGGAACGCGTTGGCGTTGCGGACCACGGTGCCGATGTTGAGGTCGTGCTGCCAGTTCTCGATCGCGACGTGGAAATCGTGACGGCGGGTGTCCAGGTCCGCGATCACCGCTTCGCGACTCCAGTACCGGTAGCGGTCCACCACGTTGCGCCGGTCACCGTTCGCCAGCAGCTCGGGATCGTACTGCTCCCCGGTCGGCCATTCGCCTGCCCACGGGCCCACGCCTACCTCGGTGGATTGGTCCTCGCCCACGGTCATGGGGCGTTAGGCTACTCATCCGGCCGGCGGGATTCCCACACGGCCGGGATGCGCTGCACGGGATGCTCTGCTCGAGAGATCGCTCGGAGAAGTATCGCGAGGGAACTGTCGCGCCGGCTCAACCGGCGGGAGACGCAATGAGCGGCGGGGCCCTCCCCGGCACCCGCCGCCCACGCTCTGTTGGGAAAGAGTTTGCCTTACCGTCCGTATCCATGTGAAGGAATCTCGGATGTGATGCAGCTCACAAATAGGTTTGTTAACAGTTTCCTGGAGCCGATGGGCGCGTTCCCACAGGCGACGCACAGGCAGCACAAATGCCCCACATGGCGTGATCATGGATAGATCGTGCAGGCGAGCAGTGTCGTCAACCTGACACCGCCCGCCTACTATCAGTTACGATGGTGGCTCGAGGTCGCCCGCTGACCCGCAGAAGGTGCCGTAGGACACGTGTCACGGCTCTCCCGGCGGGAATGGTTAAGAGGTGCCTGGAGTTTCACCCGACGAAAGCGATTCCCGCAGACGGAGGCATCAATGGCGACGGTTGCGCTGACCACAGCGAACTTCGACGAGGTCACCAGCACGGACGGCATCGTCCTGGTCGACTTCTGGGCCAGCTGGTGCGGGCCCTGCGTGCGCTTCGCGCCGACCTACGAGCGGTCCTCGGAGAAGCACCCGGAGATCACCTTCGGCAAGGTCGACACCGAGGCCGAGCAGGCGCTCGCCGCAAAGTTCGACATCCGGTCGATCCCGACCATCATGGCGGTCCGCGACGGCATCGTGGTCTTCGCCCAGCCCGGCGCACTCCCTGAGTCCGCCCTGGAGAGCCTGATCGAGAAGGTCGAGCAGCTCGACATGGACGAGGTCCGCGAGCAGGTCGCGGCGCACAAGAAGGGCCACGAGCCCTCGGCCGCCACGAGTGGCGCCGCTAGCTGACCAGCAGAAACACCCGCTAGACGCGAGGCCTGTGGACCGGTTCGGTCCACGGGCCTCATGCTTTTCGCAAAGGTACGCCGTACGTGTCCACAGTCTCCCGGAAGCGGTGGACACGATCTCGTACGTGTGTTCGAATAGCCGCCATGCGATGGTCCCACCTGTCGGCTCGCGCCGACGACGGCTCGCTCCCGGACAGGGCTGCGCCCGCGGCTCCACCCCTGCCGCTGGCGTTGCCCGGCGCGACCGTCCGCACGTTCGACACCCCGGGGTTCGCCGGCATGACGTTCTACGAGATCCGCGCGAAATCGCTGATCAACCGGGTGCCCGGCGCTTCCCGCGTGCCGTTCGAGTGGACCGTCAATCCCTATCGTGGCTGCTCCCACGCCTGTACGTATTGCTTGTCCGGCGACACGCCGATCCTGATGGCCGACGGGTCGACCCGGCGCCTCGCGGAGATCCGCCCGGGCGACTCGGTGATGGGCACGATGGGAGCGGGCCCGCACCGGCGATATGTGCCGACCACCGTGCTCGACCACTGGGCCACCAGCAAGCCGTCCTTTCGGGTCACCCTCTCCGACGGCACCCGTCTGGTCTCCAGCGGTGACCACCGGTTCCTCACCGACCGCGGCTGGCGCTACGTCAGCCCCGGCGAGCCGCACCAGCCGGCCCTCGCGATCGGCGACCTGATGTTCGGGGTCGGCCACTTCGCCGAGCCGCCCAAAGAGTCCCCGGACTATCAGGCCGGTTTCCTCTGCGGCCTGCTCCGCGGTGACGCCGCCAGCCGGGCAGGCCGCGAGGGGGACGCCTGGGTCCGCGCCGACGGCTATCTCGACGACATCTCCCTCCCGGACGCTTTGCGCTGGCCCGAGCTGCCCTCCGGCGAGTGGTTCAAGGGGTTCCTGGCCGGCGCGTTCGGCGCGGTCGGCCGGGCCGAACGACTCGCCATCGCCTTCGAGAGCACCGACCGCATCTACCTACGGTGGGTCACCGAGGCCCTCACCCACCTGGGTCTGACCAGCCGCACCCCGGTGCCCTGCCGCGCCGAGCGGCCCGGCCGGGTGGAGACCGGACGCGACCTGTGGTCCGCGCTGCGTTTTCGGCACCTCACCGGCGCGTTGGACGCCGCGCTCGACGCCTCCGGCGTCGGGGTTCGCGCCGACCGCCGGCTCGCCGTCGCCGACATCGAGGATCTCGGCCTCACCCTGCCGCTGTTCGACATCTCCACCGGCACCGGCGACTTCATCGCCGACGGTGTGGTCAGCCACAACTGCTTCGCCCGCGGCACCCACAAGTATCTGGACCTCGACCCCGGCCACGACTTCGACTCCCGCATCGTGGTGAAGGTGAACGCCGGCGAGTTGATCCGCCGCGAGCTCGCCGACTCCCGCTGGTCCGGCGCCCCGATCGCGATGGGCACGAATGTCGACGTCTACCAGCGGGCCGAGGGGCGCTACCGGTTGATGCCGGAGATCCTGACCGCGTTGCGCGACCACGCGAACCCGTTCTCCATCCTCACCAAGGGCACGCTGATCCTGCGCGACCTGGAGCTGCTCCAGCAGGCCGCCGAGGTGACGCAGGTGGCACTGGCCTTCTCGGTCGGCTTCGTCGACGAGCGGGTCTGGCGTTCCGCCGAGCCCGGCACGCCCAGCCCGCAACGCCGCCTCGATGCTGTCCGGCGCCTCACCGACGCCGGCTTCCCGGTCGGTGTCCTGCTCGCGCCGATCCTGCCCGGCCTGACCGACACCGAGGAGTCAATCGACGAGACCGTCGCGGCCATCGCCGCGGCCGGCGCCACCGGCGTCACCCCGATCCCGCTGCACCTGCGACCCGGCGCCCGGGAGTGGTATGCGGCTTGGCTCTCCCACGAGCACCCACACCTGGTCCCCCGCTATCGCACGTTGTTCGCGAACGGGTCCTACTCGCCGCGCACCTACCAGGACGAGTTGACCGCCAGGGTCCGGATGGCCGCTCGCCGTCACGGTCTCCACCGTCCTACGCCGGTCCAGTTCCGGACCGTGCCCACCCCGGAGGCCGGCACGCCCCAGTCCGATCAACTCACTCTCCTGTGAGCCCGGCGGTGCCCTTGCCGCCTCACCCGCCAGCCACTGCTTGGGCTGCGGGCCGGCTCGCCGAGGTCGCTGAGGGAACGGTTTGCCCGGCTCGACGCGGCCGGCTCACTACTGGTCGGCGGTGCGCCGCTGATCGGGGCACGCCGCTGATCGGAGCGCGTCGCTGGTCGGGGCACGCCGCTGATCGGAGCACGTCGCTGATCGCGGTGCGCCGCTGATCGGAGCACGTCGCTGATCGCGGTGCGCCGCTGATCGGGGCACCTCGGGCGGGGAGTGAGGAAGAGATCAGCTGCGGGGCGGCGGCGGAGAGGCGTGGATAGAGTCGGAGGTATGCGTAGTGCTCGGCAGATCTTGGCGGAAGCGAACGTCATCGCGGTGGTCGGCGCCTCACGGGACCCGTTCAAGCCGGCGCATACGGTGCCTCTGCAGATCATGCGGCACGGGTGGCGGATCATCCCGGTGAACCCGTTCGTCGACGAGGTGTTCGGGGTGAAGACCGTTCCCACGCTGGCCGACCTGGACGAGCCGGTCGACCTGGTGAACATCTTCCGCCCGGCCCGGGACGCCGTCGACGTGGTCCGTCAAGCCGTGGCGATCGGAGCGCCCGCCGTCTGGCTGCAGAGCGGGATTGTCTCGGCCGAGGCGCGGCGGATCGCGGAGGAGGCCGGCATCGACTACGTCGAGGATCGGTGCCTCGCCGTCGAACGCGCCGTCAACAGCCTCACCAAACTGTCCTGAGCATCGCGCCGCGAAAACAACCGTGAACACCAGCCCGGCCGAGCTCGGCTGGCGCTGAGGGCTGTATCCGCCCTCGGAACCAACCGTCAGCACCAGCCGACGACACCCAGCTGGCCCTGAGGGTTACAACCGGCCACGGAAGGAACCGTCAGCGCCAGCCGGCGAGGTTCGGCTGGCGGTGACGGCTGGAATCAGGGCCTTGGGCAGCCTTGAGCGCCAGCCGGGCGGGCTCGAGCGGCGGGCTCGGACCGGCGGGCGGGCTCGGACGAGCCGGCGGGCTCGGACGAGCCGGCGGGCTCGGACAGGCCCGCGGGCTCGGGCGGGCGGGTTAGCGGAACTGGGCCTCGCGGACGCTGTTGCCGCCGTCGACGACCAGCATCTGGCCGGTGATGTACGACGCGGCGGGCGAGCACAGGAACGCCACCGCCGCGGCCACCTCGTCGGGTGTGCCGGGGCGCCCTATCGGCGTACCCAAACCTTGCTTGATCTCTGTCACCGTGGAGGCGGCAGTGTAGATCGTGCCCGGGGCGACACAGTTCACGTTGACCCCGTCGGCGACCAGCTCCATGGCGAGCGCCCTGGTCAGCCCGACGACACCGGCCTTCGCCGCGGCGTAGGCGGCCTCGGTCGGCAACGCGTTGACCGGCCCCGCCGTGGCGGACAGGTTGACGATCCGCCCCCAGCCACGTTCGGACATGCCGCCGACGAAGGCCCGGCTGCACAGGAACGCGGTGCTCAGGTTCCGGTCGATCTCCGCCTTCCACTCGTCGAGGGTGAGCTGGGCGACCGGGCGGAGCACCTCGGGGCTGGCCCGGCTCGCCAGTCCGGCGTTGTTGACCAGCACCTCGACGTCGCCGAGCTGGTCGGTGATGGCGTCGGCGAGCGCACCCACCTCGGCCTCGTCGGTCAGGTCGGCGACGAAGCCGGTGACGCCCAGCTCGGACGCCCGTTCGTGGATGCGCCGGGTGGTGGACACGATCGCCACCCGAGCGCCCAGGTCACGCAGCCGCCGGGCGGTCGCGTACCCGATGCCGTCGGGGCTGCCCGCGCCGGTGACCAGCGCAACCTTTCCGTCCAGACGCATTGTCACAGCGGCCTCCGCACTCGCTTCCTCGAACTCCGCCTCGACCACCTCGGGCGTGATCTCGACCGGGCGGTCCGGGTCGGTGCCAGGCACACCGGACCGGGGTGGCCGGCCGTCGGCCGGACGGGTGGCGTCACGCCGTGAGGGGCTGCCGCCGGTGGAGCGGGCGTCGAAGACCATGCGGCGATCCTGCCTGCTCCCGTCAACCGGGGCAAACATCCGCGTCACCGTGGCGCACCCGGCGCCCCGGCCGCGCGGAAGGCCCGGCCTGCACCCTCAGTATTCCGGAGACGTTTTTCCGACACGCCGGAAATTCAGTCGTCGTGCTCGGGCATGACCACCCACGCGTCGGTGAGCGGTGTGGCCGGGCCCTGCTCGACGAAGATCAGCGGCGCGTCACTGCCGTAGTGGGCGTGCATCTCCTCGCGGGCTTTCGCCAGGTCACGGGTGCCGATTTCCAGGCCGGCGCCGTCGTGGCGACTGCCGACCGTGACGATGCGGACACCCCGGACCGTCCAGAACGAGAGGTCCGCGACGACCCGGTCGTGCCAGTCGCCGAGTTCCGCGACGGCGTGCGCGGCGTCCCGCACGACGACGCAGTTGCTGTCGGCGGTCTCCCGGATGAAGTCGTCGAACTCGGTGGAGACCGTCGGCACGCGGTAGACGATGGCGCGGACCCGTTGCTGGTCCACCTCGATCCCGGCGAAACTGTCCCGGAACCGCAGGCGGCCGCCCTGCTCGATCCGCTCCATGGCGGCGCCGAGCGACGCCGGCGTGACCGGCATCCGGAAGCCGCCCCGCTCGATGAATTCGGGCGCGCGGCTGAACTCGCACCCCGCTGTCCGCCAGCCGCCCGCCGTTCCGGATGGCTCCGGCTGGTCAGCGCTTTCGAACTCGCCACAGCCACTGATCATGAGCACTCCGGCGAGGAGCAGCCGGCCGAGCCGTACCCGATGCATCGCATCCCTCCTCATTACCGCGCCCGTCGCGGCCGCGCCACCCTGCCGCGCACAGGCCGGCCCAAGGTGCAACGACCGGCCGGGGTCTGCCGGTCACGGCCGGAAGCCCGCAAAGACCCACAAACCAGGCAGTAGGGATGACGGTCCGGCTCCAGGTCCGGTCACGGGCCGTTTTCTCACGATCAGACCCATTGGGGGGGTACGGCGTGAGCCCGTCAGTCGGCGAGCGTCGGCGCGACCTGGCGGCGGTTCGAGCGGGCGGCACCGAGCACGACGACGGCCACCCCGGCCAGGAGCAGGGCCAGCCCGGGGAGCGCGCCGGGGCGTGGCGACTGGCCCAGCCACAGCCAGGCCAGCAGCGCGGCGCCCGGGACCTCGAGCAGGATCAGGACGCTGACCGTGGTCGCCGTGGTGTGCTGGAGCGCGTAGTTGAACATCGAGTGCCCGAGCAACTGCGCGCCCGCGACCAGCCCGAGGATGGCTGCCCAGGATCTGCCGTCGTACCCACCCAATCGAATGCCACCGACGAGACAGACGACCAGCAGGAGCACCGCACAAACCCCATAGCAGATCCAGGTGTACGTCGTCGTGCTGAGCGCCGAGCGCGCCTGCTCACCCAGCGCCGTGTACGCCGCGGCGAAGATCGCGCCGAGCACCGCGAGCACGTCGGCGAGGACGGCCTGACCGGAGACACCCACGTCTGCCCCGGTCGCCCAGGCTGCGCCGGCCACCGCGAGCACGATGCCGGTCCACCCGGCCGCTGACGGCCGCCGCCCCTGCCAGGCCGCGATCAGCCCCTGCCACACCGGCTGGGTCGCGACCAGCGCGGTCGAGGTCGCCACCGTGCCCAGCTGGACGCTCGGCATCCAGGTGGCGAAGTGCGCGGCCAGCGCCACCCCGGCGAGCAGGCAGAAGACTCCGGCCCGGCGCCTGGAGCCGCTGATCGCGTCGCGGACCTCGGCACGGCGCGGGCCGAGCGCGACCGGCGTGAGCGCCACCGCGGCGAGCCCGTTGCGCCAGAACGCGATCGCCAGCGCCGGGGCCGCCGCGAACGCGATCAGCGGCGCCGACGAGGACACCGCGAGCACCGCCACGACCAGGGCCAGCACTGTCAGCGGAGCGAGCGGTTGCCCTGATGAGCGCATATTCATCACCGGCCGTCATTTCTTGCACGCTGCAGCAGCGAGGTTTGCCACTGTCGGTTGGCGGACAGTGACGGAATCGCTACAGTCACCGACGGCCCCGTGCCGATTTCCACCCCTCGATGCCTTGGAGGCCGATTTCCATGCCCGCATACCGTGCGGTGGTGTTCGACTTCTTCGGCACTCTCACCCGCTCGGTGCAGCGTGGTCCACAGCACGCCGACATCGCCCGGTCGCTCGGCGCGGACCCGGAAGCGGTGCGGGGCGTGCTGGACCGGACGTTCCGGGCCCGGGCCTGCGGACAATACGGCTCCGCCGAGGCCACCCTGCGCTGGGTGATCGAGCAGGCCGGTGGCCGACCGCGACCGGGCGCCATCCGGGCGGCGGCGCCGGCCCGCGTCGACGCGCTGCGCGCCGACACCCAGCTGCGGCCGGACGCGGTCGACGCGCTCGACGCGATCCGCCGCCGCGGCCTGCGCACGGCACTGATCAGCGACTGCACCCACGAGCTTCCCGCCTTCCTGCCCGGGCTCCCGGTGGCGCCGTTGCTGGACGCCCAGATCTTCTCCGTCGAGCTCGGCGTCTGCAAGCCGGATCCCCGGATCTACCTGGCCGCCTGCGACGCGCTGGGCGTGTCCCCGCAGGACTGCCTCTACGTCGGGGACGGCGGCAGCCACGAGCTGACCGGCGCCGCCGCGGTCGGCATGACACCGGTCCGGCTCGCCGCGCGCGACCTGTCGAACCACCTGGTCTTCGACGCCGACACGAACTTCGCCGGGCGTACGGTGCGATCGCTCACCGAGGTGCTCACGCTCCTGGAGCACACTCCGGCCCTGGTCTGATCGATCGAGTCGGGAAAGCCGGTCGAGGGCGGAGCGCGAACCAGGAGAAGCGGCCTACCATCACTGACGTGACCGGTGTGCTGGACGAGGCGATCAAGAAGGCGGCCGTCGCCTGGATCTCGGTGGACGACGGCCCGGCGTACGCACTCTGGTGCATGCCGGTGGACACGTCGCTGGCCGTGATCACCGGGCCCGGCGAACAGTTCGCGCCCGGCCTGGCCGAGGCCCGGCAGGCCACGGTCCGGCTGCGCGGCGACCACGGTGGCCTGATCGTGACGACCGGGGCCGTCGTCACCCGCCTCGACCCGAACGGGGCGGAGTGGGCGGAACTCGCCCCGCAACTCGCCGGGAAACGCCTCAACGCTCCGGGCAGCGCGGACGAGCTCGTGGCGCGCTGGGCCGCTTCGGACTGCGCGCTGCTGCGGATCACGCCGGCCGAGGAGACGCTGGTCGCCGGGGCGGCGCTGGGTGACGACACGGGAGCGGCGCCGCCGCGGGAGACGCCGGCCCGGGTCGAGACGCGCAAGCCGTTCCGACTGCACAAGGTCACCCGCCGCTGACCTGAGCGGGCCGGGCCGCGCGAGGCACAGCCGCGTTGTCGATCAGCTGGAAGTTGTCCACATTCCTGGGTTGTCCACAGGGCTTCAGCGTGCCGGGCCCCCTCCCCGCGACAATGGCATTGGGCAGGCCCCCCAGTGGCGGGTGGGGACTCGGTGGTGGGTGGGAAGTCGGTGGTTCCGGTGGTCCTTGGGACTGATCAGCCGATGAACGGTGGGACGGCGATCTTGCCGCTGGCGACCGGGTAGACGTGGCCCGTCACCGTGGCGGACGTGGCGGCGCCCGCTGTCGCGGTGACCGTGCAGTCCAGCACCGACGGGCGTTTCATCTCGACGCCCTGGTGGACGCGGAACGACGAGGTGCCGTCGGCGGGGAGCCAGCCGGCCGCGACCAGCCACACGCCGAGGCCCAGCGCCGCCGAGCCGGTTGCCGGGTCCTCCCAGACCGCGTCGCCGGGGACGAAGACGCGCGCGTGGGCCACCCCGTCCTCCCAGGTGAAGATGCAGAGGCCGGTCACTCCGTGCCGGGCGGCTGCCTGATGGTCGAGCTGGACGGCGGCGAGGGCAGAACGCCGTACGGCGAAGAAGTCCCAATCGAGACCGCAGCCTGCCGTGCGTGGCGTGGCCAGGTCTCCACCAGCGGCGTCGTCGGCCGTCAGGCCGGTGATCTCGAGCAGCGCGCCGAGCGGGATCGGATCGCCGAGCCGGGGCGTGGCGCCGGTGAGGGTTGCCGAGCCCGCGGCGGTCACGTCGAGGGGCAGCAGCCCCGCGGCGCATTCCTGCACCACCGGCCCGGGCCCGAACAGGCCCCGCCGCATCAGGGTCACCGCGGTGCCGACGCTGGGGTGGCCGGCGAACGGCAGCTCGGCGGAGGCCGTGAAGATCCTTATCCGGTACGTCGCCGCGGGGTCGGTGGGCGGCAGCACGAACGTGGTCTCGGCCAGGTTGAACTCGCGGGCCAGCGTCTGCATCTGGGCGGTGTCCAGATGGTCGGCGCCGAGGACCACGGCGAGTGGGTTGCCGGCGAAGGGACGGTCCGTGAACACGTCGACGATCTCGTAGGCCACGGTGGACATGTCCGGACCCTAACCTAATGTTGGGCTGTGACCATGGGGACGAGGGTTTATCTGGCCCGCCTGGCCGGCCTGCCGGTGTTCGACCCCAACGGCGACCGGGTCGGGCGGGTGCGTGACGCGGTGGTCAGGCTGCGCACCACGAACCGCCCGCCGCAGGTGGTCGGCCTGGTGGCGGAGATGGCGCTGCGCCGCCGCATCTTCCTGCCGATCGGCCGGATCACCGGGATGGACGCCGAGTCGGTGGTGCTCGGCACCGGGTCGCTGAATCTGCGCCGGTTCGAGAAACGGCCGAACGAGCTGCTCGTCCTGGAGGATCTGCTGGATCGCCGGGTCACCGTCGATCCGGAGCAGGAGGGCGGTGAGGCGAACGACGCCATCGTCGTGGACATCGGCATGGAGCTGAACCGCAACACCGAGTGGGTGGTGACCCGCCTCGCGGTCCGCGAGCACACCGGGCGGCTGGCCCGGCGGGGCCACATCTACCAGGTGGAGTACGACCGGGTGCGCAACCTGGTCGGCCCGACCGACACGCAGGGCACGTCGAACCTGCTGGCGCTGCTGGAGCAGATGCGCCCGGCGGACATGGCGAACGCACTGCAGGACCTGCCGGACGCGCGCCGCAACGAGGTGGCCACCGCGCTGAGCGACCGGAAGCTTGCCGATGTGCTGGAGGAACTGCCCGAGCACGACCAGGTGGAGATCCTGGCCCGGCTGGACCGGGAGCGGGCCGCCGACGTGCTCGAGCGGATGGATCCGGACGACGCCGCGGACCTGCTCGCCGAGCTGCCCAAGGCGGAACAGGCGGTGCTGCTGGACCTGATGGAGCCGGAGGAGGCCGCGCCGGTCCGCCAGCTGATGCACTACCGCCCGGGCACCGCGGGCAGTGTGATGACGTCGGAGCCGGTGATCCTCACCCCGGACGCGACGGTCGCCGAGGCGCTGGCCCGGATCCGTGAGCCGGAGCTGTCCCCGGTGGTGGCCGCACAGGTGTTCGTGGCTCGCGCGCCGAGCGCCACCCCGACCGGGAAGTATCTGGGCATGGTCCACTTCCAGCGGCTGCTCCGGGAGCCGCCGGCCTCGATCGTGGGCGGGCTGGTGGACAGCGACATCGAGCCGCTGCGACCGGACATCGGGCTGCCCGAGATCACCCGCCGGATGGCGACGTACGACATGGTCGCGATGCCGGTGGTCGACAGCACGAACCGGCTGGTCGGCGCGGTGACCGTCGACGACCTGCTGGACCACTCGCTGCCCCGGGACTGGCGGGATCGCGACGCCCACGACGACGAGGAGATCCCATGAGCGGCCGAGGGAGATCCGTCCTGACGGCGCGGAGCGCGGCGGGGGGCCGGCATGACTGAGCCCCGGCGGGATCGTCTGGACCAGCCGCGCGAGCCGGGGCGGATGCACCTGCCGAGATTCGATCCGGAGGCGTTCGGTCGCTGGTCGGAGAGCATCGCGCGGTACATGGGGACGGCCAAGTTCATCGTCTACATGACGATCGTGATCGGGGCCTGGTTCGCCTGGAACACGCTGGCGCCGGAGCGGCTGCGGTTCGACCCGTACACGTTCACGTTCCTCACCCTGATCCTGTCGCTGCAGGCGTCCTACGCCGCGCCGCTGATCCTGCTGGCGCAGAACCGGCAGGCCGACCGGGACCGCCTGACCATGGAAGAGGATCGACGCCGGGCCACCCTGCAGAAGGCCGACACGGAATTCCTGACCCGGGAGATCGCCTCCCTGCGGATCGCGCTCGGCGAGGTCGCCACCAGGGATTTCCTTCGCTCCGAGCTGGCCCGGCTGGCCGGCGAGCTGGACGATGCGGCGCTCCGGCGGGAGAAGCGCGCCCGTATGGAGTGGGACGAGGAGCACTCCTGACCTCGACGTAGCATGGGCAGCATGTCCGCACCCGCTTCCACCCTCGAGGGCGCCGTCCAGGCTGCTCTGGCGACCGTCGACGACCCCGAGATCCGCCGCCCGATCACCGACCTCGGCATGGTCCAGGGCTTCACCGTGCAGGACGGTCTGGTCAAGGTCGACCTGCTGCTCACCGTCGCCGGCTGCCCCCTGCGGGACAAGCTGACCTCCGACATCACCGCCGCGGTCACGAAGATCCCGGGGATCACCGGCGCCGAGATCAACTTCGGCGTGATGAACGAGGAACAGCGCAAGGCGTTGCAGACGACGCTGCGCGGCGGGGGTACGGCGGAGCCGGTCATCCCGTTCGCCCAGCCCGGCTCCCGGACCAGGGTGTACGCGGTTGCCAGCGGCAAGGGCGGCGTCGGCAAGTCCAGCGTGACGGTGAACCTGGCCGCCGCGCTCGCCAAGCGGGGACTGTCCGTCGGGGTGGTCGACGCGGACATCTACGGCCACTCGGTGCCGCGGATGCTCGGCGTCGAGGCCCGGCCCACCCGCGTCGAGGACATGATCATGCCGCCGCAGTCGCACGGGGTGAAGGTCATCTCGATCGGCATGTTCACCGCCGGGAACGCCGCGGTGGTGTGGCGCGGCCCGATGCTGCACCGCGCGCTGCAGCAGTTCCTCGCCGACGTCTACTGGGGCGACCTGGACGTGCTGCTGCTCGACCTGCCCCCGGGCACCGGCGACGTGGCGATCTCCCTCGCGCAGCTCCTGCCGAACGCGGAGATCCTGGTCGTCACCACCCCGCAGATGGCGGCCGCCGAGGTGGCCGAGCGGGCCGGCGCGATCGCGCTGCAGACCCACCAGCGCCTGGTCGGCGTCGTGGAGAACATGTCCTGGCTGGAGCTGCCGGACGGGTCGCGCATGGAGGTCTTCGGCGCCGGCGGCGGTCAGACCGTGGCCGAGTCGCTGACCCAGACGGTGGGCGCGCGGGTGCCGCTGCTCGGGCAGATCCCGCTGGACACCCGGGTGCGGGAGGCGGGCGACGCCGGCAACCCGATCGTGCTGGCGGACCCTGAGGCGCCGGCGGCGAAGGCGCTGGACGCGGTGGCCGACAAGCTGGCGGTCCGCCGCGAGTCCCTGGTCGGCAAGCCTCTCGGCCTCATGGTCACCACCAAGTAACCGACTTCGCAGCGATCCGGCTGACGGCCGCTGAGGTGGGAGGCGATTCCGGCTCGGAAACGCCTGCCGCCCGCTGAGCGGCACGGAACACCTGCCGCTCGGGGAGCGGCACGGAAACACCTGCCGCTCGGTGAGCGGCACGGAAGCACGAAAGGCGTGCCGCCTCGGATGAGCGGCACGCCTTCTGTCTTCGGGGCATCGGCCGGCCACGCCGGGAGAAGCCCTGCGTTGTTCTAGGTCGCGTCGAGGTCGAAACGCTGGGCCGGGCGCACCGCCTGCGGGGCGGGCTCGGCCGGGGCTGCCGCCGGCCTCCGGGACGCCGCGCCCTTGAGGTCGGCCGCCGTCTCGTTCAGGTGTGACTTGACGCCGTCGAGGTCGCCCTTCACCCCGTTCAGATCCTGCTTCACGTCGTCGAAGAGGCTCTGCAGCGGCTTGCGCAGCGACTGCTCCTCGTCCTCGCTGAGGATGTGCTTACGGATGAACGCCTTCGGATGCAAATCCTCCAGCTGGATGTCGGTGCCCAGCTCACGGCTCAGGTCAGAGGTCGCGTTCTGCGCCATGGCGCGCAGGCCGCGCACCATGCGCAGGCCGTCGCCGATGACTTTCGGCAGGCGCTCCCCGAAGATCAGCAACGCGAGCAGCAGCAGCGCGCCGATCTCCCACCAGTTCAGATTCTCGAACACTGACGGCCTCCCAAGCGTCCGGGAGCAAGCGTACGCACGGACGCTCTCCGCGAACACCCCACAGCGCTGTGAGGTGGCCTCTTTTGTGAGTCCTAGTTCGTGTCCGCCGCGAGCGTCACGGAGGCGGACGCGGTCTTGGTGCCGCGCTTGTACTCCACCGCGACGACCGCGCCCGGCGCGTATTTACGGACCAGGGCGATCAGGTCGGTGCCGTCCTGCAGCGGATGCCCGTCGATCTTGGTGAGCACGTCACCGGCCTTCAGCCCGGCCGCGGCGGCGGGGCCGGCCGGCTCGACCGAGCGCAGCCGGGCGCCGGACGCGCTGCTGCCGCCGGTGGTGACCTCGGCGCCGATCACCGTGCGCCGGGCCTTGCCGGTGTCGATGATGTCCTGCGCGATGCGCTTGGCCTGGTTGATCGGGATGGCGAAGGCGAGACCGATGTTGCCGGCCTCGGTGTCCGCGCCGCCGACCGAACGGATCACCGAGTTCACCCCGATGACCTGGCCGGCCGCGTTCACCAGCGGGCCACCGGAGTTGCCCTGGTTGACCGCGGCGTCGGTCTGGATGGCTGCGTAGTACCGCGTGGCGCCGCCGGACTCGCCGGCCTCGATCGTGCGGTCCAGCGCGCTGACGATGCCGGCGGTCACGGTGTTCTCCAGCGCGAGCGGGGAACCGAACGCGAGCACCGGGTCACCGACGGCAATCGCGTCGGAATCGCCGAACTCGATCGCGGGCAGATTGGATTTTGCGACTTTGATCACCGCGATGTCCGACTCCTGCGCGCGGCCGACGAGCGTGGCCGGGGCGGTCGAACCGTCGCTGAACGAGACGCTCATCGTGTCGCCGGCGCCGTCCACCACGTGGTCGTTGGTGATCACGTAACCGTCCGCGGAGACCACGAAACCGGAGCCGATCGCGCCCGTCACGTGCACGGTCACGACGCTGGGCTGCACCTTTTGCGTGATCCCGGCGAACGACTCCGGGTCGCGGCTCACGGTGGCCGGCGTCTGCTGCCCGGCCGCGCCGAGCTGCGTGCCGGGGCCGCCGACATAGCCCCCGCGGACCGCGAAGACGAAGCCGAGCGTCCCGCCGATGCCACCCGCCAGAAGGGCGGTGAGCAGGCAGATCAGAAGAACTGGGGTGTACGACCGGCGCGGCGCGTCCGGATCCGGAACGGGATCGAGAACGGGGCCGCCGGTCGGCGCCGGCGCGGGAAGCACCACCGCGGACGGGGCGTGTGGGTCGCGCCACGGATCGTTGAGCGCATCGGTCCACCAGGGTGACCCGGGCGGCGGCTGGTGCCCGCCGGGCACAGACGACGCCGTGGGTGGCCGGCGCCAGTTCCCGCCGTCGGTCACGTCAGGGCCTCCAGTCGTCGTTCGCCCGCCTCGCGCATCCAGGATGACACGGATTCGGAGTGTCGCGCCGTCCAGCCGAAGCCCTGCCGCGACGAGTGGCCCGTTTATGCATCGACGGCACCGTGCATCACGGGTGATGGTCGCTCTACTCTCTTATCCGATGTGCGTGGTCGGGTCTGTTTCGCCGGGTGATCCCGCGGGGACGGGTCGGACGCCACGCACGTCGCCCCTCGCGCAGCACGGAGGTTCGTCATCATCGGTCCCGCCGCCCGCTCCTTCGGCCAGCAACCGGGCCACTCCATGCCGTTCGCCGAGACGTATGCGGCCGAGGATCCGATCCTGCAGACGGCCCGCTCCCTCGCCCACGAGCTCGGGCTGCCGTGCGTCTCCCCCGGCGCCGGCTCGGTCCTGCGCCTGCTGGCCGCCGCCGGCAACGCCAAAGCGGTCGTCGAGATCGGCACCGGCACCGGCGTGAGCGGCATCTGGCTGCTCCGCGGCATGCGCCCGGACGGGGTGCTGACCACCATCGACGTCGAGCACGAGCACCAGCGGATCGCCCGGCGGGTGTTCGTCGAGGCCGGCTTCGCGCCGTCGCGCACCCGGATCATCAGCGGCCGCTCGCTGGACGTGCTGCCCCGCCTCGCCGACGGGGCGTATGACCTGATCTTCGTGGACGCCGACACGACCGAGTTCGCGGCGTGCACCGACGCGGCCCTGCGACTGCTGCGGCCCGGCGGCGTGCTCATCGTGAACGGGGTCCACGCGAACGGCCGGATCAACGACCCGTCCGCCCGCGACGTGGACACGCTCACCGTGCGCGAGACGGTGAAGGCGATCCGCGAGTCCGAGGAGTGGATCCCGGCGGTGATCTCGTCCGGCGCTGGGCTGTTGACGGCGGTCAAACGGGGTTGAAGTCGGGCTGTGCCTGATGGCCTCGCTTCGCTCGGCGGGCACTGCGCCCCTTTGGTGCTAGGGCAATGACGACAAGTAGCGGATCAGGAAGCGGGCTCCCCAGCCCGTGGCTCCCTTGGTGAGTTCGGCGTCGGGGGCCTCGGCCCACGAGGGGGCGGACATGTCCAGGTGGGCCCAGGTGGTGTCGCCGAAGAAGTCGCGCAGGAACAGGGCGGCCATGACCGAACCGGGGCCCTGCGGGGCGCTGATCCGGTCGGCGATGTCGCTGCGCAGGTACTCGACGTAGTCACCGGGCAGCGGCAGCCGCCACATCCGCTCGCCGGCCGCGTCACCGGCCGCGGCGAGCGCCGTGGCGAGGTCGTCGTCGGGGCTGTAGAGGGCGGCGGTGCGCTTGCCGAGCGCGACAGCGTTCGCCCCGGTCAGCGTCGCCAGGTTGAGCACCAGGTCGGGCTGGAGACGCTCGGCCGCGTAGGCGAGCGCGTCGGCCAGCACGATCCGGCCCTCGGCGTCGGAGTTCGTGTTCTCGCTGGTCGACCCGTCGTAGTGGGTAATCACGTCACCGGGACGGAACGCCGACCCGCTGATCGCGTTCTCGGCGAGCGGGGTGAGCGCGGTGATCCGGACCGGCAGTCGGAGGTCCGCGGCGGCGAGGGTGGCGGCGATGACGGCGGCCGCCCCGCCCATGTCCTTCTTCATCAGCTTCATGGCGTCGCGCGGCTTGATCGAGATGCCGCCCGTGTCGAACGTGATGCCCTTGCCGACCAGCACCACGTGCCGCGGCGACGCCACTCCGGGCGGCGTCCAGGAGAGCTCGACGAAGCGTGGCGGCGAGACCGAACCGGCGCCGACCGCCCGCAGGCCGCCGAAGCGTTCGAGCTGGTCGCCGGCGAGCACCGTCACGGTCACGCCCGGACGGGTCGCGGCCTCGGCGACGACCTGGTCCGCGAACCACGCCGGGTTCTTCACCGACGCCGGGGTGTTGGTGAGGTCGCGCGCCAGCCAGGCGGCGGCCGCTGTCGCGTGCGCCCGGGCGAGGACATCGACGTACCGCGAAGGATCGGCGGTGTTGATCTCCAGAGGCCCGGATCGGCGTGGCTTGGGCGCGTCGCGATAGCGGTAGCCGGCCAGCCAGAGGCCCTCGGCGAGGCCGCGCACAGCGTCCTCGGAGATCCCCGGGGGGATCACGATCTGGGCGTGCTCGTCGTCCTGCAGGGCCCGGACGATCGCGGCGCCGGTGGTGCGCCAGGCTGCCTCGTCACCGTCCTCGACGCCGGCCAGGAGCACGCGGCTCGGACGGCGCAGCGGACGTGGCAGGACGACGACCTCGCCGGGCTTCGCGTCGAGCGCGGCGATCTCCGCCCCGACCTCGCCGGGCAGGGTCCCACCAGCGGGAACGACCCAGGTGTGCGCCTCGTCGAGCGCTTGCGTCAATCCGATCGAGAACACGGGAGGATGACCTTTCCGTAAGACGTGGAAAGCCCGCCGGTACGGGCGGTACCGTACCGGCGGGCTCGCGTGAAACGTCAGCCGGCGATCGACTTCAACGCGTCACCCAGCGCGCTGGCCTCGTCCGGGGTCATCTCCACGACGAGACGGCCACCACCTTCCAGCGGGACGCGCATGACGATGCCACGCCCCTCCTTGGTGACCTCCAGCGGACCATCGCCCGTCCGCGGCTTCATCGCCGCCATCTTGTCTCCCCTCAGACCTACGTCAGGGTCGGTGGGTTGCCCCACAGCCACTTGCTCCTGGAATGCCAGCAGCCACGTCACGTGCTCAGCCCCACATGACGCGGTGCTCGTTTCCGACCGGCGGCCGTACAGGCCGTTTCACGCTTTCACGCGTTGCGGCCCACCGTGCCGATCAAACATTTTCCCTGATGAACACCGGCGAACCCAAACCCAGCCCGGGCGGATGTGACAGCATCTAGCATAACGTCTTTTGGGCTGTCACAATGTGCGGTCATGCAGGCGCGGTCCGCACTCTTCGACCTGTACGGCGACTACCTGCGTACCAGGGGCTCCCGGGCACCCGTCGCGGCCCTCGTACGGCTGCTCGCTCCGCTCGACATCGCGGCCCCGGCAGTCCGCACAGCGGTGTCGCGAATGGTGCGACAAGGCTGGCTGCATCCGCTGCGCCTGGCCTCCGGAGCGGGCTATCTGCTCACTCCCAAGGCGGCGCGCCGCCTGGACGAGGCCGCCGCGCGGGTGTACCGAACCGGTCGTGGCGGCTGGGACGGACGGTTCGACCTGATCATGTTGCACCAGCCGCCGCTGGCCCGGCGGGAGGCGGAACGGCTGGCGTTTCTCGGCTACGGCGCGCTCAGCGATCAGGTGTGGGTCGCCCCGCGGGCGTCGGACGAGCTGGAGGCGGTGCTGCAGGAGGCCGAGGCGGGGTACGACCGGTTCAGCGCCGCCCACACGGCCGGCTCGGCGGGAGCGAGCGGCATCGTCGGGCGGGCCTGGGACCTCGGCCGGATCGGGCGGTCGTACCAGGAGTTCGAGGACGAGCTGCGCCCCGTGGTCAAGGCGGTCACCGCACGCAGCTCGGACGAGGAGGCGTACGCGGCCAGGTTCCGCCTGGTGCACGCGTGGCGCTCGTTCCTCTTCCAGGACCCTCAGCTGCCCGCGGCCCTGTTGCCGCCAGGCTGGCCGGGGCTGCGCGCGGCGGCCTTCTTCGACAAGCACGCCGCCCGGTTGCGCCCAGCGGCCGATCGCTACGTCGAACGGTGCCTGCGCAACGGCCGGAATCACGGCGAGCCGGCCTGACCCGCGCTCGCCCACCGCCGGCTGCGATGCCCAGCTGACGCAGGCGAGGGCCGGGCGGGCGCGGCAACGGTAGATTCGCCCCATGACCGACGTGCTCCTCGTCGACCGCACTGACGCGGTCGTCACACTGACCCTGAACCGGCCCGAGGCGATGAACTCCTTCACCGTGGACCTGAAGGAGGCCCTCCGGGACACCCTGACCCAGCTGGAGACCGACCGGTCCTGCCGGGCGATCGTGCTGGCCGGCGCCGGGAACGCGTTCTGCGGCGGGCAGGACCTGCGCGAGCACGCGGCGCTGCTGGAGAAGAGCACCGACCTGGACACCGTCCGGGTGCACTACAACCCGATCGCCCAGCGGCTGGCCAGCATGCCGAAACCGGTGGTCGCCGCGGTGCGCGGGATGGCGGCCGGCGCGGGCGCCTCGCTGGCGCTGCTCGCCGACTTCCGGATCGGTGGCCCGAAGACGTCGTTCCTGATGGCGTTCGCGAACGTCGCCCTGGCCGGTGACAGCGGCATCTCCTGGTCGCTGCCGCGGATCGTGGGGCACGCCAGGGCGGTCGAGCTGCTGCTGCTCGCCGAGCCGGTGAAGGCTCAGAGGGCGTACGAGATCGGCATGCTCTCCCGTCTCGTCGAGGACGACGAGCAGGTGCTGCCGGCCGCCCAGGAGCTGGCCGCGCGTCTCGCGGCGGGGCCGACGGTGGCCTACGGCGCGATCAAGCGTGAGCTGTCGATCGGGGACGCGGGGACGCTCTCCGACGCGCTGGCCGCCGAGGCGCAGGCGCAGTCGATCTGCGGCGCGACCGCGGACCACCGGAACGCGGTGGCCGCCTTCGTCAACAAGCAGAAGCCGGTCTACGAGGGCAGGTGACCCTCAGTCCGTCTCCTCCTCGTCCTCTTCCTCGGGGTCCTGGTTCGCCTCGGCCCCGAGGACGAAGGCCTGCATGGCCAGCTCGTCGCCGGACGGCCAGACGTAGGTGGGCAGTTCCCGCGGGCCCAGCTCGTTCACGTGCGACCAGAACTGCCGGACCGCCTCGGCCGGGTTCACCGCCTCGATCGGCATGGCGACGCTGACCAGCCAGTTCCGCTTCGGCAGGGGCCGGCCGAGCCGGTCGGCGTAGCGCCGGAACTCGTCCTCGGTCACCGGGCCACCGGTCAGCCCGGCGGCCGGGATCGGCTCGTCGAAGGCCCGCCGCAGGTACGCCAGAGCCAGGTAACCACCGGTCTTCTCCACCCGGGCCAGGGCCACCACGTGCTCGTCGGCGACCAGCAACACCTCGTCACCGGGTGACACGCCGGCCGGGCCGCCCTGCACCACCACGACGTCCTGCTGGAACAACCGTTCCGTCGCCCACTGCTCCGACGGGATGACCACTGACCATTGCGCCATGGTCCTATCGAATCACGGGAACCCAGCAGCCGAGCAGGTGGTCGTCGACCATGCCGGTGGCCTGCATCAACGCGTACGCCGTGGTGGGGCCGACGAACTTGAAACCGCGCTTCTTGAGCGTCTTGGCCATCGCCGTGGACTCCGGGGTCACGGCCGGGACGTCCGTCATCCCGGCGGGCCGCGGCCGCCTGGCCGGCGCGAACGACCACAGCAGCTCGGTGAGCTCGCCGGGGGCCAGCTCGGCGGCGACCCGGGCGTTGTGCATCGCCGCGTCGACCTTCATCCGGTTCCGCACGATGCCGGCGTCGGCCATCAGCCGGGTCGCGTCGTTCTCGTCGTAGGCCGCGACCTTGGCGATGGAGAAGTCGTCGAACGCCGCCCGGAACGCGGGGCGCTTGCGCAGAATGGTGATCCAGGAGAGGCCCGACTGGAAGGCCTCCAGGGTGAGCCGCTCGAACAGCGCGTCGTCACCGCGGACCGGCTTGCCCCACTCGTCGTCGTGATACGCCGCGTACTCCGGGGAGCTGCCGCCCCAGGAACAGCGGGCCTTGCCGTCGTCGCCGAGCGCCAGATCGCCGGTCACGGGAGACGCCCCTGCTCGATCAGCCGGCCGAACTTCTTCAGCGCGCCGGTGAACCCCAGCTTCGAGCCGGGCCACAGCACCGGCCAGGCGATCTTGCCGACCGGGCCGGCCGGCAGGTGGAACCACTCGTGCAGGACGACCTGGGTGCGGTCACCGGACATCGCGGTGCAGCGCATCGAGCCGGGCCCGCGGAGCACCTTGCCGCAGTGCACGACGCGGACCTCGTACGGCGCGTTCACCTTCACCACGCGCAGCTCGTCGCGCAGCACCGCCGGGCCGATCGCGGTGACCGCCTCGACCAGGCTGCCCTCGCCGCCGTCGCCCTCGACCACCCGGACCCGGGTGAACGGGATCCACTCGCCCTGCTTCTCCCAGTTCATGAACGCCGCGAAGACCTTCGGTGCCGGGGCGTTCACGATCACCGTGGCGGTGAACTCGCCGGAGCCGGGACGGGCGGCATCGTCGGCGCCCCCGGCTGGGCTCATCCCGCCGCCTCCGCTGCGCTCCGGCGTCGCGACGAGATGATCACTGGTCCCATGGATTCGCTCGCAAGCTCGCTCATCGGCTCTCCGCCGGCTCCTCGTCGGCGGCCGGCGGGATCTCGGCCACCTCGGCGACCGGACCGTCCGTGTCCTCGCCGATCTTCTCCGCCTCGGCGGTCTTCTTCTCCGCCTCGGCCGGCGTGGCCTGGGTCGGCGCGACCGCGGCCTCCCGGGCGGCGCGCAGCGCGTCGGCGTCCTCGGTGCGGCCCTCGCGCAACGCGGTCACCTCGGCCTCCAGCACGCTGATCAGCTCGCCCTTGTAGCCGATGTCGTACGCCGCGCGCTGCAGCGCCTGATCGACCTGAGCCATCCGGTACCCGCGCCAGGCGGTGTCGAACCTGGTCCTGCCGATGTCGTCCTCGCCCAAGGGCCGGTCACCGGGCAGCGGCACCGACTGGCCGTCGGGCTCGACCGGGGTCAGCCCGGAGTCGCCCCCGCTCAGAAGGACGGTCACGCCGAAGACGATCGTCCCGACGACCAGTGCTACGACAATGAAGAGCAGAAGCTGACTCATGCGCACGATGTTGACATGTCGGCTTTCCGTAGGCGAGTCCGCCACCCAGCAAGGTGCCTCCTCGTGGGCCGGACGCACCGCGGCCCCCGCGTGAAGCCCTTTCAGGTCCAGGTCAGGATCTTCTTGCGCCAGGCATAGAGAATGCCCAGCGCCAGCACAGCCACGAAGACACCCATCTCGGCGATCGCGGCGCCGCCGAATCCGGGGAGATCGAAGATCACCGCCCACGGGAAGAGGAAAACGGCCTCTACCGCGAAAAGCACATAAAGGTACGCATACACGTAGTACCTGATCTGTGCCTGCGCCCAATCGCCGCCGACCGGGTCGATGCCGCTCTCGTACGGGATCCGCTTGCCGGCCGGCTCCGCGGGACGGGCCGGGCGGAGCAGCCGGTTCGCTCCGAAGGCGGCCACGAACAGCAGAACCCCGGCCGCGAGCACCAGCCCGAGCGTGGCGTACGAGCCGAGATATCCCTCCACGAATGGGCAGCCTACCCAAGAGCACTAGCTCATGACAGCGCCGGATGACTACTGTGGGCAACGGTCCGCGGCCGCCTCCGTAAGGAGCGGCGAAGTAGTGTGGAACTGACGATGTGCGGGCCTGCTTCATCGACGTGCGCCCGCGCTCTTTGGAGGTTGAAACGTGGCCGCTCCCGCGAAGCGAGTCGAGCAGCTGGACCGGGTGGTGATCCGATTCGCCGGGGACTCCGGAGACGGTATGCAGCTCACCGGCGACCGGTTCACCTCGGAGACCGCGCAGCTGGGCAACGACATCTCGACGCTGCCCAACTTTCCCGCCGAGATCCGCGCGCCCGCAGGGACCCTGCCGGGCGTCTCGAGTTTTCAGGTCCATTTCGCCGACTACGACATCCTGACCCCGGGCGACTCGCCGAACGTGCTGGTCGCCATGAACCCGGCCGCGCTCAAGGCGAACCTGTCGGAGCTCCCGGCCGGCGCCGATCTGATCGTCAACACCGACGAGTTCACCAAGCGCAACCTCGCCAAGGTCGGCTATCCGAGCAATCCCCTGGAGGACGGCTCGCTCGCCGAGTTCTCGGTGCATCCGGTCGCGCTGACCTCGATGACCGTCGGCGCGCTGGCCGGCCTCGGCATCGCCAAGAAGGACGCCGAACGCGCCAAGAACATGTTCGCGCTCGGCCTGCTCAGCTGGATGTACTCGCGGCCGTTCGAGTCGACGCTGCGGTTCCTGGAGCGCAAGTTCGCCAAGCGGCCGGAGCTGGTCGAGGCGAACAAGACCGCGTTCCGGGCCGGGTGGAACTACGGCGAGACCACCGAGGCGTTCTCGGTGCGCTACGAGATCAAGCCGGCCAAGATGCTGCCGGGGACGTACCGGAACATCACCGGCAACCAGGCTCTCGCGCTCGGGCTGGTGGCCGCGGCGGTGCGCTCCAAGCTGCCGCTGTTCCTGGGCGCCTACCCGATCACGCCGGCCTCCGACATCCTGCACGAGCTTTCCAAGCACAAGCGGTTCGGCATCACCACGATGCAGGCCGAGGACGAGATCGCGGCGATAGGGGCGGCACTCGGCGCGGCGTACGGTGGGGCGCTGGGGGTCACCACGACCTCCGGGCCGGGCGTGGCGCTCAAGGGCGAGACGATCTCCCTGGCCATCGCGCTGGAGCTGCCGCTGGTGATCGTCGACGTGCAGCGGGCCGGGCCGTCGACCGGTATGCCGACGAAGACCGAGCAGGCCGACCTCAACATGGCGCTCTACGGCCGGCACGGCGAGGCGCCGCTGGCCGTGGTCGCGCCGAAATCCCCGTCGGACTGCTTCCACGCCGCGTTGGAGGCGGCGCGGATCGCCCTGACCTACCGGACGCCGGTCATCCTGCTCTCCGACAACTACGTGGCCAACGGCTCCGAGCCGTGGCTGCTGCCGTCGGTCGACGAACTGCCCGACCTGTCGGTCTCGTTCGCGACCGAGCCGAACTCACCCGACGGCAAGTTCCTGCCCTACCTGCGGGACCCGGCGACGATGGCACGGCCGTGGGCGGTGCCGGGCACCCCGGGGCTGGAACACCGGATCGGCGGGCTGGAGAAGGCCGACAAGACCGGCGACATCTCCTACGACCCGGAGAACCACGATTTCATGGTACGGACGAGAGCCGCCCGCATCGAGGCGATCGGAGTCCCGGACATCGACGTCGAGGACCCGTCGGAGGCCGCCCGCATCCTCGTGCTGGGCTGGGGTTCGACGTACGGGCCGATCGGAGCGGCGTGCCGGGCGCTGCGGCAGCGGGGCCTGACGATCGCCCAGGCGCACCTGCGTCACCTGTCGCCCCTGCCGGCCAACCTCGGTGAGGTCCTGAAGTCGTACGAGAAAGTGGTCATCCCGGAGATGAACCTCGGCCAGCTCGCCCACGTGATCCGGGCCCGTTATCTGGTTGACGCGGTGCCGTTCAACCAGGTCAGCGGCCTGCCGTTCACCGCCGCGACGCTGGAGAGCATGTTGGAGGACGTGGTCAAGAATGGCTAGCCCCACGATTCCGCTGAAACTGACCGCGAAGGACTTCAAGTCCGACCAGGAGGTTCGCTGGTGCCCGGGCTGCGGTGACTACGCGATCCTCGCCGCCGTGCAGGGCTTCATGCCGGAGCTCGGCATCCCGCGGGAGAACATCGTCTTCGTCTCCGGGATCGGGTGCTCGTCCCGTTTCCCGTACTACATGAACACGTACGGGATGCACTCGATCCACGGCCGCGCACCGGCGATCGCGACCGGCCTCTCCGCGTCCCGGCCCGACCTGAGCGTCTGGGTCGTCACCGGCGACGGGGACGCGCTGTCGATCGGCGGCAACCACCTGATCCACGCGCTGCGCCGCAACGTCAACCTGAAGATCCTGCTGTTCAACAACCGGATCTACGGCCTGACCAAGGGGCAGTACTCCCCGACCTCTGAGCTCGGCAAGATCACCAAGTCGACGCCGGCCGGGTCGGCGGACTCGCCGTTCAACCCGCTCTCCCTGGCGCTCGGCGCCGAGGCGACGTTCGTGGCGCGGACCATCGACTCGGACCGCAAGCACCTGCAGTCGGTGCTGCGGGCCGCCGCCGAGCACGAGGGCTCCGCGTTCGTCGAGATCTACCAGAACTGCAACATCTTCAACGACGGCGCGTTCGACCTGATCAAGGATGCCGGGTCCCGCGACGAGCACCTGATCCGCCTGGAGCAGGGCCAGCCGATCACGTTCGGACGGGAGAACGAGTGGTCGGTCGTGCACCCCGAGGGCAGCTTCGGCCTGCGCGTCCAGCAGGGCGGGACACCGCTGGTCCACGACGCGACGGTGGAGGACCCGGCCTACGCGTTCGCGTTGTCCCGGCTCTCCGGCTCTGATCTGAACACGACACCGATCGGGGTGTTCCGCAACGTGCAGCGGCCCTCCTACGACGAGATCGTCCGCAAGCAGCTGGTCGACGCACGGTCGCAGTCGACCGGCACGCCCGAGGAGATGCTCAACGATCTCCTCGGTTCCGGGGACACCTGGACGATTCTCTAGCTCCGCTCGGAGGTCCGGCGCCGCTCGGTGCCGGGCCTTCGCCATTCCCTGGGTACGCCGTGAGCCGACGCCCGTGGCCGTCGCCGGCGCGAGCCCGCCGCCGCTTCAGCCCAAGCCGCGGGTTGCGGTTCCGGCTGGTCCTCATGGGCGTTATTCGTGCCTCATAACGCCCATGAGGACCAGCCGGAAGAGGGGGCGCGTCGCTGCCGTGAGCCGGCGACTACGTCGCGGACTCCGACGGGCAGGGCTCTGCAGCGAGCGGGAGGTGTGGACCGGGTTTGTGCTCTGAGCGGGACCACCCACGGAGATCGCCCTGGAGGGGTTCGCGTTCTGGGCGCGCCAGCGCCCTGCGAAGCCCGGAAGGGTCCCCGCGGGAGCGACGATCCGGACCACAGCGGACGTAGGACCTGAAGATCTTGAAGTTGATCTTCAGGGGGCGCCGAGCAGCAGGGCGCCGCCGAACTCGCTCAGAGCGCGACGCCTGCCGAGGCCGCTTCGTCGGCGCGGATGTAGACCAGCAGGTCGCCGGTCTCGATGGTGACGACCTTCTCGCCGCCGAGCGGGAGAACCTTGCCGCGGCGGATCAACGCGACGACCAGGGTCGAGAGCTCGCGCGGGTTGCGGCCGACCTCGGCGCGCTCGGCGGAGCGCATCGCGAGCGCCATGCCCTGGCCCGGGGTGAGCAGGTCCTCGACAACGTCGATCAGCGGGGGCGCGGTGGTGGTGAGGCCGAGCAGGCGGCCCGCGGTCGACGAGGAGACGATCACGTGATGCGCGCCGGACTGTTTGAGCAGCGCGGCGTTCTCCTGCTCGCGGACCGCGGCGATGATCCGGACCTGGCCGGCGGTGAGCTGGCGCACGGTCAGCGTGATCAGCACGGACGCCTCGTCCTGATCGGTCGCGATGATCACCGACTTGGCGTTCTTGACGTCCGCCTCGAGCAGGACCGACGAGCGGGTCGCGCTGCCCTCGATCACCACGAAGCCGTTGGCGGTCGCCTGCCGGACGGCGGCCGCGCGGTTCTCCACGATCACGATGCGGGTCTTGTCGTAGCCCGTCTCCAGCAGCGCGGCAACCGCGGCCCGGCCCTTGGTGCCGTAGCCACAGATGATCACGTGGTCTTTCAACTTCCGCCTCCACCGGCTGATCCGCAGGCCCCTGCGGTACTGGTCGGTCAGCACTTCCAGAGTCGTGCCGACCAGGATGATCAGGAACAGCACGCGGGCGGGCGTGATGAACAGGACGTTGACCAGCCGGGCGCTCTGGGTGGCCGGCGTGATGTCGCCGTAGCCGGTGGTGGAGAGCGAGACGACCGCGTAGTAGAAGCAGTCGAGCAGGGTGAGGCCGTCGTCGTTCACGTCCCGGTAGCCGGCGCGGTCCACATAGACGATCGTGACCGCACTCAGCACCAGCAGCAGTGCCATCGCCAGCCGGACGGCGAGAGCTCTCAACGGTCCTTGTCGGACCAGTGGCAGATGAATCATGGCAGCGCCTGTACGGACACGCCCTAATCAGATCAGTAGTCGGGGTGATCCGCATCATCCGATCTTCAGAATGAGCCGATCAGCGCACTATCTGGGCAAACCTGGCGGCACCGTCCTCGAGGTCGGGATGCTCGACGGCCAGGGCCATCGCGACGATCCGATCGAAGCCCAGATTGGCGCCGTCCGCGTAGGCGGCGTCGAACGCGGCGTCGCCGAGCGCCAGCCGCAGCGCGATCTGCTGCTCCGACCAGAACGCGCCGAACGACTCCGTGCGGCGGGCGCCGCGAGCCGCCTCCGCCCCGCCGAACAGCACCGTCGCGTTCACCGCGTCCCCGCCCAGCGCGCAGCGGGCAGCGATCGCCGCCACCGCATCGGCGGCCGCGCCCCGGAAACCGTGCCGCAGCCGCGACCGCAACGCCACCACCAGGTGATCGTGCGCGGCCACCAGGTCACCGCGGCGCAGCGCGACCATGCCGAGCAGCCAGTCCACGGCACGTCGCCCGCGGTCCTCGGGGCGGCCGGCCTCCAAGTGGCGGGCAGCGCCCAGCAACTCGGCGGCCTCGGTCAGCGCGCCGCGCCGCCAGAACAGCTCGGCCAGCGCCAGCACCGCCGGCAGCGACTCGGTCGCCACCCCGGCCTGTTCCGCCTCGGCGATCACCGACCGGCACGAGACCTCGGTCGCCTGCTCGCCGTGCTCGTCGAGCCGGATCCGGCGGCTTCCCAGCGCCCGCACGAGCAGCGCCGGGTCACCGGCCCGGCGGGCCGCGGCCTCCGCACGGATCAGGAACGCGTCCCGCTCGGACTCCTCGTCGGCCAGGTCGGCGTGGATCAAGTACGCCTGCGCCAGCCCGGCCGGGTCGGCCTCCTCGTCGGCGCGCTCGTACAGCCGGGTGAGCAGGGCGCGGCCCTCACCGGCGCCGCCGTGCTCGCGCCACCACGGGTTCAGCGCGCCGGCCAGACGCAGACCGGCTCGCACGTCACCACCCGCGGACGCCCAGCGCAGCGCGGCCTGCCACTCCGACACGTACGGGCCGAGGTCGGTCAGGGACACCGTCCGCCGCTGGCCGTCGGTGTCCACCGCGACGTCCGTGAGCGTCTCCAGCGACCAGGCGAGATGCCGGTCCCGGGCGGCGGGCTCGTCACCGGTGGCGGCGAGGCGGCGCAGCGCGTACGACCGGACCAGGTCCGACATCCGGTAGCGCGGCCCCGGCACCACCTCGACCAGCGACTTCTCGACCAGCTCGGAGAGCGCGCTGAGGGCGCCCTCGCCGCACCAGTCGACGGTCGCGAGGTCCACCGGGCCGGCGTAGACCGCGAGCCGGTGCAGCAGCTCGGTGGCGCGGCTGCCGAGCCTGCGGTACGACCACTCCAGGCTGTTCCGCAAGCTGTCGTGCCGCCCGTCGCCGCACGCGTCGCTGTCCAGCGCGCCGATCGGATCGTCCAGCCGTCGTGCCAGCAGCTCGGCCGGCAACAGCCGCAGCCGGGCCGAGGCCAGCTCGATGGCCAGCGGCGAACCCTCCAACCGAGCCGCGAGCTCGGCGAGATGCTCGTCGTCGTCACTGCGACGGCCGCCGAGAGCCGCTGCCGCCCGCTCCTTGAGCAGCGCGAACGCGTCAGCCGGGACCATCGGCGGGATCCGCCACACGGTCTCCCCCGGCAGGCCCAGCGGCGCGCGACCGGTGGCCAGCACATCCAACCGGCGGCAGCGCGACAGCAGCCGATGCGCCAGCGTCGCGGTCAGCCCGGGCGCCGCGTCGCAGGTCTGCAGGATCACCAGCATGCGGCGCTCGGCGCACTGCTCGACCAGCGTCTCGATCATCGGCCGGCCGGGTTCCGGGCGCAGCCCCAAGGCCGAGGCGAGCGCGGCCGGCAGCCCACCGGACGCGCTCTCCGCGTCGATCGTCCACACGCCACCCGGATACGCGTCGAGCACCTGCTCGGCCACCTTCAGGCTGAGCCGCGTCTTGCCGGCGCCACCCGGGCCGACCACGCTGACCAGCCGATGGTGGCTGATCAGCTCGGCCAGCTCGGTCGCCTCAGCCTGCCGGCCGACGAACGAGCTGTGCTCGGCCGGCAGGTTGTGGCGGGGCGCCTGCGCGGTCCGCGGGCGCGGGAACTCGCGCTCCAGACCCGGCGCGAGCACCTGGAAGATCCGCTCGTCGTCGTCGAAGCCACGCAGCCGGAACGCGCCCAGGTCGAGCAGGTCCACACCGGCCAGGATCTCCTTGGTGACAGAGAAGTTCGTGGTCACGGCGAGGGCGGTGGCCTCCGAGCAGAGCACCTGCCCACCGTGCGCGGCGGCGGCGACCCGGGCCGCGCGGTGCACTTCGGGGCTCGCGTACTCCACCCCGATCGGCGTGGCGTGCCCGGTGTGCAGTCCCATCCGGACCTTCGGCGCCGCGTCCGGGCGTGGCCAGTCGAACGCGGCCAGTCGCCGCTGGGCCTCCACACAGGCCGCCACGGCAGCCTCGGCGTTGTCGAACGCCACGAAGAAGGAGTCACCCTCCGTCAAGAGTTCGACACCACCGAAGTCACTCAGCGCCGCGCGTAACACAGAGCGATGTGCGTTCAGCACAGCGCGATAGGTGTCACCGAGCATCCGGGCCAGTCGTGTTGACCCCTCTATGTCGGTGAACATAAAGGTCACGAGGCCACTGGGTAGCTCGATCCGTCCCGACACGGTGGAACCTCCGCCCCCTTTGGAAGTCGTGACTCATGCTGCCGTATCTCTGAGTCACCGCCCATCGTAGAAACGGACGGTAACCAAGTTCCCGCCACGGCCGACCCCTTACGGAGTACTTCACCGAAGAGTGGGATCGACATCGGCATACGGGATTACGGGTGTCGTAACGAAAGAGACTGAACGCGGAAACGACGCGCTCGGGCAAAACCGCCGGGCCGTTCGGGTGTACCCGTACGTGTTGTCCCATCCCCTGGGAAAGGAGCGTTGAGCTGGGCAGATTTCTCGGCGGAGGGCTCATCGACAGTCACCGAGGGTGAGAATGGACAGCGGGTTGACCACCAATGTCGACGGACGACCGGTATCGAGCGGTTTGAGGTAAGGAGTGAATCAGATCACTCCTTCGGGTGATGAAAGGATCAACTTCAAGATCTTTCAGGTCCCCTCTCCGCTGTGGTCCGGATCGTCGCTCCCGCGGGGACCCTTGCGGGCTTCGCAGGGCCGCGAGGCGGCCCAGAACGCGAAACCCTCCAGGGCGATCTCCGTGGGTGGGCACGGTCAGAGCCCAAACCCCCACGGGCCCGCGGGGTGTGGAAGCGCACGCGCGGGCCCGCCTTCGTGCGACGAGCACGGGCCAGCCTTCGTGCGACGAGCACCAGCCGAAGAAGGCCTTCGACGCCAAACTCCGTGCGACAGGCGCAGCGTGGAGCACCCGGGAGGCCGCCGTTGGTCACGGTCGCGGCGCGCCCTGAGGTTCTGGCTGGTGCTCACGGTTGCTATCGGGCGGGAAAACAACCGTGAGCGCCAGCCGGGACCGCGACGTTGGCAGGGTCGGATGGCGGGCGCTGAGCGGGTGGTGCGGAGCTGGGTGGCTGGCGCTCGGCGGTGGGTGGTGACGGGCGCTGGATGGCGGCAGGCACTCGGTGGTGGCGGGTGGCCGGCGGACGCTCAGAGGCCGGGGGACGCTCGGTCGTGACAGGCGCTCGGTGGCTGGCGGGCGCTCGGTGGCTGGCGGCCCCCTCGGCGCCTGGCGGTTGCCGGGGCCGGGTCAGCAGCCGCAGGCGCCGCCGCAGCAGCCTCCGCCGGCGCCGGGGGCCGGGGTGGCGGCGCCGCGACCGGTGACGGCGACTGTGGACAGCAGCTTGACGGTGTCGTCATGGCCCTGCGGGCAGGTGGCAGGCTCGGCGGACTCGCGCATCGGGCGGCTGAGCTCGAAGGTGTCACCGCAGGCGCGGCAGCGGAAGTCATAACGCGGCATCGGACCAGCGTAAAGCGCCTTTGCCGAAGCGTTGTCCACAGGTCTCCGACGACTTTCCCAACGTTGGTCGCGGCCCGGTAGGGTCGAGCGCGTGGCGGAGGCACCGAAGACCCCAGCAGAGCGGCCGGAGTTGCGGTCGGCGGCGCCCCCTCAGGGCGGCCCGCTGGGCAGTTCGGGGGCTGCGCCGGGCGGGGCTTCCACCGGCGGTAAGAGCACGCCGCCGCCCAGGTCGGGCAGGTCGGACAAGTCTGCCGCCGCGGCGACTCCCAGCGCGGCGACTCCCGCCGCAGCGACTCCCAGCGCGGCGACTCCCGGCGCGGCGAGTGCTGGGACGGCGAGTGCTGGCGCGGGAAGTGCCGGCACGGCGAGTGCGTCTGCGAGCAAGACTGAGGAAGCGGGCAAGGCGAAAGCGGGCGAACCGGCTGATACAGGTGCCGACAAGACGACCGCGAGCAAGGCGGTCGTCGGTGGCACGGCTGGCGCGGAGGTGTCCGCTTCCGGCGCGGGTAAGGCGGACACGGAGAAGACCGCCTCCGACCCGGGTAAGGCTGGTGCGGAGAAGACGAGCGCTGCCGCGAAGAAGGACTCCGGCGTGTCGTCTCCGGGCGAGGACTCGGCCAAGGCGACAGGATCCGACAAGACGGCCGCCACCGAGACCGGCAACGAGTCAGCAGCGGCGGACAAGGCCGGTACGGACAAGGCCGGTACCGACAAGGCCGAGGCCGCCGACAACGGCGAGGCCGCTGACAAGGGCGAGGCCGGTGCGGCGGGGGGTAAGCGCGGGCTGGCGCGACGGTCGGTGGGACTGGTGGCCCGGGGTGGCCGCGGCGTGGCGGCGTGGGCGCGGCGTCCGAGCGGGCGCGTGATCCTGCCGAGCGTCGTGGTGCTCGCGCTGATCGGGCTCGCCGGGACGGCGGGGGTGTACCTCGTGCCCCGGGCGCTGGAGGCGGCGCCGACGCCGAGTGCCACGCCAATCTTCGGTGGCGCCGGGGCGGCTCCGGCACCGTCGGCCAGTGATCCGTACGGAGTCGGTGGCCTTCCCGGTGTGGGCGGCAGCAACGCGGTGCCGGGCTACACGATTCCGCCTGCGACAGGCGCCGGGGTGCCGACCGGGACGGGAGTGATCCCCGGCACCGGGGTCGTGCCCGGGACGGGCGGCGTGCCGGGAACGGGCGGTGTCCCGGGAGGCGGGGCGCCCGGCACGGCAGCGGTGAATCGCCCGGCGGATGCGCTGGCGGCCTGGGCGCAGACGGTCGGCACCAAGGCGGGGATCCCGGTGATCGCGGTCCAGGCGTACGGGTATGCCGAGCTGGTCGCCCAGCGGACCATGTCGACCTGTCACCTGACCTGGACGACGCTCGCCGCGGTGGGCAAGGTGGCGTCCGCGCACGGCAGCTCGAACGGCGCGGTGCTCGGGGCGAACGGGGTGGCCGAGCCGACGATCTTCGGCCTGCCGCTGGACGGGCAGGGCGGCCGGATCCTGGTCAACGACACCGATCGGGGTGTGCTGGATCAGGACACGACGTATGACCGCGAGGTCGGGCCGATGAAACTGGTGCCGTCGGCCTGGCAGGCGTTCCAGGTCGACGCCGACCGGGACGGGGTCGCCAACATCAACGACATCGACGACGCCGCACTGGTCGCCGCCACGCAGCTCTGCAAGGACTCCAAGGGCGGCATCCGTGACCTGTCCAGGGCCGACTCCTGGTGGGACGCGGTTCTGAACTACAACGGCGGCACGCTCAAGGCGTCGGCGCAGAAGGTGTTCGAGGCCGCGAACGCCTACGGCCGGGACAGCCGGGCCTGATCCCGCAACGGGGTCGGCGGGGCTGTTCGGAGACGAGCGATGACGACGCTCGGTGAGTGGATGCGTACTTTTGCGTGGTCAGCACTTCCCTGAAGGTCCGTTAAACGGCACGATGTACGGGTGAGGGTGCGTGAATGGGATCCCCGCTCCGCGTCCGCGGCCGAGATCCACTCCTTGGTGGAGACGGTCAACGCGGTGCTGGCGACCGACCTCCCGGACGATCCACCCTGGCGTGACGTGCAGGTCAGGGACTATCTCGCCGAGACCATGCCGGGCGAGCGCAGGATCTGCTGGGTCGCCGAGGACGACCGTCTCCCCGAGGGGGAGAGCACGATCTACGCCCTGGTCAGCATCCTGCTGCTGGGTGACATCGGGGTGCTCGAGATCCTGGTGAAGCCCCAGCTGCGACGGCGTGGACTGGGCAGCGAGCTGCTCGCGGTGGCCGCTCGACGGGCGTACCTCGAAGGCTTCTCCTCGATCGGGGTGGAGGCGATCGGCGGCACCCCGGCGATCGGCTTCTACGAGTCACTCGGTTTCGAGCGGGAGTATGTGGAGACTCGCAGTGTCCTGAGTCTGGACACGGTCGACTGGGCGGCTCTGGGCACGATGGCCGGCAGCATCAGCACCGGCTACCGGGTGGAGTATCACCCCGGTGGCCCGCCCGCCGGGCTCCTGGAGCCGTATGCGCGGGCGAAGGCGGAGGCGCAGACCGACGACGACGATCTGGACCTGACCCCGCGTTCGTCGGACCCGGAGCGGTTGCGGGAGTCGCTGGACACGCTGCATCGGCGCGGGCTGAAGCCGTACATCGTGCTGGCGATCCACGAGTCGACCGGCGCGGTGGCGGGGCTGACCGAGGTGGTCGTTCCGGCGCAGCACCCGGAGCGCGCCGATCAGTACGACACGATCGTCGTCCGGGAGCACCGCGGTTACGGCATCGACCGGGCGATCAAGGCACGGATGCTGTTCGAGCTGCGCGCCGCCGAGTCCGGCCTGCGTCAGGTGCAGACGTGGAACGCGCAGCACAACGAGTCGATGTTGAAGGTCAACGCCGAGCTGGGCTACCAGTCCGACCGCGACTGGTTCGAATACATCGCGGATGTAGCCCAGCTCGTCCAGCGTCTAGAGCCGCAATGACTGGGCGACCTCGGTGGCCCAGTAGGTGAGGGTGATCTGGGCGCCGGCTCGCTTGATCGAGGTCAGCGTCTCCAGGATGGTCCGGTCCCGGTCGATCCAGCCGTTGGCCGCGGCCGCCTCGACCATCGAGTACTCCCCGGAGACCTGGTAGGCGGCGACCGGGACGGTCACCCGCTCCCGGATCGCGGCGATCACGTCGAGGTAGGGCAGGGCCGGCTTGACCATCACGATGTCGGCGCCCTCGGCGACGTCCAGGTCGACCTCGCGCAGCGCCTCACGCAGGTTCGGCGGGTCCTGCTGGTACTGCCGCCGGTCTCCCTGCAGCGTTGATTCCACGGCTTCCCGGAACGGGCCGTAGAAGGCGCCCGCGAACTTCGCCGAGTAGGCCAGGATCGAGATGTCCTGGTGCTCGGCCGCGTCGAGGGCTTTGCGGATCACGCCGATCTGGCCGTCCATCATGCCGGAGGGGCCGACCATGTGGGCGCCGGCCTCGGCCTGGGCGACCGCCATCCGGCCGTAGATCTCCAGCGTGGCGTCGTTGTCGACGGAGCCGTCAGCGGCGAGCACCCCGCAGTGCCCGTGCGAGGTGAACTCGTCGAGGCAGAGGTCGCCCATGATCACCGTGGCGTCGCCGAACTCGGCCCGCAGGTCGCGGAGGCCGACGTTGAGGATGCCGTCCGGGTCGAGGCCGGCCGAGCCGGTCTCGTCCTTGTTCGCGTTGTCCGGCACGCCGAAGAGCATCAGGCCGCCGACGCCGGCGCTGACCGCCTCGTGCGCGGCCTTGAGCAGCGACTCCCGGCTGTGCTGGAAGACGCCCGGGAGCGAGCTGATCGGCTTCGGCTCGGTGATGCCTTCCTTGAGGAAGAGCGGCAGGATCAGCTCGGCCGGGGCGAGGCGGGTCTCCTCGACCAGGCGGCGGATCGCGGGGGTGCGCCGGAGCCGGCGCGGGCGGATGTCGGGGAAGGACATCGGTGTCTCCCTAAAAGCAGAACGCGCCGGGGATGATCCCCGGCGCGTTGCAGAACATCAGCGGAAACGGAGGGCCGTCGGGCCCTGCACCTTCGAGCCACGGCGCTGCTTGGCGGGCATTGCCGCCAGCTTCTCGCGCAGCTCCAAGGCGTACTCGGCGAGGGCCTCGACCAGGTCCGGCACCGAGGCGTTCTGCGGCTGGGTGTCCACCCGCAGGCCGAACTCGATCGCGGTCTCCGCGGTCTTCGGGCCGATCACCGCGACAACCGTCCGCGCGTGCGGCTTGCCGGCGATGCCGACCAGGTTCCGGACGGTCGAGGACGAGGTGAACAGCACCGCGTCGAAGCCGCCCGACTTGATCGCGTCGCGGATCTCGGCCGGCGGCGGCGCGGCCCGCACCGTCCGGTACGCGGTCACGTCGTCCACCTCCCAGCCCCGCTCGATCAGGCCGGCCGCGAGGGTCTCGGTCGCGATGTCGGCGCGGGGCAGCAGCACCCGGCCGACCGGGTCGAGGATCTCGTCGTGCGGCGAGAACTCGGCGAGCAGGCCTTCGCTGGACTGCTCACCGGCCGGGATCATCTCGGGCTGGATGCCGAACGCGCGGACCGCCTCGGCGGTGGCCTCGCCGATGCAGGCGATCTTCACGCCGCCGAAGTGGCGGGCGTCCAGGCCGTGCTCGGCGAACTTCTCCCAGACGGCGCGGACGGCGTTGACGGAGGTGAAGACGACCCAGGCGTACCGGCCGTCGACCAGGCCCTTGACCGCACGCTCCATCTGCGCCGGGGTGCGCGGCGGCTCGACCGCGATGGTCGGCACCTCGCACGGGATGGCGCCGTACGCCCGGAGCCGCGCGCTCATCGCGCCGGCCTGCTCCTTGGTCCGCGGGACCAGGACCTTCCAGCCGTACAGCGGGCGGTTCTCCCACCAGCTCAGCGCGTCCCGCTCGCCGACCTCGGCGCCGACGGTCAGCACGACCCGGCCGGTGAAGCCGAGCGCGGCGGCCACGAAACTGTCGACCGTCGAGGTGGTGGTGTACTGCGTCTCACCGGTGCCGTCGCCGGTCACCGCGACCGGGACCCCCGGCTCGACGCCGGACGCGAGCAGCCCGTCCCGGACGGCGGCCAGGTCACCGGCGTCGACAGCGACGGCGAACGAGCCCTTCTGCGCCGCGCCGGCCAGCGCGTCGAAGTCGAGCGAGGTCACGTCGTCGACGTCGGCGGCGATGCGGACGCCGGGCAGCGGCACACCGGCGTACGCGGCGACGCCCTCGGCCTGCCCGATGCCCGGGATCACCTCGAAGTGCACGGCGGTGCGGGCGACCGCCTGCACCTCCTTGACGACCGACTCGTGGCCGAACGGGTCACCGGCGACCAGGTGTACGGCGGACAGGCCCGACTTGGCGGCGGAGAGCAGCACCTTGGCCACGTCGCCAGGGGCGCCCTCGGCCGGGCTGAACTGGGCGTCGTCCTTGGCCTCCGCGCGGATCGCGGACAGCAGCGACTCGGGCACACCCCGGTCGTAGACCACCTGGTCGGCATCGGTCAGCGCGGCATAGGCGCGGCGGGTCAGCAGCTCCGGGTCGCCGGGTCCGGCGCCGATGAACGCGATGCGTCCGGCTGGCTTACGGGCGGTGCGGGTGGTCATTCTGTGCTCCCCATCAGGGTATCGGCGCCGGCGTCGAGGAGATCGGCGGCGAGTGCCTTGCCGATCTCCGCCGCGCCGGCGGGCGTTCCGGTGCGCGACAGCCGGATGGCTCGAACCCCATCCGGGCTGAACACCGCACCGCGCAGGTGAATCATCTCCTCGCCGCGCCCGTCCCCGAGGGCCGAGCCGGCATGCCTGCCCCGGACGAGGCGGGCATATGCGGCGACCGGGGCGGCACACCCGGCCTCCAGCGTGGCCAGCAGCGCCCGTTCCGCACACACGGCGGCTCGGGTCGGTGCGTGGTCGAGCGCGGCCAGCAGCTCGACCAGGTCTGTGTCGCCGGACCGGCACTCGACAGCCAGCGCACCCTGGGCAGGGGCGGGCAGCATGAGCATCGGGTCCAGCGTCTGGGTGATCACATCGGTCCGGGCGATCCGGGCGATGCCGGCCCGGGCCAGGATGACCGCGTCCAGGTCGGCCGCGGGGCCCAGCACCCGGGCGATCCGGGTGTCGATGTTGCCCCGGATCGGCGTGACCTGCAACTCCAGGCCGTGCGCCCGCAGCTGTGCGATGCGCCGCACCGCGCCGGTGCCGACCATCGCGCCGGGCTGCAGATCCGCGAGAGTGCGCCCGTCGCTCGCCACGACAGCGTCCCGCGGGTCCTCCCGGCGGGGCACGGCGGCGATCGCCAGGCGCGGGTGCTCGGCGGTCGGCAGGTCCTTGTACGAGTGCACGGCGAAGTCGATCTCACCGGCGAGCAGCGCGTCCCGCAGCGCGGAGACGAACACGCCGACACCGAGCTGGGCGACCGGCGCGGAGGACGTGTCACCCGGCGTGACGATGCGGACCAGCTCGACGGCCCGGCCGGTGACCGTGGTCAGCTCGTCGGCGACCATCCGGGACTGGGTCAGGGCCAGCTTGCTGCCGCGGGTGCCGAGGCGCAGCGGTCTCACGCCTTACCTCCGATCTGCGGTACGGCATCTGCCTGGGTGGCCAGCGGGACGTCGAGGTCGAACAACTCGCGGAGCAGCGCGGCGTACTGATCGCCACCCGGCTCGGCGGCCAGCTGCCGCACCCGCACGGTCGGCGAGTGCAGGATCTGCTGGACGACCCGGTGCAGGGTACGGGAAACGTCGGCCCGCTGCTCCTCGGTGAATTCCGGGCGCCGGCTCAGGAGCTTGCGCATCTCCGCGGTGACGACGTCCTCCGCGCGGGTGCGCAGAGCGGCCACGGTCGGCGCGATCTCCGCCCCGCGCATCCAGCCGAGGAAGTTGTCCACCTCGCCGGTGACGATCTGCTCGACCGCGGCCGTCTCGGCCACCGCCGGAGCGGCACGACGGCCGGCGGCCAGGCTGTCGATATCGACGACGACCAGGCCGGGCAGACCGGCGGCGTCCGGAGCGACGTCCCGGGGCACGGCGAGGTCCAGCACGACCAGCTTCTCGGAGCGGGCGGCCAGCACCTCGCCCAGCAGTTCCCGGGTGAGCACCGGCACGGTGGAGGCGGTCGCGCTGACGACGATGTCGACCTCGCGAAGGACGGACGGAAGATCCGAGATCGGCACGGCAACCGCGCCGTACGCCTCGGCGAGTCGCTCGGCCCGGTCGGCGCTGCGGTTGGTGATCCGCAGGGGGCCGACCCCGGTGCGGGTCAGCGTGGCGACGGAGAGCGAGCCCATCGCGCCGGCCCCGATGACCAGCGCGGGACGCCCGGTCAGGTCGCCGCCGAGGTGGTCGGCGGCCACCTCCAGGGCGGCCGTGACGACGCTCTGGCCGGCCTTGTCGATGCCGGTCTCGGCGTGCGCGCGCTTGCCGACCCGCAGCGCCTGCTGCATGAGCTCGTGCAGCAGGCGGCCGGCCGAGTCGGACTCGGTGGCCGCGTGGTACGCGTCCCGCAGCTGCCCCAGGATCTGCGCCTCCCCGACCACCATCGAGTCGAGGCCGGACGAGACCCGGAACGAGTGCTGGACAGCGGCCTCGCCGTAGTGCACGTAGAGGTGCCCGGCCAGCTCGGTGGCGGGGATGCCGGAGTGCTGGGAGAGCACGTTGCAGATGTCGCCGAGACCGCCGTGGAACCCGCTGACCGCCGCGTACACCTCGACGCGGTTGCACGTCGAGACGAGCACTGCCTCGCTCACGTACGGCTGGGCGAGAAGTTTCTGCAGGACCTGCGGCACCTCGGCCTCAGGAATGGTGAGCCGTTCCAGTACGGCGACGTCGGCGGTGCGGTAGGACGCACCGATGCTGAGGAGATTCACGACCCGACTGCCTCCTGGTCACCCGCGCTGCCGCCGACTCCACCGGGAAGGGCGGTCAGCGACGCCTTGCGGTGTTCATGGAACGAGAGGATCTGCAACTCGATGGCCAGATCCACCTTGCGCACATCGACGTTCGGCGGGACCGACAGCACGCATGGCGCAAAGTTCAGGATGCTTGTCACACCCACGGCGACGAGCAGGTCCGCCACGGCCTGCGCGGCGGTGGGCGGGGTGGCGATGACGCCGATCGCGATCGACTCCTGCTCGGCGACCGCTTCCAGGTCGTCGATGTGGCGCACCGCCATGCCGTTTATCACTTCGCCGACCTTGCCGTGGTCGGCGTCGAAGAGCGCGACGACCCGGAAGCCGCGGCTGGCGAAACCCGCATAGCCCGCCAGCGCGTGCCCGAGGTTCCCGACGCCGACCACACAGACCGCGCGGTTCTTGTCCAGGCCCAGGATGTACTCGATCTGGTCGACGAGCAGCGCGACGTCGTAGCCGACGCCGCGGGTCCCGTACGACCCCAGATGTGAGAGATCCTTGCGGAGTTTCGCGGAATTGACCCCGGCCGCAGCGGCCAGACCTTCGCTGGATACCGTTTCCGCACCGGCCTCGGCCAGATGATGAAGGGCGCGCAGGTATTCGGGCAGCCGAGCGATAGTCGCCTCCGGGAGATCCGGGAAGGCCGGGACGTCACCGGCTTCGCCGGGCGTGCTTCCGTGACGCTGCTGGCTCATCTGACTCCGTGCCGACGAGGCGAATCTGCGGTGAGCCCGTTCTGTGCGATACCGGTGAGACCCTCGTGGGGCGTCTGTGGTAGCGGGGCTCGTCGAAGCCACAGAGTAGGCGCTTGTGAAGGCGTGCACAAATCGCGATCTTGTCGGGACAATTGGACAAGATCGACTCGACTGTGTTAGCCGAGCCGACCTGTCGAGTATTACGTGTGATACCCCACCAGGGCCAATCGACTCAGAGTGACATTGCCAGCTTCACCGCTTCGACGAGCGAGTCCGCCACCGTACGGCCCGATTCGCGCAATCTCACGGGATCGGTGAAGCCACCCGTGTAAAGGACGGAGCCGGCGCCGACCGAGTCCGCCGCGGCCGCGTCGTCGAGCGAGTCACCGATCAGCACCACGTCGCTGCCGGCGATACCCAGCCCCGCCAGGTGCCGCGCCAGGTGCCCGGCCTTCAGGTCGCCGCCCACCTCGGTGCGCAGCCCGTCGATGCGGCTGAAGACACCGGCCAGCCCGTACGTCTCCACGGCCGGCACCAGCTCGTCGTGGAACCACATGGAGAGCAGCGACTGCGTACCCGGCCAGGCCTTGATCGCAGCCGTCGCGTCGGCCGCCAGGCGGATGTCGGTCAGGCCCAGCCGGTACGCGTCGTGGAAGATCCGGTCCAGCCGGCCGAACTCCTCGTCGTCCACCGCCCGGCCCAGCATCTCGGCGTAGAACTCGGCGACCGGGCGCCGGAACGCCCGCCGGTGCTCGTCCGCCTCGACCGGCCGCCCGCCGACCGTGGCGAAGGCCTCGTTGGTCGACGACACCACCAGGTGAAGATCGTCGAGAAGGGTTCCGTTCCAGTCCCAGACCAGGTGCTTTGCTGTCACCGGAGCAATCTACAAGCGGGGCTCACCGGGCTGTCGAGCCAAATCCCGGATCAGCCGAGCCTCCTCGACCCGCCAGTACCCGTGCTCCTTGCCGTCCAGGAGTACGACCGGCACCCGATCGTCGTAGTCGCGCTGCAACTCGATCGACGAGTCCACGTCCACCCGGGTCCACTGGCCGGGCGCGATCCGGTCCAGCGTCTGCTCGGCCACCTCACACAGGTGGCACCCGGCCCGGCTGATCAACGTCACACGCGTCATGCCGCCACCTCCGCTGCGCTCCGGCGTCGCCATGAGTTCTTGACTGAGCCCGATGATTCGCTCGCAAGCTCGCTCATGGCAGCTCTCTCTTCCGTACCTTGCCGCTGGGCGAGCGCGGCAGGGACGCCACCAGCTCGATCGTCGGCAGCTTGAACCGGGCGAGCCGCGCGGCGCAGTGCACCTGCAGCTCGGTCACCGAGGGCGCCGGGTCGCCGCTGACGACGACGTAGGCGTGCGGATGCTGCCCGGTCCGCCGGTCCAGCCGCCCGACCACCGCGGACTCGGCCACCCGGGGATGGGCGTCCAGCACCCGCTCGATCTCCGCAGGATAGACGTTGAAGCCGTTGACCAGGATCAACTCCCCGATCCGGTCGACCAGGATCAGGTCGCCGTCGGCATCCGCGTACGCGATGTCCCCGGTCGCCCACCAGCCGTCGGCGTCCGGCCCGCCCGAGCCGTCCGGCCAGTACCCGCCGAACAGGTTGGGGCCGCGCACCACGATCTCCCCCGGGTCGGTGCCCGCCGAGCCGGGCGGCGCGAGGTCCAGCTCGGCGAGATCCTCCTCCGGCGACACCGTGCCGTCCCGCCACAATTCGAGACCATTGCGCGTACGCAGGGACAGCTCCACCCCGGGCAGCGGGCGCCCGATCGAGCCGGTCTTCCCCCGGTCGCTCACGGCGGTGGTGGTGAGCACGGGGGCGCACTCCGTCAGGCCGTACCCGATGAGGATGGTCTTGCCCGTCGCGGCCTCGAAGCGCGCGGCGGTCGCCTGGTCCAGCGGCGCCGCCCCGCACACCGCGGTCCGCAGCCCGCGCAGCGCCTCGATCCCGCCGGGCAGCTGTGTCCAGGCCTGGTACATCCCCGGCACGCCGACCACGACGGTCACGCCGTGGTTCGCGACCAGCCCGGCCGCTTCCGCCGGGTCGAACCGGTCGGCCAGCACACCCGTCGCCGCGTGGTGCGCCACGCTGCCGAGGCCGGTGTTCAGCCCGTAGGCGTGGAAGAACGGCACCGCGAGCAGCACCACGTCGTCCGGGCCGACCACCGGCGGCTCGATCCGGTCGAGCTGCTCGTGGTTCGCCGCGAGCGCGCCGTGGGTGAGCATCGCCGCCTTCGGCCGGCCACTGGTGCCGGACGTGTAGAGCAGCACCGCGAGGTCGCCGGCGGCCACCGGTGGGAGCTCGGCCCGCGCCGCGTTGTCGAAATCCGGACGGACGCACGACTCGCGCAGACCCAGTCGTAACTCGTCCGCCTGTCCGATCACGATCAGCGCGCACCCGGCGTCGGCGATCGCGTGCGACACCTCGTCGGCCGTGTAGGCCGGGTTGAGCGGAACCGCGACGCGACCGGCGCGCAAGGTGGCGAACCAGGTGACGACGAAGTCCACGGTATTGCCGAGCACGAATGCGACGCGATCACCGGGCGACGTCCGGCCGGCCACGAAGTGGGCCGCCTCGGTGACCTTGGCATCCAGGTCTGCCCAGGTCACAACGGTGTCGCCGGCGATGAGAGCGGCGGCCTGCGGGCGGCGGGCAGCAGCCGCGGCGACCGGGTCAGGGGCGGGTTCCTCCACGACGCCCGAGTCTGGCACAGACGTCACCCGTACGGGACAGCGGACAGCTGGTCCGTTGTCCCGGCCGCCGGATGAACCAGGGTGACCTTGATACCGGATGCCGAGTTAGGACGGATTCGCGGCTTTGTGCGCACCGCACATGGTGTGCGACTCACCGTGTCCGAACTCGGCGATACTTCCGGTCTGCGTAACCGACTCCACACGAACGGGTGAGGTCACCGGCGATTTCCGCGGGTTACCCCACCCCTTTTGTATGCGAGTGACCACCCTCATCCCGAGGAGGCCGCTGTGCCACACAAAGGACGGAAACGCCGTGAATCCCAGTCTGGCGGGACGGATTCACGGTCGCCGCAGGCCCGCCGGGTTGAGGAGGCGCAGTGACTCATGTGTACGCCGGGGACCCGTACCACCGCGACGTCCTTGCCGGGAGGCACGCAATCAGTGACGGGTTGAACGCCATCCGCGAATCGGTCGACGGAATGATCACCAACGCGATCCGCGGCGACGGCCCGCGACGCACCGGGAACCGGCGCCCGCTGAACAACTCGCCGTCCGTGCCGGCGCCCGGCGCCAACGGCAAGTTCGGCGGCAATCGGCTCGGCGCGCCCCGGCCGCCGTCCCAGCCGACCGCGGGCCAGCGATCGAACCTGCCGGAGAGCGAGACGCCCGGCACCGACCACACGGTCGTGCTGCCCCAGCAGAGCAAGACCGGGCCGCCGACCGAGACCGAGCCGCCCAAGCACCCGGCTCGTCCCGACCGCGGCGACCCCGCCGCCGAGGTGTGGGCGCTGGTCGAGCGTGCCCAGGCCGGCGAGTCCGAGGCGTTCGGCCTGATCTACGACCGGTACGTCGACACGGTGTTCCGCTTCGTCTACTTCCGGGTCGGCAACCGGCAGCTCGCCGAGGACCTCACGTCCGACACGTTCCTGCGCGCCCTCAAGCGCATCGGCAGCTTCACCTGGCAGGGCCGTGACCTGGGCGCCTGGCTCGTCACGATCGCCCGCAACCTGGTCGCCGACCACTTCAAGTCGGGTCGTTACCGGCTCGAGGTCACCACCGGCGACGTGCTCGACGCCGATCGCGAGGACCGCGGCCCGGAGGGCAGTCCGGAATCCGCCGTGGTCGACCACATCACGAACGTGGCTCTGCTCACCGCGGTCAAGCAGCTCAACCCGGAACAGCAGGAGTGCATCGTGTTGCGGTTCCTCCAGGGCTTCTCGGTGGCCGAGACGGCGCAGACCATGGGCAAGAACGAGGGCGCCATCAAAGCCCTGCAATATCGCGCGGTCAGAGCACTGAACCGGCTCCTGCCGGAAGGGTTCCAGTCTTGATCGGGCGCTTTCAGATGTCGATCTCCGATACCCGATGCTCCCCTTCCGCACCCGTAACCGGACCCGCGTGTCGCGCGTTTGTCCGGATGCGACCCGCGGCGGCCAGCGGCGGCCCGGTCGCCGACGCCGGCACACGAGCCGGCGGGACACTCACGAGCGAGGGGAGGTGCCCACGGTGAAGTTCCCTTTTCCGAGCTCCCGGAGCGCCGAGCGCTTCGCGGAGCAGATCGACGACCTCGGTGGCGCCGGCCGGTACCACGGCCACGCCGATGACGAGCTGACCGAACTGGTGGCGCTCAGCCACCGCCTGTCCGCCACCCGGCCGGCCGGGCAGGTCGATCCCGAATTCCGCGTCGGGCTGCGCGCCATGCTGGTCGCGACGGCCGAGCGGGACGGCATCGGCCGGACCGCCGTCGAGGCGGAACCCGAGCCGCCCGTCGAGCTCCCCGAACGGCGATCGGTTTTCGCCCGCCGGTTCCGGACCCGCGGCGCGATCGTGCTCGGCGTCGCCGCCGGCGCGATGGCCGTCTCCGGAATCTCCGCGGCGAGCGAGAGCGCGGCGCCCGGCGACGCCCTGTACGGCGTGAAGCGCTCCACCGAGCGCGCGCAGCTGGCCATCGCCGGCTCGGACGCCAGCCGCGGGCAGCTGTCGCTGGACTTCGCGCGCAACCGGCTGCAGGAGGCGACCACGATGGGCGGGAACGCCGACGGGTTCCGGGGTGTGCTCGACGACATGGACGCGGACACCCGCAAGGGCGTCAAGCTGATCACCACAGCCGCGGTGTCGCGTAAGGACGCCACGCAGCTGAAGACACTGGACACGTTCGTGAAGGACCAGCGCACGACGTTCGAGCCGGCGCTGCAGAACCTCTCCACCGTCAACCGGGAGCGGGCGCTGACCTCGCTCGGCCTGTTGCAGGACGTGTCACAGCGGACCGAACAGCTGCGCACCGGGCTGGACTGCGAGAAGCTCGTCCCGGCCGGCACCGACCAGCTCGGCCCGAAACTGCGCGGCTGCGGCGACGAGCCCACCGACAAGACGCCGCCGAGCACCCATCGCGACGGCGGCGGCGACAAGACGACCAAGCCGAACGGTCAGAACGCCGCGCCGACCAAGCCGGCGCAGACCGGGAGCACGGCCACGCCGAGCAGCACGACAGGCGTGACCGGCAAGGGCCAGAAGACGAAGTCGGCGCAGGTCAGCACGGCGCCGACGGCCAGCACCACGACCAGCCCGACACCGGCGCCGACACAGCCCGGCGGTGTCGGCGAGGAGTCCGGCGACGACGGCGTCCTCGGCGGCCTGCTGGGCAACATCTTCTAGCGACCCCACAACATGGCGAGGGGCGGTGCCGGACAAGTCCGGGGCCGCCCCTCAATCGTCACTATAGGACGGTTCGCGCGACTCGTCACCGGGCGAACGGATCGGGCCTTTTCTGCAGAAGCTCGTGCAGGGTCGCCTGGATCGTCTCCCGCACCTGGTCAGCCAGGTTGTAGACGACGAGCGGATCATCCGCGTACTCGGTGAGATGCGCTGTCGGGATCGGCGGGCAGAACTCGATCAGCCACTTGCTCGGCAGCGGGATCAGGCCCAGCGGGCCGAGCACCGGGAACGTCGGGGTGACCGGGAAGTACGGCACGCCCAGCAGGCGGGCCAGCGGCTTCAGATCGGCCAGGATCGGATAGATCTCCTCGGCGCCGACGATGGCGACCGGCACGATCGGTGTCCCGGTCCGCAGGGCCGCCGAGACGAAGCCACCCCGGCCGAACCGCTGCAGTTTGTACCGGTCGGAGAACTTCTTGCCGATCCCCTTGAAGCCCTCCGGGAAGACGCCGACCAGCTGGTCGTTGGTCATCAGCCGCTCGGCGTCCGGGTTGCAGGCCACAGTGGCGCCGGCCGCGCGCGCCAGCTCGCTCATCCCGGGCACCCGGAAGACCAGGTCGGCGCCGAGCAACCGCAGGTGCCGGTGGTTCTCCCGGAGCGCGACGGTCAGCATCAGCGCGTCCAGCGCCAGCGTGCCGGAGTGGTTGCCGACCACCAGGCCGGGGCCGTGCCCGGGCACGTTCTCGGTGCCGAACACCTCGGTGCGGAACCAGTCGCGGTAGAGCACCCGCAGCATCGGGTGGAAGACCGCCTCGGTCAGCTCCGGGTCGAAGCCGAACTCGTCCACCTCATACGCCCCGGCCAGCCGCCGGCGCAGGAAGGCCAGGCCGTCGGCGACCCGCCGATCCCACACGTCGATGGCGTCCGGCTCCGGCCCGGCGGTCGACTCCAGTTTCGCCACCTGCTCGTCCGGTTTCTCCGGGATCGGGCGGCGGCCGTTGAGCTTCTTGGGTGGGGGCGCCTCGGGCAGCCGGAACTCGGCGGTGCCGGGCAGCATGTCGCGGAACTCGTCCTGACTCATCAGTGATCACCTCCGGCGGCCGCGCGCACCTGCCTGATGCCGTCCAGGATCGCCCGCTCGGCGGCCGCCAGCCGGTCGGCGGTGAGCGAGGAGCCCTCCGCGTGCGACTGGATGAACTCCTCGAACGCGATGGCGGTGGTGCGCGGGGTGAAGCCGAACTCACGGATCAACCGGCTGGTGTCGACCACCCGGCCGTGCACGAAGAGGTCGATCTGGTCCAGCCCGATCTGCTCGACGCCCAGGCGGCGGACGAGCGCGGCGGCGGTGGACAGCCCGGTCTCGGGCAGCGGCACGGCGATCCGGCCGGCCCGGCGAACCGCCTGGGACAGCATGAGCACGCCGGAACCGGCGACGTTGAAGGTGCCCGGATGATCCTCGATCACCGAGCGGTGCAGCACCTCGAGCGCGTCGTCCACGTGGACGAACTGCAGCCGGGCGTCCCGGCCGAGCACGGTGGGGACAACGGGCTGGGAGAAATACCTGGTCAGCGACGTCTCGGCGGACGAGCTGATCATCGGGGCGAAGCGCAGCACGGTCGCCGCGACCTCGGGCCGGCGACGGCGGAAACCCCGGACGTAACCCTCGATGTCGAGGATGTCCCGTGCGAACGGGCCACGCGGCACCGCGCGCGGCTCGGTGTCCTCGGTGAAGACCGCGGGGTCGCGGAACGACGCCCCGTAGGCGGCCGTCGAGGAACGCACCACCAGCTTGCGCAGGTTCGGCGCGCCCTGTGCGGCGGCCAGCACCTGCATGGTCCCGATGACGTTGTGTTCCTTCATCCCCGCGCGGCCGCCGTGCGCCGGGTCGGGGACGCTGGTCACCGCCAGATGGACGACGGCCTCGGCACCGAGTTCCGCGATGGCCTCGGTCGCCGCGCGCGCGTCGGCCCGGATCCGCTCCACCCCGTCCAGCAGGCCGAGCAGGCGTGCGGGCGGGTCATGCGGATCCAGGCCGACGACACGGTCGATCCGGGGATCTGCGGCGAGGCGGGCGGCCACGGATGCGCCGAGGAACCGGCTGACTCCGGTGACCACGACAACGCTGGGCGGTGAGGTCACCACGGGCGCACCTTTCGATGCTGAGCCTCAGAACTGGGCCCGGCGCCGGAGTTGTCGCCGCTCACGGGCCGGAGCCCGGCAGGGAGCGGCGGCCCGGTCTCGGACCTGGGTCGGCAAGCGACGGCAAAGGCCGGGTGGTCCACCCGGCCGACCGTCACTTGCCCAAACGGCGACGCTGGACGCGGGTCTTGCGCAGCAGCTTGCGGTGCTTCTTCTTCGCCATACGCTTGCGGCGCTTCTTGACCACGGAGCCCATACGACAGCCTCTCGAACCATGTTTGAGTGGAACCGGCCCGGCCGGTACCGATCTTGGACGGCGCCCGGGACAGCGCCGTTGACTAGCGGCACACGTGACCCAGGAACCAACCGGTCCAGCGTACCGGCCCGCTCCGCAAGGACCAACACGACCCCGGCAGGGCAGGCGCCGACCCTCAGGCGGTCTGGGAGAACGCGCCGCGCAGGTACTCGTGAACCGCGTGCTCCGGCACCCGGAACGAACGGCCGACCCGGACAGCGGTGAGGTCACCACCGTGCACGAGCCGATAGACCGTCATCTTGGAGACGCGCATCAACGTGGCCACCTCGGCCACGGTCAGGAACCGTACCTCCGAGAGGCGTTCCTCGGTCTGGGCTGGACCCGTCATCTCGTCGCACCGATCCTTTCGCAGGCACGCTCCGCGAGACGAACGTGCGTGTCATCAGAACCGTATCGATGCGGCTGTGACCAGGGAGTTGCGTTCCGTAATTTGCCCACAAAAAGTCAAGTGCGACACGCCTGATCCGTGTCTGATTCGCCCAAAAGGTAGGCTTCGGCCGGGATTGCCCCCGAGCCGGGTCACGCCCGCGCTGAAATCGCCTTCGCGAAGTACGCCACGTTGGCGGGGCGCTCGGCGAAGCGGCGCATCAGATACCCGAACCACTGCTTGCCGTACGGCAGGTAGACGCGCACCGTGTGGCCACCCGCCGCGAGCCGGGCCTGCTCCTCCGGGCGCACCCCGTGCAGCAGCTGGAACTCGCACTCCCCGGTCGAGCGGTCGAACCAGCGCGCCCGGTCCTCCGCGATCGCGATCAACCGCGGGTCGTGCGTGGCCACCATCGGATAGCCCTCACCCGACATCAGGACATTCAGGCATCGCACGTACGACTTGTCGACGTCCAGCGGCGACTGGAACGCCACCGACTCCGGCTCCGCGTAGGCCCCCTTGCACAGCCGCACGCGCGACCCCGCCACCGCCAGCTCACGGCAGTCACCCTCGGTGCGCCGCAGGTACGCCTGGAGCGCCGCCCCCGTCGACGGGAAGTCGCGCCGCAGCTCGAGCAGCGTCTCCAGGGTCGCGTCAGTGGTGGTGTGGTCCTCCGCGTCCAGGGTCACCGTGGTGCCGGCCTCCGCCGCGGCGGCGCAGATCGCGTGGGCGTGCTCGAACGCCACCCGCTCGTCGAGCCGCTGCCCGAGCTCGGAGAGCTTGACGCTGACCTCGGCGGCCGGGGTCAGCCCCGCGGCGCGCAGCCGGGCGAGCAGCGCGACATGTTCGTCCCGGACGGCTTGCGCCTGCTCCAGGGTCTCGGTGCCGGTGCCGAGGTGGACCAGGCTGACCGCCAAGCCGTCGTCGGCCAGCTCGCGGGTCGTGGCCAGCGCCTCGTCGGCACCGCTGCCGGCCACGAAGCGCCTGACCACCCCGGAGCCGGCGGGCGTGGACTCGACCAGCCGCTCCAGCCTGGCGGAGCCGGCCGCGGCGAGAAACAGGGAACGGAGCATGGGCCTACGTTAACCGCCGGGTCTGACGGCGGCGCGGCAGTGCGGTCGAGGAATCGCACCTCGTGGCCCGGGGCGGCTACCGTGGTCGGGTGAACTTCGATGCGTACGCGCGGACGGCGGTCGACCTCGTCAACGCCGGCCTGGACGATCTAGCCGGGCTGCGGGCCCTGTTCGGCGCCGATCTGGAGTACATGCGGGACCAGGTCGTCGAGAAGGACCTGGCCATCTTCCGCCGTGCGCAACGCCGCCTGCGCGAGGTCTTCGAGTTCGGCACCACCGGGCGGGACGTCGACGCGGTGCGCGAGCTGAACACGCTGCTCGAGGCGTTCCCGGTGCAGCCACGCATCTCCGGCCACGACGCCAGCGACTGGCACATGCACGTGACCAGCCGGGGCTCGTCCGTCAGCGCGGAATACCTGGCCGGCGCGGTCTGGGGCCTGTCGGTCTGGCTCTGTGAGTACGGGAGTGCCCGCTTCGGCATCTGCGCCGACGAACGCTGCGGCAACGTCTACCTGGACACGTCGTCGAACAACTGCCGCCGCTTCTGCTCGGAGCGCTGCGCGACCCGCTCGCACGTCGCCGCCCACCGGGCTCGCAAACGCGCCGCCCAGGCCCCCGCCGAAACCCTCACCCCGGCCTGACCCCTCCCGGGAGCGGACACCGCCCGCAACGCCGTCCGCCTGCCACTTCAGTTTCCGACGCAGCCGCCGCGGCACAGGGCGCCGCTCTCCGGTCTCTCCGTGCGTCCACGCGAGGCCCGCATCCGCTCACCCCAGTCACGCGCCGCCCGCCCCTGGCTGGCGCTCACGGTCGTTACCAGCGCCCGAATACCACCATGAAGACCAGCCGCCTGCCGCCACCGCCCCGCAGCCCAGCGCGACGCTCGGGCTGGTGCTCATGGTCGTTATGAGGGACGAATAACGACCATGAGCACCAGCCGGGAGGGTGAGCGCGGCTGGAGAGTCAGCGGTAGCGGCCTTGCGAGGGCCACCGTAGGGGGCTTGTGTGGTGGGGCCGGCTGTGGACGGGTTTGTTGCCCTGAGCGCGACCGCCCACGGAGATCGCCCTTGCGGGCTGAGCGTTCTGGGCGCGCCAGCGCCCTGCTCGGCCCGGAAGGGTCCCCGCGGGAGCGACGGTCTGTACCCCGGCGGAGGCAGGCAAGGAAGATCTTGAAGTTGATCTTCGGTTCAGGCTTTGGTGATCGAATCGGCCGGGGCCAGGTGGCGGCGGGCGAACTCGAGTGACTCGCGCAGGTCGGCCTCGCGGACCGCCCGGCTGGCGGCCTTCCGAGTGTTGATCTCCAAGGCGACCGAGCCGGTGAAACCGCGACCGGCCAGCGAGCGCAGCAGCTCGGCGCAGGGCTGGGTGCCACGGCCCGGGACCAGGTGCTCGTCGCGCGCCTCGCCGGTGCCGTCGCCCAGGTGCACGTGCTTCAGCCCGGTGCCCATCTTCTCGGCCATCGCCAGCGAGTCGGTGTGGGAGGCGGCGCAGTGCGAGAGGTCCAGCGTGTACGCGTCGAAGCCGGTCTCGGTCGGGTCCCAGCCCGGCGTGTACGGCACGAACCAGCGGCCGGCCATCTTGACCGGGAACATGTTCTCGATCGCGAACGTCAGGTCGGGGTGCCGTGCCTGGACCTTGGCGAGACCGGGGGCGAAGTTCTTCGCATAGTCCCGCTGCCAGGTGAAGGGCGGGTGCACGACGACAGTGGGCGCGCCGAGCGACTCGGCGAGCTGGGCGGCCCGGTTGAGCCGCTCCCACGGGTCGGAGCTCCACACCCGTTGCGTGACCAGCAGGCAGGGGGCGTGGACCGAGAGGACGGGGACGTCGTAGTGATCGGCCAGGCCTTTCAGGGCACCGGCGTCCTGACTGACGGCATCCGTCCAGACCATGACCTCGAGCCCGTCGTAGCCCACCGTGGCCGCCATCTCGAACGCGGCCGCCGTCGGCTCGGGGAAGACCGAGGAGCTGGAGAGAAGCACGGGAACTCGAGAACTCACGCCCTCCAGCCTAACCACGCTCGGCATCGTCGGATATGTCCGCGCCGAACGGTCATGATCATCAAGGGTCCCCGGCCACGCCGCGGCCTCGCTTGACCGGCACGACCGGGGGCGCCCGCGTAGGCTGAGCGGGATGAGCCGCGCCCGACGCCCTGTGGAAGTACCGCTCGACTTCCCTCGGGAATGGATCGAGTTCCTCGACCCCGCCGACGAGCAGCACCTGGTCCGAGCCGACCTGACCTGGCTGCTCTCCCGCTGGACCTGCGTGTTCGGCTCTTCCTGCCACGGCATTCTGCCCGGTCGTGCCGAGGACGGCTGCTGCTCGCACGGCGCGTTCTTCACCGACGCCGACGACGAGAACCGGGTGAAGGCGGCAGTCGCCAAACTCAGCCCGGAGACGTGGCAGCGGCACCGGCGCGGGTTCAAGAACTGGACCGAGATGGACACCGTGGACGGCACGAAGCCGACCCGGCGCACCGCCACCCGATCCGGTGACGGGCCGTGCGTGTTCCTCAACGACGCGGACTTCGCCGGGGGCGGCGGGTGCGCACTGCACGCCCAGGCGCTGCGCGACGGGGTGCACCCGTTGAAGTACAAGCCTGACGTGTGCTGGCAGCTGCCGATCCGCCGCGAGCAGGACTGGATCAAGCGCGCCGACGGCACGAAGCTGCTGCAGTCCACGCTGACCGAGTTCGACCGGCGCGGCTGGGGTCCCGGCGGGCACGACCTGGCCTGGTGGTGCACCTCGTCCCCGGAGGCGCATGTCGGGACCGAGGCGATGTACCTGTCCTATGCCCCGGAGCTGACCGAGCTGATCGGCGAGCCCGCCTACCAGAAACTGGCCGAGCTCTGCGACGCCCGCCTCAAGGCCGGCATGGTCGCCGTCCACCCGGCCACCGTCGTCGCGCTCGCCACGCCCACGATGCCGAAACGGCGAGGCGGCCGTGAGCCCGCCTCGCCGCGTCCCACATAGGGGTCGTCCGGCTCAGGGCTCGAACTTGTAGCCGAGGCCGCGCACCGTGACGATGTAGCGCGGGGCGCTGGGCTCCGGCTCGACCTTCGAGCGCAGCCGCTTGACGTGGACGTCCAGCGTCTTGGTGTCACCGACGTAGTCGGCGCCCCAGACGCGGTCTATCAACTGACCGCGGGTGAGCACCCGGCCGGCGTTGCGCAGGAGCAGCTCGAGCAGCTCGAACTCCTTGAGCGGCAACTGCACGCCGGCGCCGTCGACGGTGACGACGTGGCGCTCGACGTCCATCCGGACCGGGCCGGCGGCGAGCGTCGGCGTGCTCACCTCGGCGGCCTCGCCGCCCTGGCGACGCAGCACGGCGCGGATCCGGGCGACCAGCTCACGCGGCGAGTACGGCTTGGTGACGTAGTCGTCGGCGCCGATCTCCAGACCGACGACCTTGTCGATCTCACTGTCCCGGGCGGTGACCATGATGATCGGGACGGCTGACCGCTGCCGGAGCTGACGGCACACCTCGGTGCCGGACATCTCGGGCAACATGAGGTCGAGCAGCACGATGTCGGCACCGGTCCGGTCGAACTGCGTGAGCGCCGAGGTGCCGGTCGCGGCGACCGAGACTTCGAAACCCTCCTTGCGCAGCATGTACGACAGGGCGTCGGAGAACGACTCCTCATCCTCGACCACGAGCACGCGGGCCAATGAAGTTCCTTCCGTCGTCGGCGACCAGGTCACTGCCCGGTCACACCCGACTCGATCTCAATTGCCGTCGATGACGGCGAGGGGGATTCCGAGGGTCGCGCCGGTAGGCGCAGGGTGAACGTAGAGCCGGCGCCGAGAGCGCTGGTCACGTCCACCCGACCACCGTGGTTGGTGGCGATGTGCTTGACGATGGCGAGGCCGAGGCCGGTCCCGCCGGTCGCCCGCGATCGGGCTTGATCGGCTCGATAGAACCGTTCGAAGATCCGATCGACGTCCTGTGGAGAGATGCCGATGCCCTGGTCGGCGACATCGATCTCGATCCATTCGTCTTCCTGACGCATGGTCAGTTCGACCTTGGTGTCCGGCCCCGAATACGCGATGGCGTTCTCCACCAGGTTCGTCACCGCGGTGGCGAACTGGCTGTCGCTACCGTACGCCATCAGGCCCTTCGGCCCGGAATAGGTGATCTCGATGTTCTTCGCGGAGGAGGTCGTCCTGGTCCGGTCGATCACCTCGGCGATCACCCAGTCCAGCGCGACGGGCTCGGGGCTGGGCAGCGGCTCGGCACCCTGCAGCCGGCTGAGCTCGAGCAGCTCGCTGACCAGGCGGCCCATCCGCGCCGACTCGTGGTGGATCCGCTCGGCGAACCGGCGGGCGGCCTGCAGGTCCTCGGACTGCGCCTCGGGCGCCGAGTCGGGCAGCTGGGTGGCGTCCAGCAGAGCCTCGGCCAGCAACTGGAGCGCGCCGATCGGCGTTTTCAGCTCGTGACTGACGTTCGCCACGAAGTCCCGCCGGACCCGGGCCAGCCGGTGCGACTCGGTCACGTCGGCCGCCTCGACGGCGACATGCGTCGCATTCAGCGCGACGGCCCGCAGGTGCAGGCCGAGCGGCGCCTGCGCCCCACCGGCCCGGCCCCGCGGAAGATCAAGTTCCACTTCCCGGCGTACGCCGGTCCGCCGCACCTGGCCGGCCAGCGTGCGCAGGATGGGGTGGGCCGCGATGGTGCCCGGGGCACCGCCGGAGCGCAGCAGCCCCATCGCCCGCGCGGCCGGGTTCACCAGCACCGGGTAGTCGTCGGCGTCGAGCACGACGACGCCGACCCGCAACGAGTCGAGGCTCTTGCGGCCGAGTCCCTTGAGACCGTTCTTGCCTGCCGGGCGATCATCGTCCGGTTCGATGGCGGCTCTCCCCTCCGGTGAGCCGCCCTGGGCCTCGTTCCCCGCCGACGGTCGGCGGGAACGGGCGAGAGTCAGCCCAGCACCGACACCGACGGCAAGCGCGGCTGAAACCGAGCCGACGGCGTATCCCCATTCCACGCTGCGATCGTAGGGTCATTGTTTACCTGGACCACAGGGCCAAAGGGACGAATCAGGCGCGCGTCGAATAATGTTCACCGCCGGGCCTGGCGTCGTTCACCGGTGTTCATGTCCGGGCAGCTCAATCGACTTAGGGTCGGTCTGGCGGACACCCAGGTGCGAGGCGAGGTCCCAGGGACTCCTGGCCAACGCCGCGGCGCCGCGGGATCCGCCAGCCCGGCGCCACAGCGAGCTGCACATCTCGGCCGTCACCCACGAGGCGGGACGGCCCCGACAATCGGGACTTTAAATCATGCGCGAGGAGTTCCAGGCCGAACTCACTGAAGTGACTCGGCTGCTGGTGACCATGGCAGAGTCGGTGCGCTCGGCGCTCCGCAGGGCGACGACCGCGCTGCTGACCGCCGATCTGGAGGCCGCCGAGGCGGTCATCCAGCGCGACGCCGACGTGGACGCGATCTTCACGCAGGTCGAGGCGAAGGTGGCGGACATCATCGTCCGGCAGGCGCCGGTCGCGGTGGACCTGCGCCGGGCGATCACCGCCCTGCACATCTCCGCCGACCTGGAGCGGATGGGGGACCTGGCCGAGCACGTGGCGAAGACCGCCGCCCGCCGGCACCCGTCCCCCGCCGTTCCGGCCGAGCTGCGCCCGGTGTTCAAGGGCATGGCCGACATCGCCGACGAGATGGCCGAGAAGATCACGAACGTGCTCGCCACCTCGGACGCGGGTCTCGCCGCCGAGCTGGAGAAGGACGACGACGCGATCGACGACCTGGAGCGTCAGGCCTTCAAGATCATGCTCGCCGACGACTGGCCGTACGGGGCGGAGACCGCCATCGACGGCGCTCTGCTCGGCCGGTTCTACGAGCGGTACGCCGACCACGCCGTGAACATCAGCGAGCACACGATTTACCTGGTCACCGGGGAGTCGGTCGCGAGCTAGAACGGCGCAGAGGGCCGGGACGCCACGGGGGTGTCCCGGCCCTTCCGCGTATCAGCGACCCTGGTTGGCGACCGCGGCCGCCGCCGCCTTGGCCGCCTCCGGGTCCAGGTAGAGGCCGCCGGCAGTGACCGGGCGCAGGTTCTCGTCCAGGTCGTAGCGCAGCGGGATGCCGGTCGGGATGTTCAGCTTGGCGATCGCCTCGTCCGAGATCGAGTCGAGGTGCTTGACGATCGCGCGCAGCGAGTTGCCGTGCGCGGCGACGAGCACGGTCTTGCCGGCCCGCAGATCCGGGACGATCGCGTCGTACCAGTACGGCAGGGCGCGCTCCAGCACGTCCTTCAGGCACTCCGCCTTCGGCTTGATCTCCGGCGGGAGGTCGGCGTACCGAGCGTCGCCGGCCTGGGAGAACTCCGAGTCGTCCTCGATCGGCGGCGGCGGGACGTCGTAGGACCGGCGCCAGAGCATGAACTGCTCCTCGCCGTACGTCTCGAGGGTCTGCTTCTTGTCCTTGCCCTGCAGAGCGCCGTAGTGCCGCTCGTTGAGCCGCCACGAGCGCTTCACCGGGATCCAGTGCCGGTCGGTGATGTGCAGCGCGATCTCACTCGTCCGGATCGCGCGCCGCAGCAGGCTGGTGTGCACGACGTCGGGCAGCACGTTCTGTTCCTTGAGCAGCTCTCCACCGCGGCGGGCCTCGTCCTCGCCCTTGGCGTCCAGGTCCACGTCGACCCAGCCGGTGAAGAGGTTCTTGGCGTTCCACTCGCTGTTGCCGTGTCGCAACAGCACCAGGGTTCCAGTCATGACCACATCTTCCCCGGCGCACCCGGCGCAGATCCGGGCGGGTGGAAAATCGGTTGCCCGGTCCCCTAGGTTGTAAGGGAACAAGATAGGTTCAGTGCTTACGGGGGATCGTGTGCGAGGGTGGTTGCGGCAGGCTGCGGGCGGACTACCCCGGCAGTTCTGGTTCCTCTGGACGGGCACTCTGATCAATCGGGTCGGCTCGTTCGTGGTGCTGTTCCTGAGCATCTACCTGACCAGTGACCGCCACTTCACGCAGAGCCGGGCCGGCTTCGTCATCGGCCTCTACGGCGTGGGCGGGGCGATCGGCACGATGACCGGCGGCGTGCTCGCCGACCGGTGGGGGCGCCGGCCGACGATGCTCGTCGCCCAGCTCGGCGCGGCGGCGCTGATGCTGACCCTCGGCTTCGCCCAGACGTACACGCAGATCCTGATCGTCACCGGGCTCCTCGGCGCCTTCGCCGAAGGGGTGCGCCCGGCGTTCTCCGCGATGATGGTCGACGTCGTGCCGGAACAGGACCGGGTCCGGGCGTTCTCGCTGAACTACTGGGCGATCAACCTCGGGTTCGCGCTCGCCGCGATCGCCGCCGGGTTCGCCGCGCAGTTCGACTACCTGCTGCTCTTCGTCGTGGACGCGGCGACCACGCTGGTCACGGCGACCATCACGCTGATCTTCCTGGCCGAGACCCGCCCGTCGGTCTCCCGGGCCGTCAAGGCGCCGTCCGGGGGCATGCGGGCCGCCCTCGGTGACCGGGCCTTCGTGGTCTTCCTGGTGATCAACCTGCTGTCCGTGCTGGTCATCCTGCAGCACGCGTCGACCCTGCCGATCGCGATGCTCGACGACGGGCTGTCCGCCGCCACCTACGGCTGGGTGATCGCGGTCAACGGCATCCTGATCGTCTCCGGTCAACTCTTCGTCCCGCGCCTGATCGCGGGCCGCCGGCCGTACCGGGTGCTCGCCCTCGGCTCGGTGATCGTCGGAGCCGGGTTCGGGCTGGTGGCGTTCGCGCACGCGGCCTGGGTCTACGCGCTGACCGTGGTGATCTGGACGCTCGGCGAGATGCTCCAGTCACCCAGCAACGCGGCCACCCTCGCCGCACTGTCCCCGGCGACGCTGCGCGGGCGCTACCAGGGGCTCAACTCGCTGTCCTGGTCCATCGGGACGGCACTGGCCCCGGTGCTGGGCGGCCTCGCCCTCCAGGGGCTCGGGTCGGTGGCGCTGTGGCTGGGCTGTTTCGGCCTGTGCGCCCTGGCGGGTGCCGGCCATCTGATCAGTGGGCCGGCCCGGGAGAGAAGAGCCGATCTCCGGCGTACGGAGGAAGCGGCGCTCCTGGACACGACGGCGACCCCGTCCACGGCGAATCCGCCGGTGGCCACCGCGTCGGACCTCGCACCGACGACCTCCCCCACCTGACGGACCCTGGTCCGCACTCCACACCCGCGCAGGTCAGCGTCCCGGTCATCGGGATCGACCGGCCCGCGGCGTGCCTGACCGCCGGCGCAGGTCGGCTGCGCGGCTGACGCCTCACCATTTACGGTTAGGAAAGTTTGCTGTTTGTCGCTGCCGGGTGCCATCGGGCGGGGACGCGAGCGGGTGCCGGAGGGGTGTTCGGGTGCGGGGGTGGCTGCGAGGTGCGGTCGGAGGGCTGCCCGGGGTGTACTGGTTCCTCTGGGCCGGGCTGCTCGTCAACCGGGCCGGCGGGTTCGCGGTGCTCTACCTGTCGCTCTACCTGACCGCGGAGCGCGGGGCCGGGGCTGCGCTGGCCGGGGTGGTGGTGGGCAGCTACGGAATCGGTGGGATCGCCGGCACGCTCATCGGCGGGGTGCTGACCGACCGGTGGGGACGGCGGGCGACGCTGCTCTGGTCGCACGTGGCCTGCTCGGCGGTGCTCGTGGCACTCGCCCTCAGCACGCCGCTGCCGCTGATCGCCGCACTGTGCCTGCTGCTCGGGCTGACCCAGGCGATGCCGGGGCCGGCGTTCGTGGCGGCGATCACCGACGTCGTGCCGGCCGGGCACCGGTTGCGGGCGTTCAACCTGCAGTTCTGGGCGTTCAACCTGGGGACCGCGGCGGCGTCGCTGCTCGCCGGGGTGCTGGCCCGATGGAGCTACCTGGGGTTGTTCCTGCTGGACGCCGCCAGCACGCTGCTCACGGCGCTGATCATCGCGTGGAAGGTGCCGGAGACGTTGAGCCGCGACTCACGGTTCACGTCTCCGCGGGGCGGCGGGATGCGTACCGTGCTGGCCGACCGGATCTTCCTGACCTTCGTCGGGCTGACCGTTCTGCAGGCGTTGCTGAACACCCAGACCACCACGATCGTGCCGCTAGCGATGCGCGACGACGGGCTCGGGCCCGGCGACTACGGGCTTCTGACCGCGCTCGGCGGGGCGCTGATCGTGATCGGTCAGCTGTTCGTGCCGGGGTTCATCGACGGGCGGCGCAAGGATCGGGTGCTGGCGGTGTCGATGGTGGTGATGGCGGGCGGGTTCGCGGTGCTGGCGGTGGCCGACAGTCTGCCGGTCTATCTGAGCGCCGCGGTGATCTGGACGGTCGGCGGGATGCTGGCCGCGCCACCCAACGCCGCGATCAACTCCGAGCTCGCGCCGGCGCTGCTGCGGGGGCGTTATCAGGCGGTCTTCTACCTGAGTTTCCCGGCTGCGGCGTTCGTGGCGCCGGCGCTCGGCGGGGCCGGGCTGGAGTACTTCGGCTCGGGACACTGGCTGATCGTGGCCGCGGTCGGGCTGGCCGGTGCGGGACTGCACCTGGTGGCCGGGCCGGCCAGGGAACGCCGGGTGGCAGCGACGTCGGTCCACAGTGACACCGCCGGGAGCCCGTCCCGGAATCAGCGGGCGGGGCTGTAGTCGGCCGGTAACGGCAGGACCCGGCGCGGATCCGGGGGTTGCGGTGAGCGCGCCCACCCAGGGACGTCGCCCTTGCGGGCTGAGCGTTCTGGGCGCCCCGCGCCCTGCTCGGCCCGGAAGGGTCCCCGCGGGAGCGACGGTCTGTACCCCGGCGGAGGCAGGCAATGAAGAATCTGATCTTCAAGGGTCGGCTTCGCAGCTCGGCGGCCTTGCGCTGAACACATCGGACAGACGTGCGCGGCGGGCGCAATAAGCGAAGTGACGTGCCCCGAATGGCAACCTGAGAATTCGATGAACGCGAGATCCTTCGCACGCGGACCCGCAAACAAAAGCGCCGGCGGCGGCGGGCGACCCCCATCCCCATAGGCGTCGCCCGCACTAACCGCCGGTCTCGGGTCGCGCCGTCCCCCAACGGCTTATGCCACCCGTCCCCAAACGCCGATCCGTGGAGATCATTACTGATCGTCCCGTTCCCCGAACTGACGGCTCGGCGTCCATCGACCACGCTAGTTGGGGCAGTCAAGCCTCACAAGCCGTATTCGTGTCTACATCTGTCTGAGGCGTCACAATCGCCAACAACCAGCCGATCGGACGATCCGCCATTCACTCGTCCGGACTCCGTGATACCGGGAGAAATAACGACTCGGGCCGCGCGACGAAATGATGGGCGTCGAATCGATCGGGATGCCCGGATGACCTTGACAGTGGGTGTCCGGCAGGTGAATTCCACCTGGGAGGGCGGCGTTTGCGCAGGCCAGCGCGATCTTGTCGATACGGCACCAGCGGGCTCCCGATGCGCGCCTCCCGCGGGATCGGCGAGCACGACGACGCATCGATGTCAACTTTGTGACGGGAGCCGTGCGGCGCCGCGCGATGACCGAGCGGTCAGCCGTGCGGAGCCGTCGCGGGGTCCGGCGTGGGCGCGGAATCGGCAGCGGACGCAGCATCGGAAGCCGGCCCGGAAGCCGAGCCGGGAGCGGAATCCGACCCGGAAGTCGGCTCGGAGCCGGGCGCCGCCTCGGAGCCGGGCGCCGCCTCGGAGCCGGGCGCCGCCTCGGAGCCGGGCGCCGCGAAGTGTTTGAAGGCTTGCAGGTTGGCGAGCGACTCACCCCGCTTGACCCGCCACTCCCACTCGCGGCGGATCGACGTGCCGAAGCCGATCTCCAGCATCGTGTCGAAGGACTCGTCGGCATACGTCAGGACCGAGCCCAGCAGCCTGTCGAGTTCCTCCTCGTCGAGGCCCTTCAGCGACACCCGCCCGGTCAGGTAGATGTCGCCGGCGGCGTCGATCGAGAAGGACACCCCGTACATCCGGGCGTTGCGTCGCAGCAGCCACGCCCACAATTCCTCGCGGCGCTCGTCGGGCTGGCGCATCACGAACGCCTCGATGCGCAGCGCGTGCTCCCCGACGATCAGGTTGCAGGCGGTCTTCAGCTTGTGCGAGCCGGGCAGCGTGACCACGTAGGACGACTCGCCCGTCGGCTCCCACTCCAGCTCACGGTCGGTGAGAACGCGCTCGATCAGACCGGTCACCATGCCCACGCAGCTCCTTCCAGCCGGGCCGCGATCAGCGCCCGGTGCTCGCTCACCGCGTCACGGTAGACGCGGAGCAGACGTTCGGCGGTGCGGTCCCAGGAGAACTGCGACGCGTGGGCGACCGCACCGGCCGACAACCGGTGGCGGAAGCCGGGCGCGGCGAGCAGCCTGTCCAGCACGCGCGCCCAGTCGGCCGGGTCGTGGCCGTCGACCAGGACGCCGCTCTCACCGTCGCGGACCGCCGTGACCAGGCCGCCGACCGCCGCCGCGACCACCGGGGTGCCACAGGCCTGCGCCTCCAGGGCGACGAGACCGAACGATTCGTTGTACGACGGGACGGCCACCAGATCGGCGGCCCGGTAGAGCGCGGCCAGCCCGGCGCCGGTCTGCGGGGGCAGGAACACCACCGAGTCGGTCACGCCGAGCGAGGCGGCCAGGTCCATCAGCGCGGTGGGCTTGTCGAGCCCGCTGCCGCTCGGGCCGCCGCAGATCACCAGCGTCACGTTCTCCGTGCCGCGGGCGCGCAGCTCGGCGAGCGCGGAGATGAGCACGTCGGGCGCCTTGAGCGGCTGGATCCGGCCGACGAACGCGACGACCCGGTCGGACTCGGAGAGGCCGAAACGGGCGCGGTCGGTGTCACCGGGGCGGAAACGCTCCAGGTCGACGCCCGGCTCGACGACGCTGACCAGGGCAGGATCGGCCTGGTAGTACGTGATCAGATCGCGCGCCTCGAAGCGGGTGTTCGCCACCAGCCGGTCGGACTCGGCGACGACCTGCTCCTCGCCGATCACCCGCGCTTTCGGCTCCGGGCGGTCACCGGCCGCGATCAGCCGGTTCTTCACCTTGGCCAGGGTGTGCGCGGTGTGCACGTGCGGCACGCCCCAGCGCTCCCGGGCCAGCCAGCCGACCTGGCCGGAGAGCCAGTAGTGCGAGTGGATCAGGTCGTAGTGGCCCGGCGGGTGTGCCGCCTCGGCCCTGAGCACGCCCGCGGTGAACGCGCAGAGCTGCGACGACAGCTCCTCCTTGTTGAGCCCCTCGTACGGCCCCGCGGTGACGTGCCGGACGTGCACGCCGGGCGACATCTCGACCATCGGTGGCAGCTCGCTGGAGGTGGCCCGGGTGAAGATCTCCACCTCGACGCCGGCCGCGGCGAGACGCTTGGACACCTCGACGATGTAGACGTTCATCCCGCCGGCGTCGCCGGTGCCTGGTTGCTCCAGCGGCGAGGTGTGCACCGAGAGGGTGGCGATCCGCCGCGGGGTGGGCCAGCTGACCTCGACCACGTTCAATCCCTCCGCCAGAGTTCAACCGGAACAAGCCTGTTGCACACTTGTCATCTTCCCCATCGGCGTGGGCTGAACCACTACGCAGCCGGGCCGGGGTGACTCAGGTCATTGGGGTTAGATCGGAGCATGCAGAAAATCGCAGTGGTCACCGGGGCGTCCAGCGGCATCGGGGCGGCCACCGCCCGACGCCTGGCCGGTGAGGGATTCCACGTGGTCGCCGCGGCCCGCCGGGCCGACCGGTTGGAAGCGCTGGTCAAGGAGATCGGCGCGAACGTGACGGCGGTCGTGTGCGACGTCACCTCCGACGAGTCGGTCGCCGCGCTGGCCGCCGCCGTCGCCGAGCTGGGCGCGCCGGTCGCGCTGCTGGTCAACAACGCCGGCGGGGCGGTCGGCCTGGACCAGGTGGCGGACGGATCCGTCGCGGACTGGCAGGCGATGTGGGACGTGAACGTGCTCGGCACGCTCCGCGTCACCCAAGCCCTGCTGCCGGCTCTGGAGGCGAGCGGCGCGGGGACGATCGTGACGGTCGGATCAACGGCGGCCTTCACGCCGTACGAGGGTGGCGGCGGTTATGTCGCGGCGAAACACGGGCAGACCGCGCTCGTCGGGACACTGCGGCTGGAGCTGTCCGGCAAGCCGATCCGGGTGATCGAGATCGACCCCGGCATGGTCCGCACCGACGAGTTCTCGCTCAACCGGTTCGGCGGTGATCAGGCGCGTGCCGACGCGATCTACGCGGGCGTGAAGGAGCCGCTGGTCGCCGACGACATCGCGGACGTCATCGCGTTCGCCGCGACCCGGCCGCAGCACGTCAACATCGACCGGCTCGTGGTCCGGCCGATCGCCCAGGCCGCCCAGCACAAGGTGCACCGGGAGCACTGAGCAGGTGAAACCGGTCGGCGCGATCACCAGGGGCACGACGAACCCGAACCGGCTGCGCCGGGTGGACAACTTCATCGCGTACCGCTGCCGGGATCTTCTGACGGCGGCAGCCGTGCCCCTGGTCGTCGACCTGGGGTACGGCGCGACGCCGGTCACCGCCGTCGAGCTCCGCGGGCGGCTGGCGGCCGCGGTCCGCCCGGACGTTGCTGTCGTCGGTCTGGAGATCGATCCGGCACGGGTCGGCGCCGCCCTCCCGTTCGCCGACCCGCCGCGCCTGGAGTTCCGCCGTGGCGGCTTCGAGCTGGCCGGGCTCTCGCCGGTGGTGGTGCGGGCGTTCAACGTGCTCCGGCAGTACGCCGAGGACGAGGTGGACGCGGCCTGGCGGCAGATGACCGGCACCGGCGCGCTGCTGGTCGAGGGCACCTGCGACGAGCTGGGCCGGGTGGCGACGTGGGCGGTGGTCAAGGCGGGCGTGCCGTCGACGCTCACCCTGTCGGCGCGGCTGGCGGACCTGGAGCATCCGGCGGTCTTCGCCGAGCGGCTGCCGAAGGCGCTGATCCACCACAACGTGCCCGGTCATCCGGTGCACGAGCTGCTGCGCGCGCTGGGGCGGGCGTGGGAGACCGAGGCGACTCCGTTCGGGCCGCGGCAGCGCTGGCTGGCCACCGCCCGGCGGATGCGCGACGAGGGCCGGCCCGTGCTGGACGGCCCGGCCCGCTGGCGTCTCGGCGAGCTGACCGTGCCGTGGCCTACGGCTCCTCCTGGCCCAGGACCCTCCTGATCGCTTCCAGCAGGGCGTCCGCGGTGAACGGTTTCTTCACCAGGGTGTCGTCCTCGGTGACCAGGCCCTTGGCGACCGCGATGTCCTTGGGCAGCCCGGAAATGAAGATCACGTGGATTCCGGGTCGCATCTCCCGGATCCGGCCGGCCAACTCGCCGCCGGACTGCTCACCGGGCAGGGTCAGGTCGGTGACCAGGACGTCGATCGTGCCCGGATGGTCCCGGCAGACCGAGATCGCCTCGTCCGGATCGCCGGCCGTAAGGGCGGCATAGCCTTTGCGCTCCAGCATGCGGCGCATGATGTCGCGGAGGTCTTCTTCGTCGTCGACGACCAAGATGGTCGGCTTATCGGCGACCGGCGCCTCGGACATGGGTCCTCCTCGCGGCTGGGGTCGATCTCACGCTAGCGCCCGGGGACCCGGGAGTTGGGCACTTTCCCGCACCCCCGTCCGGACGGCCGAAGTCTGCGGGAAACACGACGCCGCGCGACGCATCGTGCGTCGCGCGGCGGGTGGCCGGATCAGGTTCAGCGGCGGTTCGCGGCGGCCTTGGCCGCGGCGGCGCTCTGGTTCAGGTAACCGGTGAACAGGGCCTTGTTCGGCGAGCCGGCGCCCGGGCTGCGGACCAGGCCGGAGTCGGCGTGCCCGACCAGGTCGTCACGCACCTGCTGCGGGGTCCACGCCGAGTGGGCGCCGAGCACCAGCGCGGCCGCGCCGGCCACGTGCGGGCTCGCCATCGAGGTGCCGCTCATCACCGCGGAACCGGAGTTCGAGTCCGCCGACGCCGACTTGATGTTCACACCGGGCGCGAAGATGTCCAGGCAGGCGCCGTAGTTGGAGAACGAGGCCCGCTTGTCGTTGCTGTCCACGGCGCCGACGGTGATCGCGTTGCTGGTGTCGGAGGGCGAGAACTTGCAGGCGTTCTTGTTGTCGTTGCCGGCCGCGATGACGTACGTGACGCCCTTCGCGATCGAGCGGTTGACGGCGTCGTCGAGCGCCTTGCTCTGCGGGCCGCCGATGCTCATGTTGGCGACCGCGGGCAGCTTGGCGTGGGCGGTCACCCAGTCGACGCCGGCGATGAAGTCGGAGTACGAGCCGGAGCCCTCGCAGTCCAGCACCTTGACGCCGACCAGCTTGACGTCCTTGGCCACGCCGTAGGAGGCGCCGCCGATCGTGCCGGCCACGTGGGTGCCGTGCCCGTTGCAGTCGTCGGCGACGCGGTCACCGTCGACGAAGTCGTAGCCGCTGGTCGCGCGGCCACCGAAGTCCTTGTGCGAGGTGCGGATGCCGGTGTCGATGACGTACGCGGTGACGTCCTTCGCCGAGCGGTAGGTGTACTTCTTGTCCAGCGTGCGGGCGTGCTGGTCGATCCGGTCCAGGCCCCACGTGACCCCGGGCTGGGTGGCGGTGGCCGCGATCACGGCGTCCTGCTCGACGTACTCGACGGACGGGTCGGCCGCCAGCCGGGCCGCCTGCGTCTCGGACATGCGGGCGTGGAATCCGCGTACGGTGGCCTTGTAGTTGTTCACTACCTCACCGCCGTACGTGGAGACGAGGTCCTGCGAGGCGGAAGCGCCGTCCTTGAGCACCACGATGTAGCTGCCCGGGATGGCCGTCGCGGCGCCGGCCTCCAGGATCGTCCCGGTCGCCGGAGCGGCCGGGACCGCGGCGGCCGAGGCCGGCGCGGCGAAACCGTGAAGAGAAGCGGTGGCGGCGCTCGCGACGGCCATGAAGCGGACGGCCAGGCGACGGGCGTCGGAACCGAGCATCAAATGTCTCCCTCAAGTTGGGTGCCCCGGCCCGGATGTGCATGCCGTGGCGACTTGAGGGAAATCTTGAAGTTGCAAAAGTGCAGATCCAGGTCTCTGTCAGGTGCGACGACGTTGCACCGGTCACCGGGCCGAAGAACTAAGGCCCCCTGGCCCAGGGCCGATCTATTCCGCTGTCAGGACCGCTGCACACCGCCGTTGAGCCCCTTCATTCGGCCACTGAGCAAGGAGAGCGATATGACCACCCTGCTGTCGCCCGAGATCGACACCGTCGGCGAGCTCACCGATCGCTGCGACCGTTGTGGCGCGGCCGCCAAGCTGGAGGTGACCCTGAGCAGCGGCGGCGACCTGGCCTTCTGCGGTCACCACGCGAACCGGATGCACGCCGAGATCGCTCGCGTGGCCAGCAAGGTCCGCCTGGAGGAAGGGTTCGCCTGGGCGGGCAAGTAACCACGCATGCCGCGATATGATCATTTCCTCACGTCATGGGGGGATATGTGCGTATCGCGGCACGCGGCGTGGGCAGGTTGTCCCGGCTGATCGCCGGATGCGCCGGGATCACGGTTACCGTTCTCGGCCTCCTGAACACGCGCACGTCCGAACTCACCGCGCCGCCGGAGGGGCTCACGCCCACTCCGGCGGTCGCGTTGGTTCCGGCCGGGCTCGCCCTGCTGCTGCAGGTCCTGCCACTGACCGGCGGACTCGCCGGCCGGCTGCGCACCGGCACGGCCGCGGGCCTGGCACTGACCACGGCCATCCTCGGCGGCGCGACCCTCGACGAGCACCCGGCCGCCGCGGTGGCCACCATGCTCTCCGGGCTCGCACTGGCCTGCCTCGACCTGCGGCTGCCCCGCCGGGTCGGCGAGATCCCGTTCCGGGTCGCCGACCCGCTGCTGCTCGGCGCCGCTACGATCGCGCTGGTCGCGCTCGTCCCCCGGCTCTTCGCCGCGACCTTCCCCAACGGGCAGGAACCCGCCGGTGTGATGCCCCTCCACCTGGCCGGCGGCCTGCTGGCCCTGACCGCCGGCGCCATCCTCGCGCGGCCGGAGACCGGGCCGTTGCGCACCCTCGACCGGTCCGGGCCGCGGACCGCGGTGCGCCGGCTCGCGCCCGCCCTCGTCGCGGCGCCGTTGATCGCCGCCCTGGTCAGCGCGTTCGCGGTGCGCACCGGGCTGAGCCGACCGGCCACGGCGGTCAGCACCGGCGCGATCCTCGCCGCTCTCGGTCTCCTCGGGTTGCTGGCTTTCCTGGTACGGACGCTGGACCTCGCCGACCGCCGCCAGCGTCACCTCGTCGCCGAGCTGCGTGACCGGCAGGACTTCGCGGACACGCTGCTCCAGTCGATGAACGAGGCGGTCATGGTGCTCGACGCCAACTACCGCGTGATCGACGTCAACCGGCGCTGGCGCGAACTCACCGGCGAACGGGACGAACTGCGCGAGCCGCCGCCGCTCCCGCCCCCGGGCAGCGGCGGGGACTGGCTGCTGCCCCGCGCCGACGGGACCGAGGTGCCCGTGCTGGCCACCATGGCCGCGATCCCGGACGCCGCCGGAGCACCCCGCGGATACGTCGCGACCTGCGTCGACATCGCGTCCCGCAAAGCCGCCGAGGAGAAGCTCACCTCGCACGCCGCCGAGCTCGAACGCGGCAACGAACGGCTGGCCTCGGCGCTCGCCTTCAAGAACGACCTCACCTCGATGCTGACCCACGACGTGGCACAGCCGATCAGCTCCATCGCCAGCCTCGCCGAGCTGCTCAGCGCGGACTGGGCGGACCTGCCCGACGACGTACGGCAGGAGCTGGCCCAGAAGATCGACAAGAACACCCGGCGGCTGGTCAAGATGATGAACGACCTGCAGCTGCTGTTCCGGCTGGACACCGGGACGGTGACCGCGCGACGGACTCCGGTGCCGCTGCTGGAGCTGGTCCGGGCGGCCGCCGGCGGCGCGGATGTCGAGGTCGACATCGACGAGGACGTCTCGGCGCTGGCCGACCGGGGGCACCTCGCGGTCGTGGTGGAGAACCTGCTGAAGAACGCGCTGACGCACGGCGCCGCGCCGATCCGGGTCGGCGCGGGGCGGCAGGCGGACGGGACGGTGCTGCTCACCGTGCAGGACGGCGGCCCCGGCATTCCCGAGGACGTGCTGCCCAGCCTGTTCGGGCGGTTCATCCGGGGAGCCGGGCTCGGGTTGTTCATCGTGCGGCACCTGGTGGAGGCGAACGGGGGCTCGGTCCGTTACGAGCACGCCACGCCGCGCGGCGCCCGGCTGCTGGTCACCCTCGAAGCCGCGCCCCGCTGACCCCGGCTGGTGCTCACGGGTGTTTCACGGGCGGGAAGCACCCCTGAGCGCCAGCCGGAGGCAGGCGCCCACGCCGGGAAGGCGGGAGCGCGGCCCGCTTCATCACGGCGACCAGACGGAGGCCGCCGCCCACGGCGGGACGGCGGCCTCTGGGTTTGATCTTGTGGGTGACCGTGCCCCGCCACGGAGGCCGCCCTTCCGGGCTGAGCGTTCAGGGCCGGCCACGGCCCTGCTCGGCCCGGGAGGGTCCCCGCGGGAGCAGCGGAGAAGGACCACAGCGGACGTGGGACATGAAGATCTTGAAGGTGATCGTCAGCCGATGCCGCGGTCCTCTTCGTTGATCATGCCGCTGCCCCAGATGTCGCTGTTCGGGGTGCGTCCGCCCATCCGGGCCGAGCCGGCGACGCCGCCGCTCACCGGGCCGGCGCCGCGTCCGGCAGCGGACCGCGCGGCATCCGCCGAGGCTGGTCGCTCGGCGCCGGACACGGCGGGACCCGCGCCGGACGTGGCGGATCGCGCGGTGCCGGACGTGGCGGAACGTGCGGTGTTCGCCCGGGTGGCGCCGGTCAGGGCGGCGGTGCCGGTGGCGGCGCTGGGGAGGTTCCCGGCGCCGGCCGCGTGGTGCAGCGGATTGTCGGTGAGACCGAGGCCGGTCGGGTCGGCGTTGCCCAGGTCGGCGGCGCCGGTGTCCCAGCCCGCGCCCGGCGCGGGAGCCGGCTGCGTCGCGGGCGGATGCTTGTGGACGCGGGTGGCGACCGAGGCCGGCGACGCGAAGTCCGGGCTGAACAGGGTGTGCGCCGGGCCGGGGAGGCGCCGGGCGCCGGTCGGCATCGCGCGGCCGCCCAGGACGCCGCTCTCGACCAGGCCCTTGAAGGTGGTCAGGTCGGCCTTGAGGCGGCGGTTCAGCGACTCCTGGCCGTGCCGGTCACTGGGCATGAGGAACGCGATGTCGGCCTCGAGCTGGGCGACGACCTGGGTCTTCGTCTCGCCCATCGGGCGCAGCGTCAGGGTCTCGGCGAGGAGCGGGCCCTCCATGGTCGACCAGGAGACCCGTTCGTCCGGTGTCCGCTCGATGATCTGCGCGTCGAACTCACGGCGCTTGCCGTCCACGTCCATGATCCAGTGGGTCTGATCGCTTCCGGTCGTGGTGACCTGGCGGACGCCCGTCATGAACCGTGGGTAGTTCTCGAACGCGGCGAGCTGCTCGTACACCGTGTGCAGCGGTGCACTGACCTCGATGGCCTGCTGAACCATACTCATCGCATCTCTCCCATGCTGAAGTGCTGGCATGACAGAGAGTACGGAGACGAGCACGACCCGTGTTCACTTTCGCCGAGTCCAGATCTCAGACTCGCCGCAGGTACTGCCAGCCTCCCACCTCGGCGGCGTACCGGGCGTCACTCGCGGGCACCAGCGTCACGCCGGCGTCCCGCAGCAGGGCCACCAGACGCGGCGACGGGCTGCGCCACGCCTCGCTGATCTCCACCACGGTCCCCGTACCGCGGCACGCGGCGGCCAGGTCGGCGATCAGCGCCGGCGACACCGCGGCGTCGTCCACACCGGCCTGCGCCAGCAGCGCCAGCGGGCGGGCCAGCTGCGTCGGCACGTACCGGGAGGCCCGCTCCAAGCCTTGCACGGTCGCCGCGATCAACTGCTCGGCGACCAGTTCGGCGGTCAGCGCGCCGTCGGCCAGCAGCGCACGGATCGCACGGGCGTCCAGTAGCTCGTCGCCGATCGGCAGGGCGGAGATCGCCACCGACAGGGCGTCGAGCTGGGTGAGGTCGGCCGGCAGTGCCAGCCAGCCGTCCGGGCGGACGATCTCGACCTCGGCGGCGACCCGCAGCGTCATCTCGGTGCGGTGCCGGGCGCGGCGCACCGCGTCGGCGTAGGCGTTCAGCCAGGTCGTGTCCGGCCCGGCCTGGTCCGCGAAGGTCAGCGCGGTCAGGCCGGCCCGGTCGGCGGCCGAGACCACCACGCCGACCGCGTCCCGCCCGGCCGAAAACCCGGTGTGCACGTGGGCATCCACCGTCAGATCCAGCGCGCACGCCGCGCCGATGACCGATTCCTGCTTTGCGCCCACGACCACTCCCCGACTGAAGTTCACCGTCGTGGAGAACAATCCCGGTCCTGCGTTGTCTCCGGGGTCAGCCGCCGGTGCAGGTGAGGTGCGCCCTCCCGCCGTACCTTCGCGGGCCGGGCGCACGCCTCAGTCGGCGGGCTTCTCGCCCACCATCCGGGTGATCGCGTCCACCGCCGCGTCGGTCGGCGACGCCGCCGCGCGGTTGCTCTCCTGCAACTCCCGGTACACCTCCTCGCGGTGCACCTGGACGTCACGCGGCGCCTGGATACCCAGCCGGATGACGTCGCCCCGGGCCTCCAGCACGGTGATCACGACGTCGTCGCCGATCATCACGCTCTCTCCGGCCCGTCTGGTCAGCACAAGCATCGACGCCCCTCCTCCAGCCATGGAACGGAAAGCCGGCCATGTAACGAACAGCCGGCCATGGACGAAAGCCGGCCATGGAACCGACAGCATGACAAAGGCGCGGTCGCTGGGAATCGCGACCGCGCCTTTGAGGGTCATTCACGACCCGGCCTGGGCCGTCGTCGAAAACCCTCGGCCGGAGTTTCAGAACGCCCGGTTCATGATTGCCCGGACCGGATAGCCGGACCCGGTCAGGACCGTCTGCATCGCCCGCATGCTGTCCCGGTCGACCACGATCGGGGCGAGGAGGTTCGCGGTGGTCTCCTCCTCGCTCGCCGTGATGACGGCCAGCAGCAGCAGACGGTCCGGGTCCTTGGTGTTCAGCGCGGCGAACACCGCCTCGTCGATCTCCGGCGCGTACTCCGGGAAGAACGGCTCCGGCGGCGCCACCAGGAAGCGCAGCTCCGGGTTGTCGATCGAGGTCAGGGCGTAGAGCAGACCGTCGTCGTTCAGTCGCACCAGGACAAATTCCCTGTGCGACGGGAACCCGGGCATGGGCGTCGCCATCGAGATGGTCGGCAGGCCCAGCGACGGGTCGGTCATGGTGGCCTCGATCGGTCGGGACATGGTGCGAGTAGTCATGGTCACCTCAGGAAATCGATGAGCGAGGGCTGGATCACCTTGGCCGTGGCGGCCAGGGCGGCCTGATACGAGGTCTGCTGGAGCTGCAATTCCATGATCGCCTTGGGCAGGTCGACATCCTCGATATCGGACAGCTGCGACGACACGGACATCAAGCGATCCTCAGCGGACTGCTTCATCTGCGTAACCCGATTGTATCGGGCACCTACGTCCGAAAGAGTGGATTTCACGAGATCAGACGCTTTGTCAAGATTGGTCAGCCCCGTGTTCAAAGCGTCGGCATCGCCGGACTTCATCGCGGCGATGACGTCGTCCAGAACATGGAAGAGCTGGGCCGGATTGCGTACCTTGTTTGCGGCGTCGACGGGGTTGCCGGCGGCGTCGACGAAGCCACCGTCGTCGTCGACGAGGTAGTCAGAGCCGAACGCCTCGGAGCCACGGACATCGACTCTGACCTTCGCGTTCGGCCCGATGGCCCGTAACGTCTCGCCGGCGCCCTCGCCGATGTACTGCCCGGTGCTGTCGTAGGCCGACGAGTCCGGGGTGGAGCCGCCGAAGACGGGGCGGTCCAGATACTTCGAGTTGGCGAACTGGACCAGGTTGGCCTTGATCTGCTCGAGCTCGGCGGCCCGGGCCTTGTTCGCCTCGGGGGTGCCGCCTCCGCCGGTGCTGGCCGCCTCCAGCACGAGGTTACGGGCCACCGTCGTCAGCTCCTGCGTGTGCTGCAGGTTGTCCTGGACGACGCCGAGCCGGCCCGCGGCGTCGTCAGCGTTCGTCGAGTACTTCTTGTTCGCGCGCACCTCCCCACGCAGTTGCAGGGCGGTGACGGTGCCGGTCGGTGAGTCCGACGGGCGGGTGAGCTGCTTCCCGCTGGAGATCTGGTCCTGCGCCTTCTGCGCCGCGCCGAGATTGCGCTGCAGGCTGGCCATGGTGCGGGTGCGCACACTGCTCTGGGTGATTCTGGGACTGCTGGACATGTGGGAACCCCTCGACTATCGGCCGACCATGCCGGTCCGGTTGATCAGCTGGTCGAGCATCGAGTCGATGGTGGTGAGGACCCGGGACGCCGCTTCGTATCCGCGCTGGTAGGTGAGCAGGTTCGTCATCTCCTCGTCGAGGTTCACCCCGGACTCGGCGTCCCGCGCCGCGTCCACCTGGTCGGTCACCGCGTTCTGCACGTCGCGCCGGCGGATCGCGGACTGCGCCGAGACCCCGAGCTCACCGATCATCGACTGGTACTCGGCGTCCGCGTCGGTCTTCGAGTCGGCCAGATCGGAGATCCGGTCGGCGATGTTGCCGTCCAGCACCTTCGGGGTGCCGGTCGGGTTGCCGCTGGAGATCTGCAGCTTGGCCGGATCGGTGACGGCGACCCGGATCTGGGCGGCGGTCACGTTCGCCGTGGAGCTGTTGTCGTTGCGGATGAAGAACGGCTTCCCGGTGGTGCCGTCGGTCGCGTACCCGCCGCTGTAGGCGGTGTTCACCGAGTCGGCGAGCTTCTGCGCGATCGTGTTCAGCCGGGTCGTGACGCTGTCCAGGGTGCCGCCCTTGGCGAGCAGCTCCATCGAGGCGCCCATCGTGCCGCCCGCGCCGACCGCCGCCTTGGTGTCCTTCCAGCGCAGGTTGACCTCGCTGCTGGCCAGATCCTCCAGCCGGGTGGCGCCGCCCGGCTCGATCTCGATCGACCGGGTGGCGAAACCGCTGACCAGCGGCGCGCTGCCGACGAAGACGTTGATCGCGCCGTTCTCCGCCTCGGTGGCGCTCGCCCCCACCAGCTCGGAGAGCTTGAGGATCTGCTGCGCCCGCTGGTCCTGCAGCTCGTTGGCCTGCAAACCGGACTGGGTGGCGATCACGATCTGGTTGTTCAGCTTGGCCACCGCGTCAGCCGCCTTGTTGACGTCGTCGACGTAGGTGTCCAGGCCGGTCCGCGCCGCCTTGTACTGATTGTTGAGCGCCGAGGCCGCGTCGTTGAGCGTCGAGGCGACCGTGGTGGCCTGCTCGAGCACCGCCGACTTGCCGGCCAGCTGGTCGGGGTTGGTGGTGATCGCGTTCCACCCATCCCACATGTCCGCGAGCCGGCCCTGCAGGGCGGTGTCGCTCGGCTCGGCGAACACATCCTCGATCAGGTTGTACGACCCGGCCCGCGCATTGTGGTACGCCGAGCTCGCGTGCTCGGTGTAACTGCGCTGGTCCATCGCCGCGTTGCGCAGCCGGTCCACGGAGGAGACGACTACGCCGTTGCCGACCGCGGTGGTGGTGGCGTACACGCCGGGCACCAGGTTGGCGTTCTGCGATTGCATCGTCACGCGCTGCCGGGTGTATCCCTCGGTGTTCGCGTTCGCGATGTTCTGGCCGCTGACCTCCAAGCCGCGCCGCTGCGCGTACAGGGAGGTCAGTGCGGTGTTGAGTCCACTGAAAGTGCTGCCCATCAGATCGCCTCATCAACGAGGGTGGGGCGGCGCACGCCGCCGGTGACGGTCTGGCCCTGCGGCCCGTACGTTTCCACACTCTCCGCGAAGACGAGCATGGTTTCGCGAGCCGCGCGTTGACCCGCGGTGAGCAGGTCGCGATTGACGTCGGCCAGGGCCCGGATCTCCGACGTCAAGAGCAGGAACGCCTTACGGTGCTGGTGCAACAGGTCCGACCAGGGATCGGGGGCCGCGTCGGCGAGCTCGCCGAGCGAGGCTTCCGGGTCGATGCCGAGCTCGGCGGCGACCTCCTGCGCGTAGGCGGCACGGATGACCTCGGTCTGGCGGATCTGATCGAGCACCACCTCCACCTCCCGGGTGGCGTGGCTGAGCCAGCGCGATCGGTTGGCCGCGAGAAGCAACTGCTCCTCCTCAAGCTTGAACAGCAGCATCTCCAGCAGCTCGCGAGAGCGCCACAGGACGCTGGCCAGGTCGGTCAGGCTCACCCGGTCCTCCGTCGTTCCGCTCGTCGGGCTGCACCCCGTTGGCAACCCGCTCATTCGGACAGGTCGGCATGTTCGCAGTGCCGCTGAGTGGTTTCCCCCAATCGGCATTTATCCGGTAAGCCGGAAAAGGCCGAAGAATTCTCGGAGAATCCTCAGGGCCTTCCGGCGGACAGCCGAAGGGAAAGAGGCAACACCGGCTCATGGATGGGCCGCTCAAGACCCCAGTCAAGGAGGAATCACCCAATGGGTCTTCGCATCAACCAGAACATCGCCGCGCAGAACGCCTACCGGAACCTCTCGGTCACGGACGGCCAGATGCAGAAGTCGCTGGAGAAGCTGTCCAGCGGTTTCCGGATCAACCGGGCGGCGGACGACGCGGCCGGCCTCTCGATCTCCGAGGGCCTGCGGTCGCAGACCGGCGGCCTCAAGGTCGCCGTGCGCAACACCCAGGACGGCGTCAGCGTCGCGCAGACCGCTGAAGGTTCGCTCAACGAGGTCACCTCGATCCTGCAGCGTATGCGTGACCTCGCCGTGCAGACGTCGAACGCCGGTTCGATGGACTCCGACGCCAAGGGCGCCGCCAACAAGGAGATGGACCAGCTCAACCAGGAGCTGGACCGGATCGGTGGCACCACGTCGTTCGGCAAGGCGAAGCTGCTGGACGGCTCGTTCGGCTCCACGTCGAAGTCGACCGGCACCGCGGCCCTCGACAAGAACGCCACGACCGCCCTGACCGCGGCGTCTCCCGCGGGCCCCTTCAACGGGGCAACCAGTTTCAAGATCACCCAGCTGGACGGCACCGACCTGACCACCGCCGGAGCCGGCGGCACGGATGCGTCGATCACGGTCAGCGTCGGGGCCCTCGCTCCGGGCTCCAGCGCCCAGGACATCGCGAAGGCCGTCAACGACGGGATCTCGACGGCCCTCAAGGCCAAGGGTTACCAGGGCAACGAGGTCCAGATGTCGGCCAGCACCGACTCCTCGTCGAACTCGACGTTCAGCATGTCCGGCGTCGGCGCCTTCCAGGCCACCGACGTCGCCGGCGGCGGGCTCGCCGCGCTGAAGCTCGGCGCGACCGCCGGCACGATCGCCAGCACCGACGTGTCCGCGGTCAGCGGTGGGAACACCGGCCGGTTCCAGGTCGGCGCCAACGCCAACGCCAACGAGCGGATCGGCGTCTCCATCGGTGCGATCGACTCGAAGACGCTCGGGACCGCGGCCCTGAACCTGACCACCAGCAGTGGGCCGGGCGACGCCATCACCGCGATCGACAAGGCCATCAAGTCGGTCTCGGACACCCGGGCGAACCTCGGTGCCGTCCAGAACCGCTTCGAGCACACCATCAACAACCTGAACGTCGCGGTGGAGAACCTCTCCGCCTCCGAGTCCCGGATCCGCGACACCGACATGGCCCAGGAGATGGTCTCCTTCACCCGGAACCAGATCCTCACCCAGGCCGGCACCTCGATGCTGTCCCAGGCCAACCAGTCGGCGCAGGGCGTTCTCTCCCTGCTCCGCTAACCGAACTGATACCGACAGCAACTGAATCGGTCGCCTGAACGGCCGAAGAGGTAGGGGTAGCCGGCAGAAACAGTCGGCTACCCCGTTCCTTTTACCCCCTCCACCGAAAGGGTGCGAACGTGAGCAGCTCAGTTGACGGCCTTGTCAGCGGCATGAGTACGTCCAGCATCATCACCCAGCTCATGAAGGTGGAGGCGGCGCCGCAGGACCGACTCAAGACCAAGGTCAAGACCGCACAGACGACCGTTGCCTCGTACCAGTCGGTGAACAGCAAGCTCGCCGCGCTCAAGACCGCCGGAAGCACGCTCGGCGACCTGGCGACCTGGCGGTCGATCAAGGCGACCTCCAGCTCCACCTCGGTCACGGCGACCGCGACCAGCAGCCTCACCAGCGCGGCCGGCTCCACCACCTTCGACGTGATCTCGACCGCGGCGGCCCAGGTCACGACCACCGAGTATCCGGCCGGCAGCACCGACATCACCGACGGCAGCGGCACCCTCACCGTGACGGTCGGCTCGGGCAACCCGGTGACCGTGAACGTGACCGACAAGACGCCCGCCGGCATCGCCGCCGCCATCAACAGCACCAGTGGCGTCGGGGTCCGGGCCGGTGTCGTGACGACCGCCTCCGGCGACAGCATCCTGCAGCTCACCAGCAGCAAACCGGGTGTCGCGAACACCTTCACGGTCGACGGCCTCAGCGGCACCAGCAACGTGGTCACCGCCGCCACCGACGCGAAGATCCGGGTCGGCTCGCTGGTGGACCCGTCGGACCCGAGCAGCGGTCTGACCCCCGGCAGCTACGAGGTCACCAACAGCAGCAACACCTTCACCAACCTGCTCAGTGGCGTCAGCATCACGGTCACCAAGCCGGAGACGGGCGTGACCATCAACGCCCAGTCCGACGTGGCCGGGATCGCGGACAAGATGCAGGCGCTCGTCGACGCCGCCAACAGCGTGCTGACCGAGGTGAAGGCGCAGACCGCCTACGACGCGAACGCCAAGAAAGGCTCCCCGCTCACCGGCGACTTCATGGTCCGCAACATCTCGCAGACCATCCTGGGGTCGGTCAGCAGCGGCCTGGCGTACGACAACCCGGACTACGTCAAGCCCACCAACCCGAACGACCCGGTGGAGACCGCGGACAACCCGCTGAAGATCGCCTTCGGCAGCATGGCCAAGCTCGGCATCCAGCTCGACAGCACGGGCAAGCTGACGTTCGACTCCGCCAAGTTCACCGCTGCCTACAACGAGGACCCGGCCGCGATCAAGAAGGCCGGCGTCGGCCTCGGCGACAACTTCGAGGCCATGGCCAAGAAGCAGTCGGACACGGTCACCGCTGTCGTCACCGGCCGCAGCAACGAGATCGACAACCTGAACAACCAGATCAGCAACTGGGACACCCGGCTCAGCGCTCGGAAGCTGGCGTTGCAGAAGCAGTACACGGATCTGGAGACCGCCCTCGGAAAACTCAAGAACCAGTCCAGCTGGCTGTCCGGACAGCTCGGCTAGTCATGACGTCGCTCGCCCGTTGATCGCCATCCCACACTTTCCGAGGAGCCTTATGACCACGCCGAACCTTCGCGACCGGTACCTGCAGGACTCGATCAACACCGCCTCGCCCGCCAAGCTGCTGATCATGCTGTACGACCGGCTGATCCTCGATCTCACGCACAGCGAGGAGGCTCTCCGGAAGGACGACCGCGAGCTGGCGCACGAGAAGATCAGCCACGCTCAGGAGATCGTCCTGGAGCTGCGGGTCACGCTCAACCTCGAGGCCTGGGAAGGCGCTCCGGGCCTGGCCAACCTGTACGGCTTCATCCTGACCGAGCTGATCGGGGCGAACATCACCCGCGACCCGGACCGGGTGGCCGGCTGCCGCAAGCTGCTGGAGCCGCTGCGCGACGCGTGGCGCGAGGCAGCCGTCGCCGGCGCGCAGGGCTGAGCTCCGCCATGACACAGGACTGGCGGGGCGCCTGGACCGCGGCGCTGGACGAGCTGGAGATGGACGTCGCGACGATCGAGGCGATGCTCGCCGACGAGCATCGCCACGCCGAGACGCCCCCGGCCGACATCTGGAAACCGCCGACCGAGCTCGGCGCGCTGCCGCTGGAGCTCAAGCCGCGGGCCGACGAGATCCTCACCCGCCAGCTGGCCGCAGCCGAGGAGATCGCCCGGCGGCTGACCGCGAACCGTCAGCAGACGGCGATGACGGCCCGGATCGAAACCGGCGAAGCGGTCAAACGCCCGGTGTATCTGGATTGCGCCATGTAGCACCACGAACGTCCCGGATCCTCGCCCGAGGGTCCGGGACGTTTTCGTGTGCAACCTCGCAGCAACCGTCTGACGCTCAGCGAATCACCGGTCACGCCGAAATGCATGGTACGAGCACGGATTGCTCACCGAACTGCCACGGAACGGCGACCAGAGGGGACCGATCAGGGAGCTGCGAAGTGTTCGACGACCTTTCCACCGCCGCGCTGCGCGTCGCTGTCACCGGCCTGTCGGCCCGGCAGAACGCCATTGCCAACAACATCGCGAACGTCGAGACCCCGGGCTTCCGTGCCCGTAAGGTCAAGTTCGAGGAGGCTCTTCAGGGCGCGGTCGCGCGCGGCCAGTCGCCGCTGGGCATCGCCCCGAGCACGAGCGAGTCGCTGGAGCCCACCCGGCTCAACGGCAACAACGTCAACCTCGACGAGGAGACGCTGTCGCACATCGACACCACGATGCGCTACCAGCTCACCCTCCGGGCCATCGACAGCAAGTACGGCCTGCTGCGCGACGCCATCAAGGGAGCCTGAGGATGAGCATCTTCAACGCCATCGGTGTCGCGGGCACCGGAGTCACCGTCTACCGCAAGTGGCTCGACGCGGTCTCCGACAACATCGCGAACATGAACAACACCAGCCGTACGTCCGAGAACGCGTTCCAGGCCCGCTACGTGCAGGCCCGGGCCGCGCAGGACGGCAACGGCGCCGAGGTCGCCGGCATCCAGCTCGGCAGCGCCGAGGGGATCGTGACGCACGACCCGGACAACCCCCTCGCCGACGCGCAGGGCAACGTCCGCCGGCCGGACATCGACATGGGTAGCCAGATGGCCCAGATGATGATGGCCCAGCGCTCGTACCAGGCAAGTCTGTCGGTCGTCGACCGGGCGCGGGATGCCTATGCCGCCGCCATCAACCTCGGGAAGTAGTCATGAGCCCGATCAGCCCCATCGGGGGCATCTCCGGTTTCAGCGGGATCAACGGCCTCTCCGGCGTGTCCGGGCTGTCCAAGATCGCCGACTCGCTCGACTTCGACGAGGCCGCCAAGACGGCGAGCCCCAACACCGACTTCGCCCGGATGCTCTCCAAAGGACTGGAGAGCGTGCAGGCGTCCCAGGACAAGGCGAGCGACCTGGCCGTCCAGGTCGCGAACGGGACGCTGCAGGACCCGGCGCAGTACACGATGGCCGCGAACGAGGCGTCCCTCGGACTTCAGATGACTCTTGCCGTTCGCAACAAGGCTGTCGAAGCCTTCCAAGAGATCATGAGGATGCAGGCCTGACATGACTGACCGCCTTCCCGCACCGGTACGCCGCATAACGGACACCTTCAAGTCCTTCACGCCGGGACAGAAGGCTGTCACGATTTTCGCCATCGTCGCCATCGTCGTCGGGGGGTACTTCTTCGCGACGTGGGCGGCAAAGCCGTCGTACGCCATCCTTTTCAACAACCTGTCGACGAAGGACGCCAGTGCCATCGTCGAGTCGCTGCAGAAGTCGAACACCTCGTATGAGCTGGCGAACGAGGGCCAGACCATCATGGTGCCGCGCGACCAGGTGAACGCCCTGCGACTGCAGCTCTCCGGCGAGGGCCTGCCCAACGACGAGGGCACCGGTTACTCGCTGCTGGACCAGCAGGGCATCACCACCAGCGACTTCATGCAGCACGCCAACTACCAGCGGGCCCTCGAAGGGGAGCTCGCCAAGACCATCAAGTCGATCGAGGGCGTCGAGGCCGCCACCGTGCACCTCGTGCTCCCGCAGAAGGACGTGTTCGCCGACAACGCCACCAAGCCGACCGCGTCGGTGCTGGTCGCGTCCAAGTCGACCCGCCCGCTCGACGGCGACCAGGTGCAGGCCATCGTGCACCTGGTCGCCTCCAGCGTCGAAGGCCTCGACCCGACCCAGGTCACTGTCGCCGGCGCCGACGGCAAGATCCTCTCCACCGGCGGGGGCGCGTCGATCGCGACCGGCGGGGACAGCGGCTCCGAGGCGCAGACCGTCGAGTTCCAGAACCGGATGAACGCCGCGCTGCAGACCATGCTGGACCGGCTCGTCGGCTCCGGGCACTCGGTCGTCACCACGACCGCCGACCTGGACTTCGACGCGACCGAGACGCGTACCAAGACGTACAGCTCAGATCCGTCCCTGCCCTCACTGTCCGAGACCTCCAGCTCCGAGACCTACAGCGGCAGCGGCGGGAACAACGGCGGCGTGCTCGGCCCGGACAACATCCAGGTGCCCAGCGGCGCCGGCTCGAACGGGCAGTACGCCAACAAGAACGACGCCCGGCAGAACGCCCTCAACGAGACCCAGGAGGTACGCCGGAAGGCGCCCGGCAGCATCCGGCGGCTGAACGTGGCGGTCCTGCTGGACAGCACCGTCGCCGCCTCGATCGACCCGACCCAGGTGCAGCAGCTGGTCAGCTCCGCGGCCGGCATCGACTCCACCCGGGGCGACACCATCGCGGTCAGCGCCATGCCGTTCGACACCTCGGCGCAGCAGGCGGCCAAGGACGAGCTGGCCGCGGCGGCCGCGGCGGAGAAGCAGAACAAGCAGCTGACGCTCGTCAAGACGGGGGCGCTGGCCTTCGTCGTACTGGCGCTGATCTTCCTCGCCTGGCGGGCCAGCCGCCGGGCCAAGCGGCGCCAGCAGCTCACCGCCGAGGAGAAGGCGCACCTGGAGGAGATGCAGGCGGCGCTGGACGCGCAGCGCCAGGCCGAGCTGGAGGCCACCCAGGCCATGCACGCGGCGGCGATGATCGAGGGCGGGGTCACCGTGGAGGAGCACGACGAGGCTCGCGAGGAACGGCACCGCGAGATCGAGGAGATGGTCAAGGAGAAGCCGGACGAGATGGCCACCCTGCTGCGCGGCTGGATGTCCGCCGACGCGACGCACCACTGACACCCCCAAAGGCAAGAAAGACGGTTCTAGGAGTACGCGTTGACCACACCCGCGCTCACCACGCTCAACATGACGGGCGTTCGTAAAGCCGCGATCATGCTGATCCAGTTCGGCAGGGAACAATCCGCGCAGGTGCTGGCGAACATGTCGGAGAAGGAGGTCGAGGCGCTCTCCGCGGAAGTCGCGCGGCTGGGCAAACTCGACCCCGTTCAGGTCGACGACGTGATGGACGAGTTCTACGCCATGGCGACCACCCGGTTCGCCGGGTCGGGCGGCATGGACTACGCCCGGGAGCTGCTGGAGGCGTCGCTCGGCAAGGAGCGGGCGGCGCTGATCCTCGACCGGCTCGAAGCGTCGATGAACGACATCCCGTTCAACTTCCTGAGCAACGCGGACCCGCGGCAACTCCTCTCCTACGTGCAGTACGAGCACCCGCAGACGATCGCGCTGGTGCTCGCCCACATCCCGGCCGGCCTGGCCTCGTCGATCCTGGCGGGCCTGCCGCTGGAGGTGCAGACCGAGGTGGCGCACCGCATCGCGATCATGGACCGCACCTCGCCGGACATCATCCGCCAGGTGGAGAGCGCGCTGCAGCGCAAGCTGTCCAGCGTGCTCCAGCCCGACGAGCTCTCCACGGTCGGCGGCCTCGCGCCCCTGGTCGAGATCATCAACCGGGCCGACCGCACCACCGAGCGACTCATCCTGGAAGCGCTGGACGCCCGCAGCCCGGAGCTGGCCGAGGAGATCCGCCGCCGGATGTTCATGTTCGAGGACATCATCAACCTGGAGGACCGCGCGGTGCAGCTCATCCTGCGCCAGGTGGAGCCGGCCGATCTGGCCACCGCCCTCAAGGGCGTCCCGGAGAACGTGCGGGACAAGGTCACCAAGAACCTGTCCGAACGCGGCCGGGAGAACCTGCTCGAGGAGATGGACCTGCTCGGCCCGGTCAAGGTCAAGATGGTCGAGGAGTCCCAGGCCAAGATCGTCAGCGTCATCCGCACCCTGGAGGACTCCGGCCAGATCGAGATCCAGCGCGGTGGCGAGGCCGATGAGCTCATCGCCTGACAGCCCGGTCCTGCGCGGCGTGACCGCCCAGAACGTCGCCGCCGCCCAGTTCGCCACCGACCTGCGGCTGCCCGAGCCGGGCAATCCGAAGGTCCTCGAGGAAGAACGGATGGCGGCCCGGACCACCGGCTACGCCGAGGGCTGGGCCCAGGGCAAACGCGACGCCGTGGCGGCCGCCGAGGAGGCCGCCGCCCGTGCGCACGCCGCCGAGGAACACCACGAGCAGCGCCGGTCGGCCGCCCTGGCGCACGCCGTCAACGCGCTCGGCCGGGCCGTCACCGAGCTGGAGAACCAGCTCATGCCCACCTTCACCGAGCTGCAGGAGCTCGTGCTGGCCAGCGCGTTCGAGCTGGCCGAGGGGATCGTCGGGCGCACCCTGCTCGACGATCCGGAACGCGGCCGGGACGCGCTGCGCCGGGCGATGACCGCCGCCCCCGAACACGGCAACGTGGTGGTCCGGTTGCACCCCGAGGACTACGCCAACCTGGTCGGCGACAGCGACGGCGTCTTCGACTACCAGGGCCGCCGGATCAGCCTGGTCGCCGACCCGTCCCTGCACCCCGGCGACGCGACGGCCGAGACCGGCACCGCGACCGTCGACGCGACCATCGAGGCGGCCATCGCCCGAGCCCGGGAGGCGCTGCGGATATGACCGACGTCTTCCAGCACCGCATGCGGGCCGCCGTGGCCGCGGCCCGGCCCACGGTCTCCGGCCGGGTCACCGGCGCGGTCGGCCTGCGAGTCACCGTCAGCGGGCTGGAGGCACGCGTCGGCGAGCTGCTGCAGATCGGCAGCGGGCCCGACGCGGTGCTCGCCGAGGTGGCGGCGCTCGACGGTCAGCAGCTCAACTGCCTGCCGCTGGGCCCGATCGCCGGGATCGGCGCCGGCACCCCGGCCGTGAGCACGGGCGGGCCGCTGCGCATCTCCGTCGGCCCGGACCTGCGCGGACGCATCCTCGACGGCCTCGGCCGCCCGATGGACGGCGGCCCGCCGCTGCGCGGTGAACTGGTCGGGATCGAGCAGGCGCCGCCCTCGGCGATGGAACGGCAACTCGTCGACAAGCCGATGTCCCTGGGCGTACGCGTCCTGGACACGCTCGTCCCGTGCGGCCGCGGCCAGCGCATCGGCATCTTCGCCGGCTCCGGCGTCGGCAAGTCCACCCTGATGAGCATGATCACCCGCGGCACCTCGGCCGAGCTGAACGTGGTCGCGCTGGTCGGCGAGCGCGGCCGTGAGGTCCGCGAGTTCATCGAGCACGACCTCGGCCCGGAAGGCCTGGCCCGCTCGGTCGTGGTGATCGCCACCTCGGACACGCCGCCGCTGGTCCGCCTGCGGGCCGGCTCGGTCGCCACCCGGATCGCCGAGTACTACCGCGACGAGGGCGCCGACGTCCTGCTCATGATGGACAGCGTGACGCGCGCCGCGATGGCCCAGCGCGAGGTCGGCCTCTCGGTCGGCGAGCCACCCGCCACCCGCGGCTATCCCCCGTCCGTCTTCGCCATGCTGGCCAGCCTGCTGGAACGCGCCGGGCCGGGCGCACGCGGCAGCATCACCGGCCTCTACACGGTCCTGGTCGAGGGCGACGACCACAACGAGCCGATCGCCGACGCGGCCCGCTCGATCCTCGACGGCCACATCGTCCTGGACCGCAAACTGGCCACGGCCGGACACTTCCCCAGCATTCAGGCGCTCGACTCGATCTCCCGCGTGGCCAACAAGATCACGTCGCGGGAGCAGCGCGCGGACGCCACCGAGCTGCGCCGCCTGATGGCCGCCCATCGCGAGGTCCGTGAGCTGGTCGAGATCGGCGCCTACGCGCCCGGCACGAACCCGGAGGCCGACCGGGCCAATGCGGCCTGGCCGCAGATCAGCGCCTTCCTCCGCCAGGACCTCGACGAACGGGTCACGGCCGATGACGCCTGGGCTGCGCTGCGGGCATTGCTCGCCACCACCTGACCGCTTCCGGTCACTACCGACAGAGATCTGCCCGTACGGCGACGAGTCGCCCGCCACTCGCCTCGTCCCGTACCGATCCCGCGCGGCCCCGCTGCCGCTCCGGACAGCAGCGCGCCGCGACGTCCCGGCTGGCCCTGAGGGGTGTTTCGAGAGCGGGAAGGACCCCGGAAAGCCAGCCGGGACCGCGACACCCGCCGGAACCCGGCCACCCCAGCCGTCGCAGGGGACAGTCACGGCGTACTGGTGGAAAGGCGACATGAGGGCGTCGCGGGCCGGGCAGGGAACACGGCGGGCGTCGCGAGGTGCGCGGTCGTTGCGGGTTGGGTGCAGGGGCTCAGCGGATCCGGCCGGAGGCCGAAGCGGGAAGGTGAGGGCCCGTCGCCCCGCTAGGAGGCCAACGTGAACCGCATCTTCCGTCTCACTCCGGTGCTGCGTGCGCGTAAGGCGCAGGAGGACGCCGCCCGTGGGGAGGTGATCCAGTCGCGGCAGGAGATCCGGGAAGCGCAGGCCCTGGTGAAGCGCCGGCAGCTGGACCTGGTCGGGCAGGACGCCCCGTCCGAGGGCTCGGCCCGGGCGATGGTGGCCGCCCTGGTGGCGCGGCAGTCGCTGGCGGCCGGGGTGTTCGGCGCGCAGCGGATGGTGAACGACGCCGAGGAGGTCGAGCGGGAGAAGATGGCCGCGCTCACCGACGCCGCGAAGCGCAGACGCGCCGTGGAGATGCTCTCCGAGCGGCACGCCGACATGGTCAAGGCCCACGATCTGCGCACCGACCAGGCCAACCTCGACGAGTTGGCGGTCACCTCGAAGGCACGGAATGCCGCCCGTGGCGTGGAGACGCCGAGTTCGGACGAGAACGGGAGGGATGCATGAGCGAGGGTGCGGGCTCATGGCGACGGTGGCATGCGACGGAGGTGACGGTATGAGCTTCGGGGTCAGCGGCGTGATGTCGCGCATCTCCGAGTTGCAAGAACAGCTCGGCCTCACCCCGCCGCCGCCCACCGCCGGCACCGGCGCGTCGGGTGACAAGTTCGCGTCGGCGCTCGCCAAGGCCACCGGTTCACCGCGGACCCCCGGAACGCCCGCCGGGCCGAGCGGCGGCGACGTGGTGAGCGCGGCCCGCAAGTACCTGGGCACGCCGTACGTCTTCGGCGGCACCGACCCGAAGAAGGGGCTGGACTGCTCCGGCCTGGTCCAGCAGGTGTACGAGGACCTGGGCGTGAAGCTGCCGCGCAACTCGTGGCAGCAGGCGACCGCGGGCCGCCCGGTGGCGAGCCTGGGCGACGCGAAGCCGGGTGACGTGCTGGCGTTCGGCTCGCCCGTGCACCACGTGGCCATCTACATCGGCGACAACAAGATGATCGCCGCGCCGAAGCCGGGCGACCACGTGAAGGTCGAGTCGGTCTACGAGAAGCCGAGCACGATCCGGCGGATCATCGACAACGTGCCGGCGGCCGCGGTGCAGGACATGTCGGCGTTGCGCCCGGCCGGGCTGCGTGGGGCGGTCGCGGGCGGCGGGCTGACCGGGGTGCCGTACGCGGATCTGTTCCTGAAGGCCGGCGCGAAGCACGGCGTGGACCCGAAGCTGCTGGCCGCCGTCGCGAAGGTCGAGTCCGGGTACAACCCGAAGGCGGTCAGCCCGGCCGGCGCGCGGGGAATGATGCAGCTCATGCCGGGTACCGCGAAGGGGCTCGGGGTGGACGACCCGTTCAACCCGGAGCAGGCCGTCGACGGCGCCGCGAGGATGTTGAAGGGCCTGCTGAAGGAGTTCAAGTCGATGCCGCTGGCGCTCGCCGCGTACAACGCGGGCGGTGGCGCGGTGCACAAGTACGGCGGCATCCCGCCGTTCCGCGAGACACAGGCATACGTGCCGAAGGTGCAGAAGGCGCTGGCCGCGCTGGGCGGCTGAACCGTTCCCGGTGTCCTTTTCGAGTTCTGTGTCCGTTTCGAATGCTGAGGAGTCGCATCATCATGCCGAGTTCCGTGACAGGCCCGGAGCACCGGCCCGCGACCGAGATCGGCCGCCGGCCGGCCGCGCGGCGCGAGGACGGGGCGGACTTCGGTTCGGCGCTCTCCGCCGAACTGGACCGTGACGACCAGGACGAGGTGGCCGAGCACGCCGCCGGCCTGCGCGCTGCGAACCGGGCCGCCGACCTGCGGGCCGCGGCGGACCGGGCCCTGGCGGACCGGCCCGGCACGAGCCGGGCCGGCCTGGGACGGGCAGACCTGGACCGGGCCCAGTTGGACCGGGCCGGCCTGGAACGGGCGAAGCTGGACCGGGCGAAGCTGGACCGGACGACCGGCGACCGGGAAGAACTGGATCGCGCCGCCGGCAACCGGGAGGCCGGCGACCGGCTGGCCGACCGGCGAGCCTCGAGCCGGAACGCGGCCGACCGCGCCGCCACCGAACGCGCATCCGTCAGCCGGGCCGCGGCGGACCGGGCATCCGCGGAACGGGCCGCAGCCGAACGCGCATCCGTCAGCCGGGGCGCGGCCGGGCGCGTGGATACCGCCGGTCGCGCGGGCGCCGCCGGCCGCGCCGTGAGCGACCGGGCCGCACGCGCCGCAGAGGAGCGAGCCGCCCGGGCCGCCGAGGACCGGGACGACGAGCCCGGCGCCGCCGACGAGCGGGACACCGGCGCGACGAGACCGGCACACGGCCAGGACCGTGCGGCCACGCACCGCGCCAGGGCCAAGCCGGCCGGCGCCCGGACCGAGTCCACCTCCACCGACGAGACCGCGGCGGCCGAGGCCACGGGCCGGGCCGGGGGAGCGCAGCAGAGCGGCGAGCAGCAGACCACCGATCAGCAGACCGTCACCGTCGCGACCGCTCAACCACTGGTCGCGCAGGCCGTGCCGGTCGCCATGACGGAGGCCGCCGCGCCGGCCGCCGAGACCAGCGGTGGCGCCACCTCGATCGGCGCCGTCACGGACGTGGCCGCCGCCGCCGGGCCGAACGCCGCGGCCGCCGCTGACCCGCAGGCTGCGGCGGCACCGGCCGCGACGCGTCCCGCGACCGGATCGACCGATCCGGCCCAGGCGGCCGGCCCGGCACAGCCCGCCCAGGCCACCGGCACGGGCCCGGCGACCGGCGCTCCGGGCGTTCCCGGCGCTCCGGGCGTTCCCGGCACACCCGCGGCCGGCGCCGCCACCGGACAGACGGGTCCGGTTCAGCCCGGCGCCGCGCCGACCGGCACCGCGGCCGCCGCCACCGTGGTCACCGCCACCCCGGCCCGGCCGGCCTGGGCCTCCCCGGCCCGGGCCACCACGGAGACCCCTGAAGCGCAGACCACCGTCGCCGCACCCACGGATGCCGCCGCGCAGCCGGTCCCGGCGGCGGACGCTCCGGCCCCGGGCGCGGATCAGCCCGGGGACGGTTCCGGGCAACAGGCAGGGGCAGATTCGTCCCGTACGCCGGAGAACGTCCCTGACGCCGCCGCCGCACCGCCCACCGTGCCCACCGCGATCCCCGCGGCCCAGCCCACTGCCGACGGCGGGCTCCCGCCCGGCGTGGCGGTGCCCGGCGTGACCGGCCCGCAGGCAGCCGCACCGGCCGCACCGGCTGCCCCGGTCACCGAGGCAGGGGCGAACAGCACCCCGGTCCCGACCGGTCCGCCGGCCGAGCAGATCGCGATGCGGATCGCCCCGCTGCGGCTCGACGCGGACGGCGTGCACCGGCTCACCGTCAACCTGCACCCGGTCGACCTCGGTCCGGTCCAGGTGGTCGCGGAGATCCGCAACGGCGACATCACCGTGCAGCTCACGGGCGGAACGGAGGCCGGCACCGACGCGCTCCGCCAGGGGCTCGACGACCTGCGGCGAGAGTTGCAGGAGTCCGGGTTCGGGAACTGTTCGCTGGACCTGCGTCAGGGTTCGGGACAGCAGGACCAGGCTCGGCAGCCGTTCGGGGCGGCCGGCGGCGGGCGGCGCGGCGGTGGAGACAACGCGGGCCGCGAGGACGGCCTGCCGGCCGAGCCGGCCCCGGTGACGACCCGCCGGGTCAGCCCCGGCCGCTTCGACACCCACGCCTAAGACCTCGGCGCCGGCCCTGTTCAGGGCCGGCGCCGGAGCACTGGCAGCTCTTCCCCAAGGCACCAGTGCGAGGTCCTACTCGTTCAGCGGCTTCGGATCCACCGGCGTCGCCGGTGTCTCCTCGGTGACCCCGTAACCGGAGGTCACGAACCGGAAAGCGGTCAGCAGGACCGCCGCGATCGGCACCGCGATCAGGAACCGGATCAGCACCTGGGTCAGCGCGAGCTGGTCGAAGAGCAGGCGATACCACGCCGGCAGGCTGATCAGCAGCGCGAAGACCAGGACCGACGGTCGGATCATCGCCGGCTGGTACGCGTGGCCCGGCGCGGTGAGGCGGCGGCCGGCATCACCTCGGCGGCGATCCGGGCACAGAGCATCGCAGCCCAGGCGTGCGGTGTGGCCGGCTTACCGTCCAGCGAGAAGATCGGCACGTCCAGCCCGAGCACCGAGGCCGGGTCCGCGGTGAGCTCCACGCTGTGCACCACGAGCGCCTCCACCTCACCGAGATTGCGCAGGTGGCGGGCGGTGTCCGCGGTCTTGCGGGTGGCGTCGACGACGGCCCAGAGCGCGGTGGCGCCGAGCGCGTCGCACATCTCGTTGACCCAGAACTCGTCGGTGCCGCCGACCGGCGCGTCGATCACCACGATCCACGGGTGGTCCGAGGTCTGCAGCTTGTCGGCGCGGGACTCGGCCGCTCCCGGGCTGGAGATCAGCCGGGACGAGTGCAGCCCGGTGCCGGCCGTGGACGGCGCCGCGAGCAGCAGGTGCGTCTGGTCCACGTGGATCTGTTCGAGCAGCTGCTTGGCGATCGGCACCGCGGTGTGCACCTCGCCGGCGATCACCAGGATCTCGCCGGGTCCGTCCGGGATGCCGGGTGCGGCCGGGCGGGAGGCGAGGACGCTGAGCACGCCCGCGTACGTGTCCCCACCGGTGATCTGCCGCGCCATCTCCTCGGGCATCCCGACCCTCATCAGGTTGGTCTGCACCGGGTCGAGGTCGCCCGTCCGGGCGCGGACCGGCGCCGGTTTGGGCGCGGGCGCCGGTGGCGCGGCGGCCGCCGGCGCCGGGGCCGGCTCATCGTCCGGGAGGCCGTAGACCTCGGCGGCGGACCGGATCGGGCCGGACGGCGCGGCGGTCTGGAACGCGGCCCGCGGCGGCGCCGCGCTGGGCTCGGCGGTCCGGATCGGAGCTGCCTGCGGGTTGTGCTGGACGACCCGGCGAGTGTGCGGAGCGGTCTCCTCCGGCACCAGCGAGACCGGCGCCGGCGAGACCGGCCGCGGGTTCGACGCGACCGGTGCCGGTGACACCGGGGTGGGCGTGACCCGCCCGGCGGCCGGTGAGACCGGTGAGCCCGGTGGTGCCCCCCGTCCCGGCCGCCCGGGCAGGGCCGCCGGCAGGCTGGGCCGTCCCCCGCCGTTGACCGGCGAGTCGGTCGCGGTCGCCGGGGTGAACGGGCGCACCTCGGGGTCGGCGGGCTGCCGGACCCGATGCCCGGAACGGGTCGCCTCGCCGAGATGGCTGGCCACGTCCAGGCCGGCCATCAGCTCGGCGAAGGCCGCTCCGGTGTCCCCGATGCCGGCGTCCCGGCTCTCCGGCCGGCCCAGTGCGGGCGGGGAGCCCGCTTTCGGCGCCGACGGCCGGGCGACCGGCTGTTCGGCGTTGAACCGGTCCCGGGACTCGGCCTGTTCGAGCAGTCGTTCCAGGGTGTTGGCGCCGTTCTCGGCCACCGTCTGTCGCGCCATGTCCTCACTGTCTTCCTGTGCATCCGGTACCTCGACGGAGAGCTCGTAGTGCTGCTTCGCGAAGAAGCCTCCGATGCCACCGCTGCGTACCTTGTCGGCGGAAACTATCCGGACGCGCGAGCCGTACTCGTCACGTACCTGAGCCAGTAACGGCTCGATGGCCGGTCCCTCAAGCAGCACCCGCGTAGGCACCGTTCACCACCCCTATCGTCTCGATCTGTGCGGTGGAACCAGAGATCTCGCTGTACGACAGCACCTGCACCCGGCGTGAACCGGCTCGCAGAAGTCGCATCAGCGGCAACCGCAGCTGTGGCGAGCAGGCCAGGACCGGGTTGAGGCCCTGCTGCTCGGCGGCCTCGGCGAGCCGGCTGGCCTCACTGACGATCGCCTCGGCACGCATGCCGTCGATCGCCATGAAGGCGCCGGTCTCGCTGGGCCGGAGTGACTCGAGCAGGCTCTGCTCGAGCATCGGGTCGAGTGTGATCACGGTGAGCCGGCCGGCGGTCGCGTACTGCGCGGCGATGGCCGGGCCCAGCGCGCTCCGGGCGGCCTCGACCAGGCCGTCGTGATCCTGGGAGAGCTTGGCCCGCAACGACAGCGCCTCGAAGATCCGGACCAGGTCGCGGATCGGGACGCCCTCGTCGAGCATCGACTGCAGCACCTTCTGGATCTGCCCGAGGCTGAGCAGCCCCGGGGTCAGTTCCTCGACCACGACCGGATGGGTGCGCTTGACCATGTCGGCCAGGGCGCGGACGTCCTCGCGGCCGAGCAGTCGGCTGGCGTTGTTGCGGACCACCTCGGCCAGGTGCGTGATGATCACCGACGCCCGGTCGACGACCGTCGCGCCGGAGAGCTCGGCCTGGTAGTGCAACTCGGCCGGGACCCACTTGCCGGCCAGGCCGAAGACCGGTTCGACGCCGGCCCGCCCGGGCAGCGCCTGCAGGCCTTCGCCGATCGCCAGGACGGTGCCCGGCGGCGCCTGGCCGCTCCCGGCGTCGGTGCCGGAGATCCGGATCGCGTACGACGACAACGGCAGATCCAGGTCGTCGCGGGTGCGCACCGGCGGCATGATGACGCCCAGTTCCATGGCCATCTTGCGGCGCAGCGCGCGGACCCGGTCGAGCAGGTCTCCGCTGCTGGCGTCGACGAGGTCGACCAGGTCCGGCGCGAGGGCAAGCTCCAGCGGGTCGATGCGCATCTCGCCGAGCAGCGACTCGGGCGAGTCCGGGGAGGGCATCTCGACCGCCTCGGCGACCGGTGCGGTCTCCTCCGGAACCTTGTCCTTGACCCGCTGGGCGATCGCCAGGACGGTCGCGCCGACCAGCAGGAACGGCACCTTGGGCAGGCCCGGGATGACGCAGAGCGCGAGGGCCGCGGCGCCACCGATGCGCAGCGCCAGCTTGTTCTGGCTGAGCTGCGAGGTGACGCTCTCGCCCATGTCTCCGGAGGTGGCCGAGCGGGTCACGATCAGACCGGTGGCGACCGAGAGCAGCAGCGCCGGCACCTGGGAGACCAGGCCGTCGCCGATGCTCAGCATGCTGTACTGGTTCATCGCGTCGGCGGGTGCCATGCCGTGCTGCAGGATGCCGACCGCGAAGCCGCCGATCAGGTTGATCAGCGTGATGATGATGGCCGCGATGGCGTCGCCCTTGACGAACTTGGAGCCACCGTCCATCGCGCCGTAGAACTCGGCCTCGGCCGCCACCTCGGCGCGGCGCTTCTTCGCCCCGGCCTCGTCGATCAGGCCGGCGTTGAGGTCGGCGTCGATCGCCATCTGCTTGCCGGGCATCGCGTCGAGGGTGAACCGGGCGCCGACCTCGGCGACCCGCTCGGCGCCCTTGGTCACGACGATCAGCTGGACGATGACCAGGATCGAGAAGATCACCAGGCCGATGACCAGGTTGCCACCGACGACGAAGCTGCCGAACGCGTGGATGACCTTGCCGGCGTCACCGTCGCGCAGCACCAGGCGGGTCGCGCTGATGTTGAGTGCCAGCCGGAACAGCGTCATCACCAGCAGCAGCGCCGGGAAGACCGCGAAGTCGAGCGGCTTGTCCACGAACATGCTGATCAGCAGCACCAGCAGGGCGACCGTGATGTTCATGGCGATGAACAGGTCGAGCAGGAAGGTCGGCAGCGGGACGACCATCATGATGATGATGCCGATGACCCCGATGGGTACGGCGAGTTTGCTGAGGTTCCGGCCTTTCACGACACCTCCGCTCGGCGTTCCGTCGCCGTCACTGGGACCCCTGTGGCACCGCCACGCCCCGATCTTCCCTGCTCATAGCCCGCGATGTGAGTAAATCTCCCGAATCTTCGGTTACGTCATGGCGGAACTGGGGCTGCTGTGAAAGGTGGGGCTCGTGCGGTTCAAAACGGCCCCACCGGTCACACCGGGGCCGGGTTGGGGCTGCGGTGCAGACCGGCCGCCGACCCGCGCGCCTTCAGGCTCATGACGAACGCGAGCACCCGCGCCACCGTGCCGAAGAACTCGGCCGGGATCTCCTGGCCGACCTCGCAGCCCGAGTTCAGCGCCCGGGCCAGCGCCACGTCCTGCACCATCGGCACCCGGTTGTCGGTCGCCAGCTCGCGGATCTTGGCGGCCAGCGGGCCCTTGCCCTTGGCGACCACCCGCGGTGCGCCCTTCTCCGGCTCGTACCGCAGTGCGACCGCGACGTGCGTCGGGTTGACCACCACCACGTCCGCGGTCGGCACGTCGGCCATCTGCCGGTTCCGGGCCATGGCCATCTGCCGGGCCCGGATCTGTGCCTTGATCAGCGGGTCGCCCTCGGTGTTCTTGTTCTCCTGCTTGACCTCCTCCTTGGTCATCCGCAGCTGCTTCTGGGTGCGCCGGCGCACCACCATGTAGTCCGCACCGGCCATCGCGATGCCGGCGACCGCGGCCGCCCGGATCAGGGCGAGCACCGCGTCGGTGACGATGGCGAGCAGCGCGGTGATCGGCAGGCGGCCGGCCGCCATCAGCTGCGGCACGATGTCCTTGAGCGTCATGTAGAGGACCGCGCCCAGCACCACCGTCTTGAACAGCGACTTGGTGAGCTCCCAGAGCGCGTGCGGGCCGACGATCTTCTTGAGGCCGGCGAACGGGTTGAGCCGGTTGAACTTCGGGACGAAGAGCTTGGTGGCGACCCGGATGCCGCCCTGCGCGCCGGCCGCCGCGATGCCCACCGCCATCAGGGTGAACGCCAGCGGCGCCACCGCCCACGCGGCGCCGAACAGGCCCTCCTTGAACAGGGCCAGGGTCTTGGACGGATCCGGGTTCTGGATGACGTCCGGGATCTTGTCGATCAGCTCCTCGGCGTGCTTCATCGCCTGCTTGAGAGTGCGGGGCAGCAGCACGCTCGCGGCGAGCATGCCGAACCAGGCGCCCAGATCCGGCGTACGCCCGATCTGGCCTTCCTGTTTTGCTTTCTTGAGCCTTTGCTGTGTCGGTTGCTCGGTCTTCTCTGACACCTAGCCACCACCGAGGCGCACCACCGCGGTGACCGCCCGCTCGACCAGGGCGTGCAGGATGCCCGGGAGCATCGAGATGGCCAGACCGGCGAGGGTGACCACGAGGAAGATCTTGATCGGGAAACCGAGCTGGAACGCGTTCAACGCCGGCGCGACCCGGTTGAGCAGGCCGAGTGCCACGTCGGCGAGGAACAGCACGCAGATCAGCGGCCCGGCGATCTGCAGCGCGGACAGGAACATCTCGCCGATCCCGCTGACCAGCAGCCGGCTGAACGTCTCGAAGGAGAACGTGCTGTCCAGCGGCATGGTGCGGAAACTCTGCAGGAAGCCGCGCAGGATCAGCTGATGCCCGTCGCTGGCGAAGAGCAGGGTGATCGCGACCAGGTTGTAGAACCGCCCGAAGATCGAGGCCTGGCTGTACCCCATCGGGTCGTACGCGGTCGCCAGCTGGAACCCGCCGAACAGGTCGAGCAGGTCACCGGCGGCCTGCAGCGCGGCGAACAGCAGCGCGGTGATGAACCCCAGGCCGACCCCGACGAAGATCTGCATGGCGACGCTGACGAGCAGCGCCGAGGTCTCCAGCGACGGCAGGGTGTCCCGCAGGTACGGCGCCATCGGCAGCGCCAGCCCCACCGACAGCAGCGCTTTGACCTGTGCCGGGATGAGCCGCGAGTTGAACGGCGGGCAGATCGCCATCCACGCGCCGGCCCGGCAGGCACCCAGCAGGATGGCCAGCAGCTCGGCGATCGGGATGTCGGCGTTCATGTCCGGTACGAGCCGACCAGCGCCGTGATGATCAGCCCCCAGCCGTTGACCAGGACGAACAGCAGCAGTTTGAAGGGCAGCGAGATGGTCACCGGGGGCAGCATCATCATGCCCAGCGACATCAGGGACGCCGAGACGACCAGGTCGATGATCAGGAACGGGATGAAGATGACGAACCCGATGATGAACGCGGCCCGCAGCTCGGAGAGCACGAACGCGGGCACCAGGGTGGTCAGCGGCACCGCGTCCCGGTTCGCCGGCTGCGGCGCGCCGGACACCTTGATCAGCAGGCCCAGCTCGTCCTCCCGGGTGGTCCTCCACATGAAGTCGCGCAGCGGTTTGATGCCGTCGTCGAACGCCTGCGACTGCGTCTTGTCGCCCTTCAGGTAGGGCTGCACCCCGAGGTCGTTCATCTGCGAGACGGTCGGGCCCATGATGAAGAGGCTGATGAACAGCGCCAGCCCGGCGACCACCTGGTTCGGCGGCAGCGTGGTCAGGCCCAGCGCGTTGCGGGTCATCCCGAGGACCATGAAGACCTTGGTGAAACACGTGCAGAGCAGCAGCAGCGCGGGCGCCACCGACAGCAGCGTCAGCCCGAGAACGATCACCAGGCTGGACGCCGGGCGGCTGCCGTCCGGGTTGGTCCCGTTGATGTTGAGGTTGATGCTCGGCGGTGACGTCCGCGGCGCCCGCGGCACCAGTCGCGGTGCTTGCGGCAGCTGTTTCGCCACCGGGTTCGCCGGCGCCCGCGGCGCTTGCCGCGGTACGGCCGCGGGCGCGCGAGCCACCACGTCGACCACCTGTGGCCCGGGCTGCGGAGCGGGCGCCGCCCCGGCCGGAGCGGGCAGGGCGAGCGCCAGTCCGGCAGCCGCCATGAGCAGGAGCATCGCGCGTCTCATCGGAATCCGCCTCGCTCTGTCCTCGCGGCCCTCGCCGGTGGGGTCGCCCACCGGCGCGGGATGGCGCCGTTCGGTGCAGTCGCTCATGGCCTATCGCCTCGTCGTGCGCTCACGCAGGAACTCGATGGTCGAGGTCCAGGTCTTGGGCGAGAGGATCGAGCCGTGGCTCGCCGGTCCCGCCGGCGCCGCCGGGTGCCGTCCCGGCAGGACCGTGTCGTCCTGCCGGAGCACCTCGTCCGGCTCGAGCACCAGGTGGTCCCGGTGCTCGTGCGGTTCCGGCGAGAACACCTCGAGCTCGGCCTCGCCCAGGTAACTGATCTGTTGGTCGGTGACCCCGAGGACCATCGCCCGGTCGGCCACCCGGACCACTGCCACCGCCGCGCCGCGGCTGAGCTGCTGGCGGTTGAGCACCGCCAGATGGCCGTGATGGCTCTTGCCGAACGGGCGCCGCATCGCCCGGGCCAGTCCCCACATCATCAGCAGCACGATGAACAGGGAGAAGCCGACCTGCAGGAGGAGCCGGAACAACGTCGTGACTCCTACTCGGCGCCGGGCGAGACGATCTCGGTGATCCGGATGCCGAAGTTCTCGTCGACCACGACCACCTCGCCGCGGGCGATCAACCGCCCGTTGACCAGCAGGTCCGCGGGGCTGCCGGCGGCCCGGTCCAGCTCGACGATCGCGCCCGGGGTCAGCGAGAGCAGCTCCCGCACGCTCATCCGGGTCCGGCCCAGCTCGGCGGAGACCTCCATCTCCACGTCGTGCAGCATGTCCAGGCCGCCGCGCCGCCCCACCGCAGCGGCCTCGGAGCGCTGGGCCACGCCACCACCGCCGGTCGCGGCCACCAGCAACGGGTCCTCACCGGGCCAGGGGCTCAGGGCGAGGGCGAGCACCGCGCGTACCGCCTCGCCGTCCCGGAGCGGGATGGCGACCGAGCCCTCCTTCGCCGCCAGCGCGCTCAACGCCACCTGCGGCTCCATCACCTGGCCGGGGTCGAGCACCACCGGCCCGAAGATCCGTGACGCGGCCTCCAGAGCGGGCCGGACGGCAGCGGTCAGATCCAGCTCGCCGAGCGGGCTCTCCTTCAGCGCGTCCGCGAGGTCCTGGCCGACCACCACGACCACCTCGCCGCTGGCCGCGCCGCTGAAACGCGCCGTGACCGCCTGGCCCTCGATCACGGTCCCCGCGTCGGGGACCTGCGGATCGCCGATGACCAGGGCTTGGCTGGTCGGCAGGACGGCCAGCGCCGCGTCGGCGGCCTGCCGCGCGAGGGACAGCTGGGGCGCGGTGATGGTGGGGGCGGTCATGAGCGGCCAGACTCCTTGGACGAGTTCTCGTTGGGCGGCGGCACGACGAGACAGGCGAGCCGGGCGCCCTGATTGCCGGGAACGGCATGCGCGAACACGATCTCGTTCACGGTCACCTCGAGCGGCCGGCTGGTCAGATGCCCCAGCGGCACGACGTCACCCGGACGTAGATCCACGATGTCATCGGTACGCATCCGAATGGGCTGGAATCGCACAGCCACGTCGATCGGAGCGGCGGAAAGTCCGGCCGTGAGGTTGCGCAGCGCCTTGTCCTTGGCCTGCCGCTCGGCCGCGCTGAGCACGATCGTCTCGGTGCGCGACAGCACCGGCAGGATGGTGTTGAACGGCAGGCAGATCGTGGCGATGCACTCCTCGGCGCCGATCTTGGTCTCGAACGAGGCCACCACGACCGCGTCGCCGGGCGCGTGCGCGCGCAGGAACTGCGCGTTGTACTCGATCTCCTTGAGGTGCGGCGTGATGTCGACCAGGCTCTCGAAGCCGTACCGCAGCTCGCCGAGCATCCGCTCGATCAGGCCGCGCAGCAGCGGCATCTCCACCTCGGTCAGCGGCCGCTCCGGCTGGGAGCCGCCGGGGCCACCGAGCATGTGGTCGATCGCGGTCATCACGGCCGACTGGGCGATCTCGATCAGCACCGTGCCGGGCAGCGGATCCAGGGTGACCACCCCGATGATCGTGGGGTTGGCCAGCGAGGCCACGTACTCGTCGTAGTTCAGTTGCTCGATCGAGATCAGCGAGACGTTGCTGACCGCGCGCAGGCGGGTGGTCAGCAACGTGCCACAGCTGCGGGCGTACGTCTCGAAGGCGATCTGCAAGGTGCGGACGTGCTCACGGGAGAGCTTGATCGGGCGGCGGAAGTCGTACGCCGTCGGCCCTCCGCCACTGCCACGGCGCGAAATCTTGCCCGGGGTGCGTGCGGTGGTGGTCACGTCGTCCTGATCGGCGGACTTCGCGAACCGCTGAGTCCTGAGCCCGCTTTATCCCCGTAATACACGGATGGGCGGGTCTCCCGGAGGAGACCCGCCCTTAAACCGTGCCGGCTGTTACTGCGTCACGAACGAGGTGTAGTAGACGTCCATGACTTCCTGCTTCTTGTCGACCGTGTAGGCCTTGGTCAGCTTGGCGACCACTTCTTCCTTGATCTTCGTGCGGCCCTCGTCGGTGGAGAGCTCGGCCACCGTCTTGCCGGTGTACTCGTCGATCAGGATCTCGTAGGCCTCGTTCAGGTCGACCGCCTCGGCGCCGGTGTCCTTGGTCTGCAGCAGGGCGAAGCCGAGCTTCAGGTAGTGCCCGTCGGCCAGGTTCACCGTGATGGTGTTCTCCGCGGCGGTGACGATGCCCTTCTCCGGAGCCTTCGCCTCGGCCGAGTCGCCCTTGAGCATGAAGAACGCTCCGGCGCCTCCGCCACCCAGGACCACCAGGGCCAGAGCGATGACGATCATCAGCATCTTGTTCGACTTCTTCGGCGCCGCTTCCGCGGTCGTGTCCTTCTCGTCTGCCATCAGAATCCCCCCAGTCAGTTCTTGGTGTCAGCGGTGATCAGCGTGCTGTGGTCGGTCGTTTCCGTGCCGGTGGTGCCGGTCGCCCCGGAGGCGTTGTCGGCCTTCACCTTGTCGGCCGCGGCCTCGGCGGCGGCCTTGGCAGCCGCAGAGGTCTGGCCGTTGTGCAGCTTGCTGTCCGAGCCGGCCGCGTCGGGCAGCAGCGCGGCCTGGTCGGCGGTGAGCATGGTCAGCACGACCACGTCCACGCGGCGGTTCATCGTGATCGAGCGCGGGTCCTTCGGGTCGATCAGCGGCTTGGTGTCCGAGAAGCCGACCGCGCTGAGCCGCTTCTTCGGGATGCCGTGACCGGTGAAGTACCGGACCGTGGTGGAGGCTCGCGCTGCGGAGAGCTCCCAGCCGCTCGGGTAGTACTTGGTCCTCGCGTTGAGCTGGTTGGTGTTGCCGTCCACCTCGATGTTGTTCGGCAACTTGGCCAGCGTCGGCGCGATCGCCCCGAGGATCTTCTCGCCGGTCGGGCGCAGGTCGGCCCGGTCGCCGGCGAAGACGACGTCGTTGGTCACCACGGTGATGACCAGACCGCGCTGGTCGATCGTGAACTTCACGTTGTTGAGCAGCTTGGCGGCGGCCAGAGCGTCCGCGACCTTGTTCTCGATCGCCTTCATGTTCTCCGCCTCCTTCACTGCCTTGTCGGCATTCGCCGAAGCTTTCTTACGGTCCTCGGCCTTGACGGCCCGGTCGACCGCTTCCTTCTGCTTCGCGTTCAGGCCCTCGGTGCCCGAGGACCCGTCACCCGGGTTGGAGCCCGGGTCGATCTGCACGATCTGCGCGTTGTTCGAGGCGCCGTCCAGCGGGGCGTAGTTCCCCGTGAACGCGGCGCTCTTCGAACCGAAGCTCGCGGACAAGCCCTGGGCCAGCTGGGCGAACTTCTTCTGGTTGATGTCGCTCATCGAGAACAGCACCACGAACAGAACGAACAACAGAGTCAGCATGTCGGCGTACGACACGAGCCAGCGCTCGTGGTTGACGTGCTCCTCGTGCTCCTCATGGGCCTTCTTGCGCTTGCCGCCACCAGAGCTCATCGGATCAGGCCGCCTTCTTCGAGGAGGCCATGGCCTCGGCCTTCTTCGCTTCGTCCGGCGGGAGCAGGCTCCGCAGCTTCTGGGCGACCAGACGCGGGTTCGAGCCGGCCTGGATCGCCAGGACACCGTCGATCACGAGCTCCATCTCCTCGGCCTCGACCGCGGAGAGCCGGGTCAACCGGGCCGCCATCGGGAGCCAGATGATGTTCGCGCTGAGCACGCCCCACAGGGTGGCGACGAACGCGGCGGAGATCGAGTGGCCCAGGGTCTCGGGCTTGTCGAGGTTCTCCAGCACGTGCACCAGACCCATGACCGTGCCGATGATGCCGATCGTCGGGGCGTAGCCGCCCATGTTCTCGAAGAACTTCTTGGCCGCGTTGTCGGCCTTCTTCTTCGCGGCGACCTCGGCGTGCAGGATGTCGTGCAGCTCGTCGGGGTCGGTGCCGTCGATGGCCAGCTGCAGACCGCGCTTGAGGAACGGGTGCTCGACCGTCTTGACCGCGTCCTCGAGGGCCAGCAGGCCCTCGCGGCGGGCGCGCTCGGCCAGCTTCACGACGTTGTCGAGCAGCTGGGTCGGCGGCGTCACCTTGGCGGTGAAGGCCTTCTTCAGCACGCCGACGAAGCCTGTCGCGTCCTTGAGAACACCACCGGCCATGGCGGCCGCGAACGCGCCACCGAAGACCAGCAGCATGGACGGGATCAGAAGGATGGAGCCGGGCGAGCCGCCTTCCAGGATCTGGACGGTGAAGACGATCACCAGTCCGGCGAGCACTCCAACAATGGTTGAGATGTCCATGTCAGCGGTCCTTCCGGTGCAGCGGGAGCACCTTGGCGTCGAGGTCGTCGTCGTCTGAGGAAGAGAGGGCGGCAGCCGCGGGCGCGGGCTCCATGCGACTCGCCTGAGCGATCAGCGAGGCGCGGTAGTGACGTACCGAGTCGATGAATTCGGGCACTGATTCAGAGATGACGTACTTGGTGCCGTCGACCAGCGTGACGACCGTGTCCGGCGTGCAGTCCACACGCTCGACCAGGTCCGGGTTCAACGCGAACACAGCACCGTTGATTCGAGTTACGAGGATCAAGACTGTTTCCGTCCTTGGTTTGTCTGGCTGGTGTCAGGCCCTCCGTGGCCCTACGCCTAGTACTTCGGCTCGTTCTCGGTTGCCGATGAGATCGAGCCGGTCGCTATCCGGGTGCGACCCGCGCCGGTTTTTCCGGTCAAATGAACCCATATCTGGACTCGGCGCCCGCTTGTTCGCAGGCGCAGGCGCAGACGGCTCAGCCGCCCCGCACCGCGCGCTCCGGCGTCTTCCCGGGGCGCCTCCGCAGTGGGAGACACCCCGGAAAGACAGCGGCCGGGGCGGGCGTGTGAGCCCACCCCGGCCGCCGGCCGAGAAACCGCTGCTACTACCGCTTCATGCTGACGAGCTCCTGGAGAATCTCGTCCGAGGTAGTGATGATCTTGGAGTTCGCCTGGAAGCCCCGCTGGGCCACGACCAGGTTGGTGAACTCCTGGGCGAGGTCGACGTTCGACATCTCCAGCGCGCCGCTGATGACCTGGCCCATGCCTGCGCTGGCCGGCTGCCCCACCTGGGCGTACCCGGAGTTGACAGTGCTGCGGTAGGTCGAGTTGCCGACCTTCTCCAGGCCCTCGGGGTTCTTGAAGGTGGCCATCGCGACCTGGCCCAGCGTCTGCTTGAGGCCGTTGCTGTAGACGCCGGTGATCTCACCGGTGTCCGAGACGGTGTACGCGAGCGAGGTCAGCGCGCCGGCCGTCTGCCCGTCGGTGCTGAAGACCCGGGCGTCGGACTGCCCCGAGTACATGGTGATGTCAGCCATGTTGACCTGGTAGTCACCGAGCTTCATGTTGCCGTCCTTGTCCAGCTCGCCCGCCGCCGGTGAGTCGGTGGCGCTGACGATCGCCTTGCCGTTGGTCAGATCGAGCTCCCCGTCGGCACCGGGGATGGCAACCCCGTCCTGGTCGTAGAGCGCGACGTCCCACGTGGTGTCCGGAGTGTCACCGGAGGCCCGGTTCGGGTCGATGGCCCGGGTGAACTTGGCGGTCACCGTGTGCGTGGCGCCCTCCTTGTCGAAGACCTTGACCGGGATCGACACGACGTCCTCGGTGGCCAGTTTGTTCTCCGGGAAGTCACTGGTCAGGTTGCCCTTGAGGGTGATCGACTTGGTCGCCGCCGGCGGAATGGTCGCGCCGAGCGGCATCTTGATGTCGCCGGGCTGGCCACTCGCGGTGACCTTGCCGTCGACCGCGGTCCAGCCCTGGACCGGCTGACCGGTCGAGGTGACCAGCGTGCCGTTCGCGTCGAAGCTGAACGAGCCGGCCCGGGTGTACATCTGCTCGTTGCCCTGGCGGGTGATGAAGAAGCCGTCGCCCTGGACCATCATGTCGCCGGACTTGCCGGTGGTCTGCGCGGAGCCCTGGCTGAAGTTGGAGTTGATGCCGGAGACCCGGACACCGAGGCCGACCTGGGACGGGTTCGTGCCGCCCATGGTGCCCTGCGGCGAGCCGGCCGCACCGACCATCTGGCTCAGGGTGTCCTGGAACTCGACCGACTGCGTCTTGTAACCCACCGTGTTGACGTTCGCGATGTTGTTACCGGTGACGTCGATCATCTGCTGGTGCGCGTGCAGGCCACTGATACCGGAGTAAAGAGAGCGCAGCATGGAAGATCGTCCTTAGGAATCGAGGAGCGGATTGACGAAAGGGGCGGTCTTATCAGGCGGTCTGCTGAATCTCCGTGACCTTGGACAGCTCCACATCCGTGTTACCGATCTTGAGCATCGGTTCGCTGTCCCCGTTGAGCTTCGCCGCGGACACCACACCGGTCTGGGTCTGACCGAGCGAGTCCTGGTACGACACCGTCTTGCCGACCAGCTGAGCCACGCCCGTCATGCGCTGGCCCTTCAACATGCTGATCATGTCTTCCAGCTTCTCGACCTGGGTGAACTGCGCGGTCTGCGCGAGGAACTGGGTCGAGTCCGCCGGCTTCGACGGGTCCTGGTACTTGAGCTGGGCCACCAACAGCTTCATGAAGGTGTCCTTGTCGCCAAGGTTCCTGTCCTTGGCCTTCTTCGCGGCGTCGGCGGCGGCTGCCGCGGCGGCTGCCTGTGCGGCGTCGGAACCGATCGGGCCGGTTCCAGAGGTCGGCGAGGTCATCGACTTCTCCTGTCCCTTGGCAAGCTCAACTTCACTGTTCGGCGGACTTGAGGATTTGCTTAGGCGCTGTTTCGCAGCGCGGCCGAGGGCGAGAACCGCCCAGGAACAAAAACGCGGGCCCACCTTCGCCGGTGGGCCCGCTACAGGAGATCTTCAGTTGTTCCGCGCTCGCGGGCGCGGCCCGGCCGCGGCCTCAGGGCGCCAGCGAGAGGCTGAGCTTGCCCTTGCCGTACCGGCTGACCTCACACATCAGGTCGAGCCGGCGGCCCAGCGCGAGCAGCACCGCCCGCGCGTCGCCCGGCAGCTCCATCCCCGGGTAGATCACCTGGTAGAGCTTGACGTGCGGCGCGCCCTCCTTGTTGAGGAGGCTGGTGAAGATGTTGCACAACTCGAAGACGTTCTCCGCCAGGTTCGGGAAGAGCTGCTTCTCGTCGATGCTGTCCTCGGCGGCGCCGGCCGGCAGCAGACCGAGCGCGGCGCCGGCGTTGGCCGCCAGGCTCAGCTGCAGACCCATGACCGCGTAGATCTTCTGGCCGGCATCGGTGAAGATCGCGACCGTGGCGGTCCGGATCTCGTCCGCGCTGAGCGGGTCGCCGGGGCTGACGGTGACCTCACGACCCAGAAGGTCCTCGAACAGGTTGCGTACGGCTAGAGAGCCGGGAAGAACCGAGACGTCTGACATGTCGCAATCATCCCAAAATAGGAGCGAAGACTTCGTCGAATCGCTCAGCGGTGAAGGGCTTGACGATGAAGAAGGCCGAACCCGAGGCCTCGGCGGCGGTCTTCATCTCGGGCGTGCACTCGGAGGTGACGAATCCGAACTTGACGTTGTTGCCTGCCGCCCGGAGCTGCCGCAGCACCTCGATGCCGGTCATCCCCGGCATGTTCCAGTCGGAGATGACCAGGTCCGGCTTCTCCGCCGTGGTCTTGTCGAAGGCCTCCTGGCCATCGGCTGCCTCGACCAGGTCGTGGTCGCCGAACCCGGCCTGACGCAGGGTACGGACGACGATCTGCCGCATCACCCGGCTGTCATCGGCGATGAGGATCTTCATGCACCCTCCTCCTTCGTGTTGGTGCTGCTCTGCCACATCGAAATGGACACCGGCTCGCCTTCCCAGAGTCCATAGACGCCGCTGATGCGTTCGGTGTTCGGATAACGCGCCGAGCTCTCCGGCGCGAGCACTACCTGCGGGAGCGACAACTGCGCTCCCGGCGGAAGCATCGCCTTGACGTTGCCGCCGACGATGTTCGCCAGCTCACCGAGCGTGTCGGAGATGTCCTCCTCGCTCACCTCGTCCAGCTCCATGGCCAGGAAGGCGGCCGCGGCGCGCTTGGCGGCGGCCAGGGAGGACGCGTACACGATGTGTCCGCTCCACGACCCGGTGATCGACACCGAGGAATGCACCTCGGAGGGCTGATGCTCGTCGTACGTCTGCATCAGAGGGCTCACGCCCTCCGGGTCCAGGTAGGCCTCCCACACCTGTTCCACCATCTCAGCGAGGTCGTTCTCGTCCACCTCGACTTCGACACTCATGAGTTCGCTCCGGTCGGCACGAGGCCCAGCAGGGCCAGCTTCTCGATCATGGCGCCCTCGGTGAAGGGCTTGATCACATATTCGTGAGCGCCCGCGGCAAGCGCCCGGACGATCTGACTCTGTTCGCTCTCGGTGGTGACCATCACCAGGGTCATCTCCCGCAACCGCGGGTCGGACCGGACCTTCATCACGAACTCGAGCCCGTTCATGTTGGGCATGTTCCAGTCGATGAGGGCCAGTTCCGGCACCTCGGTCATGTCGGCGAGCAGGTCGAGCGCCTCCTTACCGTCGCCGGCCTCCACCGCCTCGAAGCTGAGCTTCGTGACGATGCGTTTGAGGATCATGCGCATCGCGCGCGAGTCGTCGATCACCATGGCGCGCATCGGCGTCATCCCCTTCTCGCGGCGCCCGCGGGCACCGCGCTACGGATTCGGTACGCGGAGGTGCGGCCGGCGGCCACCCGCTCGTAGTTGTCGTCGATCCCGATCGTCGTCTCGGCCGCCCCCAGGAACAGCCAGCCGTCGGGACGCAGGATCTTGGCGGCGTTCTGCAACACCTGCCGTTTGGTCGCGACGTCGAAGTAGATCAGGACGTTGCGCAGGAAGATCACGTCGAACGGCTGCATCGGGGGGAACGGCGCAGTCAGGCTCATGTGCTTGAACGAGACGTTCCTGCGCAGCGCCGGGATGATCCGCCAGTGCGCGCCCGCCCGTTCGAAGTACTGGACCAGCTGGGTGGCGGGCAGTCCCCGGTTCACCTCGACCTGGCTGTACTCGGCCTTCTCGGCCCGCTCGACCATCGCGGTGGAGATGTCGGTGCCCTGGATCTCGAAGGACCAGCCGGCCGGCAGCGACTCCTGCAGGGTGATGGCCAGGCTGTACGCCTCCTGACCGCTGGAACTGGCCGCCGACCAGAAGCGGAGTTTCCGCACACTGGCCCGTGACTTGATCAGCTCGGGCAGCACCACGTCGGTGAGCGCGGCGAACGGCTCCCGATCCCGGAAGAAGGACGTCTCGTTCGTGGTCAGCGCGTCGATGATCTTGCGCTGGTACTGCGGGTTCGGACGTTTCTGCAGGTCGCCGATGAACTCGTTGACGTTCGGCGCGCCGACCGCCCGGGCAACGGGGATCAGCCGGGCCTCGACCAGATACTCCTTGCCGGGAGCCAGCACGATCGACGCCTCCCGCCGCACCAGGTTCGCGACGAACGTGAACTCCGCCTGGGAAAGGGTCATCGGGCCACCGCCGCGGAGCGGCCCACCCGGACTCGGTTCAGCAGAGCGGCCGCGATCCGGTCCAGGGGCAGCACCTCGTCCGCCAGTCCCGCGCCGACCACGGCGCCGGGCATGCCCCAGACCACCGAACTCGCCTCGTCCTGGGCCAGAATCTCGCAGCCCGCGTCGCGTAGCACTTTCGCACCACCCCGTCCGTCTTGTCCCATTCCAGTGAGGATCGCCGCGAAGGCCGTTCCGCCGTACAGCGCCGCGACCGACCGGAACATCACGTCCACGGCGGGCCGGCAGGAGTTCTCTTGCGGGGCGTTGCTGAGCTGGGTCAGCGTCGCCGTGCCCTTGCGGTTGAAGACCAGGTGCCGGTCGCCCGGGGCGATGTAGACGGTGCCGGCCGTGAGTTCCATGCCGTCGCCGGCCTCGACCACCTTCAGTGGGGTGGCGCGGTCCAGCCGCTCGGCGAACATCTTGGTGAAGACCGGCGGCATGTGCTGGGTGATCACCACCGGCACGGGCAGGTCCGCCGGCAGGCCGAGCAGCACCTTGGTGAGCGCGTCCGGGCCACCGGTGGAGGATCCGATCGCCAGGATGTCGATCCGGCCCCCCGGCGCCCGGCGGGGAGCGGCCGGGCGGGCCCCGGGCGGCGGCGGAGCACCGGCACCCGGGCGGGCCGCGCTGGCCGGCGGCAGACCGGGGCGGGCGGGAACCGCGCCGGGACGGGCACCGGCCGCCGGGGCGGGACCCCGGGGTGGCGCCGCGGCCGGCGGACGGCGGCGTCCGCCGAGCGCCTGGATCCTGGGGACGAGCTGCTCCCGTACGGCCGCGATGGACTCCTGCACCGAGCCCACGTTGCTGGGCTTGGTGACGTAGTCGGTCGCCCCCGCGGAGAGCGCTTCGAGGGTGGCGGTGGCACCGGCCGCCGACAGCGTGCTGAACATGATCACCGGCAGTTGCGTGTGCCGCTTGCGCAGCTCACGGACGGCTTCGATGCCGTCCATCTCCGGCATCTCGATGTCCATGGTGATCACGTCGGGCTTGAGCTGGTCGATCTTCGCTTGCGCCAGCAGGCCGTTCGCCGCGGTGCCGACCACCTGAATGCCCGGCGCCTCCCCGAGAGCGTCGACGATCAGCCGACGGACCACCACGGAATCGTCGACGACGAGGACCGAGATCATTCGACCACTCCCTTCAACCGAGCCAGGCCGGACCGAGTGCCGCGACGACCGGCGCGAGCAGCCGGTGCGCCGTTGCGGTGTCCAGCAGATCGCGGACGACCAGCGCCTGAACGGCGCCGCTGAGCATGTTCCAGACCCCGCCGGCCCGATCGGCCAGTGAGATTCCGGCCGTGTCCACCGCCTGCACCAGCAGCATCTGCGCCGCTGCCGCGGTCCGGACCCGATCCGAGAGGTACGCCGCCCAGGACGCCGAGTGCACGGCGGGCGACCATCCGGCGGTGTTGCGCCGGGCGTCGTCGGCCGCCGTCGCGACCCGTTCGCGATCCTCCGGCCGCAGCGTGCGCAACCGGTCGAGCAGGGCGGAGACGGTGTAGTGGTGCGGGCCGAGGTCGATCGGCGCGCCCGTCGGCAGCTTCTTCACGGCTGCCACCCACCCGGCGCCGAGCCGGCGCCGGGTGTCGTCGTCGAGCACCTCCCGCAGGTAGCTGGCCACCGCCGCGTCGCAGAGCAGCGCGGTCGCGGAGGCCGCTTCCTCGGTCTGCCGGGCATCCCGGCCGGTGCCCTCCCAGGTCCACGACATGACGTCGTATCGCAGGCAGGTGAGCAACGAGTCGACCGAGCCGATCGGCGCGCGCTCGACCAGGGCCAGGTTTCCCGCCGGATCGTCCTTCGACATGCCCTTGAGGCTGGGCATCCGGCGGGCGGCGCTCTCCACCTCGACCCACAGCGGGCCCCGGACACCCTCGTCCGGGAGCCGCTCGGCGAGCACGGGCAGGTCGTCGCGCTGCAGTCGCAACGCGCGCAGCAGCACGTCGGCCGCCGCCGGCCCGCCCACGAGGCGGGTCAGGTCGAAGCCGAGGACGGGGGCGCTGACCAGGCTGTACATCAGATCGTGGCGCGGTGCGTGTCGACCGCCTGATTCACGTCGAGGGCGAGCATCAGGCGCCCGTCCAGTTTGAACGTGCCCACCACCAACTCCCGGGTCGGTCCGCTGAGCGTGTCCGGCGGCGGCTCGAACGTCTCGTCGTCCAGGTCGACGACCTCGCCGATCTTGTCGACCACCAGGCTCACCGGTTCGCCGTCACCGCGCAGGATCACGTTCATCACCGGGCCCTGCAGCGCCTGCCGGGCCAGCCCGAGCTGGACCCGCAGGTCGACCGCCGCGATCACCTGACCGCGCAGGTTGAACAGGCCGCCGACGGCCGACGGCGCGAGCGGCACCGGGGTGTACTCGTTGTACGAGAGCACCTCCTGCACCGTGTGCACCTCGACACCGAAGAGCTGGCCGGCCACCTCGAAGGTGGCGAACTGGCGACTCGTCATGTCAGACCTCCACCAGCATCTCGTCGCCGGCTTCGTTGTAGAAGTTCGGGTCGGCCGCGAGGATCGCCCGGCGCACGTCGAGCAGCTCGGTGACCCGTTGCTGGATCACCGCGGTGCCGACCAGACCGTCCTCGTCGGCGTCCCGGCGGGCCGTCGTCGAGTTCTCGGCGATGTCCACGATCCGGTCCACCACCAGAGCCACGCTCCGGCCGCCCTCGCTGTAGACGACCACCGACACGGTGTCGCCCTCGGGCTCCTCGCCGTACGCCCCGAGCAGGTGCGACAACCGCACCAGCGGCAGGATCTGCCCGCGGTACTGGACCACCTCGCGGGAGCCGGCATGTTCCAGCCGATCCCTGGGGAACTCCTCGAGCCGGGTGACGGTGTCCAGCGGGATCGCCACGCGGCGGTCGCCGACCGCGGTGACCAGCAGACGCTCGGTCCCGCCACCGCCCTGCGCGCGCTTCTCGACCACGCTCTCCCGCTCCGAGTCCACGGCCAGGTGCGACCGGCGGGCCAGCGACGAGACGTCCAGGATCAGGCCGACCTTGCCGTCGCCGAGGATGGTGGCTCCGGCGTACATGCCGATGTCCTTGAGCCGTGAGTTGAGCGCCTTGACGACGACCTCCTCGGTGTTCAGCACCCGGTCCACGACCAGGCCGAACCGCCGGCCGTCGGCCTGCAGCACCATGATGTAGACGCCCTGGTCGCCGCCGACCTCGAAGCCCAGCGCCCGGTCCAGCCGGACCAGCGGGAGCAGCTTGCCGCGCAGGCGGTAGACGGGCGCGCCGGAGGCGTACTCGACCTTGGTGGCCTTGCCGTCGACGAAGACCAGCTCGAGCACGGCGACCTGGGGCACCACGTAGCGCTGGTCGCCGCAGTCGACGGTGAGCGCCTGGATGATGGCCAGGGTCAGCGGGATGGTGAGCCGCCAGACCGTGCCCTCGCCGACCGTCGAGTCGACGCTGACCGCTCCGCCGATGCTCTCGATGTTGGTCTTCACCACGTCCATGCCGACGCCACGGCCGGAGACGTTGGTGACCTTCGCCGCGGTGGAGAAGCCGGGCTGGAAGACCATCGCCATGATGTCGCGCTTGTCCATGTTCGGAATCTGCTCCGGACGCAGCAGCCCGTTCTCCACGGCCTTCTGCGCGATCCGTTCCACGTTCAGGCCGGCGCCGTCGTCGGCGACCTCGACCGCCACGTGGCCGCCCTCGTGGTACGCGCGCAGCGTCAGCGTGCCCACGGGGCTCTTGCCGCTGGCGACCCGGCGCTCCGGGTCCTCGATGCCGTGGTCGACAGCGTTGCGCACCAGGTGGGTCAGCGGGTCCTTGACCGCCTCCAGCAGGCTGCGGTCGAGCTCGGTCTCCTTGCCCTGCATGACCAGCTCGACCTGCTTGCCGAGCGAGTTGCTCAGGTCCCGGACGACTCGGGGCAGTTTCGACCAGATGTGCTCGATGGGCTGCATGCGGGTCTTCATGATGCCCTCTTGCAGCTCACTGGTGATCATGCCGAGCCGCTGCGCGCTGCGCACCAGGCCCGAGTCGCCGATCTCCATCACGCCGCGGACCAGCTGGTTCCGGGCCAGCACCAGCTCACCGACCATGTTCAGGAGAGTGTCGAGCAGATCGACGTCGACCCGGATCGCGCTGTCCGCGATGCTCCGCTTCGGCGCCTGGGACTGCAGCGCCTCGCTGACCGCGGCCGGCTGGGTCTTGCCGTCGTCGAGCAGGATCGTGCCGAGCTTGCGCTCGTCGCCCTCGATCTGCTGCTGCAGCGCCGAGGTGACGTCGGCAGGCTGGGCGGCGCCGGCCTCGACCAGGATCTGGCCGATCGGCTGGCGCTGCTCGGCGATCGGCTCCGGCGCCGGGCGGGTGGCCGCGGGCGCCTCCTCAACCGTCACCGGCGTCTCGCCCCCGGCGGCAGCGGCGGGCGCGGCGGCCGGAGCGGCAGCGGCGTCGGCCGGCACGTCCATCTGCGCCTTGATCCGGACGATCATGCTGTCGACGTCGACCTCGTCCTCGGTGCCCTTCTCCTCGATGGAGGAGAGCAGCGACCGTACGCCGTCGATGCACAGCAACAGAACAGTGATGGTGTCCGGGGTGACCGGCTGGACGCCGTCACGCAGCCGGGACAACAGTGACTCACCAGCGTGCGCCAGCTTCTCCAGCCGGGAGAACGCCAGGAACCCGCTCGTACCTTTGATCGTGTGGATCGCCCGGAAGATGCGGGAGATCAGGTCACGCGAGTCCGGTTCCTGCTCAAGGCTCACGAGGTCCCGGTCGATCTGGTCCAGGTTCTCGTGGGACTCCATCAGGAATTCGCCGACGATCTCGCCAAGGTCTTCCACGTCAACTCCTCCTGCTCGGCTTCACAGCCCTCATCGACCCCTGCACGCGCCAACTGAGCAGACTCGTCCGATACGCCTTCTTGCCGGGGCATCGCGCCGTCGCGGCCCCGCGTCCCGGAAAGGTCAGCCTTCGCCGCCCGGACGCCGGTAGCGGTAGCCGAACCCGCGAACCGACTCGATCGGCGACTCGTCCGGGTCGGACCAGCCGAGCTTGCGCCGCAACCGCAGCACCGCGAACTTGACCCGCTCCTGACCGATGCCGGTGGGGTCGTCCCAGGCCTGGGTCAGCAGCTGGTTCGGCGAGAGCACCGCGCCGGCATGCCGGACCAACGCGTTGAGCAGGCGGAACTCCGTCGGCGTGAGCCGCTTCTCGTCGCCCTTGACGTAGACCCGGCGCTTGGTCGGATCCAGGTGCACCAGGCCGTCGTCGTAGATCTGGCTGGCCCAGCTGTTCTGCCCGCTCGACGAACGCCGCAGCAACGCCTCGACCCGCGCCAGCAGTTCGTTGTTCGCGAACGGCTTGGTCAGGTAGTCGTCGGCACCGCCCCGCAGGCCGCGCACCTTCTCCGCCTCCTGGCCGTGCGCGGTCAGCACCAGCACCGGCACGTCGGAGACGTCGCGCAACCGCTCCAGCACCTGCCAGCCGTCCATCTCCGGCAGGCCGACGTCCAGCACCACCAGATCGGGATGCTCGGCGTAGGCCTCCTTCAGGCCGGAACGGCCGTCCGCGGCATGGGCCACCTCGTACCCGGCGCGGCTGAACAGCAGCCGCAGGGCGAGTGCGATGTCCGGGTCGTCCTCGACCACGAGTAGGCGACTCATCGTGTGTTCACCCTGCCCCCAACCCGCGCTCGCGCCCGTTTTCGGGCACGGCCGATCCCCGGGCGCTGTCCGGCGCCGGGAATTCGGTGTCTTGCCTGGCACCGCCCGCACGACTGCGGACGGGATATTCAAAGGCGCAAAGACACCATAGCGTGATGTCACCGCCTATTTACGGACAGTGACAGTTTAGCGGGCAAAGGCCCTGCACACGGGCCGGTCTTCGAGGAAGCGCAAGAGCATGCCCGGCTCGACCTTTCGACGCCCGGCTCGCCGATCCCCTCAGGATTTCACTTCTGGTACGACATTTCCGCCGTTCCGAGAAAGATGTGACAAGAGGCGAAGTACGGGGTCGGATATCCCTGGTGGACGAATCGCGTCCACACGGATCCGGGAGGAACCCGTGTTCGACAAGGTGGTACGCCGCGCGTCACTGATCGCGGCAGCGCCCGTTCTGATCGCCCTGCCCGTCGCGCTGTTCGCTCTGCCGCACGCGGTCAGCGCCCAGGGGCCGGTTGTCCCACCCCGGCCGCCGGGCCTGCCCACGCCGTCCGAGTCACCCACTCCGGCTCCGACGGTCACTCCCGCGGCGCCGATCACGCCGACCATCGCCGCCGCCCCCGCCGGCGCGGCCACCCCGGTGCCGGAGAAGGCTCGCGCCCGCAAGCTCATGCGCCAGGTCCTCCGGCTGACCAACCGGGAGCGCGTGGCGAACGGCTGCCCGAAGATCGGCGTCGACCACGAGCTGATCGCGGCCTCCGCGGCGCAGAGCTACTACATGGCCCGGACCCGGCTGTTCAGTCACGTCTGGCGGGACGGCTCGACCTTCGCCATGCGCGCCCGGCGGGCCGGTTACCGCGCGCCGGCCGGTGAGAACATCGCCTGGGGCTACCCGACCGCGGCCGAGGTGATGAAGGCCTGGATGGCCAGCCCCGGGCACCGCGCGAACATCCTGAACTGCAGGGCTCGCAAGATGGGCGCCGCGATCGTCTACGCGGCGGACGGCACGCCTTACTACACGCAGGCCTTCGGCTGGCGCTGAGCCGTCACAGGACGCAATTGACCAGGACGGGCTCGGGGTGCAGGTCGACACCGAAGCGGTCGCGCACCCCGTCCCGGATGGTCCGCGCCAGGGCCAGCAGCGCCTCGGTGCTCCCGCCGCCACGGTTGGTCAGCGCCAGCGTGTGCTTGGTGGAGATCCCGACGTTCTCGCCGGCGAAGCCCTTCGGGAAGCCGGCGCGCTCGATCAGCCACGCGGCCGGGATCTTCACCGTGCCGTCGGCGCCCGGCCAGTTCGGGATCTCACCCCGGGCCGCGGTCAGCTCCGCGAAGAACGCGGCCGGGACCACCGGGTTGGTGAAGAACGAGCCCACCGACCAGGTGTCCCGGTCCTCCGGGTCGAGCACCATGCCCTTGCCCGCGCGCAGCTTCAGGACGGTCTCGCGCGCCGACTCCAGGGTCACCCGGTCGCCCGTCTCGACACCGAGGTGGCGCGCCAGTTCGGCGTACCGGATCGGGGTCGAGAGATCTTCCTTGGTCAGCCGGAAGTCGACGGCGGTGACCAGGTAACGGTCGTTGTGCTTGAACACGCTCGACCGGTACTCGAAACGGCACTGCTCCGGGGTCATCTCCAGCTGCCGGTCGTCGATCCGGTCGTAGGCGTGCACCGCCACGATCGTGTGCGCGACCTCGGAGCCGTAGGCCCCCACGTTCTGGATCGGGGTGGCGCCGGCCGAGCCCGGGATCCCGGACAGGCACTCGACGCCGGAGAAGGAGCGTTCCACCGTGTACGCCACGAAGTCGTCCCAGACCTCACCCGCCGCGACCCGGACCACGACGTCCCGCGCGCTCTCCCGGACGACCTCGATCCCCCGGTTGCGCAGCACCAGCACCTCGCCGTCGAAGCCGGCGTCCCCGATGACGACGTTGCTGCCACCGGCCAGGACCAGCAGCGGACGTCCCCCGGCAGTGGCGGCGCGCACCGCCGAGACGGCCTCGCCCGTGTCGACAGCGGTGGTCACCGTGCCGGCCGGCCCGCCGAGGCGTAGCGTCGTGTAAGCCGCCAAGTTTGGGGAAGTGTCGGTCTGGTGATCGGCGAATGCGTCGGGCACGCCGTTCACCCTAAGCTCAGGCGAAAGTGATAGCACCGGCGGTCCAGCCGAGCGGGAGACTGCGATGAACAGGTTGCACGCGACGAAGGACTTCTGGCTGGCGGCGCTGCGCGCCGACGGCCCGGCCCTCTGCGAGGCCGTGGCCGAGACCGGCCCGGACGTCGAGGTCCCGCAGGTCCCCGGCTGGACCACCGCCGACCTGACCTTCCACCTGCTCGACACGCTGCGCTGGGTGCGCGCCACCGTCACGCGCGGAACGACCGAGCGGCCCGGGGCCCGCCCGGAGCCGGAGCCCCGCCCGGAGTGGGCGGAGGCGCTCGACCAGCTGCGCCGCGAGCTGACCGGCACGATCGAGACCCTCGAGGCGCTCGACCCGGACTACCCGGCGTGGAACTGGGCGCCCCAGCCGAAACGGGCCGTGTTCTGGGACCGGCGGATAGCGCACGAGATCTCCGTGCACCGGTGGGACGCCGAGGCCGCCGCGGGGCGCCCGACGCCGATCGAGACGAAGCTCGCCACCGACGGGGTGGCCGAGATCCTCGACACCTGGCTGGCGGCCGGCCGGCGGCAGGGCCCGACCGACCTGCACGGCGTGGTGCATCTCGTCGGGACCGACGCCGAGCAGGAGTGGTTCGTGCGGCTGCGCGGGACGGGAATCGCGCTGCTGGACATCGGGACGATCCTGGACACCGACGATCACCACGCCCGGGCCAAGGCGATGGGGACGACGAGCGACCTGCAGCTCACGCTGATGGGTCGCAAGCGTCCCGATCAGCTCGCCATCAGCGGCGACCCCCGGCTCTTCCAGGCCCTGCGAACCGGTTGACGGCTGGTCGCGACGCCCGCCGGGCGATTTGCCGCCGGTGCGAGCACGCGGCTCTTCGCCGCCCGCGAGGTTGCGGACGGCGGGAAACCGCCTGCCCGCTCACCGGTCACAAGGCAAATCGCCCCCGAGTGAAGCGGAGCCATTAAGTATAGTGAACCGGTTAAGTTCAGCAGATCAAGGAAGCGGTGAAGACATGACGGCAACCGTCACGTCCACGTCGGCGCAGCCGGCGCGTGCGGGGATCACCTTCCCCGACGGCTTCATCTGGGGCGCGGCCACAGCCTCGTACCAGATCGAGGGGGCGGCGCGGGAGGACGGTCGCGGCCCGTCCATCTGGGACACCTTCAGCCGGACGCCGGGCAAGGTCTACCGGGGTCACACGGGCGACATCGCGTGCGACCACTACCACCGGTACGTCGACGACGTGGCGCTGATGGCCGACCTCGGCCTGGCGTCGTACCGGTTCTCGATCGCCTGGCCCCGCATCCAGCCGGACGGCACCGGCCCGGTCAACGCGAAGGGCCTGGACTTCTACGACCGGCTCACCGACGAGCTGCTCGGCAAGGGCATCGACCCGGTCGTCACGCTCTACCACTGGGACCTCCCGCAGACCCTGGAGGACCGTGGCGGCTGGGCGAACCGGGAGACCGCCGAGGCGTTCGGAGAGTACGCGCAGATCATCCACGGCAAGCTCGGCGACCGGGTCGGCACCTGGACCACGCTCAACGAGCCGTGGTGCTCGGCCTACCTGGGCTACGGCTCCGGCATCCACGCCCCCGGCGTGCAGGACCCGGCGAAGGCGCTCGCCGCCGTGCACCACCTGAACCTCGGTCACGGCCTGGCCGCACAGGCACTGCGGGCGGCCGGCGCCCAGCGGATCAGCATCACCCTCAACCCGTGCGAGGTCTACCCGGTGGACCCGGAGAGCCCCGCCGACCGGGACGCGGCCTGGCTGATCGACGGGCTGGCCAACCGGATCTTCTTCGACCCGCTGCTGCGCGGCGAATACCCGGCGGACGTCCTGGAGCACATCGGCCGGCTGACCGACCTGTCCTGGCTCAAGGACGGCGACCTCGCCACCATCAACCAGCCGATCGACGTGCTGGGGATCAACTTCTACAACCCGGCGTACGTCTCCGCGAAGCCCGGCGCGCCCGGCGACAAGTCGTACCCGGGTAGCGAGGGCATCGCGTTCCGCCCGCCGGTCGGCCCGGTCACCGACATGAACTGGCCGATCGAGCCGGCCGCCCTGACCCGGCTGCTCACCCGGATCCACAAGGACTACCCGGGCACCGCGCTGATGATCACCGAGAACGGCGCGGCGTTCCCGGACGGCCCCGGCCCCACCGGCGAGGTCGCCGACGTCCGCCGGATCGACTACGTCGACGGTCACCTTCGCGCCTGCCACGACGCCCTGGCCGCCGGCGTGGATCTGCGGGGATACTTCGTGTGGTCGCTGATGGACAACTTCGAATGGGCCGAGGGCTACCGTAAGCGCTTCGGTATCGTGCACGTCGACTACACGACGCAGCAGCGTGTGCTCAAGGACAGCGCGAAGTGGTACCGCGAGGTGATCCGCCGCAACGGCCTGGAGTGACCGGACTGAGGAGCTGTTTGTGACGACGCGGGAGCGGCCCACCCTGGAAGCGGTGGCCCGGCGTGCCGGGGTGTCCCGCGCGACCGTCTCCCGCGTCGTCAACGGCTCCACCACGGTGGCCGTCGCCATCCGGGAGGCGGTCAACCAGGCCGTCGACGAGTTGGGGTATGTGCCCAACCAGGCCGCCCGCAGCCTGGTCACCCAGCGGACCGACTCGATCGCGCTGATCCTGCCGGAGACGGCGAACCGGGTCTTCTCCGACGACCTGTTCTTCCCGGCGATCATCCGCGGCGTCGGCATGGAGCTGGAGGCCGCGGACAAGCAGCTCGTCCTGATGATGACCGGCTCCGAGGCCGGCCATCACCGCGTCGAGCGGTATGCGGTCGCCGGCCACGTCGACGGCGTCATGTTCGCCTCGATCCACGGCGCCGACCCACTGCCCGGCGTGCTCGCCCGGCGCGGCATCCCGGTGATCTGCAGCGGCCGGCCGATGACCGCCGAGCCGCCGGTGCCGTTCGTCGACGTCGACCACGCCGGTGGGGTCGCCGCAGCGGTCCAGCACCTGATCGCCGGCGGCCGGCGCCGGATCGCCACGATCGCCGGCCCGCAGGACATGGTCGCCGGCGTCGAACGCCTCACCGGGTACCGCGACACCCTGCGCGCGGCCGGGCTGCCCGAGACGGTCGTGACCGGCGACTTCACCCGCGAATCCGGGATCACCGCGATGCGGGCGCTGCTCGCCCAGGACCCTGAGCTGGACGCCGTCTTCGTCGCCTCCGACCTGATGGCGCACGGCGCGCTGCTGGCCCTGCGCGAGGCCGGGCGCCGGGTGCCGTCCGACGTCGCGGTGATCGGCTTCGACGACTTCGACATCAGCCGGTACAGCGACCCGCCGCTGACCACGGTCCGGCAGCCGATCGCCGAGATCGGTCAGACGCTGGCCCGCCAGATGCTGCGCCTGATCAGCGGAGAGTCCAAGATCCCCGAGTCGGTGGTCCTCCCCACCGAGCTCATCGTGCGCGATTCCGCATGACTTCCTAAACGCCTGCGACGGTACGGGCGGTGGCCGCGACCTCCGGCCCGAAGAGCACCAGATATGCCGTACGCAGATGGTCCGTCTCCGCCGTGCGCAGCACGGTCAGCGCCTGGCGGACCGCGTCGTCGACCGGCCAGCGGTAGATCCCGGCCGAGATCAGCGGAAAAGCGATCGTCTCGGCGCCCAGCCCGTCGGCCACCCGCAGCGAGTTCTGGTAACAGGCGCGCAGCAGCTCGGAACGGTCCTCGGTGGCGCTGTGCACCGGGCCGACCGTATGCACCACCCAGCACGCCGGAAGCCGGCCCGCCGTCGTGGACACCGCCTGGCCGATGGGGAGGCCGTGTCCTTCAGAGGGAGGCGACCGTGGTGATCGTGGTCGGTTTGCCCAGCACCCGGCGGGACAGCAGCGTCGCCCCGGCAATCGCGGCCGGCATCAGGAAGATCGCGCCGAGCGGGATCAGGAAAGCGCAGAAGACCGCGACGCCGAACCCGAGCGTGACCGGCACGTTCGCCGCGAGCACCACACGGCGGTGCCGCAGCCGCTGGCCGCGCCGCTGGAACGGCACCCCGGTCAGCTCCAGAGCCAGCAGCCAGCCACCGACCGCCGCCGCCAGCACCGGAATCACCGTCTGACCGACCACCGGCACGAACCCGAGCGCGAAAAGCGGGATGCCGGCCAGGATCGACAGGCCGATCAGCCGCAACGAGTCGGCCAGGCTGCGCCGCAACGAACTCCAGAAGCCGACCTCGACCGCCTCCGGGACACCGCCGAACCGGTCCTCGACCAGCTCGGAGATCCGCTCGTAGAACGGGTCGCCGATCAGCAGTGTCACCGCGGTGAAGGTCAGAATGCCCAGCAGCAGCGCCAGCCCGACCAGCCCGGCGCCGGCCAGCACCTCGACGAAGTCCCGCCAGAAGCCGGACCAGTCGCCGGCGAACCAGGTGACCTGCTCCGAGAGACTCGGCAGGAACCGGACCAGCAGGACCAGCCCGATCGTGTAGAGCACCCCCGCGATCAGCGCCGGGAGCAACCCCAGGCCCAGCAGGCGGGGACTGCGCAGCACCAGCCCCAGCCCGCGGCCGAGAAACCCGGCCCCGATGGCGAATTGACGAACGGCGGACAGCGGCCGATTCGGATCTTCCTTCACGTCCCGCGAGCTTAGTGGTGCCTGTCGCGTTTCTCTCGGCACGTGGCGGTGGTTCCACGCGTTGATCCCGCTGCCCGTGGTGAACGCTGCGCCCGTCGGGCCGGGTCGCCAGCCCGTCGGGCCGGGTCGCCGGCCGAAGATCGCAGGCTCAGGCCACTGCTGGCGACGACGCGCCGCCATGGCTCAGCTGGCACTCACGGCTGTTCCCCACCGCGAAACCAGCCACCAACACCAGCCGGCCGCACACAGCTGGCACTCACGGCTGCTCTCAGTCATCAGAACAGCCACCAACACCAGCCGACCGCAACAGCTGGCAGTTACGGCTGCCCCGGGGCACAAGCGACCTTCAATGCCGGCTCACTGTGCTCTGGCGGGAGACCGCTGGTATCGGGCCGCTGTTCCGATGCGGCGACCGGAATCGGACGTGGCGCGGGAGCCCGGCGGTCACCACAGCGCCGCCGCGAGGTCAGGATCCGGGGGCGGCACTGGACGAAGGCGCGGCGACGCTCGTACTCGGCGCGACACTGCCGGACGACGTCGGGGTCGGCTCCGGCGGACCGGTGATCTGCGTAGGCGTAGGCACCGGCGGCATGCTCAGGATCGGCGGCGGCGAGGACGAGGCCGCCGGCGCCGGGGGTGCCGAGGCAGCCACCGTGACGGTCTTGGTGAGCACCGTGCTGCTGACGACTACGACGGGGGCAGGGCCGTCACCGGCTGGGTGCCCGGCATATCCGGTGGATGGCTGCGTCCGGGCCGGTGCCACACCGAGGCCGTCACTGCCGCCGGCGCCGCCGGTCTCCGCGGCTGCCGTGGAGCTGACGACGGGTGTGCCCAGCGCCCAGCCGACCACCACAGCGAAGGGCAATCCGATCGCCACAACGCCGATGAAAACGGATTTAGGGGACAAGCGCACGTGGGAACATCGCTCAGGAGCGGGAAAAGTTACGGTTTCCCGACATAAAAACCCGAAAAGCTGCCATAGCGAACGAAGCCAACATACCGATCCTCAGGGACAAAAGCCGCCATCTACCAGACAGTACCCACCCTCCCAGGGGGGCCACCTCCACGCCGAGAATTGTTGCCCGGACGTCGAAGATCATGCCGGTGGCCTGTGGACAACCCGCCACTGTGGATAACCCGTCCTACCCGTTCAGGAAGGTGGAGACTCGATCGCGAAGGTCGTTGCGGTTGGTCCACAGGACTGCAGGGAGGTCGTAGATGTGCAGGTCCGCATCGAGCAGCTCGGCGAGCCGCTCAGCCCAGCCGGCCGGGTGGATCTCGTCGTCCCGGCAGCCCAGGATCAGGGCCCGGCCACGGAATGCCCTGAGCGCCGATTCGTCCGGCACGGCGGGGGCGGTCCACAGGGTGGCCAGTTCGGGGGCGAGGCCGTGGCGCTGCAGTTGTTCGACGCGCTGACGCAGGTGACTCCAGCCGGCCGGGGTGTTGCGGACCGATGGGGGCATCTCGGCCTCGACCGCGTCGGCGATCATCGCGGCCTCACCGGATTCGACCGAGGCGAGCAGGCGGTCCAAGCGCCGGGCGGCGGCTTCGGAGCGACGGCCGTCGAGCGGAGCGGGGAGGTAGAGGACGACTTTGTCGAAGCGGTCCGGCGTGTCGGCGAGCAGGCGGCACAGCGCGCCGGCGCCCATGCTGACGCCGACGGCCCGGGTGGCGCCGGCCAGGTCGGCCACGCCGCGCAGGTCGGCGGCCAGGTCGGCGAAGCTCCACGGGCCAGGTGGCGCGTCGGAGCGGCCATGCCCGCGGAACTGGAAGAACGTCCGGCGGCCGGCCACCGCGCTGCCGAGTGGGCGGGTGCCGGCGATGTCCCCGGCAAGCCCGTGGGCGAAGACGGTCATGGGTTCGCCGGCGCCGGTGGTGAGCTGCTCGAGGCGTACGCCGGAGGGAAGGGTGACCATCTCGGTCGCCGGGCCCGGCAGCGTGGGGCGGCCGGATCGCGGGCCGGTCCGATCGACGCGCTGAAGGCGGGGCCCGCCGTCGGGCGGTGGCGGACCGAAGCGTTTCCTCAACTCAGGCCCGGCCCGACGAAGTTGCTGTGATCAACCCCGGCGGCATTGCCGGAACCCGGCCGGGCAGGACGCCGGCGACCGGATCGGGAGGGATCACCAGAAGCCCTTGCCGTCGGCGATGTCACGCAGGCCGGGCCGCACATCGAACAGGTAGATCATCGCGGCCGCGATGCCGATCAGGCCGAAGATGCCGAGCGCGGACCGCCCGGCGAACGTCAGAAGGCCGCACACGCCGAGGATCACCGCCCACGCGCCCTTGGGCAGGGTGCCGAGGGCCTGGAAGGCCGACCCGCGCTGGGTGAGGCAGTGGACGAACGCGATGACTTCCAGAATCAGGGCAAGAAGGAGGATCAACTGCTCGACATAGAACCGGACGTCGTCGAAGAAGATCGGCGCGGAGAGAGCCATGCCGGGAAGTCTATGCCGAGGGCCCCGGCAACGCCGGGGCCCTCGGATCATGTCGCACGCCGGATGATTACTCGGCCGGCTTCGGGGCCGGGGCGGCCTTGGCACGCTTACGCGGCTTCGGCGTGGCCTCGGCGGACTCGACGGCCTTGGCCTCGGTGACGGTGGCCTGGACGGCCTTCGGCGCCTCGGTGGCCTCGATGTCGGCGTTCACCACCTCGGCGGACTCGACGATGCCGGTACCGACGACCTTCTCGCCGCGGGCGACGAGGGCGGTGTAGGCCGCAACGGCCCGCTCCTGCGCGATCTGCGCGAACGCGGTGGCCGCGGTCTGCGCGTTGGTGCGCAGCGCGTCGAAGTCGGTGTCGGTGGCCTTCTTCTGCAGCTCACCGGCCTTCTTCTGCAGCTCGCCGGCCTGCACGTTGGCAGTCCGCAGCGAGGCGACGGCGCGGTCGCTGAGCTCGGTGAGCACGGCCGGCAGCTTGCGCAGCTGCTGGTACGCCAGGTCACCGGCGCCGGCAGCGGCGTACAGCGGGGTCGGGATCTTGGTCTTGGTCTGCTCGGTCATTTCGTCTCCTCGGCGATCGGGGTGGTCCGGGGCACGCCGCTCTCTTGCGCGAGGACGGCCTGTTTCACGAGGTCTTCCTCGTCGGAGGGCTCCACGGCGGGCGCGGACTCCCCGGAAGCGGGGTGTCCAGGAGCGGACTCCCCAGCGACGGGGTGCCCGAAAGCGGACTCCCCAGCGGCGGGGTCTCCCACAGCGGGCTCCTCAGAAGCGGGTTCCTCAACAACAGCGTTCCGCGCGTTCTCGTTGCGGAACGTCTCGTAGATCTGCGACAGGGACTGCTTCTGCGCGATCGTGAGCTCCGGGTCGACCGCGATGGCTGCCAGCACACCTTGCTGGCCCTCGCCATCGAGCAGTCCGGCCCGCAGATACATCGCGGGCGTCGACACACGCAAGGCGCTGGCGATCTGCTGCAGCACCTCGGCGCTCGGCTTGCGCAGGCCACGCTCGATCTGGCTGAGGTAGGGGTTGCTCACCCCGGCCTTGTCGGCGAGCTGCCGCAGCGAGATCTTCGCGGTCTGCCGGAGGTCGCGGATGAAGGTTCCGATGTCCTGCGGCAGGTCCTTGTTGGCCATGTCCCCAAGCTAGCCTGGCCTGCTAGCTGTTGCAAGCAATTCGCTTGCAACAGCTAGCGTGAGACGAGTCACCCGTAGGGGACAACCCGGTCACCAGACGGAACGGACCTCACCGACCACGCGGCCGCCGCCGAGCACCACCTCGTCCAGCACCGGTGGCGTCACGCCGAGCCGCCGCAGCGCCGCCAGCAGCACCGGGACCCGCGCCCGGGCCGCGCCGTCGGAGATCTTCACGGCGATCCCGGCGGTGCCCGGCACGGCCGCCGCGACCACGCCGTCCGCGCCGCGCTTGACCAGCAGGCCCGGCACCGCGCGCATCAGGATCGTGTCCGCCGACTCGGTGCCGGCGACCAGCTCCGGGTGAGCGCGCATGGCATCCGCGACCTGCCGTTCCGGCCTGCCCGGCTCGGCGTCGACGAGCCGCAGGAAGGCCCGGGCCAGCGCGGCCGGCGAGACGGCCAGCACCGGCGCGCCGCAGCCGTCCACGCCGGCGGCGGCGATCGGCTCACCGGCGAGCTCACTCACCGCGTCGGTGAGCGCCAGTTGCAGCGGATGCTTCGGATCGAGGTACGTCTCCAGGTCCCACCCGTTCGCCACGCAGGTCGCCAGCATCCCGGCGTGCTTGCCGGAGCAGTTCATCAGGATCGGTGCCGCCTCGCCGCCGCTCCGCAGGTACGCATTCCGCGTCGCGTCACCGAACGGCAGGTCGGCCGGGCAGCGCAACGCCTCGGGGCCGAGCCCGGCCGCGGCCAGGATCGCGGTGACCCGTTCCAGATGGAACGGCTCGCCGTCGTGACTGGCACTGATCAGGGCGAGGTCGGCAGCCTCGCGCGGCACCAGGCCGCTGCGGAGCATGCCGACAGTCTGCAGCGGCTTGCTCGACGAACGGGGGAAGAACGGGCTGTCCACCTCCCCGACGCCGGGCCGGTCCGTCAGCGCGACGACCCCGTGGTGGACGCTCTCCACGAAACCGGAACGGACCACTTCCGCGACGATGCTCATGACATCCCCTCTGCTGCGCTGCGGCGCCACGACAAGACGATGCTCATGACATCCCCTCTGCTGCGCTCCGGCGCCACGACAAGACGATGCTCACGACGCCACCTCCGCCGCGCACCGGCGCCACGACGACGGGGCGACTGAACTCACCAGCTCGCTCATCGGGCCGGCACCCCCAGCAGCTCGCGCGCCTGCCCCGGGCTCAGCGGCGGGCGCTCGGCCAGCCGGGCGAAGGCGACCGCACGCGCCACGAGCTGCATGTTCGACTCGACGGGGCGGCCCTTCGCGTACGTGATGGTGTCCTCCATGCCGACCCGCAGGTGACCGCCGGCCGACAGCGAGGCCAGGATCACCGGGATCGTGCTGCGCCCGATGCCGGTCGCCGAGAACGTGGTGCCGGCCGGCAGGTCACGGATCACCTGCTCGCAGGCGACGAGCGCGGCCGCGGTGCCGGGCATCCCACCGGGCACGCCCATCACCAGGTCGACGTGCACGTGCCCGCCGAACGGCAGCCCGTGCTTGCTCAGGAGCCGCTGCAGGGTGGTGAGCTGGCCGAGGTCGAAGATCTCGTATTCGGGGACGATGCCGCGTTCCTGCATGCGGGTGTGCAGGTCGACGATGAAGTCCCAGCGGTTCATGAAGACGTCGTCACCGAAGTTGACGGTGCCCATCGTGCACGAGGCCATCTCCGGCGCGGCGTCGAGCACCGCCAGCCGGTCGGTCTCCGGGTCGGTCACCGCGCCGCCCGAGGAGAGCTGCACGATCAGGCCGGTCGACTCGCGCAGCGCGGCCACCGTCGCGCGCAGCCGGCCCTGGTCGAGGGTCGGCCGGGCGGCGGCGTCCCGGATGTGCACGTGGATGATCGAGGCGCCGAGCGCCTCACACTCTTTAGCAGTCGAGACCAGCTCGTCCAGGGTCACTGGCAGAGCCGGCACGTCCGCCTTGCTGCTCTCCGCGCCGGTCGGGGCGACGGTGATCAAGGTCCCGGTCATGCCGGTCATCCTGCCACCGCGCCCGCAGACCCCGAAACAAAATCAAGAGCCGCCCGGCGCGTACGAACGAAGCAGCGGCCACCACGTCCTCAGGCGTCGATCGCGGCCGCCGACTCCCCCACCATGAGACGCGCGTCGTCAGCCACGTTCCGCTTGATCACGGCGAGCGCGACCATCCCCAGCTCGTGGTGGCGCACCGCGGTCCCGACGAAGCCCACCGCCCGCCCGTCCAGCTCGACGGGCGTGCCCTGCGCCGGCGGGTGATCGGTGGCAATCCCGTCGAGGTGCAGCAGGACCAGGCGCCGCGGCGGCCGGCCCAGGTGGTGCACCCGGGCGACCGTCTCCTGGCCGCGGTAGCAGCCCTTGTCCAGGTGGACCGCCGTGGCCTGGAGTTCCGCCTCGGCGGGGATCGTCTTGTGGTCGGTCTCGTGACCGAGCCGCGGGGTCCTCGCCGCGACCCGGATCGCCTCGAACGCCCACAGGCCGGCCCTGGGCACGCCGAGCTTCTCGATCACCGAGGTCTTCGCGTGCCGCGGGACCAGCAGGTCGACGCCGTGCGGGACGCGGCGAGCCAGGCCACCCTCGAACGGCCGTACCGCATAGATCGCGGTGGCCTCGGGCGGCACGGACCCGGCGGCGAACTTGGGGCCCGGCACCGCGCCGACCCGGGGTTCCGCGAGGTCGGGGAAGAGATCCGCGGCGGCCGGGCCGACCAGCGACAGGACCGCGATCTCGGACGTGGCGTCACGCGGGTCGACCTGCGTGAAGAACCGCATCATCTCAAGGTACTTCAGGAGCCCGGCGCCGGCGCCCGGCTCGGTGTCCAACCAGGCCGTCGTCCCGTCCTCGGTGACGAACGCGTGCTGCTCGACATGCCCGTGCGGCGAGAGGACCAGCAGCTCACTGCCCTGATTCGCGGAGATGTCCGACAGGTGCTGGGTGGTCAGCGTGTGCAGCCAGCTCGCACGTTCCGGGCCGGGCACGGCGATGACGTCCCGGTTCGACCGGTCGACCAGGCCGACCGCGGTCTCCAGGAGCCGCTGCTCCTTCATCGGGTCACCGAAGTGGGCCGGCACCCCGGCATCGGCGGAACTGGGGTCGAGATCCTCGACCATGACGACTGTCACTCCGACTCCTTGCACTTGCCACAGACCCCGAACAGGGAGACGTGTCCCACATCGACGCGGAAGTCCCGCTCGTCGAGCAGTTGGTCGCAGACCGGGCGCAGCACCGCCGGGTCCATCTCCTCGATCGAGCCGCAGGAGCGGCAGACGAGGTGCACGTGCTGGTGCTCACCGGCCGCGTGATAGGTCGGCGAGCCGTGCGAGAGATGGGTGTGGTTGACCAGGCCGAGCTCTTCCAGCAGCTCGAGCGTCCGGTACACAGTGGTGATGTTGACTCCGGCGACCCGCTCGCGGACCGCGTTGTGCACCGACTCGGGCGTCGCATGGCCGAGCTCGTGCACCGCTTCCAGGATCAGCTGGCGCTGCGGGGTGAGCCGCAGACCGCGCTCTCGGAGCATGGCGGCAAGCGAAGTGGCGGACACCCCACGAGCATAGTTCGCTAGTTTCACGTTGATGAACGAGCGAATCGTGGTGTCCCCGGGAGACCTGATGGGGGACGGGGTGTTCGAGACGCTGCATCTGCGGCCGTCGGGGCCCTGGCTCCTCCAGGAGCACCTTGACCGGCTGGCCAGGTCGGCCGCGCTGCTCGACATGCCGCCACCGGATCCCGACGTCTCCGGTCTGTCGGCTTCCGACGGCGCCCTGCGCATCATCTACACCCGGAATCTGCTGCATGTCGGCGTCTCGGAGATCCCCGAACCGGTGCTCCGGCAGCGCCGGGACGGCATCCGCGTGCTCAGCGCCGACCTCGGTGTCGCCGCCGGGAGACGTCCGCCGTGGTCGCTGTCCGCCGCCAAGTCACTGTCCTACGCGAACAACTTCGCGGCGCGGCGCTGGGCGGCACGGCAGCACGCCGACGACGTCGTCTGGCTCTCCCTCGAGGGGTACGTCCTGGAGGGGCCGACCGCGTCGATCGTCTGGCTCGCCGGGGACGAGCTGGGGACCGTCCCGTGGGAGGAGGCCGCCATCCTGCCCGGCATCACCGCCGCGCATCTGCTGTCCCTGGCGCCGTCGGCGGGCCTGCGCCCGGTCCAGCGGATGATCACGCTGCCGGAGCTGGCCGCGGCCGACGCGATCTGGTTCTCGTCGTCGCTGCGCGGGCTGGCTGAGGTGGTCTCGCTGGACGGGGAGCCACGGACGCGCTCGCCGTGGACACCCCGTCTGCTGGACCTGCTGGGTTACTAACCGCCGATGCGGAGCAGGCGCGCCGACATGTGCGGGGTCAGCCCACTGTTGTCGATCGAGATCTCGTGCGCGTAGAGCAGCGCCCCCTCGACGATCCCGAAGAGCCGATGCCCGCCGGTCACGTGCAGGCCGGTGGCCGTGTACGCCACCGCGTCCGTCCCCATCTCCAGCCGCGTCCCGGCGGCCTTGCCCAGGTAGAGCTCGGCGACGCCGTCCGGCCGGATCATCGTCGCCTCCATCTCGTCACCGGGCCGGCCGTCGACCAGCACCGGCCGCCAGAAGCCGGACTCGGTCAGCGCCTGCCCGAGCGGCTGCGACTCGTCGTCGAGCAGCCAGGCCCGCGACTCGAAGCGCAGGAAGTCCCGCCCGTCGTGGCTGATCCGGATCTCCTGGGCGAAGTTGAAGTCCTCCTCCGCCGGGAAACCACCCTGGCCACGGCCCCGCCACAGCCCGATGAACGGCAGCAGCCCCAGCAACGAGGGGTGCAGGTCAGGGCCGACCCGCAGGTCGTGGGTGTCCTCGTAGGGATAGTCGCCGACCGGCGGGGCGTTCAGCCACGGCGGCGGGCCCAGTGGGTTTTCCGTCTCGCCGTTACTCACCAGCGCCCCCTCGAAATACGCATTGCCAAATAGCCGAAACCGCCCGCCAGCGCGCCTATCCCGGCGACCAGCAGGCTCACGAACCCGATCTCCGTAACCATGACCGGCCCATCTTATGCTGGCCGGTATGGCACGTTTGCTGGTCGTCAAGGCCACCGCCGGCGCCGACGCCCCGGAACGCTGCAACCAGGCGTTCAACGTCGCGACAACGGCCGCGACCGCCGGGGTCGACGTGTCGTTCTGGCTGACCGGCGAGTCCACGTGGTTCGCCCTGCCGGGCCGCGCCGCCGGGTTCACCCTGCCGCATGCCGCGCCGCTGCCCGACCTCATCGAGGTGCTGCTGGAGGCCGGCCGGATCACTGCGTGCACCCAGTGCGCCGCCCGCCGCGACATCGGCCCCGCAGACGTCATCCCCGGCATCCGCATCGCCGGCGCCGCCGTCTTCGTCGAGGAGATCATGACCGAGGGCGCGCAGGCCCTCGTCTACTGACCGCAGGTCGTCGTCACGCTGAGCCGCAAATTTTCCCCGTTGTCATCGACAACGACGAAGACCGGCCCCTGCGCGTACGCCCATCCGCCCGCCTGTGACCACACCGGCGTAACGCCCGCCGGCACTCCGCGTGGCCCGTCCCCGCTCCTGCCGGCGGTCGCCTGATAGGTCGCCGCCGTGCCGCCTCCGGGACATGCCACCGCCTCCGTGGTCACCGCGGCGCCGGCCGGCCCGCCGAGGGCCGCCAGCGTCTCGCCCAGCACCGCCGGAGCCGCGCCCGGCGCCGGATCACTCCCACCCGCGGTCGTCCCCGGCCGGCACCCGGTGCCCGCCGACAGCACCAGAACCTGATCGTCGGGCTGTGCCTCGCCGTCGATCGCGATGAAGTTCCCCGCGTCGGCGTAGAAGGACAGCCTCGTGGCGACCCTCGTCGCCAGCACACTGGCGTGGAAGTCACCCGGAAGCGCGGCCGCGACCTGGTCGAACGCTGCCTTGGCCTGGCCTTGCGGCACGTAGAGGACGACGTCGCGGCTCCCCTGGACCCCGGGCCGCACCGGCGTCAGCGAGCAGCTCTCACTCCGGACCTCCCCCAACCGCACCGCCCACGGCACCGGACCGCCCCGTGCGGCGGCGTTCTCGGCCGCCGTCAGCAGCACTCCGGCCGCTTCTCGCAGGGAGGGCATGGCCTGCTCGATGCTGCGCTGCTCGGGCACGGTCGCCGGATCGTTCCGGATCGACCACCACGAGATCAGCGCCAGCACCACGATCCAGGCGCCGACCACAGCACCGACCCACCGTCGGCGCCGCTTCGGAGCGGACGCGGGCGGCCCCACATACCCAACCCCCAGTGTCACGGCAGCCATGGTGACACGCCCGTCACATCCGCCACTCCGGTCCCGCTCACCTCAGAGGTCGAGTGCCGACCTCAGCGCCATGTCGATCACCTCGACGCTCGCCGCGCTCAGCGCACAGGCTCGCGAGGTCAGCTGGCTCTTGTGCAACTCTCCGACCCGGGGAATCTGGGCCACCCCCGAAGTCTCGCCGTCGGCACTGGAGACCGTCGGCAACTGCACCCGCGACAACCCTCGATGTCATCCCCGAGAAGTGACTGTCTGGCATTCCGGCGTCGGAACGGCAGCGAGCAGCTTCACTCGGTGGCACCCAGGCGCTTCAGGGCGCCCAGCGCCACGTCCGGATTCGTCGTGTACCAGAACGGGGGCAGCGAGTTCCGCAGGAACGTGCCGTAACCCCGGGCGGTCTCCAGCCGCGAGTCGAGGACGGCGACCACGCCCTTGTCACCGGTCGACCGGATCAGCCGGCCCACGCCCTGGGCCAGGCGGACCGCGGCGATCGGCACGCTGACCGCGGCGAATCCGGAGCCGCCGGTCGCGTCCACCGCCGCCGAGCGGGCCGCGGCGAGCGGCTCGTCGGGGCGCGGGAACGGCAGCCGGTCGATCACCACGAGCTGGCACGAGTCGCCGGGGACGTCGACGCCCTGCCACAGCGACATCACGCCGAACAGGCAGCTCGACTTCTCCTCCCGGAACTTGCGGACCAGGATCGGCAGCGTCTCGTCGCCCTGCAGCAGGATCGGCAGGTCGGTCTTGGCGCGCAGCAGCTCGGCCGCCTGGCTGGCCGCCTTGCGGGAGGAGAAGAGCCCGAGCGTGCGCCCGCCGAGCGACTCGACCAGCCGCAGCAGCTCCTGCCCGGCGGCGTCGGGCAGCCCGGAGGCCGCCGGCCGGGGCAGGTGCGCCGCGACGTACAGAATGCCCTGTTTGGGGTAGTCGAACGGGGAGCCGACGTCCAGCGACGTCCAGCCCTCGCCCTTGCTGTCGGTGCTGGAGACGGGCAGGCCGAGCGACCGGGCGACGGTGTCGAACCGGCCGCCCAGGGTCAGCGTCGCCGAGGCGGCCACCACGGTCCGGTCCTCGTAGAGGGCCTGCGACAACGTCCCGGCGACCGAGAGGGGCGCCACCACGAGCGCTCGCCGACCGGCGCCGAGCTCCGATTTCTCCACCCAGGCGACGTCGAACGAGTCCTCCTCCAGCAGCCGCTGCGCCGTCGCCGAGAGCTCGTCGAGAACCGCTTTGGCCTGCTGTTTCCGTACCGGATCGGGGTCGTCGCCCTTGACGTCGCCGATCGCGGTGAGGCCGGCCCGCGTCGCCGACTCCAGCAGGGTGACGGCCTGGCGCAGCGCGTCGGGCAGACCGTTGGTGAGCCGCCCGGCCGGCACGTCGGCGAGACCGACGGTGAGCGCGTCGGCGGCCTCGGCCAGCGTCTCGGCGGCGGCCTGCGGGATCAGCGTGCGCGCGCGGCGGCCGGCCCGCTCGATCGCGTCCGGCGTGAGCTCGGCCTGGGACGCCGACGAGACCCGCTCGGCGAGCTCGTGCGCCTCGTCGACGACGAGCAGCTTGTGCGGCGGGATGATGTGCCGCTCGGCGAGCATGTCGACGGCGAGCAGGCTGTGGTTGGTGACGACGATGTCGGCCTCCCGGGCGCGCACCCGGGACGCCTCGGCGAAGCATTCCTGACCGTAGGGGCAGCGCGCCGCGCCGACACAATCGCGCGCCGGCATGGAGACCGAGCGCCAGGCCGCGTCCTCCACGCCGGGGTCGAGCTCGTCGCGGTCGCCGGTCTGCGTCTTCTCGGCCCAGTTGCGGATCCGCACGACCTGCTTGCCGAGCCGCCCGGCCTCGCCCAGCCACTGGCCGGCCTTGGGCGTCGCGGGCGCGTCGTCGAAGAGCGTGTCGGTCGGCGCCTGCTCGTCGACGTGCTCGAGCTTGGCCATGCAGAGGTAGTGGTGGCGGCCCTTGAGCACGGCGAAGGTGGGCCTGCGCCCCAGCACTGGCTCGACCGCCGTGGCGAGCCGGGGCAGGTCGTGCTCGACCAGCTGGTTCTGCAGGGCGAGGGTGGCCGTGGAGACCACCACCGGGCCCTCGACGAGCAGGGCGGGGGTGAGGTATCCCAAGCTCTTGCCGGTGCCCGTGCCGGCCTGCACGAGCAGGTGCTCACGGTCCTTGATGGCCTTGTCGATCGCCGCGACCATGGCCTGCTGACCAGGGCGTGCGGAGCCGCCGGGGACGGCGCCGACCGCGGCAGCAAGGAGTTGCTCGGCGGTCGCCTTCTTCCTCGATGAACGAGCGGGCTTCTGGGTAGCTGCGGGCACGCAGGAACCGTACCCGCCACCACCGACATATCCGGGTCACCGTTAGGGTGCACCCATGCCGAGCGAGATGGTCCGGGTCATCTACACGAAGTACGACGGATCGGCTCATCGTGATTATCCGGCCCGTCGTCTGGCCGAGGACGACCTGGGCATCTGGGTCGGCGTGACGCAGGGCACGGCCTCGGTCTACCACGGCCGCCCGTCCGTCGAGCAGATCCCGTTCGTGCTGCTGGTGCCCCATCACGCGTGGTGGACCGGGATGTTCAACCCGCCGCCGCGGACCAGTGAGGTCTACTGCGACATCACCACCCCGGCGCGCTGGGAGGGTGACACGGTGCACATCATCGACCTCGACCTGGACGTGGTGCGGCGCCGCGAGACGGGTCTGGTCGAGCTGCGCGACGAGGACGAGTTCGAGGAGCACCGGGTCCGGTTCGGCTACCCGCAGGATCTGGTCGTCGAGGCGAACGCGGCTGCCGAGTTGCTGATGGGCCGGCTGGGCGACGGCACCGAGCCGTTCGCCACGCACTACCGCAAGCACCTATCCGAGGTCACCCAGTAACACCTTCTCCGGGTTCTGCTGCACGAAGAGGCCGGTGATCCGCCCGTCCTCGACGGCCGCGGTGAGCACCGAGAGCACCGGCGAGCCGTCCGGCCAGACGCCGCGCACCAGCACCCCGGCGTCGCCCTCGACCAGCACCGGCTCGACGGTGAGATCGCGCACCTCGTCCATCCGGCGGCTGATCAGGCCGTGGAAGAAGCGGGCCACCTTCTCCCAGCCGTGAACCGGCCGCAGCGCCGCGCGCACCACTCCGCCGCCGTCGCTGATCGCCACCACGTCAGGGGCCAGGACCGCGGCGAGGGCACGGACATCGCCGCTCTGCGCCGCGACCAGGAACGCCGACAGCACCCGGCGCTGCTCGGCCACTCCCGCCGAGTGCCGGATCCCGCCCTCGGCCGCCGCCTTGCGCCCGCGCGACGCGTGCTGCCGGGCCGCCGCGGGTGTCGTGTCGAGCACCGCGGCCACCTCCTCGAACGGCACGCCGAACGCGTCGTGCAGCACGAACGCGACCCTCTGCTCCGGGGTGAGCCGTTCCAGGACCACGAGCAGGGCGATGCCGACCTGGTCGGAGCGTTCGGCGGAGAGGGCCGGGTCAGCGTCCGGGTCGACGGCGAACGCGGGCAGCCACTCGCCGGTGTAGGACGTACGCCGTACGCGGGCGGAAGTCAGCTGGTCGAGACAGATGCGGGCGGTGACCGTGGTCAGCCAGCCGCGCACGTCGCGGATCTCCTCGGCCTGCGCGAAACGCAGCCACGCCTCCTGGACGGCGTCCTCGGCCTCGGACCGGTTGCCCAGCATCCGGAAGGCGACGGCCGTCAAATGGGACCGGTGGGCCTCGAACTCGCTCGCGGCTGACGACGGCATGGGGCAATTCTGCGCGGGATGCCGGGGCTCGGGTAGCACCTGTGCCAGAGTATAAAACGGATTTTCTGCTCAATTGGGGTGATGCACCGTGCAGGACATGGCAACTCTCGCTGGCAGTCTGGCCGGTCTCGCCGGCGCGGGCGGGGCCATGTCGATCGCCCTGGCACGCCGGTCGCGGGCCAGCCTGCCCGAGGGGCACGCGCTGGTCGGGGACCGGCTCGCCGACCCGCTGCCGACGGTGCTGCGGCTCGGGCTGGGCGGGATGACGGTACGGGTCGTCCCCGGCCCGCACGGCGAGCTCTTCCTCGGACCCGGCGGCCCGCAGCCCGGCCGCACCCTGCGCCGGCTCGTCCTGGCGCCGCTGTTCACCCGCGCGCAGGCCACCGGCGGCCGGCTCTGGAACGACCAGCGGATGCCGTTCCAGCTGGTCGTCGAGTTCGCCGGGGCGAACCGGGACCCCGAGTCGCTGCTGCGCGCCTATCGGATGCTCGACCAGCAGTTGCGCGACCACGCGCCGCTGCTCAGCCGGTACTCCGGGGGCGAGCTGACGCCGGGCGTGGTCACCGTGACGGTGGCCGGCATCGTCGACGCCCGGGACCTGCTCGCCGCCCAGCCGGTGCGGTTCGCGTTCACCGAGGCCGGCTTCGACGAGCTGGGCTCCGCGTCCGCCCCGGTGGAGCTGGCGCCGGTGCTCAGCGAGGCGTGGGCGCACCGGTTCGGCTGGGACGGCCGGGAGCCGATCGCGGCTGAGGAACGGCACCTGCTGCACGCGCTGGTGCGGGCGGCCCACGACGAGGGACGCGCGGTGCGGATGAGCGGCCTGCCGGAAGGCGGCCGGCGCGCCCGGGCAGCGGTCTGGGCGGAGCTGTGGTCGGCCGGCGTGGACGTGATCGCCGACACCGACCTCCACGGTCTGGGCAAGTACCTGCGCGGTTCCCACCTGCCCGGACGCGCGACACTCACGAAACGGTTTAGCACCGTGTCCGAGGGGTGAACTCAGGTGGACCGCTAGCATGCGGGTCGGAGATCAAACGCCCACGCCCGTCGATCGAGGTCCGCACCGTGAAGTTTTCCTTCCGCCCCGTCGAGGGCGTTTTCTACGATCTCTTCACCAGGGCCTCGTACAACCTGGTGAAGGGCACCGAGATGCTCAACGAGCTCGCGCTGCCCGGGGTGGACGTCCAGTCGGTCAGTGAACGGCTGAGCGACCTGGAGCACGACAGCGACGCGATCACCCACGAGCTGTACAAGAAGATCAACTCCACCTTCATCACCCCGTTCGACAGGGCCGACATCTACTCGCTCGGCTCCCAGCTCGACGACGTCATGGACCACCTCGAAGCGGTCGGCAACCTGCTCTACCTGTACGGGCTGACCGAGCTGCCGTCACTGCCGCGCGAGATGCACGAGCTGTTCACCGTCCTCGACCAGCAGGCGAAGATCACCGCCGAGGCGATGCCCCGGCTGCGGTCGATGAAGGGTCTCGAGGAGTACTGGATCGAGATCAACCGCCTGGAGAACGACGGCGACCGCTCCTACCGGATGCTGCTGGTCCGGCTCTTCTCCGGGGAGTACGACGCGCTGACCGTCCTCAAGATGAAGGAGGTCGCCGACGAGCTGGAGGCGGCCTGCGACGCGTTCGAGCACGTGGCGAACACCGTCGAGACCATCGCGGTCAAGGAGTCCTGAGGTTGTCCCCGGAACTCGTCGCCGTCCTGGCGGTGATCATCGCCGCGATGGTGTTCGACTACACCAACGGCTTCCACGACGCCGCCAACGCGATCGCGACCAGTGTCAGCACCCGCGCCCTCACCCCGCGGGTGGCGCTGGGGATGGCGGCGGTCGGCAACTTCATCGGGGCCCACCTCGGCACGAAGGTGGCCCAGACGGTCGGTGAGGGCCTGGTCCACCTGCCGACCGGCATCCCGAGCCTGGGGATCGTCTTCGCCGGCGTGCTCGGCGCGATCTCGTGGAATCTGATCACCTGGTACTTCGGGCTTCCGTCGAGCTCGTCGCACGCGCTCTTCGGCGGGCTGGTCGGCGCCACGCTCTTCGCCGGCATCGGTAGCGTCCAGTGGGCCAACATCGCGCAGAAGGTCCTGCTCCCGATGGTCCTGTCCCCCGTCGTGGGGCTGATCCTTGGGTTCGTCGCGATGGTCGCGCTGATGTGGACCTTCCGGCGCGGGCACCCCGGCCGGCTCAACCGCGGTTTCCGCTACGCCCAGACGGTCTCGGCCGCCGCGATGGCGATCGGTCACGGCACCCAGGACGCGGCGAAGACGATGGGCATCGTGGTCCTCGCCCTCTACACCGGTGGCTACCAGAGCGACACGACGCACATCCCGCAGTGGGTCTACTGGGCGTCGGCGACGATGCTGGCGGCGGGCACGTACACCGGGGGCTGGCGCATCATCCGTACCCTCGGCCGCAAGATCATCGACCTGGGCCCGGCCGAGGGATTCGCCGCGGAGGTGGTGGCCAGCTCGGTGCTGTACTTCAACGCCTGGGTCCTGCACGCCCCGATCTCGACGACCCACACGATCACGTCGGCGATCATGGGCGTCGGCGCGACGAAACGCCTGAGCGCGGTCCGCTGGAACGTCGCCGGCAACATCATCATCGCCTGGATCACCACGTTCCCCGCCGCGGCCCTGATCGCCTGCCTGCTCTACTTCGTCACCCGCCCGTTCTTCACCTGACAGACCCCTCCCGCGTACGCCGTGAGTCCGCCCGGCTCCTCGGCCGCCCCGAGGGTCCCGCCGACGCGAGCACCGGCGGGTCAGGCGGGCCACGCGACTCACCCTCTTCAGCTGGTTCTGACGGGAGGAGCGAGCCGGCGGATCACTGGTAGTAGACGCCGATCTGTTCCCGGATGGAGTCCAGCAGGTTCATGACCTCGAGGGTGGTGGTCTGCGGGATCAGCGAGCTCTCCAACTCGCCGGCGGCCAGGCAGCGCTGCACCTCGGCGGCCTCGAACTGGTAACCGCTGCCGGGGAACTCGAACTCGAACGTCTCCGGCGCCTTGTTCGGGCGGCTCAGCGTGAACGAGCGCGGCACCATGAAGCCCGGCGGGATGTCGATCCGGCCGTCGGTGCCGGTGATCGACGCGGCGTTACGGCTGGCGCCGTTGATGCTGCAGGTCAGAGCGGCGACCGCGCCGGACTGCCAGCCGAGGAGGATGCCGGTGTGCTCATCGACGCGCTCCGGGGTCAGGTGGGCCCACGCCTGCACGGAGATGGGCAGCCCCAGAAACAGATGCGCCAGATGGATCGGGTAGACGCCCAGGTCCAGCAGCGCGCCGCCACCCAGCGCGGGGGCACGCAGGCGATGCTCGGCGGCGAACGGCCCCTGCAGCCCGAAGTCGGCGTGGATCGAGCTGACCCAGCCGATCGCGCCCTCGTCGACGAGCTCGGCGGCCTTGCGGATGGCCGGGTTGCAGCGCATCCACATCGCTTCCATGAGGAAGACGCCGCGGGCCCGGGCGGCCTCGACCAGCTGGGCGGCGGCCGGCAGATCGAGGGTGATCGGCTTCTCGACGAGCACGTGCTTGCCGGCTTCGATGCACAGCAGGGCGACGTCGCGGTGGTAGGCGTGCGGGGTGGCGATGTAGATGACGTCGACGTCGGGGTCGGCGGCCAGGGCGGCGTAGGAGCCGTGCGCGCGGGCGAACCCGTGCTTCTCGGCGAAGGCGTCGGCGGTCGCCTGGTCGCGCGAGCCGACAGCGGCCAGCTCGGCGCCCGGCACCAGGGGCAGGTCGGCGGCGAAGGTCGCGGCGATCCCGCCGAGCCCGAGAATTCCCCAGCGAACGTTCTGTCCGGTCATGATCGATACCGTATCGGCTGCGGGCTCCGTGGTGGCAGGATCGGGCGGTGACCGAGCCGATGCCGCTTCCCCCCGCGATGATCAAGAGGGCCCGGGAATTCACCGGTCCGCCGGCGCCGGCCCGCCCGGCCGCCACTGTGGTCCTGCTCCGACCGGCCGAACCCCGATTCCAGGTGTACGTGTTGCGCCGCATGACGTCGATGGCCTTCGGCGGCGTCTACGCGTTCCCCGGCGGCGCCGTCGACCCGTCGGATCGCCCGGAGACCCTGCGCGACGACTGGGCGGCTCGGCTCGGCGTGCCCGAGGAACAGGCCCGGGCGGTGGTCGGTGCGGCCGCGCGTGAGCTGTTCGAGGAGGCCGGGATCGTGCTGGCCGGCCCGGCCACGGAACCGGATCGCACCGTGGCCGACGCGGACGACCCGGCGTGGGAGTCGGACCGGGCCGCCGTGCTGCGCCGCGAGCTGACCATGGCTGACCTGCTGGAACGCCGTGGGCTGCGGTTGCGCGACGACCTGCTGCTGCCGTGGGCCCGGTGGATCACGCCGGAGTTCGAGCCGAAGCGGTTCGACACGTGGTTTTTCGCGGCGCTGCTGCCGGAGTCGCAGGAAGCCCGGGACGTCTCCGGCGAGGCCGACCGGACCGCGTGGATCGACCCGCTGGACTCGGCGGAACTGCCGATGCTGCCGCCGACCCGGCACACGCTGAACCAGATCGCCGCCGCCGGCACGATCCCGGGCGTGGTGGCCGCCTCGGAGCACCGGGACGCCGCCAACCCGGTGACGCCCCGGATCGAGGTCGGGCCGGATGGTACCGCGACGTTCGCCCTGTAGACCGTTTTCCACAGCGACCGGTTGTCCACAGCCCGCCCACGTGATCTTGCCGATTGCCGGGACAATGGTCGGTGGGCGGCCTGCCCCCGGTTGGGGTGGGGCCTGAGCAAAGACCAAAGGCGCCGATTTCCCCGTACGAGGAGATCGGCGCCCTTGATCTTCACCTGCTCAACCAGCACGCATAGCGAAGCGAGGCCATCAAACCCAGCTCAGCCGAAGCGGCCGGTGATGTAGTCCTCGGTCTTCTTCTGCGACGGGTTGCTGAAGATCTTCTGCGTGTCGTCGTACTCGATGAGGCGGCCGGGCTCGCCGGTCTTGTCGATCGAGAAGAAGCCGGTCTTGTCACTGACCCGGGCGGCCTGCTGCATGTTGTGCGTGACGATGATGATCGTGAAGCGGTCCTTCAGCTTGAACATCAGGTCCTCGATCGCCAGCGTCGAGATCGGGTCGAGCGCGGAGCACGGCTCGTCCATCAGCACGACCTGCGGCTCGACCGCGATGGTGCGGGCGATGCAGAGACGCTGCTGCTGACCACCGGAGAGGCCGGCGCCCGGGCGGTCGAGCCGGTCCTTGACCTCGTCCCACAGGTTCGCGGAGCGCAGCGACTTCTCGGCGGCGTCGTCCAGCAGGGACTTCTTCTTGACGCCGTTGAGCTTGAGGCCGGCGACCGCGTTCTCGTAGATCGACATGGTCGGGAACGGGTTGGGCCGCTGGAAGACCATGCCGATCATGCGACGTACGGCCGTGATGTCCACGTCCGGGTCGTAGATGTTCTGGTCGTCGATGGTGAGGCGGCCCTCGATCCGCGCGTTCGGCAGGACCTCGTGCATGCGGTTGATCGACCGGAGGAAGGTCGACTTGCCGCAGCCGGAGGGACCGATGAGCGCGGTGATCGTCTTCGGCTCGACGGTCATCGAGACGTTGTCGATCGCCTTGAAGGAGCCGTAGTAGGAGGAGACGTTGCTCGCCTCGATGCGCTTGGCCATGGGAGAACCTTCTTTACCGGGTCAACTTGTTGCGACGGGCGAGCAGCTTGGCGGCGATGGTCAGGATCAGGACGAGCGCCACCAGGGTGAGCGCGGCCGTCCAGGCCCGGGCCGGCGCGTACTTCGAGGCGTCAGCGGCCTGCTGGTACACGTAGAGCGCCAGCGAGGACTGACCGCCGCTGAACGGGTCGAAGTTGATCCGCGAGAGACCACCCGCGACCAGGAGCACCGGGGCCGTCTCGCCGGCCGCGCGGGCGATGGCGAGCATGACGCCGGTGACGATGCCGGGCGCCGCGGTGGGCAGGACGACGTTCAGGATCGTCTTCCACTGCGGGACGCCCAGCGCGTACGCGCCCTCCCGGAGCGGCCCCGGCACCAGCCGCAGCATCTCCTCGGTGGAGCGCACGATCGTCGGGAGCATCAGCACGGTCAGCGCGAGCGAGGCCGCGAAGCCCGAGTACTGCGGGTTGCCGTCGTTGAACCACTTGCTGACGACCAGGACCCAGAAGGAGAGGACGAACAGGCCGGCGACGATCGACGGGATACCGGTCATGACGTCGACGAAGAAGCGGATCGTGGTGGCGAACTTGCCACGCCCGTACTCCGTCAGGTAGATCGCGCCGAGCACGCCGAGCGGCACCGCGATCAGGGTGGCGATGCCGACCTGCTCCAGGGTGCCGATGATCGCATGGTAGGCGCCACCGTTCGCGTCGCGGGCGCCGATGTTCGCCATCGAGCTGCCGAAGAAGTCACCGTCGAGCCGCTCGGCGCCCTTGGAGATCAGCGTCCAGACGACCGAGGCCAGCGGCAGGACGGCCAGCAGGCAGGCGGTGTAGATGGCGGTCTGCCACATCCGGTTGCGGGCGGCGCGCTTGCCCTCCACGCGACCGGCGACGAAGTTGAGGCCGGCCAGGTAGAGCACGCCACCGAGCACGACGACCAGCACCCAGTTGCCGATGCCGGTGGAGAGCACCACGACGGCCGCCACCACGAACGCGACCACCGCGACGAGGATGTTCTGGACCAGCGGGAACTTCTTGCTGCGGATGTTGTCCGGGGTCATCACGACCTCGGGCATCTCTTGATCCAAAAGGCTCATGCGGCACTGTCCCGGAACTCGCGGCGGCGGTAGATGATGGCCCGCGCCGTCATGTTGACGATCAGGGTGATCGCGAACAGCACGAGACCGGAGGCGATCAGCGCGCCGCGACCGGTGTCGTTCGCCTCGTTGAACGAGTTGGCGATGTTCGCGGCGATCGAGTTACCACCGGTCTGGATCAGGTTGAACGAGATCTCCCAGGTGATGCCGAGCGTCAGGGCGAGCGCGATGGTCTCGCCGAGGGCGCGGCCCAGGCCGAGCATGACCGCGGCGATCACCCCGGGCTTGCCGTAGGGCAGCACCGCGGTGCGGATCATCTCCCACTTGGTCGCGCCGAGGGCCAGCGCGGCTTCCTCGTTCATGCCCGGGGTCTGCTGGAAGACCTCGCGGGACAGGGAGGTGACGATCGGCAGCACCATGATCGCGAGGACCAGGCCACCGAGCATCAGCGACTGGCCGAACGGCCCGTCGCCCCCGAAGATCGGGATCCATCCGAAGTAGTGGTTGAGCCAGACCGAGAAGTCTCGGACCGGCTCCTGGAACAGGTCGCGACCCCAGAGACCGAAGACCACACTGGGCACCGCCGCGAGCAGGTCGATCACGAAGCCCAGCGGCGTGGCCAGCCGGCGCGGCGCGTAGTGCGACAGGAAGAGGGCGATCCCGATCGCGATCGGCACCGCCACGACCAGGGCGATGATCGACGTCAGCACCGTGCCGAGGGCCAGGACGGCGATGCCGAAGGCCGGGGTCGCCTCGTTCGGGCTCCACCGGTTGTAGGTCAGGAAGTTCTCGTGGTCGGCCTGGATGGCCGGGACCGCCTTCGAGATCAGGAAGATGGCGATCGCGACGATGATGACCAGCACCATCGCACCGGCAGAGGTGGATAGACCGCGGAAGCCGGTCTCCATCGAGAACCTGGACTTCTTGGGCAGGGCACCGCCCCCGCCGATCGGGGGCTCTTCGTGACTGCTCGGGGATACGCCGGAACCGGCGCCCCGGGCGTGACGAGGTGTCACGTCCAGGTCGCCGGCGGTGTGATTCCCCGAGCGGGAGGGGTTGTCACCCATCTACGCGCTCGCTGTCGTCTCGGAGGGATTAACGAACCGGGGGGTTCAGGAGATCGCGGCGACCGAGGTGGCGACCTTGGCGCGCACCGACTCCGGCAGCGGCGCGTAGCCCAGGTCCTTCAGCTTCGACTGACCCTCGGCGGAGGAGGTGTACTTCAGGAAGCCCTGGATGGCCTTGCCCTTGGCGGCGTCGGCGTACTTGCTGCAGACGATCTCGTAGGTCGCCAGGACGATCGGGTAGGCACCCGCCGTCTTGGTGTTGTAGTCGATGCTCAGCTTCAGGTCGTTGCCGGTGCCCTTGATCTCGGCACCCTCGATGGTCTTGCCGGCCGACTCGGCGGTCAGCTCGGTGAACTCACCGGCGCCGTTCTGCACCTTGGCGGTCTGCAGGCTGCTGTTCTCCGCGAAGGACAGCTCGACGTACGAGATGGTGTTCGGGGTGCCCTTGACCTTGGACGCGACGCCGTCCGACTTGTTCGCGCCGGTGCCGCCCTTGGTCGCCGGCCACGCCTTGGCGTTGCCGAAGGTCCAGTCCTTCTCGGCGGTCTTGCTCAGGTACTTGGTGAAGTTGTCGGTGGTGCCGGACTCGTCAGCGCGGTGGACGGCCTCGATGGTGGCGTCCGGCAGCTTGGCGTCCTTGTTCTCGGCGGCGATGGCCGGGTCGTTCCACTTGGTGACGGTGCCGGCGAAGATCTTCGCCAGGGTGGCCGGCGAGAACTGCAGACCCTCGACGCCCGCCACGTTGTAGACCACGGCGATCGGGCCGGTGACCATCGGGAGGTTGATGGCCGGCGAGCCGCACTTGGCGTCGGCCTGGGGCTGCTCGTCGTCCTTCAGGGCGGAGTCCGAGCCGGCGAAGTCGGCGAGACCCTGGATGAGGGCCTTCACGCCGGCGCCCGAGCCGTTCGGGTTGTAGTCGATCTTCGCGGAGCTGCACGCGGCCGTGTACGCCTTGATCCACTCGTCCATCGCGTTCTTCTGCGCGCTGGAGCCCTGAGCAGAGATGGTGCCGCCGACGCAGGTGCCCGCGGACGGGGCAGCGGCGCCGGTCTCCGCCTTGGTGTCGTTGTCCGAACCGCACGCGGTGAGCGCGATCGTCGCAGTCAGAGCAATGCCGGCAACCAGACCGGTGCGCTGGAACTTCACGGTTGTTGTCCCCTTCGGGTTCAGTGCAGCCGGTCGCTCACCGGCTCGAGAAGAAAGCTAAGAGTGCCAAGTGACCTGCGAGCCGGGCGCAAATGAACTAGGGGTGAATACGTCATCCCCGCAAAGTGACCACGCCCTGAGGTTCAGTTTGCTGGAAAGTGAACTACGTCCCCGCTACCCGGAATGTCGGATATTAGGGGACAGCCGTGACGCTACCGAGACATTGCCTTGTCCGGGCCGTTATCCGAGAGACTGTTCACTACGCATCGACAGGGTTCAGTGACCTACCGTGCCGGCCGTCACACCCACGATGGCGACGTGCCGGGCTCGACCCCCGGTCCGCCGCGGACGCCTCACGCGCGGTGGTAGTTGATGTCCGCCTGGTAGATCTCGAACCCGAGGCCCCGGTACAACCGCACGGCGGCCTCGTTCGACTCGTCCACGTAGAGGCTCGACCACTGCAGCCCGGCCGCCGCGAGATGACGCAGCCCGGCCACGCTCAGCGCGGCGCCCAGCCCGCGCCGGTGCCCGCTCGGATCGACCCCGAGCACGTAGATCTCCCCCAGCGCCGGGTCGTCACCGGCCGGCGGGTGCACCTTGGTCCAGTGGAAGCCGAGCACGGTGTCGGTGATGTCGACGGCGAGCAGGAAGCCGGCCGGGTCGAACCACGGCTCGGCCTCGCGCACCAGCAGATCGTCGAGGGTCCAGCGGCCCTGCTCCGGATGGTGGGCGAAGGCCCGCGAGTTCACCCCGAGCCAGGCCTGCTCGTCGGAGCCGGGGCGGAAGCCGCGGACGGTCACGCCGTCCGGCAGGGGAACGTCGGGCAGGGGCTCGAGCAGCGAGCGGCGCATCTGCCACAGCACGCGGGCGCGGGTGAAGCCGTTGCGCTCGGCGAACGCACGGGCGCCGGGATCGTCACCGTGCGCCCAGACCTGCAACGGGCCGGGGCCGGCCGCCGCGAGCAGCGCGGTGCCGTGGCCCTGCCGGCGATGGGCCGGGTGGACGACCAGCTCACCGGACCCGTTCTCGAAGAACGCGTAACCGGCGAGGCTGCCGTCCGGCGCGTGGGCGAGAACGTGCTCGCCCCCGCCGTTGCGGACGCGCAGCTCCACGTCCTCGGAGAGTGAGTAGTCCGCCGCGGCGGCCAGTGCCAGCACAGCCTCGGCCGCCGAGGCGGACAGTCTCTCCGTCATGATCGATCAGACCGGCAGCGACACCGGGTCGTTGTCCGGCAGCTGGCGGCCGGACGGCGGGGTCACGAACTTGTAGCCGACCTGGCGCACGGTGCCGATCATCGACTCGTACTCCGAGCCGAGCTTGGCCCGCAGGCGCCGGACGTGCACGTCGACCGTCCGCGTGCCGCCGAAGTAGTCGTAGCCCCAGACCTCGCGGAGCAGCTGGTCACGGGTGAAGACCCGGCCCGGGTGCTGCGCGAGGAACTTGAGCAGCTCGAACTCCTTGTACGTCAGGTCGAGCGGGCGACCCTTGAGCTTCGCGGCGTACGTGTCCGGGTCGATGTTGAGCTCACCGGCGCGGATCGAGCCGCCCGCGCCGGCGGTCGCGTTGTTGATCCGGCCGACACAGAGCCGCAACCGGGCCTCGACCTCGGCCGGGCCGGCGCTGGCCAGGATCACGTCGTCGACACCCCAATCCGCGTTCAGGGCGATCAGGCCGGCCTCGGTGACGACCGCGACCAGCGGGACACCGATGCCGGTGGCGTGCAGCATGCGGCAGGTGGCACGTGCCTCGGAAAGCTCCGAACGCGCGTCGACCAGAACGGCGTCGGGGCTGGGCCCGGACACCAGAGTGCGCACATCGCGGGGCGCGGTCCGTACCGAGTGGGGCAGCAGGTCCAAAGCGGGCAGCACGGCAGAAGGCTCACCGGCACGTGCCGTCACCAACAGAAGGATCTCCACACTCACCTCCGTCCTCGCGGCATTCGAGTGGCCGCTCGGGTGACCCGGTTTGCGCAGCTCAGAGCTTCGCCACCGGAGAGACTGGGCCCGGCGTCACCGACGGGTGGGTTGCGGTTACCTTAACCGATCCAGGCGGTCTGGCGACCTGTCAGCGCTCGCAAGTGATGTATCAAACGCCTGCTAGGTGCCATAACGCCCGGTTGGTAACAAGCCTTTTACATACGGGCGGCGAATTGGGCCCCGGCCCTGGTTCTGGCACGATCGCTGTCGTGTTCCCCTCCATGCCGAAGGACGACCCCTGGGACGCCGACGCCTCCCGTGACGTCGCGCGCCTCAATCCGGGCCGCCCGAAAGCCGGGATGTACGGCGCCGTGCCGGAAGACGAACCGGCGGAGGAACCCCCTGCCGGCGACCCGGACTCCGACGGCGAGGAGGAATTCGAGGAGATCGAGGTCGTCCCGGTCCGGGCCAAGCTGTCGGTGGCGATCGGCGGCTTCGCGGCGCTGCTCGCACTGGCGCTGATCATCGGGTCGCTGACCACCGGGCCGGACATCCGCCTGCCGTACGCGGTGGTCCTCTTCGGCGTCCAACTGCTCGGCCTGCTCGCGTGGACCATGGCGTTGAACCCGCCGGCCGCCTCCGTCACGGCGGGCGTCGCCGGAGTCACCGGCCTGGTCGGCTGCTATCTCGCGGCGACCGCGGACGAGGCCGGGCTGACACCTCTGCTCTACGTGACCCTGGGCGGCTTCCTGGTCGCGATCGTCGGGCAGACGTTCCGCGCCGAGGACCGGCACCTGATCACCGACTCCTGGCGGACCACGCTGCTGATCGTGCTCGGCGTGGTGGCGTACGTGATCCCGATCGTCCTCAGCCGTCAGCCGCTCGGCGGCCAGGCGATCCTGGTCTGCTGCACCGGCGCGGGCCTGGCGCTGCTGGTGGCGCGGCTCACCGACGCCGTGTTCCCGAAACCGCGGATCGCCGCGCAGGTGCCGCGCGGCGCGGCCGGCGTGGTGCTCGGCGCGATGGTCGGCACGTTCGTCACCGCGTGGCTCGGCAGCCAGCTCGTCCTGCCGTTCACCCCGGCGAAGGGCGCGGTGACCGGCCTGGTCGCGGCGGTCGCGGCGATCCTGGTCGACCTCGCGGTGAACTTCGGTGAGGCGGGCCGCCGGCTGGCCGGTGAGGCGCCGACGTTCTGGCTGGCCCGGCACATGACCGGCCCGCTGGGCGGTTTCGCCCTCGCCTTCGCTGCGACCTACGCCCTGGTCCACCTCTACCTCACCTGAACCGTCTGTTTCACGGTTCCGTGGACGTGGGCATGTACGGTCCTCAACAGCTCACGAACCGGGAGGCCCCGTGGCCGAGGTGTACGAGACCGCTCCGCGCCGCCGTCGCCGGGGCCGCGGTCTGCTGATCGTCGTCGTCATACTGCTGCTGATCCTGCTCGGCGGGGCGTTCGTGGCGGACCGGTGGGGCAAGTCGTTCGCCGAGGGTGTGATCGCCGACAAGGTCACCGAGCAGGTGCGCGCGCAGAAGGCGAGCAGCGACACCCCCGAGGTGACCATCGAGGGCTTCCCGTTCGTGACCCAGGTGCTGGACGGGCTCTACAAGGAGATCCGGATCCAATTGCCGAACTTCTCCGGCCCGACCGGCACCGGCGACGACATCCACTTGAACCTGCTGGACATCCACGCCAAGGACGTGAAGGCGCCACTGGACGCGCTGCGCAGCGGGCAGGGCGACGTGGTGGCCGGCAGTCTCACCGCGAACGGCAAGATCGACTACCCGCAGCTGGTCGACCTGATCGGGCAGAAGGGCGTGACGCTCTCCGCCAAGGACGGCAAACTCGTCGGCTCGGCCAAGGTGACGGCGCTCGGGCAGCAGCTCGACCTGAGCGGAACGGCGAAGCTGACCGTGGTCAACGGGGGGATTCAGGTTCGTTTCGCCGACGTGAAGGCGGCCAATCTGCCGGACGTTCCGCTGTTCCAGGGCTTCATCGACTCGTACGCGCAGAAGCTGGCTCTGGATCTTCCCGCGCCGAAGCTTCCGCTGCAGCTCAAGGTGAAGACGGTGACCCCGGAGGCGGACGGCTTGAACGTCACGTTCGGGGCGGACGACGTGAACCTCAACGCCGGCGGCCTGTGACACCCGTAACGTCTCGTATCGTGGTCGGTACTGTTCCGCGCTCTGGAACCGCTGGTAATGTCCGGTCCATGAGCCCGTTGCTCACGAAAAGGCGCGCGATCGACCTGTGTCGCGTGGCCGCGTGCCTGTGTCGCCCCGTCCTCTGACGGGCCACAGTGCTGAGCACGTTTTCTGTAGCTAGCTAGCCCAGGGCAACTTTCTGCCCGGCAGTGGCGCCGTCGCAAACCAGCCCGTGATCCCACCTAACCGATGGGTCCGCGCGGGGTGCGACAACACCTCCGTGCGCTGACTCTCCCCTCACCCACTTTTCAAGGGAGTGAACCGATGAGTCGCGACACCGCACTCGTGTCGGCCGACTGGGCCGAGAAGAACCTGGACACCCCCGGCATCGTCTTCGTCGAGGTCGACGAGGACACCACCGCGTACGACGGTGGCCACATCCCGGGCGCCATCAAGATCGACTGGAAGCAGGACCTGCAGGACCCGGTCCGGCGCGACTTCGTCAACCAGGAGCAGTTCTCCGCGCTGCTGTCCGAGCGCGGCATCTCCAACGACGACACCGTGATCCTCTACGGCGGCAACAACAACTGGTTCGCGGCGTACGCGTTCTGGTACTTCAAGCTGTACGGCCACGAGTCCGTCAAGCTGCTCGACGGCGGCCGCAAGAAGTGGGAACTCGACGCCCGCGTCTACACCAAGGACGTGCCCTCCCGGGCGAAGACGTCCTACCAGGCCAAGGCCCCGAACCTGGAGATCCGCGCGTTCCGCGACGAGGTCGTGCAGGCCATCGGCGTGAAGAACCTGGTGGACGTGCGCAGCCCCGACGAGTTCGCCGGCCGCCTGCTCGCCCCGGCGCACCTGCCGCAGGAGCAGTCGCAGCGGGCCGGTCACATCCCGACCGCGATCAGCGTGCCGTGGAGCAAGGCCGCCAACGAGGACGGCACGTTCAAGTCCGACGAGGAACTCGCCAAGATCTACGGCGACGCCGGGCTGGACGGCAGCAAGGACACCATTGCGTACTGCCGGATCGGCGAGCGCTCCTCGCACACCTGGTTCGTGCTCAAGGAGCTCCTCGGCCAGGAGAACGTCAAGAACTACGACGGCTCCTGGACCGAGTACGGCTCCCTCATCGGTGTGCCGATCGCCCTCGGCGACGAGCCCGGAAAGGCCTGATCACCATGACTTCTCCCAGCACTGCTGCCGCCAACATCGCCGGTTGCGCCGCTCCTGACCAGTCCGCTCCCCTCCCCGCGAGCGTCGACCTGGAGAAGGAAACCGTCATCACCGGCATCGTGACGACGGCCGAGGGTGAGCTCGTGGGCGGCGCCTACGTCCGCCTGCTCGACGGCTCCGGCGAGTTCACCGCCGAGGTCGTCACCTCCCCCGAGGGCGTCTTCCGCTTCTTCGCCGCCCCCGGCTCCTGGACGCTGCGCGCCCTGAGCCGCTTCGGCAACGGCGAGCTCGTCGTGGACGCCACCCGCGGCGTCAACGAGGTCGGGCTCAGCGTCGCGACGGTCTGACCGCTCACGCTCTGTTGACAAGGGCGGGACTCCTCTCGGGGAGTCCCGCCCTTTCGCTTTCCCGATCCCTTCCCGCGTACGTCGTCAGCCCACGCCCGCCGAGCCCGGTCCGCGCCCTCCGCGGACCACTGCGCGCATTGCTCTTCCGGCTGGTCCTCATGGGCGTTATTCGGGACGAATAACGCCCATGAGGACCAGCCGGGAGCGGGAGTCGCGGCAGGGCCTGGACCGGCAGGCTCGTCGCGGGCTGCGGCGGGCGGGACGCCGCGGCCGGGTCGGGCCGTCGACGGGTCTTGTGCTCTGACCGTGCCCCGCCACGGAGGCCGCCCTTGCGGGCTGAG
>NZ_BOMH01000034.1 GCF_016862095.1 Actinoplanes cyaneus
CAGCGGAGGGTGACCACAGCGGAGAGGGGACATGAAGATCTTGAACTTGATCTTCGTGGGTTGGTCAGGCGAGCTGCTCCAGCTCGGCCCTCAGGTTGGCCTGGGCGCGTGACTCCCACTCGTCGCGGATCGGGGCGAGGCGGTAGATCGACGGGAGTTTGAGCAGCTCGTTGAGGACGCGGGAACGGCCGGCGCGGAAATCGCCGTCCGGCACGTGGGCGTACTCACGGCGGATGGCGGCCGCATAGCGGGCGTAACGCTCCTCGTCGGCGGCGAGGATCGACAGGTCGGCGTCGCAGAGCAGCTCGCCGTCGGGGTCGTTCTCCTCGGTCGCGTGGCCCGCGGTCAGGCCGACCAGCCGCGCCACCTCGGCGGCCACCTCTTCCGGCACGCCGAGGGTGACGAGCAGCCCCTGCGCGAACTCGGCGCTGTCCCGCTCGTTCGCGTCGCCGAGCGCCTTCGGGTCGTAGATCGCGTCGTGCATCCACGCGGCGAGCCGCACCCTGTCCGGGTGCGGGGCGAGCCCGGCGAACCGGTCCACCACCTCCAGCACGGCGGAGAGATGAGTCACGTCGTGATAGTGACGTTGTGGCTCGGCCCAGTGCGTCAACAGGTACTTTGCGGCGGAGTCGAGATCTGCGTCGTCCGCGGTGGCGCCGGCGCCCCGCGCCGCCGCCCGGAACTGGTCGGGCAATGATGTCACAGTGGTCATCCTGGCACGGAGGTCGCAAGCATGATCGGCGTCGCGAAGGTTCGGGTCGACGCGGCGGCGAAGCGTGCCCGCGCCGGGTTCATGCTCGCCCTGCAGGCCGGGCTGGCCGCGGGCCTCGCGTGGTATGTGGCGCATGACCTGATCGGCCGCCCGGCGCCGTTCTTCGCCCCGATCGCCGCGGTGATCACCCTGGCATCGTCGGTCGGGCAGCGGATGCGGCGCACGGCCGAGCTGGTCGCCGGGGTCGCGGTCGGCATCGGGCTCGGCGACGGGATCATCCTGCTGATCGGGACCGGGCCGGTGCAGATCGGCCTGATCGTGATCTTCGCGGTGCTGGTGGCGACCGCGGTCGGCGGGGGTTCGCCGCTGATCGTGCAGTCGGCGTCGTCGGCGGTGCTGGTCGCGACGCTGACGGTGCAGACCGGTCATCCGTGGACGAGGTTCTTCGACGCGCTGGTGGGCGGCGGGATCGGGCTCGCGGTGATGACCGTGCTGCTGCCGATCAACCCGCTGAGCGTGGTGCGGCGGGCCGCGGATCCCGCGCTGCGCGCCTTCACCGCGGGGCTGCACGAGGCGGCGCTGGGGCTCTCCGACGGCGATCCGGATGTCATCCAGGCCGCGCTGACCCGGTTGCGGTCCGCCGAGGGGACCTTCGCCAATTTCCGTACGGCCATCGAAGCCGCCAGTGAGAACGTGGCGTTCGCCCCCGCGCGCTGGCGGAACCGGGGCGCGCTGGCGCAGTACGTGGAGGGCGCGCCGCAACTGACGTACGCGCTGCGCAACGTGCGCGTGATGATCCGCCGCGCGCAGACCGCCCTGAACGACCGCGAGCGGGTCCCCGAGATGCTCCCGGCGTCGGTGCGCCACCTGGGGGACGCGGTGGACCTGCTCCGGCAGGAGTGGTCGCGCGGCGTCGAGCCGGTGGCGACCCGGGAGCGTGCGCTGCGGGCGGCCTCGGAGTCCGGGCGGGCCTACGACACCGGGGTCGGGTATTCCGGTGGCGTGGTGGTGGCCCAGATCCGGACCACGGTGGCGGATCTGCTGCGCGCGACCGGGGTGGAGTATGCGGAGGCCACCCGCCAGGTGCGGGACGCCGTCGGCTGGCGCGGGCGTCCGCACGGGGCGCGGAACCGGGCGGCCCGCTCACGGCCGGCGCCACCCCCGCCGACGGTCTGATCGATGCGTGTTCGGTCGCTTCGGCGCTCCTCGGGCACGCCCGGCGCGCCGGTGGTGACTACGCTGGCGGGCATGGCCGACGTTCCGCCGACCGGGTCGCCCGATCCGGTCTCCCAGCCCTCCTCGCCACCCTCGTCGGCCCCCTATCCGGGTGCGCCGGATTTGTCGGCTTCATCAGCCCCGCCCGAGGGACCGGCGCGTGATTCGTGGCCTTCGTCCGCTCACCTCCAGGAACCGGCGCGTGATTCGTCGGCTTCGGCCGCTCAGCCCGAGGGTTCGGGAAGCGCGCCGGCGGCCTGGCCGGCCGGCGCGGTCCCCGGCAACGTGACGGCCGTCGAGGCCCCGGCGGACGCGGTGCCGCCGTTCCCCGCCGATCCCGGGCAGACCGTCGCCCCGATCCCCGGCCGCCGCTCCGGCCTGCGCCGCTGGCTGCCCGTCACCGGCGTGATCGTGCTGATCGCCGCGGCCGCCATCGGCATGCTGATCTTCCTGGGCTACAACATCGGCCTGACCGGCCTGGCCGTCGGCCTGACCGCGGCGATCCTCCCGGTCCCCCTGCTGGCCAGCGCATTCGCCTGGCTGGACAGATATGAGCCGGAGCCGGTGAAGTACCTGATCTTCTGCTTCGCCTGGGGCGCCGCGGTGGCCACGGCGGCGGCGCTGGCCGTGAACACCGGTGCCGCCTGGCTGTTCGACAAGATCGGCCTGCCGGACGCACTGGTCGCGGTGCTGGTCGCGCCGTTCATCGAGGAGTCGATGAAGGCGCTCGGCCCGCTCCTGCTCTTCTGGCGGCGTCGCGCCGAGTGGTCCGGGATCACCGACGGCATCGTCTACTGCGGGCTCTCCGCGCTCGGCTTCGCCATGGTGGAGAACGTGCTCTACCTGGGCGGTCACGGTTACGCAGCGGGCGCCGAGCAGTACGGGCCCGCCACCGGCCTGACGAACGTGTTCCTGATCTTCATCGTGCGGATCCTGTTCACCGGCTTCGCGCACCCGCTCTTCACCTCGATGACCGGCATCGGCCTGGGCCTGGCGGCGCGTACCGCGGACCGCAACGTGCGCTGGCTCGCCCCGATCGGCGGCCTGCTGCTCGCGATGATCCTGCACGGGACGTTCAACCTGCTGCCGACGCTCTCGGCCGCCACCGGGCAGTCACTGATCATGCTGTACGGCTATCTCGGCTTCATGGTGCCGTTCTTCTTCGCGGTCGTCGGGTTCGCCATCGCGCTGCGCAGCTGGGAGGGCCGGCTCACCGAGCGGGTGCTGCACCACTACGTGCGTACCGGCTGGTTCGCGCCGCCCGAGGTGGCCGCCCTGGGCAGCCTGGGCCGGCGGCACTCGGCCCGGCAGTGGGCCAAGCGGGTGGCCGGCCCGCACGGCGGCAAGGCGATGAAGAGCTTCCAGTTCGCCGCGACCCGGCTGGCGATCCTGCGCGACGGGATGCAGCGCGGCCTGGCCGGCGATCAGAACGAGATGGTCAAAGCCACGTTCGAGGAGCGCGAGCTGCTCGGCGCGATCACCGGGTACCGGTCGGTGTTTGCCGGGCGCGACCCGCAGACGCCGCCGGCGTGGTGGGACGGGCAGCTCTACCGGATCAGCTTCCCGGACGGGGTCGTTCGCACCGTGGCGCCGCCGGCCGAGCCGGTCATGCCGGTGCCGGTGCAGCTGCCGCCGGCGTACGCCTACGGGCCGCCCCCGTTCGCGCCGCATCCCGGCCAGCAGTACCCCGGTCAGCAGTACCCCGGCCAGCAGCCCCCGCAGTACCCGGGCCCGCAATACCCCGGGCAGTACCCACCGCCCTACAAGTAGAGGCCGGTGCCGTCCGCGTTCACCCGGGTGGCCGCGACCGCGTGCACGTCCCGCTCGCGCAGCAACACGTACTCCTTGCCGTGCAGCTCCACCTCGGATCGGTCGTCCGGGTCGAAGAGGACCCGGTCACCGACCACGATCGACCGGACGTTCGGCCCCACGCCGACCGCGGTGGCCCAGGAGAGCCGCCGGCCCATCGAGGCGGTGGCGGGAATGACGATGCCAGCGGTCGAGCGGCGCTCGCCCTCCCCGCCGTCCTGGCGGACGAGGACCCGGTCGTGCAGCATCCGGATCGGCAGACCGTTGTCGGTGGTGCTGGTGGTCTCGGAACTCACGAATGCAGACGGTACGCCGCCTCCGGCCCCGACGATGCGAGTGGTCCGGATCGCGCCGTGTGGGTCGAGGGACGCTCGCGGGACGTGAGAGCACTACGGTGATGGAGTTGTCACGACGGGTCGAGGGGGTAGGCGGGTGAACCGCTTGCGACGTGTCCGGCTGAACCTGCGCAAGGCGTACGACACCGGACGGGAGGCGGCTCGGATGGCGCGGATCGAGCGGCCCCCGGAACCACCGGAGCCGGAGGAGGAGTTCATCCCGCCGCCGCCCGAGCCCGCGGTGGTGCACGGCTCGACGACCAGCCTGGACGACACGGACGTGCCGCACTCGCTGCGGATCTCCGCGGCCTGGAGCTGGCGGCTGATCGTGGTCGGGCTGGTCGGCTACGTCGGGCTGCGGTTCATCGGCCTGGTCAGCGTGGTGGTCATCCCGCTCGCGATCGCGCTGCTGCTCACCGCCCTGCTCGGCCCGGCCGTCGGCTGGCTGCTCAAACTGCACCTGCCGCGGTCGCTGGCCACCTTCCTGGTGCTGATCTGCGGGCTGGGCGCGGTCGCCGGCACGCTGACCCTGGTGGTGAACCAGTTCATCGACGGGGTTCCGCAGCTGACCGAGAAAGCCACCGCGGGCGTACGGCAGATCCAGGACTGGGCGCGGACCGGCCCGCTGCATCTCTCCGACCACCAGGTCGACCAGGCCATCGAATCGGCACAGAGCTGGATCAACGACAACACCTCGTCGCTGACCTCGACCGGCATCTCCACCGCGACGACCGTGTTCGAGCTGCTCACCGGGCTGCTGCTGGTGCTCTTCTCGACGTTCTTCTTCCTGCGCGACGGGCGCAAGATCTGGCGGTTCATCGTCCGGCTGTTCCCGGTGAACGCGCGCTGGTCGCTCGCCGACGCCGGGGACGCGTCGTGGGCCACGCTGGGAGCCTACGTCCGCGCGACGGTGCTGGTGGCGTTCATCGACGCGGTCGGCATCGGGCTCGCCCTGGTGCTGCTGAACGTCCAGTTCCCGTTCCCGCTGGCCGCCCTGGTGTTCCTCGGGGCGTTCGTGCCGATCGTCGGTGCCAGCATCTCCGGCGCGGTGGCCGTGCTGGTCGCGCTGGTCGGGCAGGGCTGGGTGGTCGCGCTGATCACGCTCGGCGCGGTGATCCTGGTCCAGCAGCTGGAGGGGCACGTCCTGCAACCGCTGATCATGGGGCGGGCGGTGGCGCTGCATCCGCTCGCGGTGATCATCGGGATTGCCTGCGGGGTGGTGCTCGCCGGGATCATCGGGGCGCTCGTCGCGGTCCCGCTGATCGCGGTCCTCAACACCGGCGTCCGGCGCCTGGCCCGACGCCGCCCGGAGATCCCCCCGGACGCCGTGGTGGTCACCGCCGGCAGCGAGACCTGAGGTTCCGGCTGGCGCTCACGGTCGTCAAACCGGCCCGCAACAACCGTGAGCACCAGCCGACGCCGCGAGCCGCGCCACGAGGCCCGGCCCGCGCGAAGCTCGCGCACCCGGCTGGCGCTCATGGTCGTCAAACAGCCTTGAAACAACCGTGAGCGCCAGCCGACGGCGCGAGCCGCGCTACGGGAGCGGGTGGAGCGGAGGTGGCGTGGGGCTGTCAGGGGGCTGGGCTCACGGCGTACGGGAAGCAAGGTGTTTGGGGCGGCGCAAGCCGGCTGCCCGCAGGCGCGCCGTCAGCTCCCGGGACGGCACCAGCGTGGCGCCGAGCCACAGAGCGGCCCGGAACCGCGCCGCCGGCACGTCGTAGTGGTCCCGGTCGAAGGCCCGCCGCGGCGACCCGAGCATCTCCGCGAAGGCGTGCAACTCGGCGTAGGAGACGTCGCTGACCAGGTGTGACCAGAGGTGGCCACGACCCGGCCAGCGCGGCTCGTCGATGAGGATCAAAGATCGATCTCGAGCAGTTCGATGCGGCGGTCGGCGGCCAGGCCGCGAACGTCGGGTGCGCCGACCCGCGCGGCATCCGCTGCCTGATCGTCGGGCATCGTCTGGGACTGGCGTTCCGCGGTGACCCGGGCCAGGTAGTGCTCGACCTCGCGCTTGCGGACCGTCTCGTCCCACCCGAGCACCTCGCCCATGATCCGCGCGGCGTGCTCGGCGGACTCGACGCCGCGGTGGACGGTCTCGAACGAGATCCGGGTGCGGCGGGTGAGCACGTCGTCGAGGTGCAGGGCGCCCTCGGCGAGCGCGGCGTACGCGATCTCGGCCGCCAGGTATTCCGGTGCGCCGTCGAGCGGCACGGCCAGCGCGGGGTCGGCCTCCATCATCGCGAGGAGGTGGACGGAAAGCGTTCCGTACCGCTCCAGCAGGTGCTCGACCACGCCGGCGGTGACGCCGTGGCGGCGGGCCATGTCCTGCCGGTCACGCCAGGCCGCGGCGTAACCGTCCGCACCGAGCAGCGGCAGTTGATCGGTGCGGGACGCCCGGAACTCGCCGCCGAGCCGGCGCACCGCCTTGTCGACCACGTCGGCGGCCATCACCCGGTACGTCGTGTACTTCCCGCCGGCGACCAGGAGCAGCCCGAGCATCGGCTCGACGACGGCGTGCTCGCGGGACAGCTTGGACGTCGAGTCGGCCTCGCCGGAGAGCAGCGGGCGCAGCCCGGCGTAGACGCCCTCGATGTCATCAGTGGTCAGCGGCCGGTCGAGCACCGTGTTGACCTGGTCGAGCAGGTATCGGATGTCGCGCGCGGACGCGGCCGGGTGGGAGCGGTCCAGCTCCCAGTCGGTGTCCGTGGTCCCGATGATCCAGTGACCGCCCCAGGGCAGCACGAACAGCACCGACGTCGCGGTGCGCAGGATCAGCCCGGCCTCCCCGGTGATCGCCGAGCGGGGCACGACCAGGTGCACACCCTTGGAGGCACGGACCCGCAGGCCGGGACGGACGCCGACGTCGCGCAGCATCTCGGACATGTCGTCGCTCCACACGCCGGTGGCGGCGACGACGGTCTTGGCGCGGACCTCGAACTCCTCCGAGCCGGGCGCCTCCAGGTCCCGCACGCGGACGCCGACGACCTCGCGCGCCTCGCGCACGAAACCGGTGACCCGGGCGCTGGTGACGACCGCGGCGCCCTGCGCGGCAGCGGTGCGGGCCAGGTTGACCACCAGGCGGGCGTCGTCCATCTGGCCGTCGTAGTAGCGGATCGCGCCGGTGATCTTGTCGGCGCGCAGGCTCGGGAACAGGCGACGGGCGCCGTCCCGGCTCAGGTGCCGGTGCAACGGCATGCCCCGGCCGCCGCCGAAGATCCCGGCGAACACGTCGTAGGCGGCCACGCCGAGCCCGTAGTAGGCCCGCTGCCAGACCCGTTTCGGCGGGCTCGCCGACGGCAGCGGCACCAGGATCGGCACCGGGCGGACCAGGTGCGGGGCGAGCCGGGTGGCGAGCAGGCCGCGCTCGGTGAGCGCCTCGTGCACCAGGTGCAGCTCGAGCTGCTCCAGGTAGCGCAGGCCACCGTGGATGAGCTTGCTGGAGCGGCTGGAGGTGCCGGCGGCGAAGTCACGTGCCTCGACCAGCGCCACCTTCAGGCCGCGGGCGGCGGCGTCGACGGCCGCGCCGGCGCCGGTGACGCCGGCGCCGACCACCAGGACGTCGAAGTTTTCGTCACGCAGCCGCCGCAGGTCGGACGCGCGGCGGATCGGGGAGAGACGGCCGGCCGTGTAGCGGGAGACGGAGGGATCACGCACCCGTCCCACGTTAGCCCTCACCGGTGTCACCCAGGCGGAGGAATGTGGTCGGCCCCACACGAGTCATCAGCGGTCGGAGCCCGGCGGGGCCGCGAGGCTAGGTGGCGCCCTTCCCGACGGCGGTGAGCATCTCGTCGACCGAGGCCGCCGGATCGGTGGCCTGATCGCGGGCGCGCTGGCCGGGCCGCTGGGCGCGCGGACGACGCTGCTGGTGTTCGGCGCGCTGACCGCGGTGTCGCCGCTGATCTACCTGCTCTCCCCGATCCGCGGACTCCACAACCTCGAAGACCTTCCCACCCCCAAGATCCTTTCCCGTACGCCGTGAGCCCTGCCGCCCGAGCCCGCAACCCGCATGCCGTGTGCCGTGCACGTCCGCAAGCCGCGGGCCGTGCGAGTCGGCGTGCCGCAGTGCCGTGCGAGTCCCGCAAGCCGCTGTGCCGTGCGAGTCCCGCGCGAGGCCGCGCCCGGCTCAGGCCGCTGCGCGCGTCACGGTTCTGGCTGGTGCTCACGGTTGTTATGAGGCACGAACAACAACCGTGAGCACCAGCCAGAAGCCGCAGGCGCGCCGCGGCCCGGCGCCGGGACGGCCTCGCGCGCGGACACCGCGGGACTCGGCTCACGCCGTACCGGGCAATGATCGTGAAATGCCGGATCCGCGCCGAACTGCGCTGACCGGAAGCTGCGCCGAACGGATCCGCGTGGACCCGGCCGGGAACCGAGCCGGAACGGAAAAGGCGGGCCGCCGAAGCGACCCGCCTTTCTCAGTTACTACGTGACGGCTGGACTCAGAAGTCCATGTCGCCGCCGCCGGGGGCGCCGGCCGGGGCCGGGTTCTTCTCCGGCTTGTCGGCCACGACGGCCTCGGTGGTCAGGAACAGCGCGGCGATCGACGCGGCGTTCTGCAGCGCCGAGCGGGTGACCTTGGCCGGGTCGATGATGCCCGCGGCCAGCAGGTCGACATACTCACCGGTCGCGGCGTTCAGGCCGTGACCCACGGGGAGGTTGCGCACCTTCTCCACGACGACGCCGCCCTCGAGGCCGGCGTTCACGGCGATCTGACGCAGCGGGGCGTCGAGCGCGACCTTGACGATGTTCGCGCCGGTCGCCTCGTCGCCGACCAGGTCCAGCTTGTCGAACGCGGTCTTGCCGGCCTGAACCAGCGCGACGCCACCACCGGGGACGATGCCCTCCTCGACGGCCGCCTTCGCGTTGCGAACGGCGTCCTCGATGCGGTGCTTGCGCTCCTTCAGCTCGACCTCGGTGGCCGCGCCGACCTTGATGACCGCAACGCCGCCGGCCAGCTTGGCCAGGCGCTCCTGCAGCTTCTCACGGTCGTAGTCGGAGTCCGAGCGCTCGATCTCGGCGCGGATCTGGTTGACCCGGCCCTGGATCTGCTCGGCGTTGCCGGCGCCGTCGACGATGGTGGTCTCGTCCTTGGTGATGACGATCTTGCGGGCGGAGCCCAGCAGCGACAGGTCGGCGGCGTCGAGCTTGAGGCCGACCTCCTCGCTGATGACGGCGCCACCGGTGAGGATCGCGATGTCCTCGAGCATGGCCTTGCGGCGGTCACCGAAGCCCGGCGCCTTGACGGCGACAGACTTGAAGGTGCCACGGACCTTGTTCACGACCAGGGTGGCCAGGGCCTCGCCCTCGACGTCCTCGGCGATGATCACCAGCGGCTTGCCGGACTGCATGACCTTCTCGAGGATCGGCAGCAGGTCCTTGACCGCGGAGATCTTGCTGTTCGCGATGAGAATGTACGGGTCGTCGAAGACGGCCTCCATACGCTCCGCGTCGGTCATGAAGTAGGCCGAGACGTAGCCCTTGTCGAAGCGCATGCCCTCGGTGAGCTCCAGCTCCAGCCCGAAGGTGTTGCTCTCCTCGACGGTGATGACGCCTTCCTTGCCGACCTTGTCCATGGCCTCGGCGATGATCTCGCCGACCGTGGAGTCACCGGCGGAGATGGAGGCGGTGGAGGCGATCTGCTCCTTGGTCTCCACATCCTTGGCCAGCTGCGACAGGGCCTCGGAGACGCTGGCGACAGCAGCCTCGATGCCACGCTTGAGTCCCAGCGGGTTCGCACCGGCCGCCACGTTGCGCAGACCCTCGCGGACCAGCGCCTGGGCCAGCACGGTCGCCGTCGTCGTGCCGTCACCGGCAACGTCGTCGGTCTTCTTGGCGACCTCCTTGACCAGCTCGGCGCCGATCTTCTCGAAGGTGCCCTCGAGCTCGATCTCCTTGGCGATGGATACACCATCGTTGGTGATCGTGGGCGCGCCCCACTTCTTCTCGAGGACGACGTTGCGACCCTTCGGGCCGAGCGTCACCTTCACGGCGTCGGCGAGCTGGTTCATGCCGCTCTCGAGGCCGCGACGGGCTTCCTCGTCGAATGCAATGATCTTGGCCATACGGCGTTGTCCTCCCGGACATCCGCGGCGCCGGGCCTCGTCGGCCCCGCCCGCACATTATGCAAGTCTGCGGACGTCACCACCTGGCGATGTGACGTCCCTCAGGCCGAGCCGGATAGCCCGCGACGACCGGTTTCGTGTCCCGGCACCGATGGCGGCGCCGCGACCGGAACCCCTCCGTCCCGACCTGATTGGCACTCACGGGTCGCGAGTGCCAATCACTTGTTTAGCACTCCCAGGTACCGAGTGCAAGAAACCCCATCTTCCCGCGAAAGCCACGGCCCGGCCCGCGAACCGGCTAAAGATCTTCAGCCCCAGGTCAGGGAACTTCCCGGCACCGGTCTCGTTTACGGCAAGAAGGTTGCTCACACCCGCCGCTGGGAGTAGTCAGGACGACATGGAGAGTTGGACCGTACGCCGGGTCACCGCCCACGACGCCGGGCGGATGCGCGCCCTGCGGCTCGAGATGCTGGCCGACAGTCCCCTCGCCTACCTGGAGACCCTGGCCCAGGCGGCGTCCCGCCCCCACGAGGGCTACCGGCAGCGCCTCGCCATGGCGGCCGCGGGCCCGCGGCTGTCGCAGTTCGTCGCCGATCCGGGTGACGGGCCCCTGATCGGGCACGCCGGTGGCACCGAGATCCTGGACGAGCCGCTGGTCACCGTCGTGTTCTCGGTCTACCTGACCCCGCGGCACCGGGGCGGGAAGGTGCTCGCCGCCCTGGTCGAGGCGGTCGCCGACTGGTCGACCGCGGCCGGGCGCCACGAGTTGATGCTCGAGGTGGTCGTGGGCAACGATCGGGCCGTCCGGGCGTACGAGAAACTGGGTTTCGAAGACACCGGCGTGCGACTGCCGCATCCCACGGTGCCGGTCATGACCCAGCTCCAGATGCGCAGGCGGATCTGATGACCACCCCGCGCCGGCACCTCGCGCGGACCGTGCTGACCGCCGCGAACGGGACGACCGGCGCCGGCCTGCTGCTGGCCCTGATCACCCGGACGAGGGTCCGCCGCGGGCGCGACGGGGTGCTGATCGCCGAGGGCTGGCGGCTGCCGGTCCCGCCGGCGTCCTGCTTCACGATCGGCTCGGTGATCATCACGCGGCGCAGCGCGGAGTGGCTGCTCGCCGAGGAACGCGCCGCGCTGCTCGCGCACGAGAGCCGGCACGCCGGGCAGTACGCGGTGCTCGGCCCGCTCTTCTTCCCGGCGTACTGGGTCGCTTGTGGCTGGTCCTATGCGACGACCGGGTCGTGGGGCGTGCGCAACTGGTTCGAACGCCACGCCGGGCTGCTCGACGGCGGTTATCCGGAGGAGCTGCCACTGCGGCCGTGGCTGCGCAGGATTTGGTCGGGAGGACGGAACGCACAGCGCCTCCGGCCGTAGCCATTGGGTCAGCGCTGGGATCGTCGGGACCCTCGGAGATTGTCGCCAAGCTCAGGTGAGGGGCCACTTACGGCGTCGCGTCCTCCCGCGACAAGCATCCTGCCGATCCGGAGATCGGCGCGCAAGTCCTCGGAGGAAGGAATCTTCGACAACCGGCAGATGACCGGTTACCGACAGTTATCCCGCCAGGTCCGCTCCGCGGAGGTCAGCCGAGGAGACCTGCCTCACGAGCACCCCGCAGCGACGGCTTGATCCGGTGCGTCGGGCCGGCCTCGGCGGCGATCGCGTCCAGCGTCTTCAGTCCCTCGCCGGTGTTGTAGACGACCGTCTCCTTCGACGGGTCCAGCCTGCCGCTCTCCACCAGCTTCTGCAGCACCGCGACGGTGGTGCCACCGGCGGTCTCGGCGAACACGCCGGTGGTCCGGGCGAGCAGCTTGATGCCCGCACGGATCTCCTCGTCGTTCGCATAGTCCATCCAGCCACCGGTGCGGCGGACCGCCTCGATCGCGTACGGCCCGGCGGCCGGGTCGCCGATGTTCAACGACTTCGCGATGCCGGTCGGCTTCACCGGGGTGATCACGTCGGTGTCGTTGTGCAGCGCCACAGCGATCGGGTTGCAGCCCTGCGACTGCGCGCCGAAGACCGTCCAGCCGCCCTCCGGAGCCTCGGCCAGTCCGATCTCGACCAGCTCGCTGAACGCCTTGTCCACCTTGGTGAGCAGCTCACCGGAGGCCATCGGGATGACCACCTGCGCCGGGATCCGCCAGCCCAGCTGCTCGGCGACCTCGTAGCCCAGCGTCTTGGAGCCCTCGGCGTAGAACGGGCGGACATTCACGTTGACGAACGCGGTGTCCTCGAACTCGTCGGTCTCCACCAGCTCGCTGCAGAGCCGGTTCACATCGTCGTAGGAACCCTCGATCGCGACCAGCTCGCCACCGTAGACAGCGGTCGTGACGACCTTGCCCTGCTCCAGGTCACTCGGGATGAACACGATGCTCGGCACCCCGGCCCGGGCCGCGTGGGCGGCCACCGAGTTCGCCAGGTTGCCGGTCGACGCGCACGAGAAGCGGGTGAAGCCCAGCTCCTTCGCCGCGGTCAGCGCCACCGACACGACCCGGTCCTTGAACGAGTGCGTCGGGTTCTGCGAGTCGTCCTTGATCCAGAGCTGCGCCGTGATGCCCAGCTCGGCAGCCAGCTGCGGGGCACTGACCAGCGGCGTCAGGCCCGGGTCCAGGGTCACCCGGGTCGCTGGGTCCTGCCCCGCGGGCAGCAGCGCCGCGTAGCGCCAGATGTTCTGCGGGCCCGCCTCGATCTGGGCCCGGGTCACCCGCGCGAGAGCGGCCTCGTCGTAGGCCACCTCGAGCGGGCCGAAACACTCGTAACAGGCGTGCTGGGCGGCCAGCGGGTACTCCGCGCCGCACGCACGGCACACGAGACCGCGGGCGGGCGAGGTGGTGATAGCAGCAGGTGCACTGACGGTAGACGTCATCGAGGCCTTCCCTCTCATCTTTCCCGGCGGCGACCTGCCGCGGGGACGGAATTAGCACCTGCCGCATGCGGCCTCGTCATCGAGACATACGCGGTGGTTGCCGGGGCTTCACAGGGCCGTTCCCTCTGCCCCTCTGGATGAGGTATTCAGTTGTTTCCCGAAGCTTACGACGAGACTTCGGGATCTCCCCAGTGAGTTCCCGAGGTGTGAGCGACCTCCTTCATCGGCCCGGCCGGCTCGAGCCTTCGAAGATCCAGTTCAAGATCTTCAGGTCCCCTCTCCGCTGTGGTCCGGATCGTCGCTCCCGCGGGGACCCTTGCGGGCTTCGCAGGGCCGTGGCCGGCCCAGAACGCGAAACCCGGAAGGGCGGCCTCCGCGGGTGGGCACGCTCAGAGCACAAAACCCGCCGCCGCGCGCAAGCCGGCCGCCGAGCCCTGCCACCCGGAGCCCGCACCCCCCGCCGCTGGTCCCGCAGGCGGCGCGCTCACGTTCCCGGCTGGTTCTCATGGGCGCTATTCGTGCCTCATAACGCCCATGAGAACCAGCTGACAACCGCAACCCGCGGCGGCGAGCTCGACCAGGGTCGGCCTCGCGTAGACGCGTGAATTCAGCGGGCGGCGGCGAACCTCAGGTGCCGGACGGCCACGGCGGGATTGCTCGGCACGGCCGGCCGCCTACCGAAGCCGGCGTCCGGCCGATCGGCTCGAGCCGCTCGAGTCGGCAGCCGGGTGAGCGGCTCAGGAGGTGACGTCCTTGCGGGTGAAGCGGTAGAACGCCGCGCCCCAGAAGACGACCGCGTAGATGATCGCCGAGATGGCACCCTTGGCAAGGTCCTCGGTCTGGACCGGGGTGGAGAGCAGACCCATCCACGCGTCGCTGTAGTGGGTGGGCAGCGCGTTGCGGATCGAGCCGAGGGCGGTGATCTGGTCGAGGATGCTGGACAGGATCCAGAGCAGCACGGCGCCGCCGACCGCGCCCAGGGCCGCGTCGGTGAGCACCGAGAGCAGGAACGCCAGCCCGGCCACGACGAGCAGGATCACGGCGAGGTAGGCGAGGATCCCGAGCAGCCGCAGCACGCCCTGACCGGGCGGGATCTGCGCGGCGATCGTGCTGCCGAGCGGATGCCAGCCGTAGCGCAGCGTCCCGACCAGCAGGCCTGTCCCGGCCAGCAGGAACAGGGCGAACAGCGCATACCCCAGCGCGACCAGCAGCTTGACCGCGAGCAGCCGCGCCCGCGGGACGGGGATCGCCAGCAGATAGCGCAGGCTGCCCCAGCTCGCCTCGCTGGCCACGGTGTCCCCGGCGAAGAGCGCGAAGACCACCACGAGCAGGAAGCCGGCCGAGACCGCGAGGCAGAACAGGGCGAAGTTCAGCCCGCCGGAGGTGGCCAGGTCGACGAGGCTGCTGAACGCGCCGCCACCGTTCTGGTCGTCGTCACCGTTCCCGCCGCCGAACTCGAAGGCGACCAGAATGATCAGCGGGAGCAGCACCATGAAGCCGAGCGCCAGCTGGGTGCGCCGCCGGGACGCCTGGCGGCGGATCTCGGCGGCGATCGGCAGAGTGCGGGACGGGCGGTACCCCGTCGCGGCCGAAGTGCTCATCGGTCCCCACTTCCCCGGGAGTTGTCGCCGACCAGGGCGAGGAACGCGTCCTCCAGGCGGCGGCGCGGGACCACCCGGTCGACGCCGACGCCCGCGCGCACCAGCGACGCGACCACCTCGGCGCGCGGGGTGCCGTTCATGTCCACGATCAGGCCGGTGGCGCCGTCCGGAGTCACCGAGCGGACGCCCAGGCCGGTGAGGATCTCGGTGGCCGCCGGGACGTCGGTGACGTCGATGGCGACCGACGGCGACTCGCCGACGATGTCGTCGACCGGGCCGGACGCCACGATCCGGCCCTTGTTGACCACGACGGCGTGGGTGCACGTCTGCTCGACCTCGGCGAGGAGGTGGCTGGAGACGAGCACGGCACGGCCGTCGGTGGCGTACCGCTGCAGGACCCGGCGCATCTCGGCGATCTGCGGCGGGTCGAGCCCGTCGGTCGGCTCGTCGAGCACCAGCAGCTCGGGCAGGCCGAGCATGGCCTGGGCAATGGCGAGCCGCTGGCGCATGCCGTGGCTGTAGTTCTTCGTCTTCCGGTGCACCGACGAGCCGAGGCCGGCGATCTCCAGGGCCTCGTCGAAGCGGGCGTCCTCCCACGGGCGGCCGGTGGCCCGCCAGTACGCCTCCAGGTTCTGCTGACCGGTCAGGTGGGGCAGGAAGCCGGGGCCCTCGACCAGCGCGCCGACCCGGGAGAGGATCTGCGCGCCGGGGACCAGCCGGTGCCCGAAGACGTGGATCTCGCCGGCGGTCGGGGTGGTCAGGCCCATCAGCACCCGCAGCGTGGTGGTCTTGCCGGCGCCGTTCGGCCCGAGCAGGCCGACGACCTGGCCGCGCTCGACGGTGAACCCGATCTCCTCGACGGCGACGAACCCGTCCTTGTACGCCTTGCGCAGCCCGCTGACGACCAGCGGGGTGTCCGCCAGCTCGGCGTTGACCGTGGTGACCCGCCGGCGGCGGCGCGCCCGGCGGACGATCGACAGGATCGCGAGCCCGAGGAGCACGGCCACGATCAGCGCTCCCAGGGCGTACCAGTAGATGGCCGCCGGTGAGGCGATCGCCGTGCCGGTCAGGGTCGGCAGCGTCACTTGCCCGTCGACCGCGACGGTGTAGGTCGCCGGGGCGGCCGGGGTGAGGAACGCCTGGTCGGAGGTGGCGACGACGACCTGCAGGGTGTGCCCGGCCTCGAGCTGCCGGACGATCGCCGGCAGCGTCACCGTCACCGGCTGCGCCGCGCCGATCTCGGCAGGCAGGCCGGTGAGCCGGACCGGGGCGGCCAGCCCGGCGCTGAGCGTCGGCGTGCCGCCCTGGTCGAGGTCGTAGAGCTTGACGAACAGCACCGCCTCGCCCGTCGGTGACGCCGCCCGCAACCGCAGCGTCGGTGACCCGGCGACGTTGATCGTGCTGGTCAGCGGCGCGCTCACGAACGTGGCGTGCTGCCCCGGCAGGTCGGTGGCGACGTTGCCGCTGAGCAGCGAGGAGAGGCGGCTGCCGAGGCCGGGCAGCGACGAGATCGCGCCGGGGTTGCCGTTGGGCGGGTTGGCGATCGGCTGCGCCTGGCCGGTGACGGTGACCTCGGTGGTGCCGCTGCCGGTGACCCCCGGGTAGGCCGGCGTCGAATACCCGTTGGTGACCAGGTCGCGGTCCAGGGCGCTGAAGCCGGCCACCCGCGACCAGGTGAAGTCGTCGCCGGGGGCCGCGCCCTCGCCCTTCAGGTAGTGGTCGAGCCATTGGGCGGTCAGATACTTCACCCGGTCCTGATCCGAGCGGGGCCCGGCGCCCCCGTCGTGGCCGCCGGTGAACCAGGCGACCTTGACCGGGGTGCCGGTGGCAGCGATGCCCCTGGCGTTCTGATCCGCCTCGGAGAGCGGGAAGAGCGTGTCGACCGCGCCCTGGATGAGCAGCGACGGCGCCTTGATCTTGTCGAGCACGGTGGCCGGGCTGGACCTGCGCAACAGGTCGAGGGAGGCCTGGTCGGGAGTGCCGGTCGTGGCCATCGACAGGTAGGCCGCGCACACGTCGGCGGCGAACCGCCCGCAGGCCGGGTTGTCCCCGCCGGAGCTGGAGCCGAAGAAGACCCCGGCCCAGCCCTTCTTGAACACGCCGGTCGCGCTGGTCGCCGCGGACTGCGGCAGGAAGGCGCGGCTCAGGTCGTTCCAGGTGATCGACGGCACGATCGCGTCGACCCGCTGGTCCTGCCCGGCGAGCAGCAGCGCGAGGGCACCGCCGTAGGAGCCGCCGATCACCCCGACCCGCGGGTCACCGGCCGCGTCGGTCTGCACCTCGGGGCGCTGGGCCAGCCAGTCGAGCAGCCGCTGCGCGTCCTTGACCTCCCAATCCGGGCTGTCGAGGTGGATCTCGCCGGTGCTGGCGCCGAAGCCCTGCGCGGTCCAGGTGAGCACCGCGTAACCCCGGGCCGCCAGCGACTCGGCATCCGAGCGGACCGAGTCCTTGGACCCGCCGAACCCGTGTGCGAGCAGCACAGCGGGCACCTTCCCGGAGCGTTCCCGCGGCAACAGGAAACGCGCGTCGAGGTCGACCGGCTGGTCGTCGGCGGGGCCGGAGCGGACGCTGATCCGCAGGTCCTGAGCTGTCCAGTCGGCCCGCTCGGGCAGCACGGCCCAGACGGTCGCGGCAGCGATCAGCACGAGCGCCACCGCGGCGGTGACCGCCCGGCGCCGGGTCACCCGGGGTAACGCAGACATGGCGCCCAACCTATCCGGGCCCGCCTGAGCAGGACCTGTGAAGCCCGGGTCAGCAGCCCTGACCGGTAGTGAACAGCTTCGTCACGGTCGCGGCGTCACCCGCGGTCACCGCGACCACCTTGTCCGCCTTGATCTCGAAGAGCAGCGTGTTCGACTCGGACGGGACGGAGTAACCGGTCGCCCCGCCGAGGCCGGTGACCGTGCCGCCGCCGGGGTAGGCCGCCTGCACCTCGGCCAGGCTCCGGCCGATCGGGGAGCCCTCGCCGGCGGTCACCCGGACCTGCGTCAGCTTGCCCTGCGAGAAGGTCAGCGCGGGCGGGTTGAAGATCGTTGACCCGGTCGCGGTGGCGCAGCCGCCACCGGTGTCCTTGACCGATTCGATCAGGCCGTCGCCCTCGAGCTCGGTGCGGGCGGCGCCGACCTCGAACGCCCCGTAGCCGGTGGCCGCGATCGTGTCCGCCTCCGAGCGGGACGGAGCGCTGGGCGACTCCGGCAGATCGATCTTGGGTCCGAGACTCTCCTCCAGCGACGCGGACGGCGCGGCGGGCGACGCCTTCGCCTCCGGTGACTTGTCGTCGGTGCAACCGGCCAGGCCGGCGGCGAGCATCACAGCGGTCAGCACAACCAGATGGCGCTTCATGGGCACAGCCTTTCCCCCGTCGCCACGGGGCGGCCCGGCCGAGCCCATGGCGGATAGCGTTGACACCCTCAGCCCCAGACGATCAATCGGAGGCATCGCGGTGGCAGATGATCTCACGCTGACCGTGACGTTGCGGCCCGCGGCCCTGGACGCGCGGCGTGGCATCGTCCGGTTGCACCCGGAGGTGATGGCCGCCCTGACCCTGAGCCAGGGCGACCCGGTCCGGCTGACCGGCACCCGGGTGACCGCCGGGATCGTGGCCCGGGCCGAGGCCGGCGCCAGCCGCGCGCTGCTCTACGCCGACGACCTCACTCTCGGCAACCTCGGCATGCGTGACGGCGGGCAGGTCACGATCACTCCGATCCCGTTGACCGGGGCACGGCGGGTCACCCTGGCCGGTCCGCCGGAGATCGTCGCCGTGGTCACCCCGGAGATGCTGCGCCTGGCGCTGCTCGGCAAGGTGGTCAGCGCCGGTGACGACGTGTCGCTGCTGCCGCAGGACGTGCTGCCCGAGCTCGGGCACCGGCTGCTGGTCGAGGGGGCCCGGCGGAGCCTGGCGAACCGGGTGGGCTACGCGTGGACCACCACCCTGCTCACCGTCGTCGCCGTCGAGGACGCGGACGCGGCGCTGGTCACCATGGACACCGTGGTCGGCTGGCAGGACGGCCCGTCGGCGACCCCGGCCGGCCCGGTCGTGGTGCGTGTCGCCCCGGCCACGGCGACCGCCGCCGCCACCGACGAGGAGCTGACGCCGGGCATCGACGACCTGCCCGGTCTGCGTGCCCAGGCCAAGGAGCTGGAGGAGCTGCTCGACCTCGGCTTCAACCACAAGGAGGTGCTGCGCAAGCTGGACACCAAGGTGAGCCTCGGGGTCCTGCTCTGCGGCCCGTCCGGGTCCGGCAAGTCCGACCTGGTCCGGGCCGTCGGCGCCAAGGTCGGTGCGATCGTGCACTCGGTGTGGGGCCCGGAGCTGGCCGCGCTCACCGACGACGCGGCCGCGCGCCGGCTGCGCGCGTTGATCGCGGAGCTGCGCGGCGACCGGCCCGAGGTGCTGCTGATCTCGGACGTCGAGGCGCTCACGCCGCGGGAGGAACCGGGGCCGATCTCGATCGTGTTCCGCCAGTTGCTCGGTGAGGCGGTGGGCCGGGGCGTGGCGATCGTCTGCACCACCGGGAAGCCGGAGTCGGTCGACCCGTCGTTGCGCGCTCCGGACCTGCTCGCGGTGCAGATCACCGTGCCGCTGCCGGACGCCGCGATGCGCCACGAGCAGCTCCAGGTGCTGACCCGCCGGATGGAGCGGGCCGACGACGTGCGGCTGGAGGACGTGGCCGGACGCACCCCCGGGTTCGTGGCGGCCGATCTGCGGGCGCTGGTGCGGGAGGCCGGGGTGCGGGCCGCGCTGCGCCAGAAGGAGTCGGACGCGCCGTCGGTGACGATGGCCGACTTCGAGGCCGCGCTGGACGTGGTCCGGCCCACCTCGATGGCCGAGTCCACCCTGGAGGTCGCCGCGGTCACCCTGGACGACGTCGGTGACATGGCCGAGGTCAAGGAGGTGCTGACCGAGTCGGTGCTGTGGCCGCTGAACTATCCGGACACGTTCGCCCGGCTCGGGGTCTCGCCGCCGCGCGGGGTGCTGCTCTACGGCCCGCCCGGCTGCGGCAAGACGTACCTGGTGAAGGCGATCGCCGGCACGGGCAAGGCGAACGTGCTCTCGGTCAAGGGCGCCGAACTGCTCAGCAAGTGGGTCGGCGACAGTGAGCGGGCGGTGCGTGAGCTGTTCCGCCGGGCCCGGGAGGCCGCGCCGACGCTGGTCTTCCTGGACGAGGTGGACGCGCTCGCCCCGGCCCGCGGCCAGGGCACCGACGGCGGGGTCACCGACCGGGTCGTCGCGGCGCTGCTCACCGAGCTGGACGGGGTGGAGGATCTGCGCAACGTGGTGGTGATCGGCGCCACCAACCGCCCGGATCTGATCGACCCGGCGCTGCTGCGGCCCGGCCGACTGGAACGTCTGATCTACGTTCCGCCGCCGGACGGGGCGGCACGGGCCGCGATCCTGCGGGCGTCGGCACGGTCCGTGCCGCTGGACGAGGCGGTGGACCTGGACGCGCTCGGCGAGGAGCTGGCCGGTTTCTCGGCGGCGGACTGCGCGGCGCTGATCCGGGAGGCGGCGCTGGCCGCGATGCGCGAGTCGCTGGAGGCCTCGACGGTTACCCTGGCGAATGTGACAGCGGCTCAGAGACGTGTCCGGCCGTCACTCGACGCCGCGCAGGTCGCATGGCTGGAGACGTACGCCGAGAAGCGTCAGGCTTAGCGGCGGCGGGTGCGCGCCCGGGTGGATCGCAGCCGTCGCAGGCGGCCGATCAGCACGGGGTCCCGCTCCAGGGCCGCGGGGTTGTCGAGCAGGGCGTTGAGGAGCTGGTAATACCGCGTCGAGGAGAGACCGAACGCATCCTTGATGGCCTGCTCCTTGGCGCCGGCGTGCTTCCACCACTTCGCCTCGAACGCGAGGATCTGCTCGTCGCGCTCGGAGAGGGCGGGTGCCGCCGGCGCGTCGGCTTTCTCCTCGACGACGGGTGCCGGCAGCGCGTCGGGTTCCGCCGTGCGCGGCGCGGGGATGTGCTGCTGCTCCTCGACCGGCTGGTCACCGGTCGGTTCGGCGGCGGGCTGCATGGCACTCCCCTGACGGAAGACATCGGTGACTGCGGATCTGTTGCGTGGAGATCACCAGCATAATGGCCACCGGCGATCTCCGCGTACGCTACCTCAGGTGATGTCTCGCCTACGGATCGTCCACATTGCGGCACCCACAATGATGATTGACACCGCGGCGAACAGACTGCCGGCCATCTGCCAGGTAATGGTGAACACCGGCTGCTGACAACCCTCCGTGGCGGAGAAGTCGCACGGCGCGTTGTAGTCGACGACTTCGTAGGACTTGGCCATCCAGGCCCCGATCCAGGCCGGCAGCAGGTACGCCTCGTAGAACCGGGCCCGCGCCAGCTCCAGCACGATGGCCAGGCCGAACTGGAAGACCACGATCACGCCGATCGCCGCGCCCAGCGCCGCCGCGGTGTGCCGCCCGATCGACGCCACGCCGAAGCCGATCGCGCCGGCCACCAGCACCAGCCCGAGCCCGCGCAGACCGGTCAGGCCGAGCGACTGCCAGGCGCCGGAGGTCATCTTCTCGGTCGTCCCGCGCAGCGTCGCGATCAACCAGAACAGGCCGGTCCAGGCCGCACCGGTGACCAGACTCAGACCGAACAGCCAGGTCAGCAGCGCGGAGAGCTTGGTGGACAGCACCTGCAGCCGTTGCGGCCGCCAGAGCAGCAGGTTCATCATGCCGCCGCTGTTCCACTCGGCGCCCACGAAGGACGCGCCGATCACGAACGCGACCAGCGCGAGCAGCGCCGCCCAGGCGATCACCATCGCCGGGAAGTCCTCCCGGAAGTCGAACTGCGGCGTCATGAACTGGTCGGCCGAGATCTGGTCGCGGCTCGGCGGAGTGATGTCGGCACAGTTCCCGCCGTACTTCGACGGGTCCTTCTGGCACTCCTGCTGCGCCTCCTCGGCGAACCGGACCTGGTCCTTCCACTCGTTCTCGGCCTGCGCCTCGGCGGTGGCCCGGGTTTCGGCGGAGGCCTTCGCATGCGTGTACGCCGTGCCGCCGGCGATCAACCCGAGCACGATCAGCGCGATCAGCACGGAGAACTTGGTGAAACGGCGCTTGGTCAGCCGGCGGGTCTCCGCCCGGAACAGGCTCACTGACCCCACCCGCCTTTCGCCACGACCTGGTCGACCTGCCGGTTCGTCCCGTCGACCGGAGCGGTGCCGGTGAGCTCGAGGAACACGTCCTCAAGGTCGGCCGAGACCGGGGTCAGCTCGGAGACGTAGATCTGCCGCTCGGCGAGCAGCTTGGTGATCTGCGCCGGGTTGCTCGCGTTCCCCACGGTGAAGTGGTCCTTCTCCATCGTGATCGCGGCCCCCGCGGTACGCAGCAGCTCCGCGGCGCCGAGCATGTCGACGCCCGGCTCCAGGCGCACCCGCACGGTCGACGAGGTGTGGCTGGCGAGCACCTCGGAGACGGAGCCCGCGGCCACCCGCCGGCCGGCCGAGATGATCGTCACCGAGTCGCAGATGAGCTGGATCTCGCCGAGGATGTGGCTGGACAGCAGCACTGTCATCCCGGAGTCGGACAGGTCCCGCATGAGCGTGCGCATCTCCCGGATGCCGCCCGGGTCCAGGCCGTTCGCCGGCTCGTCGAGGATCAGCAGTCTCGGCTCCTTGAGCAGCGCCGACGCCACCGCGAGCCGCTGTTTCATGCCGAGCGAGTACGTCTTCACCCGCTCCTTGGCCCGATCCCGCAGCCCGACCAGTTCCAGCACCGCCGGCACCCGCAACCGGTTCACGCCCCCGGCGTCGGCCAGCAGCGACAGCGTCGTCTCGGCGGAGAAGTTGCCGAAGAACTGCGGACTCTCCACGATGGCCCCGACCTGGCCGGCGACCTGGGGCAGGCGGTCCGGGACGGGCTGGCCGAGGATCGCCATCCGGCCGTCGTTCGGCCGGATCAGGCCGAGCAGCGTACGCAGCGTGGTGGTCTTGCCCGATCCGTTCGGGCCGAGGAAGCCGTGCACCTGGCCGGTCTCCACCACCATGTCGAAGCCGTCCAGCGCCTTCCGGACACCCTTGCGGCTGCGATAGATCTTCCGCAGGCCTGATATCTCGAGTACGGCGGTCATCGACGCACCTTAAGTGATCAGCGCCGATCCCGGGAGGCCAGCCACGGTGCGCGCCCGGCCCGTACGCCGGAAAGGGGTGTGGAATCCTCAGGCGACGATGACCTCGACGCCGGCCTCGCGGAACGCGGCAACGGTCGACGAGGACGCGCCGGAGTCGGTGACCAGCGTCTCGATCTGGGTGATCGGGCAGATCCTGGCGAACGCGTGACTGCCCAGCTTGGACGAGTCGGCGATGACCACGACGCGTTTGGCGCGCGCGACCATCAGGCTGTTCATGGCGGCCTCGCCCTCGTGGTGGGAGGCCGCGCCGAGCTCCACGTCGAGGGCGTCGACGCCGAGCAGCGCGATGTCGAGCGTGACCTCCTTGAGCAGCGCGCCACCGAGCGGCCCGACCACCTCGAAGGACTGCGGGCGGACGACGCCACCGGCCACGACGATCTTCATCCGGGAGCGGACGAGCAGCTCGTTGGCGATGTTCAGGGCGTTGGTGACGACGGTGAGCTGGGAGCCCTCGCCGCCGGCGTTCAGATCGGGGCGGACGGCCAGCGCGCGGGCGACCTCGGTGATCGTGGTGCCGCCGTTGAGACCGACGACCGTGCCGGGGGTGACGAGCCGGGCGGCGGCCTCGCCGATGCGCTGTTTCTCGGCGGAGTGCTTGGCGCTCTTGTAGCGCAGCGGCAGGTCGTACGACACGCCGTTGGCGACCGCGCCACCGCGCGTCCGGGTGATCATCTGCTGCTGTGCGAGCTGGTCGAAGTCGCGCCGGATGGTCGCCTGCGAGACGTCGAGGCGCTCAGCGGCCTCCTCGACGGTCACCCGGCCGCTCTCCGTGAGCAGCTCCAGCAGGGCATTCCACCGCGCGTACCGGTCCACCCAGACTCCCCGATGCACGTTCCATGATAAGTGTGTGCACATTAGTGCTCGAAAGGCCGCAAAGCAAAGAGAGCCCGTGCGCGGTACTTGCCCCGGCGGCGGCGTCATGAGCACAATAACGCGCGAAATACCCGGCTACCGAGCGTAAATGCGCAGCACAATCGGTGAGGATGAGCCATGACGCACGTGAAGGCGGAGATCGCCAGCCAACCGGACTGCTGGCGGCAGGCCGCGAAACTGGCCGCGTCGCCGGGGCTCCCGGCCCGTGGCGAGCGGGTCGCCGTGATCGGCTGCGGCACCTCCTGGTTCATGGCCAAGTCGTACGCGGTTCTGCGGGAGCAGGCCGAGCACGGTGAGACCGACGCGTTCCAGGCCTCCGACTTCCCGTACGGGCGGCGGTACGACCGGCTCGTGGCGATCACCCGCTCCGGCACCACCACCGAGACGCTCGAGGTGATGCGCGCGGTCGGGCAGAACACCCCGGTCACCGTGCTGACCGCGGACCCCGCCCAGCCGGCCGTCGATGTCGCCGGCGAGGCCGTCGTGCTGGACTTCGCCGACGAGCAGTCGGTCGTCCAGACCCGCTTCGCGACCAGCGTGCTCGCCCTGCTGCGCGCGCACCTGGGCCACGACATCGACGCCGCCGCGATGGACGCCGAGGTGGCCGTCCGGCTGCCGCTGCCGGTGCACCCGGCGCTCACCGACCAGATCACCTTCCTGGGCCGGGGCTGGACCGTGGGCCTGGCCGAGGAGGCCGCCCTCAAGTGCCGGGAGACCGCCGGGTTCTGGACCGAGTCGTACCCGGCCATGGACTACCGGCACGGCCCGATCTCGATCGCCGGCCCGCGCCGCGTGGTGTGGGCGTTCGGTGACGTCCCGGCCGGGCTCGCCGACGAGGTCGAGGCGCGCGGCGCGTCGTTCGTGCACAGCCGCCACCACGGCGGGTACGCCTCGCTCGGCCGCTGGGTCGGCGGCCGCGCCCCGCTCGACCCGATGGCAGACCTGGTCCTCGCACAGCGCGTGGCCGTGCTGCTCGCCACCACCCAGGGCCTCGACCCGGACAACCCGAGCGGCCTGACGCGTTCCATCGTGCTGCCCGACGCCCAGCCGTGAGCGACACCGTCGTCATCGCCCTCGACGTCGGGGGCACCGGGATGAAATGCGCCCTGGTCCAGCCGGACGGTGCCGTGCACCACCAGGAACGCCACCCGACCCACGCCGAACGCGGCGGGGACGCCCTCACCGAGAACATCCTGGAGATCGCCGAAGGGCTGGCCGCCAGGGCCCGCGCGGACGGGCTCACCCCGGTCGCGGCCGGCATCGCGGTGCCCGGCGTGGTCGACGAGGTCACCGGCGTGGCGGTCTGGGCGGCGAACGTGGGCTTCCGCGACGTGCCGCTGCGTGACCTGGCCAGTCGTCGTCTCGGGCTGCCGGCGGCGCTCGGTCACGACGTCCGCGCGGGGGCCCTCGCCGAGGCGCGTCTCGGCGCCGGGCGCGGGCGACGGCACGTGCTCTTCGTCGCGATCGGCACGGGCATCGCCGGCGGGCTCGTCGTGGACGGCGCCGGCTACTCCGGGGCGCACGGCGCGGCCGGGGAGATCGGGCACATCATCGTCCGGCCCGGCGGGATCCCCTGCGGCTGCGGCTCGCGCGGCTGCCTGGAGACGGAGGCGTCCGCCCGGGCGATCGGCCGGCGTTACTCGGAACTCTCCGGGCAGGCCGGCGCTACCGCGTACGACGTGGCCACCCGCGCCGCGGCCGGCGAGGAATTGGCCACCCGGGTCTGGCAGGACGCGGTCGAGGCGCTCGCCGACGGGCTGCTCACCGCGCAGGCGCTCTTCGACGTCGGGGTGGTCGTGCTCGGCGGCGGCCTGGCCGAGGCCGGGGACCAACTGCTCGCGCCGGTCCGGGAGGCGCTCGGCCAGCGCGTGACGTTCCACCGCACCCCCGACATCGTCCGGGCCGAGCTCGGCGACATCGCCGGCTGCCTGGGTGCCGCACTGCTCGCTCTCGACTCGCTGGGAAGCCCCGCATGACCCGCATCTCCGGCCGGATCGTCACCCCCGGTGGCGTCGTTCAAGGTCAACTTCGCCTTTCCGGTACGACCATCGAGGCCGTCGTGCCGGACGACAGCGCCGGTGACGACGTGATCGTGCCCGGTTTCATCGATCTGCACTGTCACGGCGGCGGGGGTCACACGTTCACCACCGGCGACCCGTCGAGCGCCCGGGGCGCGGCCGAGTTCCACCTGTCGCACGGGACCACAACCATGCTGGCCAGCCTGGTCAGCTCCCCGTTCGAGCTGATGCGCTCGGCGACGCTGGCCTACAAGCCGCTCGTGGACTCCGGGGTGATCGCGGGGATCCACTTCGAGGGGCCGTACCTCTCCGCGGTCCGCTGCGGCGCGCAGAACCCCGCGTTCCTGCGTGACCCGGTCCTGCCGGAGATCACCGAGATCATCAAGATCGGCGAGGGCGCGGTACGGATGATGACCGTCGCCCCCGAGCTCGACGGCGCTCTGGAAGCGATCGCCTGCCTGCGCGACGCCGGTGTCCTCGCCGCCGTCGGGCACACCGACGCCTCCTACGAGCAGACCCACGCCGGAGTCGACGCGGGCGCGTCAGTGGCCACCCACCTGTTCAACGGGATGCGCCCGGTCCACCACCGCGAACCCGGCCCGGTCGTCGGGCTGCTCTCCTCCACGGCGACCGTCGAACTGATCGCCGACAACATCCACCTGCACCCCGGGATGCTGGCGTTCGCCGCGCGCAGCGCCGGGCCGGACCGCTCGATCCTGGTCACCGACGCGATGGACGCGACCGGGATGCCGGACGGGTCGTACGAGCTCGGCGGCCAGGCGGTCGTAGTAGCCGACCGCGTGGCGCGGCTCGCGGAGGGCGGGTCGATCGCGGGGAGCACGCTGACCATGGACGTGGCCTTCCGCAACGCTGTCACGGCCGGGCTGTCCCTGGCCGACGCGGCGGCGATGTCGTCGACGACGCCCGCGCGGCTGCTCGGCCTGAGCGACCGGGGCGCGCTGAGCCCCGGCCTGCGCGCCGACGTCGTCGTCCTGAACCCGGACCTCACCCTCAAACAGGTCCTCCGCGCCGGCGCCTGACCCCGCCCGCCCCAGCCACCACCGGACCCAGCCACCCCTCCAGCGCCGCCGGACCCAGCCACCCCGGCCACCGCCCGACCCAGCCACGGCATGGCCGAGTCGCTCCGACGGCCGGCTGGCACTGACGGCGCTGACGGCGCCGCGAAACAACCCTCACCATCAGCCGAAACCTCTCAGCTGGCGCTGAGGGTTCCGACCCAAGCCGGATACAGCCCTCAGCACCAGCCGACCTCACGCGGCTGGCGCTCACGGCTGCTTCGCAGCGCGGATACACCCACCAGCACCAGCTCACGCCAGGCGCACCTCGGTCGGCTGGCGCTCACGGGTGCTTCGCAGCGCGGACACACCCTCCAGCACCAGCCCACCTCACGCGGCTGGCGCTGCGGGGTGCTTCGCGGGGCGGAGGTGACTGCCGACGGCGCGGGGCCCGTGACAGGAATCAGCGTCGGCTGCGGGTTGAGCGCGGACCGGAGCGGGGGCAAGGCGCGGAGCGGTTGGGGCGCGGAGCGATTGGGGCGCGGAGCGGTTGGGGCGCGGAGCGGTTGGGGCGCGGAGGGACGGGGGCAAGGCGCCGAGCGGCTGGGCGAGGCGCGGTGGGGCGCGGTAGGGGCCGGAGCGCGGTGGGGTGGGGGCGCGGTGGGGTGGGGGCGCGGTGGGG
>NZ_BOMH01000035.1 GCF_016862095.1 Actinoplanes cyaneus
TGGGGGCGGGGCGCGGAGCGCTGACCGGGGTGACGGGCGCGCGGGGGCCGGGTGAGGGCAGCGGAGGTCGCGGGGAGTGCCAGGGGCGTGGGCCACGGGCGTACAACATGGGGGTCTAGAAAGCCGGACCGGTCCAGCGGCGTGGCGGCAGCGGGATGGCGTCCCACCGGATGCGCTCGACGAGGCGGGCCAGGACCAGGCCCAGCAGCAGGCCGGCGAGGGAGTCGGTGAGCCAGTGGAAGCCGGTGTAGACCGTGGTGACGAAGACGATCACCACCGGGAGCACGCGGACGGCGAACAGCTCCCAGCGGGTCAGGGCCCGGCGGAGCAGGGCGGCGATCAGGATGCCGAGGACGGCGTACCAGACGAGCGAGTTGCCGAGGTGACCCGAGGGGAAGCTGCGGCTCTCGTCACCGCTGGCGACAGGGTTGAACATCTCCGCTTTGAACGGGCCGCCATAGCGGGGCGCGGCGCGGTCGAAGTAGATCTTCATCGGGCCGATCGTCAGGTAGGTCACGACATAGGCGGCGAGGAACGGGAAGAACGCGCGCACCGACCGGGTCCGGTGGAACAGCCATCCGCTGAGGATCAGCCCGACCGGGGTCAGCACCTGACCGCCCTGGCCGAGGTAGTTGAGGACGCGAGCGGTCCAGTACGGCACCCGCGGCTGGTGATCGAGCGCCCAGTCGGCCACCCGCTGGTCGAGTGTCAGCAGGTGGCCCTGGACGAGCGCGACGGTGAGCGCCACGAACGCCGCGAGCAGCAGGAGGTCAGGCCACCAGGCGAGGGTGCGGCGTTCGATCACCGGTAAACGTTAAAGGAACGGGCGCAACTTCGTCGCGAGCAGGTCGCCGCGTACGCCGGAGTTGGGGCAGCCGCCGAAGTGGTGCAGCGCCACCACCTTGTTGGTCTTGCGGGACAGCACCGGCGAGCCGGACGAGCCGCCCGCGGTGTCGCAGAAGTACGAGACGTCGGAGTGCGCGGCGTACCCGGTGTAGTCGGCGTTGTCGACAGCGCAGTTGCCGGCCTTCTCCCCCTTGCCGCCCGCGATCCGGGTCGGTTCGCCGGCCGGATGCTGCGGTACGTAGAGCTCGGTGCCCTTGGCGGGTCGCGCGGTGTCCAGCGTGAGGTAGCCGAACTTCTCGACCGAGGCGAAGCCGTCGACGCTGAACAGCGTGTAGTCGAGCAGGTGATCGGTGGAGACGACCTGGTCACCCCAGACCTTGGTCGGCTTGAAGACGTCGTAGCCGCCGCACTTGGCGCACTGGTAGTTGAACCAGACCTCGGTGTCGTACGCCTCTTCCGAGGTGGTCAGGCAGTGGTTGTTGGTCAGCATCCGGTTCTTCGGGCCGACCCGCCAGCCGGTGCACAGCTCGGTCCCGTTGATCAGGAGGCGGGCGATGGCCTTCGACTTCACGTAGGCCACCGGGTCGGTGGACTGGTAGCAGACCGCGTCGGTGGAGGTGTCCGGCCCGCAGACCGATTCCTCGCGTCCCGTCCGGCCCGGTCGCGCCGGCGTCTCCGACGGGATGCGAGCCTGCTCGGTACGGCTGTAGCCCCGCGCCACCGAGTCGACGCGCACGCCGAGCCCCTCCAGCGCCGAGCGCAGGCCGAGCGGGTCGACCGCCCGGTGCACCTCGACCACTGCGGTGTCACCGGTGATCGACATGGCCCATTTGTCCTCGGTGCCGGGCTCGTAGCGGTACGACTCCGTGTTGTCCGGGCTGGAGACCGTCAGATAGTCCCCGGGGAGCATCGCCATCCGGGCGAAGTGCAGCTTGACGTACGAGGCGCCGGGGTAGGCGAAGGTCTGCCGGGGCGGCCCCGCGAGGTAGCCGATGAGGTTGCTGACGTGGAGCAGTTCGCCGACGCGCTGGCGGCCGGGGGCGGAGGAGGTGGCGGATTCCAGGAACCGTCCCGGGTTCCGCGACGAGGTGGGCGGCTCGGGCGATCCGGTGGCTTTCACTCCACGGCTGGGCGCGGGGACGGCGGCTTTCGAAGGGAGCGACGACGACGGAACGGGCAACGGACCCCGAGCCGCCACCTGGGTGCGCGGCACCCCCGGCGCCGAGTGCCAGGTTCCGACCGGAGCGTCGTTCCCGCGCCTCGCCGTCACAGCGCCGGCCATCCCGGCCAGCACGAGCGCGGCGCACGCTCCGACGACGATCCCTGCCTTGCGTCGCATGCCACTCCCGGTGCGTTGTCAGTCTTTTCGCACCTGTGTAACGAGCCACGTACGAGCGCGACGCGGAAGCGGACTTGGCACACTTGGACCGTGCGCATCACCTCCGCCCTCATCGACCCCGCGCTGCTGGACCTGCCGTGGCACGTGCCGCTGGAGGAGTGGCCGGCCGATCACCTGGTCGCCCTCCCGCAGGGCATCTCGCGGCACGTCGTCCGGTTCGTGAAACTCAACGGCGCCGTCTACGCGATGAAGGAGACCCGGGAGCGCATCGCCGAGAAGGAGTATGACCTGCTGCGCGCCCTGGAGCGGATCGACTTCCCGGCCGTGCAGGCGATCGCGATCGCCACCGACCGGCAGACCCCCGAGGGTGAGCCGCTGGAGACCGTGCTGGTCACCCGGCACCTGCAGTTCTCGCTGCCCTATCGCGCGCTCTTCTCCCGGGTGCTGCGCCCGGAGACGATGAACCGGCTGCTCGACGCCCTGGCCGCGCTGATCGTGCGGATGCACCTGACCGGCTTCTCCTGGGGCGACTGCTCGCTCTCCAACACGCTGTTCCGGCGGGACGCCGGCTCGTTCGCGGCATACCTGGTGGACGCCGAGACCGGCAACCTCTACCCGAAGCTCTCCGAGGGCCAGCGCAGCGAGGACATCGAGATCCTCCGGCTGAACATCTTCGGCGAGTGCCTGGACCTGCAGGCCGCCGAGCTGCTGCACGAGTCGATCGACCCGGAATCGGTCGTCGACGACATCGTCGCGCGGTATGAGCGGTTGTGGCACGAGGTGACCTACGAGCAGGAGGTCGCCAAGGACGCCCGGCACCACATCGAGCGGCGGATCCGGCGGCTCAACGAGATGGGCTTCGACGTGGCCGAGGTGTCCATGTCCACGGTGGACGGCGGCTATCGCGTACGGCCGAAGGTGGTCGACGCGGGCTATCACACTCGCCGCCTGATGCGCCTGACCGGGCTGGACGCCGAGGAGAACCAGGCTCGGCAGCTGCTCAACGACCTCGACACGTACCGGGCGGAGAGTGCTCTGACCGACGAGCAGCAGGCCGCGCACCGCTGGCTGACCGAGGTCTTCGAGCCGGTGGTCCGGGCGGTGCCGGCCAACCTGCGGCGGAAGCTGGAGCCGCAGGAGATCTTCTCGCAGATCATCCAGCACAAGTGGCTGCTCTCCGAGCGGGCCGGCAAGGATGTCGGCATGGGCCCGACGGTCCAGTCCTACCTGACCGAGGTGCTGGTCAACAAGCCGGACGAGCAGGCGGTGCTGGGCGTCGAGGCGGAAGAGCTGGACTCGGCCCTGATGCCCTGAGCCCCACCCTGGCAGAGCCCCTACCCCGCCAGTGAGCGCAGCGCCCGCTGGCGGGCGACCACCAGCACCCGGTCGCCGGCGGCGAGCACCCGCCGTGGGTCCGGCCGCCAGTCGATCCACTCCTGACCGGCGGCCGACATGCCGATCACCCGCGCCTGCCCCGGCTCGTCGACGTCGCTCAGCAGCGCACCGTCCAGATCGGACCCGCCGAGCACGGTGACCGTGCCGACCAGCAGCACGTGCCGGCCGACCGGGATGCTGGCGTGCACGTTGCGTTCCAGCAGGGCCGAGGCGAACACCGGCGCGCAGAGCCGGGACACGCTGCGGGACGTGCTGATGTCGAAGGCCGCACCGATCCGCTGGGCGAAGTCGTCGTCGAAGAGCCGCAGCACCACCCGCAGGTCGTCGCGGATCGCCCGGGCGTGCAGTGCGGCCTGCAGGTTCACCGGGTCGTTGGTGGAGACCACGACCAGCGCGCGGCAGGTCGCGATCTGCGCCGCCTGCAGCGTCTCCTCCCGGGACGCGTCACCGACGATCACCGGAATGCCCCGCCGCTGCGCGGACTTCACGCCGCGCGCGTCGGCGTGCCGGTCGATCGCCACCACGCGGACGCCCAGGTCGTGCAATTGCCGCAACACCTGGGTGCCGACGTTGCCGAGCCCGACCAGCACGATGTGGTCCCGCAGCTGACCGGCGAGGCGGCCCTGGCTCAGCGCCATCCGGGCGTTGACCATGCCGTCCACCACGGCCGCGGTGATCAGCGGGAGCAGGGCCAGGCCGGCGACGGTCAGCACCAGCTGGGCGGCCTGCGCGACGGCGTTGCGCTTCTCCTCCACATCGGACGCGCCGACCGCCGTCATCAGCGTGACGTAGATCGACTGCCAGAGATTGTGCCGGGTGTCGTCCCAGGCGTTCAGGACCGCACCTGCCAGCACCGTCGTCACCAGCGTGATCAGCACGGCGACGCCGAGCTTGCGGTTCAGCGCGGCCCGGAGCGCGTGGCCGAACGCCGTGAACGGGCGTCGCCGCCGGCCGGAACGGGCGAGCAGCCGGCGCGTCACGTCACCCTCGGCGGAGGTTCCGACCGCCTCGGCCAGCACCAGGTCGTCCGGTCCGTCCGTGCCGGCCGGCGGCTCGGCCGGCAGCACCGACACCTCGCCGCCGGACTCGGTGGCCAGGGTGACCATCACACGGCGGGCGGGCACGTCGGCACGGTGGGCGACATAGAGCGTCCGGTCGCCGTGGCGGAAGTGCGTCGGGGCGACCTCGCCGAGCGCCGCCGCGACGAACGCCGGCCCGGCCATCTGCGCGTCGGAGAGCACCACATGGTCCGGGAAGATCCGGCTCACGCTGCCGGCCAGCCCTGTGGTGAACATCCGGACCACGACCCGCAGCTTCTCCTCGACCTCGCGGGCGCAGAGCGCGGCGTGCAGGTTGACCATGTCGTCCGGCATCACCAGCGCCAGCGCGGCGGCCCCGGCCAGCCCGGCGTCGCGGAACGTCTGCTCGTCGAGCCGGTCGGCGTGCCGCAGCTCGACCCCGCGCTCCTCCAGGGTCCGCAGATCCGGGACATCAGCGCGGATCTTGTGCGGGGTGATCACGGTCAGCCTGATCCGATGGCGGGAATTCGCCAACTCCTCGGCGAGTGTCCACACCAGTGCGTCGGCACCACAGACGACCAGGTGGGGACGGGTGTCGGCTTCCGCGGGGGTCAACGCACTCACGTTCACGAATCGTAGTCAGCCGTTACCGCCTCGTGGGGACACCCGTTGCCCCATCCGACACCATTCGTCCGAGTTGGTGGGCTTTTCCAGCAGCCCATCGTCCCCAGTGGTCTGGAGAAGATCAGTGCGTAAGTTGTGGTATGCCGGAGCCGGTGTGATCGCCGGTGGGCTCCTCTTCCTCGGCACGGCGCCCGCCCAGGCGTCCCCCCAGCAGCCCGGTCCGGCGGGTACGGCCGCCGACGCGGTCCGGACCGAGCTGGTGAGGACGGCACGCCTGCCGCTCACCGACGCGAACACCGGCTCGTTGCGCCTGCCGGTCGTCGGTGGCCTGCCGATCGTCCGCGGCATCCTGCCGGACGGCAGTCACACGCCGGAGAACACGCCGGCCGGAGCCCCCGGCCCGCAGGGCGCGACCGGACTGCCGCTGGGTGGTTCGCCGGTCTCCGCCGCCGACCTGTCCCCGCAGCCGGGCGTTACGGGCAGCCCCGTGCCGGGCGCCTCGCCGTACTCGTCCACCGCTGCCCGCCCCGGGATGATCTCGCCGTCCGCGTCGGCCCCGTCGGACGCCGTGCCGTCGGATGCCCTGCCGTCGGACGCTGTGCCGTCAGCAGCGGTCCCGTCCGCGTCGGCGCCGGTCCCGGTCGCGCCGTCGTCGGTCGCGCCGGCCTCGGTCGCCCCGGCGTCCGTCGCGCCGGCTTCGGTCGCGCCTTCCGAGGTGCCGTACTCCAAGGTGGACGACCCGCGTCTGCTCGAGGAGCCGGCCAAGGGCTGATGACCCGCTGAGCCTCCCCCCGGACGAGGAGCGCGTGCCCACCACGGGCGCGCGCTCCTCGGCGTTTCGGCACCCTTCACCAGGGAAAACAGGGGCGATGCAGACCTTTCTGCCGTACCCGGACTTCCTGGAGAGCGCGAAGGTCCTGGACCAGAAACGGCTCGGCAAGCAGCGGGTGGAGACGATCCAGGTGCTGCGTGGCCTGACCGTGCCCGGCTACGGCTGGCGGCACCACCCGGCGGTGCTGATGTGGCGCGGGTACGAGGAGGCCCTGGTCCGTTACGGCCTGGCGATGTGCGAGGCGTGGACGGCCACCGGCCGCGCCGACACGTGCGCCGTGACGCTCGTCGCGGACCTGCGGGAACGTACCGGGGTCGGCACCGTCCGCACCCAGCCGCAGCTGGCCCGGATCGTCGCGCTGCCGCCCTGGCTCGGCGACGAGGAGCTGCACCGCAGCCACCAGTCGGCGCTGATCCGCAAGGACCCGGACTTCTACCGCCCGATCTTCGGCGACGTGCCGGACGATCTGCCCTATGTCTGGCCCGGCGCGTAGGTCCCGACCTTGTCACTGAGCCAGCAGATCCCAGCTCAGCAGCGTGAACGTGGTCTCCTCGGACGCCCCGGCGGACCGGTAGGTGGCCTGCGCGGCGACGTTGTCGTTCTCGGTCGCCACCCACATGCCGTAACACCCGTTCTCCCGGGCGATCTTCGTGAGCGCCGCGACCAGGGCCGACCCGATCCCCTGCAGCCGGGCGATCGGCGCCACGCCCAGCTCGTAGATCAGCATCTCGGTGCCCTTGTCCGGGTGGGTCGTCTCGACGCCGGAGATCATCCCGACCGGCCGGTCCGCGTCGTCGTAGGCGAACAGCAGGTGGTGCGTCGGGTCGCTGAGGAACCGCCGGGTCGCCTCGGGCAGCGGTGGGGAGTCGAAGAGATCGGCCCCTCGGTGGATCTCCTGCGCGGCGGTCACGCGTTCGATACGCATGGCGCCACACTAGCCATGGGTAAGTCCCGCGTCAGCACCCGTTTCCGCTCGTGAGCGGGCGGGATCGGCGCGCGTGCGGTCGGTAGCATGGCGGGCCGGAACCACGACGGTGGAGGCGACGACATGCCCGGCTCCGAAACCCACAATCAAGATCAGGACGAGGTGGCGTACGCCCCGGGCACCGCCGCCGCCGCGACCCCGACGCCCACCCCGCGGACCGTGCCGCCCGTGCCGCCCGTGCCGCCCGTGCCGCCCGTGCCGCCCGCACAGGAGTATGCGACGCCCGTCGACCCGTGGGCGGAGGGCGAGGCGCAGGCACGGGCCGCCGGCACCCCGTTGCCGTACTCGATGGATCCGCCGGCCGCGACCGTTCCCGCCCACCTTCCGGCTGAGCCCGGGAACGGCCACCGGTCGTACGGGAAGAAGGTCTGGATCCTGGGTGGCGCCGCCCTGGCCGCGATCGTCGCCCTCGGCGTGACCGCGGCCCTCGTGCTCCGCCCGGGCTTCCCGCCTCTGGATTTCCAGGCGCTGGAAGAGGTCACCCGGTTGCAGCCGACCCCGCCGATCACGTCCGGATGGTCGGATGCCGAGGTGCTCGGCGACCGGGCCTACTTCGCCGGCGTCGACGAGCAGGGCCGGGCCGGCGTGACCGCTTTCGACGTCGACACGAACCGGGAGGTCTGGCAGAGCCAGGCCGCCGGCGTCGCGCGGAGCTGGGCGCAGCTGATCGCCCTGCCGGGCGCCGTCGCGCTGATCTCCGACCCGGACTACAGCACCAGCCGCGCGCGCCTGGTCGTTCTCGAGGGCACGACCGGGAAACTGCGCTGGGAATACAACCTGGGCAGTTCGGACACCGTGCACTTCGGCGCCGACGTGGTGCTGGTCGTGGACCGTCAGCAGGGCACGCTGCACGGTCTCGAACTGACCACCGGCAAGGAACGCTGGCAGGCCGCGAGCCCGGACGGCTCGGCCTCCACCACCGTCCTCGACGTGACCACGCCCAGCGACCTGACCGGTCCGGCCGGCACGCGGGGCCGGCCGTTCGCACCCGCCCTGAGCGACGACGACCAGGTCGTGCAGATCGCCGCGGACCGCTCGGCGCGGGTGATCGACGTCAGCAGCGGGACGGCCGGCAAACCGCGCGCCGACGTCGCCTACACCAGCGACAAGATGGTCGCGCACGACGGCCGGCTCTTCGTGGAGGAGTCGAGCACCGATCGGCTCCTCGCCTACGACCTGGCGGCGCTCGCCACCGCCGAGCCGGAGATCCTCTACACCGCGCCGAAGGACGCCCGGGTCGACGGGCTGACACCGTGCGGCGACCACCGGATCTGCTTCGTCGAGACAGCCGGCTACGCAAGCGACAAGGCCCAGGTCATCGCGTACGACTTGGAGAAGCACCACGAAGCCTGGCGTCGCCCCGCGGCCGGAACGGAAACGCTGGTCCCGGTCGGTGAATCGGTGCTGGCCGTCGCGGACGACACCACCACCCTGTTCGACGCCGGCGGCAAGGCGATCTGGGCCGCCACCCCGGGCACCGCGGTACGTCTCGACGCCGGCAACACGCTGCAGTTCTCCGACACCCTGTCCAGCTCGATCGGCGACCGGGCGCTGGTCGGCGTGCACCCCGGTGACAAGCCGGTCCAGCTCGGGCTCCTGCGGGACGTGCGCAGCGGCACCTGCGCGTGGAACACCTCGGTGCTGGCGTGCGTCGCCGAGAAGGACTTCGTGGTCACCCGCTTCGCCGACTGAGCCCGCCGCCGGCGGTGATCCGGCCGACAACCGGACGCGAAAGGGCCGCCCGTCGCCGGGCGGCCCTTCAGTTCACGCGTTGAATCAGATGCGGGCGCCGGTGCCGGCGTTGAAGACGTGGATCGCCTCCGGGTTCGGCCGGATGTAGACCGTCTCACCCATCGACGGCATGTAGCGACGCTCGGTCCGCACCACGAAGCGCTCCTGCGTGCCGCCCAGGTCCGAGTGACCGTAGACGTTCGCGTCCGAGCCGAGGTCCTCGACCAGGTCCACGACGACCGGCAGCGCGCCGGCCTGCTCCGTCACGACCTCAGCGGCCTCCGGCCGGAAACCGATCGTGACCTTGCCGTCGCCACCCTGCGCCGCGGCGACCTGCTCGCGGGTCAGCGGCACGGCCAGGGCGCCGAAGGTCGCGCCCGACTCGGTCAGCGCCACCGTCTTGATGTTCATGGCCGGAGAGCCCATGAAGCCCGCGACGAAGACGTTCCCGGGGGTGTCGTAGAGCGCCCGCGGGGTGTCCACCTGCTGCAGCACACCGTCCAGCATGACCGCGACCCGGTGACCCATGGTCATGGCCTCGACCTGGTCGTGCGTGACGTAGACAGTGGTGACGCCGAGCTTCGCCTGCAGCGTGGCGATCTGCGAACGGGTCTGGACGCGGAGCTTGGCGTCGAGGTTCGACAGCGGCTCGTCCATGAGGAAGACCTGCGGCTGACGCACGATCGCGCGGCCCATCGCGACACGCTGACGCTGACCACCGGAGAGCGCCTTCGGCTTACGGGTCAGATACTCCTCGAGCTGGAGCAGGCCGGCGGCCTCCTTGACCGCGCGGTCGATCTCCGCCTTCGGGGTCTTGCGCAGCTTCAGAGCGAACGCCATGTTCTCGTACACCGTCATGTGCGGGTAGAGCGCGTAGTTCTGGAACACCATCGCGATGTCACGGGACTTCGGCGGGAGGTGCGTGACGTCCTTGTCGTTGATCAGGATGCGGCCGCGGTCCACATCCTCCAGGCCGGCGAGCATGCGCAGGCTGGTGGACTTACCACAACCGGAAGGGCCGACCAGGACGAGGAACTCGCCGTCGCCGATCTCGAGGTTCAGCTCGTTGACCGCGGGGCGCTCAGAGCCCGGGTAGATCCGGGAGGCCTTCTCGTACGTGACGGTAGCCATGGTGAATCGACTTCCTTTCCACCGGCAGGAACGTGCCGGACGATCCGAGTAGAAGGAACAGCCCCGCCACCGTATTTGGTTTTAACAGTCCTGCCAAGATGGCGATCGGTTTTCCGGACGTTATGCTGAGGCCCGCGCCTCTGTAGCTCAGTTGGCTAGAGCACCCGTCTTGTAAACGGGAGGTCGTCGGTTCGAGCCCGACCGGAGGCTCCAGGGTGGGGGCCTGTGTCCGCGGAATGCGCGGACCGGGCGCTCTCGCTTTGCTCGCCGGGGGGCCGAGCCCCCCGAACCCCCGCGTTACGGTCGGCGGCGGGTCGCCTTTGGTCCCGGTTCAATCGGGGGGCGAGCCTCCGCGCCCCCCGCGCTCCCGCGCCCCCCGCGTTACGGTCGGTCGCGCGTGGGCTTTGCTGCCGGTTCAAGTTGGGGTGCCGAGGTGGGTGGCTTCTCGAGCTGGCCTGGGGAGAAACGGCCGTCCCCGTGTGCGGCCGTTTCTCCCTGCCGGGTCGGTGTCGTCGCGAGCGAGGTTTCCCCGTGTCCGGCTCGCGGGTCCGGGTCCACTGCGAGGAATCTAGGAGATGGCTCGCGCTCGGGATGGCCGGCGGGGATGGCTGGCACGAATTTGGGAGGCACGGTGCATGTGTTGCGCCTGTGGCTGACGGGGTCATGTTGGGGCTGCGTGCCTTGGCATGACGAGACGGCCACCCTCTGTACGAGGATGGCCGTCTTGGTGTTCTGCTTTGTTGCCTTGGGTGACTAGACCTGGGAGCGGCGGCGGGAGACCTCGGCGAGCGTGACCGCGGCGGCGACGCTGGCGTTGAGGGACTCGACGTCGGAAGCCATCGGGATGCTGACCCGCAGGTCACACGTCTCGCCGACCAGGCGGGACAGGCCGCGGCCCTCGGAACCGACGACGACCAGCAGCGGGCCGATCGCGGCCTCCAGCTGGTAGAGGTCGGTCTCGCCGTCGGCGTCCAGGCCGATCGCGGTGAAGCCCTGCTTCTGCGCCGACTTGATCGCCCGGGTCAGGTTGACCACCTGGGAGACCGGGACCCGCGCGGCCGCGCCGGCGCTGGTGCGCCACGCGGTCGCGGTGATGCCGGCGGCCCGCCGCTCGGTCATGAAGACGCCGTGCCCGCCGAACGCGGCGACCGACCGGATCACCGCGCCCACGTTGCGCGGGTCGGTGATCCCGTCGAGGGCGACCAGCAGCGGCGCGGTCTGCTCGAGAGCGGCCGCGACCAGGTCGTCGAAGTTCTCATAGGCGAACGGCGGCACCTGCAGGCCGATGCCCTGGTGCAGCACGCCGCCGGTCAGCCTGTCCAGCTCGTTGCGGCTGATCTCCAGGATCGGGATGCCCCGGTCGCCGGAGGTCCGGACGGCCTCGGCCACCCGCTCGTCGATGTCGATGCCCTGCGCCACGTAGAGCGCCGTCGCCGGCACCAGCGCGCGCAGCGCCTCGACCACCGGGTTGCGGCCGAGCAGCAGCTCGGGCCCTTCCTTGATCGGGTTGGACCGGCGCCCGGGCGCGATCCGGGGGCCACGCGGGCCGGAGGCCCGGCCACCGCCGCCACGGGACGTCTGAGCACGGGTCAGCCCGGGGGCGCGACCGCCGCCACGGCCCCAGGTGGTGTCCTTCGTGCCGGGCTGGCCGACCTTGGGCACGCGACCCTCGGCGGCCGCGGCCCGGCGCTCCTTGTCCTGCTTGCGCGCGGTCTTCTCGGGCAGTTTCTCGGTGCCCGAGTAACCCTTGTGCCAGGGCCGCTCGTCGGCGGGCAGGGTCTTGCCGCGACCCTTGAGGCTGGCGCGGTTCTTGCCACCCGAGCCGGACGGCGCGCCCTTCTTCGAAGTCGCGCGCTTGCTCGCGTTCTGTGAATTACCCGGCATCAGTGCTGCTCTCCTACCGTCCAGCGCGGACCGGCCGGAGTGTCCTCCACCTGAATACCCGCGTTCTTGAGCTGGTCGCGCACCTGGTCGGCGGCAGCCCAGTCCTTACGTGCACGGGCTTGCGCCCGCTGTTCCATGGCCAGCGCGACGAGACCGTCGACCACCGGCTTCAGATCGTTGCCCCTGTCGCCGCTGCCCCAGCCCGCGTCGAGCGGGTCGAGACCCAGCACGCCGAGCATGGCCCGGACCGCGGTCAGCGCACCGCGGATGGCCGGCTCGTCCCCGGCGGCCAGAGCGGTGTTGCCCTCCCGGATCGTGTCGTGCACGACCGCGAGCGCGGCAGAGGTGTTCAGGTCGTCGTTCATCGCCTCGGCGAACGCCGGCGGGACCGCCTTGGGCCGGCCCGGGCCGACGATCTCGGCGGCGCGGTGGACGAAGCCCTCGATCCGCTTGTACGCCACCGCGGCCTCGTTCAGCGCCTCGTCGGTGTAATCGATCCGCGAGCGGTAGTGCGGGCTGCCCAGGTAGTAGCGCAGCTCGACCGGGCGGATCCCGGACTCGACCACGGCGGGCAGATCGATGACGTTGCCCAGCGACTTGCTCATCTTGGACTTGCCCAGGTTGAGCAGGGCGTGGTGCGCCCAGAACCGGGAGAAGCCGAGACCGGCCGCCTTCGACTGGGCCAGCTCGTTCTCGTGGTGCGGGAAGGTCAGGTCGAGGCCACCACCGTGGATGTCGAACTCGTCGCCGAGGTAGCGACGGGCCATCGCGGAGCACTCGATGTGCCAGCCGGGACGACCCCGGCCCCACGGCGACGGCCAGTACGCGTCCTGCGGCTCGTCGGCCTTGACACCCTTCCACAGCGCGAAGTCGCGCAGGTCGCGCTTGTCGCGTTCCGGTGCGTCCTCGGCGGAGCGCATGTCCTCGGGCTTCTGGCCGGACAGCGACCCGTACTCCGGGAAGGAGAGGACGTCGAAGTAGACGTCGCCGTTGCCGGCCGAGGCGGGATAGGCGTGGCCGCGCTCGATCAGCGCGGTGATCAGGTCGTGCATCTCGGTGATGTGCCCGGTGGCCAGCGGCTCGTAGGTGGGCGGCAGCACGTTGAGGGCACGGTAGTCACGATCGAGGAGCAGGCGGTTCTCGTAGGCGATCGACCAGTACGGCCGCTTCTGCTCCAGCGACTTCTGGAGGATCTTGTCATCCACGTCGGTGACGTTGCGGATGAACGTCACCTCCAGGCCGGTGTGCAGCAGCCAGCGGCGCAGCACGTCGTAGTTCACGGCGGAACGGAGGTGGCCGATGTGCGGGGAGGACTGCACGGTGACGCCACACAGGTAGATCCCCACCTGACCGGGCGTCAACGGGACGAAGTCCCGGACGGATCGGGTCGCGGTGTCGTACAAGCGCAGAGTCACCGTACAAGGGTACCGACCGGGGCGATGGAATAACCGCCCCGGTCGTCCGACACCTCAACGCCCTTTTCGGGTGTTGCGACGAGGGTCCCCGGACCTGCTCAGCGGCCGCCGACCGCCGCGTAGGCGTCGACGATGCCGTAGCCGTAGAACCCGTTGAAGTTCTTGCCACCCTCACAGAGCGCGTCCCACTCGGCCGGCCGGCCCTCCTGCGCGTAGCTGACCAGACGCGGCGTCGGGCACTCGTGCTCGGCCGCCGTGCGGTAGAGGATCTGCTCCACCACGCCCGGCAGCAGCGTCTTGCCGCCGCGGCGGAGGTCCGGAACGCCGTACCGGCTGACGATCAGGGCGCCGACCCCGGCCGCGTGCGGCGAGGCCATCGAGGTGCCCTGCAGGTACGTGTAGTACCCGCACTTGCCGGCCTTGGTGCAGTCCTTGAAGGCCAGGCCCTCGCCGGCCGCGGTGATGTTGCCGGCCTCGTCGACCAGCCCCTCCTCCTGCAGCACCTTCAGCGGGTACGTGGAGAGGATGCGGTTGCCCGGCGTGTTGTAGGTGTCAGTGCCGAACCCGTCCCGCGCGAAGCCACCCGGCGCGGCGACCGAGATCTGCTCCAGGCCGTAGTTGGAGTAGTCGGCCTTGCGGGTGGACGGGCCGACCGCCGAGACGCCGATCACGTGCGGGCCCTCGACCGGCAGGTCCCAGCAGGACGAGTTGTCGATCGGCCGCGAGTACGGCGTGCCGCCGTAGTCCGGGCTGGAGACGTCGGTGCGCGGCTTGCCCAGGTCCTCGTGGTTGTTGCCGAGCGCACCGAACATGGTCACCCCGCGGGCGTGCGCGTAGTTCAGTGCCCGCTTCATGCCCGTGATGATCGCCTGCTGCTCGGCCTGCTGCGCGGGGTTGTCCGCCGGGTTGGCCGTGCAGTTGTAGAGCCACGGGTCGACGTAGAACGACATGTTCACCACGTCGATGCCCTTGTCGCCGGCGTAGGTCAGGGCGTTGACCACCGGGTCGAGGAAGAAGTAGCCGGAGTCCTGGCCGCCCTTGAGCTCGACCAGGCTGACGCCGGGCGCGACGCCGGAGACGCCCACACCGTTGAGCGCGGCGCCGATCGTGCCGGCCACGTGCGTGCCGTGGCCGCCGTCGTCGGTGCCGGCCGGGTCGACGCAGCTGGGCACCTCACAGCCCTGGTCGACCCCGTCGATGAAGATGTTGTCGATCGCCGGGATGTCGGGCGCGAAGTTGCGGGACAGCTTGCTGTTGAAGTTCGGGGCGATGTCCGGGTTCGAGGCGTCCAGGCCGGTGTCGAGCACGCCGACCGTGACGGCCTTGTCGCCCTTCTCGATCTTGCGGGCCTTGTCCGCCTTGATCATGGACAGGCCCCAGAGCTTGTCGTCGAGCGGGTCGGCCTTGGCCGGGCCGTGGCCCTTGCCGCCCTTGGCCGACCCGCCCTTCTCGATCTTCTCCACGCCGTTCGGCGAGTACCCGATGGCCTTGCGCTCGCTGGCGCCGATCAGCTCGGCCGAGGCGGTCGCCTTGGTCTCGAACTTCGCGTCCGTCGAGCTCACCCGGTACACGCCGACGGCGTCATTACCGCTGACGACGGTGCCGCCGGCGGCCTTGATCGCCGCCGTCGCGTCGGCGGCGGAGACCCCGTCGGCGGCCACGACCGTGTAGTCGGTGACGGCCGTCGGCTCCGCCTGGGCGGAGCCTGGGACCGTGGTAAGGAACGCCAGACCCGTCAAGGTGACAACGGCTCCGACTGTGAGGCGTCTTCTCATGGAATGCGCTTCCTCCTCCAGAGAGTTAGATCTCCGCATCCCATCGAGAAAGGTCGCTCGGCGCAAGGTCGAGGTGTGTCTATTTTACGGGCGTGTCATCTTCAGAACATCGAGCGCCTCGTCGAGCTGCTCCTCGGTTAGGGTGCCCGAGCTGACGTGCCCGCGTTCGATCACGACCTCGCGGATCGTCCGGTTCGTGGCAAGTGCCTGCTTGGCGATCGCGGCCGCCTCGTCGTACCCCAGGAAGCGGTTGAGGGGGGTGACGATCGACGGCGAGCCCTCGGCATAGCCCCGGGCGACGTCCTCGTTCGCCTCCAGACCGATCACGCAGCGGTCGGCGAGGAGCCGGGCGGCCGCGGCCAGGAGCCGGATCGACTCCAGCAGGTTGCGGGCCATCACCGGGAGCATCACGTTCAGCTCGAAGTCGCCCTGGGTGCCGGCGAAGGCCACCGTCGCGTCGTTGCCGATCACCTGCGCGGCGACCTGCCGGACCGCCTCGGGCACCACCGGGTTCACCTTGCCCGGCATGATCGACGAGCCCGGCTGCAGGTCGGGCAGGCGCAGCTCACGCAGCCCGGCGCGCGGGCCGGAGCCCATCCAGCGGATGTCGTTGGCGATCTTGTAGAGGCCGGCCGCCACCACCCGCAGCTGCCCGGACGCCTCGACCAGCGCGTCCCGAGCGCCCTGCGCCTCGAAGTGGTCGCGCGCCTCGCTCAGCGGCAGGCCGGTCTGCTGCCGGAGCAGCTCGATCACCTTCGGCGCGAAGCCGGGCGGAGTGTTCACGCCGGTGCCCACGGCGGTGCCGCCCAGGGGCAGCTCGCCGAGCCGGGGCAGGGTCGCGGTGAGCCGTTCGACACCGTTCGTGACCTGCCGGGCGTACCCGGAGAACTCCTGCCCCAGGGTGACCGGGGTGGCGTCCATCAGGTGGGTACGGCCGCTCTTGACCACGCCCGACCAGCTCTCCGCCTTCGCTCCCAGCGCGCCGGCCAGGTGTTCCAGGGCCGGGATCAGATCGGCGCTGACCGCCTCGGTGGCGGCCAGATGGATCGACGAGGGGAACACGTCGTTGCTGGACTGGGACGCGTTGACATGGTCGTTCGGGTGCACCTGCTGATCCAGGGCGCGGGACGCCAGGGTGGCGATCACCTCGTTGGCGTTCATGTTCGACGAGGTGCCCGAGCCGGTCTGGAAGACGTCGATCGGAAACTGGTCGTCGTAACCGCCGTCGGCCACGTGCGCCGCAGCGGTCGCGATCGCGTTGGCCAGCTCCTTGTCGAGCACCCCCAGCTCCGCGTTGACCTGCGCCGCGGCCCCCTTGATCCGGGCCAGGGCGTGGATGTGCGACGGCTCCAGGCCACGCCCGGAGATCGGGAAGTTCTCCACCGCGCGCTGGGTCTGCGCCCGCCACAGGGCGTCGGCGGGGACACGCACCTCGCCCATCGTGTCGCGTTCGATCCGGTAACCACTCACATCGTTCGTCACCGGACCATCCTCCCTCCGATCACCGCGCGCCGGATGTGATCCCGATCCGATCAGCCGTCCCGTCGTCCCGCGGAACGCCCATCCGCGCGTACACCTCACCGGCCTCCGCCCGCAGCCGCGCGGCCTCCGGGCCACCGGGATCCAGGCAGGCGGCCAGGCCGCTGAGGGCCTGAGCGATCTGGTACGGCGACCGCAGGCGCCGCGCGATGCCGAGGGCCTCCCGGTACATCTCCCGGGCCGCCGGGATCTGCCCGGCCGCATGGAGGGTGGCCGCGAGCTCGCAGCGGTACGCGGACTCGTGCAGCGGGTCGTTCAGTGGCGCGATGATTCGCAGGGCCCGCTGGTGCTCGGCGATCGCCTCGGGATGGCGGCCCTCGATCCGGTGCAGCCGGGCGCGGTCGACGGCGGCGTCGGCCAGGCCGGCCTGGTAACCGGCTCGCCGCATCAGCCGCACCGACACGTCGATGTACCGGTGGGCGACGGGTGGCGCCATCGTGCCCTGCCGCACGCGCAGCCGTTGCAGCAGCAACAGCGCGCTGCCGGTCATGCCGTCGTTCCGGTCGTCGATCGTCGACGACAGCCAGGCCCGCGCCGAGCGCAGCGCCTCGTCGTAGCGGCCCAGCTGGGTGAGGGCGCTGACCAGCAGGGAGGACATGTTGATCATGTCGCTGCGCTCGGGGAGCCGGGCCCGCAGCTGCATCCGGAGCGCCTGGCGCAGCACCTCGACCGTCTCCGCGGGACGGCCCTGGATGTAGTAGATGTTCGCGAGGTTGCCCAGGCTCTGCGCGGTGGCGCCGAGCTGGCCCAGCTCGGTGCGCAGGCGGATGGCCAGGCGCAGGAACCCCTCGGCCTTCTCGGTCTGGCCGCCCCGGCCGTACACGGAGGCCAGATAGTTCGCCGTGGTCGCGATCGCGGACCGGTCGCCGGAGGCCTCGGCCGCGGGCAGCGCCAGCAGGTGCAACTCCCGGACGTCGTCCGTGTAGCCCCGGTAGAACAGCGGGTGCCAGGCGGCGCGGGGAATCTGCCAGGCATAGTCGGCGCGACCGGCGGCCATCGCCGCGGCGACGAAGGCGACCAGGTTCGGCCGCTCCCGCTCGAGTCGCGCGACCGGGTCCGGAACCCGCAGGTCGGGCCGGGCCGGCTCGGCCGAACCGAGATCACGCATGAGAACCGGCAGGTAGCTGTCGAGGTTCGCGGTCGTCACGGCGTGCAGCTGGAAGTCGAGCAGCGCGGTGAGAGCCGCTGTCCGGTCCGCCTCCGGCAGCTCCGCGGCGAGCGTCCGGGCATACTCCCGCACCAGGTCGTGCATGCGGTACCGGCCCGGCTCCGGCTCCTCGATCAGGTGCACGTCGACCAGATCGTCCAGCAGGTCAGCGGCGGCGTCCCCGGCGAGATCCGCCAGCGCGGCGACCGCGAGCGCGTCGAACTCCACCCCCGGGTAGACCCCGAGCAGCCGGAACGTGCGCTGCAGGGACGCCGGGAGCTGCCGGTACGTCAGCGTGAACGCCCTCGTCACGGTCCGGTCCTCGGCCGCCAGCTCGGGCAGCGCCGCCTCACCCAGCCGGCGCAGCAGATCCGACACCCGCCAGCGCGGCCGGTGCGCGAGCCGGGCCCCGGCCAGCCGGACCGCCAGCGGCAGGTATCCGCAGCGGCGGACCACCTCGGCGGCCGCCACCGGCTCGGCCCGCACACGCTCGCCGGCGATCCGCTCCAGCAGCGACACCGCCTCCTCCGGTGACAGCACCGGCAGCGACTCGACCCGTACGCCGTCCAGCCCGGACAGCCGCCGCCGGCTGGTGACCACGGCCAGGCTGCCCGGTGCGGTCGGGAGCAGATCGGCGACCTGCTCGCTGGAGGCCGCGTTGTCCAGTACGACCAGCGACCTGCGGCGGGACAGCTCGGTCCGCCACCGGCCGATCCGGTCCACCCGCCCGGCCGGGATCTCACCGCCGTTCAGCCCGAGCTGGCGCAGCAGCACCAGCACGGCCTCGGACGGCTCGACCGGGTCGCGCTCGCTGTGGCCCTGCAGGTCGATGTAGAGGTGCGCGTCCGGGTAGCGGTCGCCGGCGAGCGCCGCCACGTGCAACGCCAGCGTCGTCTTGCCGCTGCCGGCCATCCCGTCGATCACCGCCACCACCGGGCCCGGGGAGCCCGCGATCTCGGCCGCGAGCCGTTCGACCTGCTCCGCGCGGCCGGTGAAGTCGCCGACCGTACGCGGCAGGCACCGCACCCGGCCGGTCGGCCGCGCGTCGGCGACGGTCTCGCCGTTGAGCACCTCGCGATGCCGTTTCTGCAGCTCCCCGCCGGGTTCGATGCCCAGCTCGTCGGCGAGCAGCTGCCGCGCCCGGCGGAACTCGGCGAGCGCGTCCGCCTGCCGCCCGGAACGGGCCAGCGCCAGCATCAGCTGCTCGCGCAGCCGCTCGCGCAGCGGGAAGCGCTCGACGAGGACGCCCAGTTCACCGGCGAGCTCACGCTCGTTGCCGGCGGCCAGTTCGAGCTCCGCCCAGTCCTCGGCCGCGAGGGCGTACCGCTCGTCGAGCGCCGCGGCGGCCTGCCGCAACGGCGGGGCGTCGAGCTCGGCACAGGCCGGGCCACGCCACACGGCCAGCGCCGAACGGAACGCGGCCCGGTCGCCGGACGCCCGCGCCTGCTCCACCGAACGGGCGAAAACCTCCGAGTCCAGATCGTCCGGTCCGACCCGGATGCCGTAACCCGCCCGATCGGTAAGGATCACCCCGGGTGGCAGGATTCGTCGCAATCGCGATATACATGACTGCAATTGCCCGCGCGCGGTCACCGGCGGGGCGCTGCCCCACAACGCGTCGATGAGCTCTCCCGCGCCGACGATCCGGTTCGGATTGACCAGCAGCATGGCGAGCACGACCCGATCACGACCGGCCGTCACAGCCACGGAACGTCCGTCCACGGTGACGGACAGTGGCCCCAAAATGCGGTAGCGCACAGTAGTCACCCCGTTCCCTGCGCGGGCATCGAGACTAGCCGACCGGCGAGAGTGGATCGAGAGCGGAACGAGAGCACGATGCCGCAGAGTCGCCTCAGAGCCGTTCCGCCGCCGATGCTTCCACATCGCCCCCAGAACGCGACGGGACGGCCGCAGCTTTGGATCACGGGGGCGATCAGCCCGCTCACGGTCACCGTGGGCGGGCTGTTCGTATCTCGCCGATCACGCTCGGTTGGACGTGAGCCGGAACGGAACGTACCGTCGGGCGGGGTTCCTGACCCCGTTGCTCTGCCCCCCGACGAAGAGGATCGACGACATGCGAGCCGCCATCCTGGCCGTGCTTGCCGGCAGCGTGCTGCTGACCGGCGCCGCCTGCGACAGCGATGCGCAGGTTTACGACGCCGGCGCGCCGGCGCCCTCCGCCACCTCCCCGGCGCCGGACTACTCGGCCGACACCGCGCTCGTCTGCGGAAAGCTGAACGAGGTCTTCACCGGCAAACTGGACGACTTCGGCGCCGCGATCGGCAAGATGATCGCCTACAAGGAGGCCAAGCAGGCCGACAACGTCGCCAAGGCGGAGAAGTCGGCCGCCGCGGAGCTCCAGTCGGCCGGCGCGCAGATCCGTAAGGAGACCAGCGTCGCGCAGAACCCCGAGCTGAAGCAGGCCGGCGAGACGTCGGCGGTGAAGTTCGAGACGAGCGCCAGGGACCGCAAGTACATCAAGAACATCAAGACCGCCGCGGACCTGGACAAGACGCTCAAGCCGCAGCTCACCGAGTGGATGAGCCCCGTCGCCGGCTACTGCGCCTGACGAGCGGGACCGGAAGCCCCGCCCGCAGCGCGCCACCCGCGCGAGCAACGCACGCCTGACCGCGCAGCGCGGAACCCGGGCGAGCAAGGCACCACTCACCCTCGCAGCGCGGGTCACGCTCCTGGCTGGTGCTCACGGTTGTCATGAGGCACGAATGACAACCGTGAGCACCAGCCAAGAACAGCGAGGCGCGCCGCCGCCCGGACCCACCGCGAACCTCGCGCGGGCACGGGCGGGACCGGGTCGTGTCGCCTGAGAACGGGCGGCGAAAACGTCGTACCGTAAGCGGATCTTGAAGTTGATCCTTCAGCGTTTGCCGATGCTCAGCACGGGCTTGGTGACGGCCTCGAAGAAGTCGTTGCCCTTGTCGTCGACGACGATGAACGCCGGGAAGTCCTCGACCTGGATCTTCCAGACCGCCTCCATGCCGAGCTCGGGGAACTCGAGCACCTCGACGTGGCGGATGCAGTCCTGCGCGAGGCGGGCCGCGGGGCCGCCGATCGAGCCGAGGTAGAAGCCGCCGTGGGCCTTGCAGGCGTCGGTGACCTGCTGTGACCGGTTGCCCTTGGCCAGCATGATCATCGAACCGCCCGCGGCCTGGAACTTCTCCACGTAGGAGTCCATCCGCCCGGCCGTGGTCGGGCCGAACGAGCCGGACGCGTAACCCTCCGGAGTCTTGGCCGGCCCCGCGTAGTAGACCGCATGATCACGCAGGTACTGCGGCATCGGCTCACCCGCGTCCAGCCGCTCGGCGATCTTGGCGTGCGCGATGTCGCGCGCGACGACGAGCGGGCCGGTCAGGGACAGGCGGGTCTTCACCGGGTACTTGCTGAGCTCGGCGCGGATCTCGGCCATCGGGCGGTTGAGGTCGATCTGGACGACCGGCTCCTCGTTGAGATCCACGTCGGGCAGGAAGCGCGCCGGGTCGGTCTCGAGCCGCTCCAGCCACACCCCGGACGGCGTGATCTTGGCGACCGCCTGCCGGTCGGCCGAGCAGGAGACCGCGATCGCGACCGGGCAGGACGCGCCGTGCCGGGGCAGCCGGACCACGCGCACGTCGTGGCAGAAGTACCGCCCGCCGAACTGCGCGCCGATCCCGAAGTCGCGGGTCAGCTCCAGGACCGCGGCCTCCAGCTCGAGGTCCCGGAAGCCGTGCGCGAGCATCGAGCCGCCGGTGGGCAGATTGTCCAGGTACTTCGCGCTGGCCAGCTTCGCCGTCTTCAGCGCGTGCTCGGCGCTGGTGCCGCCGATCACGATCGCCAGGTGGTACGGCGGGCAGGCGGACGTGCCGATCAGCCGCAGCTTCTCGTCCAGGAACTGCATCATGCGCTTCGGGTTGAGCAGCGCCTTCGTCTCCTGGTAGAGATACGACTTGTTGGCCGAGCCGCCACCCTTGGCCATGAACAGGAACTTGTACGCGTCGGGGTGCCCGTTCGGGTCCTCCGCGTAGAGCTCGATCTGGGCCGGCAGGTTCGACCCGGTGTTCTTCTCGTCCCACATGGTGAGCGGCGCGAGCTGCGAATACCGCAGGTTGAGCCGCGTGTACGCCTGGTAGACGCCGAGCGCGATGGCTTCCTCGTCGAGCCCGTCGGTGAGCACGTGCCGGCCGCGCTTGCCCATCACGATCGCGGTGCCGGTGTCCTGGCACATCGGGAGGACCCCACCGGCCGCGATGTTCGCGTTGCGCAGCAGGTCCAGGGCGACGAACCGGTCGTTCGGCGACGCCTTGGGGTCATCGATGATCGCGCGCAGCTGCGCCAGGTGCGCCGGCCGCAGGTAGTGCGCGATGTCGTGCATCGCCTCGGCGGTGAGCTGGGTCAGCGCCGCCGGCTCGACGGTCAGGAATCGGCGGCCGCCCGGGCCCTCCACGACATCCACGCCCTCGTCCGTGACCAGGCGGTATTCGGTCGTGTCGTCGCCGGTCGGCAAGAGCGGCGAGTAGGTGAAAGCGGCGCCTCTGCTCATGAGCGGCAAGCCTAGGCCAGCCGGTGTCGGCGATGCGAACCCGCACCCGGCATATGCGCCTGTCGGCGTGTCAGCTGTAGGGCAAATAGGCCATGTCGCGCCCGGAAACCAGGATCAAACCGCCTGGTGCGGCGGTGAAGACCTTCGACTCCGTACGCACTTCCGCCCGCACCGCACCATTCGCCGGATTCAGTGCCGTCACCCGTCCGGACGAGACGACGATCACCGCGTACGGCGTCACCACCGCCCCCGCCTTGGCCCGCCCGCCCTGCCGCCACACCGCCTTGCCGCGCGCGAACGACCAGCCGAGCACCGTGTCGCCGGTGCGGATGACCGCGTACCGGTCGTCGACGGCCAGCACCTCGGAGGTCTTGTCGCCGTACCAGAGGATGCGCCCGTCGGCGGCGTTGATCAGCTCCTGCCGGCCGTACGGGTCGACGCCGAGCACCACGTCGTACCCACCGGCCGGGTCCCGGTCCTGCTTGCAGTCGCTCTCCGCGGTCCGCAGGTTGAGCCCGTCCCGCTTCCACACCGTCCGGTTGTTCGGCGGCGAGGTGGCCACCACGCCGTAGTAGCAGGTGCCGTCCCGGGCGGTCCCGGTGATCGTCAGCACCCGGCCGCCGACCACGGCGATCCGCTGGTCAGCACCGCTCTCGACGGTCTGGACGAGCTTGCCGGTGGCGGTGTCGATCACCCGGACCTTGCCGTCGTCAGGCAGCCCGAAGAGCCCGGGCATCATCGCCGGCCCGGCCGCGTCGTCGTCCACGTCGCCGGTGCCGAGCCGGCGGGAGTCCGGCACGTCCGGGTTAGCGGCGTGCAGCACGAAGCCGATCCCGCCGGTCGCCACCGACCAGAGCCGCGAGCCGGCCCGCGGATCCCAGGCGGTGAGCCGGCAGTCGTTGCCGCTCGCGCAATGCAGATCCACGATCCCGTTCTGGTACGCCCAGACCGCGCTCGCCTCGGTGTCGGCCCGTTTCACAGTGCCGGTCCGCGCGTCCAGCACCTGGTAGCCCTTGGTGAGCAGCCGGCCGGTGACCACCACGGCGTCGCTGCCCTGGCCCGCGATCACGGCCCAGTCGGCGTCGGACTGCCACGTCTTCACGGCCGTGGTCAGGTTGTACGCCTCCACCGACGTCCGGTACTCGACCACCACCGACTCGCCGACCACCGAGACGCTCTGCGGCGTGCCACCGAGCCGCTGCTGCCAGCGGGTGCCGGGCGCGACGGGCCCGCTCGTGCTGACCCACTCCCACAGTTGCGGGAACGGGTTCCACACCCCGGTCGTGGCCAGCACGGTGACCGTGACGGCAGCGACCAGCGTGACTCCCTTCCACGTGCCCGAGGCCATGCGCGAACACTAATGACCTCGATCCACCGGCCCCACGAGCGTAGAAAGCCCGTGTCGTGGGCTTATATCCGGCTTGCGGCCTTCGTCAGTGGCACCGTCCGGTACGGGATCAGCTCGGCCAGCGCGATGATCGTGTGCGCTCGCCGGATCCCCTCGTAGCCGACGATCTGATCGATCACGCGCTGCAGGTCGGCGTTCGAGCGGGCCACGATCCGGCACAGGATGTCACCGCTGCCGGTGATCGTGTGCGCCTCCAGGACCTCGGGGATCTCGGCCAGGTGACCGGCCACCGCGTCGTGCCCGTAGCGCTGACTGATCTCCAGGGTCACGAAGCTCATCACCCCGAAACCGATCATCGCCGGCACGACCTCGGGCCCGAACCCCTTGATCGCGCCACGGGCGGTCAACTTGTCGAGCCGCGCCTGGACCGTGCCGCGAGCCACCGCGAGCCGCCGGGAGAGTTCGAGCACCCCGATGCGCGGCTCGGCGGCGAGCAGTTCGACCAGCCTCGCGTCGAGCTCGTCGAGCTGCACAGATTGCTCGGCCATCCCGGGTCACCTCTCTACCGATTGCACAGATTGACCAGCACTTTCGGCGACTCTTGCCCATCGCTGTGACCTGCGTCAACCTCGGCCCCAGGACGTGCCGCTCACGAGGCGGCCCCCGTAGGAACCGGAGGGACGATGCAACCCGAGACCCGCACCCCCGATGTCTTCCCCGTCAAGGGCGTCGACCACCTGCGCTTCCTGGTAGGCAACGCCCGGCAGGCCGCTCACTTCTACTCCACCGCCTTCGGCATGCGCTGTGTCGCGTACCGCGGCCCGGAGCAGGGGTTCCGCGACCACGCCGAGTACGTGATGGTCAGCGGTGGCGCCAAGTTCGTGCTGACCGGCATGGTGCACGCCGGAGCCCCCGGGGCCGAGCACGTGACGAAGCACGGCGACGGCATCTCGGACATCGCCATCGAGGTCCCGGACGTCGACGCCGCGTACCGGCACGCCACCTCGACCGGCGCCCGCGGCGTGACCGAGCCGTACGACCTCAAGGACGAGAACGGCACCGTGCGGATGGCGGCGATCGCGACGTACGGCGACACCGTCCACTCCCTGGTCGACCGTTCCGGATACGACGGCCCGTTCCTGCCGGGCTTCGTGGCGCGCGAGCCGATCGTGGCCGTCCGCCCGAAGCGCTTCTTCCAGGCCGTCGACCACGTCGTCGGCAACGTGGAGCTCGGCAAGATGGACGAGTGGGTGGAGTTCTACCGCCGCGTCATGGGCTTCACCAACATGGCCGAGTTCATCGGCGACGACATCGCCACCGACTACTCCGCGCTGATGTCCAAGGTCGTCGCGGACGGCACCCGCAAGGTCAAGTTCCCGCTGAACGAGCCGGCGATCTCGCAGCGCAAGTCGCAGATCGACGAGTACCTGGAGTTCTACGGCGGCCCGGGCGCCCAGCACGTGGCGCTCGCCACCAACGACATCCTGACCACCGTCGACGCGATGCGCGGGGCCGGTGTGGAGTTCCTCAACACGCCGGACTCGTACTACGACGACCCGGAGCTGCGCGCCCGGATCGGCCAGGTGCGGGTGCCGATCGAGGAGCTGAAGAAGCGCCGGATCCTGGTGGACCGCGACGAGGACGGATATCTCCTGCAGATCTTCACGGCCCCCGTGCAGGACCGTCCCACCGTATTCTTCGAGTTGATCGAGCGGCACGGCTCCCTCGGTTTCGGCAAGGGCAACTTCAAGGCGCTCTTCGAAGCCATCGAGCGGGAGCAGGAACGCCGCGGCAACCTGTGACGCACTGACCTGCGCGCAGGGAACCGTCAGACACTCGTGGTAAAGGTTTGCGCATGAGTTCCCTTCCCGCGGGTTGGTACAAGGACCCGGCCGACACCACCACCCAGCGCTACTGGGACGGTGAGGGCTGGCTCGGCGCCGCCATCCCGGCCGACGCGGTCCCGCCGGACGGGCCGCCTGTGGTGGTGGAGCTCCCAGCAGCACCGCCGCAGGCCGCGGCGCCCCAGCAACCGGCACCGCCCCAGCAACCCGCACCGCCCCCGGCCCCGCCGGGTCATTACCCGCCGCCCGGCTGGGCGCCGCCCGGCGCCCAGCCTCCGGTGGGCTGGCAGCAGCCGCCCCCGGGGTGGCAACAGCCGCCCCCGGGGTCGCAACAGCCGCCGCCCGGGTGGCAGCAACCCCCGCCGCCCGGCTGGCAGCAGCCCCCGGTCGGGTTCCAGCCGCCACAGCAACCGCCGGCCGGGTGGCATCAGCCGCCGATGCACCCGCAGAGCTGGCCACAGCCCCCGCACGCCTACCTGTACCCGACGCCGGAGGCCCGGCCGCACGGGCTGGCCCTGGCCGGCCTCGGTCAGCGCCTGCTCGCCCGCCTGATCGACATCGTCGTCGTGCTGATGCTCAACGTCGTGGTCAACGGCTGGTTCGCCTACCAGTGGTGGCAGGATTTCCACCCGATCCTCACCAACTACATGGACCAGCTCAGGGCCGGCGCCGAGCCCGCCATGATCGAGCCCACCTCGCGGATGTCGTCCCTCGAGTTGGCGATGATCCTGATCGCGACCCTGCTCTGGCTGCTCTACGAGGCGCCGGCGATCGCCGGCCGCGGGCAGACCCTGGGCAAGATGATCGTCGGGATCAAGGTCGTCGGGGTGCACAGCACCGCCCCGATCGGGTTCCGGCGCGCGTTCGGCCGGTGGGCCCAGCTCGGCGCGTGGACACTGCTGTGGTGGTGCCTGGTCGGGTTCGTCATGCAGTTCCTCGACTCGCTCTCCCCCACCTTCGACCAGCGGCTCCGGCAGGCCTGGCACGACAAGTCGGCGTCCACCGTCGTGGTCGCGGTCCCGCACGGCGCCACCCAGCCCACCGTCGAGGCCGCACCGCGCGGCGAGAACCCCGGAGGACCAGAATGACCCGCCTCACCCGCGCCGACCTGGACGCGCTGCCCTCCTACGTGCCCGGCCGCAACGTCGCCGACCTGGTCCGGGAGCTCGGCATCGCCGAGGCGATCAAGCTGGCCAGCAACGAGGTGCCGTACGGGCCGCTGCCCGGGGTCGTCGAGGCGGTCACCGAGGCCGCCCGGGGCATGCACCGCTACCCGGATCTGGCGGCGCTGCAGCTGCGGGACGCGCTCGCCGAGCGCTACGGGGTCGCGGCCGAGCGGGTGGTCACCGGCTGCGGCTCGGTCGCGCTCGCCGAGGTGCTGGTCAAGGCCACCTGCATGCCGGGGGACGAGGTCCTCTACTCGTGGCGCTCCTTCGAGGCGTACCCGATCATCGCGGCCGGCGCCGGCGCGACCAGCATCCGCGTACCGAACACCGGCGACCACGGGCACGACCTCACGGCGATGGCCGCCGCGATCACCGACCGGACGCGCCTGATCTTCGTCTGCAACCCGAACAACCCGACCGGCACCGCGGTGCGGAAACCGGAGCTCGACAGGTTCCTCGCGGCGGTGCCGTCGGACGTGCTGGTGGTGCTCGACGAGGCGTACCGGGAGCTGGTCACCGACCCCACGGTGCCCGACGCCCTGGAGACGTACGCGGACCGTCGCAACGTCGTCGTCCTGCGGACCATGAGCAAGGCCTGGGGCCTGGCCGGCCTGCGGATGGGTTACCTGGTCGCCCAGCCCGAGGTCGCCACCGCCGTCCGCAAGGTGCTCACCCCGTTCTCCACCAGCCTGGTCGCGCAGGCCGCCGCACTCGCCGCGCTCGCCCAGGAGCAGGAGGTCGTCCGGCGCTGCGGCCTGGTCACCGCGGAGCGGGACCGGGTCACCGAGGCGCTGCGCAAGCTCTCCGTCGACGTGCCGGACAGCCAGGCCAACTTCGTGTGGCTGCCGCTCGGCGACCGGGCGGCGGCGTTCGGCGCGGCCTGCGAGAGCCGCGGCGTGATCGTGCGCCCGTTCCAGCCGGACGGCGTCCGCGTCACCATCGGCACCCCGGAGGAGAACGACGCGTTCCTGGCGGCGGCGGAAGCGGCCCTCAACGCCTGACCGCGCAACTGCGCTCTCCGCCGGCGCCCTCAGAGCCATCAGGATCAACTTCAAGATCTTGAGGTCCTGTCTCCGCTGTGGTCCGGATCGTCGCTCCCGCGGGGACCCTTGCGGGCTTCGCAGGGCCGTGGCCGGCCCAGGACGCGAAACCCGAAAGGGCGACGTCCGTGGATGGGCGCGGTTCCGAAAACCCGTGACGGGCTCGCGTGGCGGGCTGATGCCCTACCTGACAAACCTGGCCGGTCCGCGAATCCGCCGCGGGCCGGCCAGGCTTTTCCTTGCGGCCGGTTACGACGTTAGCCGCCCGGTCGCGCCGTTCGTCCCGGCCGGCGGCATTGACCCCCGAACGGGTGGCCCTTCCCGCCTTCGCCGGCGCGCAACGCGCCGCGCCGCCGTTGCGCCACCCGCCGGTCCTGCAGGTCCCGCTTGGCTCAGCCTGCAACGCGGCCCCGGGGTCGTGCGCGCGCGTGGCTCAGTGCGCGGCGGCGGCTTCGGCGGAGACCCGGTGGTGGTCGTCGGCGCTGATCCGGCTCGGGAACACCTCCCGCGAGGTCAGCACCAGAATCCCGGCGAGCACCGCGAACACCCCCGCCAGCAGCGGCAGCATCCCCAGCTCACCGGCGGTCACGAACCGCTCCCCGACGAACGCGCCACCGCCGATCCCCACCTGGAACGCCACCACGTACACCGCCGAGGCGGCGTCCCGCGCGGTCGGCGCCACCCGCATCGGCGTCGCGCCCAGAAAGACCGGGATAGCCGTGAACGCCCCGCCCCACAGCAGGGTCACCAGGATCGTCGGCACGGTGCCGAGCACGGGCGCGAGCAGCACCACCGACACCGCCTGCACCCCGATCAGGATGAGCAGGACCGGCCCGGGGCGCCGATCGACGTACCGTCCGACCACGAAGTTGGCGAGCAGCCCGACCGCGCCGTACCCGAGCAGCAGCGCGCTGAGCCCGGCCCCGTCCAGCCCGGCGTCCCGGCGTACCAGTGGCGCGATGTACGTGTAGGCGGCGAAGTGCCCGATCACCAGCACCGCGGTCACGGCGCACAGCCGTGCCACCCGCCGGTCCCGCAGGATCAACACCGCGTTGCGCAGCCGTGCCCCGGAGCCCATGGCCATGTCCCGTGGCAGTGGCGGCAGTTTCGGCAGCACCGCGAGCAGCAGCGCCACGCAGACCGCCCCGCCGGCCGCCATCAGCCCGATCGCCACCCGCCAGCCCAGCCACTGCCCGACAGCGGTGCCCAGCGGCACGCCCAGCACGATCGCGAGCGAGTTCCCGATGAAGGTCATCGCGGTGGCCCGGCCGATCTGGTCCGGCGGCGCGAGCCGGGCGATGATCGGCCCGATCACCGACCAGAACACGCCGTGCGCGAGCGCGCAGACGAGCCGGGCTAGCGCGAGCACGAGGAAGGTCGGGGCGAACGTCGCGGCCGCCTGCGAGACGGCGAAAATCGCTACCGTGACGGCGAGCAGGGTGTGCCGGGGCACTCGCATGGTCAGCGCGGTGAGCGGGATCGTGCTGAGTGCCGCGACCACGGCATAACTGGTCAGCAGCAGGCCCACCTGGGCCTCGGTGACGTGCAGCCCGGTCGAGATCTGCGGCAGCAGCCCGACCGGCAGGGTCTCCGCTGTGACGTAGAAGAACGTGGATGCACCGAGAACGACCAGTGCGGGGCGGTGGAAACTCACTCCCGCAGAATAAGCTCTGAACAAGAGCATAAAAAGGGGAACGGATGTGACGACGCGCTCCACCGAACTTCTCCGAGTGGTGCACCGCAGCCCCGGGGTGACCCGGGCGGACGCCGCCCGGCTGGTCGGCATCGGCACCGGCACCGCCACCGAGCTGGTCGCCAAGCTGAGCCGCGCCGCGCTCCTGATCCAGGGTCCGGCCGCGCCGAGCGGCACCCGGGGCCGCCCGACCACCGTCCTGCTCCCGCACCCCGAGGGCCCGCTCGTCGTGGCCGTCGCGATCACCCACGAGATCTGGCGGGCCGAGGTGGTCGAGCTGGGTGGCGCCGCACACACCGCGCTGCAGGGCCGGCACGCGGGCGCCGCCTGGCCCGAGGTCCGTTCGGCGGTGCGGGGCGCGATCGAGGAGCTTCGCGTGCGGTACGGCGGTCGCCTGCGCGCGGCCGGCATCTCCGCCCCCGGCACGGTCTCCCGTGACCGTCGCCTGGACGCGGTCGGCCCCGGCTGGCACGACGCCGACCTGACCGCTCTCTGGCCGGAGGCGGAGGTCCTCGTCGCCGGCAACGACGCCACCCTGGCCGCCACCGCCGAGTCGCGCCGCGGTGCCGCTGTCGACGCCGCCGTCGCCCTGCACCTGCGCATCGAAGCCGGCCTGGGCGGCGCCGTCGTCGAGGACGGCCGCCCGGTCATCGGCGCCCGCGGCGCTGCCGGTGAGTTCGGTCATATGCCGTTCGGCGATCCGTCGGTCCGCTGCCCGTGCGGCGCCCGCGGGTGCTGGGGCGTCGCGGTCGACGGTCACGAGCTGGCCCGCCTCCTCGGCGACCCGACCCCGGTCGACACCCTCTCCTACGCCCGCCGCGTGATCACGTCAGCGGCGGAGCTGCTCGCCGGTGCTCCCGCCACACCGGCTGCCCCCGCGGTCGCGGCCGTTCACGCCGTCGCCGCACCGGTCCCCCCAGCGGTCGCGGCCGTCCGCGCTGTCGCCGCGAATCTCGGCCGTGGCATCGCCGGCCTCGTCAACGGCCTGGACGCGGACCTGGTCACCCTCGGTGGACTGGGCGCCGATCTGCTGGCCACGGTCCCGGAGGAGATCCACGCCGCCTACCGTGACGGGCTGATGTCGATCCACCGCGACGCGCCGCCCCCGATCCGCCCCGCCGCGCTCGGTGACGGCGGCCCCATCGCCGGAGCGGCCGAGGAGGCCTGGGCGGCCCTGCTGCCGCGCCTGGCATAGCCCCACCGGAAACGGAGAAGGCCTGGCAGCGATCGCTGCCAGGCCACTCCCATGCTCTCGCCGCGGACCCGTCACGGTTCTCCGCTGGTGCTCACGGTGGTCGTCCGGGACGAACAACCACCATCAGCACCAGCCGGGCGACGCGGCGCAAACCCTAGATCGAGACGATCAGCACCATGTTGGCCGAGAAGAAGTGCGTCGGCGACTCCGGGTCCTTGGATCCGCCCTTACGCAACCGCTCGATCGCCATGTAGTGCTCGGAGACCTGCACCGCCCCGACGTTCCAGTCGATCTCTTCACGCTTGGACACCCCGAGCCGGAACCGGTACTGCCGGAGCCCGGTCGACGGGTCCAGCGCGACCAGGTCGTTCTTCGGCGTCAGCAGCAGCAGCCGTCCGGGCGGGCCGCCGAGCACCTTCGCCAGCCCGTTCCACGTCCACACCTTGGTCCCGTCGTCCCGGTAACCGGTCACGACCCGGCCCTGGACCCCCACGACGATGCCACCCGCCACCGTCGTCCCCGGGGTGTCGAGCGCGACCGCCCGGCGCGGCTGGAGCAGCGAGGTCCGCCACCCGTGGCTGGCCCCGTCCCGGAACCCGAGACAGTTCGAGTGCCCCACCGGGCAGCCGACCGCGGTGAACGGCCCGGTCGGCCACCCGGCCACCGGCTGCCCCGTGGTGAGGGCGTAGGAGGTGTTCCCGCACACATACGCCCCGCCGGCCGTGGTGAAGCCGTTCGTGCAATCGACCGGAGCCGTGGCACGCCAGCGCTCGGCGCCGGTGCTCGCGTCGTACGCGATGAGCTCCTGCCCTGCCGTGACCAGGACGGTGCCGGAGGAGACCCGCAGGTCCGGCGGATTCCAGACCGTCGGGGCGCCGGTGCGGTGACCGGCGTAATCCGGCGCATCCGGGCCGTCGGCACGCCAGGCGACGTTGCCGGTACGGCCGTCGAGCCCAACCACCACACCGTCGGACCACCGCGTGATCACCATCGTGTCGTCGGTGACGACGCCACTGAGCTGCGCCGGCCAGCGCCGCAGCGACCAGCGTGTCGTGTTCAGCCCGTGGGCATAGATCGGATCGTCCGCGCGCACCTGATGCTTCGCGGCGTAGATGCGCAGCCGATCCTGGAAGATCAGCGGCGCCACATTGACGTGGGCGAACGCGCCGCGCTGGGCGATGACCAGCGGAGGGTAGGGCGTTTTCGCGGTCGCCAGCACTTCGGCGGGCTTGAGGATCCGCCAGCCGACCAAAACCGTGGCCAGCAGCAGAAGCACCGCCGCTGACCCTCGCAGCAGCACTCGTGTCACAGCGGGGAGTATGTCAGGCCCGGTCGAGGCGGATCACTCGTACCCACCGTTGATCAATCCGAGACGGACCAATTCGGTCAGCGGCTCCACCACATTCGCCGCGCCGAAACCGGCGAAGAGGGGGCGTGGCATCTCCCGCCGCGACCGCGCCGGCTCCACCAGCGGCACCGGATGTGTCGCGGCCAGCGCCTCGGCGACCTCGGCCACCTCGGCGCCGTCCGCCGCAAGCAGCGTCGCGACCAGCACGTTGAGGAAGCCGTGATGGGTAAAACCGGTCTCCGGGTCGGTGTGCCGGGTGGCGTGCCGCAAACCGGCGGCGAGCTTGAACGGCAACTCCCGATCGCGGCAGGCGCAGATCACGGCGGCCAGTTCCACCGGAGTCGGGAAGAGCTCGGCGGCCAGCCCCCCGACCCGGAACTTCGGCGCGATCGACTGACCCGCCCGCCGGGCCTCGGCGAGCGTGTCCAGAGCACCGATCAGCCCCCAGCTCAGCGGGATCTCCGCCCACACGTGGAAGGTCTCCTGGGCCGCGAACGTGCGCAGCAGGGCGAGACCGGGCTGCGGATCCTCGCCACGCCGGGCGACCGCCGCCTCGACGTGTGCGATCACCATGCCGGCCGAGCGCAGTTTCTCCACGGTCGCGGGCAGCGCGCCGGCCGGGATGTCGCCGATCAGCGCCCCCGCGAGCCGGGGCACCGGCTCCGAGCCCACCACCGACGCCGGGACCAGCAAGGCGCCGATCAGCTCCGCGTACCACGCCGAGGCGTGCTCGTGGAACTTCGCCTCGGCCTCGGTCAGGCCGATCGGGCTGGGCGGCAACAGGGACGCGTCATCGACGAGCCCGGCATACAGCGGAGGCACCATCGTCGACACGACCCGAACCTAACGGACCACGCGTGAGCCGGACAACAGTGTGACTCAGACGAGCCAGACCGCCGTTTCGACGGTCAGGCCCGTGGGCAGCGGTTTCTCCGTCGGGAAGGCCGGTATCCGGAAGGCGACGACGTGCCCGGGGTCGGCGGTCAGGCGCATGCAGTACGCCCGGCCGGCCTCCAACTCCAGATACTGCGATTGGTACGTGGCGCCGTTGGCCTCGGCGCACGCCTCCGGCCCGGCGAACGGATCACCGGCGGCGCGGGCCACCACCGACCGCTGCTCCAGCGGATCGGCGCTCCACACACGTTCGTCGCCGTCCGCGCAGTTCTGCACGGTGTCGTCCTTGCCCGGGGTCGAGCAGATCAGCGACATGTCCCCGGTCCACGCATCCGGGCCCGGGCGCACCTGGTCGCGCAGCAGCACCGCGGTCTGCGGGTACTTGTCACCCTTCGGCAGCGGCAGCTCCAGCCGCTGAACAGCGGCGCCGAGGGCGGCCTGCGGCGACCTCACCTCGGCGGCCGGCGTCCCTTTCGGCTTGTGCGACCGGTAGAGCAGCACCCCGGTCGCCGCAGCGGCGAGCGTCATGATCACCAGGCCGGCGGCGAAGTAGGTGCGGCCCAGCGTCTCCGCCCGGAACAGCACGACCAGCACGACGGCCAGCGCCACGAGCGCCAGCGCGGCAATCAGAAGATCGGCCATGCGGCCAAAATACGGGGGCGGCGGTCTATCCGCTCCTTTTCCTGTACGGCGGTGAGCAGTCGCGCGGCCTCCGCCGTACCCCGCGGATCGAGCCTGAAAGCCCGACCACCGGCGACCGCGACGCCGAGCCGGCGCCGACCCGGGCGGGACCGGGCAACCCTGGGCAGGACGGGGCGGCCCCGGGCAGGACGGGGCAGGAGCGGGCGGGCCGTCACCGGCGGCGGAGCAGGACCAGCCCCTCGGCGACGGCTGCCAGGACCATGCCCGCGAGGAGCGTGGGCAGACCACCGACCACCGCATACGCCACCAGGAACAGCGGCGCGGCGAAGGTCAGGTAGAGCGCCACGACGAGCGCCCGCTTCCCCGAGCGCAGGCGCGCGAGCACGAGCCCGGCCGGCTCGGTGAGGCGACTGCGGAACCAGAAGACGACAGCGGCGAAGACCAGGAACCCGATCAGCCCCGCCCAGACCCGCGAGATGCCCGTGCTGATCAGCGTCATCGCGGCGGTGACCACGGCCGCGACCAGGGTGCCGTTCGCGCCGTAGCGGATGGTCTCCAGCACCGCGTCGGCAGAGTCCGCGGAGACGTCCAGCACCGGCTTGCTCGGGCGGCTGATCGCCGGCGGCTCCGCGAAGTTCGACGGGGCCGGCGTCGCCGTCGGCTGCTCGACCGGGAACCTGTCCGGCTCCGTCCGCGGAGCACCCAGCGACGCCTCCTCCGCCAGATCCTCCAGCGCGCGGGCCCAGCGGCGCCGCTCCAGGCGGACGATCCCGACATCCTGCCCGGCGTCACCGATCGCCGAATCAAGATCCAGCGCTTCCGCGTACGCCCGCTGGGCCAGATCGAAGAGTCGCAGCCGCGCGGCGACCACGGCCAGAACGAGATGCGCCTCGGCCTCGGACGGCGCGACCCGCACCCCGTTCCACGCGGCGTTCAGCGCCTCCTGGCCGTTACGCGACTCGCTCAGCAGCGCGGCGCCGGTGCGTTGCGCGTACGCATCCTCGGGCCAGGCCCGCAGAATCTCCCCGGCGATCTGCGCGGCCTCACCGAAACGCCGGCTGTCGGTCAGCGCCATCGCCCGCACCACCAGCGCCGCCAGCGTGCCCGGGTCAGCCGCGGCAGCCCGGTCGGCGGCGACCAGCGCCTCGGTGGGCTGATCGGCGGCCAGGTGGATGCGGGCCAGCGTGGCCAGCAGGGCGGACTCGTCCGGAGCACTCTGCAGACCGGCGGCGACCTCCTCGGCGGCCTCGTCGTAACGGCCGAGGTCGGCGAGCAGCAGCGCACGCTGGCGGTGTTCCTCCGGCGTGGTGTCGGGCTCCATGGGGGCGGGCACAGTCGGAGCGTAGGCGGTCTACCTGTAGATCACATGGGTCGGGGTGAGCCGGCACACCACCCGCACGGTCTCCGGGCCGTCGCTGGTCCACGCCTCGTTCGCATACTTGTAGCTCAGCATGCCGATCAGATCGTCATGATCGTCGCCGAGCGTGACCGTCCCCTCGACGGTGCAGTAGGACGACGGCTGTGCCGGGTCGAAAGCGCAGATCGAGGCGCGCGGGTCACGCTCCAGGTTCCGTGCCTTCTGCCGCCCCCTGATCGTGGAGAACAGGATGTCGTCCCCGTCCCGCTTCACCCAGATGACCGTCGATTGCGGCGAGCCGTCCGCATTGATCGTGCTGAGCACCGCGTAGGTGGGGTTGTCGATCAACCTACGGGCGACATCGGGCAGGACGACAGTCATGATCGTCATCATGCCCGAGAAACGCGGCTCCCCTTCCGTGACGGTTGACACCCGTCACTGCGGCACCCCCCGCAACCCGGCCGCGGCAGCCGCAGCCCGGCCCTCTGGCAGCCGTCACCCACCCGGGCAACCGCCGCAACCCAGCCTCGGCAGCCGTCACCGTACCCAGGGCAACCGCCGCACCCAGCCTCGGCAGCCGTCATCCAGCGGCGGGCATCTCGGCGTAGACCATCGCCACCGCGACGCCGGCCAGGCCCTCGCCCCGCCCGGTGAGCCCCAGCCCGTCCGTGGTGGTCCCGGACACGGTCACCGGCGCGCCGACCGCGGCCGACAGCACCTTCTCGGCCTCCGCGCGACGCTTGCCGATCTTCGGCCGGTTCCCGATCGCCTGCACCGACACGTTCCCGATCGCGAACCCGGCGGCCCGCACCAGCCGCGCCGCCTCCGCGAGCAGGGTCACCCCGGCGGCGCCGGCCCACTCCGGGCGGCTCGTGCCGAAGTTGCTGCCCAGATCGCCCAGGCCGGCCGCGGAGAGGAGCGCGTCACAGGCGGCGTGCGCCACGACGTCGGCGTCCGAGTGACCGGCCAGCCCAGGTTCGCCGGGCCACTCCAGACCGGCCACCCAGCAGGCCCGGTCCGCGTCGAATGCGTGCACGTCAGTGCCGATGCCCACCCGGGGAATGATCACCCGATCACCCTAACCGCCGACCCGCCACGCCAGGCCGCACCCGGGCACCCCGAGCCGCGGGGCGCCTCGAATGCAGCCGAGCCGTCGGCCGCCTCGGATCCAGCCACGCCAGCCCCAGCACGACACCCTGCGCGCCGCACTCACCGCCGGTGGGCCGCCTTGGGTCCAACCAGGCCACGGGCTGCCTGGGATCCAGCCGAGTCACGGGCCGAGCCGGGAAGGGCCGAGCCGCGGGCCGCGCCGGGAAGGGCCGGGTCAGACCGCCGGCGCTTCGGGGTCCGGCATCGCCAGCAGATGCGTCGCCAGCGCCAGATCCAACGGCCGAGTGATCTTCAACGCCAGATCCGACCCCGGAACGCACCGGACCGGAATCCCGAGTTTCTCGACAGCGCCGGCATCGTCGGTGTGCGAATCCGCTGCCGCCTCGTGCGCGGCCCGCAGCACAGCGGCGCGGAAGCCCTGCGGGGTCTGCACCGCCCGCAGCACCGAACGGTCGACGGTGCCGAGCACGACCTCGTCGGCGGAGACTTCCTTGATCGTGTCCACCACCGGGAGAACCGGGATGACAGCATCGGCGCCGGACCGGACCGCAGCCGCCACCCGCTCGGTCACCGAGGGTGGAGTAAGGCAGCGGGCCGCATCGTGCACCAGCACGATCGGCACCTCGTCCGGAACGACGGCGAGCGCGGCCGCCACCGATTCCTGCCGCTCGGCGCCGCCGGGAACCACCGTGACCGGCGCCACCGGCGAGAGCAGAGCCTGCACCGCGCCGACGTCGGCGCGCGGCGCGGCCACGACGATCATCCGGACCGAGGGAGCGGCGGCGAGCCGGCGCACCGCATGAACGAGCAGCGGCTCGCCCTCGAGCAGCCGCAGAGCCTTGGGAGCACCCGGCCCCAGCCGCAATCCCGCACCCGCGGCCGGAACGACGACCGCGACGTCACCGCGAGCATTGAGCTGCGCGGTCACGTCGCGGTCGGCGTTCACAGGCTGTGAAGGGTGCGTCGCTGGATCAGGCCTCGGTGAGGACCTTGTCGAGCAGGACCTCAGCCTCGTCCTTGGTGCTCTTCTCAGCGAGGGCCACCTCGCCGACCAGGATGTCGCGGGCCTTCGCGAGCATGCGCTTCTCGCCTGCCGAGAGACCGCGCTCCCGCTCGCGACGCCAGAGGTCGCGAACAACCTCGGCAACCTTGAGCGGGTTACCGGAAGCGAGCTTCTCCAGGTTGGCCTTGTAGCGCCGCGACCAGTTGGTCGGCTCCTCGGTGTGCGGAGCGCGGAGGACGTCGAAGACCTTGCCCAGGCCTTCCTCGCCAACCACTTCGCGCACGCCGACTTCCTCGGCGTTCTCAGCGGGCACCCGAACCGTCAGATCGCCCTGGGCGACACGCAGAACGAGATACTGCCTTTCAACGCCCTTGATGACCCTAGTCTCGATTGCCTCGATGAGTGCGGCCCCGTGGTGGGGGTAAACAACGGTCTCGCCGACACTGAAAACCATAGGTTCGAAACCCCTTTCGCTGTGTCTAGGGTAACACGCTCAGGCGGCTCTGTCTTGCCCTGACGGTCACTGTTAGTGCAGCTCAGGGGCCCTGTGACGGGGCTTTCTACCGCTTGACACCAGCGCGGGAAGCTGCCTAAGTAACTCAAAGTGACTGGGATGTCACTGGACTCGCTGTTGAGTCGGAAATTCCGGACCTGATGGCTTTGCGAGATCAAGCGTATCGCTGAGGTCCACAGCGCCCCACCACTGGCGATGCGGCGTAGCGTGCGAGACGCTGGACGGAAGTTCCCCGACCGAAGCAAGATCTGGTCGGCCAGGGGGGAGGTGGATCATGGCAGGCGCGAGCGACAACGGCGGCTGGCCGCCCGACGGCGGCTCTTCGGGTGGACTGCCCGACCTCCCTGAGGAGTGGGGCGTCATCGTCATCCCGGACGATCTGTCCGAGCTCTCCGACGAGGTCGAGGCGGTCCGGGCGGAGCTGCACCTGTCCCCACCGGCGGGCCGTCTCCAGCGGTTCCTGCGCCGGCCGGCGATCCGGTGGGCACGCAAGGCGGGCACGTTGATGCTGCGCGCACCCGCCCTGATCATCTCGATGGCGATCCTGGTCACGGTGGCCAGCCTGTTCGCCTCGACCTGGCCCGGGCCCTCACGGGAGCCGGCCACCCAGCGCACCGCCGGCTCCACCCCGGCGCCGGTCAAGGCGCTGCCGGCACTCGAGCTGATCGACGCCGACGGGAAGGTCGTGCCGGTCAACGGGCAGCTGCCGGTGGTCATCCTGCTCATCGACGGCTGCGACTGTGACGCGCTGATCGCCGACACGGTCGGCGCGGTGAAACCGGACATCGCGGTGCTCGCCGTGTCACGATCCACGCCGTCGGTCCCCGCGTCGCCCGGTCAGGCCGCCACGGCCCGGGCTCCGCGCTACGACGGGAAGAATGTGCGCTACCTGCGTGATCCGACCGGCAGCCTGCGCGAGCAGCTCGGCCTCACCACGCAGGACGGGACGGCCGCCGCGATCCTGGTCACCAGCACCGGCGACATCCTCCGCAAGATCCCCCACGTCGTCTCGGTCAACACTCTGCGGCCCGACCTCGAACGCCTCTGACCAGCCAAGCCTTTGACCACCCGAGCCGCTGACCAGCCGGAGCGGAAGAGGGCTGGCCCGGGGCGTCCGCCGGGCACGCGGGCCGGCGAGTGGTCAGTTCGTGGCGGCCCGCTGCACCGTGTAGCGGAAGACGATCGGGCCTTTGTCGTCGGCCGCGGCCCGCAGGCGCAACTGGCTGCCGACCCCGACGCTGAAGACCTCCGGCGTCCGGGCCCCCGAGCAGGGCAGTCCCCGCCCCGACTCGTCGTCGCCGAAACTGACCCGGACCCGGCTGCCGTCCGGTCCGGCGCACACCACGGCGACCTGGAACGCGCCCCCGTCCAGATCGGCGCCTTTCTCGTAATTGCTCGAAGCGGGCACCACCACGGTGTCGGTCATCTCCTGGTCACCGGTCTCGGGCAGGAGTTGCTCAGCGGTCAGCCGCCAGGCCAGCAGCCGCGGGTCGGAGTCGTCCCGTGGTGCCGACCGCCACCACCAGATCCCGCCCGCCACCAGGATCAGCACGGCCAGCCCGTGCAGGATCACCCCGCGTCCCCGCTCTGTCACGCCGCAACCGTTCCGCTCACACCGCTCCCGTTCCGTTCACGCCGCGCTCTCCCGGTGCGCGGCGCTGCCCGCGCTCTCCCGGTGACTCGGTTGCCCGCGCTCTCCCGGTGACGCGGCGCTGCCCGCGCTCACGCTGCGACTGTAGAGAACTCGAGCAGCACTCCGTAGAGCGTGAGCCCCGGACCGAAGGCGAGCATCACCACCCGCCGTGGCGGCCGCGCCTCCCGACGCAGGGCGTCGAGGGCCAGGAGCACGGTGGGTGAGGAACAGTTCCCGTACGCCGCGAGCACGCCCCGTGACGCCGCGAGCGCCTGATCGTCGAGTCCGAGCCGCTCCTGCACGACGTCCAGGATCTTCGGCCCGCCCGGGTGCACGGCCCACCCGTCCACCTCGCCGATCGTCAGCCGGTGCCGTTTGAGCAGGTCCTCGACGAGCGTGCGGACGTGCAGGGAGAGCACCGTCGGCACCTCCGGTGACAGCCCCATCCGGAACCCGAGGTCGGTGACCTCCCACGTCATGTGGCCGGCCGTGGTGCTGTCGGTGACCGCCGCGACCTCGCGCACCACATATCCCGCTTGCCCGGAGGACGCCGGGACGAGCACCGCGGCGGCGGCCGCGTCGGAGAAGAGCGCGTGCGACACGATCTGCTGCACGTCCGGTGGGCCTGCGCCGGCCGGCTGCATGTGCAGGCTGGTCAGCTCGGCGCAGAGCAGCAGCGCGGGCCGCCCGCGGGCCACCACGAAGTCACTGACCGTGCCGAGACCCGGCAACGCCGCGTAACAGCCCATGTGGCCGACGAAGAGCCGCTGCACGTTCGGTGACATGCCGAGATCCCGGGCCAGGTGGATGTCGAGCCCGGGCGTGGCATAGCCGGTGCAGGAGCAGACCGCGAAGAGCCCCACCTCCGAGGCGTCGAGGCCCGCGTCGGCCAGCGCCCGGCCGACCGCGGCACTGCCCAGCGGAACAGCCTCCTCCTGGAAGCGACGCATCCGGCGCTCGGTGGACCAGCCCGAGACGTCCTCCTTCAACGGGCTCACCGCGGCCTGCCGGGTGACCACCCCGGAGTTCGCGAAGATCCGCTTGGCCAGGCCCCGGCGACCGGCGGCGTAATGCTGGGCGAAGAAGCCGTCCCACAGCTCGTCCTGCCCCGTGGAGGGCGGCAGGGCCACGCCCAGCCCGCTGATCACTGCCTCCGTCACGGTCACCACGGCCGCCGCACGTCCGCGGCGGTTGCCGTCACGAGCGCGGCGGGAGCGGGCCCGCTCTTGCGGCCGACGCCCTGATAGAGGACGGCGGTGGAGAACGTCGGGACCACGCGCCCGAGCGGGCGCTCGTCCGGATCGCGGCGCAGCGCCAGCCACCGCACCAGGCCGGGCAGGCTCGGCCGGATCCCGCGGACGGCCAGCGGGACACCGTGCCGGGCGAACTCGGCCCGCAGCCGGGCCGGCGACACGAACAGCGCCGGGTCGTGCAGGCCGGTCGGCACCACCCCGAACCGCTCACCCAGCGTCACCGTGATGAGCCGGCTGAGGGCGGTGTCGTTCAGCGTGTCGAGCACGACCCGCCCGCCGGGCCGCAACACCCGGCACAGCTCGGCGACGGTGCCGCTCAGGTCGGTGACGTGCTCCAGGATCTCGCCCGCCACCACGACGTCGGCCGAGCCGTCGGCGAGCGGCAGGGCGGCGACGTCCCCGGCCAGCGGTGTGACGCCCCGATCGGCAGCGAGCGCCAGCCCCGGGGGCCGCAGGTCGACGCCGACATGCCGGTAACCCAGGGCCGTCACGTGCGGCGCGAGGAGACCGCCGCCGCACCCCGCGTCCAGCAGCACCTGGCCGGGCGTGCCGGGCCGCGGGATCAGCTCGGCGCGGGCGGCGGCCAGCCAGTGCAGCAGCTCGAACCCGCCGCCGGGCCGCCACCACTCGCCGGCAAGGGTGTCGTACTGGCACGGATCGTTACGCCGGATCGACAGCATGTGATCAAGCCTGGCACGGTTGCGCCCGCCTCACCACCGGAGCGGATCCACCTGTGGAAATCCCCTCACACCGCCGGCGGCCGGTTCGCCTGTGGACAACCGCCTCTGTGGACGACGCCCGTCCCGCTGTCCTCGTCTGGCAGCGTGGCCTCATGCACCGCAGACTGCTCGACATGTCCCGTGCGCTGGCGCTGCTGCGTTCCTCCCATCCGGAGCCGGGCGCCGCCGTCACCGTGGTGATGACGCTGCTCGCGTTCGGCGCCGGCCATCGCGGGTGGCGGCTGCTCTGCGTGTTCCTGGCGGTCGGGGCGAGCCAGCTCGCGGTCGGCTGGGTCAACGACTGGCTCGACGCCGAGCGGGACCTGCGGGCCGGCCGGCGGGACAAACCGGTCGCCAGCGGTGCGGTCTCCCGCCGTACCGTGGGAATCTCGGGTTTGATCGCGGCCGTTGCCGCACCTCTCGCGGCACTTCCGCTGGGCGCGACAGCCGCCGCGACCATCGCCGTGGCCGCGATCTTCGGCCTGCTCTACGACTGGCCACTGAAGTCGACGGCATTCTCCGTGGTGCCTTACCTGCTGGCGTTCGGGCTGCTTCCGGCATTCGTGGTGGTCGCCCTGCCGGGTCGTCCCATGCCGCCGTTCTGGCTGGTCGCGGCCGCGGCGCTGCTCGGCGCGGGTGCCCACTTCGCGAATGTGCTGCCCGATCTGGCGGACGACGCGGCGACCGGGGTGCGCGGGCTGCCGCATCGGATCGGCGCGGCGGGTTCCCGGCTGGCGGCCGCGACGCTGCTGCTGAGCGCGACTGCCACGCTGGTCCTGGGGCCGCCCGGAGCGCCGTCGTGGTCCGGCTGGGCGGCCGGCGCGGCCGCCGTCGTGGTGCTGCCGATCGGCTGGTACGCGTCCCGCCGCGCCCGCGGCAGACCGGTCGCGCTGTTCCGTGCGGTGATGGCTGTCGCGCTGATCGACGTCCTGCTGCTGATCTTCAGCGGGCCCGTGGTGTGATCCACTCCGGCCGGATGGATGGGTCGGCGCACACGGCCGTTTGCCGCCCACTAGGCTGATCTCACACCTTGGTGTCGCTATTTGGAGGATCGTGATGCGCTCGCTGGGAACCCGTCGCGCCGCCCTGGTCGCGGGTGTCGCCACCGTCGGTGTCATCGCGCTGGCCGGTTGCTCGGCCGGTCAGGTTGCCGAGACCGCCATGCTGGACACGCCGATCGCCGGCGTCAACGCGAACTCCGCCGACGGCAGCGTGTCAGTGCGCGACGCCCAGGTGGCGTACAACGGCGTCGAGGGCTATGAGAAGGGCGAGAGCGCTCCGCTGCAGCTGAGCCTCTTCAACCAGTCCGAGAAAGACGTCACGATCTCGATCGCCAGCGTGCCGCTGGAGCGGCCGCAGGTCGTCTCCGCGGCCCAGGTCGGCTTCGCCGCCGCAGGCGCCGCGTCGCCCAGCACGAGCTCCTCCTCGGCGCCGGCGTCGGCGGCGAGCCCGTCCGTCAAGCCGTCCGGCGCTCTGCCGGGCACCTCGGGCAGCCCCTCGCCGGGCCCGTCGGCCCCGTCCGCCGAGGCCGGCCCCACGGTCACCGCGGCGCAGATCACCATCAAGGCCCTCGGTTCGGCGTCCTTCAAGCCGACCGACGTGAAGAAGCTCCAGGCGGTCGGCCTGAGCGACGACCTGATGCCGGGCCAGAGTGTGAACCTCGTCTTCCGCTTCAGCAACGGCGCGCCGGATCTGACGATCCAGGCGCCGGTCGCGATCCCGCTGAGCCCCGCTTCCCGCGCGCCGGGCCTGCAGGGCGAGCACACCGAAGAATGACGTTGTCGTACCCGGCGGCTAACTTGGCCGGGTGACGACCTCTCGGACGAGTTCCAAGGCGGCCCGGCCGGCCTACGTGTGTGACGCGTGTGGTCACCAGCCGCCGAAGTGGCTGGGCCGCTGCCCGGAGTGCGGCGAGTGGGGCTCGATCATCGAGTCCACGGTCACCGTCGGGGTCTCCGGCCGGGTGGTCAGCTCGCGCATGCCGTCCGAGCCGGCCAAGCCGATCTCGCAGATCAGCGCCGCGCCCGCGCGTGCCGTCCCGTCCGGTGTCAGCGAGCTCGACCGGGTGCTCGGCGGCGGCCTGGTCCCCGGCGCCGTGGTGCTGCTCGCCGGCGAGCCGGGCGTGGGCAAGTCGACGCTGCTGCTCGACGTGGCCCAGCAGTGGGCGGCCGGCGCCGGCACGCCGTCGCTGGTGGTCAGCGGTGAGGAGTCGGTGAGCCAGGTCCGGCTGCGGGCCGAGCGGCTCGGCGCCCTGCACGAGCGTCTCTTCCTGGCCGCCGAGAATGATCTGGGCACGATCATCGGTCACCTCGACGCGGTCCGGCCCGGTCTGCTCGTGCTCGACTCGGTGCAGACCGTCTCGGCTCCCGGCACCGAGGGCGTGCCCGGCGGCGTCACGCAGGTCCGCGCGGTGACCGCGGCGCTGGTCTCGATCGCCAAGGAGCGCGGCATCGCCACCGTCCTGGTGGGTCACGTCACCAAGGACGGGCAGGTTGCCGGCCCGCGTGTGCTGGAGCACCTGGTCGACGTGGTGCTGCACTTCGAGGGTGACAAGCACTCGTCGTTGCGCCTGGTCCGCGGCGTGAAGAACAGGTTCGGCGCGGCCGACGAGGTGGGCTGTTTCGAGATGCACGAGGGCGGCATCACCAGCCTGCCCGACCCGTCCGGCCTGTTCCTCACCCGCTATCAGGAGCCGGTACCGGGCACGTGCGTGACGGTCGCGATGGAGGGCCGGCGGGCACTGGTCACCGAGGTGCAGGCGCTGATCGGCGCCGAGGTGCAGGGGTCACCGCGGCGCACGGTGTCCGGCCTCGACAGCGCCCGGCTGGCGATGGTGCTGGCGGTGCTCGAGCGGCGCACCAAGCAGTTGAAGCTCTACAATCGCGAGGTCTTCGCGGCCACGGTGGGCGGCATCCGGCTGACCGAGCCGTCGGCCGACCTGGCGATGGCGCTGTCGGTCGCCTCCGGCGGGCTGGACCTGGCGATGGCGCCGACCCTGATGGCGATCGGCGAGGTCGGCCTGACCGGGGAGATCCGCCGGGTGAGTGCGATCGGCCGGCGGCTGGCCGAGGCTGCGCGGCTCGGTTTCAAGGTGGCGCTCGTCCCGCCGGGCAGCACGAATACCGGCGAGGGCGTCGCGCCCAAGGGCATGGAGGTGATCGAGGTCGGCGACCTGCGGTCGGCGTTGCAGAGCGCCGCGCGGGCCTCGGCCGAGCACAACAAGGGGTGACCCAGAGTGACGAATCATCACGCTACGGAGCATTCATCGAGCCATGGCTCGTTGCCCTGTTTCGCAGTTCGTAGACTGTACCGGTGCCGCTCGACCGCGATGGTTCCAAGTCCGCCGCCAGTTCAACGCCGCGCCCCGGCGTCAACGGTGCGGGCCACCGCGCGGTGCCCCCGTTGACCGGCGTCGGCCTCACCGGGGGCGCCAGCGATCCGATCCGGGCCAATCTCGCCCTGATGGCGCCCGGCACCGCCCTGCGCGACGGTCTGGAGCGCATTCTCCGGGGCCGCACCGGCGCGCTGATCGTCCTGGGCTACGACTCTGTCGTCGAGACGATCTGCACCGGCGGCTTCCCGCTCGACGTGGAGTTCTCCGCGACCCGCCTGCGTGAGCTGTGCAAGATGGACGGCGCCGTGGTGCTCTCCAGTGACGGCACGCGCATCGTCCGGGCCGCCGTGCACCTGATGCCCGACCCGTCCATCCCGTCGGAGGAGTCCGGCACCCGGCACCGCACCGCCGAGCGGGTCGCCAAGCAGTCCGGCTTCCCGGTGATCTCGGTGAGCCAGTCGATGCACATCATCGGGCTGTATGTGAACGGTCAGCGCCACGTGCTCGACGACTCGGCGGCCATCCTGTCCCGGGCCAATCAGGCACTGGCCACCCTGGAGCGTTACAAGCTCCGGCTGGACGAGGTCTCCGGCACGCTCTCCGCGCTGGAGATCGAGGATCTGGTGACCGTCCGCGACGCCGTCTCCGTGGTGCAGCGGCTGGAGATGGTCCGCCGGATCGCCGACGAGATCTCGGGTTACGTGGTGGAGCTCGGCACCGACGGCCGGCTCCTCGCCCTGCAGCTCGACGAGCTGATGGCCGGCGTCGACTCGGACCGCACCCTGGTGATCCGCGACTACCTGCCCTCCGGCCGCAAGGCGCGCACGCTCGACGAGGCGCTGGTCGAGCTGGATCTGCTGACCGCCACCGAGATGATCGATCTGGTCGCGGTCGCCAAGGCGATCGGCTATGCGGGCGCTTCCGACGCGCTGGACGCAGCGGTGTCGCCGCGCGGGTTCCGGCTGCTGGCCAAGGTGCCACGGCTGCCGGCCCAGATCGTAGACCGGCTGGTGGACCACTTCGGCAGCCTGCAGCGGCTGCTCGGGGCGACGGTGGAGGATCTGCAGGCCGTCGAGGGGGTCGGGGATGCCCGGGCGCGTGGCGTGCGGGAGGGGCTGTCCCGGCTGGCCGAGGCGTCGATCCTGGAGCGCTACGTCTGACCGCGCGCGGCTGGCGCTCAGGGTCCGGTCGAACAGCCTGATACAGCCCTGAACACCAGCCGAGGCCGCGCGGCTGGCACTCACGGTCGTAACAGCGGCCCGTAACAACCCCCAGCACCAGCCCACGCCACGCAGCTGGCACCCACGGTCGTAACGGCCGCCTCCAAACAACGGCCCACACCAGCCCGGGCCGCGTTTCGCGGTCAGAGCGGATGGGCGATGTCGTTCGCATGGTCGGTGATCGCCGCGCCGGTGACTGTCGCGGCCAGTGGCAGAATCTCCAGGCAGCGCCGGATCGCCGGGGCCATCACCGGGTTCGGCACCCGCATCGAGATGGTGCAGTGCGGCACCCACAGCCCCGGCCGATAGTGCTCCCAGACCTCCACGCCGCCCGCTGACAGCCGTTCGTGGACCAGCCTGTGGTGGTCCATCAACTCGGGCGTCATGGTCACCCCGAGCCACAGGACGCGCCCGACGAACTGGCCGGCGAAGTCCATCCGCAGGGACAGGCCGCGCCCGTCGGGAACACCGTCGAGGGCTTTCGCGGCGGCGTCCGGGTCGATGGTCCGGGCTGCCGCCAGCGACACGTGCGGGCGGTGCTTGTGGTGCAGCGAACCGAGCGTGGGGATGCCCTCCTCCTCGAGGGCACGCCACAGTGTCCGGACCCGCCGCGTGGCATCGGTGTCCAGGTAGAGCTCGAGTGCCGCGACCAACCTCAGGAGATGGTCAGGATGACCGGGTTGCTCTTGATCGTGTCCAGCCGGCCGCGCAGTTCGTACTGCCCCGCGTTCGGGGCCGGGCCGGACGCCGCCGAGCCGTTGCACGCCGTGGACTGGCGGCCGTTCCAGGTGATGTTGAACGTCCGCTGGTCACCGGGCTTGAACGTCTGCACGTCGCTGCCCTTCGTGGTGCTGCACTTGTCGGACGACCAGTACTTCTGCGCGCCCTGATCGATGTAGAGCTCTTGCGGGTCGGCGCCAACGTCCCGGGTACACGTACGCGAGCCGATGTTCTTGATCTGCAGGGTGATCGCCAGGGTCGCGCCGCGCTTCATCGAGGTCGCGCCCGGCACCGGCGTCACCGAGATCTCGGCGTCCGTGCAGGCAGTGCCCTGCTGGCCGTTGACGTTGGTGTTGGGGTTGGCCCCGTTGGCGGAGGCGTTGGGCGGCGGCGGCAGCAGGCCGTCACCGTCGGCGCCCTGCGACTGCACCGGGTCCGGGTTGGCCTGACCGCCGGGCGGCGCCGTGTCGAGCAGCTCGTTGTTGTCCGGCGCCGCGGAAGCGCTCGGCGAGGCCGCGGCCGCGGACGTGGAGTCGGGCGCCGGCGTCGGGAGCGACGACGACGCGTTCTTGGTGTTCGCGTTCTTGTCGTCGCCGTGGGTGCACGCCACGAACAGCGCGATGATGACCAGCAACAGAGCGCCGAGCACAACCGCACGCCGCCGCCAGTAGACCGCGGAGGGGAGGGAACCAACCGTCGCACGCATGATGTGGCCCACCGTAAACCCGGACGCCCTTCACCATTGCGCGCGACGCGCCGGACATCCGACACCAACTCCTGGATCGTTCGTTAGAGATAGACCTTGCGCGCCGGGATCGCGTGCACACCCGCCACCCGATCGAGGAACGTTGTGCCGCGCAGTGATCGATCTCATACTGCGGCGGCCGAGGCGCCGACGCGGGCCGATGACGGTGACGGCGGTCTCGTGCACCGGAATACAGTGAGTGCCGCTATGACTCTCGCCGACGAAGCAATCACCTGGTACGACACCAACGCCCGCGACCTGCCGTGGCGGCAGCCGGAAACCACCCCGTGGGGTGTCCTGGTCAGCGAGGTGATGCTGCAGCAGACACCCGTCGTCCGGGTCGAGCCGGCCTGGCGCTCGTGGATGACCCGCTGGCCCACGCCCGCCGCGCTCGCCGCCGACCCGCAGTCCGAGGCGATCCGGATGTGGGGGCGTCTCGGATACCCCAGACGGGCGATGCGGCTGCACGCCTGCGCGCTCGCGATCGTCGAGCGGCACGGCGGGCGGGTGCCCGACGATCTCGACCAGCTGCTCGCCCTGCCCGGGGTGGGCACGTACACGGGACGGGCGGTGGCGACCTTCGCGTACGGTCAGCGGCACCCGGTCGTCGACACCAACGTGCGCCGGGTCGTCTCCCGGGTCGTCGAGGGCAAGCCCGACGCGGGCCCGGCCACCACCGCGGCCGACCTGGTGGCGATGGAGGAGCTGCTGCCCGAGGAGCCGGCTCGCGCGGCCCGGGCCAGCATCGCGTTCATGGAGCTCGGCGCGATCGTCTGCACCGCCCGCTCGCCGAAGTGCGCGGTCTGCCCGTTCCACACGGTCTGCGCCTGGCGGCTCACCGGCGAGCCGCTGCCGGAAGGGCCGAGCCGCAAACCGCAACGGTACGCCGGCACCGACCGTCAGGTCCGCGGCCTGCTGCTGGAGGTGCTGCGGCACGCCACCGGGCCGGTTCCCCGCCAGCGCCTGGACCTGGTCTGGACAGACGAGGTGCAGCGCGCCCGCGCACTGAGCGGTCTCGTCGAGGACGGTCTGGTGGAGTCCTTCGGCTCCGAGGAGTTCGTGCTGGCCGGTGACGCTCCGAAAGGCGAGATTCAAACCCTCTGAGTTGTACGACGGTTCACCGTCCCCACCACCCCCGGAAGAGTCCCGCCCCGGCACCGCCCCCGCGGCAACGACAAGCGCCGTCCCACCCGGACCGAAACGTCGTCCCACCGCCAGAAACGTCAGGCGCCGAGCGGCGCCCCGATCGTCGCGGGCAACGGATACACCCGCTCCCGCGGCAGGAGCGCCGTCGCCCCATCGTCGTCCCCGTCGTCGAGCCTGGCCCGGATCTGCCGCGCCAGGCCGGTCACGTCGGTGATCCCGGTGATCCACTCGTCGACGTACCGGTCCACCGCCGAGCCGCCGATCCCCACCTGCAGCGACCGGTACGGCAGCTCCCGCAACCGCACGTCCCGCTCCGGGTCCCACTGCACGCGGACCGGCGACCGTTTGAGCGCCCGCTGCCAGTCCGCCCGGCCGGCGTACGCCCCGGGCTGGTAGTGGCTGAGCATGGCGTTGGCGAGCGCCCACTCGAAGCCCTCCCGGGTGATCGAGACGGCCAGCACCCGCTCCTGACCCTCCTTGGCCGCCCAGCCGCAGCGGTACATCATCCACAGGAACGACGGCTTGATCCAGGTCATCCGCTCGCGTTTGAACGGCGGCACGAACGTTCCGGCCCGCAGCGCCGGTTCCGCGATCGCCGGCGAGTATGCCTGGTAGACGGTGATGGTCCGCTCGTCGTAGACCGCCCGGATCTCATGCATCCGCCCATGGTCGGGGTTCCGGGACGTCGCGGCCACGCATTAACGGCTCAGATCTGGTGCAGCCAGGCGATGAAGAACGCCACCTCGGCCGCCGTCACCAGCAGGATGACCGGCAGCAGCCAGGCGCCGCCGGGCTCGCCGGACATCCGGGCCGTCCAGCGCCGGTGCAGCGCAGCGATCCCCACCAGCCCGGCGATGCCGGCGGCCGCCATCGGCACGCCGACCAGGAAGTGGACCGCCCAGGCGCCGCCCCGGCCGGGCCCGCCCCAGGCGTTGTCGTACGGCCCGCGGTCGACCCATCCGTAGAGGACGCCCCGCGCCACGAAGAGGGCCTGGAACCCGAGCGGGATCAGCGCCAGAATCCCGAGCAGCAGCCCGGCCGCGGCGTTCGCGGCGGCCGGGCCGAATCGGGCGGGCAGCGCGGCCGGAGCGCCGAGGCGGCTCTGCCACCCGTTCGCGAGCTGGACGGCGGCGCCCTGCCGCCCGGCCAGCGCGAGGCCCAGACTCGCCGCGCTCACCAGCGCGAGCCCGCAGGAGTAGAGAACGGGCTGGAGGATGCGGCCAGTCCCGGCGATCGTCGTCGTCATGGATCGCAATCTATGAATCGGCCCGGGTCGCGGGCGTCACTCCGCAGTGCTCACCTTCACGTAGTACTCAGGTATGACGCGCGACGGCCCGGCTGCCGTGGCAGCCGGGCCGTCGCCTTCGTGCTGGTGGCGGGTCAGACCCGCCGGTGGATCATTCCTCGCTGGTGGTCGCGCCGAGGTCGGCCGGCACCGCGTCGGGCACCGCACCCGCCTTCTCGGCACCGCGGAAGACCAGCTTGGACTTCTCCACGTTGGCCGGGTCGCCCTCGCAGTCCACGACGACGATCTGGCCGGGGCGCAGCTCGTTGAAGAGAATCTGCTCGGAGAGGGTGTCCTCCAGCTCGCGCTGGATCGTGCGGCGCAGCGGCCGGGCGCCCAGAACCGGGTCGAAGCCCTTCTTCGC
>NZ_BOMH01000036.1 GCF_016862095.1 Actinoplanes cyaneus
CGTTCAACGGAGCCGACAGCCATGTCACCTGCTCGTCGACCTCCCACCCAAGGTCGCCGCGGCCCGCCTGGTCAACAGCCTGAAAGGCGTCTCCTCGCGCCGCCTGCGACAGGAGTTCCCCGACCTGGTACGCCACTACTATCGGGATAACAAGCTCTGGTCGGGTTCGTACTTCGCCGGGTCTGTCGGCGGCACACCCGCTGAGCGCCATCAAGCAGTACATCGAGCAGCAGAACCGTCCCGGTTAAGGCACTGCTCGGGCCTGACGGCCCTCCCAGCGCGGGCCTTCACCCCCGGCCTGAAGGCCGGAGCACTGGCCCGCATTCCGGTAGCGCGCAGGCTCAGCCGAGTTCTCTGGCCAGCCCCTCGATCACGTGCGCGCCCGGGAGTGCGCCGAGCGCCGGCCCGGCCACCGCGATCTTGCTGTGCCGCACCCCGGATCCCACGATGACGTGCGGCGCGGCGATCACCCGGGAATCGACCAGGATCGGCCAGTCGGCGGGCAGCCCGATCGGCGTGATCCCCCCGAACTCCATCCCGGTCAGCGACACCGCCTCCTCCATCGGCGCGAAGCTGCACTTGCGCACGTCGAGATGCCGCCGGACGACTCCGTTCACGTCGGCCCGCGTGGTGGCCAGGACGACGCACGCCGCGTACTTCGTGACCTCTCCGCGCCGGCCCGCCACGATCACGCAGTTGGCCGACTCGGCGAGGGTCACCCCGTACGCCTCGCAGAATGCCGCGGTGTCGGCAAGGCCCGGATCGATCGGCGCCACCAGCACCTGATCGACGTCGATCGGCGCCTCGTCCGGCCACATCGACAGCGCCTTGACCACCGGCACCGCGAGCAGATCGGGTCGAGACTGGGCAGGTTCGGTCTGCAGGCTTCCCATCACGCCCGTCATCATCACCCAAGTCCGACCGCGCAGCCAGACGACCAGCGGACCGGGGCCGGGCACCTCCGTAAGGCCACGACCGCTCAGGTTTCGGCGGATCATGCCGAATGTCTGAGGTTGTGAAGGAGGAGCTCATCTCAGAACGCCGCACGCCCCGCGTCGGCACTGTCAGCGGCCTGGCCCTGATGACCGGCGCCACCGCCATGGCCGCGATCGGCGGCGGCCACCACTCGGTCTTCGCGACGATTCTGCTGGCCCTCCTGGCGCTCGGCATGGCCCACGCGTTCACCGTGGAGATCCAGCGTCAGGCCCACCGCCGGGCCGGCCGCTGGGGCCGCAACGACCTGATCAACACCGTGCTCCTGGCCAGCTGGGCAGTCGCCTCGCTCACGATCGCGATGCTGCCCTACCCGCCCGCCTCGGTTCGGATCCTGGGGCTGCTGCTGACCTTCAGCTACACCGCGGCCGCCGCCTACTTCGTGGCGGAGCGACACCGCGCGATCGCCACGGCCCAGGCCGAGAGCACCTCCTCGGTCTCCGAGTCGGCCTCGGTCTGACCGCAGCCTGCCCCGCCGCGCGCTTTCCTACCGATCGCCCGCGGCGGCCCGCTCCACCGGCGGCCCCATCGTCGGCAGCACCACCATCAGCGGCGGCACCGCCACCCCGCTGGTCTCGATCGGCAGCTCCGGCACCGGCAGCCAGTCCAGCCCGAGCGGCTCCGGCCCCTTCCCGTCATCCCGCCCGGCCCGCGGCTCGCCGTCCGCCACCGTCACCGCGAAGACCGACGTCATCCCCGACGGGTACGGCATCTCCAGCACATACCTCAAGTCGCTGACGATCAGCCCGGTCTCCTCGAAGACCTCGCGGCGCACCGCATCTTCGGCGGTCTCACCGGGCTCCAGCCCACCACCTGGCAGAGTCCACCACTCGCCGCCCCCGGATCGCCGGCTGCGCTCGTGCACCATCAGCACGCGGCCGTCCCGCACGATCACGGCGGCAGCCCGCCTTCGTTCGCTCACGAGTCGCAGGCTAACCGCCGGAATGGCCGTACGCAGGATTTCCTCGTTCCTCTGTGGATAACTGGCAGACCCAGACCGGGCTAATGCGTAGCTAAACCTTCGGAACGGTGACCAGCAGGAAGTCCTTCTTGGCGAGGATCGCCCCGCTCAGCTTCAGCCTGGTCTTCTTCTCGATGAACGTGATCGCCGTCTCGGTGTGGTCGGCCACCTCGGTCTTCAGCCGGCCCCGCTCGTAGAGCCGCCGGGTCCCGCGCCCCGCGGCATTCCCCCGGTACGCCACGACGGTGCGCCCCTTGGAGAGCGGCTCCGCGATCGCCTCGGTCATCCCCAGGCTGCCGGGACCGTCCTCGAGGAGCATCGTCCACCGGCCGAACCCGCTCACCCCGAGGAAATACCGAGCGGCGTTCTCCTCACCGTCACCGGGGCCGACCACCTGCGGCCAGGTGACCTGCTCGGAGATCGTCCCGCCGATCGCCTTCACCGCTGCTTCCGGGGACAGCCCGCTCACCATCGTCAGGCAGAAGCCCCGTGCCAGCGGGCCGTCCGGACCGACCCACAGGTGTCCTTGATCACTGCTGGTGTCGGTCAGGTTCGTCCGGCTCTGGCTCGCCAGCCCCGCCCGCGACTTACCGCATCCAGCCAGCGGCGCCAGGACCACCGCCGCCAGAAGAACCCGCCGTCTCACCGCGTCAGTAGACCAAACATTTAGACGTCCGGTAAAGCAAAGAATGAGATGTGCTGTCGATCTGTCCGTATTGGAAACGAACGCCGGGAAAACGCTGAAGCCCTCACCAAATGGTGAGGGCTTGAGAAGTCTGTGGAGCCCAGGGGACTTGAACCCCTAACCCCCGCCTTGCAAAGGCGGTGCTCTGCCAGTTGAGCTAGGGCCCCGGACAGCGCCTCAGCGCAGATCAGGAGCGGTGGTCGCCTCGTGCCACAGGGCTCGCTCGTCGCTGGAGGCCTTGACCTTCTTGACCACCAGGGTGGCAGCACCGACAACGGCGGCCACGATCAGAAGCTTCTTGAGCATCAACTACCCCCACTCTGGGACGGGAGACGCAACTGGGCGAGCAAAACAATGGGCGACCCAAGTCCGCGCCATCCGTGCGGACAGGATCGCCCGATCGCTCGTGGGGCTAGATGGAATCGAACCATCGACCTCAGAGTTATCAGCTCTGCGCTCTAACCGACTGAGCTATAGCCCCTCACCTGCGGACAGAACATTACCGCATCGGGTTGCGAGCCACCAAAACGGGGGTGGCTCACAACCCGATCAGGCATGTCAGTCGCGTTCCGCGAGCGTCAGCTCGATGCCGCCGACCAGGTCGGCGCAGACGTTGTAGATGAACGCCCCGAGCGTCGCCAGCGCCGTGAACAGCACGACGTTGACCGCGCCGATCAGCATCGACGTGCCGATGACGCCCCACGCGGTGATCCGGAAGCCGCCGGAGGCCTCCGAGCCGCCGCTCGCGCTGACCAGTTCCTTGAGGCTGTCGTTGACCGAGGTCCACACGCCCATGGTGTCCAGCGCCAGGTAGAGCACCGACGTCGCGACTACCACCACGATGAACAGCACGATGGAGACCGCGAACGCGAACTTCATCACGGACCAGGGGTCGATCCGCTTGAGGTTCAGCCGCGCCCGGCGCGGGCCGCGCGCGGCAGCCGAGGACACCGTGGAGCGAGCCGAACGAACCGCTTCGGAGACCCGGGCGGCCCCGACCGCCGACGTCCCACTCGAGCCGGCCGGCGTGGCCGTCCCGCTGACCGGCGCGGTGCGCTGCTTCGAGGCACCGGGCGGGGTCACCGTGGGGCCGCTGCCCGCCGGGCGCGCAGCGGAGCCCGTGACGGTCCCGGGGGTCGTCCCGGGGCGCGACTGGGCAGCACCGGGCGCGGCGCCCTTGCCCTTGGTCACAACCGGCACCGCCGCCGAGGCCTTGGCCACAGCGGGCCCGCCGGGCTGCTGGCGCTTGGCATCGGCTTCCGGCCCGGCAGCGGACGGCTCACCCGGCGGCGGGGCCATGCCCGGCGCCCTGGTGAACTTCGGCGGGGACGGGGCATCGGCGGGGACAGCGGCGCGCCCAGCGGACTCGCGTCCAGGCGTTGCGGCGCTGTCATTCTTCGCCGCATCGCCCGGAGCTGCTGAGCTCCCGGGGCCCCCCGACTTCGCCTGTGTCTCCGGCATCAACTAGTCCTGTTCGTCAGGCTCGTCGGCATTGCGAGCAAGCGCCACGATGGTTACACCTTCAGGGAGGTCCATCAGCTTGACCCCCATTGTGTTCCGATCCCGTGTGCGCCGTACAGGCTTCACGGGAGTCCGGATGACACCACCATTGCTGGTGATGGCAAACAGTTCATCCTCCGGGCTGATCACCAGAGCGCCGACAAGTCCACCACGTCGTTCGGTGATCTTCGCGGTGAGCACCCCCTTGCCGCCACGCCCCTGCACCGGATACTCCTCGATCGGCGTTCGCTTCGCATACCCACCGTTGGTGGCGACCAACACATCCATGTCGTCGCGCACCACTTCCATGGCGAGAAGCTCGTCGTTGTCGCCGAAGCGCATGCCGATCACACCCGAGGTCGCGCGCCCCATCGGCCGCAGCGCCTCGTCGGTCGCGTTGAACCGGATGGCCTGGGCGTGCTTGGACACGAGCAGGAGGTCGTCCTCCGGTGCCACCAGAGCCGCGCCCACCAATTCGTCATCCTCCCGCAGGTTGATGGCGATAATGCCACCGCTGCGGTTGGAGTCAAATTCGTCGAGGCGGGTCTTCTTCACGAGACCATTCTTAGTGGCGAGCACAAGGTAGGGCGCGACCTGGTAATTCGGGATCTGGATGACCTGGGCGATCTGCTCGTCCGGCTGGAACGCCAGCAGGTTCGCGACGTGCTGACCCTTGGCCGTCCGGTTCGCTTCGGGAAGTTCGTAGGCTTTCGCCCGATATACCCGGCCTTTGTTCGTGAAGAACAGCATCCAGTCGTGGGTCGAGATCACATAGAAGTGCGAGACGATGTCGTCCTGTCGCAGGGTAGCGCCGCTCACACCCTTGCCGCCGCGCCGCTGGGATCGATACATGTCGACCTTGGTGCGCTTCGCATAACCAGTTCGTGTGATGGTCACCACAACGTCCTCGCGCGCGATGAGGTCCTCCATGGAGACCTCGCCGTCGAACGGGATGATCTGGGTGCGCCGGTCGTCCCCGAACTTCTGCACGATCTCGCCGAGTTCGTCGGAGATGATCGCCCGCTGCCGCTCCGGCTTCGCCAAGATGTCCTTGAAGTCGGCGATCTCGAGCTCGATCTTCACCAGCTCGTCGATGATCCGCTGCCGCTCCAGGGCGGCCAGGCGGCGCAGCTGCATGTCGAGGATCGCGGTGGCCTGGATCTCGTCGACGTCGAGCAGGGTCATCAGGCCCTGGCGGGAGTCCTCCACCGTGGGCGAGCGCCGGATCAGGGCGATGACCTCGTCGAGCATGTCCAGCGCCTTGCCCAGACCGCGCAGGATGTGCGCGCGCTCCTCGGCCTTGCGCAGGCGGTACGCCGTACGCCGGCGGATGACCTCGATCTGGTGGTCGACGTAGTAGCGGATGAACTGCGCCAGATTCAGCGTCCGCGGCACGCCGTCGACCAGCGCCAGCATGTTGGCGCCGAAGGTCTCCTGCAGCTGGGTGTGCTTGTAGAGGTTGTTCAGCACCACCTTGGCGACCGCGTCGCGCTTGAGGACCAGGATCAGCCGCATGCCGGTACGCCCGGACGACTCGTCCCGGATGTCGGCGATGCCGGTGAGCTTGCCCTCCTTGACCAGCTCGGCGACCCGCTCGGCGAGGTTGTCCGGGTTCACCTGGTACGGCAGCTCGGTCACCACGAGACACGGCCGGCCGCGCTGGTCCTCCTCGACCTCGACGACCGCGCGCATCCGGATCGAGCCACGCCCGGTCCGGTACGCGTCCTGGATCGCCTGCTGGCCCACGATCAGGCCGTAGGTCGGGAAGTCGGGACCCTTGACGATCTCGAGGAGCGCCTCGAGCATCGTCGCCTCGTCGGCCTCGATGTTGTCCAGGCACCACTGGACCGCGGCCGCGATCTCCCGCAGGTTGTGCGGCGGGATCTTGGTGGCCATGCCGACCGCGATGCCCTCGGACCCGTTGACGAGCAGGTTCGGGAAGCGGGCCGGCAGGATCGTCGGCTCCTTCGTACGCCCGTCGTAGTTGTCCTGCATGTCGACGGTGTCCTCGTCGATGTCCCGCAGCATCTCCATCGCCAGCGGGGACAGTTTCGACTCGGTGTAACGCATGGCGGCCGGCGGGTCGTTGCCCGGCGAGCCGAAGTTGCCGTTGCCGTCGATCAGCGGGTACCGCAGCGACCACGGCTGGCCCATCCGGACCAGGGCGTCGTAGATGGACGAGTCGCCGTGCGGGTGGTAGTTGCCCATCACGTCGCCGACGACGCGCGCGCACTTGACGTAGCCACGGTCGGGGCGGAAGCCGGCGTCGTACATCGCATAGAGGATCTTGCGGTGCACCGGCTTCAGGCCGTCGCGGACGTCCGGCAGCGCGCGGCCCACGATGACGCTCATCGCGTAGTCGAGATACGAGCGCTGCATCTCGACCTCGAGACCCACCGGCTCGACGCGCTGGGTCACACCGCCGCCGGTCTCCTCCGGGGAAGCGTCGCCGTCAGGGGGTTCGGGAATGTCAGTCACTGTTAACCCTTACTCAAGGTGAAGCCAGACAAATTCGGCCAAAGACCCGCGAACTGCTGTGGATAACACTGTGGAAAGGTGCCCTTCGCTGTGGACACGTGACCAGCAGTGCAACCCCGGGAGTTCAGATGTCGAGGAACCTGACGTCCTTCGCGTTGCGCTGGATGAAGGACCGCCGGGCCTCGACGTCCTCACCCATCAGCACGCTGAACAACTCGTCGGCCACCGCGGCGTCGTCCAGGGTGACCTGGCGCAGCGTCCGCGTCTCGGGGTCCATCGTGGTGTCCCACAGCTCGTGGAAGTTCATCTCGCCGAGACCCTTGAACCGCTGGATGTCGTCGGGCTTGGCGTTCGGCTTCTTCTGCTGGCGCAGCGCGATCAGCCCGTCCCGCTCACGGTCGGAGTACGCGTACTGCGCATCGTCGCCGCGCTTGTTCCACTTGATCTTGTAAAGCGGCGGGGCGGCCAGGTAGACGTGGCCCTGCTCGACCAGCGGCCGCATGAAGCGGAACAGCAGGGTGAGCAGCAGGGTCTGGATGTGCTGGCCGTCGACGTCGGCGTCGGCCATCAGGATGATCTTGTGATACCGCAGCCGGCTGATGTCGAACTCGTCGTGGATGCCGGTGCCCATCGCCGTGATCAGCGCCTGGACCTCGTTGTTCTTCAGCACCCGGTCGATCCGGGCCTTCTCCACGTTCAGGATCTTGCCGCGGATCGGAAGAATCGCCTGGTACTTGCTGGAGCGGCCCTGCTTCGCCGAGCCGCCGGCCGAGTCACCCTCGACGATGAACAGCTCCGTCTCACGCGGGTCGGTGGACTGGCAGTCGGCCAGCTTGCCCGGCATCGAGCCGGACTCCAGCAGCGACTTGCGGCGGGCCAGCTTGCGCGCCTGCTGCGCGGCAATCCGGGCGCGGGCGGCCTGGTCGGCCTTGGTGATGATCAGCTTGGCGTCCGCCGGGTTGCGGTCGAACCAGTCGGCGAGCTGCTCGTTGGCGACCCGCTGGACGAAGCTCTTCATATCGGTGTTGCCGAGCTTCGTCTTGGTCTGACCCTCGAACTGCGGCTCGCGCAGGGTCACCGAGATGATCGCGGCAAGCCCCTCACGGATGTCCTCACCGGACAGCTTCTGGTCGCCCTTGAGGAACTTCTTCTCGATCCCGTACTTGTTGACGATCGTCGTCAGCGCGGAACGGAAGCCCTCCTCGTGGGTGCCGCCCTCGTGGGTGTTGATGCGGTTCGCGAAGGTGTAGACCGACTCGCCGTAGGACTCGTTCCACTGCATGGCGATCTCGACGCCCATGCCGGCCTCGTCGTCCTCGGTGCTGAACTGGATCACCGTCTTGTGGATCGCGTTCTTCGTCGCGTTGAGGTGCCGGACGAAATCCGCGATGCCGTCCGAGTACATGAAGGTGACCTTGCGGGGCTCACCGTTCTCGTCCTCGAACCCGGGGCGGCTGTCGGTGAAGTTGATGGTGAGAGCCCGGTTCAGGAAGGCCATCTCCTGCAACCGGCGGTAGATCGTCTGGTAGTCGAACTCCACCGTCTCGAAGATGTTCGGATCCGGCCAGAACTGGACGGTCGAACCGGTCTTGTCGGTGGACTCGCCCTTGATCAGCTCGGTCGGGATCGACAGGTTGTACTGCTGCCGCCAGACGAAGCCCTTCTTGTGGATCTCCACCGCCATCCGGGTGGAGAGCGCGTTCACCACGGAGACGCCGACGCCGTGCAGACCACCGGAGACCTTGTAGGCCTGGTTGTCGAACTTGCCACCGGCGTGCAGCACGGTCAGCGCCACCTCGACACCCGGCTTCTTCAACTTGGGGTGCAGGTCCACCGGGAAGCCACGGCCGTTGTCGGTGACCGAGACACCACCATCGGCCAGCAGGACCACGTCGATGGTGTCGCAGTACCCCGCGAGCGCCTCGTCGACGGCGTTGTCCACAACCTCCCAGATCAGGTGGTGCAGGCCGCGCTCGCCGGTCGAGCCGATGTACATGCCGGGACGCTTGCGAACCGCTTCAAGGCCTTCGAGCACAGTGATGGAATCGGCACCGTACTCCTGATTGTTCTCTGCCACCCTCGGCCGCTTTCTCGCACCGGGCCCGGAAGGCCCCGCACGGGGTTGGCAGGCACCCAGCAACGATCGGCGCGCACGACGCACCGGCTGATGACACCGCGAGAAGAGCGGACCACCGGTGGAACCATGCACGCCGGTCGCCGCGGGCTGCCCGCGGATCGTGATCGGCTGGAAAAACCGCGTAGCGTGACGAAGGTGGCTGCGTGTAGCAGTCCGAACACCGTCAAGCACAGTTTTCCCGGTCGCTGTCGATTCTACTCCGCCGAAGCGAGTTGGCGAGGGCGCGCACCCCTTCCGGGCGTCTGAGAGTCCCGTAGCGCGATTCAGCCTGCCTCCCACGTCTCCCCCTACACGGAACGCCCAGCCGCGCAATCGCAAACGCTGCCAGCCGGGCGCGCCTTCCGGGCCCGATCGGCCGTCGCTGCCACACTGCCTGTCAGCGGCAGGCGCTGGTGTCGTAACCTCGCCCGCGCGGGCCGTGCATGGCGCAGGGCCGCAAGGTCATGTCGAGGAAGGGTTGCCCGATGGCGCACGACAAGGGCCTGGACAACGTCGCGGTGCACTGGCCGCGGACGAACCAGTACTACGACCCGGTGGCTCCCGCCGAGTTCGTGGACTTCGGCGCGATCGCCGACGCCCCGGAGATCGCCGCGCCCACCGGTGCGCTCGCACTGCACATCGCCAAGACCGGCACCGTGCGCGCGACCGCGTACACCGAGCTCGTCGACCTGCTGCTGGGGCTCGAGGGCGTGCTCTACGCGACCGACGCGGCCGCCGAGGACGAGGATCCGGTGATCGACCCGGACGGCTGCGCCTGGATCGCCGGCGGCCTGGAACGCTTCGTCGAGGGCCACGAGAAGTTCGGCGACCTGGTCACCTTCGACACGGTGGCGGAGGTGATGCGGACCGCGATCGCCGGCGGCCGCCTCGCCGAGCAGCAGTTGCGCTGGCTCGACCACCGGCTCGCCGCGCTGCGCGACGACGCCGGCAACGCGCCGCACTGGAGCTTCGCGCGCACCGAGCTCGCGGTCCTGGCCGGTTTCTACCGTCGCTGCGCCGAGCGCGGCTTCGCGATCTTCGCGGACTACTGACCGATCGCTTCCGGTCACGACCCTCAAGATCGAAGATCAAGTTCCTGAGGTCCCAGGTGGGCGGGTGGTCCCTCGCCGCCGCTCCCGCGGGGACCCTTGCGGGCCGAGCAGGGCGCTGACGCGCCCTGAACGCTCAGCCCGCAAGGGCGATGTCCGTGGGTGGTCGCGCCGCACCCTTTCCGTCAGGAGGCGTCGGACTCGGCAGAAGCACGAGCGTCCTGCCGAGCCAGCCACCACATCTCGCCGACGATCACCAGCAGCAGCACCGCGATGCCGGTGCCCAGGAACAGCGACCAGCGCATGCCGTCCGGCACCGAGCCGCCGTAATAGGCGGCGGCCCACGCCGGACTCGCCGCGACCGCGAGCAGGCCCGGCACGATCAGGGACAGCACGACCAGGGACAGAGCCAGCAATCGCCGAAGCACCATGCAGCCTAAGACGCTGGGAAACGCGCCAGGGTTGCAAGTACGACGAACTTTCACCGAATGTCGCTCATCGGTGACAGCCCGGAACCGCACAGCGAAACCGGGATCCCGGCTCAGCCGTAGGTGTCGCGCGGCCCCCGGCCCTGCACCCGGCGCGGCCCCCGATTCCACGACGGCGCCGCCGGCCCGTGGATGTTCAGCCTGGTCACCACGTTGTGGCCGACCTCGCCGGCGATCTGCTTCAGCAATCGCCCGGTCAGCATCCGCAGCTGGGTGGCCCACGCGGTGGACTCGGCCTCGACGGTGAGCACCCCGCCGTCGAGCTTGATCGGCCGGCTGTGCGCCGCGATGTCCGGCCCGACCACCTTCTCCCAAGCACCGAAGACGGTGGCCTCGGCCTTCGGGCGCTCCCAGCCACGGGCCTTCATCAGGCGCTCCAGCATCGCACCGAACAACTGCGGGTCCCGCGGGTCCGGCCCCGGCCCGGAATAGCCGCGCAGCCGTTTCTCGCCACCTTTGCCGCCGGTGCGCCGCCGCGGCTGCTGAGCCGCCGACCGACGCTTCGCCAGGGCGGCGTCCAGCACCGCGCGGGCCAGCTCCGGGCCGGCCTTCCCGGCCTCACCGGCAGCGGCATCAGCAGCGTCCGGCAGCGCCCCGGCAGCGCCCGGCACGGCCCCTCCACCGGAGGGCGCGGGCCCCGCCCCGGCCACGGGTCGCCCGGCCGGTCGATCGTCACCCGTTCCGCTCACCTTGCGCGGCATGCCGCCACCCCCTGTGGACAACTTACGCTCGCACCAGCGCCGCTCGGCACGCCGGACCACACTGGACCCTGCGGCGAGCGGATCAGGCGAACCCAGGACGCGCTGAGAGCGGTAGAACGGCGATTCGTTCCGGCTGCACCCTGCCGGGCCGCGCGCAGCACCGGACGATCACCGTCCAAAACCGGTCTCTTCCCGCAAAACACCACAGCAGTTGTCCACAGGCTGTGGGTGATGCCGCCGGCATCAGGGCACACGGGTCACCGACCCGGTCGTCACGTCGAACCGGGCACCGTGCAGGGAGGCCGGCACGTCCTCCGGCACCGCGCACGTCACCAGCAGCTGCGCGGCGTCGGACACCAGCGCCGCCAGCCGGTCGCGCCGCCCCGCGTCCAGCTCCGCGAACACGTCGTCGAGCACCAGCACCGGCTCGATGCCGTCCGACCGCAACAGGTCGTACGCCGCGAGGCGCAGCGCCAGCGCGAACGACCACGACTCACCATGGCTCGCATACCCCTTGGCCGGCAGCTCGCCGAGGGACAGTGCCAGGTCGTCGCGATGCGGGCCGACCAGCGTCGTGCCGCGCTCGATCTCGGCGGGCCGGCGCTCCTGCATCCGGGCCAGCAGCGCCGCCTCCAGAGCCGGGCGGTCCGGTGTCACGTTCTCGCCGAGCCGCGACGCGTACGTGATGGACGCCGCCGACTTCCCCGCCGCAACCGCGTCGTAGGCCTTGGTCAGATGCGGCCCGAGAGCCGCCGCGAGCTCGAGACGACCGGCGAGCAGCTCGGCCCCGTGATAGGCCAGATGCTGGTCCCAGACGGCCAGCGTCGACAGGTCCTGCCCGCGGGTGCCGCCCACCTTGCGGGTCAGGTACGCCGTCCGCAGCAACGCGTTGCGCTGCTTGACCACCCGGTCGTAATCGGCCCGCACCCCGGCATACCGCGGCAGCCGGGCGACCAGCAGATCGTCGAGATAACGCCGGCGCTCGGACGGGTCGCCGCGGACCAGCTCCAGATCCTCCGGCGCGAAGAGCACCATCCGCAGGGCGCCGAGCACCTCGCGCGGGCGCCGCACCGGGGACCGGTTGAGCCGCGCCCGGTTCGCCTTGCCCGGCACGATCTCCAGCTCGACCAGCAGCTCGCGACCATCGTGGACGATCGCGCAGCGGATCACCGCCGAGGCGGCACCGAACCGCACCAGCGGCGCGTCGGTGGCGACCCGGTGACTGTCCAGAGTGGCCACATAGCCCAGCGCCTCGATGAGGTTCGTCTTGCCCATGCCGTTCTGACCGACCAGCACGGAAACGCCGGGTTCGAGATCGACGGCAACCCGCCCGTAGGAACGGAAGTCGACGAGCTCGACCCGGCGTACGTGCATGGGTCAGCGCTTGACGGCGTGGCCGCCGAACTGCTGGCGCAGCGCGGCGACGGCCTTCATCGCCGGGGAGTCGGCCTGCCGTGACTCGAAACGCGTGAAGATCGAGGCAGCCAGGACATGGGCCGGAACGGCAAGGCGGATCGCCTCGTCGACGGTCCACCGGCCCTCGCCGGTGTCCTCGACGTAGCCCTTGAGGTTGGCGAGCGTCGGGTCCTCGTCGAGCGCACGGTCGAGCAGGTCGAGCAGCCAAGACTTGACGACACTGCCCTCACGCCAGCTCTTGATGACCGCCGGCACGTTGTCGACGAGCTCGGAGGCCAGAAGGATCTCGTAGCCCTCGCCGTACGCCTGCATCATGCCGTACTCGATGCCGTTGTGGATCATCTTGGCGTAGTGACCGGCGCCGTGCTTGCCGGCGTGCGCGAAGCCGAACTGACCGGCCGGCTTGAGCGCGTCGAAGATCGGCTGGCAGTGCGCCACGATCTCCTCGTCGCCACCGACCATCAGCGCGTACCCGTTGGTGAAGCCCCAGATGCCACCGGAGACGCCGACATCCAGGTAGTGGATGCCCTTCGGCTTCAACCGCTCGGCCCGCGGGCCGTCGTCGGTGAACTTGGAGTTCCCGCCGTCGATGATGATGTCGCCCTCGGAGAGCAGCCCCGCGAGCTCGTTGATGGTGTCTTCGGTGATCTGCCCGGCCGGCACCATGGTCCAGATGACCCGTGGAGCCGCCAGCTTCTCCACCAGCTCGGCCAGGTTGGCAACGTCCGACTTGTCCGCGTTGTGGTCGAATCCGACCACGTCATGCCCGGCAGCACGCAGGCGTTCCCGCATGTTGCCACCCATTCGGCCGAGACCGATCAGGCCGAGTTGCATGGTCTTCCCCCTAGAAGTGCGAATGTTCCTCGCTCAGTATCAGCGCGTTACCCGGATCGGCATGATCAGATAGCGGTATCCCGGGATGATTTCGCCACTTTCGCCAGCGGGCGAGATCACAGCGGGCTTGAACGCGTCGACGAACGAGAACACCGCCGTCGGCGCGCCGAGGTTCTGCAGGCCGTCGATCAGGTACTGCGGGTTGAAGCCGATCGTCAGCGCCTCACCGGTGAACGCCGCCTCCATCGCCTCGCTGGCGCGCGCCTCCTCGGTGGTGCCGGCCTCGACGACCAGACCGTCCTCGCTGAAGCTGAGCAGCACCGGGGTGGTGCGCTCGGCGACCAGCGCGACCCGGCGGACGACCTCCACCAGGGCGGAGACGCTGATCCGGGCCTCGGCGTTGTGCGAGGCGGGGAAGAGCGAGCGCACCGGCGGGTAGTTCGCCCCGTCGAGCAGGCGGCTGGTCGTGCGCTTCTGTCCACCGGCGAAACCGATCATGCCCTCGCCGGCGTTGCCCTGTGCCAGTGCCAGGGTGGCCGAGCCACCGCCCGGGCCGAGCGCCTTGGCCGTGTCGTTCAGCGTCTTCGCCGGGACCAGCGCGTTGAGGCTGATCTCCGGGTCGTCCGGGTTCCACTCGATCTCCCGCATGGCCAGCCGGTAGCGGTCGGTGGCCAGCATCGCCATGGTCGTGCCGTTCAGCTCGATGCGCACACCGGTCATCATCGGCAGCGTCTCGTCCCGGCCGGCCGCGATGGCCACCTGGGAAACCGCTGAGGCGAACGTAGCGGCGTCGACGGTCCCCGCGCTGGACGGCATGTCCGGCAGGGTCGGATAGTCCTCCACCGGCATCGTGGGCAGGGTGAAACGCGCACTGCCGCAGACCAGCTCGAGGTGAGCGCCGACAGCGGCGATGTCGACAGGCTTGCCGGGCAGCGCCTTGGTGATCTCGGCGAGCAGGCGGCCGGAGACCAGCGCGGCGCCGTCCGCATCCGCCTGGACCTCGACGGAGACCTGGCTGGAGACCTCGTAGTCGAACCCGGAGACCTGCAGGCGGCCGTCGGTCACTCGCAGCAGGACACCGGCGAGCACCGGCACTGACGGCCGGCTCGGCAGGCTCTTGGCCGTCCAGGCGACGGCCTCGGCGAGCGAGTCTCGCTCCACCCGGAACTTCATGCTGTCCTCCGCGATGCTTCCTCTACGGGGCGTGGAGCCCACTGAAACTCTATGGCGCTGACCGTGTTGACGTGTGCCCGACCCCGGGTGCGGCAGGCAGGACCCGCCGAGCCTGACGGCACGGACCTACCTTGCCTTGCTTCGCCGGAGAAGCGAAATGCCGCCACTCCACGGTGCTGACGCCGTCCGGCTGAATGTGGGCCCTCAGGCGTTGTGGCGGGAGCGGCGGCTACGACCTCTGCTGGAGTGCGGTGCTGGAGCTCGGTGCGAGTGTGCGGTGCCAGCCGGGCGGGTTCCACCGCGGCGGGGCAGCGACGCTCACGGGTGCTAACTCTCCATCGACCCGGAAGGGCGCGTCTACACCTTCTCGGTGCTCTCTTCGGGGATCCGATCGGCGACAGGGTGATGCGCGGGATCGTTCGCGCCTCGGAGGCTGACACCCGGCTCTTGATGAAGTCGCTCCGGCGCACTGCCCGAGCGCGACGGTGACAGGGCAGACCGAGGCACCTGGCTCCTTGGTGCTGGCTCTTCCCGACCTGTGCCCTCCACGGCCCGGAGGCAGGCCGACCAGCCTTTCCACACGCTGATGATTTCTTTTTATCTATTAGAGAGATAACTAGTCGTCTTCATCGGTCCTGTGCATTCTGTGGAGAACCCGCGTTTCCGCTGGTGAGAGGGTTATCCACCGGTGATTCACATGTGGGTAACCGGGGTACAACCATGCCTACTTGTCCACACCCGGGGTTCGCCAACAGGGTTATCCACCGTTGTACACAGGCTATCCACCGGTTATCCACCGGGTTTGTCCCCCGACCTGTGGACGACGCCGAGACGCCGGCGTCACGTTGTCCCCAGAACCTTCAACAGGCTATCCACACTCGTCCACAGGCAGCTGACTAGCAGCTAACTCTCCGTGTCTGTCCACATCGATTTCCCCAGGAGTTGTCCACATCTGTGGTTAACGACCTAAAAGTTATCCACCGTCTGGGGACGAAGCCTGTGGATGCCTGTGGACGAGTGTGGACAACGTTGGCACGAAACTGACCCGTTCCGACGTTGACAAGTTCGCTCCGACCGCACAAGAAAGTTCACATGGAAGAATGTCAATCTCTCCAGGTCAGAGCCAAATCTGGGGATAAATCTGTGGGTAACGCGGTGAAAGCCGTGGATAAACGTGTGGACAGCCGTGTTGTCCCAGCTCAGAGCTGTTGTCAGGTGCCTGTGGGAAACGCTGCTTTCTCGGCGGGGCGTCGTCGCTGTGCAAAACCCGGATTTCCCGTACGCCACCGGTTGTCCACACCCGGCGCCGGCGTCGCACATCCGCGTCCCGGGGACCGTCCCGACCGCTGGTGATCAGTGGAGCGGAGAGCGTGCCGATCTGTCAGTTCAGCCCGGCGAGGCACCAGCGGCCGGAGTGGGGCGCCGCGATCCTCGACTCGACGACGTGCCCTCGACGAGTGCCGAGGCGCGCGGACGGCCACCCGGACGGCGACGAGCGCCGAGACGCGTGTGGACGACGACGCGGACGACGCGTGATCTGGTCGGCAGTGTCGTCGGAGGCGGTGCGATAGCGATGGACGGCCCGCGGACGACGAAGCGCTGCCGGCTGTAGGAGCTCGGCAGCGCTCGGGGACGGTGCTGCGGGACGGTGCTGACGCCGTACCGAAATCAGGTGTTCTGTTTGATCCTGTTGGTGAGCTCGGCGATCTGGTTGTAGAGGGACCGGCGCTCGGCCATGTGCTGCCGGATCTTGCGGTCCGCGTGCATGACGGTGGTGTGGTCGCGGCCGCCGAATGCCTGACCGATCCGGGGAAGCGACAGGTCGGTGAGCTCGCGGCAGAGGTACATGGCGACCTGTCGCGCGTTGACCAGCACCCGGCTGCGGGAGTGCCCGCGCAGGTCCTCCAGGGAGACGCCGAAGTAGTCAGCGGTGGAGACCATGATCTGGTCCGCGGTGATCTCCGGGCCGGCGCCGTCGGGCATGAAGTCGCGCAGGACCTCCTCGGCGAGCGAGAGCTGCACCGGGGAGCGGGTCAGGCTGGCGAACGCGGTCACCCGGATGAGGGCGCCCTCGAGTTCGCGGATCGAGTTGGAGACCCGGGAGGCGATGAACTCCAGCACGTCGTCGGGCGCGTACATCCGCTCCTGGGCGGCCTTCTTCTGCAGGATCGCGATGCGCGTCTCGAGGTCGGGCGGCTGGATGTCGGCGAGCAGGCCCCACTCGAAGCGGGTGCGCATCCGGTCCTCCAGCGTGGCGAGCTGGCGCGGCGAGCGGTCGGAGCTGATGACGATCTGCTTGTTCGCGTTGTGGAGGGTGTTGAAGGTGTGGAAGAACTCCTCCTGCGTCCGCTCGCGGTTCTCCAGGAACTGGATGTCGTCGATCAGCAGGATGTCGACGTCGCGGTAACGGCGCTGGAACGCCTGCGTCTTGTCGTCGCGCAGGCTGTTGATGAAGTCGTTCGTGAACTCCTCGGTCGAGACGTAGCGCACCGAGCGCGCGTGCCCGAGGGTGGTCGCGTAATGACCGATGGCGTGCAGGAGGTGCGTCTTGCCCAGCCCGGAGCTGCCGTAGATGAACAGCGGGTTGTACGCCTTCGCCGGTGACTCGGCCACCGCGACCGACGCGGCATGCGCGAACCGGTTGGACGAGCCGATGACGAACGTCTCGAACATGTACTTCGGGTTGAGCCGGTTCCCGTCCTGGCCGCCGGGACGCGGGGACGCGCCGGGGCCGCGCAGGTCGGCCTGTGGACGGCCGGGGCCGTTGTCGCCGCGCATCGGCATCGTGTCGTCGCGGCGGTCGTCGAGCTGGCGCTGGTTCTCCCGCAGATGTGCCGGGTCGGCGGGCATCCGCAGCGCGGCCGCCTCGTTCGGCGCCGGGGGCATCTCGCGCTCGGGGCCCTTCTCCGGCGCGCGTGCCGGGGCGGGCCGGTTGACCTGCGGCGCGGCCGGCATCGGGTCGGCGAAGAGCGCCTCCTGGCCGTCGCGGGCGGAGGCGGCGTTACGCCCGTAGGGCCCGGCCGGCGCGGAGTGCTGCGCGGAACCCGTCGGGTACGGCTCGGGCGCGCGGTCCGCCGGCCCGAAGGCCTGCTGCTGGTACGCCGATTGCTCCGGCGGATAGGCCGGAAGCTCGGGCTGGAACGGCCGGGGATCCGGGTTGCGCGGCGCGTCGGCGTAGTGCATCGGCTGCGCGTCGCGGGGCGGCGGCTCGGACTCGGCCTCCACCGGGGTGCCGTAGACAGTGCCGGGCATGCCGGTCCCGTCCTCCGGTGGGCGGACCGTGACGGCGACCTGGATCGGCCGGTTCAGCCGCCGGGTGAGGGCCTCGGTGATCGCCGGCCGCAGCCGCAGCTCGATCACGTCCCGGGTGTACGCGTCCGGAACCGACAGCAGCGCGGTGTCCTCGACGATGGCCCGGAGACGGGTGAACCGGAGGTAGGCACGCTGCTGCCGGGAAGCGATCTCCTCGGACAATTCGCTGAGTGTGTCCTGCCACAGCATGCCCAGGTCGACCTGATCGGCCACCGCCGCGCCACCCCCATCGCCACCGACCCCCGGTGGACCTTGTGTCCGGCCTTCCCTGTGCCTGTCGGCGCCCGTGCAGGCGACCGATCGGCTCCCCCAACCCAGCACAGTCAACGCGCTGAACACGCACGGCGCCACCGGCTATCCACAGGTTATCCACAACCCGTGACGGTGCCGATGGCGCTCCCGGCCGGATGGTCGGCAGAATCACCGGAGCCTGTAGCGGCGCGGGCTTGAAACAGGCTCACCATGGCGAACGATCCACCTGCTTGTCCGGTTTTGGCCGCCGCTTCGCGGTATGCGAACGGACGGGTAAGACCAGCAACCGCGCACGCTAACAGCGCCTGCCGGGGGACTACAACCGCTGTCCCAGGCGAGCGCCGCCCGTTCGCAGGAAAAGATTCACTTTGTGCGTGGAAAGACCTGCTGGTCGTTCGGGTTCCTGCATGACGGCGTGCCGATCCAGGATATGGTTGACCGCTGCAACCGCCGTGCGTAGGGTTGAGCGGTTGCTCCGCCGCGCTCTGATAAAGTGGCGTCTTGCAGCGGATGCCCCCTGACGTAGTTGAAGACGGAGTTGTGACGTGAGCAAGCGCACCTATCAGCCGAACAACCGCCGGCGCGCCAAGACCCACGGCTTCCGGCTGCGCATGCGCACCCGTGCCGGCCGCGCCATCCTTTCTTCCCGCCGTGCCAAGGGCCGCGGCACGCTGTCGGCCTGAGCCGACCGCTTAGCCGGGCCGGAATGTCCAGGTAGCCGTGCTGGCCGCGACGCAGCGACTGCGGCGTAGCGCGGAGTTCGCCGCAGCGATCCGCGGTGGCCGCCGAGCCGGCCGCGGGACCCTGGTCGTTCACCTGCTTATCGAGGAGCCGGCGCACGCCTCCACGGCGCGCGCCGGCTTCGTCGTATCCAAAGCCGTGGGCAACGCGGTGGTGCGGAACAAGGTCCGGCGTCGGCTGCGCCACCTGGTCCGGCCGTTGCTGGCCGACCTCCCACCAGGCGCTTCTCTGGTGGTGCGGGCGCTGCCGCCGGCCGCTCAGGCGGGCTTCGCGGAGCTCGACTCGGATCTCACCGGCGCGCTGGCCTCCGCACGTCGCCCCCGGCGGCCGCGATGAGCCTGGCTGCCCGGCTCCTGACCGCTGTGGTCGTCGCGTACCGTCGATACTTGAGTCCGGCGTTGCCGGCCCGCTGTCGGTTTTACCCCTCGTGCAGCGCGTACGCCCAGGAGGCCCTGGCGCGGCACGGCGCCTTGCGAGGGACAGGCCTGGCGATCTGGCGGCTCCTGCGTTGTCATCCCTTCCACCCTGGCGGGTACGACCCGGTGCCTGACCCGATCCGTCACCGTCCTGCCGATGTGACTGGAGATTAGATTGAGTCTCGACTGGATCTACTACGCCATTTCGTGGATCCTCCTTCGCTGGCATGCCCTGTGGGATGCGATCGGGATCCCTGACGACCGCGTGCTCGGCACGAACTGGTCCTGGGTCCTCTCCATCTTCTTCCTGGTGGTGACGCTGCGCGTCATCCTGTTCCCGGTCTTCGTCAAGCAGATCAAGAGCCAGCGCGCGATGCAGGCGCTGCAGCCGAAGGTCAAGGCTCTGCAGGAGAAGCACAAGGGCGACCGGGAGACGCTCCAGAAGGAAATGATGGAGCTCTACAAGACCGAAAAGGCGAACCCGCTGATGGGCTGCCTTCCCATGGTCCTGCAGATCCCCGTCTTCCTGGGCCTGTTCCACGTGCTGCGCCACCTGAACCCGAACCTGCCGGAACGTCTGAAGACGATCTACGGCTGGTCGCTCGAGCAGTTCACCAGCGCGTCCGGCGCGCACCTGTTCAACGCCCCGATCAGTGCCAAGTTCGGCTCGACCGACGCCGAGCTGGCCGCCCTGGGCGCGAACGGCACCACGGTGAAGATCCTGGCCGCCGTCCTGATCCTGCTGATGATGACGACCACGTTCCTCACCAGCCGGCAGATGATCCTGAAGACCGGCTGGGCCGAGGACCCGCAGCAGAAGATGATTCAGCGGCTGATGCTCTACGGCATCCCGTTCTCGCTGCTCATCTCCGGCTCGCTGTTCCCGATCGGTGTCGTCATCTACTGGGTGACGAACAACCTGTTCACCCTGGGCCAGCAGCAGTGGGTGCTGCGGAAGTTCCCGCCGCCGCAGATGGCCGGCGCGAAGACCGGCTCCAGCGCGCGCCCGGCCACCGCGACCGCGAGCGACGCCAAGGGCGTGAAGAGCCCGGTGCAGTCCGGCCGCAGCGGTGGACTCTTCGGCAAGAAGAACGCGGTCGAGGAGCCGGCTCCGGTCGTCGACACCAAGGCGCTCGCTCCGAAGCCCGGCGCCAAACCGGTGAATCCGAAGAAGGGCGCCCGGCCGGCGAACAAACCCAAGGGATGATCGCGGCGCGGGGCCCGGATCAGGGTCCCGCGCGCTCCCCTTGCTACAGACCTCCCCGCGACACGTATGCAAGCCGGTGGCGCGGGAAACAGCGGACCGACTTCGGTCCGGCCCGAGTGACAACGGAGATGAACCGTGACCGACACCAGTACTCCCCCTGCCTCCGACTCCTCCGCTCCGGTTACGGAATCGGTTGCCTCGGCGACGCCAACGGAGGAGGCCTCCACGGAGGCGAAGAAGTCGGAGAGCGTCGCCTCGGACAGCGACCTGTTCCGGCAGAGCGAGATCGCCGCGGACTACGTCGAGGGTCTGCTGGACATCCTCGACTACGACGGTGACATCGACGAGCTGGTCTCGGCCGGCCGGCCGATGGTCGAGGTGGTCGGCGGCCGGCTGCAGCCGCTGGTCGGGCAGCGCGGCGCCACACTCGAGGCGCTGCAGGAGCTGACCCGACTGGCGATCTTCCGGGCCACCGGGTCACCGAGCCGGCTGCTGCTCGACATCGGCGGTTACCGCGCCACGCGGCGTAAGGAACTCGCCGCGGTCGCCCGTAACGCCGTGGAGAAGGTCAAGGAGCACGGCGACGCGGTCCGCCTCGAGCCGATGTCGGCTTTCGAGCGCAAGTGCGTGCACGACGTGGTGAACGCGATCCCGGGCGTGCAGAGCGAGTCCGAGGGTGTGGAGCCGAACCGGCGCATCGTGGTTCGCGTGGCGGATTGAGATGACCGACCCCCGCTTCGGCGCGGGTGACCTCGGCCCGGGCGGCTCAACGCCCGGGCCGTCGTCTTTCCCGGCGTCTTCGCCCCCGTCTTCCGCGGGTCCGGTGTCCGCACCGCCGCCGTCAGTTCCTTCCTTCACCTCGTCCTCGCCGGCACCGGCATCGTCCGAGTCGCCCGCGCCCGGCGCGGTCCCGCCGGCTTTCCCGGCCTCGGTGCCTCATCTGCCCACGGTCTCGTCGGAGGTTCCCGTGTCCGCGTCCATGGATCCGTCCGAGACTCCCTCTTCCTCGCCGAGCGACCCGCCGGCTTCGGCGTCGTACGCGTCCAGGCCAGGGCTTTCTCCCGGTGGCACGGGTTCCCCGGTGCCGGTGGATCTCTCGGCCGTCGATGTCCGGCGTCCGCCTGCCGAGATCGCGGCGGTCGCTGCCGAGGTCTTCGGGGACCGGCTGGAGCTGGCGGGGCGGTTCACTCAGCTACTCGCTACCGAGGGAGTCGTGCGCGGGTTGATCGGTCCGCGGGAGACGCCCCGGCTGTGGGAACGCCACCTGGTGAACTGCGGAGTTATGTCCTCTTTATTCCCTTTCGGGGCTTCAGTGGTCGACGTGGGTTCTGGCGCCGGTTTGCCCGGTATCGTGCTCGCTGTAGCTCGTCCTGATCTTCGGATCACGCTGGTCGAGCCGCTGGCTCGGCGTACCGCTTTCCTAACCGAGGCGGTCGACGAGCTCGGCCTGGACAACGTCACGGTCGTGCGCGGGCGGGCCGAGGAGGTGCTCGGTGAGGTCGGCGAGGCGGACGTCGTCACGGCTCGGGCGGTGGCCGCGCTGGACCGGCTGGCGGGGTGGTGCCTGCCGCTGGCCCGGGTCGGGGGCAGGCTGCTGGCCCTGAAGGGGGCGTCGGCGGAGGAGGAGATCGGTGAGCACGGAGCCGCGATCGCGCGCATCGGTGGTGGGCAGCCGGAGATCCGGCTCTGCGGGGTCGGACTGATCGACCCCCCGGCAACGGTGGTCGAGATCGTCAAGGAGCGGGAGGTGGCGCCTCCCGCGCGTGACAAGGGTCGTGCTGCCGGCGCCGGTCGTCGCTCCGGCCGGGGCGACGACCGAACCGAACGAGGCGGCGTCGGCGGCGACGGCCGGCAGCGCGACTCCGGTGACGGTGCGCGTCAGGATCGCTCGGACGGGCGTCGCGGTCAGGGCGATGCCGGGGGTCGCGGCCAGCGGGATGGCGGCGGTCGCGCCGGTCAGAACCGGTCCGATGGACGTTCTGGTCAGGGCGGTGGTGGTGGCGGTCGGTTCGGTCAAGGTGGCCGGGCCGGAGGGTCCGGTGGCGGGGCGTCGGGTGACGGCCGCGGCGGCGGACGGGGGAATCCACGGAGGGGATAGATGGGCCGGCGGGGTGCGAGGAAGCGGACTGCGCGCAATGCGCGCCCTAACCCATCAAAGGCTTCGGATGTACGTCCGGAGCGGTCCCGTGCCCAGGAAAGCCCCAGGGTCGACCATCCCTGGCCGGGGCGCCCGGTAAGCGGCTCCGATCCGTCCCGCGCTGACGCGGTCGAGCACTCGCCGACTGCCAATCCTCGTGTGACCCCGATCGGTGCCGATGAGGTGGCGGATCGCCCGCCGGTGCCCGAGGTGCCGACGCCCGGCCGGGACTTCCAGCCGGCCGTTCACCGCTCGGCGGAAAGCGATGTTTCACGGGAAACAATGGCTCCCGGTACGGCGGTGGACCACGACAAGGAAGCTTGCGGTGGCACGCAGTCAGCCGTGGTTCCGGGCGCCGCTGAGTCGTTTCGTGGTGCGCGGGAGGAGCGGGGGCGTGTGCTGGACGGGACCTCCCCGGGTGTCATGGGGAGCAGCGATGGCCGTACGGGAAGTCATCCTTCTGATGGAGACCGTGAGCAACGGGACCGCCTCGAGCCGCCCGTGACCGCGAGCTATGGCGGTGATTTGAGGCTTGTGTCGGGCGTGATGATGTTTGTCGACGCGCCTGTGGACAACAATGCGACGTTGCGCTCGACTCATCCTGTGCACGAACATAGCGACGTTCGCCCGGCGGCCGTAGGCTGGCCAAGCGTCGATAGTGTGGACCGGATCTCTCCCGCCGGAATACACGATTCGCCGGCCGACCCGTTCCTAGCCAACAGGGATAAAGCGGTGCATGAGTACGGTGTTTCACGTGAAACCGAGTCGCCTCTCGACCGGTCGTCGGGAGTGAACGCGGGTGGGCTGCACGCCGGTGAGCAGGGCGTTCCTCAGCCACGTCCCGGCGGCTACCAACCGACTGCCTCCGGCTCCACTTATGGGTATGGCGTGCCCACGCCCGGTCAGCCGGACGATTTCCGTGGGCGCGCGCCATCGCCACGTTCGGGCGTGCCGGCAGTCGGGCAGGTTTCCGCTGCCCCGGCGTCCACCACGATCCCCACTTCAGGTGCCTCTGTTCAGCCCGGCGAGCATGTTTCACGTGAAACGCCGGGCGGGGTTGAGGACGATCCACCCCTGGCCATGGAAGCGTTGCGAGCTGTGCAGATCCTCAACCCGAGCGGCGAGATCATCATGCCGCGCCCGGACCACCCACGGGTGATTTGCGTTGCCAATCAGAAGGGCGGCGTCGGCAAGACGACCACCACGGTGAACCTGGCGGTGGCGCTCGCGCTTCACGGCAACCGGGTGCTCGTGGTCGACCTGGACCCGCAGGGCAACGCGTCTACCGGTCTCAACGTGCCGCATCACGCCGGTGTGCCGGACGTCTACGACTGCCTCATCGACAATGTGCCGCTGGCAGAGGTGGCCCAGGGCGTTGAGGGAATCCCGAACCTGTTCTGCGTGCCGGCCACCATCGACCTGGCCGGTGCCGAGATCGAATTGGTGTCGGTGGTGGCTCGTGAGTCCCGCCTGGCCCGCGCGATCGCCGGGCACCCCGAGAAGTTCGACTACGTCTTCATCGACTGCCCGCCGTCGCTGGGCCTGCTGACGGTCAACGCGCTCTGCGCGGCGCAGGAAGTGCTGATCCCGATCCAGTGTGAGTACTACGCGCTGGAAGGCCTGAACCAGCTGATCAACAACATCAACCTGGTACGCCAGCACCTCAACCCGACCCTGGATGTCTCCACCATCCTGTTGACCATGTACGACCGGCGTACCCGCCTGGCCGACGCGGTCGAGCAGGACGTCCGGAACCACTTCGGAGCGAAGGTTCTGAACGCGGTCATTCCCCGGAACGTGCGCGTGTCGGAGGCTCCGAGCTACGGCCAGTCGGTGATGACCTACGATCCGGGATCAAGGGGCGCGACGAGCTACTTCGAAGCGGCTCTCGAGATCGCGATGCGCGGGGTCAACACGGGAGGCACGGCATGAAGAATCGTCCGCGGGGAGGCCTGGGCCGAGGCCTGGGTGCACTGATCCCCACGGCGCCCGCCGCTGAGCCGGCCGAGAACGGTTCGGAGATCGCCCCGGTGTCGGCCGTTCCGAGTGCGGCTGTCGCCGTCGCACCTGACGGCCTGCCCTCCCCCTCGGCCGCTCCGCTCAGCCCCGCACCCGCGCCTGCTCCGGCGCCCGTGCCCGCCCTCGAGAACGAACTCGCGCCCGTGCCGGGCGCCCGATTCGCCGAGCTGCCCGTCGGGTCCATCGAGCCGAACGCGAAGCAGCCGCGGCACGTCTTCGACGAGGAAGCCCTCGAAGAACTCAAGATCTCGATCCAGGAGATCGGCTTCCTGCAGCCGATCGTGGTGCGCGAACTCGGCGACGGTCGCTACGAACTCGTCATGGGCGAACGCCGCTGGCGTGCCGCCCAGGCGGTGGGCAAGGAGACCATCCCGGCGATCGTGCGGGACACTCCCGACGACGCCATGCTGCGGGACGCGCTGCTGGAGAACATCCACCGGGCGAACCTGAACCCGCTCGAAGAGGCGGCCGCCTACTCGCAGCTGCTCGAAGAGTTCGGGGTCTCGCACGAGGAGCTGGCTCGGCGGATCGGCCGGAGCCGGCCGCAGATCTCCAACACCATCCGGCTGATGAACCTGCCGGCGCCGGTGCAGCGGCGGGTCGCGGCGGGAATCCTCTCGGCGGGGCACGCTCGGGCGTTGCTCGGGCTCGCCGGCGCGGAAGCTCAGGAAGACCTCGCCAAGAAGATCGTTGCGGAAGGTCTGTCGGTCCGGGCGACCGAGGAGATCGTGAAGCTGGCCGAGCTGGACGGGCGAGCGGCGAAGAAGGCGGCGCCGGCTCGGCGGGCCAAGGTGCACGCGCCGGCTTTGAACGATCTCGCCGATCGGCTGTCCGACCGGTTCGACACCCGGGTGAAGGTCGACATCGGCCGGAACAAAGGCAAGATCACGATCGAGTTCGCGACCGTGGATGATCTCGAGCGGATAGTGGGCATGATCGGGGTCGAGGAGGAAGGGGCTCGCACCGGCACTGAGGAGTGAGCGGTCGAGTCACTGGGAGGCGCGCGTTTTCGAACGTGCGCCTTTTTCGTTTTCCAGGGCCGTTCCGGATGCCTTTCCGGTTCTGTCAGAGCCATTCTCCTAGGGTTTTGGACCTTGGTGTCCCCGCGCTTGATCCAGTTCGAAATGGCCCTTTTGCGCGAGTTGTGGTTGGGCTGTCCATCGGGCGGTTGACAGCTGAGCTCCGTGGCTCGGTCGTCCCGCGCAAGGTGCCTTCCCGGCGAAGATTTGTTTATCGCCGCCAAGGTGTCGGCCCGCTCGAAGGAGAACTGTGATGCGACTCGACTCCGGTGTGACCGCCATGATCCGTTCGATGGCCGCGGACCTCGGTCTGCCCGTGGTTACCTACTACGGTCTGCACGCCCTCGGCGCCGACGACACGACCGCCCTGCTCGCCGGGACGCTGGCAGCCGGCGCCCGTCTGGTGTGGGTCGCCGTGCGGAGCCGGACCGTCAGTTACTTCTCGATGGTCATGGGTGCAGTCTTCGGGGTCGGTCTCCTCTTCACTCTGCTGACCGGGGACGCGCGTTTCCTTCTGATCAAGCATTCGATGATGGCCGCGGTGATCGGGGCGCTGTTCCTCGTCACGGGCCTTCGCGGAGGCAAGCCGTTGACACTCTCCGCGCAACAGAGCTTCACGCCGGCGAAGGCAGCGGAGATCGCGGCCGAATACGCGAACAGCCCCGAGGTGCGGCGGGGGCATCGGATCGCTTCCGTGGTGTGGGGTGGCGGGCTGCTGACCGAGGCCGTGGTCCGCGTCGTTCTGGTCTACCTGCTGCCGGTGGACGTCATGGTGGGCCTCTCCACGCTGCTGACCGTTGTCACGCTCACTCTGTTGATCGGGTGGAATGCCCGCTACATCGCGACGCGCAAACGAGCTGCGGTCGGTGAGTTAGTCAACGCCTGACTCCGGTGCCGCGGATCCGGTAGGCGCTTCTTCCTCAAGAGCGATGCTGGGGATCTGGTAGGCCGGTCCTTCCCCGAGAGCGGTGCCGCGGATCCGGTAGGCCGGTCCTCGCCCGAGAGCGGTGCTGCGGGATTGAGTCGGCTGGCCATTACGTGATACCGGTGCCGGGGATCCGGTCGTGGCCGTCGCCTGGCGGTGCTGCAGAGACCAAGCCAGTGGCAGGGGTGGCGCATCAGCTCGGATGAGCTGGTGCGCCACCCCTGCGCGTTTCACGTGAAACGTTGCGGCGGTGTGCCGATCTGCGATGCAGCGGCCGCGTCGGGGCATGCCCCGAGGATCGCGAGGCCGCAGTCCACACTCAGCGGTCCGGCGACTCGTCAGCGCAGTGGCCGAATCCGGCGGTGGTCCGTAGCCGCCGTTTTGATTAACCGTGAGCTATTCGAGCTTCCTGCGCCGTTTCACGTGAAACGGCCGGTCGTTGGCTGGCCGGCCCCACCGGTCGCAATGGGCTGCGCCCCACCCGGTAGCAATGGGCTGCGCCCCACCCGGTAGCAATGGGCTGCGCCCGACCCGGTCGCAGTGGGCTGCGCCCGGCTGAAGCGGCCAGCCGCACCGTTAGCACCGACTGCCACGCAACCCTGCGAGGTGATAGCGGCCGATGCGATTCATGGGCACCGACCACTATCCACAGCCTGTGGGTTTTGCTGTGCCGAGATGGAGTGCGACCCGTTTCACGTGAAACGACGTTGATGGACTGGGAGTTGTCCACTGCGCTATCCACAGGGCCACCAAGCGTTCTACGTCGAGTTTCACGTGAAACTGGTGGGGCTGTGGATAACTTCTGTGGATAACTTTGGGGCGCATGTGTGGAGAAACACGCGCTCATGCCGGTCGACGTTTGCCCCTCTCTGGGCGTCCGCTAGATCAGCTCGAGGCCTCCACGGGGCGCCTTCGACACCGTCCCCCCGAACGTGCGAAATTGGCCCGGGACAGCCCGTCCTGACCTGGGCTAAGGTCACGTCGTGTCTGAGAACACCGCCCCTCTGCCCGACTTCACCCGCTGGCCGTCGTTTCCGTTCGAGGGCGACATGCGGGTCAAGAAACTTGCCCCGCCCGTGGAGGTCGAGCCGCCACGGAGCGGCGAGGACGGGTCAGAATGCGTGGCTTGCGGGACGCCCGACGACGCGTACATCTGGGTCTCGGAACGCTGGCGAGTCAGGGCGATGGACCGTCCCACGGGACTCCCGATGGTGCTGATCCTGGAGTGCCGGTCGCACCTCGATCTGGGAGATCTGCCCAACCTGCTGGCCGCCGAGCTCGGGGTGATGACGGTCCGGCTCGAGCGCGCGATCCGATCGCTCGACGATGTGGCACGCGTCCACGTGAATCGCTGGGGCGACGGCTCCGCGCACCTGCACATGTGGTTCCTGGCGCGGCCGTACGGGCGGTTGCAGCTGCGCGGCACGTTCCTCTCGCTGTGGGACGACATCCTGCCGGTCATCCCCGAACAGAAGTGGCGGGAGAATCTGTCGCTCGTCGCCGCGTGGCTCGCCGACTTCGGCGGCCGGGCGATCGCGGAACCGGCCCACATCGAGTGGGAATCACCGGCGACCCTGAACGTGCCGGGCACCGACCCGGAGGACGATCGCGAGGAAGCCACTCGTCCCGCAACGCTGGACGATGTCCGGGCGAGCGCCGCGCCGGCCGATCCGTGGGTGCGGCACAACGACGATCCGTCGGCAGGCAGTCCTCCGCCGAGTGGCCCTCTCGCGGACACGTCGACTGCGGTCCCGCCCAAGAGATCGTCGCTGTATGAGTTCACCGAAGGGGTGTGGGCGACCGCAGCGAATCCGACCGCCCCTCGGGATCCCGCAGTGGAGGAAACCACCGCCGGCGCCACCGATCGGGGCGAGGCGGCTTGGGAAGGCCCCGGCAGCGATGCCTGGCCCCCGTCGGCGGGAGGCACCGCGACGGGAACGCCGCCGGAACCATCGACTGCCGGGGTGCCGGGCCCGAGCGGCGACGAAGCCCACGGCAGCCCGGCCAGAGACGGCTACGTCGCCACCGGCGCGCCCAGTACCGGCGCGCCCAGCACCGGCGCATCCAGGACGAGCGCGCCCAGCACCGGCGCGCCCAGCACGAGCGCTGCCAACTCCGGCGTCCTCAGCACGGGCGCTGCCGGCACCGCTGCCGGAGCGGGCGACCACGAGTCGTAACTCGACCACCGGTTTCGGGTCGTGGCCGCAGAGGAGCCCCCGTACCGGGAGCCGGTGTTTCACGTGAAACGGCCACCGGAGAACGGCGGCCGACACTCTGCGGGAAACAGGAACGGGCGTGACATCACCGATGTCACGCCCGGATCGCCTCGAGGAACGGCCGGCTACCCCCGCCGAGCCCGCCCTACCGCTCGCTCCACCAACGCCCCCAGCACAGCCCCGAGATCCACACCGGCCGCCTGCACCGCCAACGGCAGCAGCGACGTCTCCGTCAGTCCGGGCGACACATTGCAGCCCAGCACCTGAGCCTCGCCGTCCTCGGAGACGATCACATCGATCCGGGACAGGTCACGAAGCCCCAGGGCCTGATACGCCTCCAGCGCCGTAGCCGTCACCCGCGCGGCCACCTCGTCGGGAAGTCGAGCCGGCACGTGCCAGGTCGTCAACCCGGCCGTGTACCGAGCCGCGTAGTCATACAGCCCGTCCCGGGGCACGATCTCCACGATCGGCAGAGCGGACGGCCCGGTCCCCAGGTCGATGATCGACACGGCCAGGCTGGTGCCGGTGACGTACTGCTCGACGAGCGCCGTCGAGTCGTACCCGAAGCACCCCACCATCGCCGCCGGCAGATCCGCGGCGTCGCGCACCACGGCGGCACCGAGCCCCGATCCACCCTGAGCCGGCTTGACCATCAACGGCAGCCCGAGGCGCGACACGATCCGATCGAGGACGGCGACGGCGCCCAGTTCGGAGAACCGATCGTGCGGCAGCGCCACCCAGTCGGGTGTGGGGATCCCCGCCTCCCGCAGTCGCGATTTCGCGGACGGCTTGTCCCAAGCGAGGCGAGCGGTCCGCGCGTCCGCACCGACGTAGGGCACTCCGCACAGATCGAGCACTCCGCGCAGCGATCCGTCCTCGCCGGTCGCCCCGTGCAGCGCGATCACCACGGCGTCCGGCGGGTCGGCCTGCAGAGCCGGCAGCAGCGAGACGTCCACGTCGTGCAGGTCGGCCTCGATGCCGGTGGACCGCAACGCGTCGAGGACGCGACGACCGGACCGCAGGGAGACGTCCCGCTCGTACGAGAGACCGCCCGCCAAAACCAGAACCCGTAACTCCATGGTGCTGATCATGCCAAGTCGGGGCCGGGGGTGTCGGCGGCGGCCGGGCCGCGACGACGCTGCGCCGAGATGGTGGTCGAGCCACCGAAGACGGCACGGGTGGCGAGCTCCTGCTCCATCACGCCGGACAGCCGCCGGACGCCCTCACGGAGTCGTTCCGGCGCGGAGAACGAGTAGTTGAGCCGCATGTTGTTCCGGCCGGTCCCGTCCGCGTAGAACCCTGTCCCCGGCACGTAGGCGACCCGGGCCGCGATCGCCCGCGGCATCATCGCCTTCGAGTCGAGCCCTTCGGGAAGGGTCGCCCAGACGAACAGGCCACCGGCCGGGCGGGTCCACGTCGTACCGGCAGGCATGAGATCTTCGAGGGCGCTCAGCAGAGCATCCCGGCGCTCGCGGTAGATCTCGCGATAGACCTTGATCTGCTCGCGCCACGGCATCGTCGTCAGGTACTGCGTGACCGCGCCCTGGGCGAACGCACTCGGGCACAGCACGTTCGCCTCGCTCATCATGACGAGCTTCTCCCGGACGGCGTGCGGCGCGAGGATCCAGCCGACGCGCAGACCGGGCGCGAACGTCTTCGAGAACGTGCTGCAGTAGAAGACCCCGTCCCGGCGGCGGGCACGCAGCGGGCGGGGGGCGTCACCCTCGAAGGAGAGCATCCCGTACGGATCGTCCTCGATCACCAGCAACCCGGCCCGCTCGCAGATGTCGAGCACCTGCTCGCGCCGCTCCTCGGAGAGCGTCACGCCGGCCGGGTTCTGGAACGTCGGGATCGTGTAGAGGAACTTGGCCCGCGGGTTCGCCGCGATGGCCTCCTCGAGTGCTGCCGGGATCAACCCGTCGGCGTCCATGGCTACGTGCCGCACCTGTGCCTGGGCGGCTTGGAGGACGCCGAGTGCGCCGACGTAGGTCGGCCCCTCGGCGAGCACCACGTCGCCCGGGTCCAGGAACAGCCGGGCCAGCAGGTCGAGAGCTTGCTGCCCGCCGACGGTCACGACCACGTCGTCGGGGGAGGCGCCGGTGATGCCGGACAGGCTCATCACCTCGCAGATCTGCTCGCGCAGCTCGATCGTGCCCTGGCCGATGCCGTACTGCAGGCTGGTGGCGCCCTGCTCGGAGCCGAGCCGGTTGAGCATCTCGCCGACCGCGTCGAGCGGCAGCGCGGCGATGTACGGCGAACCGCCGGCCAGCGACACCACTTCGGGCCGGCTGGCGACGGCGAACAGCGCGCGGATCTCGGAGGTCGTCATGCCACGAACCCGCCGCGCATAACGATCGGTGTAGTCGTCCTGAGTAGTACCGGACATTCGGTTCTCACCTCTTAGAAGACGAATCTCGAAACGTGAACTGTCGACAGCCTAATCGCCAAATGCATGCAGGAGGAGTCACCCATCGCCCGACCTGCTCCCGTTCATGGGTGCCGCGACGTACGATTTCCAGGGCGCGGCGAGCGCCGGTCCGGTTGTCCATCCGCCAGCGCAGGGGGTCCGCATGTCGCGACGCCTCGTCAGTCTCACCCTCGACACCCTGGAGGACCTGCCCCGGCCGTGCCGCCAATGCGTCTACTGGGAGCTTGATCCGGTCTCCGCCGAACGTGCGTGCGCCTCCGGTGACCCGGGGCTGGAGAAGGAAGCCTGGGTCTCCCAGACGCTTCTGGAGTGGGGCTCCTGCGGCAAGCTGGTGTATGTGGACGGCATGCCCGCCGGTTTCGTGATGTACGCGCCGCCCGCCTACGTCCCCCGCTCGATGGCGTTCCCGACCTCCCCGGTCAGTGCCGACGCTGTGCTTCTCACCCTGGCCAACGTCGTGCCCGCGTTCGCCGGCGGCGGCTTGGGCCGGATGCTCGTGCAGGGCGTCGCCCGTGATCTGACCAAGCGGGGCGTGAAGGCGATCGAGGCCTTCGGCGACGCGAAACCGGATGAGGAGAAGGAGGGCGCGTGCGTTGCGCCCGTCGACTTCTTCCTGTCGGTCGGCTTCAAGACGGTCCGCCCGCACCCGCGCTATCCGCGTCTGCGGCTCGAGCTGCGCACCGCGCTGTCCTGGAAGTCCGACGTCGAATACGCGCTGGAGAAGCTCCTCGGCTCGATGAGCCCGGAGAAGCTTCTCCGCCCGCTGCCGGCGACCAGTTCCATGGAGAACTGACGACGACCGGAAAAGCTCAAACGCCGATTTACGTACGCTCGGCCAGCGCGAGCCGCAGCTGCCGCACGTCGATCGAGCCGGTCGGCACGTCCCGCTCGACCGGGAAGTACATCCGCTGCACGGCAGCCAGGATCGCCTCCACGATCTGCTCCCGGAACATCGGGTTGATCAACCGCTCCCGGTCGACCGGCGACGTCAGGTAACCCAGGTCGACGCGCACCGTCGGCATCCGGGTGAGCCGCAGCAGATCCCAGGTCTTCGCGTGCGTCCGGCAGTCGTGCATCCCGGTCCGCACCACGATCTCGCGCTGCACCAGGTTGGCCAGCCGCTCGGCCACGGTGCTGCTCAGGCCGCTCTCGGTGCCGTAGTGATAGGTCGCGACACCCTCGGCCGCGGTCGACGCCTGACCGTCCAGATGCAGCGAGATGAGCAGGTCCGCGCCGAGGCTGTTGGCCAGCGCGGCCCGGTCCGCGGCGCTGATCGGCTCGGCGGGCTGCGGGCCCCGGGTCAGGTGCACCCGCATGCCGGCCGCGGCGAGACGGCCCTCCAGACGGGTCGCCAGGTCGAAGACGAGGTCCGCCTCGGTCCACCGCAGCGGCCCGTCGGGCACCACCACACCGGAGTCGTCACCGCCGCCGTGACCGGGATCGATCACGATGGTCTTGCCCACCAGGTTCGGCCCCGACTGGCGGAACGCCTCGGCCTCGCGCAGCCACTGCGGCCGCCCGCCGACGACCTTGCGGCCGAGCCGGCGCAGCGCCTTCATGGTCTGCGGCCCGCACGACCCGTCCGGCGTCAGGCCGACCTCGCGCTGGAACTGGGCGACCGCCCGAGCTGTCCGCGCGCCGTAGATCGAGTCGGTGCGACCGGCGTCGTAGCCCATCTCGAGCATGCGCTCCTGCAGGGCGCGCACGTCCTCACCGGTCAGCGCGTCCGGCACGGAGTGGAACAGGGTGCGCGAGCCGAGCCGCCAGCGGGCGCCGTCCAGCGCGCGCCACGTCTCGTCGCCGACCATGCCGTCCACGCCGAGCCCGCGGCTCTGCTGGAAGGCGCGGACAGCGTTCTCCAAGCCCTCGTCGAACAGAGCTTCGTCGGACGTGGCCCCGTTGATGGCTTTGCCGGACGGGGCTTGGTCGGAGGACTCCGGCGCCGGATCGACGAGCAACTCCAGGCCGGCCAGAATCGACCGGATCTCGGAGACGGCTGGGCCGGTGTCTCCGCGTCGGATGGACCGCACTCACGACTCCCTAGGGGCGAGATGGGACGACCTTCCGGAGCGTACTCCGGCTGACAAAAGGGAGCCCCGCGTCCGTACCGGGACGCGGGGCTTCAGAAGACGATCAGAGCGCCGACTCGATGAAGTTCACCAGGAAGCTCTTGGGCTTGGCGCCGGCCACCGAGTTGACCCGCTCGCCGTCCTTGAAGATCGTCAGGGTCGGAACGGACATCACGCCGTACTGCATGGCGATCTGCGGGTTCTCGTCGATGTTGACCTTGACGATCTCCACCTGCTCACCCAGCTCCGAGTTGGCGATCTCGGCCAGCAGCGGGTCGACCTTCTTGCAGGGCACGCACCACTCAGCCCAGAAATCCACCAGCACCGGCTTCTTCGACTGCAGCACGTCGCTGGCGAAGGTGGCGTCGGTGACCGCCTTGGTTGCTCCCACGAGGACCCCTCTCCCGGTCTTACAGCTCTACGAATGAAGCGATGAAGCGCTCGGCGTCCAGCGCGGCGGCACAGCCGGTGCCGGACGCGGTGATGGCCTGCCGGTACGTGTGGTCGACCACGTCACCCGCGGCGAAGACGCCCGGGATGTTGGTCCGGGTGCTGGGCGCGTCGACCTTCACGTAGCCCTCGTCGTCCAGCTCGATCTGGCCCTTGAAGAGCTCGCTGCGCGGGTCGTGGCCGATCGCCACGAACACGCCGGTCACGTCGAGCACCTTGGTCTCGTCGGTCTGCACGTTGCGCAACCGCACGCCGGAGACCTTGCCGTCGGCGCCGAGGATCTCCTCGACCACCGAGTTCCACTCGACCTTGATCTTCTCGTTGTCGAGCGCGCGCTTCTGCATGACCTTGCTGGCCCGGAACGAGTCACGACGGTGCACGATCGTCACGGTCTCGGCGAAGCGGGTGAGGAACGTGGCCTCCTCCATCGCCGAGTCGCCGCCGCCGACCACCACGATGTGCTGGTTGCGGAAGAAGAAGCCGTCACAGGTGGCACAGGCCGACACGCCGTGGCCGAGCAGCTCCTGCTCACCGGGCACCCCGATCGGGCGCCACGCGGAGCCGGTCGACAGGATCACGGCGCGGGCAAAGTACTTCTTGTCGCCGACCCACACCGTCTTCAGGCCCTCGGTGCCGGCCTCGGTGGGCTTGTCGGTCAGCTCGACGCGGCTGACGTCGTCGGTGATGAACTCGGCGCCGAACTTCTCCGCCTGCGCGCGCATGTTGTCCATGAGCTCGGGGCCCATGATGCCGTCGCGGAAGCCGGGGAAGTTCTCCACCTCGGTGGTCGTCATCAGCGCGCCGCCGGACTGCACACCCTCGATCACCAGGGGCTTCAGCTCGGCACGAGCGGCATAGAGAGCCGCCGTGTAGCCGGACGGCCCGGAACCGATGATGATCAGATTGCGGACCTCGTCCACTGCCGACTCCTCAAGGTTTGTGTCCACGCCGGTAGAACGCCATGCTAGGCATTCACCATTCCCCGCGGTCCGGCTCGTGTCCGACCTCACGCCGAGGGGCGCTGCTCAGCGTACCGGGACCGAACCCAGGGTGTCCGCGCCGCCACCGGGCAATCCGCAGTCGGCGCCGCTGGCCCAGGCCCATTCGCCGTTCGACGCGGCGAATCGGACCACCAGCGCCGGTTCACCCTCGAAGCGGGCGTAATCGATCGAGGTGACGGTCATCCGGCCGCCGGCGTTCTCCCGGGCGATCTCGGCGAGGCAGTCGCCCAGCGCGCCCGGCGCGGTCAGCCGCTCCAGCCCGGTGCTTTCCGGCCCGGAGAGCTCTGGCCCGGAGAGCTCCGGCAGGCTCTTCGGGGTGCCGGCGGCGTCCGCGTTCATGACGCTCTGCCCCAGCGTGCCGAGCGTGTAGTCGAGGCCGCTGGTCGTCGGGGCCGGCATCGACGCGGCCAGCATCGGCTCGGGGGCCCCGGCAGCGGCCGTGGAGGCTTTGTCCTCCTGCGCGGCATCGGTCGAGGCGAACAATCCATATCCCGCGAGGCCGGCGACGGCGGCGGCGATGCCGATCGGCGCGACCAGGCGGCCCCATCCGCGGTTGCCGCGCTTCCGGCGCCGCTCGTCAAGATCCACGACGGTTCGCGACACGGCGTCGGCGTTGCCGGGCGCGGGCTCCGCCGATCTCCCCGACATGGCGTCGACACCGCTGTGCACGGGCTCCGCCGATCTTCCCGGTACGGCATCGACGCCGCTGTGCGCGGGCTCCGCCGGTTCCCGCGGCACGGCGTCGGTCACCGCCCCGCCCGCCGGAAACGCGCTCAGCGCGGCCCCCAGCCGGGCCACCACGTCGTCCGGCATGGGTTCCGCCGGGAGATCGCCGAGCAGCGCACCGACCGTCGCCATCTCCGGCGCCAGCACCTCGAACGCCTCCCGCCAGGCCGGGTCGCCGGCGATCAGCGCGGCCACCCGGTCCGCCTCGGGGGTGCCGTCCAGGGCGCCACCGACATAGTCGGCCAGCAGGTCGATGTCGACCCCGTGGAACTCGGCGCCCGTCACTGCTGGTCCCTCCGTTCCCGCCCGGCCGGCAACGACGTCACCGTGCTGCCCGACCGGGATGAGACGTCCCGCGCGCCCGTCCGGTTCCCGGCGTGCCGCGGTTCACTCGGAGCGCCACGCAGCTCCCGCAGCGCGAGTGCCATCCGGGCCCGTCCGCGCGCGCACCGGCTCTTCACCGTCCCCTCGGCGATCCCGAGCATCTCGGCGGCCTCGGCCACCCCATACCCCTGCACGTCGACCAGCACGATGGCGGCGCGCTGATCGACCGGCAGGGCGGCCAGCGCCTCCCGCACGAGGAGCACGGTGTCCTGATCGGGGGTGGGCGCGATCGGCTCCGGGCCGGCCGGCCGCTCGTCGCCGGAACGGTTGCCGTCGTGCAGCGGGACGGTCGGATGCGCCTGACGCCGGCGGACCCTGTCCAGGCAGGCGTTCACCACGATCCGGTGCAGCCAGGTGGTGACGGCCGAGTCGCCGCGGAAACCGGCGGCCGCGCGGTGCGCCGAGAGCAGCGCGTCCTGCACCGCGTCGGCGGCCTCCTCGCGGTCACCGATGGTGCGCAGGGCGACCGCCCACAGCCGGTCGCGGTGCCGCCGGACCAGCTCGCCGAACGCCTCCGGGTCACCCGCCACGTGGGCGCGGACCAGCTCGGCGTCGCTCGGCGCGGGGTCCTCCGGGCCGGTTCCGCCGGGCGTCACATCCCGGAAAGCCACGTCAACAAAGTAAGCCATCGGGTCCGCATCCCGTGGCGTCGGTGGACGCGGCGCGATAACGATCGTCTGAGATCAATCTGAGTGCCCCCGGGCCGTGAACGACAGAAGGACCGGCCCGCCGGGCCGGTCCTTCTTCGCGGTTCGCGGGTTCGATCAGTACCCGTACAGCTCGATCTCGTTGACGTTGACCTGGTAGCCCGGGGTGTCCTCGTTGCGCGGCAGCTTCGTGAGGAAGACCAGCACGTACTGGTACTTCGTGTCCGGGTCGAAGCCGTTCAGGATCTGCTTGTCACCGGTGTTCGCGTCAGCGCCGTCGGCATCGCTCAGCTTGGTGTACGAGCTGACGATCGCCTTGTCGCCATCGCGGCTGTTGCCCGGGTCCTTGTCGCCGACCCGGAGGTCGATCACGGCGCCGGGGGCGGACAACGAGACACGCACCTCGGAGAGCGCCCGGGGCTGCGGCAGGTGGATCAGGACACCCATCCCCTCCTTGCGGCCACCGAAGTTCGGCTGCAAGTAGTAGGAGAGCTTCCAGGACGTGTCCGGGTCGCCGTCGACGACGAACTTCGACTCGCCCTCGTCGTTGCGGTCGCCCTGCGGCGGGTCGACGATCCGCACCATGTCCGCGGTCAGCGGGATCTTCACCGGGTTGCCGAGCGGCGCACTGCTCGCCGTGCCGGCGTCGCCGGGCTGCCCGCCCGGGTCGACCTGCGCCGGCGTGGAGGGCGTCGCGTCCGGCTTGCTGGAGTCGTTGATCGCCTGGATGCCGAAGATCAGGCCGATCACCGCGATGACCACCAGGGCACCGACGCCGAGCAGGATCTTCCGCGTGCTGCGGCCGGGCTCGCTCGGGGCGCCGCCGGCCTGCGTGAAGCGCAGCGGGCCAACATCCTCGAACTCCTCGTCCTCTGCCGCCGCGTCGAGCCGGCTGAGCTCGGCGGTGATCGCCTCGGCGGCGGGCGCCGCCACCCGCCGGTCGAGCAGATCCATGGTCAGGTCGTCGAGGTAGGCCGGGACACCGGCGCGGACCTGCCGCGGCGCGGCCGGGCTGCCGGAGGTGTCACGGGTCGCATCCGGCAGCGCCGAAGCACTGAGCTCGGCGTGCGGCCAGTGGCCGGTGAGCGCGAAGTAGAGAAGGCCGCCGACCGCGCGGACGTCGGCCTCGGTGCTGTCCGCGGCATCGGCTCGCGCGTCCGCCAGCACGACCCGGCCGTCGTCGCCGATCAGCGTGGTGCCGGGGTGCACGTTGCCGTGGATCATGCCGGTGGCGTGCACGGCCGCCAGGGCGTCGGCGACCGAGTGCGCGATCGCGACCGCCCGCGCCGGGTCCAGCGGGCCCTCGGCGGCGACCAGATCGCGCAGCGACTCGCCGTCGACCCACTCGCGGACCACGTAGGCCCGCTCCTGCTCGTCGATGGCGTCGTAGACGCCGACCAGATTGGGGTGGAGCACTCGGCTCGCCGCGACCGCCGCCTGCAGCATCTCGGCGGCGGAGTCGCCGCCCGGATGCCGGAGAACGACCGCGACCGGCCGTCGCAGCACCACGTCGATCCCGCGCCAGACCTGTCGCCCGGCGCTGTCGTCGTTCACGTGCTGCTCGAGCTGATAACGCTCGGCGAGGATCTCACCAGCGGTGGGCTCACCGAAGGTCAAGACCGGTCCGCCCTCGTCGGCCGCGGTCTCATGGCCTTCGCCGACCTGGGTCACCAGTCCTCCCTCGGTGGTGCATACCTCGGTGTCCGGGGCACTGTCCTTGGCGTTCCGGGCAATGTCCCTGGTGTTCGAGGCAATGTCCGTGGTGTTCGGGGCAGGGTGCCCCCGAGCACATGCCGACAACGACCATACCCGTACTCGGCCATGCTCCGGCAGGTCGTCCCCCGGCGCGGCATCGGCGCGGTCCCGTACGAACGGGTGGTTTTCCGGGCAATCCGGTTGAAGTGCCCCTGTTCAGGGCAGGCCCGGCACCAGGACCGGCCGCTATCGGCCGATCTTGCGACGCACCATGCCGACGACCTGGCTCACCTCGCGGACGCGCAGCAGCGTGGCGGCGACCAGATAGGCGATCAGGATCACGGCGCCGCCGGCGACGAGCTGGATCAGCGCTTCGATCCGGCCGTCCGGCTCACCGGCGCCCGGCAGCAGACGCACCACGAGGTAGCCGAGCGCGCCGGCCACCGCGGCGGCGATCGCGACCCGGATCAGCGCGGCGGCCACCGAGCCCAGGTTCAGCCGGCCGACCCTGCGGCGCAGCACGGCCAGCGAGACCAGCGCCGAGACCAGGTAGGAGATCGCGTTGGCGGCGGTCATCCCGGCGGCCAGCAGCCCCCTGCTGAGCCCCGCCGCGAAGATCAGGTACGCGGCGACCCGGACGACCACCACCGGAAGGTTGATCAGCGCGACGGTCTTGTTGCCCTGCAGCGAATAGAACGCGTACGTGCAGAGGTAGCTGACCGACAGCGGGATCACCGCGAACGCCGCGACGGTCAGAACCGTGCCGGTGTCCAGTGCCTGGGCGTGGGTGTAGTTGCCGCCCTCGAAGAGCATCACCGAGATCGGCACGCCGAGCACCGCATAGACCACCGAGATCGGCGCGAGTGCCGCGACGGTGAGCTTGATGCCGCGGGTCAGGTCGGCGCTGACGTCGGCGAACCGGCCCTCGGCGGCGGCCGCGCTCATCTTCGGCAGCAGTGCCGTCATCACCGACACGCCGATGATGCCGTGCGCCATCATGGTCAGCAGGAAGACATTGTTGAAGGCCAGCACGCTGGCGCTGCCCTTGCCGGCCACCCGGTTCAGGATCTTGACCATGACGAAGACGGCGACCTGGTTCGCCGCGACGTAGCAGAGCATCCAGCCGGCGAGCCGGCCGATCTCGCCGAGGCCGAGCGAGCGCGGATCCCAGGAGAGCTTCCAGCGGAAACCGACCTTGCGCAGCGCGGGCAGCAGGCCGAGAGCCTGCACCACCATGCCGAGCAGGGTGCCGCCGCCGATCAGCGCGATCTGCGCGGGCGAGATGTTGTCGACGGTGAGGTCACCGCGCCCGAACATCAGCAGGAAGGCCCCGGCGGTGGCGATCACCACGAGGTTGTTCAGGATCGGTGCCCACATCGGCGCGGCGAAGTGGCCGCGCACGTTCAGCACCGCGCCGATCAACGCGGAGACGCCGGTGAAGAAGATGATCGGCAGGATCAGGTAGGCGAAGTGGGTGACCAGGTCCTTGTAGGCAGCGCTGTTCTCCGAGCTGGCCTGGATCGCGGTGATCACCGGCGCGGCCGCCACCACCAGCAGCGCCGCGAGACCGAGAGTGACCACCGCGAAGGTGAGCAGCTTCTGGGTGAACGCCTGCCCACCGTCCGGGTCGGCCTTGCGCCGCCGCACCAGCAGCGGGATCAGCACGCTGGACAGGATGCCGCCGAGCAGCAGCTCGTAGATCTGGTTCGGCAGGAACTGCGCGCTGGTGTACGCATCGCCCACGCCTGCCCCGAGCGCCATGCCGATCAGCGCATTGCGGACGAAGCCGATGATCCGGCTGACCAGGCTGCCGATCGCCATGATCGCGCTCTGCCCGGTGGTGCTGCCGCCCTCGCTCTCGCCGGCCGGCACCCGCTCCGGGGGCAGTGCCTGGTCACCGCCGGCCGTGGGGATCTGGTCATCGACCGAGACGACCGTCACGCCGTCCTCCGGCCGCGGGTCACCGTCCGGCGCCGCGTGCGTGCTGCGGTACAGGCCGCCGTTCACCCTTGCCTCCCGAGCCGTACCGATGTTGGAGCCACCATAGAAGAAAAGCTCAGACGTGGCGCCGCAGGAGGGTCCCCGGCTCGACCCCGGCCAGCGTCTCGACGACCCAGCAGGCCTCCAGCGGGACCAGGGGCTCACTCAGCGCGTCCAGAACAGTCGGGTGGTCACAGCCGGCCTCGGTCAGCGCGCCGACCAGCTCCGGCAGCCGTGCCAGGTCGCCCGAGCCGGCGATCGTGCGGGCCAGCGGGCGGCCCACCGAGTAACACTCCTGGCCGGGGAGCTGATCGAGACGGGCGCCGGCACGACGTACCAAATCGAGGAGGTCTTCGTGGGGGAAGCGTTTGTCCGCGCGGACCTGGTCCATCGCCTGGGCCGGGAAACTGAGCTCGGCGATCGTCGCCTCGCTCAGCACCTGCGGTGACGGCGCCGGAGGTGACGGCCACCAGCGCTCGTCGGTGAAGAGCGGCAGCGGCGCCTGCTCGGGCCCGGAGGGGGCGGGCGGCGGCACCTCGCGGCGCAGCGACCGGTACGCCGCCTCGCGCATCGCCGCCACGGCCGGCGCGTCGTCGTCCCCGGTCACCGGCGCGAACGGCGACAGCAGTGCGACCACCAGCCCCGGATGCGGCAGCGTGGGGTCGGCCAGCGCGATCACCCGGGCGCACATCTCCAGCTCCCACCAGCGCAGCGAGGCGGGGTAGGGCCCGCGGGCCGGAGCCCAGCCGAGCTGGACCGGCTCGCTGGCGGCCGGACGGCGCAGCCCGAGCGTCCGCTCGCCGGAGGGCACCTCGATCTCGAGGACCAGCGCATACCCGCCCACCACCGGGAAGGAGGCGCGAAGCAGGTCGGGCAGGAGATCGGCGTCGCTGAACTCGCCTGACCAGAACCCGGGATCCAGGCTCAGCCGACGCAGCGCCTCGGAAAGCGGCACGGGTCCCATCCTGCCCGTCGCGTTCCGGAACGACCACGCCACGGTCCGGCGACCCCGCCACCCGGGAGCGCGCTCGCGGCCCGATACCCTGGTAATCCCATGTCTGTGTTGAACAACGCCCAGCAGAACGCGGTAGCCGAGTTGCTCCGCGTGTCCCCTGTCGCCGACGAGCTGGGGCGCCGGTTCGGCGCCGCCGGCCACGAGTTGCACCTCGTCGGCGGGTCGGTGCGGGATGCGCTGCTCGGTCGTCTCGGCGACGACCTCGACTTCTGCACCGATGCCCGGCCCGAGCGGACGCTCGAGCTGGTGCACGGCTGGGCTGACGCGATCTGGGAGACCGGTCGCGAGTTCGGCACGATCGGCATCCAGAAGAACGGTCTGCGGATCGAGATCACCACGTTCCGCGCCGAGGCGTATGACGGGGTCACCCGCAATCCGGTGGTGTCCTACGGCACCTCGCTGATCGAGGACCTGTCCCGCCGCGACTTCACGATCAACGCGATGGCGGTGTCGCTGCCGGGGCACGAGTTCACCGACCCGTTCGGCGGGCTGGCGGACCTGGCCGCGCAGGTCATCCGTACGCCGGGAACCCCGGAGTCCTCGTTCGGCGACGATCCACTTCGGATGCTGCGGGCCGCCCGATTCGCGGCGAAGTTGCGCTTCACTGTGGACGAGCCGGTCATCGCGGCCATGCGGGACATGGCGGCAGATCTCGACCGGATCACCGCGGAACGGATCCGGGACGAGTTCACCAAGCTGCTCTGCGGCGCCGACCCGATCACCGGTCTGCGACTGCTGGTCGACACCGGGCTGGCCGACCGGTTCCTGCCGGAGATCGCCGGGCTGAAGCTGGAGATCGACGAGCACGCCCAGCACAAGGACGTCTACGAGCACACGCTGATCGTGGTGATGAACGCGATGCGGCTCGAGGGCGATGAGGGCCCGGACTTCGTGCTGCGGATGGCCGCGCTGATGCACGACGTCGGCAAGCCGGCCACCAAGGCGGTCGGGCGTGACGGGCGGGTCAGCTTCCACCACCACGAGGTGGTCGGCGCGCGGCTCACCAAGCAGCGGATGAAGGCCATGAAGTTCCCGAAGGACGTCACCTCCGACGTGGTCGGGCTGGTCGCCCTGCACTTGCGTTTCTACGGTTACGGCCGGGGCGAGTGGACCGATTCCGCGGTCCGTCGTTACGTCACCGACGCCGGGCCGCTGCTGTCCCGCCTGCACAAGCTGACCCGGTCCGACGTCACCACGCGCAACCGGCGCAAGGCGTCCGCCCTGGCCGCCGACTACGACGCCCTCGAGGAGCGGATCGCCCGGATCGCAGCCGAGGAGGACCTGGCCAAGGTTCGCCCCGACCTGGACGGGAACGCGATCATGGAGCTGCTCGGCGTGCCGCCCGGCCCGATCGTCGGCGCTGCCTGGCGTCACCTCAAGGAGCTGCGCCTCGACCGCGGGCCGCTGGATCATGACGAGGCCGAGGCGGAGCTCTTCCGCTGGGCGCGCGAGCAGGGCCACATCTCTTAGCGGGCGCTTCGCGCCAGTCCACACTACGAAACACCGCCTACGTGATCGAGAGCGATCATTGCGTTACGGATGGTGATCTCGTATTGCCATCCAAACGGGCACCCGTCGTCGAATCGACCGCATCGCGCGGTTGAACGGCGTGAACAACGGCGTGAGCAGTACGAATCCAATCCGGCTGAACGGTGGATCCAGGCCCGCCAGGGGCCTCATAACCTGCACTTCTGCGCCTGCCGAAAGCATTTCCCGGCGGGTGGACGAGGTGCGGGCGGGAGGCGATCGGCGTGGCAGCGGCAATGGCCGGCACAGCCCGCAAACTGCTCGGAACGGGGCAGCGGGTAACCGGCGGAATGGCGTTGGCCGCGATCGGCTACGGATTGTTCGCCAATGCACGACTGACCGTCACCGTGATCGTCGGCGCGTGTGTCGGCTTCTATCTGATCTTCGCGCTGTTCAAGCTGTTCGTGACGACGGCCGGGCGCGGGCATCGGATGATCCTGACCACGCCGATGAGGTCGTCGCGGGTGCTGCCGCACTACGGCGTGCTGCTTCCGGTGCACCACGAGGCCAACATGCTGCGCCGGCTGGTGGCGCGGGTCGGCCGACTGGACTATCCGCGCGAGAAGCTGCACGTCTACCTGCTGATCGAGCAGGACGACGAGGAGACCCTGGCGGCCGCGGCCGCGATGGGCCTGCGGGTGCACGGCGACGGTACGACCGCGCAGGGTCCACTGAGTCACGTCGTGGTCGTGGTGATCCCGCCGGGTGGCCCGAAGACCAAGCCGAACGCGATGAACGTGGCCTTCCCGCTGGTCGTCGCCGACGGCTGCCGGTACGTCACGATCTATGACGCCGAGGACCGCCCCGACCCCGAGCAGCTGCTGCTCGCCGTGGCCACGTTCCGCCTCGCCCGGCGCGACGTCGTCTGCCTGCAAGCCGAGCTGGTGTTCTGGAACGACGACACCAACTGGGTGTCCGCCCTGTACTGGGTCGGCTACAAGGTCCACTTCCGGCACTTCCTGCCCGGCCTCGCGCGACTCGGTCTCCCGGTCCCCCTGGGCGGCACGTCGAACCATTTCAAGGTCAGCGTGCTGCAGGAGGTCGCCCTCCCCGGCGGGCTGGTCTGGGATCCGCACAACCTCACCGAGGACGCCGATCTCGGCGCGCGGCTGGCCGCCGCCGGGTACCGCGTGGACCTGCTCGCCTCGGTGACCCTGGAAGAGGCTCCGGTGTCCAGCCGGGTGGTGGACAAGCAGCAGCGTCGCTGGAAAGGCGGCTACCTGCAGACCGCGCTGGTGCACAGCCGGCGGCCGATTCGCACGGCCGGGCGGATGGGCGTACATCGGTGGCTCGCCTTTCTTCTGATGACCTATGGCACGCCGCTGACGTTCCTGCTGAACCCGCTCTTCCTCGGGTTGACCGTCGCCTGGTTCGCAACCGGGTCGCCGGTGATCGTGGAGCTGTTCCCGGCGCCGATCTACTACACGGCCACCGCCCTGCTGGTGATCGGCAACTTCGGGATCATGCTCGAGCTCGTCCAGACGACGCTGGTCGAGGCACCGCGGACGCAGGGGCGGTTCCGCCTTCTGAAGTACATGTTCATGGCCCAGGTGATGTGGCTGTGGATGAGCGTCTCGACCTACATCGCGGTGTTCGAGCTGGCCATCGGCAAGCGTGGCTGGCACAAGACCCCGCACGGGCACGCCGAGGACGACGACGACGCGGAGGTCGCGATCCCGCAGTCGCGCCGGCCGGTCGTCTCCAGCGCCGTTTCCGGTATGCCGTGAACCGGCAGATGATCGCGGTGGCGCTGCTCGCCACCCAGCTGGCCGCCTGCGGCTCGCTCGCGCCGCACCTCCCGGCGAGCGCGGCACGCACCCCGGAGAGCACGCCGCAGTCCCAGCCGGTCACCGCGACACCGTCGACGGTCGCCCCGGCGTCGCCGGCGTCCGTGCCGGCCACCACGGCGGAGCTGGGCGTGCAGATCTACTGGCACGAGGTCAACACGCCGGAGCAGGTGCGCGCCAATGCCGTCCGCCTGCTGGACTACATCGTCGGGCTCGGCGCGAACAGTGTCGGCATCACGTTCCCGATCTACACCGACGGCGCGAAGCCGACCCGGGTCTACACGACGGCGGGTGTCACCCCGACGCCGGGCGACCTGCGCACGGTGATCGGCCTGGCGCGGGCACGAGGTTTGCGGGTCCTGGTCCGGCCGCTGATCGCCGAGGTGAACCTCAAGGGCGCCGGTGTCTGGCGTGGATCCATCAAACCGTCCGACGTCGATGGCTGGTTCACGTCGTACGGGAAAACTCTTCTTCCTTATCTGACCGCGGCCCAGGAGGCACGGGCGGACGGCTTCGTCGTCGGCTCGGAGCTGGATTCCCTGGTGAAGTACCAGGATCGGTGGCGCACGACGGTGGCCGAGGCGGACCGGATCTTCACCGGCCGGCTGATCTACGCCGACAACTGGGGCGTCTGGGCGACCGGCCGGCCCGGTGTTCCCGGCACCGAGAGCGGCCTCGACGCCTATCCCCAGCTGCACCTGAACGATGCGGCGACCGTCGCGCAGATCACCGCGGCCTGGAAGAAGTGGCTGCTGAAGCGCCCACAGGGACTGGAGCGGACCACCATCCAGGAGATCGGGATCGCCGCCGTCACCGGCGCCTACAAGCTGCCGGCCAGCTGGCCGGGCGACGGGCAGACCGTCACGCCGCAGGTCCAGATCCGCTGGTTCGCCGGTGCCTGCGCGGCCGCGAAGTCGCTGCACCTGGCCGGCATCTACTTCTGGACGCTGGACGCGTGGGCCGACCCGGCGAACGCCGCGGGTTACGACGCCGGCTCGTTCATCGGCCGCGGTGACCAGGCGATCAAGGAATGCTTCGCCTCCGGATGGCCGGGCCGATGACCACGATCCCGTCCGACCGGACCCGGGCCGATGCGGTCGGCAGCCTGACGCAGGAGATCCAGCTGCGTCACCTGACGCGCCTGCGCCGGCCGGGCGACCCGGGACAGGAACACCGCGCCGACCGGGGCGCGATCGTCGTCGCGGTGACCGCGAGCGTGCTGGCCGTCGTCGCGTGCGTGTACTTCTACCGGACCGGCCACCTGCTCGGTTACCACGACACCTACTCCCACCTGGAGATCAGCCGCCGGATCCTGACCGGCCGGACGACCGGCATCGCGCAGCTCGGCGCGATCTGGCTGCCGCTGCCGCACATCCTGCAGTCGCTCTTCGCGTGGAACACGACGCTTTACACCACCGGCCTGGCCGGCTCGATCGTGTCGATGACCTCGTTCGTCGCGTGCGCGGTGCTGATCTACCGGATCATCCGCGTCTACAGCCCGGACCGCGTCTCACCCGGATACGCCGGCGCGGCCGTGTTCATGCTCGGCGCGAACATGCTGCACCACCAGTCGACGTCGATGGACGAGCTGCCGTTCTACGCGTTTGCGCTGGCCGCGACGTACGGCATGATCCGCTGGGCGGACACCGAGCGGCCGACCTTCCTGCTGCAGGCGTCGCTCGCCAGCATGCTCGCCATGCTCTGCCGGTACGAGGGCTGGTTCCTGGCCGGCATGCTCACCCTCGTCGTCCCGGTGATCGCCCGGCGGATCGGCTGCTCCTGGCCGGACACCCGCGGCCTGACCGGCATGTTCGCGGCGTTCGGCGTGCTCACGTCGTCGATCGGCTGGATGCTCTACAACTGGATGATCGCCGGCTCGCCACTGAACTTCCTCACCGGGCCGAATTCCAGCGCCGACCAGATGGCCCGGCGGACCACCGACGTCGAAACCGGAAACCTCGGAAAGACCCTGCTGGCGTACGGCAATGCGCTGCTCGCCGACCACGGCCTCGTGGTCATCGTCGTCGCCGCGATCGGCCTGCTGGTCTTCCTGATCGGTGAGCGCCTGTCGGCCCGGTCGCTGCCGGTGCTCGTGCTCGGCTCGATCATGCCGTTCTTCCTGTACACCATCTACCGTGGACAGGCGCCGATCGGCATGCCGCCGGTCAACGAGTACCTGCTCAATGCCCGGTTCGCCCTGGTCGGCGCGTTGCCCGCGGCGATCCTGACCGGCTACCTGGTGTCCCGGCTCCCGAGGCGCGTGATCCCGTCGGCCGCGTTGATCGTCGTGGTCGGGATGGCCGGCCTCTCGATCACCGCGTTCCGGCAGGACGGACTGGTCAGCGTCCGCGAGGTGACCGAGGACCTGTCGGCACAGCAGGACCAGGTGCGGGTCGCCGACTTCCTCGCGGCGCACACCAGCGGCCCGATCATGCTGGACCTGGTCGGCAACGAGCGCGCCGCGTTCCCCGTTCTCGACCGGGTCATCTACGACGGTACGAAGATCGGCCGCGCGAACGTCTGGAAACGGGCGCTGGCATCGCCGCGCTCGGTGGGCGCGCACGTGGTGCTGATGCGTGGTGCCGGGCCGCGGGGCGCGGACGCGGTGTTCACTGCCCTGCACGGCGCGGCCGCGATGACCGGCGCCGAGGTTCTCTACGAGGCCGACGGTTACATCGTCTATCAGCTCCCGTCGTAGGCGCCGGGCGCACTGCCCTCAGTTCCTGTCAGGGGTGACGGGCACACTGGGAGGCATGTTCGTCGTCGAGTCACCGATCGGGCCGCTCGGCGTCGTCGTCGAGGGCGACGTCGTGGTGGGGGTGCGCTTCGGCGCGGGCCCCGGCACGGATACCGCGCACCCGGCGTCCGAGCAGCTCAGGCGATACTTCACGGGTGAGCTGACCGACTTCACGGTGCCGGTGGAGATGCGCGGCGGCTCCGAGTTCGAGCGCGCCGTGTGGGCCGAGATCGCCAAGATTCCGTATGGGGAGATGCTGACCTACGGGGCGATCGCCACCGCGCTGGGTGATCCGGGCGCGGCTCGGGCCGTGGGCACGGCCTGCAACCACAACCCGGTGCCGGTGATCGTGCCGTGTCATCGGGTGGTGGGCGCCGGCGGGAAGATGGTCGGCTTCGGTGGCGGTCTCGAGCGCAAGCGCAAACTGCTGGAGCTCGAGGCCCGGGTCGCGCTGACTCGCGCCTGGAGTTGAACTGTGAGCGGAATCACGACGTACTGGACAAGGGTTGTGCGGATGAAGGAAAAGGCCGGCTCTCGGTGAGAGCCGGCCTTCTCAGGTCAGGGGTGCGTCAGCGCTCGACGTCGCCCTTGATGAAGCCCTCGACGGCGTTGTGCGCGTCGTGGTCGCTGTACTGCACGGGCGGGGACTTCATGAAGTAGGAGGACGCCGAGAGGATCGGGCCACCGATGCCGCGGTCCTTCGCGATCTTCGCGGCGCGGACCGCGTCGATGATCACGCCGGCCGAGTTCGGGGAGTCCCACACCTCGAGCTTGAGCTCGGCGTTCAGCGGGGTGTCACCGAAGGAGCGGCCCTCGAGGCGGATGTACGCCCACTTGCGGTCGTCGAGCCACGGCACGTGGTCCGACGGGCCGATGTGCACGTCGCTCTTGATCATCTCGTGCGGGATCTGGGACGTGACCGACTGGGTCTTCGAGATCTTCTTCGAGACCAGGCGGTTGCGCTCCAGCATGTTCATGAAGTCCATGTTGCCGCCGAAGTTCAGCTGGTACGTGCGCAGCAGCTCGACACCGCGGTCCTCGAACAGCTTGGCGAGCGCGCGGTGCACGATGGTGGCGCCGACCTGGCTCTTGATGTCGTCACCGACGATCGGGACGCCGGCGTCGGTGAACTTCTGCGCCCACTCCGGGTCGGAGGCGATGAAGACGGGCAGCGCGTTCACGAATGCCACACCCGCGTCGATGGCGCACTGGGCGTAGAACTTGTCGGCCTGCTCGGAGCCCACCGGGAGGTAGGAGACCAGAACGTCGACCTCGGCGTCCTTGAGCGCCTGGACGACGTCGACCGGCTCGGCCGAGGACTCCTCGATGATCTCGCGGTAGTACGTGCCCAGACCGTCGAAGGTCGGGCCGCGCTGCACGGTGACGCCGGTCGGCGGCACGTCGGTCAGCTTGATCGTGTTGTTCTCGCTGGCGACGATCGCCTCACTCAGGTCCATGCCGACCTTCTTGGCGTCCACATCGAACGCCGCGACGAACTTCACGTCGGAAACGTGGTAGTCGCCGAAGGTCACGTGCATGAGACCCGGGACGCGGTCGTTGGGGTCGGCGTTCTTGTAGTACTCCACGCCCTGCACGAGGGACGAGGCGCAGTTACCCACACCGACGATGGCGACGCGGACGGAACCCATCGCGTTTGCCTCCTTGTTGTTCATCACGGCCGGTCCGGGTGCGGACGCGGTGTTTCTGGGGGTGCCGTCCCCGACGGTGGCGTGCCACCTGCGGGAGCGGGGTTCGTGGTGCCGGGCAGCCCGGCACGGTTGCGGAAGGCCGGGGTGCGGCCGGACCGCTCGTTGGTGATCAGCTCCTCGAGCCAGCGGACCTCGCGCTCGCACGCGTCCAGGCCGTGTCGCTGCAGCTCGAGCGTGTACGCGTCGAGGCGGTCGGCGGCGCGGGCGAGAATGTCCCGCAGGCCCTCCCGGCGCTCCTCGATCCGGCGCCGCCGGCCTTCCAGGATCCGCAGCCGGGTGGCGGTGTCGGTCCGGGAGAAGAAGGCCATGTGCACGCCGAAGCCGGCGTCGTCATACGTCTCCGGGCCGGAGGCGGCGATCAGCTCGGCGAAGCGTTCCTTGCCCTCTGCCGTGATCTTGTAGACAACGCGGCCCCGTTTGCTGGTCATCGGGGGAACAATCTCGTTGTCGCTCGCCTCGGCCTCGCTGATCCAGCCGGCGAGCTTCAACCGCTTCAAAGTCGGGTAAAGCGTCCCGTAACTGATCGCGGCGCGGAGCGTGCCGAGCTTCATCGCCAGCTCCTTGCGGAGCTCGTAGCCGTGCATCGGGGCTTCCTGCAGGAGCCCGAGAATCGCCAATTCCAACATCTCGACCCTCCCTCAATCTCTGCCCCGATGTATCGGCCCGATACATCGTCACCGTAGATCGGCTCGCGCCCGCACGCAACTTGGCCATCCTGCGCGATCGCCACGCCACGCTGCGTGATGACGGTCGCCGTGTGAGCGGTGACCGCGTACTCTCTTCGCCATGCGCACGCAGCGACAGGTGGTGGACTACTCGCTCCAGAGGCGGGCAGTTCTGCGTGACGTGCGCAATGGCCGGATCAGCGCCCTCGAGGTGTGCGACGCGTCTCCGTACCTGAAGAACGCGGCGACCTTCCACGGCGAGCCGACCGACGAGCGGTGCCCGATCTGCCGCCGCGACAACCTGACCCTGGTGAACTACGTCTATGGCGACGAGCTCAAGCAGTCGGCCGGCCAGGCACACAAGACTGCCGAGTTGCCGCTGCTCGCGATGACGCTCCGTGAGTGCCAGGTGTTCGTGGTCGAGGTGTGCCGCTCCTGCTCGTGGAACCACCTGATCGAGCGCTACGTGCTCGGCCGGGACACGCTCGGCGAGGACGAGCCCGAGATGCAGTGGAAGACCGGTTCGGAATCACACGTCCGGGAGGGCCGACGGTGAACCGGATCGATGTCGTTAACGTGGACACGTTCAGGACCGGGTCGGGCACCCAGCACCGGAGTCGGTCATTTCAGACATTCGAAGAGTACGCCCGCTCGTGGCACGGTCGCCGGGATCCGATCCCGGACAGCCCGGCCGCGCCCCCGCGAACGGTAGGTGTGAAGGAATGAATCCGAACGGCGAACCGCAGAACGCACGAGCCCGGGCCCAAGTGCCCGGGTCGTTCGCTGCTTCCACCCCGGACGGTGGTGACCGCCCCGCCCCTGACGCGTACCGGCGGTCATCGGGCTCCGCGTCGGTGGGGTCGGCCGGCCCCGGTCGTGCCTCGGTGAGCGGCGTGCCGCCGGCCGGTGGACGCGCCTCGGTCGGCAGCGCTTCAGTGGGCGGTCGTGCCCCGGTGGGCTCCGCCGGCGCCGGTGGCCGCGCGTCGGTCGGTGCGGCGTCGGTCGGCGCCGCGTCCGTCGGTGCCCGTGCCTCGGTCGGCTCGGCCGGAGTGGGTGGGCGCGCCTCGGTGCCGCCCCCGGGCTCCGGTGGTGGCGGGGGCGTCAGCAGCGGCAGTGGGGGCAAGCGCCCGCGCAGCAAGGCCGACAAGAAGTATCGCCGGGCGAACATCCTCACCGCGGCCGCCGCCGTGCTGGTCATCCTGGTCGGCGCCGGCATCGTCGGTGGCACCTACTTCTTCGACGACGTCGATCTGCCCACGCCTCAGGCGGAAGAGCAGCTGAACGTCATCAAGAACGCTCAGGGCCAGGTCCTCGCGAAAGAGGGCGAGCCCCGCATCAACGTGCCGTACCAGAACATCAGCAAGACCATGTCGGACGCGGTGGCGGCGGCGGAGGACAAGAACTTCTACCACCACAACGGCATCGACATGAAGGGCATCGCCCGCGCCGCGTGGAACAACTTCACCGGTGGCGACAAGCAGGGCGCGTCCACGATCACCCAGCAGTACGCGCGGCACGTCGCCGAGCTGAAGGACATCAGCTACAGCCGTAAGCTGCGCGAGGCGGTGATCGCTCGCAAGCTGGAGTCGAAGTACTCCAAGGACCAGATCATGGGCCTGTACCTGAACTACATCGACCTCGGCGAGGGTCGGTACGGTGCCGAGGCCGCTGCCCAGGGGTACTTCGGGGCCAGCGTGGTCAAGGGCAGCAAGAACGAGATCACTCCGTACCAGGCCGCGGTGATCGCCTCGATCATCAAGCAGCCGTACCCGACCGCCACGCACCAGGGCTACGACCCGCTGATCAACCCGGCTGCCTCCAAGGAGCGCTGGGAGTACACCATGAAGAACATGCTCGACATGGGTGCGATCACCCAGGCGCAGTACGACGCCCGGAAGTACCCGGAAGCCAAGAAGAAGAGCGCTGCCTGTACCACCTGTGCGGACGGCAAGCCGGTCGGCATGATCATGCGGCACGTCACCTACGAGCTGCACGAGCTCGGCATCACCGACGACCAGATCAAAAAGGGTGGTCTGGAGATCACCACCACGATCGACAAGGACGTGCAGGCGGCGGCCGAGGCGGCCGGTTCGGCGAACAGCAAGACCTCGCCGCTGAACGGGCGCCCGAAGACCTACCAGGCCGCGGTGATCGGCATCGACCCCAGCACCGGTGAGGTCCTCGGCTACTACGGCGGCGACGACCCCAATGGCATCGACTACGCCGGTTACATGTCCGGCGACGGCAAAGGCGTGATGGATTCCGGCGGTCAGTCACCGGCCTCCTCGTTCAAGATCTACACGCTGGCCGCGGCGATGCGGGCCAACTACTCCTTCGAGACGCTGTGGGACGGCACGCAGAAGCGGTCCAACGGGACGACGATCAGCAACGCCGGCCAGGACCCGGGCGCGACCTGTAACGGTGGCAACCACAGCGTTAAGAGCTGTGACCTCGAGCAGGCCACCATCAAGTCGTACAACTTCCCGTTCTACTTCATCACCCAGCAGCTGGGCGTCGACAAGGTCGTCAAGGCGGCCAAGGACGCCGGTGTCCGGTACATCTGGAACAACGAGGGCAAGCGGATCGATCTGACCAACTCCGACGCCTCCACCTGGAACAAGAACTTCAGTGAGGAGATCGGCTTCGGTCAGTTCCGGGTCCTCCCCCTGGACCACGCGACCGGCGTCGCGACGATCGTCGCGCAGGGCGTGCGCCACCAGACGCACTTCATCAAGTCGATCAAGTCGGTCGACCCGGCCACCGGCAAGCTGACCAGCCTGAAGACCATCACGAAGAACGGCACCAAGGTCTTCGAGCCGGATCGCATGTCCGACATGACAGCGGTGCTGGAGCAGATCCCGGAGCACGCCAAACACACGCTGGCCGGCGGCCGGGACGCCATCGGCAAGTCCGGCTCGTGGGAGCTCAACCCCAAGGAGAGCAGTAAGAACGGTGACGCCTGGTTCGTCGGCGGCATTCCACAGTTGGCGGCCACGGTCTGGGTCGGTGGCAAGGGCAACCGCGTCGCGCTGACCGAGGCCAGCGGCAAGAAGATGTTCGGGTCCAACACCCCGGCGGAGATCTGGAAGGAATTCCTCGACGCCGTCGCGAAGAAGAAGGACTGGGACAAGGAGAAGTTCCCGGACCGGCAGAAGGGTGGCGACGCCTCGCTCGGCAACGGTCAGCCGCTGCCGGTCCAGCCGCCGCCGCAGCAGCAGGACGACAGCGCCATCTGTGACGGCTCGCAGGCGATCTCGATCCTCTGCCCGGGTCAGAACACCGGGATCCCCGGCAACAACACGGGGAACACCGGGAACACGGGCAACAACAACGGCAACAACGGCAACAACAACGGGAACAACAACGGCGGCGGGAACAACAACGGCGGTTGACGTTCCACCCGGTCTCGACGGCGCCCACCTCGACGAGGTGGGCGCCGTCTTTTTCCGCCGGTTTCCATCGGTGTGCCGCGTGCGGGCGACGTCCGATCTCTGAGGTTCATGCGGCATGATGCCAAGACATGAGCACGCAACCGTCCACCGACCGGCCCGACGTTCCGAGCGCCACCTCGGACGGTTTCGTGCGGGGCCTGTCGCAGTTCATCGGCGGGCCGCTCGGCTCGCACGCGACCCGCCCCGACGCGCGGCCCGGCCGGTTCTGGACCGCCCCGCGGTTCGTGCTGGCGCTGACCTGCCTGATCCTGGCGCTCTCCTGGGTGCAGAAATCGCCCTGCGTCACCGGCGAGTGGCAGAACAACGTTCAGTACACGCGGTTCTGCTACACCGACGTCCTCGCCCTCTACTACGCCGAGGGGCTCAACGAGGGCCAGGTGCCGTATGTCGACCACGAGGTGGAGTACCCGGTCGTCACCGGTTACTTCATGGGCGCGCTCGGCCTGCCCGTCCACTGGTACGGGACCACGAAGAACACGGGCATCAACCAGGGCACGTGGTTCTACAACCTCAACGCCCTGATCCTGTCGCTGCTCGCGGTCGCCACCGCGGCGGTCATCCTCGCCCTGCGACGACGGCGGCCGTGGGACGCGGCGATCTTCGCGCTTTCCCCGATCCTGCTGGTCACCGCGACGGTCAACTGGGACTTCCTGGCGATCGGGTTCGCGGCGATCGGCCTCTACCTGTGGGTGCGCCGGCAACCGGCGTGGGCGGGCATCTTCCTCGGGCTCGGCGCCGCGGCCAAACTGTGGCCGCTGTTCATCCTCGGGCCGTTGCTCGTGCTCGCGTTGCGCAGCGGGCGGTTCCGGCCGTTCCTGAGCGCGACCCTGGGCACGGTGATCACCTGGGCGGTCGTCAACTTCCCGGTCTACTACTGGCATCACGAGGCCTGGCTGCGGTTCTTCCGGCTCAACTCGACGCGGCCGGTGGACTGGGGCACGCTCTGGTACATCGGGCGGTACCTCGACGGCAAGTGGAAGAGCGGGTCGGCCGGGGACCAGGGGCCGTTCCAGTGGCTCGCCGACCACATTCCGACGCTCAACACGCTGACGTACACGCTGTTCGGCCTCGCCTGCGTGTTCGTCGTGGCGCTCGGGCTGCTCGCGCCGAAGCCACCCCGGCTCGCGCAGATGGCGTTCCTGGTGGTGGCGTTCTTCCTGATCTTCAGCAAGGTCTGGTCACAGCAGTACGTGTTGTGGCTGCTGCCGCTGATCGTGCTGGCCCGGCCGAAGTGGGGCGCGGTGATCGCGTGGACCGTGGCGGAGATCGGATACTTCACCGCGTTCTACGCCGAGCTGATCGGCGCCGGTGGCAAAGCGGTGATCCCGGAGGGCACGTTCGTGCTCGCCTCCACGTTGCGGCTGGTCACCGTGGCCGTTCTGTGCGGCCTGGTGATCCGGGAGATCTGGCGGCCGGAGCTGGACGTGGTCCGGCAGAGCTACGACGACGCGGATCCCGACGCCGGGATGCTGAGCGGGCCGGACACGCCGTGGGTGCAGCGGCTGCGGTGGTCCCTCGGCTACGGGCGGCCGACGCTGGGCGACGTCGCGCTCCCGCCGGAGCCACCCGCGGTCATCAAGGTCTAGACCGATACGAGGAAGGGGCACACCGCGCGGTGTGCCCCTTCCTCGTATCGGCGTCCTCAGTTCAGGCGGAAGACCACCGCGTCGGCGAGGTCCTCGCGGCGGATGGTGAGCGCGTCCACCGGCACGTCACCGGCCTGCTCCCAGGGCGTGCCGGCGACCTCGGAACGGATCAGCACCACCGTGCCGACCCCGATCGAGCGCAGGTACGCGATGCTTGCCAAGTCCGGGAACGACTGCACCTGCCTGCGCATCTCGGTCTGCTGGGCCACGGCGACGTTGCCGCCACCGTTCGCCACCTGCTGGTACCCCGAGGTGGTCCAGAGCTGCACGGTCTGGTCGCGGAGAGCGTCGGTGGGCAGGACCAGCATCGGCCCGCCCACCGAGCGCAGCGCTTCCGGCTGGCGGGGCGTGACCGGGTGAGCGGTCGCGTTCCAGCCCTCCAGGAGCACCAGGAAGAGCGGCAGCAGCGTCGCGAGCCGCAGCAACGGGCCGGGCCGGGCCGGCGTGCGCTGGGCCGCGAGGTGCTCGGTGCGCCGCACGAACTCGTCGACGGCCCCGGCCGCCAGGATGGCCAGCACCAGCGTCACCCACAGCATCAGGCGGCCCGGGACGACCTGGTTGAACGCTGCCCCGAAGTGCCCGAAGAGCGGAAGGTACGTCCAGCGGCCGCCGAAGAAGGTGGTGCCCAGCGTGAGGATCACCGCGACGGCCAGGCCGAGCAGCAGGAACAGCCGCTGCCGCCACCGCCAGATCGAGAAGATCAGGCCGGCCAGCGCCAGCGCGTACAGCATGAAACCGGGAAGCAGCGACATCTCGGCGGCCCAGCCCAGGGAGGCCCGCGGCGTGACGTGCGCAGCGCCCCAGATCCGGGACTCGGCCGGCCCGATCAGCAGCCCGCGCAGCGGTGCGGAGAGGTCTTTGATCTGCTCGCCGCGGGTGCTGAGGTCGGGCACCCGCAGATACGGAATGGCGAGCACCGCGCCGACGGCGGTGAAGAACAGCACGCCCAGGTAATCGGCGAGCAGCAGCCGCCAGCCGAGCACCGCCCTCGTCGGGCGGGGAGGCTTCCGCTTCCGCTCAGGCCGGCTTTCCGGACGCCGCTTGCCACGTGGCGCGGTCTTGCCCGCCGAGCCCGTACCGGCGTCCTTCTTTTCCGGCTTCTCTTCCGGTTTCTTGCCCTGCGGATCCTTCTCCGTGCCGGGCTCGTCCTTGCCCGGAGCCTTCGGGGTCGGGGCGGCGCCGGTCAGCTTGTCCCCGCTCGGCTCTTCCTTCTTCCCCGGCTTGCCCGGCTCGGCCTTCTTCTCCTCCGGCTTGCCCGGCTCGGCCTTCTCGATGCGGTCGGCCTTGTTCAGGACCTGCTTCGTGTTGCCGAGGGCATGCGCGCTCTGCTCGGACTTCGTCTTGGCAGGCGTTGTCGTGGAGCCGGCCGCTTTGTCGGGCTCGTCCTCGGTCCGGTCCTTCGGAGCCTTGTCGTCCTTTGCGGACTTGTCGACGTCCGCCTTCTCCGACTCGGCTGGGCCCGGCTTGTCTGCCACGGTTGTGCCCGGCTTGAACGGTGCGGCCGTGCCTGGCTTCGACTGCTCGGCCGTGCCGGGCTTGGGCGGCTCGGTCGTGACCGGCTTGCTCTGCTGCTCAGGGCTCTGCACTGCGAGGCTCTGGGCTTCAGGGCTCTGCTTGTCCGAACCTTGCTTGTCCGGGTTCTGCTTCTCCGGGGTCTGCTTGTCCGAGCTTTGCTTGCCCGGGTTCTGCGTGGCCTTGAGCCGCCTCGCCCGCCAGAACTGCCGGAACCGCCGGATCGGCACCACGATCAGCAGGACGAGCACGATCGCGCCCAGCAGGTAGGCGAACGGCACCCCGAGCGCGAAGCCCAGAGTCAGCTGCCAGATGGCCACGAGCCAGCCCAGTGCCGCCCAGCCGGAGTTGCGCCGGGCGGGCCGGAAACCGTACCGGATGGACCAGCCGTGACCCCTGGCCAGCAGCGCCAGGGCGAGCGGGATGGCACCGGCCGAGACGATGTTGAGGTGACCCTCCTGGGCGAGGCGCCACGGCGCGCACGCGAACGCGGCCGCCGCCACCGCCGCACCCGTCGGTCGCGCGCCGAGTTGCCGCACCAGGGCGTAGGCGCCGAACAGCAACAGCGCATGGGCCAGCACGAACAGCATGTTGTAGCGCAGCACGGCCGCTTCCGGCCCCGTCCCGAGCAGGCCGGCGGGCGCGTAGCCGAGCAGGCTGTCCCCGTACGCCAAAGCGTCCGGGGTCGGGAAGTAGGCGTTGGCCTGCCAGAGCTTGACCGGATTGGTCTGCAGCACGTGGCCCAGCCAGGAGATCTGCCACGCCTGCTGGGACGGGTCGCCGAGATCCTGCGGCAGGGTGTGCAGCGGATCGCGCAGCGTGGGCCAGGTCAGCGCGGCCGCGAAGATCAGCGAGAGGTAGATCGCCCGCGAGTACTCATGGATGAGCCCCCGGCCGAAAGCACGGAAGGCGCGCCGGATCCGCCCCGGCGGCTTCTCGGCGGCGGCGTCGGCGAAGGCGGCCCAGGGGTCCTGCGGGACCCCCGGTGGCCGGGTCTCCGGCAGTTCCTTCCGCCGCCGCTTACCTTTCTCGCCGCCCGTGGTCGTTTGTGGACCCGCTGCCGGACTCTTGCCGGCCGTGGTGTCCTTGGTCGCCGCCGGCTCTTCCCGGGTCGTTCCCGAAGTGCTGAGCACCGTTGCAGGCTTGTCGGCGGGCGAGGCCTCCGTCTTGCCGGCGGCTGTCTTCCCCGTCTCGGTCGTGTCAACTTTGGCGTCGGCCGTCGTCTCCGGCTTCCCGGACGGCGTTCCGTCACCAGACTTGTCCGACTTGTCGGAAGGCGCGGCGTGCCGCGGAGAAGCAGCCGACGACGTCACCTCGCTCGAAGCTTTCGCGTCGCCCGGAGCCTTGACGTCGTCCGAAGCTTTCGCGTCGCTCGGAGCGGCGTCGCCGCTTGATGGCTTCACGTCGCTTGGTGGCTTCACGTCGCTTGGTGGCTTTGGGTCGCTCGAAGGCACCGAGCTGACCGGCTCAACCGCGCCGGCCTTCCGCCCCCGGCGGCTGCTCTTCCCGGACCCGAAGATCCCGAAGAGTCGCCTCCGTCCCGGCTTGCCTGGCTCCGGCGTCTGGGCGCCGTCACCGGCCGACCTGGTCGGGAGCGATTGTGGCTGCTCGGTCATGACTCTCCCCGGACCAGTGACGTCAGGCGCCCGACCGCTCGCGCAGCAGGGCGATGTCGGCGCGCTGCCCCTCCACCCCGCCCGGAGTCTCCACAATGGCCGGGGCACCGGAGGCGCGGATGGCGGCGACCACCAACTCGGGGTCGATCTTTCCATTCCCCAGGTTGTCGTGCCGGTCCTGGCCCGAGTCGAACCCGCCCTTGGAGTCATTCGCGTGGATCAGGTCGATTCGTCCGGTGATCGCCTTGACCCGGTCGACGATGCCGACCAGGTCCTCCCCGCCGGCGAAGGCATGGCACGTGTCCAGGCAGAAGCCGGCCCCGAACTCGCCGACCGCGTCCCACAGGCGGGCCAGGTTGTCGAAGCGCCGGGCGCACGCGTTCTCCCCGCCGGCGGTGTTCTCGATGAGGATCGGGAGCGGGAGGCCGCCGTCCTTCTCCGCGTACTCGAACGCCTTCCGCCAGTTGGCGAAGCCGGCGGCCAGGTCACCGCCGTCGACGTGCCCGCCGTGCACGATCAGGCCCTTCGCGCCGATCTCGGCGGCCGCCCTGGCGTGCGTCATGAGCAGTTTGCGGCTCGGGATGCGGATCTTGTTGTTCGTCGAGGCGACATTCAGCCTGTACGGCGCGTGGATGAAGACGTCCACGTCGGACGCGCGCAGCCGCTCCGCGTCCTCGCGCGGCTCCGGATTCTTGTAGCTCTGCGGGTCGGCGAGGAAGAACTGCACCGCCTCGGCGCCGCGGGCGGCGGCCTCGGCCAGCGGGTCGGCGGGATCGACGTGGGCTCCGATGCGCATGGGACGAGCCTACGACGCCCGTCCGACAGTTTCCGGAAAGCGTCACCGCCGTCCGATCCGCCTCGTTAGCCCCATCGATCACGTTTGACCGATCGCCGGCCGTGACCGGCGGCGAACTGGGGAGATCTGCATGTCGCGGCAGTTCCGATACCGGATGGCAGCGCTGGTGGCCAGCGGCCTGATCTTCGGCCTGCCGCTGCTCACCAACGGCACGGCCAGTGCAGGTCAGCTCCAACCCGGTGATCGGTGGGTCACCTTCGGGGCTGGCATGCTGGGACTTTCCTGTGATTCCAGGCCGAACGTCGAGAAGATGACGGTGCCCGCCGAGAGCACCCTGCGCGTGATCAATCGGACCGGGCACGACGCCCGCCTGGAGCTCGCCGGCCGGCCCGGGGGAGTCATCCCGGAGAACGGCGCCGCCGAGGTGCTGTTCCGCCGGGGCACCACGCCGGTCGTCCTCACGCCGGACTGCTCGGGCTCCGGTGACCCGATTCCGATGCTGGTCACCGCGGTGCCCTCGATCGCGGCGACGCTCGTGGACCCGGCGCCGGGCGGTTCGGACGCGTCGGGCCTGCCCGCCCTCGTCAACAGGGTGTCCGGGCAGTCGTCGGCGTCCGGGCCTGCGGTGTCGCGCACCAGGCAACCGCGGGCACGTCCGTCGCAGGGCGCGGGACACGGCGGGTCCCGCGACCAGGACGACCGGCGGGCACGAGCTGACGCTTCCAGGAGCGCCGCCGCACAGCCGGACAAGGCAACTGCCCATCACAGCAAGGACCGGATCGCCCGTACGGCGCAGGCTCGTGATCCTGGATCTGCCGGGGTGCCGCCGGCCGGTCGCGGGACGCAGGCGCCACCGAGTGGTGTGGCAACCGGCGTGACCGGCGACGACGCCCTCCCGCGGGCCTCCGCGACCGACCCGTTCCCGCAGTCGGGGGAGCCGGTGGACGCGCCCGCGGCCGAGCCGGTGGCGGCGGTCGGGCCGCTGCGCACCGGCCGCCCGATCGGTCTGCTCGGCCTGACCGCCGTGGTTTGCATGCTCGGTGTGCTGACAGCGGCTATTCGGGCAATCGTGTCGCAACGTGCATCTCGGTCAAATCTGGCGTAAGGTTTTCTTCGTAAGGCTCCGCGGGGCGACCGCGTCCACCTCATCGGTGTGGTCGTTCCTCCCCAGGTCCCACCCAACGAACCGGACCGGACGCCCCGCGGCTCTGCAGGAAACGAGACCCCGTCCACACGGACGGGGTCTTCGTTTTGGGACCCAGCGCCCTACCTGGGTATGCTGGCTCGGTTCGCAGACTGTTCGCCGTGGGCGTTCCTTCTCCCACGGCTTTCTTCTGCGTGCGACACAAGACCTCCTGCCACGGAGAGACCGTGGCCGTATAGCCCACAGGAGGTGAATGTCTTGCGTCATTACGAACTCATGGTGATCCTCGATCCTTCGCTCGAGGAGCGCACCGTGGCCCCGTCGCTCGACCAGTACCTGAACGTGATCAGGACCGCGGGTGGCTCGGTGGAGAAGCTCGACGTCTGGGGCCGTCGCCGGCTCTCGTTCGAGATCAACAAGAAGGCTGAAGGCATCTACGCGGTCATCGACCTGCAGGCGACGCCCGAGGCCGTGGTGGAGCTGGACCGTCAGCTCAAGCTCAACGAGTCCATCCTGCGGACCAAGGTCATCCGTCCCGAGACCCGCTGAGGCGTTTTTTGTCAGAGGGTCCTGAGACCCTTTGCGTCAACGACTTGAGCGGCGAGGAGAAGTTTCATGGCTGGAGAAACCGTAATCACGGTGGTTGGCAACCTGACCAATGACCCTGAGCTGCGCTTCACCCAATCGGGGGCGGCGGTCTGTTCCTTCCGCGTCGCCTCCACCCCGCGGACCCTTGATCGGCAGTCGGGCGAATGGAAAGACGGCGAGCCACTCTTCCTGGCGTGCAGCATCTGGCGTGACGCCGCTGAGCACGTGTCCGAGTCGCTGCAGCGCGGCGCTCGGGTGATCGTGCAAGGCCGGCTGCGTCAGAGGACGTACGACACCAAAGAGGGAGAGAAGCGCACCGTTTACGAGCTCGAGGTCGACGAGATCGGCCCGTCCCTGCGCTACGCCACGGCGAAGGTGCAGAAGGCGAGTCGTTCCGGCGGCGGGGGTGGCTTCGGTGCCTCCGGCGGTGGTGGCGGCGGCAATCGGCAGCAGTTCAACGGTGGTGGCGGTAACAGCGGCGGTGGTGGTGGTCGGAGCAACAACGACTACGACGACCCCTGGGCCACGGCTGCGCCCGCTTCCGGCAACCGTTCCGGCGGTGGCAACAACTCCTCGTTCGACGACGAGCCTCCCTTCTAAGCCCTCGGGCTTATCTTGAGTTCAGGAGTAAGAGCAATGGCCAAGGCTGCGGCGCTTCGCAAGCCGAAGAAGAAGGTGAACCCGCTCGACAAGGACGGGATCACCTACATCGACTACAAGGACACCGCGCTCCTGCGGAAGTTCATCTCCGACCGGGGCAAGATCCGTGCCCGTCGCGTCACCGGGGTGACCTCGCAGCAGCAGCGGCAGATCGCCCGCGCGGTCAAGAACGCCCGCGAGATGGCGCTCCTGCCGTACACGGCGACGGCGCGCTGAGGAGGGTCACCGAAATGAAGATCATCCTCACACAGGAAGTTTCGGGTCTCGGGACCCCCGGCGACGTGGTCGAGGTCAAGAACGGCTACGGCCGTAACTACCTCCTGCCGCAGGGCTTCGCCATCCGGTGGAGCAAGGGCGCCGAGAAGCAGGTCGTCGTCATCAAGCGGGCCCGCGAGGCCCGTGAGATCCGCGACCTGGGCCAGGCGACCGAGGTCAAGGAGCAGCTCTCCGGCCTGAAGGTCTCGCTGAGCGCGCGTACCGGCAACGGTGGCCGCCTGTTCGGCTCGATCACCCCGGCCGAGATCGTCGACGCGGTCAAGGCCGCCGGCGGCCCCTCGCTGGACCGTCGTCGTCTCGAGCTCCCGAGTCACATCAAGACCACGGGCTCGTACAACGTCCAGGTCAAGCTGCACCCCGAGGTGACCGCCACGTTCCCGGTGAACGTCGTCGCCGCGAAGTAAGTCCTCGCACCACCATGTAACGGCACGCCGGTTCGCCCGGCGTGCCGTTCGTGCTTTCCGCACCGGGCGCCGCCGCCTCGTCGTCCGGTGCTCTGGGTGGGTCAGCTGAGCTCGCGCCGCCTCGTCGTTCGGCGCTCCGGGTGGGTCAGCTCAGCTCGCGCCGTCTCGTCGTCCGGAGGCTCCGGATGGGCCAGGTGAACTCGCGCCGCCTCGTCGTCCGGCGCTCCGGGTGGGTCAGCTGAGGCTGTTGCCGGTGATGGCGGAGTTCAGAACCGTGGCCAGCCCAGCGCCGACGACCGCGGCGGCCAGGCCGACGCTGGCGGATTTCCAGGCGGTGGTGGCGAAGCGCAGACCGAAGGCGACCATGATGCTCAACACGAGCGAGATGCCGAACTCCGGCGCCGCGTTGGCGAGCGTCTGAAGGGCGTGGGCCCGCTGGCCACCGTTGAGCAGGAGGATCCCCAGGACGAACAGGACGACCGGGACGCCGTACCACACGACGGTGTAACCCACCGCTGCGAGCGGGCTGTTGGACTTCTGGTCCTCGTCCTCGTCATCCGGGTCGAGCAGGTCGTTCTGCCGGCCGGAGAGCACGCCGCTGCTGACCGGGCGCCGCTCGTAGGATCCGGTGTTCTCGAAGAGGGCACCGCTCACGCCGCGGCGAGGCGGCCACGAGGTGTCCTCCTCGGGGGAGGCCGGGGGCGTCGCGATCACCGAGGTGGCACTCAGCGCCAGGTTCGACCCGCCGTTGACCGTGGCGGTGCCGCTCGGCCGGAAGGGCGGGAAGTCCGACGTGCTGAACCGCTGAGGCTCCCCGTCGACCGGTGCGGCATCGCGGGCGAGCTCGCGCCGCCAGTCGTCGTCGGTGCTTGCGGGCGTGGTGGCGCGGTAACCGGTGGCGCCGGAGACCGGAGCGGCGACCGGCGTCACGCCCAGGTCGGTACGCCAGTCGGCGCCGGCGGTCGCCCGATATCCCGCGGCGCCCGAGGTGGGTGCGGCGGCGGTGCCGTTCAGCTCGGCCCGCCAGTCGCCGGCCGGCGGTGCGGAGGTGACAGCGGTCGCCGCCGTCCCGGTGAACCCGGGCGCGGCAGCCGCTGAGCCGCTCAGCTCCGGCGTGGCGGTCCCGTTGAGCTCGGCCCGCCAATCACCGCCTGGAGTCGCCGTGGCACGGTACCCGGAGACGGGGGCCGCGCTGGTGACGGTGGCGCCGCCGCTCAGATCGGTGCGCCAGTCCCCACCCGCGGCCGCACGGTAGCCGGCAACGCCCGACGTGGGCGCGGCCGTCCCGCCGCTGAGCTCGGCCCGCCAGTCCCCACCGGGACCCTCTGCCTCGGCGCGGAAACTGCCGTCCGGCGGGGCGCCGCGATAGCCGGGCCCGTCCGGGGCCGCGCCGCGCCGGTAGTCGCCGCCGGGCCGTCCGCCACCGTTCCACCCGGTGGCGGGGCCGCTCCCGTCGTTCCAGGAGGGGCCGGTCGGCGGTTCCGGAGCTCGGCGGTCACCCTGGCCACGGGGTCCGCCGCCCCCACCCCCGAAAGGGGGTTCATCACGGTCATCCCGCCGGCGGGGATTCCCGTACCGGTCGGTCTCCTCGTCGAATGCCGGTGATTCCTGGCCGGCCCAGGAGGACGGGCCACCGGGCAGCTCACGCTGCGCGCCGTAGGCCGGTTTGCGCTGCTCGCGCCAGTCCGGCTCGTCGTAGCCGTCATCCCGCCGCTGCGGGGCGGCGGGCAGCTCACGCATGCCGAAGGCCGGCTCGCGGGACGCGCTGCCGGACGGCAACTCCCGCGCGCCGCCCGCCTGACGCGTGCCGGACCAGGACGAGTCGTCATAGCCACCCGGACGAGGATCGCGCCGCGGCTCCGGAGCGCCGTAACCGCCCTGGCGATCAGGGGCGCCATAGCCGTTCTGCCGGGGCCCGCGGTCCGTCTCGGGGCCGCCGTAGCCGTTCTGCCGGGGGATGCGATCCGACCAGCCGTCCGGCTCGGGCGCGGCATAGCCGTTCTGCCGCGGCTCACGCTCCTCCGACCACGACGAACGCCCGGCCGGCAGCTCGCGCTGAGCCCCATAGCCCGGCTCCGACCAGCCCGAACGCTCCGCCGGGAACTCACGGGGGCGCGGCGGCACGGGACCCTGCCGCCAGCCCTCGGTGGCGTAGTCGTCGTCGCGACGGGCCTGACGTCCCGGCCACGCTTCGGGTTCCGGCTCCGGCGCGCGTCGCCGGCCGCCGTTCTCGTTCGGGTACGCCTCGGGGGCGCCCCGCTGCGCCGGGTAGGGACCCGACTCGTACTGCTCGGAGCGGAAGCGCCCGGAAGTCGAAGGGTCGGGCTGGTCCGCACCGGTCCACGGGGTGCCGCCGGGCATCGCGCTGCGCGGGGTCGCCGGGCCGGGCATCGCCCCGGCGGTCGACCAGCCGCCACTTCCCTGCGACGGCACGGCGCTGCGCGGCGCGGGCATGGCGCTGCGCTGGCGGGCGCCCGGACCGTCGGGCATGCCGTCGGCGGGCAGCGGGCCACCGGGCACGCCACCGACCGGGCCGGTGGGCTCGTCGTCGCGCCGGCCACGCCGGCCGCCACCACCCCACCCGTCCGGGCCCGGGGACTGCTCGGCAGGGGCGCCGCCCTCGGCCTTGCGCATCTGCTCGCGCCGGGCCGCCTCGGCCCGCCAGGCCAGCACGCGAGGGTCTTCCTCGCCGCGGCTCCACTGGCCGGTGTCCGGGTCGCGGGTCCAGTTGCTGGTGTCGGGCTCGGCCTCCCAGGAGCGGGTGTCCTCGCGCCAGTTCGTCGGGTTGGCGTTGTAGCGCTGCGGGGTGCGGGCGGCACGGCGGCCCTGCTGGCCCTGAGCGCGCTGGCGCTCCGGCAGGCCACCGGAGGCGGCCGGGCTCTCCGACGGGCCGCTGGGACCGGCTGACGGGGTGTCGTCGGGTGCTCTGCGGGCGGACGGGGGGCGTACGCCGTACTGAATCGGGGTCTGCCCGGTGTTGCGCTCACCGTAGGCACCGCTGGTCTCGCCATAGGCGCCGCTCGGGGTCTCCGCGCTGTAGCCGCGCCGGGGGGAATCGTCGGACCGGGAGTCACGGCGAAGCGACCGACTGCCCCAGGAGGGCGCCGGCGGGCCGGGATCGGCGACGGGCGAACCCGGCGCGAGGATGTTGCCGGTGTCGTCGTGGCCGGCCCAGTTGTCCCGGTCGGACGTGCCGGACCACCCCGTGCCGCCGGAGGGCTGCTCGTCCGGCTCGGGGGCTCGGCGGCGGCCACGCCGGGTCGACCACTCGTCGTCGGCGCGACGCCAGGCGGCGCGGTCGTCCTCCCGGACGAAGTGGCGGCCGTCGTCGCGCGGGCCGCTCTGCCAGCCCGGACCGTCGGAACGGCCCCAGCCGGCGCTGTCGGTCGTGTTCTCCCCCGGGGAGCGGCGGCCGGTGTCCCACGACGACGACGGGGTGGCGCTCTCGGCGGACCAGGAACCGCTGGCCGGCGCGGACGACGACCACGAGTCGGCGGGCCGCTGCTGCCAGGACGGGGTGGGCGGCGAGGGCTGCTGCCACGACGGCGTCTGCGCGGGCTGCTGCCACGACGGGGTCTGGCCGGACTGCTGCCAGGACGGTGTCTGCGTGGACGGCTGCTGCCAGGACGGCGTGCTCGAGCTGCTCCAGGTCTGCTCGACCGGGGTGGTCGCGGCCCGGCCGGGGGGATCCGCGTCGCGCCGCCAGGACGGGGTCTCCGACCAGCTCGACGAGATGTCCCGGCTGCTCTCCCGGCCGGACTCCAGCGCGGGGGTGGGCCAGGCGGTGCCGGAGATGGTCGGGCGCTCGGGAGTGCCCGGACGGTCGCCGGACGTCTCCGCCTCGTTCTCCGACCGCCAGGCCTCGGTGGTCGAACGCCAGACGTGCGAGCCGGTGGACGAGCGCCACTCGGTGGTCTGCCGCCAGCGTGCGCCGGTGGCCCGCCACTCCGAGGTCTGCGTGCGCCAGCCGGCGCCGTCGGCGGGGAAGGTGGGGCGGCCGGTGGAGGCGACGTCGGACCAGCGGTTCGCCGGCTCGACGGCCTGACCGCCACCCGAGTAGGGCTCGACCTCGCTCTGCTGCGCCCACGCGTCCGCGCGGCGCTGCCAGGTGAGGGCTTCCGGGCTCGGCGTCATGCTGCCGGTATCGGTCAGCGCGGACCACCGGGTGCCGGATTCGTCGATCTCCGGTTCCGGGATGGGCCAAGCCTCCGCAGCGCGCCGGTCGCGCGACATGCGGGCGCCGTAGTCCCACTCCCGTTGGTCCACGTGAAAAGGGTGACGTGCGAGAGACGGAACCGCAACGCCTGACAGCGACGGCTTGCTCACCCGACCCAGTATTTTCGCAGATCCATCAGCTTTTCTGCCTTCCACAGGACGTGGCTGGAAAAGTGCTGCTGAGGCTCTTTCCCCAAGAGTTGTCCACATGCTGTGCACAGGGTTGCCCACAGGTTCGGGGGTACTGTCCACAGCTTGTCCAGAGGCTCGTCCACCGCGGCAGTTGGGCAGGTAGCGGCCGGGTTCGTAGAGTGGGCCATCGCTCTGATCGACTGGTTCTGCCGAAGTTCGTCTGGTTCTGCTGAAGTCACGACGAGTTCGGCCGAACGGTCCGGGTGAGAGTGGTTCGATCGTGATGGCGGCATGGTCATTGAGGGGGGATGTCCCGGTGTCGATCACCGACGACGCACGGCCGGATCCGCGTCCTCCATCTCAGCCGTCCGGGGGACCCCAGAGCAACGGCTTCGGTCGTTCCGAGGGGCCGAACGAGGGACGGTTCGACAAGACGCCCCCGCAGGACGTCGCGGCCGAGCAGGGCGTGCTGGGCGGCATGCTGCTGTCCAAGGACGCGATCGCCGACGTCGTCGAGATCCTCAAGACCAACGACTTCTACCGGCCGATCCACGCCACTGTCTACGACGTCATCCTCGATCTGTACGGGCGGGGTGAGCCGGCCGACGCCCTGACCGTCGCCGCGGCCCTGGCCGACAGTGGTGACCTGCAGCGCGTCGGTGGTGTTCCCTACCTGCACACGCTGATCGAGAGCGTGCCGACCGCGGCCAACGCCTCCTACTACGCGCGGATCGTCTCCGAGCGCGCGATCCTGCGCCGCCTGGTCGAGGCCGGCACCAAGATCACGCAGTTGGGCTACGGCGCGGGCGGCAACGGCGGCCGCGACGTAGACGACATCGTCGACCTGGCCCAGCAGGCCATCTACGACGTCACCGAGAAACGGGTCAGCGAGGACTTCGCGGCCCTCGGCGACATGCTCCAGCCGACGCTCGACGAGATCGAGGCGGTCGGCGCGGCCGGCGGCGTGATGAGTGGCGTCCCGACCGGCTTCGCCGACCTGGACCGGCTGCTCAACGGTCTGCATCCGGGTCAGCTGATCATCGTGGCCGGCCGTCCCGGTCTCGGTAAGTCGACCGCGAGCATGGACTTCGCCCGCAACGCGGCGATCCGGCACGGCTGCGCCAGCGCCATCTTCTCCCTGGAAATGAGCAAGATCGAGATGGTGATGCGGCTGCTCTCCGCCGAGGCGCGGGTCCCGCTGCACACCCTCCGGTCCGGCCAGCTCTCCGACGACGACTGGACCAAGCTGGCCCGGCGCATGGGCGAGATCAGCGAGGCGCCGATCTTCGTCGACGACACGCCGAACATGAACCTGATGGAGATCCGCGCCAAGGCCCGCCGCCTCAAACAGCGGCACAACCTGAAGATGCTGGTCATCGACTACCTCCAGCTGATGTCCTCGCCGAAGAAGACGGAAAGCCGCCAGCAGGAGGTCTCCGAGCTGTCCCGTGGCCTCAAGCTCCTGGCGAAGGAGATCGAGTGCCCGGTGATCGGCGTGAGCCAGCTGAACCGTGGTCCCGAGCAGCGCACCGACAAACGGCCCCAGCTCTCCGACCTGCGTGAGTCCGGCTCGATCGAGCAGGACGCCGACGTCGTGATCCTGCTTCACCGTGACGACTACTACGACAAGGAGTCGCCGCGGGCGGGAGAGGCCGACTTCATCGTGGCCAAGCACCGTAACGGTCCGACCGACACGATCACTGTGGCGGCGCAGCTGCACCTGTCCCGCTTTGTGGACATGGCCATCTAGAAACGGGTGGGCTGCTCGCCCTGCCGCTGGACAGGCTCGTCACCCGGGAGCGACTCCGGAACATGGCGGCGAGGGGCAGCGCTGAGGTCGGTGGTGAGCACACTGGCGGTTCGCCACGGAACACGATCGCCGGGCTGTTCGCGGCCGTCTGCGGCGTTACCCGCCGGGCTGTTCGCGGCCGTCTGCGGCGCTACCCGCCGGGCTGTTCGCGGCCGTTGTCCATCGGCACGTCCGCTGGATCGTCGGTGCCGGTGAGAAGCGGTTGGCACGCCGGGTCGCAGCTTTTGGCCGCGGCCCCCGCCCGGCGTGGCCTGGGGCTTCGGTCCGGCGCCGCCGCGGCGGGCGGCTTGCGAGGAACGGATCAGATCGTTCGTCGGCAAGGCGGCTCGGGCAGCGTCGGAATGGGTCGAGCAGCGTGGTCAGGCAGTTGCCGACCCGTGGTCAGGCAGTTGCCGACCGGGACGAGCGTGGTCAGGCGGCTTCGTGGTGGAACGGGGCCGGAGCTTCGTCCGGCTGCTGGTGAGCGGCCACCAGTTGCTCGACCTGGCGGTGCTTGCCGGCGGCGGCGTGCTGGACCGTCTCCACGATCACGCGGGCCAGCGTGTCGACGTTCCACTGGCGGCACGCCTGCTGGTCGAGGCGCAGGCCGACGAGGTCGCCGTCGGCGTTCACCGTGGCGTGGACGGCGCCATCCGCGGAGGCGGCGCTCACCTGCATGGTGGCGAGGCTGCGCTGCAGTTCGTCCACTCCGGAGCGTAGTTCCTCATAGCGGCCGTAGACGTTCTCGAGATCGTTGCGCAGCGCCTGATTCGCCGCGCGATCAGCAGTTTCAGTCACGGTTTCTTCCTCCGTTTGCTGCTACAGGGAGCGACGTGACAATACCCAAGATCCGCGACGTTGCGTATTCCAATGACTTCGTAACGCGAACGAAAAGAGAGAGCTATCGAAATAGTTCACTCTTATGTGACCGATCGACTCCGAATAGTGGTCACTGAGCGTGATCAACGCCACTGCCGAGCGCGCGGAGGCGAGTCAGTGAAGGTCAGTTGCCGCTGCTAGCGGTGCCGAAGGGCGGACGATCGGCAGCCCACGGTTCGAGGCGAACGTGGTCGCTCTCGGTCAAGGGCCTCCGGCCGGTGCACATCGGTAACGTCTCGCGGCCGTCCCAACTCGCGGGCGGACGAGTATCACCGAGTAGACCGCCAAAAGTGGCGAGCGCCACGTCTATCGGCGATTCGGCCGGTTGTGACGCTGCCGATCAGCCGACGACAAGATCCGAATGGTGCAGGGACGCCTCGGTGATCAGGGTGGCCGCACCAACCGGTGCGGGTGAAGCCGCGATCCGGCGGTGGAGCCACAATCCGGGGATGGCGCTGCGATTCAGTGGTGGCGCTGCGACTCGGTGGTGGCGCTGCGACTCGGTGGTGGCGCTGCGACTCGGTGGTGGCGCTGCGATTCAGCGGTGGCGCTGCAACCCGGCGGAGACAGCACGCGGGGCCCACCCCCACCGGCGCAAGCCGGCCGAGGTGGACCCCGCAATCGTCAGCAAATGAGCGAGCCGTCAGACGGCAGGCCGGACCGCCCCGCGATCAGGAACGATCAGTCGAAGAGGTCGTGCAGGAACCCGCGACGCCGGTAGTGCCCGTGGTGCTGCTGCCGGTAGTGGCCGTGGTGCCCGTAGTGCGGCGCCGGCGGGTAGTGCGCGGCCGGCGGCGGGTAGTGGGCAGCCGGAGCCTGGTGCATCGGAGCGCCGTAGGCCGGCGGCGGCGGGGGCGGCGGAACGTATCCGTGCCCACCGTGTGGGGCAGGCGGGGGCGGCGGCGTGTGGGCGGCAGGCCCGGGAGCCGACGGCGCGCGGTTGTAAGTGGCCTCGGCCGCGAAGAGCTTTTCCAGCTCGCCACGGTCCAGGAAGATGCCGCGGCATTCGGTGCACTGATCGATCGTGACGCCGCTGCGCTCGTAGACCCGCATCTCGCCGTGGCACTTGGGACAGGTCATCTGCATTCCATTGACGGTACAAGGCGATGTCATGCCGTGGGGCGGAAGAACCTGTGCATCTGCTGTGCCGGCTGGGAAACCTGTGCCCGGAGTGCCGGTGCCCAGACCAGGAACGCCGCTGGGTAGAGCAGGTAGCCGAACCGGGTGGTCGGCATCAGCAGGATCGCCGCGAGCAGTCCCCACCCGCAGAACAGCGCTGCGGTCCCGGCGTCGCGAGGCGGGCGGCGCAGCAGCAGCCAGGCGATCACCAGAGCCGCCGCACCGAGCAGGACGGACGCGAGGATGTGCCCGCCCGGGAGGTTCTGCGCGATCAGGTAACCGGGGAACGGGGACTGCGCCGGGCTGGTGACCAGGCCGTGCCCGAGCGGGAACCGCAGCACGTTCTCCACCAGCGAGTCCGCGTTCACCAGCAGTGGCGGGACCAGCGCGAGCACCGGCAACCCGACAGCGAACGGCAGGTAGCGGCGGCCGTGCCCGGTGACCAGGGCGAGAACGGCGAGCACGGCGACGACCGGGAAGGCGAACAGTTTCGCGGCAGCGGCGACTCCGACCGCGACTCCGGCCCAGCCGAACCGTCCGGTGGCGGCGAGGGCCAGCGCGAGCAGGCACAGCGCCAGTACCGGGATGTCGTCCCCGCCCGTTGCCAGCGTCAGCGCGGTCACCGGCAGCACGGTGGCCGCCTGAATCGCCCGTACGGGAAACGGGTGTGAAGAACGCAGCAGAGCGACCGCCGAGCCCACCGCGAGCACCGCGGTGATCGCGAACCAGACCCGCGCGTCTGTCCACCAATGGTCACCGGCGAACGCCCGCGGAAGCCCGAAGACCGCCATGCCGGGCTGGTACGGCCGGTAGCCCATCAGCCGCTCGTCGAGCGGGAGCGCGGCGATGTCGGCGCGGCTCAGATACGGCGTACCGTGCTCGACCAGCGACTTCCCCATCGCCTCGACGACGAGGACTTCCTCCTGTGCGCGATCGGTGCGCCCACCGGCTCGCTGCACCGCCTCGACGACCAGTGGCACCAAGGCCACGGCCGCCCAGGTCGACCAGGCCAGCCAAGCCCGGAAACGATCACCGGAGACGTGCCGCGCGAGAAGTTGGACGAGCACCAGCAGGGTGGCAGCCAGGTATCCCCACCAGGCGATCAGGCCCCAGGCCCGGTGCGGCAGCAGCGTGGAGGTCAGCCCGGTGACCAACGCGAACACCGCGGAGATCAGGTACAGCCCGAGATCGACCGTGAGTCTGCCGGCGGGTTTGGTCACGCGGGCAAGTGTGGCAGAGAGGATCTCCCTGCTCCGGCAGCTCGCCGGGCCGGCATCCGCACCACCGCGCCCACCTCGTGCAGCGCCGACGCGAGCACGCCCGGACGGCCGCCGGAGCCACGCTGCAGCGTTCCGACGAACCGGGCCGCCGACAGCGGCCGGGCGAACAGGCGCCCCTGACCGGCGAGGCATCCGAGCTCCCACAACGCCCGCCGCTGCGGCTCGCTGTCGACCCCCTCGGCAACCACCGTCAGGTGCAGGTTGCGGGCGAGGTCGACCGTCGTCCGGACGACCGCCGCGGCCTCCGCCGAGGTCTCCACCGCCGCCACGAACTCCCGATCGATCTTGAGTTCGTGCACCGGGATCCGGGAGAGCACCGAGAGCGAGGAGACGCCGGTCCCGAAGTCGTCGACGGCGAGCCGCACGCCGGCGTCGCGCAGCTCCGCGAGGGTCTGCTCCACCACGTCGATCTGGCTGATCGTGAGTGACTCGGTCAGCTCCAGGATCAGCTGTGCGGGTGACACGTCGTGGTGTTCCAGCCGGGCCAGCACCGCCGCCGGGAAGCTCGGGTCGAGCAGGCTGCGCGGCGACACGTTGACCGCGACCGGCAGGTCGAAACCGGCCGCCCGCCAGGTCTGCATGGCGAGCAGCGACTCCTCCAGCACCGCGTCGGCGAAGGTCGGCAGCTGCCCGGAGCGTTCCACCGCCTCCAGGAACTGCAGCGGGGTGAGATCTCCCTGGTCCGCGTGTTTCCATCGGGCCAGCGCCTCGGCCGCGAGCACTTCGCCGGTGCCCAGGTCGACGATCGGCTGGAAGTCCACCGTGAACTCGTGCTCGTTGATCGCGCGCCGCAGCTCACCGGTGATCATCAGCCGGTCGACGTCGGCCGTGTCCCGCGCGTGTGCGTAGATCGTGGTCGGCTCGCCGGCACGTTTAGCCTGGTACATCGCTATGTCGGCGCGCCGCATCAGCTCCTCGACGCTGCCCGCGCCGGCCGCCAACGCGATGCCGCCGGCCGCCTCGACGGTGATCAGCATGCCGTCGACGTCGATCTCCGGCTCGAGCGCGCTGAGCATCGCGGCCGCCCGGTGCCCGGCCAGCGCCGGGGTGGGCAGACCGGCGAGCAGCACCGCGAACTCGTCGCCGCCGAGCCGGGCGACCAGATCGCCGGCCTCCGCCGCGCCGCTCAGCCGTCGCGCCACCTCGCGCAGCACGTCGTCCCCGGCCGCGTGCCCGAGGGTGTCGTTGACCTCTTTGAAGTGGTTCAGGTCGATGAGCAGCAGCGCGACCAGCCCGTCGTGACCGGTGTCGGTGAACAGGCGGCCGGCGCGTTCGTAGAGCTGACGCCGGTTCGGCAGACCGGTGAGCGGATCGTGGGTGGCGGCGTGCTCGTTCTCCGCGGCGATGCGCGCCAGTTCGGCGTACGCCTGCGCGTTGCGGATCGCCGTGCAGACGGCCGACGCGAAGGTGCGCAGTTTGTACTGCTCGACCTCGGTGAGCCGGACCGTGCCGCCGAATCGCAGCCGCAGCACGCCGACCCGCATGCCGCCGTCGTGCGCACGAAGATCCACTGTGGTCTCGCCGGGCGTGGGCGTGCCCCGGACCAGCGCACTGTCGGAGAGCACCTGGGACTCGGTCGCCCGGACCGTCCGGTCGGCGCCGCCGGCGGTGAGGTCGATCGCGGCCTCGGCCGCCGAGAAGATCTGCGCCGCGCGGGTCGTCGCGGAGTGCAGCACCTGATCGAGGTCGACCGCGTTCAGCTCGTCAGTGGCCTTGGCCAGGCGTTGCCAGGATTCGCGCTCCTGCCTCGTCCGGGTGGTGCGCGACTGCCAGAGGTGCATGCAAGCCACAACGAGCGGAACGACCAGCAGAAGCATCACGTTCGCGTCGGTGGCGAGCACCCAGAGCACGATCAGGCAGGCGATCATCTGGCCGAGGTGGCTGATGATCTTGCCAACCAGGTTCTGCCGGAGGGCCCACCCGATGCTCAGTTGCGAGTTCATCGCCAGGATCGGCGCGAAGACCACGTCATCGACCAGGGCGTATGCCAGCAGGCCCACGACCAGCGCGGCCACCGGGAGGTCCGGCGTGGTCAGGTGAGGGCGGATGCCGAAGGCCAGGAAGACGGCCGCTGCGGCGCTGACGGTGAGCGCCTCCTTGGCGACCGAGAACGCCGTCTTGCGGGCGCCGGCCCGGATCGCGGTGCGCAGCACGGCCTGGGCGACCGCCGCACAGAGCAACACCCAGACGGGTGGCAGCAGGACCAGGCCGACGAGCACCGGCACTTCACCCCAGGTGGTGCCGAAGGTGCTGGACCTGACCCGGACGTAGACCCGCAGGCGGTTGGTGGCGATCACCGCGGCGCAGAGCAGGACGAGCACGAGGGCCGGGGGTCGCGGGTCCGGGACGCGGACGGCGTAGACGGCCCACAACGCGGCGGCACCGGCCGCCAACATGACGACGAGACCGACAAGCAGCCGGAGCCGCTGATCGGTCTTGTCGTCGTTGGTGCCGGTCTCAGACATGATGTCCTCGTCGCCGAACGCAACTGAGCGATAGCTCAGGGTTCAAGGCTATTCATATGCGCCGTTTCGCGCATCCCTGTCTTTTTCAGCCCCACTCGTTGTTGCGCATGGCACTTCTCCTCACCCGTTGCCGAAGTTCGCTCCGGTCTGCCGACCGTCGCCTGTGGTGTGTCGCGACAGGGCAGAACGTTAGGCCGCGATCATGCCGTTTTCCAGCATATCGTGTCGGTATGCGCAGATTGCGATGAGAGCATCGGCGGTGCTCACGGACAGTTTCCGAATGACAACTGAATGCAATGAAAATGCGGTCCCGAATACAATTTTCATTGCCTGCGCAACGGCTCTGGCCAGTACCGGAACCTTACGAAGCCGGTGTGGACAAAGTGTGAAGCGGATCCGGCCCGGATGCGAACGCGGCTCCCCCGATCGCTCTATAAGCTCCCGGTATGCCCCAGGAGACGCAGTTGACGCATGTCGACGAGACCGGCGCCGCCCGGATGGTCGACGTGTCCGCGAAGGCGGTGAGCGACCGGCGTGCCGTCGCCGCCGGCCGGGTCCGCACCACCCCCGAGGTGATCGAGTTGCTCCGGGCCGACGACCTGCCGAAGGGTGACGCCCTGGCGGTGGCCCGCCTCGCCGGGATCATGGGCGCCAAACGGACCCCCGATCTGATCCCCCTCTGTCACCCGATCGGGCTGCACGGCGTCAAGGTCGAGCTGGTGCTCGGCAACGACGTGGTGGAGATCACGGCGATCACGAAGACGGCGGACCGCACCGGCGTCGAGATGGAGGCGCTGACCGCCGTCGCGACGGCCGGCCTCGCGATGATCGACATGATCAAGGCGGTGGACCCGGCCGCGAGCCTCGACGCGGTGCGCGTTCTGCGAAAAGAAGGCGGGAAGACCGGCGATTGGGTACGCCCGGAGGACCGCCCGTGACCATCCGGGCGCGCGTCGTCGTCGCGTCGAACCGCGCGGCGGCCGGCGTCTACGCCGACACCAGTGGTCCCCGCCTCGTCGCCGGCCTGCGCGACCTCGGGTGCGAAGTGGACGATCCGATCGTCGTCCCGGACGGTGACCCGGTCGCCGAAGCGCTCCGGTCCGCGATCGCCGACGGCGTCGACGTCGTTCTGACCAGCGGCGGAACCGGGGTCACCCCGACCGACCGCACCCCGGAGGCGACCCGCGGCCTGCTCGACTTCGAGATTCCGGGCATCGCCGAGGCGATCCGCGCGTACAGCCGCGACAAGGTTCCCGCCGCCGCCCTGTCCCGCGGTCTCGCCGGGGTCGCCGGCCGCACCCTGATCGTCAACCTGCCCGGCTCGACCGGCGGTGCGAAGGACGGACTCGCGATCCTGGGACCACTGCTCTCCCACACGGTCGATCAGATCCGCGGCGGGGACCATTAGGCTCGACGGGTGAGCGCTGACGAGAACACCCCGGTCGGCTGGGAGCAGGCCCGCGAGCTGGCCTACCAGGCCGGTCGCGCCGCCTGCGCCGGCACCGAGCAGGTCCCGCTGCCAGACGGTGACGGCCGCACCCTGGCCGAGCCGTTGCGCGCCCGCACCGCCCTGCCGGCGTTTCCCACCTCGAGCATCGACGGCTGGGCGGTCCGCGGTGACGGCCCGTGGCGGCGCGTCGGTCAGGTGCTGGCCGGCGGCACCCCGCCGCCGCTCACCGGCGACGGCACGTGCGTCGAGATCGCCACCGGCGCCATGGTGCCCGAGGGTGCCGCCGCGCTGATCCGCGTCGAGGAGTCCACCATCGACGCGGAGGGCCTGGTCACCGGCGTTCCGCGGCCCAACCCGGAGTGGCGCCTGCCCGGTGAGGAGGCCACGCTCGGCGAGGAGTTGTTCCCGGCCGGCACCCCGGTCGACCCGGCGGTCATCGGCGTCGCCGCGACGTGCGGACACGAGTTCCTGACCGTCCGCCCGCAGCCCCGCGCGGCCCTGCTCGTCTTCGGCGACGAGCTGCTCACCGAGGGCTCGCCCGGCGGCGGCCGGGTCCGCGACTCGCTCGGCCCGCAGGTCCCCTCCTGGCTGCGCCGCAGCGGCGCCACGGTGACCTCGGTCATCGGCCCGGTCAAGGACACTCTGGACGCGCACCTCGACGCGATCCGCACGGCCCTCGAGACCTCCGACGTGGTCTGCACCACCGGCGGCACCATGCACGGCCCGGTCGACCACCTGCACCCGTCACTGACCGAGCTCCGCGCGGACTATGTGGTGAACACCGTCGGCGTCCGCCCCGGTTTCCCCATGCTCCTCGCCCGCGTGCCCGGCCCGGACGGCCGCCCCCGTTTCCTCGCCGGCCTCCCAGGCAACCCGCAGTCCGCCGTGATCGCCCTGGTCAGTCTCGTCGCGCCGCTGCTCGCGGGCCTGGCGGGCCGTCCGTTCCGTGCCGACCTGCCCCTGGTCGAGGCCGCCACGCCGATCCCCGGTCGCGGCCGTGACACGCATCTCGCGCTGGCCGCTCTCGACCCGGCCGGCCGGGTCGCCACGCCGGTCGGTCACGTCGGCTCGGCCATGCTCCGCGGCCTGGCGAACGCTCACGGTTTCGTGGTCGTCCGCCCCGGCGTCAAGGTCGCAGCCGGCGACGCAGTCCCGTTCCTGCCCCTCCCGTTGCTGCCCGGAGAGCGCACATGACCGTCATCCTCGCCGAGGTCCTCGATACCCCGCTGGACCTCGCCGCCCATGAGGCCGCCGTCGCCGACCCGCGAGCCGGAGCGGTCGTCTCGTTCCAGGGCGTGGTCCGTGACCACGACGGCGGCCGCGGCGTGACCCTGCTCGAATATGAGGGCCATCCCTCCGCGGCCAAGGTCCTCCAGGAGGTCGCCGAGGAGATCGCCGCCGATCCCGCGGTCTACGCCGTCGCCGTCTCGCACCGCGTCGGCACGCTGCAGATCGGCGATGTGGCTCTGGTCGCCGCGGTCAGCACGGCGCACCGCGCGGCCGCCTTCGAGGCCTGCGGCCGCCTGGTCGACGAGGCCAAGGCCCGCCTCCCGATCTGGAAGCGCCAGGTCTTCACCGACGGTCAAGAAGAGTGGGTCAACTGCCCCTGACCTGAAGATCAACTTCAAGATCTTCAGGTCCCCTCTTCGCTGTGGTCCGGATCGTCGCTCCCGCGGGGACCCTTGCGGGCTTCGCAGGCCGCTGGCGCGGCCAGAACGCGAAGCCCTCCAGGGCGGCCTCCGTGGCGGGGCACGGTCACCCCAACCCCGCCGTGCCCACTCCGCCCCGCGCCCGGGCCAGTTCTCAGCTCGCCCCGCCGGCCCGCGCACCGCTCACCGTTCGCCCGCCGGTCGCGGTTCCCCGGCTGGTGCTCACGGTTGTTATCCGGGCTTGAAACAACCGTGAGTGCCAGCCGGGAGGGTGAGACGCGCAGCGGCCTGGCGCGGGGATCAGGTCGCGTCGCCGGCCCTGCGCGTCGTTCACCGTGCCGGTGCCGGTGCCGGTGCCGGTGCCGGTGCCGGTGAGGGTGAGGGTGAGGGTGCGGTGCGCGTGTGCGCGGGTCGCGGTTCCCCGGCGTGGGGACCAAATGGCGGCCCTGGCCCACGGGACCGGAGAGAGACGGGTCGGGCCTGGGAGGCGACAGGGTTCAGGGGCGGGAGCCTCGGGGGACCGGGATGGCGGCTGGATGCCGGTGGGGTTGTGGCTGGGCGGGCGGGAGCGGGGCCGAGCGCCACGGCAGCGTACTGGTCAGGATGATCAGGGCGAAGGCGTAGCCGTTCCACGGCAGCAGAGTCGTGGGGGCGGAGAGCAGCAGGGCGTACCCGCAAATCGCCGAGACGGCCAGGAACGTGTCGACGAACCTCGAGTGCCGTGATCCCCGGGCCGGCGCCCGGCGGCGCAGCGCGGCGTCGGCGAGCACCAGCAGCGCCGGGACCAGCCAGATCAGCTCGGCCGGGGTGGTCATCGGCCCGAAGGCCGCGGCGGCCAGCCCGATCAGCACGAACGCGGTCACCTCGTCCCCGGCGTAGCTCGCGGAGCGGGCCCGGATCATGCCCACGGCCACCAGCAGCACGCCCAGCGAGAGCCACACCAGGACGGGCGGCGCCGGGGTGCCGTCGAGGCGGGCGAGCACTCCGGCCAGGGCCTGGTTGCCGGCGGCGTCGAGGGATTCGGTCCGGTTCAGCTGCCACAGGGTGCTGCCGAACCAGGTGATCGTCTCGCGCGGGGCGAACAGCAGGCCGGCGAGAGTCACGGTGACGCACGTGGTGAGCGCGGTCAGGGCGGCCCGCCAGTGACGCAGCACGAAGAGACCGGCCAGGAAGAACACCGGCGTGACAGCGAACGCCGACGCCAGACCGATCCCCACGCCGGCCCACGAGCCGTCGAGCCAGCCGTGCCGGACGCGGTCCCGGAACGGAACGACCGGGTCGTCGACGCGCCACAGGGGCCAGCGCAGGGGAGCGGCCGGGTCCGGTGAGCGCGGCATCACGGGGTGCCGCAGGGAGCGGCGCAGAGCGACCAGGTCGGCCACGATCAGCCCGAACAGCAGCAACTCCGGCCGGCCTTCACCGAGCGTGGCCCGTACCGGCTCGGTGAGCATCGCCAACGCGGCGGCGACCAGGGCGAGGGGGGCGCGGCGGCGGCCGTACCGGCGGGCGATCGGGGCGGTCAGCGCGGCCGCGGCGAGCAGCAGCGCGACCACCCCGGTGAGGCCGAGGAGCCAGCCGGCCGCCTTCAACGGCAGCAGGGCGAGGGGCGCGAGGAGGATGGCGAGTGCGGGTGGCAGGGCGGCCCCGGCCTGGCTGAAGGGGTCGCGGTACGAGTACAGCTCCGCCCCGCCCAGCCAGTCCCGCACTGCCGCATGGGTGACGGCGAGCGTGCTCAGGCCGTACCGGGAAAGGTTTATCGAGATCAGTGCGAGGGTGACCAGGCCGCCGATGGTGACCAGCGCGGACCTGGTCCGGGCAGCGCGAGGCGCGCGTCTCTCGATGACCGGCATGGCTCGACCCCCGTCTCGTCCTCCGGGCACAGCACGGCTGCCACCAGCACGGGTTTGGCGGCAGGTCGGTGCCGGGCGGAACGAGCTAGTGCGGCCTTTCGTCGGCTTTAACGCCGGGGCCGCACGGAGGTTGTTATTCGGACAATTAGTGCATTCCGGTCGCGCACAGAGGGTGCGTCAGGGCAGCTTCCTCGCCGCGGTCGCGGACAGCGCGGCAATCTTCGCCTCGCGCTTGGCGGTGCGCACCGCACGACGGATGTCGCGCCGCGAGCGATCGACCGCATGGGTGAGCGACCGCTGCGACCGGTCCACCGCGTGGCTGAGCGAGCGCTGACCGCGGTCGACCGCGTGGGTGGTCCGATACCGCAGGCTCGGCTCGCCCTCGGTGTCGGCCGCTGCCAGCAGCAGGCCGCCGAGCAGACCCAGGTTCTTCAGGAAGTGGATCTGCTGATCCGGGCGGCGGTCCTTCGGAACGGCCCAGAACGGATGCCCGGCGAAGGTGGTCGGGAGCAGACCGGCGGCGAGGACCGCTGCGGCCGGCCGGGTGAACCGGCCGGTGGCCAGGGCGAGCCCGGCCAGCACGTCGGTCCCGGCCTTGAGCCGGACCAGCGTCTCGGGGTCGGTGGGCAGGCGGGGGTCGGTCTTCTCCAGCAGCGGAGTGAACCGGTCGGTGACCCGGCGGGCGGCCTGCACCCGCCCCTCACCGGGTTTGATCAGCACACGGACTCCGCTGATCACGAAGATCGAGGCGAGCATGGCTCGGGCGGCGGCGCGGACGGGCTTCATGGATTCCTTATACCCGTCCTGCGGAGATCACACCGGCTGTGTACGGAGGTAACGGCCGAAGTGCGGCACGGTGAACGCAACGGTGCCCCGTTCCCCCGAGTAGATGAGCCCCTTCTTGATCAGCGCGTCCCGGGCCGGTGACAGGCTGGCCGGCTTGCGTCCCAGGGCCACCGCGATGTCCGAGGTCGGCACCGCCGCGTCCATGTCGTTGCCGGGGTCGTTGGAGAGCGCGGCCATCGCCCGCATGTACTCGCGCTCGGCGGGGGTGGCCCGTTCGAAGCGCGAGCCGAAGAAGCCGACTGCCAGTTCGCTCTCCGCTTCCGGCGCCGCCACCCGCACGTCGCCGGCGGTGATCGGCGACTGCGGCGCGTGATCCCAGGTGGCTTTGCCGTAGGCCTGTACGAAGTACGGATATCCGCCCGACTTCTCGTAGAGCAGGTCGAGCGCCTCCTGGTCGTAGTCGACGCCCTCCCGCTCGGCCGGCACCCCGAGCGCCAGGTCGGCCGCGTCCCGGTCGAGGCGGTCGATGCGCTGATACCGGAAGAGCCGCTCGGAGTACGACTTGGCGGCTGACAGCACCGCCGGCAGATGCGGCAGCCCGGCACCGACCACGATCAGCGGCGCGCCGAGCTGCGAGAGCTCGTGGCAGGCGGCGCAGAGCGCGGACACGTCGGTCGCGCTCAGGTCCTGCATCTCGTCGATGAACAGGGCGATCCCGGTGCCCACGTCGGTGGCGAGCGACGCGGCGTCGGTGAAGAGCTCGACCAGATCGATCTCGATGTCGCCGGAGTCGGCGCGACCGCGCGCGGGCGGCACGTCGATGCCGGGCGCCCAGCGGTCGCGCAGCTTCGAGCCGCTGTCGTTGGCCCGTAGCGCGAACGCCTTGAGCACGGCCAGCACGTCGTCGACGCGTTCCGGGTCGCGGTGGTGCGGGGCCAGCTCACGGATCGCCATGTGCAGCGCGCCGGAGACCGGGCGGCGCAACGACTGGTCCGGCCGAGCCTCGATCTTGCCGGTGCCCCAGAGCCGGCCGATCGCCGCCGAGCGCAGGGTGTTGAGCAGCACCGTCTTGCCGACGCCGCGCAGGCCGGTGAGGACCAGGCTGCGTTCGGGGCGGCCGCGGGCCACACGTTCCAGCACGATGTCGAAGGCGTCCAGCTCACGGCCGCGCCCGGCCAGCTCGGGTGGACGCTGACCGGCGCCGGGAGCATAAGGGTTCCGCACCGGATCCATGACGTAGCACCGTATCGGGCCATCTAGGACCAACGCTAGAGTCCGCTCGATATGTCGCTCTAAAGCTGTCTAGGATTCTGGCTAGAAAAGGCTAGAGCGGGTCAGAGTCAGCCTGCGGGGTGCTCACGCAGGCACAGCACGAAGTCCACGTCGTCATACTCCGTGTCGTAGAAGTACCACTTGGTGTAACCAGGAACCTTGGAGCACTTCGCCACCGCATCCTTCTCGCCGGTGGTCCGCCCGTCGAAGCGTTTCAGCACCTCGTACGTGTTCTCCGAGCACGCCACGATGGTCAGCGCCGGCTCGGTGTTCGTGCCGCCGTTGTGCACGCACTGACCCGGGTTGGCGAAACGCGCGTCCGAGCTGGCCTGCGGACGGGCCAGGTTCCCCGCGGTGGACGACGCGGCGACCGGTGCCTGCGACTGATCCTTGCGACCCAGCAGGAACCACACCGTGGTCGCCAGCCCGCCACCGACCAGCACACTGAGCACCGCGATCAGCGCCGCGACCGCGACCCCGCGTTGGGGCGCGCGCGGCGCCGGTGCGGGTGCCGGGGCGGCCGACGGATATGCCGGGAACTGCTGATGCGGGATCGGCGGCGACTCCCAGCCCGGATCGCTCCGGTTGTCACCCCAGGGATCGGACGGCTCCGCATACGGCTCGCCGGAGGCAGACTTGTCCGAAGAGGCCGGACCGTCCGGTGAGGATGGCCCATCCGACCAGGGCGGTCCGGAGAACGGGCCGTTGTGTGACATCGGGAGATCCTCCTCGGCTGGCTGCCGGATGTCACGGTAGCGTGCGCCGCGTGCTGTGGACGGTTCTGTCCCGTTGTCCACAACCCGACCTGCGAGCGCCGTTCCGGACCGTTACCTTTCCGGCCCATGTCGTCACTACTGGTGATCATGGCGGGCGTGCTGGGTGGACTCCCGGCAGTTCTGCTGGCCCTGATCGATCTGCGGTCGCTGCGCCTGCCCGATCCCCTCGTCGCCGTGCTGGGCCTCGGCGCCGGGGTGCCACTGGCACTGCTCGCGCCGGCCCGGATCGGGCTCGCGCTGCTGGCGGGCCTGCTCGTCGGCGCCGGCTATCTGCTGATCGCGCTCCTGCCCGGGGACGGGCTCGGCCTCGGGGACGTGAAGCTCGGGGCGGTCCTGGCAGTGCTGCTGGGGCTCGCCGGTGGCTGGCCGGTCGTGCTGATCGGCCTGTTCGCGGCACACCTGATCGGCGCCGGAGTGGCAGTGTTCCTGCTGGCCACCCGGCGCCGCCGGATCTTCCCCTTCGGACCGGCGCTGCTGCTGGGCGCGCTGATCAGCGTTGTCACAGCAGCCTGAGCTGGCGATCCTTCGGTTTCGACCGCGCCGACTCACCCAGCCGCTCGAACAGGCCCGAGTCGATCACGTCGAGGAACGGTGTCGGATGCTGCTCCCGCTCGCTGCCGTGCCGGAACCGCTTCGCCGAGTAGCTCACGTACAGCCGATCCTGTGCGCGGGTCAGCCCGACGAAGAACAGCCGCCGTTCCTCGGCGATCTCCTCGTCGGTCGGCTGCGAACCCGGCCAGCGCAGCGGCAACAACCCGTCCTCGCAGCCGACCAGGAACACCACCGGGAACTCCAGGCCCTTGGCGGCGTGCAGGGTGAGCAGGTTCACCGCCTCGGCGCGCGGGTCGAGCGCGTCCACCTCGGCGCCGGTCTCCAGCTGCTGAAGGAACTGCGGCAGGTCGTCCCCGACCCGCTCGGCCAGTGGGGTGAGCAGGTCAGCCGCGGCCCAGATGTCCTCCGGGGCGATCTGCCCGCCGTCGAGCGTCGGCGCCGCGTACCGCTGAGCCAGCACCTGGGCGGCGAGCCGGATCCGCGCCGCGAGCGTGCCGCCCTGCCCGTCCGCGTGCCGCAGCTCGCGAGCGATGATCTCCACGCCGGGCCGGTCACGCAGCCGGTTGTGCGAGCGCTTCTGCACCGGCACGCCGGCCCGCGACAGCGCCTCCAGGATCGGGCCGGACTGCGCGTCGGTGCGGTACAGCACCGCGATGTCCGAGAACGACAGCGACCCGGCGGTGGCCGACCGCGAGTCGACCCGGCCCGAGTCGAGCGACCGGTGGGACAGGCCACCGACCAGCTCGTCGATCGTGCGGACCACGAAGTCGGCCTCGTCCGCGACGCTGCGCGCCGGGTAACGCCCGACCAGCGCGGCCTCCGGGTCCAGCCGGGCCGGGTCCAGCCGGCGGCCGCTGACCAGCGACGACGGCGCGATGGCCTGCACCGCGGCGGCCAGGATCGGCGCCGACGAGCGGTAGTTGCGGGTCAGCCGGACCAGGCGGGCGTCCACGAAGTCCTGGTTGAAACGGAGGAAGTAGCGCACGTCAGCGCCACGGAACGAGTAGATCGCCTGGTCCGGGTCACCGATCGCGCACAGGTTGCCGTCGGCCGGTGACAGCAGGCGCAGCAACTCGTACTGCAGCTCGTCGACGTCCTGATACTCGTCGACGAAGATCCACTGCCAGCGCCTGCGGTACTTCTCGACCAGCGCAGGATCCTCGCGCAGCAGCTCGACCGGGACGCTGATCAGGTCGTCCAGGTCCACCAGGTCCTGCTGGCGCAGCAGCTTGCGGTACGCGAGGTCGTCGTCGCCGGCCTGTTCCCGGGCGGCCTTCTGCTCCGGCTCCTCGGCGATCCGCCAGCCGGAGCCCAGCCCGGCGGCCTTCGCGTTCTCCTTCAGCACGGTCAGGCCCAGCGAGTGGAACGTGCCGACGGTGATGTCCTCGGCCACGTCCCCGAGCAGGCTCTCCAACCGCTCGCGCAGCTCGGCCGCGGCCCGGCGGGTGAACGTGATCGCCAGGCAACGCTCCGGGAAGACGCCCAGCTCGGCGCAGAGATACGCGATCCGATGGGTGAGCGTGCGGGTCTTGCCGGTGCCCGGGCCGGCCACGATCAGCAGCGGGCCGCCCGGTGCGGACGCGGCCACCCGCTGCATCGCGTCGAGCCGGTCCAGCAGGCCGGTGCCGACCTCTTCCATGCCGGCCAGCATCGGCTCGAACGGCTCGTGCGGGCTCGGCGGCGGGGCCAGCGGGGGCGGGGCCGGCTTCTCCTTGACCGCTTTCGCCTTCGGTTCCTTCTTGGGAGCCTTCGCGACCTTGGCCGCCGGCGCCGTCGGGAACATGTCGAAGAGCGTCTCGACCTGCGGGGCGCTGTTGCGGTTGCGCAGCTCACCGGGCTCGAAGAGGGTGATCACGCCATACTCGCCGTCATACCCCGGGACGCGCCGGACGTCGCCGCGCCGCAGCCGGGTGATCGCCTCGCGCAACTCGTCGCCGCCGGCCCTGCCGATCTCGTCGACCGGCACCTTGCGCAGGATGTCCAGCTCCGCGCCGAGCGTCGCCACCAGGTGGTTGAGCTGCGACTCGACGGTCTTCGACTTCGGGCCGACGCCGTGGATCTCACCGAGGATCTCGTGCAGCTGGATCAGGTGCTCGACGTGCGCGTCCCTGGCGAAGCCCTCCGGACGATCCGCGAGATCCTCGACCCGGCTCAGTACGCCCACGGTCAGTGGACGACCGCACTCCGGGCAGCGGCCGCCGGCCTCGCGGGTGCGCTCCGGCTCCCAGTTGACGCCGCACGCGCGATGACCGTCGGCGTGGTACTTCCCCTCTTCCGGGAAGAACTCGAGCGTGCCTGCCAGGCCGACGCCGTCCTTGACCGCGAAGTAGTCCGGGACGCCGGTGAACAGCGTGGCCTCGCGGGCCAGCGCGCCCGGCGAGTGTGCGTCCGAGTTCGAGACCAGGCGGTAACGGTCGAGGCTGGAGACCCGCCAGTTCATCGCCGGGTCACTCGACAGGCCGGTCTCCACCGCGGTGATGTGGTCGGCCAGGTCGGCATAGCAGTCGGCGATCGCGTCGAAGCCGGACTTCGAGCCGAGCGCGGAGAACCACGGCGTCCAGATGTGCGCCGGGATGAGATAGCCACCGGCCTGGAGCGTGATCTCCAGCAGGTCCCGCGAGTCCAGGCCGAGAATCGGACGGCCGTCCGCGGTCAGGTTGCCGATCCTGCCCAGGGCGGTGTTGATCCTCGCGGCGGACTCGAAGTCGGGCGCGTAGAGCAGGTGGTGGACCTTGCGGGTGCGGTCGTCACGCTTGTAGATCGTGGAGATCTCCACGCTCAGCATGAACCGTGCCGGGTCCGTGCCCTTCAGCGAGCCGGGCAGCCGCTCGGTGACCGGGCCCTCGTCGTTCAGCCGATAGAGACCGGGCTCGGCCGGCGTCAGGCTCTCCCGGAGGTGCTCGAACCACGCCGGGTGGGTGAAGTCGCCGGTGCCCAGCAGCGCGATGCCCTTGCGCCGGGCCCACCAGGCCAGGTTGGGCAGGGTCAGATCGCGACTGCAGGCTCGCGAGAACCGCGAGTGGATGTGTAGGTCGGCAACGTATGTGTCCGAGCTGACCTCCACGTCTCGCATCCTGTCATGGCCGTCGGTTCCGGCACGAATCGCCACGCTCAAACACACTTACCGATCTTGATGAGTTACGCCATGCGGAGTTCGACCACCGTGACCTGCGGCGGCGCGCCAACACGCACCGGAGGGCCCCAGAAGCCCGCGCCGTTGGTCACGTAAACCGGCACTCCGTCGACCCGCCCGAAGCCGGAGACTACCGGTTGCTGCAATGTCACGAGGAGGTTGAACGGCGCCATCTGCCCGCCGTGGGTGTGCCCGGAAACCTGCAGATCCACCCCGTACGGCGCGGCGTCCTTCGCGGCCAGGGGCTGGTGCGCCATCAGCACCACCGGGCGGCTCCGGTCCCGATCGCCGAGCGCCTTGCCGAAGTCGGCCGGGTCACCGTGCTGATCGCCGCCCAGGTCGTTGACACCGGCCAGGTCCAGCCCGTCGATCTCCACACGCTCGTTGCGGAGCGGGCGCATGCCCAGCTCGGTGACCTCCCCGATCCACGGCTCGAAGCCGGAGTAGTACTCGTGGTTGCCGGTCACGAAGTAGGCGCCCCTGCGTGACTCGATCCCGCGCAGCGGCTCGGCGAGCCGCCCCAGCTCCGCGACAGTGCCGTCGACAAGGTCACCGACGACGCACACGACGTCCGCGTTCACCGAATTGATCACACGGGTGATGCGCTGGGCGTGCCCGATGCCGGTCAGCGGCCCCAGGTGGATGTCCGAGACGACCGCCAGCCGGGTCCCGTCCATCGCCCGCGGCAGCTTCGCGATCGGAATCCGCACCCGGTCGATCCGCGGCGCGCTGGTCGCCGTGCGCACCCCGTAGCCGGTCACGCCTGCCGCGGTCAGCCCGGCGAAGATCGCCGCACCCCGGGCCAGCACCAGACGCCGATCCATCCCCTCGCCGACCGCCCCGGAGCCGGAGCCGGTGTTGCCAGGTCCGGAGTTTCTGACGCCCGGCTCCGCAGCCGGTGCGTGCGTGTCGCCGTCGATCGTCTCCCCCGCGGCGATCACCGGCTGCAACTCACGGTCCGCCGCCAGGTTGCGGCTCTGCGGCGCTTCCGCGCGTTTCCCGGTACGCCCGTGGCGCGCCCACGTCAGCCGCAGGACGAGCCGCGGAATCTCCAGCACGATGAGGGTGACCAGGAGGTAGAACAGCAGCGCGAGCCACAGGTATCCCGGCCAGGCCAGCCACTTGAGATGCCCACTGCGCACCCCGATGAGGGTCGCCGGCCCGAGCAGCCCCAGCGCGACGGCGATCACCGCGCTCACCCGCCGAGCCCAGCGCGAACGCACCGTGTCCCCGGCCAGCCGCTTCCACAGGTAGGCGTAGACAAGGCCGATGACGACCACCAGGATCACCGCGACGATCGCCACCAAGTCTTCCTCCCCAACAGCCGTCCCACCGTAACCGGCCATCCCCCGAGCCGAGCCAAGTCTCCCCGACCCTCGGTGTCACCGCCGCACCGCACCCTCGGCCCCACAACCACGTCGCCGCCAGGCGGCCGTGTCGTGGCCGCCGCACCGACGCCCGTGTCGCCACCAGGTGCGGTGTCGTGGCCGCACGACGCCACCCCCTCCGACGGCGTCGTGCCTCGCCACGCAGCCCCCGGTGTTGCCGCACCGGCGGGATCAAGGGGCGTCACCGGGTTGCCGAAACGCCGCGGAGCAGCGCGCATCACCCCGAGCCGATGCGAGCCGCCCCGAAGCGTTCCCGCTTCCCGAGTGACTGGAATCCTGCCCGAGGGGTACGACAAAAACGCGAAGCCCGAGGCGCCCCGGGTGGTAAGCGACCGAACCAGCCGAGGAATGGTGGAACCGGTCAGCCGCCGGCGAAGGGCGGCAGGACGTCGATCGTCGCGCCGGCCGGCAGGACCGCGCGCCGATCGTGGCAGGCCAACCCGTCCACCAGGAAGCTGGCGGCCTTGAGAACCAGCCCCAGCCGCTCCCCGTGCCGACTGGTGAGGACCTCGGCCAGATCCTCCAGGGACCCGGCGGAGACCTCCTCGGCGGAGACTCCCCCGGCCGCGGCACGCGCTCCGGCGAAGTAGCGAACGGTCAGCAACGCTCTGCTCCCCACGAGACGATCAGCCCCCGATGGCGGACATCGGCCGGGCCGGCTGCAGGAAGGCGGGATCGTCGATCCCGTGCCCGGCCCGCTTGCCCCGCATCGCCACCCGCCAGGCCTCGGCGATCTCGGTGTCCGGAGCACCGTCGCGCAGCAGTTTGCGCAGGTCGCTCTCGTCGGTGGCGAACAGGCAGTTCCGCACCTGGCCGTCGGCGGTCAGGCGGGTGCGGTCGCAATCCCCGCAGAACGGCCGGGTCACACTCCCGATCACGCCCACCCGTGCCGGCTCCCCGGCCGCGTCGACGTGCCCCGGGACCAGCCAGGTCTCGGCTGGAGCCGTTCCACGTGAAACATCGTCAGGCCGGAGATCGAAGGGCTTCAGCGCCGCCAGGATCTCCTCCGCGGTCACCATCGTGTGCCGATCCCACTGGTGCTGGGCGTCCAGCGGCATCTGCTCGATGAACCGCAATTGATACCCGTGTTCCAGCGCGAACCGCAGCAAGGCCGGCGCCTCGTCGTCGTTGACCCCGCGCATCAGTACCGTGTTGATCTTCACGGGGGTGAGCCCGGCCTCGGCCGCGGCGCGGAGGCCACTCAGCACATCGGCGTGCCGGTCACGGCGGGTCAGCGTGTGGAATCGGCCCGGGTCGAGCGTGTCGAGCGAAACGTTCACCCGGTCGAGCCCGGCGTCCCGCAGGGCCGGAGCGAGCCGATCCAGCCCGATCCCGTTCGTCGTCACCGAGAGCCGGGGCCGGGGCGTCAGCCGCGCCGTCTCGGCGATGATGCCCACCAGGCCACGCCGGATCAGCGGCTCCCCGCCGGTGAACCGCACCTCGGTGATGCCGAGCTGCTCCACGGCGATCCGCACCAGGCGGACCACCTCGTCGTCGGTGAGCTGCTCGGGCTGCGGCATCCAGGCCAGACCCTCGGCGGGCATGCAATACGTGCACCGCAGATTGCACCGATCGGTGAGGGAGACCCGCAGATCGGTGGCGACCCGGCCGAACCGATCGGCGAGCATCATCACAGCTGCCACCGCCACCGCTCGGCCGATCTCGACGTCTCGCTCACGAATCGAATCTAGCCGCTCCTCCGCCAAGTTGCCGCTAGGCATATCGGCCTGTGGACAACGGACGACCGATTCCGAGCCTGTGCAGAACGGATGAGTGATGCGGTCAGCGCGCAAGACGGCCCGCGGCGGCGTCCTTCACGGCAGGTCAGCGCGCAGGACGACCCGCGCCGGCGGCCGCCACGGCAGGTCAGCCACGCAGGACGGCCGTGGCGGCGGTCACCACGGCGTCCGCGAACTGCGCCCCGAACGCCGCTGTGTGCACCAGCAGAAGATGCAGCTGATGCAACGGCACCCGCCGCTCCCACCCGTCGGCGAGCGGCCACTCCGCCCGATACGCACCCATGAGCACATCGAGCTGAGTCACCCCGCCGAACAGCGACAACGTGGCGAGGTCGGTCTCCCGGTGGCCCCCGTGCGCCGCGGGATCGACGAGCCACCCGCGACCGTCGGCACCCCACAGCAGGTTCCCGGGCCACAGGTCACCATGGATCCGTGCCGGGGGCTCCTCCACGCCGTACCGGTCAATCGTCTCGATGATCTCCTCGACCATCGCGACGCCGTCGCCGGAAAGCGCGCCTCGATCAGCGGAAAGCCGCAGGTAGGGCAGCAGTCGGCGCTCGGCGAACCAGCCGCTCCACGGCCCGCCGGAGGGTGTGTTGTCGAGCGGGAGCGGCCCGATCCATCCCGGCCACGGCGCGCCGAAGGTCTCCGCCCCGCTGCGGTGCAACGCCGCGAGCCCACGGCCGAGAAGCTCCGCGGCCCGACGGCTGGCCTGGCCTTCCTCCACCCACTCGGTCACGATCAGATGCGGAAGAGCAACGATCATTTCCGGTACGGGCACCGCTCCCGCCTCGCCCAGCCAGCGCAAACCCGCCGCTTCCGCCGCGAAGTACCCCTCCGGCGCCTGCTCGTCGGATTTGGCGAACAGCGAGACCCCGTCGTCGAGCGTCAACCGCGAGATGCCCGCCCGCACCGGCGTCTCCCGGATCCGCTGATGCGTGAGAAATGTCGGGAGGTGCTCCGGGTGCGCGCGCAGATACGCCATGTCCACCCGGTTATCTTGCGCTTCGGGTGACGGACATCCCATTTCAGAGGCAAAATGTCGGCATGGCCCCTGTCGCAGTGCGTTCATACCGCCCGAGTGACCACTCCGCGGGCCGACGGCTGTGGGCTGAGCTGACCCGCCAGCAGAACGAGATGTACGGCGAGGCCGACGACGACGGTGGCGCCGGCTTCGAGGAATACCTGACCAGGCTCGATCTCAGTGGGCTGTGGGTCGCCGACCACGCCGACGACGGGGTGATCGGGATGGTCGGGCTGATCATGCGGAACCGGGCCGGCGTGGTCGAGCCGGTCGTCGTCACGATCACCCACCGTCACAAGGGGGTCGGCCGCAAGCTGCTGCAACACGTGGCGGCCGAGGCCAAGAAGCGGAGCATGACGTCGCTGACCATCTCGCCGTCGTCGCGCAACGTGGAGGCGATCCGCAGCCTGCACGCGGCCGGTTACGACGTGGTCTCCTCGATCGAGCTCACCATGGATCTCGACCGTCACCCGCACGCCTGGCAGCAGGAGGGCCTGGAGTTGCAGGGCCTGCCCTTCCGTAACTGACGCTCGGCCGCGGCCTGTGGACGAGTTGTCCACAGCGGTCGCGATCGGCATTCGGCGGCCGCGCGGAACGAGCCAGGCTGCCGTGCATGACAGCCAGCCGCAGCCTCGCCATCCGCACACCCGCCGAGCTCATCGCCGTCGTGCCGTTCGTGATGGGCTATCACCCGAACAACAGCGTCGCCCTGGTCGGCCTCGCCGGCTCGCGGATGGAGTTCGCCGCCTGCCACGACCTGCCTCCGCCGGAGGTGAGCGACGCCGACGCCGAGCTGGCGGCCGACGCGGTCGCCGACGTGGTGACCCGCCAGCAGCCGACCCGGGTGGTCATCGTCGGCTACGGGACGGCCCGGCGAGCCCTTCCGGCACTGCTGCGCAGCGCTGAGGCGGTGCGCCGCCGCGGCGTGGAGGTGTTCGACGTGATGCGGGTCGAGAACGGGCGCTGGTGGTCCTACGCCTGTCCGGACAGGGAGTGCTGCCCGCCGGAGGGCACCCCCTGCCTGCCGGGCGACAGCGTGATCGCCGCCGAGGCGACGTTCCACGGGGCGGTCGCCCTGCCGAGCCGCAAGGACCTGGTCGCGCAGGTGGCCGCCGTCGACGGCGCCGAGCGCGCCGAGATGGTCCGGGCGACCGAGAGGGCTCGGCGCCGCTTCACCGACCTGCTCGCCGAGGATCTGACCGCGGAGCGCTGCGGACGGCTGATCCGGCAGCAGGGCAAGCTCGCGATCCGCGCGGCGGAGAAGTGCTACCGCTCGGGCCGCTCCCTCGAGCCGGACGAGATCGCCTGGCTCGGCGTGCTGCTCGTCGACCGTTCGGTGGAGGATCTCGCGCTGGACCGGGCCGCCACCGCGCACGAGTGGCAGATCCGGCTCTGGACCGACGTGCTGCGCCGGGTCGAGCCGGCCTACGTCGCGCCCGCGGGCTGCCTGCTCGCTTTCACCGCGTGGCAGGCCGGGTTCGGTGCGCTGGCCCGGGTCGCGGTGGACCGGGCCATCGCCGAGGAGCCGCAGCACCAGATGGCCGAGCTGCTGCACAACGTGCTGGGCTTCGGGCTCGCACCGCACATGCTGCGCAGGCCCGGGCGGGCCCGATGAGGTCGCCGGCCGGTCCGCTGCCGCCCGGCGACCCATCAGGATCAAGGACGATCGATTTGCGGTACGGCCGCGGCAGTCCCGTTCCCGGCGGCCTGCGCGGCCCCGCTCCCAGCGGCCCGCGCGGCGGGCGTCGGCGCGTCGGCGATCTGCGTGAGCCCCGGCACCCGATCCTCGATCACGAACGACGCCCGGGTGTGCGCCGGTGCCCCCGGCGCGCTGACGTAGGGCAGCACCACGAAGTCGGCGGTCAGGGCGTCGGGCGTGATCCGCGTCCGGACGTATCCGCGCTGGTTGTTGTAGAACTTCAGGTGCGGGTTCCAGGCCGCCCACGGGTGTGTCCCGCTCGGCACGTCGGCGCCGTCCCCGGTCGAGGTGATCGACGAGCAGACCAGCTCGGTGCCGACGGTCCGCGAGGTCGGGTCGTCGTAATCCAGCTTCAGCTCGTCGGCCCAGTGCGCGTGCACGTCACCGGTCAGCACCACCGCGTTGCGCACCCGCGCGTCCACCCAGCCCTGGGTGATCCGCTGCCGGGACGCCTGGTAGCCGTCCCACGAGTCCATGCTGAGCACCTTCTGCGGCCCGGCGTTGTTGTCGCGCTGGCCGAAGAAGACCTGCTGCCCGAGGACGTCCCAGCGCGCGTCCGACCGGCGGAAGCCGTCGAGCAGCCAGGCTTCCTGCTCGCCGCCGGTGATCGTGCGCCGGGGGTCGTAGGCGTCGGCGCAGTCCTTGTAGCCGTCCCCGCAGGCCTGGTCGTCGCGGAACTGCCGGGTGTCGAGCAGGTGGAAGGTCGCCAGCCGTCCCCAGCGGATCCGGCGGTAGAGCTGCATGTCGATGCCGCGCGGGATCGAGGTCCGACGCAGCGGCATGTTCTCGTAGTAGGCGCGGAACGCGGCCGCCCGTCGCGCCGGGAAGCCGGGATCGGGCTGCTCGGGCACCTCGTCGGCCCAGTTGTTCTCCACCTCGTGGTCGTCGAAGACGACGGCCCACGGCGCGACAGCGTGCGCGGCTTGCAGGTCCGGGTCGGTCTTGTACTGCGCGTGCCGCTGGCGGTAGTTCGCCAGGGTCACGGTCTCGGGCCCCTCGTGGTCGCGCGGGTTCCCGGTCGGCGCGAGGTAGACCCCGGCCTGGTATTCGTACTGGTAGTCACCCAGGTGCAGGATCAGCTCCGGCTCGTCCTCAGCGAGCCGGCGGTACGCCGTGAAGAACCCGTGCTCGTACTGCGAGCACGAGACGAACGACATGGCCAGCGACCCGCCGGTCGCCCAGCGCGGCGGCGTGGTCCGGGTCCGCCCGACCGGCGAGGTCCAGCGCTCGGCGTGGAAGCGGTAGAAGTACTCACGCCCGGCGGACAGTCCGCCCAGCTCCACGTGCACGGTGTGGGCGGATCCGGGCCGGGCGGCTACGGAGCCGCGGCGGACGACACGCCGGAAGCGCTCGTCGGCGGCCAGCTCCCAGTCGACACGGACGACCCGGTTCGGCATGCCACCGAGGCCGTCCTCGGCGAGCGGGTCGGTGGCCAGGCGGGTCCAGAGCACGAAGCCGTCCGGCTCCGGGTCTCCGGAGGCGACTCCGAGGGTGAACGGGTCGGTGCGCAGCGGGCCACGATACGGCGCGGCATCGGCGGCGAGAGGCCACAACGTGGTGGTGCCGGCAGCGCCGACGGCGGAGCTCAGCAGCAGGGTACGTCGTGAGATCGGCATGCCCGCAGCCTCCCTGCCATGGATGAAGGTGGATGAATACGGCAAGTGGCCGAGAGGGGAATGTCTTGTGGTCAGACCGTGACGCGCTCCACTCCCGCGTAAACGTTCATGGTCGTCCCGCGCAGGAAGCCGACCAGCGTCATCCCCGCCTCGTCGGCCAGCTCGACCGCGAGCGTGCTCGGTGCCGATACGGCGGCCAGCATCGGCAACCCGGCCATCCACGCCTTCTGGGTCAACTCGAAACTGGCCCGGCCGGAGACCATCAGCACGTGCCCGGCCAGCGGCAACCGGCCCTCCCGCAGAGCCCAGCCGAGCACCTTGTCAACCGCGTTGTGCCGGCCCACGTCCTCCCGCAGCACGAGCAGCCGCCCGTCAGCGGTGAACAGCCCGGCCGCGTGCAGCCCGCCGGTCCGGTCGAAGGTGCGCTGCGCGGCCCGCAACTGATCGGGCAGCCCGGCCAGGACGGTGGCCGGCACCCGCAGCGGGTCGGCGGTCACGTCGAAGCGCGACCTGGTCCGCACCGCGTCGATGCTGGCCTTGCCGCAGACCCCGCACGAACTGGTGGTGTAGAAGTTGCGGCTCAGGTCGGTCACCGGCGCCGGCACGTGCGCGCCGAGCACGATGTCCACCACGTTGTACGTGTTCGGGGTGTCGGTGCCGGCGCACAGCTGCGCGGTCGTCACGTCCTCGGCGACCGCGATCAGGCCCTCGCTGAGCAGGAACCCCATCGCCAGGTCGATGTCGTGCCCCGGGGTGCGCATGGTCACCGCGAGCGGCTGCTTGCGCACGCGGATCTCCAGCGGCTCCTCGGCGGCGAGCTCGTCGGGCCGTCGAAGGCTGGTGCCCGGAGTCGCGCCGAGATCGATGCGGACCACCGGGCGACGTGTCGTGCTCCTCCCCATGGCCGGAGCTTACGGCGCTCCGGAGCAAACGCCACGGCGGCGCGGTCGCCGATAAGTACACGCCGTGTCACCGGGCACAACAAAGACGCGTGGACACGCCCGGACGCCGGTCGGGATACGGTACTCACGTGGGGGGATTTGCGGCGGTGGTCCTGGCCGGTGGTGCGGCGCGGCGAATGGGTGGTGCGGACAAGCCGACTCTGGCTGTCGCCGGCCAGTCGATGCTGACCCGGGTCCTGGCCGCCGTGCACGACGCCGACCCGCGTGTCGTCGTCGGCCGGGTCTCCTCCGACCTGCCGGTTCCGGTGCACGTGACTCGCGAGGAGCCACCCGGTGGCGGCCCGGTCGCGGCGGCCGCGGCCGGTCTCGCGCTGGTCCCGCCGACCATTGCGTACACGGCTCTGCTCGCCGCCGATCTGCCGTTCCTCACCGGCGAGGCGATCGACGTGCTGCGCCTGACCATGGAGTCGGCGCCGATGGAGGGTGCCGTCTATCGGGACGCCGACGGGCGGCTGCAGATCCTCTGCGGGGTGTGGCGGACAACGGCGCTGCGTGCGGCGATCGAGCGGCTCGCCACCAGGCGGGGCGGGTTGCACGGCGCGCCGGTCCGCGAGCTGATCGCCGAGCTGCGGGTCGCCGAGGTGTCCTGGCGCCGCCCCGGCCCGCCACCCTGGTTCGACTGCGACACCGACGACGACCTGCGGACGGCCGAGGAGTGGGCGCGATGAGCGAGCTGGACAGGTGGGTCGCCGCGGCGAGCGCCGAGCTCGGCGTCCCGCGGGAGGACGTGGCCGTCACCACGGTGCTGGACGTGGCGCGGGACGTCGCGCACAACGTCGTCCGGCCCGGGGCGCCCGTCACGGCGTACCTCATGGGTCTCGCCGTCGGTCGTGGAGCGGACCCGGCCGACGTCGCCGAGCGTGTCACCGCGTTGGCCCTGAGCTGGGAGAACTCGCCAGCCGAGAAGTGAACGCGAGACGGGCGTTTACAGCCCCGCCGCTCTCGATAGGGTGACGGGGACGGAGGTGCGATCATGACGGCAGAGAGCCCGGCGGGCGACACGCCCGAAAGCGTGTTGCTCGACGAACCGACCACGGCAGATCTACGGGCCAAGGTCACCGAGGCGTGGCGAGAGTTCGCGAGCGCTCTGGCCGGCATGCTGTCCAGCCTGCCGTCCGGCGCCCAGATCGACCTCACCCTGGACCCGACCGCGTCCGGCACCGGCGCCGCGGTCTACTCGGTCAGCATCCGGGTCCTGCCGGCAGGGGTGCTCGAGGCGCTCGCCGTCGGCAACGCCGCGCTGCCGGCGGAGTATCGGATGGATCGCGCCACGGTCGCCGAGATGGTCGCGCTCGGCTGGTCCCCGCCGGGCGTGCTGGCCGGCTCACGGGACGCGTTCGGCCTGCGTTCCGAGCAGTCCAAGGCGACCGCGGTCGCCGCCACCATCTCGCGCACCCTGCGCGACATCTACGGCGCGCCGCACCCGGCCTTCCTGGTCTACCTCGTGCACGACGAGGAGGACGAGCCGATCGAGGCCGGCCCGCTGGCCACCGCCCGGCTGGAGGCGGGGCTGGAGCTGGTGGGCGCCGATGGCGCCGAGCTGACCGACGAGGAACTGCTCGCCGAGGTCGCCGGTGACGAGGTGCCGCTCGACGAGCGGGTCCGCACGGTGATCGCCACCATGTCCAAGACCACTGTCGACCAGCTCCAGGTCGACGCGGACGGAGACATCGGCATCCGGGCCGGCTCCGCGATGGTCTTCGTCCGGGTCCGGGACAATCCGCCGCTGGTCGACGTCTTCTCGCCGATCCTGACCGAGGTCGAGCCGACCGAGCAGCTCTACGTGAAGCTGTCCGAGCTCACCAACCGGATGCCGATCGGCCGGCTCTACTGCGCGCAGGACACGGTCTGGGCGTCGATCCCGGTCTTCGGCCGCAACTTCCAGGCCGTGCACCTGATGCTCGCGGTGCAGGTCATGACCGGGCTGGCCGACGAGCTGGACGACCGGTTGCACGGTGAGTTCGGTGGCAAGCGCTTCTTCGGTGAGGGCGACAAGCCGACCCCGCCGAAGAACGGCGACGACCACCGCACCGGCATGTATCTCTAGTCCGGCAAGGACGGCACCGCTGTCGGCGTCTCCACGAGCCGGGACAGCACCACCATGCTGCGCGTCGACGTCACGAACGACTCGGCGCGCAGCCGCTCCAACGCCTGCTCCAGATGACCGATATCGGCCGCGCGCAGGTGCACGAGCGCATCCGCCTGCCCGGAGACCGTGTACGCCCCCACCACTTCAGGATGCCGGCGCGTAGCGACGGTGATCTGCGCCGGTGTGGTCCGCCCGGTGCAGAACAGCTCCACGAACGCCTCGGTCGTCCACCCCACCGCGGCCGGCTCGATCACCGCCGTGAATCCCTTGATCACCCCGGCCGAGCGCAGCCGGTCGACCCGGCGTTTCACGGCCGGGGCGGAGAGCGACACCTTGGCGCCGATCTCGGCGTACGAAGCGCGGGCGTCCGCCACGAGCAACGCAATGATTCGATGGTCGACGGCGTCCATCTGCAACGATTCGCCTCCGGAAGGCAAGATTTCGAGCTGTTTGCTGCACCGCAGCCTACCTACGCTAAAACCTCATGAGCCAGTTGGAGCGATCGCCACGAACCCGGACATATCTGATGTGTCCCCCGGAGCATTTCACGGTCGAGTACACGATCAACCCGTGGATGGACACCACCGTCGCGGTGGATGCCGCCCAGGCCCTGAAGCAGTGGGAATCGCTCCGCACCACCCTGGTCGATCTCGGTCACGTCGTCCACGTGCTGGACGCCCGCCCTGGCCTGCCGGACATGGTCTACTCGGCGAACGGCGCGTTCTCGGTCGACGGCACCGTCTACGGCGCCCGGTTCCGCTATCCGCAGCGCGCCGACGAGGCCGTGGCGCATCAGGCTTTCTACGACACCGCGGGGGCCTGGAGGTTCGTCGCTCCGCAGCACGTGAACGAGGGCGAGGGCGACTTCGCGTACCTTCCCGCGGCGTACGGCGGAATCGTCCTTGCCGGTTATGGCTTCCGCACCGACCCGGCCGCGCACGCCGAGGCGCAGGAGGTGCTGGGTCGCCCGGTGATCTCGCTCCGGCTCGTCGACCCGGCCTTCTACCACCTGGACACCGCGCTGGCAGCGCTCGACGACCGCCACGTCACGTACTACCCGGAGGCTTTCTCGGAGGCGTCGCAGCGGGTCCTCGCGCAGCTCTTCCCGGATGCCGTGCTCGCCGACCGCGCCGACGCCGAGGCGTTCGGCCTGAACCTGGTCAGTGACGGCCGCCACGTGGTCCTGAACACCGACGCGGTGGACATGGGTCACAAGGTGCGCGCCGCCGGATATCACCCCGTCCACGTGGATCTCTCCGAGCTCAAGCGCGGCGGCGGCAGCGTCAAGTGCGCCGTCGCGGAATTGCGACCCGCACAACGCTGACCTCACGGGCACCTTTGGATTCCGTGCGCAAAGATGGTTCGCATGACCGACGAAACCCGCACCACCGAGCACAAGGACGACGGCACCGTCATCGTCATGGGCCCCGACGGTCGCCCGATGGGCACCATCGACGAGGACGGCACGATGAGCCCGGAGGAGCCGGGCAACCTCATCGAGCAGCCGGCGAAGGTCATGCGCGTCGGCAGCATGATCAAGCAGCTGCTGGAGGAGGTCCGGGCCGCTCCGCTCGACGAGGCCAGCCGCGGCCGGCTGCGGGAGATCCACCAGCGTTCGATCAAGGAGCTGGAGGATGGTCTGGCCCCCGAGCTGCGCGAGGAGCTGGACCGGCTGACGCTGCCGTTCGAGGGCGAGACCCCGCCGAGCGAGGCCGAGCTGCGCATCGCCCAGGCGCAGCTGGTCGGCTGGCTGGAGGGGCTGTTCCACGGCATCCAGGCGGCGCTGGTCGCCCAGCAGATGGCCGCCCGCCTGCAGCTCGAGCAGATCCGCGGTGGCCAGGGCCGTCCGGCCCTGCCCATGGGAATCCCCGGCAAGCCGGACCGCCCCACGGGCCAATACCTTTAAGGCCCCTTCCCGTACGCCCATGGCAGCGGCCGTGCGAACGTCCCCGCGCGAGGCCGCTGCCATTCCGGGCCGCCCCGCGCCCCCGCCCGCCCGGCTGGCGCTCACGGCCGCTTCAAGGCCCGAATACAACCCTGAGCGCCAGCCGGCACCTGGCACCGGCTCGCGGCGCGGGTCACCGTTCCGGCTGGTTCTCATGGGCGTTATTCGGGACGAATAACGCCCATGAGAACCAGCCGATGGCAGGCGGCGCGGCAGCGACCGCAAGCCGAAGCGGACATCGCGGCTGTGCCGGCGCAGGGGCGCCGCACCCGCCGTACGGGAAGATCCGGTCTTAGAGGTTGAAAGCCTTTTGCAGGTAGACCGCGACACCGTCGTCGACGTTGGTCAGCGTGACCTCGTCGGCGACCGCGCGCACCGCGGGGTGAGCGTTCCCCATCGCGACGGCATGCCCGGCCCAGGTCAGCATCGGAAGGTCGTTCGGCATGTCCCCGAACGCGATGACCTGGTCCGCCGTGATGCCTTCCCGCTCGCAGAACCAGGCGAGCCCAGCAGCCTTGGTCACCCCCGCCGCGGAGATCTCCACCAGCGCGGACGATGACGACCGCGTCGCCTCGGCCACCCCGCCGAGCGCCTTGCTGACCAGCTCCAGGAAGTCGTCGGGATCCGCCGAAGCCGAGCGGGCCAGCAGTTTCACGGCGGGCGCGGAGGTCAGCTCCGCGGGCGTCGAGATCACCCGCACCCGATGATCGGTGAAGCGCAGCGGCCACGTCGACTCGTGCCGGAACGACCGCCCGTCCTCGATCTCCACCGCGAGCGAGAGGTCGGGCACCGCGTCCCGCAGGCGGCGGGTGACGTCGAGGAGCACCTCGCTCGAGAGCGGATCGGCGCGCAGCACCTCGTCGGCGTGCGGGTCGTAGATCACCGCACCGTTCGCGCACACCGCCGGCAACCGCTCCGGCAGCTGGTCGTAGAGATCCTCCAGCCAGCGCAACGGCCGCCCGGTCACCAGCACCACCGGCGCCGGGACGGCGGTCAGCACGTCGATGGTCCGCCGGCTGATCCTGCGCTCGTCGTCGATCAGCGTGCCGTCGATATCGGTCGCCACCAGCCGCCAGGGAGCCGTGGATGGCGAGGGAGCCGTGGATCGGGAAGAACCTGTGGAGCCAGAAGGACCTGTGGATCGCGAGGGTGCCATCACCTCGACAATAGCCGTTCCAGATACACCGCCACCCCGTCCTGATCGTTGGTCAGCGTCACATCGTCGGCGACCGCCAGCAGCTCCGGGTGCGCGTTGGCGACGGCGACCCGCCCCCAGCCGGCCCAGGCAAACATCGACAGGTCGTTGGGCATGTCGCCGAAGACCAGCACGTCCGCCGGGTCGACGCCGACGGCCTCGGCGACCACCGCCAGGCCGGTGCCCTTGTCCACGTGTGCCGGGCAGATCTCCAGGTAGTCGAGGCCGGCCTGGGTGACAGTCGCCACGTCGGCCGGGACGACGCGCCGCGCGACGGCCAGCAGCTCGTCGACGTCCAGCTTCGGGGACCGCGCGAACGCCTTGATCACCTCACCGTCCAGGCAGTCGGCGCGCTCCCGGGCCTCGAAGGCGACCGGGTACCGCCAGGTCGGGTCGTAGTCACCCCAGAGCGGCGAGTCGTCGTGCTCCAGCGCCTCGAAGATCACCGAGAGCGGGCCGGCCACCGACTCGATCCGGGTCAGCACGTCGGCCAGCACCGGACCGGACAGGCGCGCCTGCCGCAGGTAACGGGACTCGGCCTGGTCGAGCACCCACCCGCCCTGGGCGAGCACCAGGTAGTCGGCGACGCGGATGTCGTTGCGGGTCAGTGACGCGAGCCGGGGGCCGCGGCCGGTGGCGGCGACGATCCGGATGCCGGCAGCGCGGACCCGTTCCAGGACCTGATGTGTATACGCCGAAACGGTCTCGTCACTGCGGACCAGCGTGCCGTCGAGATCCGTGGCGATGAGCTTGGGAAGCCCAGGCTTGAGCATCGGAACCTCCGTGGGTTGGGAAACCCCCGCGGAGGGCGGAAGGAGAACGTTACTCCTGCCCGGCCACCAGCGACCATGACAACTGGTGACCGGGTGATGTCGAGATCGTTAGCGGCTGGGTTCCAGCACGTCACGTCCGCCGAGGAACGGCTGCAACGCCTTCGGCACCCGCACCGAGCCGTCCGGCTGCTGGTGGTTCTCCAGGATCGGAATCAGCCAGCGGGTGGTGGCGAGCGTGCCGTTCAGCGTCGCCGCGGTCTGCGGCTTGCCGTTCTCGTCGCGGTAGCGGATGTTGAGCCGGCGCGCCTGGAACGTGGTGCAGTTCGACGTCGAGGTGACCTCGCGGTACCGCCCCTGCGACGGCACCCAGGCCTCGCAGTCGTACTTCCGGGCCGCGCTGCTGCCGAGGTCACCGGCGGCCACGTCGATCACCCGGTACGGAATCTCGACCTTGGCCAGCATCTCCTCCTCCATGGCGAGCAGGCGCTGGTGCTCGGCGAGCGCGTCCTCCGGTTTGCAGAAGGAGAACATCTCCACCTTGTCGAACTGGTGCACCCGCAGGATGCCGCGCACGTCCTTGCCGTGCGAGCCGGCCTCCCGCCGATAGCACGTCGACCAGCCGGCGAACCGCGACGGCCCGTTGCTCAGATCGATGATCTCGTTCGAGTGGTAGGCGGCCAGCGCCACCTCCGACGTGCCGACCAGGTACAGGTCGTCGGCCTCGAGCCGGTAGATCTCGCTGGCGTGCGCGCCGAGGAACCCGGTGCCCTCCATCGACTCGGGCCGGACCAGGGTCGGCGTGATCGACGGCGTGAAACCGTGCTCCACCGCCTGCTGGATGGCCAGCTGCAGCATGCCCAGTTGCAGCAGCGCGCCGACACCGGTCAGGAAGTAGAACCGCGAACCGGACACCTTGGCGCCCCGCTCGGTGTCGATCGCCCGCAGCGCCTCGCCGATCTCCAGATGGTCCAGCGGCTTGTCGATCTGCGGGATCGTACCGACCTCGCGCAGCACCACGAAGTCGTCCTCGCCGCCGGCCGGAGCGCCCTGCTCGACCAGGTTCGGCACGGCCAGGTGCGCACGCTTGAGCGCCTCGTCGGCCTCGGTCGCCGCGGTCCCGGCGGCCTTCACCTCGGCGGCCAGCTCCTTGGTGCGCGACAGCAGCGCGGCCCGCTCGTCACCGGAAGCCTTCGCCACCTGCTTGCCGATGGAGTTCTGCTCGGCCCGGACCGTCTCGAACCGCTGAGTGGCGGCCCGGCGCTCCTCGTCGGCACGCAGCAGGTCGTCCACCAGCTCGGTGGACTCGCCGCGCAGCCGCTGGCTCGCGCGGATCAGTTCCGGGTCTTCACGAAGCAGACGCAGGTCAATCACGACTGTGGAGCCTACCGGGAGAAACACCCCACGGTCGCGCGGGTATTGACCGCGTCATCGAAGGGGTATATCGCGATTGTCCGGCGAGGAGACGAACGGCTCGGCCGGGGTGATGCTCAACTCCAGCGGCTCGTCCGCCGCCGGCTCCGGGGCCCGCATCTGCTCCGGTCGCGGCCCGGCCGTCGCACGCCCGGCGAGCCAGAGCGCGACCAGCGCGGCCGCCACGCCGGCGATCGCGCACCACAGCCCGCGGCCGAGCGCCACCGTCATGTGCTCGCTGTCCAGCGCGATCTTGTAGAAACTGGTCACCTGCCGGCTCTGCGCGCCGAGCAACTGGACCGAGGCGAGCAGCAGTGCGAGCAGGACCCCGCCGGCCCCGAACCCGGCCAGCCGCGCGTAGCGGCGTCCCGCCTCCGGGCCGCGGATCGCCAGCAGCACCGCAATGGCCAGGAGGAACAGGCCGACGACGTACGCCGCGCCGACGCCCCCCAGATCGAACAGGTCGGTCGGCAGCATCTTGGTCTCGCCGACCTCGTCCGCGCCGTACATCAACCCGTCGACCGTGGTCACCTGCCACTCGGAGATCAGCGACGCGAACGCCGCCACCCCGCCCAGCCCGGCGATCAGCGGCGCCACCCGATGATCACCGCCCAGCCCGCGGAAGAATCCGGGCCGCTCGGTCTCACCGATCTCGATCACCGTCTCCGACATGTGATCCATGATGGGCCCTGCCTCGTCGACCCTCCACCGCGCCCCGGATGGGCTAGCGTTCTGTTCATGCCTATTCGTTCTGCTACGGCCCGCTGGGAAGGGAACCTCACCGAGGGTTCCGGCACGGTAAAGACTGGTAAGGGTGGCCTGCAGGGGAACTACTCCTTCAAGTCACGCTTCGAGGAGGGTGAGGGGACCAACCCCGAGGAGCTCATCGCCGCGGCCCACTCCGGCTGTTTCTCGATGGCGTTCTCGAAGGGTCTCGCCGACGCGGGCTTCACGCCCACCTCGGTCGAGACCGTCGCCAAGGTGCACATGGACAAGACCGACGCCGGTTTCGGCGTGTCCCGCATCGATCTGGAGACCGTCGGCGACGTCCCCGGCATCGACGAGTCCACGTTCCAGAAGATCGCCGCGGACGCCAAGGAGAACTGCCCGATCTCCCGCCTGCTCAGCCCGGGCGCGGCGATCAGCCTGTCCGCCAAGCTCGCCTGATCACTGCCTTACCCACGCCGGCGCGGTCCTCACGGCCGCGCCGGCGGTCTTTCGCTCCGGCCGCCACACGGCACAATGGTGGGCGTGCCGGTGGACATGAGTCGCGAGCGCTTCGAGGAACTCGTCGGTGAGGCGCTCGACGAGGTCCCGGTCGAGCTGCTGTCCCTGATGAACAACGTGGTCTTCCTGGTCGAGGACGCCCCGCCGGACGGTGACGACGGCCTGCTCGGCCTCTACGAGGGCACCGCGCTCACCGACCGCGGCTGGGACTACGCGGGCGTCCTGCCCGACCGGATCACCATCTACCGCCTGCCCACGCTGCGCGTCTGCGACTCCGACGAGGACGTGGTCGAGGAGGTCGCGATCACCGTCGTCCACGAGATCGCCCACCACTTCGGCATCGACGACCAACGCCTGCACGAGCTGGGCTGGGCCTGACCCGAAGATCAACTTCAAGATCTTCATGTCCCATCTCCGCTGTGGTCCGGATCGTCGCTCCCGCGGGGACCCTTCCGGGCCGAGCAGGGCGCGGGGCGCCCAGAACGCTCACCCCGAAAGGGCGACGTCCGCGGGTGGGCACGCTCAGAGCAACAGACCCGTCCACGCCCTCGAGTCCGCCGCGCAGTGCCGCCGCGGCCGGCAGGCGTAGCGCGTCGGTGACGGCGTCGCCCCGGGAGTCCGCGACGCCGCCGATGGTCCCGGCCGCAGCGCGCCCCCGCTTCCGGCTGGTTGTCATGGGCGTTATTCGTGCCTCATAACGCCCATGACAACCAGCCGGGACCGTGACCCCCGCGCATGCCCGGCCCCGGCGCTCATCAGGGCCGCAGCGCGCGTCGCTCACGACGTACCGGAGTCAGCCTGGTTCGCCGGAGCGCAAGCGCGCCAGCCAGGCGGACGAGTCCGCGAAGTCGGTGTCGGAGAGACCGGCCGGCGCCTGCACCGGAGGCTCCGGCTGCAGGCGATGCCGACCGTAACTGCCCAGGAACCGCACCTCCGCGCAGATCCGCCGCAGCCCGCGCAACGCCTCCCCGAGACGCGCCTCGGCGACGTGGCCGGTGCAGTCGAGGAAGAAGAAATACGTCCCGAGCTGCTCCCCGGTCGGCCGCGACTCGATCCGGGACAGGTTGACGCCACGCACCGCCAGCTCGGTCAACACCGCGAGCAACGCGCCCACCTGATCGTGCCGGATCGACACGGCCAGCGACGTCACGTCGTCACCGGTCGGCGGCGGGGGTGGCCCCGGCGGGGTGAGCAGCGCGAAGCGGGTGACCGCCTCGGCCCGGTCGGCGACCTTCTCGGCCAGCACGGCGAGCCGGTTGCGGGGCACGCCGATCGGGGCGCAGAGAGCCGCGTCGTACTCCCCGGCGGCAGCGCTGAGCGCCGCGGCGGCGTTGGAGAGCACGTCGACGACCGTCGCATCCGGCACGTTGTCCTGCAGCCAGTGCCGGCACTGTGCGGAGGCCTGCGGGTGCGCCGCGATCGTCCGTAAACCGGCCAGCGGCTTCAGCACATCGGCGGCCAGCACGAACTCGACCGGCAGCAGCACCTCCCGCGCGATCATCAGCGGCGTGCCCGTGACCAGCTCGTCGAGCGTGACCGGGATCGCGCCGCCGACGGAGTTCTCCAGCGGAACCAGCGCGGCATCGGCTTCGCCGGAACGGACCGCTTCCAGGGCCTCCGGCACGCTGCGGGCCGGGATCCGCACCCCGTGCTCGGCGGCCGGGAGGGTGCGCAGGGCCGCCTCGGTGAACGTCCCCTCGGGGCCGAGGAAGGTGAAGCGCGTGGGCGGCGTACCGGGCATGCCGTCAGTCTAGGGTCTGTACAGCCGGGAGCTCAGTAGCCGCAGGCGAGGACCCGGATGCCGGCCGGCGCGCTCGACTGGACCTGCGGGTTACAGACGTCCGAGCCCGCCGTGATGAACGCCAGCGAGGTGCCGCTTCCGCTGGCCACGACGTTCAGCGGCTCCTGGTCACCGCTGACCCCGGCCAGTTTCAGGACCGTGAACGACCACGTGTCCGCGCAGAACGGCCCCTCCCGCACCTGCAAGGTCTTCTTCGGGATGCCGTCCTCTCCCTTGACCAGCGCGAGGATCTGCGCGCCGGTCGGCTCGCCGCTGCACTTGGCCGCGTGCGCCGGGGTGGGCGTCGGCGACTTGGTCAGCGGCGCCGCGCTCGGCGGGGCCGTGGTGGTGGTGGCCGTCGTGCCGGTCGGATACGCATACGTCGGCGGAACCCACGTCGGAGGCAGCACGCCGCCCGGCGAGACCGGGGTGTACGTCGGCGGCGGCAGGATCATCGACGGCTGCGGGCTCGGAGCGGGGGGAAGCGACGCCGCTGAGGGCAGCGCGGCAGGCCGTGACTCGTCGTCGCGTGATCCGCAGGCCGCCGTCAGCAGCACAGCGCCCACGACCAGGGGGATGAAGCGAGTGTGCGGGGACACCCGGTCATGGTAGGAGCGTTACCCGGACAGTGCCAGGTTGTCGGGCGGCTATCGGGAGCCGGTCACCCGGCTATGCGATGCCCGGCCGCGGCGAGCGTGTTGACCGCCTCGGTCAGCCGCACCGTCGGCACCAGCAGATAGTCCGTGTCATACGTCGAGAACGTGACGATGTTGACCCGGGCGTCGGCGAGGGGCCCCACCAGCGAGGCCAGCACCCCGGTCATCGCCGTCGTCAGCCCGGCCACGCGCAGACATCGCCAGGCGGTGTCCACCTCGGCGCTTTCCGGCACCCGGTCGGTCGGGCAGATGATCGAGATCTCGTCGAGGCCCCAGGTCACCGAGATGACGCTCTTGTCGTCCGGACCCGCGGTCAGGGAAGGGGGCAGGGACGAACCGGCCGACAGGCGGCACACCGCGTATTCCCCTGGTAACAGGTCTAGATCGAGCATGACGGCAGACTACGTTACGGATCGGTAACACCCAATGGTTGCCGGATGCGGCGAACACCACACCGCCACGGGCAAACCGGACGTCAGTAGTGAACCAGGGAGAGAAAGGTCAGCGATCCGGCCACCCGGCCACCGGCCAGCAGCGGCGTGGACACCGCGTCGACCGTCAATGGCGGCTTCTCGGCATCCGGAACCACGCGCAGCAGCCCTCGTGCCAGGCGCTCGCTGCGGACCGCGAGCAGCGGCGGGATCTTCTCCGCCTCCGGGTCCTCGAGCGGACCGGCGCCGGCCGTGAAGTCGATCAGGTGCAGCGTCGCGGTCAGCCGTTTCCCGATCGCGTCGGCCGGCTTGCCCAGCCCGAGCAGCTCGCTGCCGGACAGGGAGACGGCCAGGATCGCGCCACCCGCGTCGATGATCAGGCAGGGCTCGTCGGCGATCGCCACGGTGCTCGCCCAGCGCTCGATGCTGGTGACGAACTCGGCCTCGGCCGGTGTGCGTGCCTGGGGGACGAACGCTCCCGAGAGGGAGAGCTCAACATGCGCCACCCGCTCCTCCTCGCTTCTGTCGCGTCGTCCGGGACGCCCCGGGAAACCGGGGCGTCACCGACGACGGCGTCGCAAGGAACGTTACCGGCGGGTCGGCCGCTTGTCAGCGGCCGTCTGTCCGTTGCTGTACCAACGGTAGTCGCCGGCCGGCCGATAGGGCGCGTTCGCCCAGGTGGCCGGGTTGCTGGCAACGGCTGAGAGTTTGCTCGCCGTGGCCGCCGAGATGCGGGCGCCGCCGGCCAGCAGCAGCCGGTCGAGCTCCTTGTCGGTGGCGACCAGACAATCCTTCGGCAGGCCGTGGACGCTGATCACGCCCGAGCCGACGAACGTCAGCACCGGGGTGACCGGCACGTTTAGGCCGACCGCGGCGGAAAGCGCTTTCGCGGCACGTCGCGCGTCACGACGCGCCTCGGCCACGTACTGCGGGCGCTTGCCGTTGATCTGCACGACGTCACCGGCGATCAGAACACGCGACCGGCCGTGGTCGGCGACGGTCACCGCGTAGACGCCACCGGGGCCGATGGCGAGGAATCCGGCCCGCTCATCGGCGGGGTCGGGCTCGTAGTACGACTGGGACAGGTCGGTGCGCGGCCAGTCCACGATGTGCCAGGCGGACCCGAGTCGGTCCAGGCGGGTGAGCGCACGTGCGCCTGCCGCTTCCATGCGACGGGCGTCACGATCGGCGCGACGGCGCCGAGCCCACTCCATCGGAGTCAGCCGCGGCTCGAGGGCCGAGGGCGGTGCCGCATGGCCGACCGGCGTCAGTGCGCGGTTGGTCGAGGGCACGGGCAGGGCAGGGCGGGCGGGGAAGACAGTCACTGCGACCTCCGGCAAAAGGTCTTTCGGGCTGGCTCTCTGTTTCCAACTACCGTACGTGCTCAGCCCTTCACGGAGAAGGGCGGCGGAGTGGAAAGAAAGAGAAAGAAGTGTGGATGAATACCGCATTCACGGACAACGTCTTCTTGCGGATGGTGCTACTCCACACGAGCGGTCCGGGGTTTCGTCGCACTGTGCCAAGTTAACTCCGTCGCCCGATCGGTGCATGCTCGTCTCAGGATCTAGATCAGAACGTGACCGGGCGATAGCGTTCGGTACGGACTAACGTCGGCCTGGTGTACGTCGACAGTGAAGTCAGCCGCCTGCGCACCGTCCTGCTCCACCGACCGGGAAAAGAGCTGGCCAGGCTCACGCCGCGGAACAGTGGATCACTCCTCTTCGACGGCATCCCCTGGGTCGGCCGCGCTCAGGACGAGCATGATCAGTTCGCCGAGGCGCTCCGCTCCCGTGGTGTCGAAGTGCTCTATCTCTCCCAATTGCTCGCGGAGACCCTCGCCGTGCCCGAGGCGCGTGCGGAGCTGACCGCCGGCGTTCTCGCCGATCGGCGCCTGGGCGACGGCCTGCGCGCCGGGATCGCCGACTACCTTGCCGACCAGCCGCCGGACAGGCTGGCCGAGGTGCTGGTGGCAGGGCTCTCCCACGAGGAGGTGAAGCCGGCCGGGGGCAGCCTGGTCTACGAGATGCTCCAGCCGAACGACTTCCTCATCGACCCGCTGCCCAACCTGCTCTTCACCAGGGACTCGTCGGTCTGGGTGCGCGATCGGGTCGCCGTGACCAGTCTCGCGATGCCCGCCCGGCGCCGGGAGACGACGCTCACCCACGCGGTGTACCGCTTCCACCCGCGCTTCGCCGGCTCCGGGCTGCTCTACGACCCGGCGCTGGAGCACGTCGAGGGCGGTGACGTGCTGGTGCTCGCGCCGTCCGTGCTGGCGATCGGGGTCGGCGAGCGGACCACTCCGGCCGGCGCCGAGCGGCTGGCCCGGCGGGTGCTGGCGGCCGGGCTCGCGCACACCGTGCTGGCCGTGCCGATCGCGCAGGAACGCGCCACGATGCACCTCGACACGGTCTGCACCATGGTCGACGCCGACGCGGTCGTGATGTACCCGAACGTGGCCGACACCTTGCAGGCCTGGTCCATCACCTCCGGCGAGGATCACGATCATTTGCGGGTACGGCCTCCGCGCCCCTTCCTGGAAGCCGCGGCCGAGGCGATGGGCATCGAGCGGCTGCGCGTGATCGACACCGGCCTGGACCCGGTCACGGCCGAGCGGGAGCAGTGGGACGACGGCAACAACACGCTCGCCATCGCACCCCGGCTCTGTGTCGCCTACGAGCGCAACGTCGAGACCAACGCGCAACTGGAGCACGCCGGCATAGAGGTCGTCCGCATCCAGGGCTCCGAGTTGGGCAGCGGCCGTGGCGGCCCGCGCTGCATGAGCTGCCCGGTCCTGCGCGACCCCCTGCCCGGCTGAACCAACAGCGTCACCCGCTACCCGGCTCAACCAACAGCGTCACCCGCTACCCGGCTCAACCAACAGCGTGACCCGCTACCCGGCTGAGCCAACAGCGCGACCCTGCCCGACTGAACCAACAGCGTGATCCGCTACCCGCCTGAACCCGCCAGGAGGTGCCTGCGCGGGCTTTGCGCGGTCAGGGCCGGGACGCGACGTGCTGTGGTCAGCTGGTTCTCATGGTCGTTATGAGGCACGAATAACGACCATGAGAACCAGCCGGAACGGCGAGCCGCGCACCTGCGACGAGCGGCCACGGCCTGGCGGCCACCGCGCGAATGACCGTGCTCGCCCGTCCGGCCCGTGCGCGGATCTGGTGCTCTGACCGTGCCCCGCCACGGAGATCGCCCTTTCGGGTCTCGCGTTCTGGGCCGCCCCGCGGCCCTGCGAGGCCCGGAAGGGTCCCCGCGGGAGCAGCGCAGAAGGACCACAGCGGAGGCAGGCAATGAAGATCTTGAAGTTGATCTTCAGGGCCGGACGTGCCGGCGGCTCAGCGAAGGGTGAGCTGGCGGCCGATCAGGCCCTGCTTGGCGCGGCGGGCCGCGGCGTCGAGCGGCTCGCTGATCGCCAGCGTGTCCTGGTAGCGCTTGGCGAAGTCGGCCAGCGGCGCCTCCCAGTCGGCAGCCTCCGGCTCGCCCGGAATGTCCCAGACCGGCACGAGCAGGCCGTGCGCGCGGAACATGCCGGCGAACTTGGTGTCCTCGCGGAGCACGAGCTCCCCGGCGGCGGAGAGCCGGGCGAGAGCGTCCAGCGCCTGGTCCTCACCCTCGGCGAGCACCCAGCGGACGTGGCCCTTCTCCGGCGCGATCCGGCACCAGTAGGCGGCCTTCGCGGCGGCCAGGCGCACGGTCGGGTAGATCGAGGCGTTCGCCCGCTCCAGCGACGCCTTGACGCTGGCGTCCTGCAGCTGGTCGGTGTCCAGCCAGTACTCGAAGCCGTCCTGCATGGTGATCTCGAGCGGGCCGTCGACCAGCACGTCCTGCAGGCGCTGGCCCTCACCGGGCAGCGCCGGCACCGAGACCGGGTCGCCGGGCTTGGTCTGCAGGCCGGCGAGGATGGCCACGGCCAGGTCACGCGAGACGTCACCGGACTGCACGTGCCGCTGGAGGCCGATGAAGACCTCCCCGTCCTGGCGCGACATCGCGGGCCAGGCCATCGGGAGCACGGTGGAGAGGGTGACGGGGCGGTCGCCGTACTCCTCGATGATCTCCGGCTTGAGGGTCAGTCTGGCCGAGGCGGCCGGGACCAGCTCGCGCAGCGCGACCCACTCGGGCTCGTCGGTGAGACCCTCGAACGGGCGGGCGACGAAGATGTCGCGCACCTTGGTCCTGGGCTCGGACTGGGACTTACGACGCTTGCTCACGAGGGACCAGCGTAGGCGGTGCCCCTCGGAAACCGGTGACGCGGGCCACCCAGGCGCGGCGCAAGAGCGCTCAGGCGCGGCGCAACCGGACCTCGGCGACCGTCCCGCCGCCCTCGCGCGGACGCAGCGACACCCAGCCGTGCTGCCGCTCGACCATCCGTCGCACCAGGTAGAGGCCCAGCCCGGCCCCCGGGTGGTGGTGCCGGTCGCCGCCCTCGGCCTGCCAGTAACGCTCGAAGGCGCGCTCGACGTGCTCGGGTGCGATGCCGGCGCCCCGGTCGGACACGCGGAAGCGCAGGGTGTCATCGTCGGTGCCGGCGCAGAGCTCGACGATGCTGTCCGGCGGTGAGTACTTCTCGGCGTTCGTCATGAGCTCGGTGAGGATCATGACGATCGAATCGCGGTTCCCGTACGCCTTCGGCAGGTCCCCCGGCAGATGGGCCAGTTTCAACCGTCGACGCAGGTCGGCCGGCAGCTCCTCGGACGCCTCACGTAACGCCTCGACCAGGTCGAACGGCCCGGCCGGAGCGGAGCCGAGCACCCCGTCACTGGCCGCCGAGAGCAGCCGGTCGACCAGCCGGGCCAGCTCGCCGGCGCGGTTGCCGATCACCCGCACCGCTTCCCGGCGACCGGGCTCGCCGAGCGTCTCCCAGTGGTTGGTGAGCGTGTCCGCGTACCCCTTGATCACCGTGACCGGGGTGCGCAGCTCGTGGCTGGTGACGGCCACCCACAGATCGCGGTCGGCCTGCGCGGGGGCGGCGGCCGGGTGCACCGGCAGCCCCTCGCCCATCCCGTAGAGCCGGCCGATCTGCCCGGCGAGCAGCTCCAGCACCGCGTGGTGCTCCGGCCCGGGCTCGCCCGCGTCGGCGCCGAAGTAGACGTGCAGCGAGCCGGCGAACGTGCCACCGGCCTCGCACCGCGCGCCCAGCATGTGCCGCAGGTCGCCGCCCTCGATCTGCCGCGCGAACTCGTCGTTCACCGAATTCAGTGACACCAGCAGGGTGCGGCCGGGCGCTTCCAGCCGGCGCTCGACGCGACGCCCTATCGCCGGCTTGCACACGCCGGTGGCCGCGATGATCCGGCCGTGGCCGTCCCCGTATTCCGCGAAGCCGGCCCCGCGGGCGCCGAGCACCTCCTGCGCCAGCAGGACGAGGTGCTGGAGCACGGGCAGGCCGGACTCCCCGGTGTTGAGGCGGTCGAGGACCGCGATCTGACCCCGGGTCAGCGCTGGATAGTCGGGACTCTCCGGCATGTCTGCGAGTCTGCCTCGCCTTTCAGCGTTCAGCGGATGTGACTGCAGTCACAGTTGCTCCAGGCGGTCCAGGACGAACTTCGGCCGGTCGGTGATCACGCCGTCCACCTGATGGCGGAGCACCAACTCGAGATCGTCCGGCTCGTTCACGGTCCACACGTACGTCCGGTGGCCGGCCGCGCGGATCGCCGGCAGCAGAGCGTGCCGGTTGCGGACCAGATCGATCCCCGGGCCGGCGATCCGCGAGCCGAACGGCAGCTTTCCCTTGCCGGCCAGCGGCGGGAGGAGCTCCATCAGGTAGGCGGTCGGCACGCCGGGCGCCTGGGCGCGGATGCGGCGCAGGGCGAGAGCCGCGAACGACATCACCGTCACGTGGACCGGATCGTCCGGCTTCGGCTCGGCGAGACCGAACCGCCGGAGCATCATGACCAGCCGCCGCTCGACCTCGGCGCCGTACACCGAAGGGTGCTTGGTCTCGATCAGCAGGCGCACCGGCCGGCCGCAGTCGCGCACCGCCTCCAGCAGCCGTTCCAGGGTGAGCAGGCGGCTCAGGTCGGGAAGCTCCTCGTCGCCCGGGTAAGCGGGGTGCCAGGAGCCGTAGTTGAGTTCGTCGAGCTCCGCCAGCGTGCGGCGGCTGACCAGGCCCTTCCCGTTGCTGGTGCGGCTCAGTCGCCGGTCGTGGAAACACACCAGGTGCCCGTCCCGGGTCAGCCGCACATCGCACTCCAGGCCGTCCACACCCTCGTCGAGCGCGCGAAGGTACGCCCCGAGCGTGTGCTCGGGCAGCGCGTCGGCGCCCCCACGGTGTGCGAAGACGAGCGGCCGATAGCCGGTCACAACACCCGGGCCGGCTGCCCGTCCTCGTCGACCACGTCTTTACCGGCGGCAGCCCACGACTTCATCCCGCCGTCGAGGTTGCGCACGTTGTCCCACCCGTTGTTCATCAAGTAGGCCACGACCTGGCCGGAACGCCCGCCGGCGCGGCAGATCACCACGACCTCGCCGTCGGTGGGCACTTCGGCCATCCGGGCCGGGACCTCCATCATCGGGAGGTGGTGGGCGCCCGGCGCGTGGCCGGCCTCCCACTCGTCCGGCTCGCGGACGTCGAGAAGGTAGGCGCCGGAGTCGACCTGATCCGGGGTCACGCTGGGTACCTGAGGTCCGAACACGGCTCCCAGCGTACGACCCCGGGTCCGGTCAGGACTTCTTGACCGGGTTCGCCGTCATCCACTCGGACATCGTGTCGGCCTTGACCGCCTTGAACAGGGCTAGCGCCTTCTCCCGGTCGGAGACCACCACGGACTGCCCGGCGATCGTCTCGCTGCCCTTGTTCGGCGTGGTCAGGAACGTCAGGTTCTCCCCGCGCAGGCTGCGGAACTGCAGCACCATGTCCTTGAGCGAGAAGTCCTGGTCGACGGTGACCGCCTTGGCGACCGCGTTCAGGAAGTCGTCGAGCTTGCCCGGGCTGGCCAGCGTGCCGCTGCTGGCCGCCTTGTCCATCAGCGCCTTGAGGAACTCCTGCTGGTGCTGCATGCGGGCGAAGTCGCCGCGGGCGAACTGCTTGCGCTGACGCACCCAGTCCAGCGCCTGGGCGCCATTCATGTGCATCATGCCCTTCTTGAAGACCCGGTGCGGCGGGTGGATCGACGTGATCGTCTGGTCCACCTTGAGGTCGACGCCGCCGAGCGCGTCGGTGACCTCCTTGAAGCCGCCGAAGTCGATCGCCATCACGTTGTCGATCTTCACGTCGGTCAGGCACTCGACGGTGTGCACCGCGCGGGGCAGGCCACCGAAGGCGAACGACGCGTTGATCTTGGCGCGGGAGCCGTCGCTGCACGCCGCGTCATTGGTGCGCGGCACGACCACCCACAGGTCACGCGGGATCGAGATGATCTGCGCGCTCTTGTGGTCGGCCGGGACGTGCATGATCATCAAAGTGTCCGCGCGCCACCCGGTGGCGTCGTCGTCCTTGGTGTCCGGATCGCGCGAGTCGCTGCCGACCAGCAGGATGTTGATCGCGCCGTCGACCGTCTTGGCCGGCCGCTCCTCGCTGAGCCCGGAGAACGCGTTCGTCCGCTTGAGGTCGTTGTCGATGCCGCTCACGTAGTTGACCGCGAAGATGCCGCCGGTCAGAGCCAGGGCCAGCGCCACGCCACCGGCGACCAGGCCGATGCGGCCCCAGCGAGGGCGGACCCGCGGGCCCTTGCCCTTGCCCTGATAGGTGTGCCCCCGGTCGCCCGGTCCCGCAGACCGGCCGGGAGCCGGCCCGGACGGCGGGACGGAGGCCCGTCCGGAGGAGTTGCCGCTGGGAGAGGTGGTCGCAGACATGAGACCACATTAGGTCGGAATGACCCGTGATCCCGGTGGTCGCGAGCGGTGCGGCACGAAGGTGGGAGACGGGGCTCTCCCGGGCCCGAGCCGGCGCGGCGACGACACCGGCCCGGGCAGGGGGAAATGCTCTAGTGCGCGCCGTGCCCGGTCAGCGACCGGACCTCGAGCTCGGCGTACTTCTCGACGTCCGTCTCCTTGCTGAGCACGGTGCCGAGCCAGCCGAAGAAGAAGCCCAGCGGGATCGAGATGATGCCCGGGTTGGACAGCGGGAACCAGTGCCAGTCCTGGTTCGGGAACATCGCGGTGGCCGAGCCGGAGACGACCGGCGAGAAGAACACCAGGATGACCGCGGAGAGCAGGCCGCCGTAGATCGACCAGAGCGCGCCCGCGGTGTTGAAGCGCTTCCAGAACAGGCTGTAGAGGATCGCCGGCAGGTTCGCCGAGGCGGCCACCGCGAAGGCGAGCGCGACCAGGAACGCCACGTTCAGGCTCTGCGCGAAGATCGACAGAGCGATCGCGATCGCGCCGATCACCAGGGCCGAGATCCGGGCGACGCCGACCTCCTTGCGTTCGGAGGCGTTGCCCCGCTTGATGACGCTGGCGTAGAAGTCGTGCGCGATGCTCGACGACGACGCCAGGGTCAGCCCGGCGACCACGGCCAGGATCGTGGCGAACGCGACCGCCGCGATGATCGCCAGCAGCACCGCGCCGCCGGTGTCCCCGCCCAGGTAGTCGATGCCCAGCTTCTGCGCCAGCTGCGGCGCGGCGGTGTTGCCCGCCTTGTCCTGCGCGGTGATCGCCTTGCCGCCCACCAGAGCCGCCGCGCCGAAGCCGAGAGCCAGGGTGAACAGGTAGAAGACGCCGATGATGCCGATCGCCCAGAGCACGCTCTTACGAGCGATCCGGGCCGTCGGCACGGTGTAGAACCGGGTCAGGATGTGCGGCAGGCCGGCCGTGCCGAGCACCAGCGCGAGACCCAGCGACAGCAGGTCCATCTTGCTGTAGAAGGTCTTCGTCGCGTCGCCGGCCGTCTCCACGCCATACCTCAGACCGGGCTCGAGGAAGGCCGCGCCCTTGCCGGACTGCGCGGCGGCGTCGCCCAGCAGCGTCGACAGGTTGAACTTGTAGTGCGCCAGCACCATGAGCGTCATCACCAGGGCGCCGGTCATCAGCATGAACGCCTTGACGATCTGGACGTAGGTGGTGCCCTTCATGCCGCCGACCACCACGTAGACGATCATCAGTGCGCCGACCAGGATGATCGTGAAGACCTTGGCGGTGCCGGCGTCCATGCCCAGGAACTTCTCGTCGGCGGAGATGCCGAGCAGCAGCGAGACCAGCGCGCCGGCGCCGACCATCTGGGCGATCAGGTAGAAGATCGACACCACCACGGTGGAGACCGAGGCGGCGGTGCGCACCGGGCGCTGACGCATCCGGAACGCCAGCACATCGGCCATCGTGTAGCGGCCCGAGTTGCGCAGGAACTCGGCGACCAGCAGCAACGCCACCAGCCACGCGACCAGGAAGCCGATCGAGTAGAGGAAGCCGTCGTAACCGTAGAGCGCGATCAGGCCGGCGATGCCGAGGAACGACGCGGCCGACATGTAGTCGCCGCCGATCGCCATGCCGTTCTGGAAACCGGAGAACTGGCGGCCACCGGCGTAGAAGTCGGTGGCGGTCTTGGTCTGCCGGCTGGCCCAGATCGTGATTCCCAGGGTGATGGCCACGAAGACCAGGAACAGCGTGATGGTCAGCGTGCGCGAGGTGCTGGACGAGGCCTCAGCAGCGAGAAACATCAGAGCACGCTCCCCTCTTCGGTGGTGGAGGAGGGCGCACGCCGGTCGCCGTCGATGCTGTTGTAGATGTCGTCCGCGGCCGGGTCGATCTTCTCCGCGGCGAACTTCGAGTAGTACCAGGCGATCACGAACGTCGAGACGAACTGCAGCAGGCCGAGGAGCAGGGCGACGTTGATGTTGCCGACCAGCTTGATCGCCATGAAGTCCCGCGCGTACGCGGAGAGCAGGACGTACAGGGAGTACCAGAGGATGAACGCGATCGTGGTCGGGAAGATGAACCTGCGAAGGGTATGGCGCAGCCGACTGAATTCGTCGGAGTTCTGCACCTCGAGATACTTCTCGGGGGTGGCCGGCACGGTGTCACCACCTTCGTTTGCGAGCGGACTTTTCCGGGACCGTACGAAGGAAAGCCGCCCGCCCCGCGCCACCGGTCAGCGTCTGCGCTCAGTGGTGGTCTGACTGCGCTCAGCGGTCGAGTTCGGCGTACCGACCACGGAAGTGGACGAGCGGCACGGTCGCGGCATCCAACTGAACCGATGCCACGACGCCCTCCACCAGCAGCGCCCAGCCGCACGGCCGGCTCGTGTCGAGGGTGCAGCCGGCCCAGGCTCCGGCGTGCGCGGGCACCGGCCCGTACGGCGTCTCGCGCCACTGACCGGTGGCGAACAGTCCACCCGGCGCCGGCATCAGCCCGGCGAACCGGTCGGCCAGTTGCCGGTCGGCCGGCGTCAGCGGGGTCATCGCGAATCGCCCGGCCTGCGACACCGCGTCCCAGAAGTCGCTCTCCTCGTCGATCAGGCCGAGCACCCGGCCCGGATCGCCGTCGGCGACCAGCGTGGACGAGACGGTCAGGCCGGACGGCCCCGGCGCGGTCCAGAGGGTCACCGGGGACGCCAGCCGGCCACGCAGCCGGCGCACCGGCGACTTGTCCTCGTCGGGAACGGCGAACGGATCGGTGGAGTGGATCGTCATCAGAACATTGTCTCGATTACAGATCGTGCACGCGGCTGTCACTTTGAATTGATCACCGGCTATTTTCCTCTGGGGACCTTCGGCGGGAAGGGGATTGCGCATGCCCCAGGTGGTGTTGCGGCCGGGCGACGTCGTTCACGTCGGGGCCGACGCGAGTGTGCAGTTCTCCGGGGATCGGGCGCTGACCTTCCGGGTCATCCGGGTCGACCCGCGGGTCACCTACGACGGCTGGATCTGGCTGGACGGTTACGTCGTCGGGCCGGGCGGCAACGCGTTGCAGAGGCGGCGCATCTTCGTCCGGCAGGACGGGCTCCGGCCGATCCGGGCCAGCCGGGTTCCGGCCCCGCGCAATGGCAGCCCCCGATCGGCCCATCGCCCTTAGGTGCCTTTTGATCCGGCGTTGTCCCTCGAAAGTGGACAAAGCCGGGGATGTCCTGGCATTACACATTCTGTGTAATGTCGGGCAGGGGTGCGGGGAAATGGCGGACGACCTGCCGCGCGCAGGGGACGTTTATCACGTCGGGGCCGCCGCGAGCGTTCAGTTCGCGGGCGATCGGGCGCTGACGTTCCGGGTGATTCGAGTCGATGTGCGCCCTACCTATGCGGGTTGGCTGTGGATCGACGGATATGTGTTGGGGACTTCCGGGGACGCGACGGAACGGCGGCTGATATTCGTACGCCGGGATGGTCTGAAGAAACTGCGGTGACTAGCGCGGTGTCACCGCGGCGAGCACCTCGGGCATGCGCCGATCGAGCAGGTCCCCGGCCAGTCCCGCGCCGATCAGATAGGCGGCGACGCCGTAACCGAGGCCGATCGGCAGCCCCGCCCAGGTCCAGGCCGGGCCGAGCAGCGAGCCGGCGAGCACGACCGGCAACGCCCCGAGCATCCCGCCCAGCATGCCGGCGACACTCGGCAGACCTTTGGCCAGGCCGCCCCCGGAGGAGACCGCGAACGGGCCGGTCGACTCGGGCAGGGCATAGGCGCCGCGCACCGAGATCGGCAGCAGCACGGCGAGCCCGGTGCCATAGACCGCGAGCAGCGTGCCGAGCTGCGCCGGGATGCCCTGTGGCCGGCCGGCGAGCAGCCCGGCCACCGTCGCCACCGCCACCAGCACCGGGAACGTGATCAGCGCGTGCGAGGCGGCCCGCGAGTGGATCTCCAGCCGGCCGGGGATCCCGATCGCGACGTTGGTGGCGTAGGCACTGCCGTCGTAGCCGAACTGGTTCGCCAGCGCGACCGGGGCGATCGCGCCGACGACGAACGCCAGCGGACCGGCCACCCCCGCGCCCGGCCCGAACGTCGTGGTCAGCGGCAGGAACAGCCCGGCCATCAGGAGCGCGACCATGCCGGCGCGGCGACGGTTCTCCCGCCACCAGTACCGCGTCTCGCGAGCCACCAGCGCGCCGAACCTGGTGCGCGGCCACCAGCGGAACATCAGCTGGTCGACGGGGGTGCTCGTGGAGCGCGCGGTCATCCGGCGGCTGCCCGGCGAGGACAGGCCGGTCATCGCCTGTTCCAGTGTCCGGTGCCACCACAGCAGCAGGCCGCCGGCGGCGGCGGAGACGATCAGGAGCTTCAGCGGTACGGCCCAGCCCCGCCCCGCCGCCACGTCCAGTCCCATCGAGTACGGCGCACCGAGCGGCGTCCATCCGGTGACCTCGGCGATCCCGGCGATGTCGGCCCAGTTCGCCCGATCGAGGAGCCCGAGCAGCAGCAACTGCAGTGGCCCGACCGACGCGGCCACCACGGCCAGCATGATCGTCGCCAGGTCGCGTGCCCGCCGGGACCGCAGCGCGGTGGCGAACGCGCTGGTCACCGCCCGGCTCAGCAGCACACAGAGCAGCAGGCCGCCGACCACGCCGACGGCCTGTGCGAGCGCGGCGAGCGGCCCGCCGAGCCGGGCGGCGGTGTCCACCGTCCCGGCCGTGGCGGTGAGCGTGGCCAGCGCCGGCAGCCCGATCAGCGCGGACGTGCCGAGCCCGGCGATCAGGCTGCGGCGGCTCAGCGGGAGCAGCGCGAACCGGGCCGGGTCCAGGGTCTCGTCGACCCCGAAGAACAGCAGTGGCAGGAACAGCCAGCCGAGCACCAGCAGCGCGCCGCCGAACGGCAGCAGGATCTCGGCGGCGTGTGGCGCGTCCAGCAGCCCGGGCAGCGCGAACCCGGCATATCCCAGGATGGCCAGCGCTGTCGCGGCGAAGGCACCGGTGACGAAGAGGGCGACCCGGCCCGGGCGTCCGCGCAGGCCGTTCGCGGTGAGGCGGAGCTTGAGCCGGACGAACGGCCACACGCTCACAGCCACGCCAGCTCCGAGCCGGTTGCCACCCGGCCGCCGACCACCTGCACGAACACGTCCTGCAACGGGCGGCCGGCGCGGACCGTGTCCAGCGGTCCGTGCATCCGGACCACGCCGTCCGACATGATCGCGACGTGCGAGCAGAGCCGCTCGACGACTTCCAGCACGTGACTGGAGAAGACGACAGTGCCGCCGCCGGCGACGTACCGCTGCAGGATGCCCCGGATCAGCGCGGCCGACACCGGGTCGACGGCCTCGAACGGCTCGTCCAGCACCAGCAGCCGGGGCGCGTGGAGCAGGGCGCAGGCCAGGCCGATCTTCTTCTTCATGCCGGCCGAGTAGTCGACGACCAGGGTGCGGTTGCCGACGCCGAGCTCCAGCACGTCGAGCAGGTCACGGGCGCGCTGATCGACGACGGCGGCCGGCATGCCGCGGAGCAGGCCCTGGTACGCCAGCAGCTCCGGCCCGCTCAGTCGGTCGAACATGCGCATCGCGTCGGGCAGGACGCCCACCAGGGACTTCGCCTCGATCGGGGACTGCCAGACGTCATATCCCAGCAGGACGGCCTGACCGGTGTCGGGCCGCAGCAGGCCGACGGCCATGGAGAGGGTGGTGGTCTTGCCGGCGCCGTTGGGGCCGAGCAGGCCGAAGAACGACCCGGCCGGGACTTCCAGGCTGATCCCGGAGACCGCGAGTTTCGTGTCGAAGCGCTTGACCAGCCCGCGCAACGCCATCGCCGCGACCGGCTCGCCCGTGCGTTGTGCCGGCACCGTCATGCCTTGCAACCTAGCCGGGTGCCGGGGCTCGGACCAGCCCGTTCACCTGCGGAGACGAGGGATCTGGCTGCCCGGGCACGCTGACCTGCCGGTTTGGCCCACCGGCGGTTTTCCACAATGGACCAGATGTCGTCAATAGGCTGAGGTAAATGACATTTCCGACCTGGCTGTCGCCATTCTCACAGCCGCGCTCGGCGGAGTTGCTGGAACGGCGGTGATTGGCGCAAGATCTGGCGCGGTCGCCCGAAATCTGCCGATTACTTGCTGCGTCACGGAAATAGGCAGATGCATTTCGTGGCGCCCGAACGGGCCCGGGTGTTCCGCGGCGAAACGGGGGAAACGCGGAAGACCCGGGCCCGATCAGCTTTCGCGGCGCGCCCGCCCCGGTCCGGCGGCGCGCTCGCGACCCTCAGCCGACCCGCTCGATCACCGCGCGGCGGATGAGGAACTTGCCCGCTTCCCGGACCTGCTCGAACGCGGCGTTGTTGAGCAGCACGCAGCTCCCCGAGGTGGTCTGCACGGTCACGGTGGTGCTCTTGTTGTTGTCCAGGTTCGTGACCTTGAGCTTCGTCCCGATCGGGAACGTGCCGCTCGACGCGAACGGCGCGCCGGCCTCCCCGGAGAGGGTCACTGTCGAGCCCTTGCAGACGACCTCGCCGGTGCCGGTGCCCGCGCCGTTGTCACCGGCGGCGGGTGGCGTCGTGGCGGCCTTCGTCGGGGCGGTCGTCGCCGCCTTGGTGGGTGCGGTGGTGGCGGGTTTGGTCGCGGCCGGCGGCGCGGCGACGTTCGTCGTGCAGCCCGCCTGCTGACGCTGCACGTTGATCAGGTCGACGACCGCCTGCCGGTTCGCCAGCACCGCGTCGGTCTGCGCGTTGGGATGCGCCCGCTGGTCGGCCATGAAGGAGAGGGTCTCGCGCAGCGAGTTGTCGAGCCCGTCGCAGGTGGTGGACGCGTTGCTCATCCCGGTGCCGACGGCCAGCCCGCCGGCGGCGAGAGCGGCGATCGCCACGCCGATCGCGATCTTGCGGTTGCGTCCGGTGAGTCCGCTGCCGGGCCGCCGGTATGCACTGCTGCGTGATCTCCTCATGCCCATGTCTACGGGCCGCCGATCACGCGCGGTTGACGGTCGTACCTTAAAGATCCTTAAATGCTTCAGGATCTCAGCGACTCGGGAGCGTGCAGCCGCAGCATCGTGGCACCGACGTCGGCCGGCACGCGGCGGCTGGTCAGCAACGACATCACCACCATGACGAAGAACGCGAGCGGCACGGTCCAGGCCGCCGGCTGCGCGGCGAACTCGGCCAGGTTGCCCGGAAGATCCGCGCCGAGCACGGTGACGAAGACGGCCACCACCGCGGACCCGCCGCCGACCAGGATGCCCGCGATCGCGCCGGCGTCGGTCAGCCCGCGCCACCAGATCCCCAGCACGAGCAGCGGGCAGAAGCTCGACGCCGCCACCGCGAACGCCAGCCCGACCACCCGGGACACGTCCATGTCGGACACGAAGATCGCCATCGTGGTCGGCACCGCCGCCGCCAGCACCGTGGCCAGCCGGAAGTCACGCACCGAACCGGAACGTCCGGGCGGCAGCACATCCGTGAAGATCACCCCGGCGATGCTCGTCAGCAGCCCCGACGAGGTGGACAGGAACGCGGCCAGCGCGCCGGCGGTGACCAGGGCACCGAGCAGCCGGCCGAGATGTCCGCTGCCCAGCGCCGCCTCCGGCAGCAGCAGCACCACGGCGTCGGTCCGGCCGGTCATCAGCAGCTGGGGGGTGTAGACGCGCCCGAGGACGCCGTACAGCGTAGGAAGGAGATAGAACAGGCCGACCATTGCCAGTACGACGAGGGTGGTGCGCCGCGCCGACGCGCCATCCGGGTTCGTGTAGAAGCGCACGAGCACGTGCGGCAGCCCCATGGTCCCCAGGAACGTGGCCAGGATCAGGGAGTACGTGCCGAGGAGCCCGGAATCGCCGCCCGGTTGCAGCCAGTAGGCCCCGAACGTCGCGTCGACGGTGCTCACCTTCGGCACCGGGTCGCCGGCCGCGAAGTGCAGCGTCGTGCCGGCGGTCACCGGGCCGATCCCGTCCAGCACCGCGTCCTGCTCGATCACCACGCTGGTCGCCGCGGGGAACACCGCACCGGCCGGCGGTGTCACCGCGGGACGCCCGTCGGACTGCCACTGAAGGACCAGGAACAGGATCGGCACGGCCAGCGCGGTCAGTTTCAGCCAGTACTGGAACGCCTGCACGAAAGTGATCGCGCGCATCCCGCCGAACGCCACGTTGGCGGTCACCACGACCCCGACCAGAAGAGCACCCCAGGCGTATGAACCGCCGGTGACCGTGGCGAACGTCAGGCCCGCGCCCTGCAACTGCGGCAGCAGATAGAGCGCGCCGATGAACAGCACGAACGTCGTGGCCAGCCGCCGCAACCGGGTGGACCGCAGCCGTACCTCGCAGAAGTCGGGAAGCGTGAACGCCCCCGACCGGCGCAGCGGCGCGGCCACGAAGAGCAGCAGTGCCAGGTAACCGGCCGCGAATCCGACCGGGTACCAGAGCACCTCGACGCCGTAGCGCAGGACCAGGCCGGCCACGCCCAGGAACGACGCGGCCGACAGGTACTCGCCGCTGATCGCGGCGGCGTTCCACGATGGGCTGACGCTGCGGGAGGCGACCAGGAAATCCGAGGTGGTGCGGGCGAAACGCAGGCCGTACACGCCGATGCCGATCGTCACCAGGACGACCACGACCAAGCCCGGCACGAGGTACGGGTTCACCGCTCCGGCCTGCGGATCACGGCGGTGAAGTCCTGCTCGTTGCGTTCGGCCCAGTGCACGTAGGCGGCGCCGACCAGCACCAGGAACGGGAACGACAGCACGCCGAGCAGCAGCCACGGCAGGTGCATCCCGAAGACCTTGAATCCGCCGACCGCCGGTGCCACCGCGAACAGCAACGGCAGCGCGCCCAGCCCGGCCACGACCACCAGCGACAGCCGTAAAGCCAGCGCCAGCTGGGCCCGGACCAGGCCCTTCACCAGTGCCTCGCTGATCGCGGTCTGGTCGGCGAGGTCGGTGCGGGCCGGGTCGGCCGGGCGGCGGTGGACAGTGGCTTCGCCCAGCACGACCCGGGTGCGCGGGGGCGGCGGATCGTCGGCCATGTCCGGCAGTCTCGCCGTCCCGGCCGGAATGTCAATAGCCGTACCGCGTGGAAAGGCATTGATCGGGATTGACCGGATGCGGGTGGTCGCCGATCAGGTCCCGGGCCCGTGATCGGTCCAGGTTCCACGTCCGCCAGTCGTCCTCGCCCATGTCCAGGCTGATCAGGTAGAGGATGCAGCTCCGATCCGCGGCGCCGGACATCGCGGCGACAGCCGGGACCGCGTCCGGGGACAGGGTGGCGAGGTAGCCGATGTCGATCCGGTCGGCCGGGCGGTGCAACTGGTTCTGCGCGATCCGCAGATCCGGGTTCGCCACGGCCAGGCCGATCAACGCCAGCACGCCGGTCGCGATCGCCGCGCGGGGCAGCCACGGCGCCCGGATCCGGATGCCGGCCAGCAGCACCAGCAGCAGGACCACCCCGAACCACACCTCGCAGCAGGCGACCAGCAGACGCAGGCGGGTCAGGCCGTACGTGTCGACGTAGACCTGCATCCGGACCAGCGCCGAGGCCACGATGACGAGCGTGAGCAGCGTCAGCGCACCCAGCACGACGCGGAGCGCGAGGCGGTCACCGGGCGCCTCCCGGGGCGCCCAGCGCGCGGCGCCGGCCAGCACCACCAGGGTCAGGCCGGTGACGATGCAGAGCTGCCAGAAGCCGCCCCGGGCGTAACCGGCGTAGGTGAGCCCGGCCGTCGCCGACACGTGCCGTTCTCCGCCGAAGAGCACCGTGAGCTGCACCGTCACGAACGCGGCGAACAGCAGCGTGAGCAGCCCCAACGGAACGGCCCACTCCAACCGGTTGACCTTGCGACCCTCGGTGCGGTCCAGGTCGGCGAGGCGCGGCGGCGCGACCCGCAGGTAGGCGGCGCCGGACAGCAGTGGGGCGGTGACGGCGCTGACGAACACCCACCGGAACACACTGTCCACGTTGATGTCCGGGAGCAGCGCGCCGACCACGTCGGCGAAGGCGTCGTCGGCCGATGCGAAGAGCAACCCGAAGACCCCGAGCAGGGCGGCCGAGACCGCGGCGGTGGCGACGATCCGGATCGGTGCCGGGCCACCGCTGGCCCCGTCGGCCCGTCGCCATCGCGCCAGCCCGCTGACCAGCCACGGCACGGACCTCAGAATCGCAACCGGGCCCATCAGGTACGTCGTGACGACCGCGCGCATCGATCGTCCGCCCCCGAGCGCCAGTGCGAACGTCAGCGTGGCCGTGCACAGGCAGAGCGCGAAGAGCCAGCCGGCCGCGCGGAACGTCCCCACCGCGGCCAGGGCGATCGTCGCCGCGCCCCAGGCCGCCCGATCCCAGCCGGAGGCCCGCTGCTCACGGCTCACCAGGGGTGGGATCGAGCTGGTCGCGGGCCGAGTCACGAGCAGCGCGGCCGCGGCGGCGAGGGCGGCGATCAGCCAGCCCAGACCGGTCTGCGCCAGTGGCAGGCCGAGCGCGGTGACCGCGGTGCCGGCGAGGATCGCGACGACGGTGCCGGGCGCGGCCGGAGCAGCCGGGCCGGGAAGGCGGCCGGCCCAGAGCCGCACGTCCGGCCACGGGCCATGAATTGCACCTACTGTGATGGTTTGTCCCAGTCGAGGAGCTGGCGGTGCCGTGGACATGTCGATTCCTCTTCTAAAGGGGGAGTCGTACGTGAATGTGGCCGCCGCGCCGGTCGGCCGGCTCGACCGCGGCGATCGTTCCGTTGTGGAGCTGCACCACCCAGCGCGCGATGGCCAGCCCCAGGCCGGTGCCGCCACCGGCCGGTCGCTCGCCGCGGGTGAAGCGCTCGAAGACCCGCTCCCGCTCCGCGACCGGGATGCCGTCGCCCTGATCCGTGACGACGAAGAGCACGTGCTCGCCGCGGCGCTCGGCGCGCAGCGTGACCAGACCACCCGGCGGGCTGTGCCGGGTCGCGTTGTCCAGCAGGTTCGCGAAGACCTGGTGCAGGCGCTCGCGGTCACCGGGGAGCACCAGCGCGGGGGCGGCGACGTCGACGCGGACGTCCCTGCCGATGCCGTCGGCGTTGACCTTCGCCTCCCGGGCCACCTCGTCCAGGAACTCCGGAACGTCGATCAGCTCGCGGCGCATCGGAACCACGCCGGCGTCCAGACGGGACAGATCCAGCAGGTCGCCGACCAGCCGGCTGAGCCGCTCGGTCTGCGCCAGGGCGGTGCGCATCGTCTCCGGGTCGGTGTCGGCCACCCCGTCGACGATGTTCTCCAGCAAACCCCGGAGAGCGGTGATCGGCGTACGGAGCTCGTGCGAGACGTTCGCGATCAGCTCGCGCCGCTGCCGGTCCGCTGCGGCCAGATCCGCTGCCATCTGGTTGAAGGCGTCGGCCAGCTCACCGACCTCGTCCTGCGAGCGAGTCTTGATCCGATGGTTGTAGTCGCCGCGAGCCATCTGCCGGGCCGCCACCGTCATCTCGCGCAGGGGAATCGTCGCACCGTGCGCCATCACCTGCAGCGTGACCAGGCCCAGCGCGGCGGCGATGCCGATCCACAGCACGTCGACGCGGTAGAAGTCGATGCTCCACAGGAAGACCAGCAGACCGATCCCACCGGCGAACCCCAGCGCCAGCGACAGCTTCGCCTTGATCGACCGCACCGGGTCGAGCGGCCGCGGCAGCCACCGGAACAACTTCGCGGCCACGTCGTGGATGACCTGCAGCAGCTTTGCCCTCACCGGTCGACTTCCAAGGCATAACCGACCCCGTGCACGGTACGGATGAGGTCCGCCCCGAGCTTGCGCCGCAGCCCCTTGATGTGGCTGTCGACGGTGCGGGTGCCCGAAGCGTCCGCCCAGCCCCACACCTCGGCCAGCAGCCGCTCCCGGGGCAGCACCGTCCGCGGCGCCCGGGCCAGATGCACGAGCAGGTCGAACTCGGTCGGGGTGAGGTGCTTCTCCGCCCCGGCGCGCAGCACCCGCCGCTCGGCCTGATTGATCTCCAGGTCCCCCAGGCGCAGCGTCGGCGGGCCGGCCTTCGGCGTCGCGGCCACCTTGTCGACCCGGCGCAGCAGGGCGTGGACACGTGCGGCCAGTTCCCGCATCGAGAACGGCTTGGCCATGTAGTCGTCGGCGCCGACCGCGAGCCCGACCAGCAGGTCCGTCTCCTCGCCGCGAGCGGTCAGCATCAGCACGGGCGTGGGCCGCTCCGCCTGGATGCGCCGGCACACCTCCAAGCCGTCGAAGCCGGGCAGCATGACGTCCAGCACGATCGCGTCGGGCGGATCGCGCCGGGCGGCCTCGACCGCGCTCGGCCCGTCCCCGACCACCTGCACCAGGAAGCCCTCGGCCCGCAGCCGGGCGGCCACGGCGTCGGCGATGGCACGCTCGTCCTCCACGACGAGAACCCGTCGACCAGCCGAAGTCTCCATCGTCGTCGCCCCTCGTCGTCAGCCGCCGCTCTGGCGATCAGCCTGCCCTATCGCCGCACCGGCGATCGGCTGATGGCACGACGCCGGCCGGTGCGCCCCCGTGACTCACCGGACCCGCGTCGTGTGGGCAGCAGCCTATTGACCGGTCGCGGAGGGCTGGGGGTGGAGTTGTGAACGAACTGTGGAGATGATCCGTGGATGCCGTACACCGTCGAAGTCGAGCGGCGCTTCCAGGCGCGTCAGGGGCTGAGGGCAGCGGTCCGTTCCGTTCTGCCGCCGGGCGCCACCGTCGCGGTGCTGCTCCGGGTCGGGATCACCTTCGACGACGACCAGCTGACCGATCGTGGCTGGTTCTTCGACACGGACGTGGTCGCGGACCTGCTGGCCGAGTGCTGCGCCGAGCTGTCGAGGGAGACCTGGACGTCGCTGTTCCCGTTCCGTCCCACGTTCGAGCTGGTCGCCCGGGAGCTCCACGGCCGGCTCGCATCACAGATCGCTCAGCTCGCCTATGTCGAGCTGCGGGACGAGTCCCTCGGCTCGACCACTCGCTACTGTGCGCCTGACCAGTAACGGACATGACTGCCATCGTGGCCGTGAGCTGGGCTTTCCGGGGCAAGGTCAATGCGGTACGAGGGGTGTGCGGCGAGCCTCATGGAGCGCCCGTCGAGCTTAAGGCCAGCTTGTGGTTATCCCCGGCCAGCCTGTGGATAACTCTGTGGGAAAGTCGGTCGGGCTGTGGATAGCGGTGTGGATTAGCGGGTCCAGTCGTGCTTGGCGGCGCGAATCAAGCGGTCCTTCAGCTCCCTCGTGTGCCGGCGGCTGACCGGAAGCTCCACCCCGTCCACCGCCACCACATAGCCGGAACCGGTCAAACGCAGCTCTGTGACCAGCCGCAGCTGCACCAGGTACGACCGATGGATCCGGACGAAACCGGCGTTCGCCCAGCGCTCGGCGAGCGTGGCCAGCGACACCCGGACCAGGTGGGACGCGTCAGCGGTGTGCAACCGCGCATAGTCACCCTGCGCCTCGACCCAGCGGACCGACGACCGCGGCAGCATTCGGGTGGTGCCGGCAAGCTCGACCGGGATCGCGGGCTCGTCCGCCACCGCCGTCGCCAACGTGGCGGCCGGTGCCGGCACGACCCGCAGCCCGGCCACGCGCCGCAGTGACTCACCGAGCCGCTCGGCCCGCACAGGCTTGCGCACGTAGTCGGTCACGCCCAGGTCGAACGCGTCCACCGCCCCGTCGTCGTAGGCGGTCACGAACACGATCGCCGGCGGATGCGCGAACCGGCGCAGGATCCGGGCCAGCTCCATACCGTCCAGCCCGGGCATCCGGATGTCCAGGAAGACGGCGTCCACCTCGGTGTCCCGCAGCACCCGCAGCGCCTCGGTCGCGTCGCCCGCCCGGTGCACGTGGGCGACCCGGCCGTCCGCGTTCAGCAGATAGGCCAGCTCGTCGAGCGCCGGTGGCTCGTCGTCCACAGCCAGCACGACCAGGCTCATGCCCGTCTCCGCTCTCTTCTCGGCCCGCACTCCCCCACCCCGCCGGCTCCCCAGCGGCGTCCCACCTCAGCGCGACACACCCCCAAGGCCCGGCCCCGCAGGCTCGGCTGGTGCTCAGGGCTGCGTCCGGGCCTGCGATACAGCCGTGAAGGCCAGCCGGGTGCGGGTGGCTGCGGGCGGGCGGGGCCGGTCATGCGCGGACCTCGGGGTGGAACTTCGGGACTCGCATGCTCACCTTCGTGCCGGCGCCGGGGGCCGTCTCTACGACCAGGCCGTGGTGGTCGCCGAAGACCGAGCGCAGCCGCTCGTCCACATTGACCAGCCCGACGTGCTGGCCCTCCTCGTTGTCGGAACCGTCCTGCCCGAAGACCGACGGATCCATGCCGACACCGTCGTCCTCGACCGTGATGTGACACTCGGCACCGGCGTCACGGGCTTCGATGTTCACCATACCGACGCCGGGTTTACGGGACAGGCCGTGCCGGACAGCGTTCTCCACCAGGGGCTGCAGGCACAGGAACGGGAGGCCGACCGGCAGCACCTCGGGCGCGATCTGCAGCCTGACCTGCAGACGGTCACCGAAGCGGGCGCGCTCGATGGTCAGGTAACGATCGATCGAGCGCAACTCCTCGGCGAGGGTGGTGAACTCGCCGTGCGCGCGGAACGAGTACCTCGTGAACTCGGCGAACTCCAGGATCAGCTCACGCGCCCGCTCCGGGTCGGTGCGCACGAACGAGGCGATCGCGGTCAGCGCGTTGTAGATGAAGTGCGGACTGATCTGCGCGCGCAACGCCCGCACCTCGGCCCGGGCCAGCCGCTCGCGTGACGAGTCGAGCTCGACGAGGGCGAGCTGGGAACCCGCCCAGCGGGCCGCTTCCAGCGTCGCCTGCACCAGACCCGGCGCCGGTGGCCCGTCGGAGACCGCGATCAGAGCCGCCGCCCCCGATGAACGCCCCGGGCGCCCGGCGGCCGTGCCGGTGGCGTCTGCCGCTCGGCCGGGGCGGCCCGCCGTGGTCGCTGTGGTGGCCGGCCCGGGGAGCGGCGCCACCACCGCCCCGCGGACCACGCAGTCGACGCGGTCGCAGGGCAGGTCGGCGGCGGTCAGGACGATCGAGCGGCGCGTATCGAGGGCTCGCTGGGCGGCGGCCGTCAACTGGTCGGAGTGGTGGGCGCCGCGACCGTCGAAGGCCAGGCACGTCACCCCGTCGGAGAGGCTCAGGCCGACCGCGCCGACCAGCGTGCGCAGATGCCGGGCCGCTTTCGCCGCGGTCGCCTGGGTCAGCCCGGCCCGCAGCGGCTCGGCGGCCAGCGAAGCGGTGTGCAGCACCTCCCAGGTGGCGCGCTGCATGGTCGTGGCGATTCCGCGCCGGGCCCGGAGCCGCAGCACAGCCACCACGGCGGCAGCGAGCGCCGCCAGCACGGCGACCACCGCCAGCACACTTCCGATCTGCCCAGCCACGGCACAGATCCTGACGCCTCCGAGCCCTCCGCGCCATGCCACTTCCTCAGCCTGTGGACAAACTCGGACAGCCATGACCCGCCTGTGGACAACCGCCACTGTGGAGAGCCGCAGCGTACGTCGCGGCCGTCAGCTGGTTCTCACCGTGGTCATGAGGCACGAACAACCACGGTGAGAACCAGCCAGAACCCGGCCGGCGCCGTCACCTGGACCAGGGCGCGACGGCTTCGCGCCGTGAACGAGAACGAGAACGGCCCGCGACGAGGAAGTCGCGGGCCGGGGGTGGCGGAACCAGAGATCAAGCCTCAGTAGGCGCCCTTGCGCTTCAGCACCACGAAGATCGTCCGCCACAGGATGCTCAGGTCGTAGGTCAGCGACCAGTTGTCGACGTAGTACAGGTCGAGCCGGACCGCCTCGTCCCACGACAGGTCCGAACGCCCGCTGACCTGCCAGAGACCGGTGATGCCGGGCCGGACCAGCAGGCGCCGCCGGACGTCGCCCAGGTAGTCGCCGTCGTCCGCGGGCAGGGGCCGGGGCCCGACCAGCGACATCTCGCCCTTGAGCACGTTGATCAGCTGGGGCAGCTCGTCCAGCGACGTGGCCCGCAGCTTCTGGCCGAAGGCGAAGATGCGCGGGTCGTGCTTCATCTTGAAGAGCATGCCGTCGGACTCGTTGAGCTCCTCCAGCGTGGCCTTGCGCTCCTCGGCGTCGACATACATCGTCCGGAACTTCCAGACCTTGAACGTCTGGCCGTCGTGCCCGACGCGGGTCTGCCGGAAGATGACCGGGCCGGGGTCGGAGAGCCGGATGCCGAGCGCGATGACCGCCAGGATCGGGCTGATCAGGATCAGTCCGAGGGCGGCGACGACGCGGTCGAGCAGGTTCTTGATCAGCCAGCCGGGGCCGGAGAGCGTGGGCTCCTCGACGTGCAGCAGCGGCAGGCCCTCGATCGGGCGGATGTGCACGCGCGGGCCGGCGATGTCGGTGAGCTGCGGCGCGACGACCAGGTCGACGCCGGTGCCCTCCAGTTGCCAGGCCAGGCGGCGCAGCTCGCCGGGCTCGTTGCTGGCCGAGCCGCAGACCGCGATCGTGTCGGCGCCGACCTCGTGGACCAGCGACAGCACGTCACGCCCGGTGAAGATCGGGATCGGCGTCTCGATGCCGCGGGTCGCCGCGTAACCGTCGGTGATGTGGATCGCGACCGGGATCAGGCCGGCGGCCGGGCTGCGGGTGACCGCGGTGTAGACCTCGAGCGCCTCGGGCAGCGTGCCGACCAGGATCATCCGGTGCGCGCCGTGACCGGTGCGGCGCCGGGAGATGTGCAGCACCTGACGGGCGGCGACCCGGCCGATCAGGATGAGCAGCAGCGCGCTCAGCGAAACGGTCGCGACCGTGCCACGCGACAGCGGGGTCTTCGTGGCGAACGCGAGCAGCGACACCGCGGCGACCACGGTGACCGAGGTGCGGACGGTCCGCTTGAACTCCTCGCTGCCCAGGCCCAGGTAACGGCGGTCATACGTGCCGTTGGTCCAGAGCAGCAGCAGCCAGCCGAGCGGGAGCACGACGTAGGCGAAGAAGGTGAAGAGGTCGCTGCCCTCGAGGAACCACCAGCTCTTGCCCTGGAAACCGCTCTGCGACTTCTCGAGGAAGGAGGCGATCCAGCTGGCACCGAGAGTGGAGAGGATGTCGAGGACGATCAGAGCGGCTGTGTACGGCCGATGCCACCGGGAAAGCCTGCGTTTCTGACGGGTCCACGCCGATCGGGGGACACCGTTGCTCGGTGGCTGCTCCTGTTGCTGCGGCCACTCGAAGCTGTCGTACCGCACGGGCTTACTCCGGCTGCTGTCGGTCGTTGGGCGATGCAGGCTAGTCGTCACTTCGCCTACGTCCTCCCGCATCCGGAAAAAGATTACGCACCGCCACGACCTTGAGACCGTCGGCGGGTCCGCCGATACCCGTTCGCGTCACAACGGTGTCCAGGGACCGGGCCACTATACCGATGGATCGGCCGGAGAGAAGGTGACGTTGTGGTAGCAATCCTTACCAACACGGTCAGTGACCGATCGGTGGCGGTCTTCACCGGACCAACTTGGACAGGCGGCGGTCGGCGAGCGGTTTGCCGCCGGTCTGGCAGGTCGCGCAGTACTGCAGGCTCTTGTCGGCGAACGACACCTCGCGCACGGTGTCCCCGCAGACGGGGCACGGCAGACCGGTACGGGCGTGCACCCGCATGCCCGCTCGTTTCTCGCCCTTGAGCTCGGCGGCCTTCTGCCCGACCGAGCGTTGCACGGCGTCCGTCTCCACTTCGCGCATCGCCTCGTACAACGTGGTGAGCTGCTCGCCGGTGAGCTTTCCGGTGAGTGCGAAGGGCGACATCCGCGCTACGTGCAAGATCTCGTCGGAATATGCATTGCCGATTCCGGCGATCACCTCCTGATCGGTGAGCACGCCCTTGACCTGCCCGTTCCGCGATTTCAGGAGATCGGCGAACTCGTCGCGGGAGACCGCCAGAGCGTCCGGGCCGAGCCGCGACACGCCCGGGACCTCGGTCAGCGGATCGCGAACCAGGTAAGCGGCGAGCGACTTCTGCGTGCCGGCCTCGGTCAGGTCGAAGCCGGAGCCGTCGTCGAGCCGGAGCCGGATCGCGATCGGCCCGCTGCCCGGTTTGAGCGGGGCCGGCGACTTGAACGCGTCGCGGTAGTGCAGCCAGCCGGCCCGGGCGAGGTGGACCACCAGGTGCACCTCGGGGCCGATGCCGATGTCCAGGAACTTGCCGTGCCGCCCGGCCGAGGTGATCGGCAGGCCGGTCAGGGCAGAGGGCGCCGGATCGTACGTCTTCAGCGCGCTGAACGAGGAGACCTCGAAGCGCTGCACGGTGTGGCCGACCGCGCGCTCCCGCAGGTACGCAGCGAGCGCCTCGACCTCAGGGAGTTCGGGCACAGGTCCACGGTAGCGTTCTGATCCGTGAAGGTGGTGGTTGCGCACAACCGGTACCGCGAGGCGATCCCCTCCGGGGAGAACGTCATCGTGGACACCGAGATAGAGCAGCTCCGGGCGGCCGGCCTGGAGGTGCTGCCGTTCCAGCGGAGTTCCGACTCGATCGCGTCGTTCTCGGCGGCTCAGAAGGCGCTGCTGCCGGTCTCCCCGATGCTGGGGGTGGCCGCCCAGCGTGATCTTGCAGAGTTGATCAAAACCGAAAGACCGGATGTCCTCCATCTTCACAACCCATATCCGCTCATATCGCCCAGAGTGATCCAGACGGCGCACCGGTTCAACGTGCCCGTCGTCCAGACGGTCCACAACTACCGGCAGGTCTGCTCGTCGGGCCTGTACTTCCGGGACGGGCACAACTGCCAGGACTGCCGCGGCAAGCTGCTCGGCTGGCCGGCGATCAAGCACAAGTGCTACCGCGGCTCGGCGGCGCAGAGCGCGATCATGGCGACCACGCTGGCCGTGCACCGCCCGACCTGGCGCTCGGTGGACCGCTACATCGCGCTGACCGACAAGATCGCCGCGCACCTGACCGACTACGGCATCGCGCCCGAGCGCATCGTGATCAAGCCGAACGGCCTGCCCGACCCGGGGCAGCCGGAACCGCTCGGCGACGGCTTCCTCTACGGCGCCCGGCTCTCCCCGGAGAAGGGCCTGGGCCTACTGCTGGACGCGTGGCGCCGGCACCCGGACGGCTCGCTCGGCCCGCTGCGGATCGCCGGTGACGGGGAGCTGCGTCACCTGGCCGAGCAGGCCGCGGCCGAGCGGTCCGACGTCACCTACCTGGGCCCGCTGGACCGGGCCGGGATGACCGCGGCCCGGCGCGCGTCGTCGGTCGTGGTCGCCGTTCCCACCTGGGAGGACGTGCTGCCCACGGTGATCCTGGAGGCGATGGCGTCGGGCCGGCCGGTGCTCGGCACGGCGGTCGGCGGGGTTCCCTACCTGATCGGGGCGGCGGGCTGGCTGGCCGAGCCGGACCCGGCGGCGCTGGCCGCGGTGCTGCCGGTCGCGCGAGCCGAGGCGGCCCGGGCGGCGATCGCGGCCCGGGAGCGCTATCTGGCCCACTTCCATCCCGACGTGCTCACCAAGCGCCTGATCGAGGTCTACGCGGACATGCATTCACAGCGCGCGCCAAGGTAATTCTGTGGCGAGCCGGGGAATCTCACGGGGTACGCGCCGCTGCCGCAGGGGGATTCGGCTCGGGCTGGTGTTCAAGGTGGACTAGGCGGCGCGGAAGGTCACGTTCGCGGCCGAGTTCGTGCATCCCGACCGGGTCTCGGCGCCGACCCAGGGCAACTTCCGGGAGCTCGCGGACGCGGCAACGTGATCGTCACCGCCAGCTTGAACGGGCACACCGGCATCGCCCGGTGGCGGGCGCGGGCCGGTGGTCAGCCGCAGGAGCTGAGCACGACGGTGAGGCGGCCCGCACCGGCTTCGAGATGACCCTGACGGTCAGCGGCACGCAGGAATACGTCGTCGCCGAGGCGCTGGACGCCAAGGGGGCCGTGCTGGGCTCGTCCTCGGCGATCCCGGTGCGGGTCTAGATCAACATCCTTCCGCGCGTACGGCCGTGGAGGCGCTCCATCGCCGTACGCGCGCCGGAAGTTGATCTAACCGCGGAGCGCGCTGCGCCCGGTGAAGGCGATGCTGGCAGCCAGGAACCCGCCGTTGACCAGGGTGAACACCGCCACGAACCAGACCGCGAACCCCGGCGCCACGATGAGCACCAGGCCGGCCAGCGCGACCACCGCGCCGTAGTCACGGACCAGCTTGACCGTGCGGACCGCCGGCGAGCGGCTGGTCACCATGCTCGGCGCCTGGCCGCCCTGCTGCATCACCGACGTGACCAGGTTGACCATCCAGGTGGCGGCGAAGGCCGACAACAGCCACGCCGGAGTGCCCGACTCCTGTGCCTTGGCGGTCGCCGAGAGGGCTGCCACCAGCGCCGACTGCACGGCCACGTCGCAGAGCACGTCGAGCCGCCCACCGGCCGCGGTGCTCTGCCCGGTGCCGCGGGCGAGCTGACCGTCGGCGCAGTCGAGGGCGTACGCCAGTTGCCAGCCGGCCAGCGCGATCAGGCCGACCAGGGCGCCGGGCACCCGGCCGTGGGCGACCGGTCCGGCCGCGGCGATCACCACGAACGCGGTGAGCAGGCCCAGGCACAGGTTGAGGATGGTCAGCGCGGTCGGGCTCAGGCCGTGCCGGCGCGCGACGACCGCGATCCGCGAGCCGATCCGCTGGCTGATCGCCTCGCTGAACAGCCCGCCGCCACGGTTGACCGCATAGTAGTCGGCGGCCGTGGGCTCAGCGGGCGGCGAGAACGTTCGCATACTCGGTCAGCCTCTGCCGGGTCTCGTCCGGCGTCATCGCCAGATGTTCGAGGATGGTGTAACGGTCCGGCCGGGTCCGCGGGGCGAACTCGACGGCCCGGGCGAACTGCTCGGCGTTCAGACCGACCTCGGACGGCAGGCGCGGCAGCCGGTGCCGTCCCAGGCAGTCGGCCATCTGCGCAAAGCGCCGGTGGTCGCCGCGCAGGAACGTGCAGAACAGCGCGCCCAGCCCGGCCAGTTCCCCGTGGGAGGCGGTCTCCGGATAGAGCGCGTCGATGGCGTGCATGATCTCGTGACAGCCACCGGACGACGGACGGCTGCTGCCCGAGATCGCCATCGCCAGCCCGCTCGCGATCAGCGACTCGGCGAGCACCGTGACGAACGCGTCGTCGGCCATGTCGCCGGGCATCGTCAGCACCGCCTCGGCGCCCATCCGGGCCAGCGAGGCCGCGAACCCGTCGACCGGCTCGTCGCGCATCACGCGGGCCAGCTCCCAGTCGGCCAGCGCGCTGATGTTGCTGATCACGTCGCCGATGCCGGCCCGGTTGACGCGGTCCGGCCCGGTCTCCACGAAGTCCAGGTCGACGATCACGCCGAACGGGATGTGCACCCCGTACGAGCCCTTGATCCCGTCGTTGACCAGGCTGGCCACCGGGGAGGCGATCCCGTCGTTGGCCAGGCTGGTGGCGACCGAGACCATCGGCAGGCCCCAGCGGCTGGCCGCGTACTTCGCGGTGTCGACGGTCTTGCCGCCGCCGATCCCGACCACCGCGTCGAAGTTGCCGGCCCGCAGCCGGCCGGCCAGTTCCAGCGCGGCGTCCAGGGTGCCGCCGCCGGTCACGTGGATCGTCGCGGCGCGCAGCGACGGCCGCAGCAGGCCGGCGATCCGCTCGCCGAGGCCCGGGCCGACCACGACCGCGACCTCGCCACCGGCCGAGATCCGGCCGTCGGCCAGGATGCTGCCCAGATCCGCGACAGCGCCCCGCCGGACGTCGATGTGCAGCGGGGTCTGGACGCTACGAACTAGCAGCGGCATGCGATGTCCCGCGCCCTGACGAGATCGTCATGGTTGTCCACCTCGATCCACTCGACCTGGCCGATGTCGGCCCCGCGGACGGCGCCGCCGCAATTCGCGTACTCCTGGAACCCGTCCTCGTAGTAGCGGTCCGGGTCGCGCTCCCAGGTCCTCTTCAACGCGTCGGCCACCGCCGGGGCCGCCGGCGCCTCGATGATGCAGGCGCCGATGTACTCGCCGTGCGACTCGGCGGGATCCATCAGCTTCGTGATCTTGGTCAGTCGGCCGTCGGCGCCGAAAACCGTCTTCATCTCTTCGTCGGCCACCTGCTTAACGGTGTCGACCGCGAGCAGGATGCTGGGGCCGCGCGCGGCGAGGAGGGTTTTCTCGACGCCGACCGGGTGCACGGTGTCCCCGTTGACGACCAGGGCGCCCCGCGCGAAGTGCTCCCGGGCCAGCCAGAGGGAGTACGCGTTGTTCCACTCCTGGGCGCGGTCGTTGTGGACGAGGGTGATGCGGACGCCGTACGTACGCTCGAATCCCTCTTTCCGGTCGTGCAGTGCCTCGGCGCGGTAGCCGGCCACGATCGTGACGTCGGTCAGCCCCACAGCGGCGAGGTTCCGCAGCGAGATGTCCATGATCGTGGTCTCCCCGTCCACCGGGACCAGCGCCTTGGGCAGGGTGTCGGTGTACGGGCGCAGCCGTCGTCCGGCTCCGGCGGCGAGAATGAGGCCGATCATGCTTCCTCCTGGCGAGTGGGAATCCGCTACGAACCGGTCGGCAGCGCCCTTCTAAGCTGGTCGGCATGACCGCTGAGCAGCTCATCTCGTTCGCCCGTGGTGCTCCGTCGCTGGACATCGTCGACGTGGAAGGCCTGAAGGCCGCCGCCGCCCGCGCTTTCGACAACGATCCGGCGGGTGTCACCGCCTACGGCACGTCCGTCGGATATCTGCCGCTGCGCAAGTGGATCGCGGACAAGCACGGTGTCTCGCCGGACCAGGTCATCGTGACCAACGGCTCGCTGCAGGCCGACGCGTTCCTCTTCGGCCACCTGGTGCAGCCCGGCGACGACGTGGTCGTGGAGAAGCCGACCTACGACCGCACCCTGCTCAACCTGCAGAACCTGGGCGCCAAGGTGCACCAGGTGACGCTGCGGGAAGACGGCATCGACATCGACGAGCTGCGCGGGCTGCTCGAGTCCGGGGTCCGCCCGAAGCTGGCGCACATCATCCCGAACTACCAGAACCCGGCCGGCCTCACGCTCTCCGCGGAGAAGCGGCAGGCGCTGCTCGCACTGGCCGAGCAGTACGAGTTCATCATCTTCGAGGACGACCCGTACGTGGACATCCGGTTCCGCGGCGAGGCGCTGCCCTCGATGCTGTCGATGGACAGCAACAACCTGGTCGTGCACGCCTCCAGCTTCACCAAGACGGTCTGCCCCGGCGTCCGCGTCGGTTACCTGGTCGGCCCGGCCGCGCTGATCGACGCGATCGCGAAGAAGGCGACCAACCTCTACATCTCCCCGGGCATGGTGTCCGAGGCGATCGTGCACCAGTTCTGCGTCTCCGGCGACATCGAGAAGTCGGTGCGCAAGGTCAGTGAGGCGCTGGGCGAGCGGGCCCGGGTGCTGGCCGAGTCGATCCGGGACCGGATCCCCGGCGCGACGTTCACCGAGCCGGACGGTGGGTACTTCCTCTGGGTCGACCTGCCCTCGGACATCGACGTGAACAAGCTGTTCCCGGCGGCCATGAAGAAGGGCGTCGCGATCGTCAAGGGCAGCGACTTCCTGCTCGAGGGCGGCCACAACTCGGTGCGCCTGGCGTACTCGGCGGTCACCGTGGACCAGATCGACGAGGGTGTCCGGCGGCTCGCCGAGGCCATCGACGAGGTCCGCGGCTGATTCCGGTGTTTCCGCCCGGACGGACCCGGGAAGTAGTAGGTCCGTCCGGGTGGGCCCCGTGAGTCCGACCCCCCGCCGACTTCGGCGGCCCGCCCGGCCGAACCTCCCTGCGACCCGAGGAAGTAGCCTCGATTGGTTTGTCGGGTCACCCGGGGGAGGTCGGTATGAGCGAGCAGGAGAACGGTTCGTGGAACCGTAACCGCCCGCTGTCCAGGGCGTGGGCGGCCCGCGCGATGGGACGCTTCCTCGGCGCGACCGAGACGAGTCCGCAGACCGGTGAACCCGGTGCGGACGGCAGCTCGGTCGTCGACTGCGGGGTCTATGTGGCCGGTGAGCGGATTCCCGGCTCGTTCACTCCGGACCAGGCGTTCGCCGAGGTCCGCCGGCGTGACGACGCGTTCGTCTGGCTCGGTCTGCACCAGCCGTCCGAGCACGAGATGACCGAGATCGCCCATACGTACGGGCTGCACGAGCTGACCGTGGAGGACGCGGTCAAGGCCGAGCAGCGGCCGAAGCTCGAGCAGTTCGGTGAGGTGCACTTCCTCGTCCTGCGGACCGCCCGGTACGTGCCGCACCAGGAACTGACCGAGAGCTCCCAGGTGGTCGAGACCGGCCAGATGATGATCTTCGTGGGTGACCGGTTTGTGATCACGGTTCGCCACGGTGAGGCGTCCGAGATGACCCCGGTCCGCGCCGACCTGGAGAAACAGCGGGCGAACCTGCTGGAGCAGGGCCCGTGGGCGGTGGCCTACGCGGTGACCGACCGGGTCGTCGACCACTACCTGGTGGTGGCCGAGCAGGTCGAGGCCGACCTGGACCTGATCGAGGAGGGCGTCTTCTCGCGTGACCGCAGCGCCCCGATCCAGCAGGTCTACCAGCTCAAACGAGAGCTCGTGGAGTTCCGCCGGGCGGTGGTGCCGCTGCAGCGCCCGCTCGCCGGGATCATCGCGAGCCAGGGCGTGGTGCCCAAGGAGATCAGGCGTTACTTCCGGGACGTGCAGGACCATCTGACGCGTACGGTCGAGCAGGTCTCCTCCTACGACGACCTGCTCAACTCGATCCTGCAGGCACGCCTGGCCCAGGTCACGGTCGACCAGAACAACGACATGCGCAAGATCGCCGCCTGGGCCGGTATCGCGACGGCGTGGACCGCGGCGGCCGGCATCTACGGCATGAACTTCGAGTACATGCCGGAACTCCACTGGCGGTACGGCTATCCGGGGCTGATGGCCTTCCTCGCCGTCATCACCGTGATCCTCTACCGCGCGTTCCGGCGCAACGGCTGGTTGTAGATATCGATAGGCTGCGATGGTGCAGCAGATCCGGAGTCAGCGGCTGATCAGCGCGCTCGTCGGTCACGACGCCGACCCACGCCGGCCACCGCTGCGCCGGGCCGGATCGATGGCCCTGACCGGTGTGCTGCTCGCCGCGCTCACCGCCGGCATCCTCGGCGGGTACGGCATGCTCACCGGCGCGAGCTCGGCCTCGCCGACCGATCCGTCAGCGGTCCTGCTCGACAAGAGGTCCGGTGCCCGCTACGTCTACCTGGAGTCTGATCGCCGCCTGCACCCGGTGCTGAACTACACGTCCGGGGCGCTGCTCGCCGGGCCCGTGGTCAAGACCGTGGCCACCGGGAAACTGGCCGGTGTGCCACTCGGGGCGACGCTCGGCATCCCGGGCGCGCCGGACACGCTGCCGGCCGCGGAGAAGCTGCTCGAGGCGGCCTGGACGGTCTGCACCGACCGCGCCGGGCGCGGCACGCTGCTGGTCGGAACCGTTCCGGCGGGCGAGCCGGTGGCGGGACGGGCGCTGCTGGTCCGGGATCCCTCGGGACGCACCTTCCTGGTGCGGGACGGCCGGCGCTTCCAGCTGCCGGACGGTGGGTCGCCCGAGCCTGCTCCGGCGCTCGTCGCGACCGCGTGGATCGACGCGGTCCCGGCCGGGCCGGACCTCACGGCGCTTCCGGCGAATGCCGGCACAGCCGATTTCTCGGTACGGGCCTGCGTCTCCCGCCCGGCGGACGAGCCGGCGGCGATCCGCCTCGACCCGGTGATCCCGGAGGGGAACACGCCCGCCGGCCCGGCGAGGGTCGACGTGGTGCACGTGCCTCGCGGCCGGGGAGCTGTCGTGACAGCCGGTGGCGCCGGCGCCGTCCACGTCGTGACCGACGACGGGCAGAGCTGTCCGCTGTCGAGCCGGGACGTGCTCGCCAAGCTCGGCTATCCGGCGGTGAAACCGGTCACCGTGCCGGCCGAGCTGATCGCACTGATGCCGGCCGGCCCTCTCCTGGATCCGGAGGTGGCCGGCCGGCACTGAGCAGCGTTCACTACTTCGCGGGGTAGGACTTCCCGGTCTGGTCGGAGGTCGCCGCGGTGCCGTTCGACGTGGTGTAGACGGTCGGCTCCAGCGGCTCGAACGCCGCGTCGTCCGCACCGGTCACCGGCGTCGGGTTGGGAGCGGCGTCGTACTCCTCCCACTGCGCCTGGTTGCGGCGCTTGGTGTACCAGGCGGCGCCGAGCCCGAGCGCGGTGCCCAGCAGCGCGTACCCGGCGAGCTTGCTGCCGCGGCCACGCTCCTTGCGGCCGAGCGCCTTCTCCGCCCTGCGCTGGAGCTTGTCGGCCTGCTTGCGCTGGGCCTTCAGCTCCTTCTTGGAGACCTTCTTCGTGCTCTTGCCCGCCTGCCGCACGTTCTCCGTCGCGGCGGCGACCAACGGGGTCAGCGTGGCGAGCGCGCTGTCCCAGCTCTGCGTGGCGGCGCCCTTGGCCTTTTCGGCGGCCGGCTGCACGCGCTCGACCGCGGCGTTCAACCGGGGCGCGACCGTCGCGCTGGTCTCCTGAGCGGCGATCGAAGCGGCGCGCTTGAAGTGATCCATGCTCTGTCCGAGCTCGTCACGCATCCGCGCACTCCGGCGCTTACGGCGCATCGTTGCCAACACCAGTGCCACCTCCTGTGGTCTTGTCCCAGCTCATGTTGCCTTCTCGGGTACCCCCGCGCGGCCGGATCAGACACATGGGGGAGGATCCGAACTGAAGAGACTGTTCCGATCCAACGCAGACGGGAGTACCCGTGGCCGAGACGATTTACGCCACCCTGCACACCAACCACGGTCTTATCCGGCTCCAGCTGTTCCCGGACCACGCCCCGGCGACCGTCCGGAACTTCGTGGAACTGGCCGAGGGCACCAAGGAGTACACCGACCCGCGCACCGGTCAGAAGGGCTCCGGGCCGTACTACGACGGCACCATCTCGCACCGGGTCATCGCGGGCTTCATGATCCAGCTGGGCGACCCGACCGGCACTGGCCGGGGCGGCCCGGGCTTCCAGTTCGGTGACGAGTTCCACCCGGAGCTCTCCTTCGACCGGCCGTACCTGCTGGCCATGGCGAACGCCGGGCCGGGCACCAACGGTTCGCAGTTCTTCATCACGGTCGCCCCGACCCCGCACCTGAACCGTCGTCACACGATCTTCGGCCAGGTCGCGGACGAGCAGTCGGCGAAGGTCGTCGACGCGATCGCCAACACCGCCACCGGCCCCGGCGACCGTCCCCGCGAGGACGTCGTGATCGAGCGGGTGGAGATCGAGCGTTCCTGACGCTCACGGTACCTTTGGTGTATGAGTGAGGCTCCCTCCACGACGCCGGTGTGCTACCGCCATCCGGACACGGAGACCCTGCTCAGCTGCAGCCGGTGCGAAAAGCCGATCTGCCCCAAATGCATGAATGACGCGGTCGTCGGCTATCAGTGCCCCGACTGCGTCAAGGACGGCCGCCGGAGCCAGCGGCGTGCGCTCAACGCCTTCGGCGGGAGCCGCGTCGCCGGTCAGGCGGCTTACGCCGTGCGCACCATCATCGGGATCAACGTCCTGGTGATGGTGGCGTCGGTGATCCTCGGCGGCCCGCGCGCGATCGCCGGGGCCGGCGGTTTCTTCGGCCTGCTCGGCTCGGGCACCCCGGTGACGGAGGCCGGCGAGGTGATCGGCTGGGCGTCGTACCCGGACGGCAGCGTCCACGGCATCGCCGACGGCGAGTGGTACCGGCTGGTCACCGCCATGTTCCTGCACTACGGCGTCGTGCACCTGCTGCTCAACATGGCGCTGCTGCTGCAGATCGGGACCTATCTGGAGTCCCGGTTCGGGCCGGCGCGCTTCCTCGCGGTCTACTTCCTGGCCGGCATCGGCGGCAACGTCGCCTGCTACCTGTTCCAGGCGCCCAACCAGCCGTCGGCCGGCGCCTCGACCGCCACGTTCGGGCTCATTATCGCGATCATCATCGTGAACCGGCGGCTGATGCTGGACACCAGCTCTCTCGTGCCGCTGCTGATCACCAACCTGCTCTTCACGTTCGGCATCCCGCAGATCTCGAAGGCGGGTCACCTCGGCGGTCTGGCCGTGGGCGCGGCCGTGACAGCGGTCCTCGCCTACTCGCGGCTGCCGCACCGCACCGCCAAGCAGGTCATCGGCTGCGTGGTCCTGCTGGCCACGTTGATCGCCCTGTCCGTCTGGCGAACCTACGACATCCTCCCCTGACCGGTACGCCGCCGGCCCAGTCGCGCACCTACGACTTCTTACCCCTGACCGGCTACGCCGCCGGTCCAGTCGCGCACTTACGGCTTCTTCCCCTGACCGGCTACGCCGTCGCCCCAGTCCCGTCCGTCCCGCTCCGCGACGTCCGCCCTGCCCCGGATCGCTGCGCGCTGCCCGGCTCCAGCTGGTTCTGACCGGAAAATAACGTCTGCGTGGGATGGTTTGGGTGTTTTGGGGTGGTCAGGCTGCGGTGAGGGTGACGGTGTAGCCGAGGGCTTCGAGTTGCTGGATGTGGTTGCGGGTTCTGCGTTGGTCGCTGGTGCGGTTGGTGTGGTGGTCGGCGCCGAGGTCGTGGAAGCGGCTGGTGGGGTCGGCGAGCAGGTGCCAGATGGCGACGAGGATGGATCGGGCGACGGCGACGAGGGCTTTGGGTTTGCCGCGGCGTTTGACCAGTCGTTTGTAGCGTTCGCCGAGGAAGGTGTCGGTGCGGGCGGCGGTGGCGGCGGCCAGGCCGAGGGCGGCTTTGAGGTAGGGGTTGCCTTTGCCGGTTTTGCCGGTGGTCTGCCGGGTGCCGGACTGGATGGTGCGTGGTGAGAGTTTGGCCCAGGACACCAGGTGCGCGGCGGTCGGGAATTGGGTCATGTCCAGGCCGGTCTCGGCGATGATGTTCTGGGCGCCGGTGATGCCGATGCCGGGGATCTCGGCCAGGCGCTGCACCGGTGGCAGTGGCCGGTTGCCGGGATTGCTGGTGCCCTCGCCGCCGTGTGCGCCGCCGTCGTGTGCGCCGGGGCTGTTGCTGTGTTCGGTGATCAGTTCGTCGATGCGGGTGGTGAGCTGCTCGATCGTGGCGGTGAGGGCGTCGATCTGGTCGAGCATGATTCTGGCCAGTTCGCCGTGGTGGGCATCGAAGCGGCCGGTGAGTGCTTCGATGAGTTCGCTGTTCTTGGACCGCATCCGGCCGCGGGCCAGCGCGGCCAGGACCCGCGGGTCGCGTTCACCGTCGATGAGTGCCTCGATCATGGCGCGGGCGGACAGGGTGTCCAGTGAGGAGGCCACTGACGACACTTTGATCAGCGCGTCTTCCAGGAGTTTCTCCAGGCGCTGCCAGTGCCGGCTGGACTCGCGGATCAGATCGGTGCGGGTGTAGTCACGCAGGTTCCGGATCGGTTCCGGTGGCACGAACGAGGATCGCAGCATGCCTTTCTCGGTCAGTTTCGCCAGCCAGACCGCGTCGAGTTTGTCGGTCTTGGGCCGGCCCGGGACGTTCTTGACGTCGCGGGCGTTGACCAGTTGCACGTCCAGGCCACTGTCTTCGAACAGGTAGTACCAGATCCGCCAGTAGTCCGAGGTGCTCTCCAGGGTGATCTTCTGGATCCCGGACTCGAGTAGTTGCCCGGCCAGGGCACTGACCGCGGTGGTGGTCGCCGGCACATCCCAGACCTGGCACCACCGGCGCCGCGGGTCCTGCGGATGCGGCACCCGGGTGCAGACCTTGCCGGACTGTTTACCCACATCGACAGCGCAGACCCGGTCGAAGACCTGCTCGTACTGCTCGTCGGGGACTTCCTGCGGCTGCGAGACCTGCCGTGATCGTGGCCGGGACATCCCGGGCTCCTTTCCTCACCAGCGGCTACCGGTGAGTTGCCCGGGGGTCTTGGTCAAGCAATCGAAAATCTGACCGGCGTGCTCGTAGCAACAGTGCGTGGCCCTCCCAGGCCAGACCCCACCACCAGACTCATGGACGGACTCCACGTTCCAAGACCAGCGACCGGCGTCGACGGGCAACCCACCAACCACAACGAGGCCGGCACCCGCCCTATTTTCACGTCCGCGAGACGTCACCCGAAGGAGACAAGATGACTCATGGGCGTTATGAGGCATGAATAACGCCCATGAGAACCAGCCAAGACGTGGCGGCGCGTCGCTGAGAGTGCGTCCCGGCGGCTTCGCGTAGGTGGACGGGCTGGCGGCGGGTGCCCCGGGGTGGTCAGGCGCGGAGGGTGGCGAGCTCGGTGGCCACGTCTTCGGGGTCGGCGCCCAACTCGTGCGCCCCGAACAGGTAGACGGCGTCGCCGGTGTCGATCTCCAGGAGCTCGCTGCGCAGCCCGCGCCGGGTGGTCCGGTCGACCCGTACCTTCTCCACCTCCGGCCAGCGGACGTGCCGCCGCCGGGCGAAGCCGGTGACGACCGTGACCCCGTCACTGTCGGCGGCGAGACGGACCGGCACGAGCACGTCCCGCGCCGCCCAGACGACGAGACCGGAACCGACCAGCACGGCGAGCGCCCATCGGATGGGATCGTGGGCGGCGAAGGCGACGGCGAGCACCACCACGGCGACCGCGCCCGTCAGCTTGGTGACCGGCAGGACCGGTTTGACGCGCCATTGCATGGGGACACTATGGCAGCCCGATCGCTGTAATTCCTTATTCAGCAGCTCGGGCCGCTGCCTCCACAGTTCACAACCCGTTAAACATGTCATGGACGTGATCCCGCGTACGTTCCTTCCCACCACCCTCGAATCCGGCGCCGCCATTCCCAGCCGGCATCTCCCGATCGTCGAGCGGTGCGTCGACCCCGGCGACGACGCGGTTCTGGTGACCCGGTGCACGCGGCCGGACGCCCCGCTCGCCGGTGAGTACCTGCTGCTGCTCACCCACCGCCGGCTCGTCGTGATCCAGCGAACGCCCGTGCTGCACCGCCTGCGCCTGCATCTGAACGCGAACCTGCGGCACCTGAGCGACGTCACCTGGCGTCCCGATCTGAGCCGCCCGGCCCTGGAGATGGCGGCCACGGCGGTGGACGGGGTTCGCGAGCGCTTCCGGATCAAGTTCCCGGACACCGAGTCGGTCTGGCTCTTCGAGGCGAAGTTGCGCGAGGTCTTCCTAGGCACCGCCGCCTAGGAACGCCCGGAGCGACCGGCGCAGGCCCGCCGCGTCCAGCCCGTGTGCCCGGGCGTGGTCCTCCCAGGTTCCGTAGTCGCGGATCTCGGCCCGTCCCACCCCGAGGTGCAGCGCCCGGTGCGGCAGGCCGCTGAGCGCCTCGCTGACCAGGCGCGCCGACGTGCCGGCCAGGTACGGCTCGACCACGATCACCTCGCCCTCGGCAAGCAGTCGCATCCCTTCGGTGTCCAGCGGTCGCGGCGTGTTGGTGTACGCCACGGTGACGTCCAGGTCCGCGGTCGCCGCCAGCACCGGGTCGAGCATCGGCCCGACCGCCACCACCAGGGGGCCTCCGCGCTTGAGCACGCGCAGCTTCCCGCCGTCCGGGTACGCCCTCGTGTTCTCCTGCAGCCCCAGCCGGATGTACACCCGGTCGTCGTGCCGGGCCGCCTCGCGCAGCATGGCCGGCACCTCGTCGTGGTGCCCGGGAACCAGCACGGTCCAGCCCTCGAGTGTGTCGAGCAGCGCGACGTCGCCGGGCGAATGGTGTGTGTACCCGGAGGCGGCCGAGTCATAGGATCCGCCGATGCTGACCAGCACCGCGCCGGTGTCCTGGTGCCCGAGGTCGAGCTTGATCTGCTCGTACGCCCGGTCGACGAGAAACGGCGCGTAGGAGTGCAGGTAGGGCCGCATCCCGGTCATCGCCAGCCCGCCTCCCACGCCGACCATGAGCTGCTCCCGGATGCCCACGTTGAGCGCCCGGTCGGGATGCTTGCGCAGCGCCGGCGCGAACACGTCGGCGGAGATGTCGGCGAGCACCAGCGCCGTCCTGGGGTCCTCGTCGAGCAGCGCCGTGGTGGCGGCGACGAACGTCTCACGCATCATCTTCAGCTCCACTTGGGTTCGACTGCCGCGACGATCAAATGCGGTTTTCCCGTACGGACGAGCAGGCCCCGTTCGATCTCGTCGTGATCGTGGCCGTCGACCAGGGAGACCGTCCAGCCGGGGAAACGGGCGGGGATGCCGCCCGGCCAGCCGTGGGTCGCCGACCGGTTGTCGATGACGATCGCGGTCAGCGGCAGGGGCAGCGCCGCGGCGTACGCGATCGCCTCGTGATTCGACCCCTCGTCCAGTTCCGCGTCGCCGAGCAGGACGAACGTGCGGGTCTGGAGGTAGCCCTGCGCCCGCAGTCCGAGCGCGACGCCGACGGCGAGCCCGAGCCCGTGCCCGAGTGAGCCGGTGCCGGCCTCGACGCCGGGGATCAGCACGCGGTCCGGGTGCGTGCCGAGCGGGCTGTTCCACTGCCCCATCCGGTCGAGCCAGTCCTCCGGGATGAAGCCCCGGTCGGCCAGCACCGCGTAGTACGCGGCCGGCCCGTGCCCCTTGGAGAGCAGGAATCGGTCGCGGTCCGGCTCGTCGGCGGTTTCCGGCGTGATCCGCAGGACCCGCTCGTAGAGGACGCGGATCACGTCGAGTGTGGAGTGTGCGCTGGGTGCGTGCTTCTCGTCACCTGTCAGGCGGCGCAGCGTGGAAACGGTCATGTCGGATAGGCTGCAACTTGAAGTGAACTTCAACTCAAGGGGACCGCATGGAGACCCTCACCATCGGCGAGATGGCCGCCCGCAGCGGGGTGGCGCCCTCGGCGCTGCGCTACTACGAGCGGGAGGGCCTGCTGCACGCCGCCCGGACCGGCGGCAACCAGAGGCGGTACGAACGGGCCGACCTGCGCCGGATCGCGTTCATCAAGATCGCCCAGCAGGTCGGGGTGTCGCTCGACGAGATCCGGGAGGCGCTCGCCGAGCTGCCGGAGAACCGGACGCCCACGAAAGCCGACTGGTCCCGCCTCTCCAGCCACTGGCGGCACCGGCTGGAGGAGCGGATCGCCATGATGGAACGGCTGCGTGACCAGCTCACCGGGTGCATCGGCTGCGGCTGCCTGTCGTTGCAACGCTGCACCCTGATCAACCCGCGGGACCGGTTGGCGTCCCGGGGCACCGGCCCGCAGATGATACTGAATCCACCGCGGGACTGAGCCGGATCCTAGGATCCGGGTGACCGGCGCCGGTTCGCCTCCGCCTCGGCCTCCGCGATGATGCGTGCGCCCTCCCGGCGGGCCTCTGCCACGTGGTCCGCCGCCTGCTCCTCGGCGAGCTCGAGGATGCCCTCGACGCGGGTGCCCAGCTGGCTGAAGACCGGCTTCTCCGGTTTCTCGGCGGGCGTCGTGCCCTGCGCGGGGATCAGGTCCTTGCCGCTGTCCCGCCTGCCGAAGATCAGCAGAAGCAGGCCGAGACCGCCGGCGACCACGGCCGGGATCGTCAGTGACTCGCCGGACCGAGCTCCCACGAACGTGCCCAGACCGAGAGCGGCCAGCACGATCCCGAATGTCCTCACCGGCGGATGGTAGCGACCATCGTCGAATTCCGGCAGCTCACGGTTTTGTGCTCGGACCGTGCCCACCCGCGGACGTCGCCCTTGCGGGTTTCGCGTCCTGGGCCGGCCACGGCCCTGCGAAGCCCGGAAGGGTCCCCGCGGGAGCGGCGGACCTGGACCCCGGCGGACGCAGGCAATGAAGATCCTGAAGTTGATCTTCAAGTGAAGCGTCCGCCGCGAGGGGCGGGAAGCGGAGGATGTGGGATTCGAACCCACGATGAGTTTCCCCATACCGGTTTTCAAGACCGGCGCCATCGGCCACTAGGCGAATCCTCCCGTAGTGCTGCTCCAGTCTGCCAGATGCCCGCGGACCGCTGTCGCTTGTGTCGTACCCGTGGGGCATTGTCGGGGGATGCACGCGATCGTGATCGAGGAGAAGCAGCTGCGCTGGGCCGAGGTTCCGGACCCGGAGCCGGCCGCCGGCGAGGTGATCGTCGACGTCACCGCTGCCGCGGTGAACCGCGCTGACCTGCTGCAACGTCAGGGACAGTATCCGCCGCCGCCGGGCGCGCCGGTCTATCCGGGGCTGGAGTGCTCCGGCGTGATCAGTGCTCTCGGGCCGGGCGTCGAGGGCCACCACGTGGGCGAGCGGGTCTGCGCGCTGCTGGCCGGCGGGGGCTATGCGGAACGGGTCGCGGTACCGGCCGGTCAGCTGCTGCCGGTGCCCGCCGGGTTGTCGCTGGTCGAGGCGGCGGCGCTGCCCGAGGTGGCGTGCACGGTGTGGTCCAACGTGGTGGCGCACGACCGGCTGCGGACGGGCGAGACGCTCCTGGTGCACGGCGGTGGCAGCGGGATCGGCACGTTCGCCGTCCAACTCGGCAAGGCGCTGGGCGCGAGGGTGCTGGTGACGGCGCGTGCGGCGAAGCACGAGCGGCTGCGGGCGCTCGGCGCCGACGTGACGATCGACTACTCGGAGCAGGATTTCGTGCAGGTGGTGCGCGAGGTCACCGACGGCCGGGGCGTCGATGTGGTGCTCGACATCATCGGAGCGAAGTACCTGGCGCGCAACATCGAGGCGCTCGCGCCGAACGGGCGGATCTCGGTGATCGGCTTCCAGGGCGGCACCCGGGCGGAGCTGGACCTGGGCGCGCTGATGGCCAAGCGAGGCACCATCTCGTCCACCTCGCTGCGGGCCCGCCCACTGGCCGACAAGGCGCGGGTCGTCGCCGGCGTGCGGGATCAGGTCTGGCCGCTGGTCTCCGCGGGCTTGGTCAAACCGGTCATCCACACGACGCTCCCGCTGGCGGAGGCGGCCGAGGCGCAGCGCGTTATGGAGACCAGTGACCACCTCGGAAAGATCGTGCTGCTGCGCTGATCACCCGATCGGGGGCATATCCACTTGATGTTATGACCGATAAAGTCCTTTTTGCGGAGTGTCGCGCCGGTGTCCGGCCGCGGCGAACCCAGCATGGACGGACAGCGCGTCCGGTCCTCGGGTGCGCCCCGGCTGCGCTCCCTGGGGGACTCCGTGACGTACACCTCACACCGTGCCACGACGATCCGGGTGCTCGATCCGGATGACGACGGTGTGGACGAGTGGGCCCTGCGCTGGCGAGCCCGGATCTGGGTGGGCGGCGGAATCCTCGTCGCCCTCGCCCTGATCGCCTTCGGGATCTGGGCGGTCGCCACCGCGGACCGCCCGACCGGCGGCCCGGCGGTGATCCGCGGTCTGCCCCCAGCCGACTTCCGGGACTCCGCTCCCGGCGGGTTCGGGCTGAGCGTGCGCAGCGTGCGATGCGGCGTTTCCGCGATCGGGCCGGACGGGCTCGAACAGCGTGCCGGCGGTCAGTTCTGCCTGCTCGACGTGCGGGTCACCAACAACGGCCGTGAGCCGGAGCTCTTCGACAGCTCGGCTCAGCGCGTCTACGACGCCGATGGTGGAGCCTACGCCGTCGCCACCGAAGCTGCGGTATTTCTCAACGATGGCTATCCGACACTGCTCGGCGAGATCCGCCCAGGCGCTTCGGTGAACGGCGTCCTGCCCTTCGACGTTCCGAAGAATGCCCAGCTCAGAGAGCTCTCGATGCACGGTTCGGGATCCACGCCCGGCATCCGGATGTCACTGCCGTCGGCCGACCAGTAGCGACCCTTTATCTCTTCGAGATCGGGGGGACAATTATCTGAATCCACCCACGCCGTAATTCAAGGTGTGTTGGCATGGTCCACGGAATGCACAAAAGTTGTCCGGGTTCCCATTGCCCTCCTCAGACGGCGGCAAAAGCGCGGCAGAGCACGTTCATCCGCGCTGATGATGGGATTCGCGCGAGTGCCCCGGGCCTATTTCGGAGGCAACACTGCACGGTACGTCCACCCGCCGCGTGCTGACCGCCGGCGCACTAGCGCTCGCCGTCATCGCACCGGCCGTAGACCCTGCCGAGCACGCCACGGAGGCTCTTCAAGCTCCGCAGGCCTCGTCGGCAAACCCGGAGCCCCCGGCAGCGGACCTTGCGACCCGCGCCCTCCCGGACGGCTTCGACCTCAGCTTGTACGAACACCGCAGCCTGTACGAGCACCGCGAGAGCCTCTACGAGCACCGCGAGCAGGCCTCGGCGCGCGCCACCAGAGGGATGCAGCGCCGAGCCGGCACCATCCGGCCCGCTCCGCTCGCCCCGGTGCGGGCGCGTGCCGCAGCGACGCCGGTGCGCCGCCCCGCGCTCGGCACACCGCGGAGGGCCCCGCAGCGCGCGTCCCAGCGCCTCGAGCACAGCGTGCAGCGACGGGAGGCGGTACGCCGGTACCGGGCGCCCCAGCGGCGCGTGGTGATCGCTCAGCGGCGGACCACGGTGTCGCACCGCGGCATGGTGCGCAAGTCGGTGCGCCGGACCGCGGTGCGGCCGCTGACCGGAGCGCGCCACGGGCAGATGGGGGCGGTGCTCGCGTACGCCCGCTCCCAGCTCGGCAAGCGCTACGTCACCGGCGGCGAGGGCAGGGGCGGATTCGACTGCTCGGGGCTGACCCGGCAGGCGTACGCCCGGGCCGGGATGCGGCTGCCGCACTCGTCCCGCGCGCAGGCAGCCCGGGCCCGCAGCATCCCGCGCGGGCAGGCACGGCCCGGCGATCTGGTGGTCGGGCGCGGCCACGTGGGCATCTACATGGGCCGCGGCATGATGATCGACGCGGGGAACCACCGGACCGGGGTGGTGTACCGCAAGCTCTACCGCGGCCTGGACGTGAAGCGCATCCGCTGATTGCTGTGCTGACCGGCTGTGCTGACCGGCGTCGCCTTCGGCTCGCGGCATTGCGCCCTTGGCGGCCGGCGCCGAGCGACCCGAAAACGACCACGCTTCGCTAGCCGTTTTCGGGCCGCTCGGCGCCGGCGGGCGCAATGCGTGGGTGACAGGTGGGGCCGGTGGTGCAGAGGCCGGGACAGGTGGCGTCTCGGGCGCCTCGGGCCCTGGCGATGGCCTTGAGCGCTGGGCTGGAGCTGCTGGGCTCCTGCTGGGGGATGAGGGCAGGGCGGTGAGTTGCGGCGGGGCGCTGGAAGGCCCTGGGCTGGAGAGGGGTCCAGCCGGCACCCGTTGTGGCGGGTGCCGGCTGGCTTGGACCGATCGCAACCGGGCGCGGGGATCTCGGCCGCACACACCCGGTCGGATGTCTGACAGAAGCATCGCCGGGCGCGGCGGTGCCGGTGCGCACCACCTGTGCGTTTACCCGGACGAGTGACGAGAGCACGCAACGTCGCCGAAAGGTCGCGGACAACTATGGCGGTTACTCTCGGCTCATCACGGGAATGCGCCAGATCAGCTGAGCCACTTCGCCGGAGGCCCCGATGAGTCTTGACCGAGCTCTGGCCCCTGATCCGTATGATCTTCTGCCGCTGGTGCCGTCCTTCACGGTGACCAGCACGGACGTGACGGACGGGCAGCCGCTCGACGAGTTGCACGCCCACACGAGTGTCGGCGGGAAGAACCTGTCGCCGCAGCTGTCCTGGTCCGGGTTCCCGGAGGAGACGCACGGGTTCGCGATCACCTGCTTCGACCCGGACGCGCCGACCGGAAGCGGGTTCTGGCACTGGGTGCTCGTCAACCTGCCGGTTGCGGTGACCGGTCTTGATCGGGGCGCCGACCCTCTGCCCGACGGGGCGTTCTGCATCCGCAACGACTACGGCGAGCGCACTTACGGCGGTGCGGCGCCGCCGCCGGGCGACCGCCCGCACCGCTACGTTTTCGCGGTGCACGCGATCGACGTCGACGCGCTCGAGGTCCCGCCGGAGGCGACGCCCGCCTACGTCGGCTTCAATCTGGCGTTCCACACGCTGGCCCGGGCGACGATCCGCCCCACCTTCGAGCTCAAGGGCTGAGACTCGGCAGGGTCCGCGGTAAACGCAGAGGCGGCGGCCGGGTCGGCCACCGCCTCGCTTGCTTCAGTACGACGTCAGTGCGGCGTCCGTGCCACCGCGAAGACCGACTGGCCGAACGGCGGGCGGACGATCCGCTCGGCGGCCTTGGTCACCGGGAGCACGAGCGAGTCGTAGACCTTCACCATCGGCCCCTCCTTGGGGGCCAGCTTGAAGATGCTGGTCGCGCCGTAGTAGCCGATCAGGCCCAGCGCGTTCGCGTAGTGCAGCTTCTCCATCTCGAGGCCCGCCTCGGCGAACGCCGCACCCAGCGTCTTCTTCGTGTACCGCCGGATGTGGCCGGTGGCGATGTCGACCTGGCTCATCGCGAACATGAACGCCGGCACGATGATGATCACGCGGCCACCGGGGCGGACCAGGTCGCGCATGCTGCGCAGCGCGCCCACGTGGTCCTCGATGTGCTCCAGCACGTTGTAGGAGACGGCGGCACTGTACTGCCCGTCGGCGTCCTGCGCGGGGAGCAGCATCTGCCGCACCTCGATGTTCGAGTGCCCGGCCATCCGCTCCTTGAGCAGGACCAGCCGGTCCGGGTCGGCCTCCGTCGCGGTGAAGCGCGGGAGGTGCTCGGCCCACTCGATGGCATAGTCCCCGAGCCCGCTGCCGATCTCGATGGGGTTGTCCCCGAGGTATGGGAGAGCAAGCTCGACGAACCACCGGCGATGGTTCACAGCCGTGGCGAGGCCTTCGAGCACTTCGGACTGGATCCGCTGGTCTCCAGTGATGTCTGCCATAGGTGAGGTTCCCTCGTCTTGCCGATCTGATGCTGACAGCGGGACCGGTGAAGTTAACCACCTATCGCCGCTATCCGAAAGTTGACTGCGGCGTCGCGCCGATTTTTGGCCTGATTGAGACATAGGCACTTGGGGTATGCGCGTGGGTTGCGCGTTCCCCTGACGCCACGCTGCGGTTGATCCATGGACACGCGGAAAACACGCGTACATATCGTCTCTATCACGCTGCGGGCGCACACAGCGGAACTCTTCGCCACCTCGGTTAGGCTCGCCGATGCTATGACGATTACGGGTTTTGACGCGACGGGCCAGACGGCCGGTGAGAACGTTCTGCCGTCCCGCCAAGTGACCGCAGCCGAGGACCTGGACGCCGAGCTGCGGGCGCTTGAGGGTGGCATCGACACGGCCGCTCCGCTGGCCCCCGCGCCTGTCGGGGAAAAGGTAGATGAGCAGGTCACGGTGCCTGCGCGCCGCCGTCCTCTGTGGCAGGTGGTCACCTGGCGGGATGTTCTCGCCATAGCCAGTTTTCTGGGTGTTGCCCTCTTCGTCACGGCCCCGTTGTGGCTCAATCTTGATCATGAGTTGCGCGATGATCCGCAGGATCAGGCTTTCTTCGAGTGGATGCTGGCGCACGGTGCGCGCGTGCTCACGGATGGCGTATATCCGTTCTTCTCCGATCGCATGAATTACCCCGATGGGGTGAACATGATGGCCAACACCTCGGTGTTGGCCGTTTCGTTGCCACTGACGCCCATCACTCTCGCGTTTGGGCCGCATGTGGCGTTCAACGTATTTCTAACCGGCGCATTGTCATTAACCGGCGTGTCGTGGTATCTCGTGCTCTCACGCCGCGTGGTGGCGTCGCGACTCGCTGCGTGGGTGGGGGCGCTGTTCGCCGCGTTCGCGCCGAGCATGATCGCGCACGCCACCGGCCACCCGAACATCGTCTCGCAGTTCCTGGTCCCGCTGATCATCTGGCGCACCCTCGAGCTGCGGGTCCCCGGCCGCGCCGTGCGCAACGGCCTGCTCCTCGGCGGCCTGCTGGTCTGGCAGGCGTTCATCAACCTCGAGATCCTTCTGATGACGGCGATCGGCGTCGGCGTCTTCTGCCTGGTGATGGGGCTGGTCCGGCATCGGCGGCACCGCGGTGAGGTGCTCGCCTTCCTGCGCGGGCTGACGATCGCCGCCGCAGTCACGATCGCCGCCCTGGCGTACCCGTTGAGCGTGCAGTTCTTCGGCCCGCAGTCGTACCAGGGCCTGTCCGTTTATGTTCGGAGCTTCGGCTCGGATCTCGGATCCTTCACCGCCTATTCGACGCACTCGGTGGCCGGCAACCCGCTGGTTCCGCTGACGCTGGCGCAGAATCCGTCCGAGCAGAATGCGTTCTTCGGCTGGGGCCTGGTCGTCCTCTTCTTCGGGCTGATGCTCTGGCTTCGCCGCAGCGCTGCTGTGCTGACCCTCGGGTTCCTGGCGCTGCTCTTCGGGGCGATGTCACTCGGACCGCGTATTTACCTGGATGGGAAGGACACCGGCGTTCCGGGCATCTGGGCGTTTCTGCACCACCTGCCGGTGCTGAACTCGGCCGTCCCGACCCGCTGGGCCATGGCGATCGCGCCGATCGTCGGCATCGTCCTGGCCCTCGGCTGCCAGCGCGCCGCCGACCAGGTGCGCACCCAGCCGCACACCCGCGGCCCGATCCGCGTCGCGATGATCACCGCGGTGGCGATGGCGCTCGTGCCGCTCGTGCCGGTCCAGCTGACCACGGTCAAGATGGATCCGGTCCCCGAGTTCGTCACCTCCGGCGCGTGGCGGCAGTACGTGGACGACAACCACACCGTGGTCACGCTGCCGCTGCCGGACAACTTCTACTCCGATCCGCTGCGCTGGAGCGCCTACACCAAGCAGGACATGCGGATCGCCGGGGGCTACGCGCTGCTTCCCAACCAGGACCCGCAGGACCCGGCCGACCGTACCGCCGCGTTCGCCCCGCCGTGGCGCCCGACCAGCGGCCTGATGGCCTCCATCCGGCGCGGCAACCCGACGCCCGACGTGACCGACGCGCGGCGTGAGATGACGCTCGCCGACCTGCGGTACTGGAAGGCCGGCGTGGTCGTCCTGACGCCGCAGACCCGCGACATCGAGATGCTGCGCACCATGTCGGACCTGCTCGGCTTCCGCCCGACCTGGACCGGCGGGGTCTGGATGTGGGACGTCCGCAACCTGGTCGACAACCCTGACGCGGTCGTCTCCACCGACGGCGACAGCTGACCCGCTCCGGCCCTGCGGCGAAGCGCATCCCGCCAGACCGAGGCACGGGGCCATGTTGATTCTGACGGCATGCGATCGCCCCGCCCGGACCGTCTGCGGTGTCCTTCTGGCCGCAAGGCATTGACCGTTCGCGCCTGTCCCGGCTGTGGCGGATCACCGGGATCGCCCGGCCGCCGATCGGCGGGCGGAGCTTTCACGACGTACGCCAGGAATCCGCATTTGATCTGGTCGAACCGTGACCGGAAGACCGCCGGAAGTCGCCGCGACCGCGTCGATCGGGGATTGCTGGATTTGCGAACGGGTGCGGCTGTAATTCGACAAACCCGGAACGGGAGCCCTCAGGGCTTGATGCAGCAGCCGGGGCAGAGCTTCGGCGTCGGCAGGGTGAAGGCCAGGCAGCACGTCTTGCGCTGCACGTCGAGCTTGCCGTGGCGCGTAGGGACCAGGTCGATCAGGTCGCGGATGTCCAGAGCGCCGAGCAGCAGGTCGATCGACTCGGCGGAGGCGCCCGGGGTGATGTCGGCGGAGCGGAGGATCCCGTACGCGATGCCGGAGGCCAGCGAGCCGAGCAGCGGACGCTTGCCGAGGCGCACGCGAGCGTGGATGGCGTCGAGCAGGGGCGTCAGGTGCTCGTCGAGCAGGGAGCGGCGGAACTCCGCGAGCAGCGCCGTCTCGTCCGGCACGACGACCGCGTCCGGGTGACCGCTGAGCGCGAGCGGATCGTTCGGCAGGACAGCGACGGGGATGCCAGGGCGCACACCGACCGTGATCATGACGCTGGGGTTGGCGAAGGTCGTCACGACGTTACTGGCGGTCATCAGCGGGACGCGCCGCGCGGAGGCCCAGCCGAGGACCGCGGGAAGGGCCAGCCAGTAGGTATACGCCTTCCAGGCGAGCGCGGCGGCGGCGTGCGGCTGCGCGTTCCAGCGGCGGCCGGCGGACTCCAGCAGCGTGGCGAGGGACGGGCCGGCGAGGTCGCTCGCGGGCGCCCATCCCGCCTGGTCGCGCACGGTCAGCCCGGGCGCCAGCGAGGGCGCCTGGAAACCGCCGAACATGGCGTCGAGGGTGTGGGTCACGGGTGCCAGCGGGTGGGGACCGGTGAGTTCCAGGGTGACGGTCACGCGTTCACCAGCTTCTCCACCTCACCGCTTCCGTGCAGTCTCGCGGGGCTTTCATGCAGTCTCGCGGGCAGTGCTCCGAGGCGACCGACAGTACTCGGTTAAGGGTAGCCTAACCAACAACCTAGCTGGGATTTTCCGTACCAATACCCTCCGCGAGAATTACCTTACGTAACGTGGCTGGGCTGCCGGTTTTGTCAAGATACCTGTCGGCAACGCGCTACTAGCCCCATCCGGATACCCGATGCCGTGACACTGAGAGTGCCGTCGCGAAGGGGACATCCGTGATGACCACCTCGCCCGTTGAACGGGCCGCAGATCAGTTCGTTACGGCGCTTGCGCAATGGCGGGCCGAGCGCGGAATGACCAAGAAGCAGCTCGCCGCGCGCATGGGCTTCGATCCTTCCTATGTCAGTCACGTCGAGGGCCGCCGGCACAAGCCGACCGAGGACTTCGCCCGCCGGGCCGAGGCGGTGCTGGGCTCCGGCGGTCTGATCTGGCAGCGCTTCCAGGAATACGACGAGTTGCGCCACGCCCGCGGCACGATGCACCGGGACCCACCCGTGCCGGCCCAGTGGCTGCCACCCGGGACCGGCCTGGTGGTGGAGCGCGAGGTCGCCGAGCTGGCGTACATCGGCGGCGCCTACCGCTGCCGGGTGCGCCGCTCGCTCTACAACGCCGGCACCGAGGCGGTGACCCGCTACCTGGTGAAGATCTCCGTCGACCGGTACCCGAACGACCCGTCCGGCTCCAACCGGCACCACCGGGAGCACCCGCTGGCTCTCGACGAGATGGAGATCCACGCGGTGGCCGGCGAGGGCGGCGCGGCCGAGCCCATGCAGTGGCGGATCAAGCTCGATCGGGACGCGGCCAAGGAGCTCTGGCTGCTGTTCGCGAACGAGCGCGGCCAGTTCCCGCTCTACCCCGGAGAGCGGACCACGATCGAGTACGCGTACACGGTCGGCGAGGAGAAGTGGGGGCAGTGGTTCCAGCGCGCCGTGCGGCTGCCCACCCGCTCGCTCACCGTGCGCCTGGACTTCCCGGAGCGCTTCGAGCCCCAGGTGTGGGGCGTCGAGGTGTCCCTGAACGCGGAAGTACCGGTGCGCAGTCCCCTGGAACGCCGCAACGAGGGAGGTCGCGCCATTTTCGAGTGGTCCACCGATCAGCCTTTGTTGAATGCCCGGTACCGCCTCGAATGGCGGTTCCGTGGCGCTGACGCCCCGCAGTACGAGGAGCTCGCGCCCTCCGAGCCGGCCCTGCCCCGCGCCTCGCACCGGATGCGCGGGATCGGGATCATCCAGCGCGGTTCCGACCTGCTCCGGCAGCGGGCCCGGCACTTCCAGCTGCCGCGCGAGGCGCCGGCCGCCCGGGAGACCGTCACCCGCCTGCTCACCTCGCTCGCCCAGCTCGAGGACCTGCACGAGTTCAGCAAGGGAGTGGGGCTCGCCGCGTCGCAGATCGGCATCCCGGCGGCCGCCGCGGTGGTCCGCCCGCCGGAACGCGAGATCGATCCGGTGGTGCTGCTCAACCCGCGGGTCGTCGGCGAGTCGGTGGACTGCGACGAGCGGTACGAGGGCTGCCTCTCCTTCTTCGACTACCGCGGCCTGGTCGCCCGGTCGTTGCGGATCGAGGTGGAGCACGCGCGGTTCGACGGCACGCGGGTGGTGACCGTCTTCGAGCGGGCGCTGGCCCGGCTGGTCAGTCACGAGATCGACCATCTGGAGGGCCGGTTGTACGTGGATCGGATGGCACCGGACGCCAAGCTCGTGCCGATCGCGCAGTACCAGCAGACCGGCCGGCCCTGGGAATACTGAGTCAGTCGCTGAACGCGTCATACTTGACCCGGATCGAGGGAACCTGCAGCTCGGCGAGCGTCCTCAGGGTCGACTTGACCATGGCGCCGGAGCCGGAGACGAAGAAGTCGTGCTCGTTCCACGGGCCGTACCGGGCGACCACGTCCGAGATGTTGCCCTGCTCGCCGGCGAACCCCGGATCGTCGCTGCACGCGGTCACCACCGACAACCAGGGATAACGGGCCGCCAGCCGGTTCAGGTCGGCCAGGTCGTACAGATCCTCGCGGGTCCTCGCGCCGAAGAAGACGTGCACCCAGCGGGTCCGGTTGTACCGGGTCAGCTCCTCCAGCAGCGACTTGATCGGCGCCAGGCCGGTGCCGCCCGCCACGAACACGGCGTCCCGGGTCGATCTTCGGTCCAGGGTCATCGAGCCCATCGGCGCGGCCAGCTTGATCATGTCGCCGACCTGCAGTTTGCGCACCAGAGCGCTGGACACCCAGCCGGCGCCGAGCGCGCGGACGTGGAACTCCAGCGTGTTGTCGCGCCGCGGGGCGTTCGCCGGTGAGTACGTACGCCACAGCCGCGGCTGGTACCGGGTCGCCTCCAGGCTCAGATACTGCCCGGCACGGAACTCCAGCGGCTGCAGCGGCAGCACCGTGAAGACCGCGATGTCCCGGGAGCGGCGCTCGTGCTGGACCACCTCGCCGTACCAGTACGGCGGATTCTGATCAGCGTCAGCGCCGGACAGCATCTTCGCGGCGATCACCGCGTACGCGTCCGCCCACGCCTGGTCGTACTCGACGCCCCACTGCTCGCCGGCGAAAGCCCGCATCGACTCGATCAACGCCCCGCCCACCACCTCGTAGTGTTCCGGCACCACGTGGAACTTCCGGTGATCCCGCCCCAGCGCACGCAGGTAGTCGTCGAAGCGCTCGGGATCCTCCAGGGTCTGCACCGCGGTCACGATCGCTCCCAGCAGCCGCGTGCGCTGCACGTCCATGTGCACCGGGAACAGCTCACGAAGATCCGGGTGCGACAGGAACAGCCGGGCGTAGAAATAGCCGGCCACCTTGTCCTGATGCTCCTCGACGAGACTCCAGCTCTCCTTGAGCAAGCGTGCGAGGTCTCCCATGCATTCAGGGTGGTCAGCGCAGTCGGGAACACGACGCACGCTCGGTGCGACTCATCACCTGCCGCTTGTCCATATGACCGATTTTGTGCCCTCGTAAAGTGGGGCCCGTGACTTTCGAGCGGCAGCAGTCCACCCGATCGGCGTACCCCGCCGAGATAGCCATCGTCATGCTGCTGTCCCTCGGACAGTCGGCGATCTGGTCGGTGGTGTCGCTGACCGCCAAGCTCACCGCCGGCAAACCACTGGCGAGCCAGACCGCGACGCTGAACCCGGCCACGTCCGCCCGGCCCTACCTCGACCTGACCAACCAGCTGCTCGGCATCGTCTTCGACCTGATCCCGGTGCTCCTGGTCTGGTACCTGCTGCGCCGGGACGACATGCGACCCGGGCGCGACCTCGGCATCGACCTGCGCCGGCCGGGCTTCGACATCGGCTGGGGCGCCGGACTCGCCGCCGGCATCGGGATCCCCGGGCTACTGCTGGTCTACGCCGCCCTGCAGCTCGGCCTGAGCGCGCAGATCGTGCCGAGCGGCTTGAACGCGTACTGGTGGACGGTCCCGGTCCTGATCCTGGCCGCGATCCAGAATGCGGTGCTGGAAGAAGTGCTGGTCGTCGGTTACCTGATCACGCGACTGCAGCAGATCGGCCGGCTCTCCGTGCCGCTGATCATCCTGTGCTCGGCCGTGCTGCGCGGGTCCTACCACCTCTACCAGGGCTTCGGCGGCTTCATCGGGAACGTCGCGATGGGCGTGGTCTTCGCGCTGTTCTACCTGAAGACGAAACGGGTGATGCCGCTGATCGTGGCGCACAGCCTCCTCGACATCACCGCGTTCGTCGGTTACGAACTGCTGCCCGACTCCTGGCTCGACTGGCTGCGATACCACCCGTAACGGCGTTCCGCCCGCGTCGCGACCGTCTCGGCCGCGCTCCAGCCGCCGAGAACCGCGCTGATCAGCGACGTCCCCGGCAGCACCCGGTCCGCCAGCCGCAGCGCCGCCCAGCCCGCGCCGCTGCGATAACTCGGCAACAGAACCAGGATCTCCGCGGCGCGCTCCGGGTCCGTCGGATCCAGCCCATAAGCCGCGGCGACATGCAGCACCAGGCTGGCATGCGTGATCGCCGCGGTTCCGACAAGAGCAATCGGCGCGTACGTCCCGGAAAGCGCGCTGAGCAGGCCGCGTTGCGCCGCCGCGCGGGTGAACCGGGCCGTGGCCAGCCGTGCGAGGGCCTGCGGGGTGGCGGTGGGGTAGGTCGCCCGGGTCCGGTCGGCCCAGGCGGCGGCCTGCGGGCCGAACGTCTCGACAGCGGCGTCGGCCAGGAGTTTCGGGGCGTTGCGGGGGTCGGCCAGCAGGCGGGGCCAGAGGTCGAGGAGCAGCTGGTCCGGGGTGGGGGGCGTTTTCGCGGGCGCCTTTACCGCTTGCGCTGTCTCGGCCCTTGTCACCGGCGCTAGTTCGGCCTTTGGTGCCGGCGCTGCTTCGGCCCTTGTTACTGGCGCTGCTTCGGCCTTTGGTGCTGGCGTTGTCTCGGGCGGCATCGGCGTGGCCGCATCCGGCTTCGGTGGCGTGGCCTTGCGGGCGCGTTTTGCCGGGGTGGCCCGCTTAGCCGGCTCGGCCGGGGTGGTCGGCGTCGCCGGCTCGGCCGGGGTGGTCACCGCTTTCGCGGGAGTGGTCTTCGCGGCGGCGCGGGCTCGCGGGGCGACCTTCTTCGCCGGGGCCTTCCTGGCGGCCTCGGCGGGCGGGTCATCGGCGGGACGTGCGGGGCGCGGTGCTCGAGTGGTCTTCGGCACATTCGCCGTGGTCCCGGCCACTGGTGGAGCCTCGGAGGCCTCACCCGCCGTACCCGAAAGCGGGGTTGGTGGGGCCTTCGAAGAGTGACTCTCGGCACTCGTTCCGGGGCGGGGCGGTTGGAAGGTGACCGTCGGCGGCGCCCCGCGGCGCGTCGGCCGAGCGGTCGGCTCCTCCGACTGCGGCGCGCTGAAGGGCGCACGCGGATCCCGGGCACGCGGCGTCTGCTTCTCCTCCATCCTGCGCAGCGTAGTCGCAACCGCAACGTTTCGCCTGTTCGTGGCCTTCGTGGCAGATCTTCGGGACGTTTCGGGCCGACCTCTTTGTGCGGCGCCGAGGGCGTCCGGTACGCTCAATCCTCGGTGGCTGTCACAGGTCACCGAGGAGACTTCGCCTAGTCCGGTCTATGGCGCCGCACTGCTAATGCGGTTGGGGTTTTACCGCCCCTCCCGGGTTCGAATCCCGGAGTCTCCGCGCGAAAGCCGGGTGTGTATGCTGGCTGAGCACTGAGAGAGCGCCCGTAGCTCAATGGATAGAGCATCTGACTACGGATCAGAAGGTTAGGGGTTCGAGTCCCTTCGGGCGCACCGGAGTGAGCAGGGGATATAGCCGGAAGGCTATATCCCCTCTGCTTGTGTGGGTCATATGTGGGTCATGGTCGTGCCCCACGTCTGACTCGCTTCTGAGCAGGCCACAGGGCTGTTGGCCCGTGATCCAGGTGTGCGCTCGAAGGGACTCGAACCCTCAACCTTCTGATCCGCGGTCAGATCTCGTTCAGAAAGTTCGGGATTTGAATGTGTAGTTGTGAAGATTTGACGGAAACCGAGTCGAACTCAAGCTCCTCGAAGAGCCTGCCGGGCAAGGTGTACCCGCGATGCGGATGTCGGAGTTCGCTGACAGGGCAGCAGGTTTGGAAGTGTCCTCGGCGTGGTGAGCCGGGTCATGGCAGCTGGTACTACGCCATCCAGGTGACGGGACTGGACGGGCGGCGGAACCGGGCGCGGAAGGGTGGGTTTGCGAGCCGTAGCGAGGCGGAGCGGGCTGCCTGGGAGTTGCTGGAGCTGCCAGGCCCCGAGGCGGTGGCTCGGATGTGGACTGTGGGGCGATGGTTGGAGTTCTGGCTGTCTGAGCAGGAGAACCGGCTTCGCCCGAACACGGTGATCAACTATCGCAGCATCGTCCGCAAGCACCTGGTTCCGGCGTTGGGCGCCCATCGGTTGAACAAGCTCAATACCCGTGATGTGCAGCGGGCCATCGACGTGATCGCCCGGAAGAAGGTTCGTGGTGATCGGTTGATCGCCGCGTCATCGGTGCATCGTGCGCGGGCGGTGCTGCGAAGCGCGCTGTCGGAGGCACGCCGACAAGGGATGGTGGGTTACAACGCGGCTCGGGCCGTGCGGGTGCCCAGCGGTGTGCGCCCTCACGCGGTGGTCTGGACCGAGGAGCGGATCAAGGAGTTCGAGGAGTTCGGGATTCGTCCGCGGGTGGCGGTGTGGGACCTGCCGGATGTCGGCCGGTTCCTTCAGGCGGTAAAGGATGATCCGCTGTTCCCGTTGTGGTGGCTCGTTGCGCTGCGTGGCCCGCGCCGGGGAGAGATCGCGGGGCTGCGCTGGGAGGATGTCGACCTGGTCGCTGGCTGCTTTTCGATCAGGGAACAGGTCACGGTGGTGAACGGCAAGGAGGTCATCGGCCCGCCGAAGTCCGCTGCCGGTGTCAGGACCCTCGCCTTGGACGACTACTCGGTCCAGTTGCTGGAGGCTCTCCGGGAGTGGCAGCGGAGGAACTTCGGGCAGGTGGGCGCAAAGGATCGGGTGTTCCGCCGGGCTGATGGGCGGCCGGTGCGAGCGGAGTGGTTGACCCGTCGGTTCAAGGAGCTCGCGGAGGAGGCCGGGCTGCCTCCAGTGCGGTTGCACGACCTCCGCCACTGTGCCGCTGGTGCCGCCGGCGCCGCGGGGGTGGATCTGATGACGATCCAACGCGATCTCGGGCATGCCAGCCCGGTGACGACCGCGGAGACGTACTGGGTCGTCTTCTTGGAGGTGGCGAGGCGGTCGGTGCAGGCGACCGCGGCGTTGCTGCTGAAGCATGCCAAGGTCCGGATGTCTCTGGAGGCCGCGTCGCAGGCTTGACGAGTCATCTGGACCCGGTGGTTTCGTCGATATGCGGGGCACTATCTCTGGTGGCGTGCCTTCGGATCGCGTGACGATCGAAGTGCGCGGAGAAGCCTCCGCCCACCTCGACGCGCGGTCGCTCACATGACATGTTCGCGAGAGCTTCGTCTTGCCGCAGCGGATATGCGTGCGGCGCGACTGCGGGTCGCCACGACATCGGCCGGAGTGCCGCACAAACGTGTTCGCGGACGGACCATGGTGCGCTTGAGCACAGGGCAGACTCGTCTCGTCCGGCCGGCGGTAAGGATGAGCCGGGCGGTTTCCTCAGCTGCTCGGCGTTGAGTGGCGGGCAGGACGTTGGTGTAGACGTCGGCGGTGAGGGCGACGTTGGAGTGCCCGAGCAGGTCCTGGATCGTCTTGAGGTCGGCGCCGGCGGAGTGCGCGAGGCTGGCGGCGCCGTGGCGCAGGTCTTGGAGACGGACCGGTGGCAGGCCGGCGCGGTCGATGAGCAGTTGGAGGCGTTGGGTGAAGTAGCCGGGGTGGAACGGGGCGCCGTCGGGGCGGGTGAACACGTAGCCGCTCGGCAGGTACGGCTTGGCGGCGGCGTCACGCCGGATGTGGTGGCGTTCCTGGCGCCGTCGGTGCAGGCGGAGTACCTGCACGGTGTGCTGGTCCAGGGCGACGATGCGGCGGCTGGTCGCGGACTTGGGCGGTCCTTCGTGGATGGTGTATCCGGCGGTGGTGCGTTGCCGGGTGACGGTGAGTTGGGCGTGGTCGAGGTCGATGTCGGTCCACCGCAGGCCGGCGGCCTCGCCGCGGCGTAGCCCGCGCAGGGCGAGGAGCCACCAGAGCGCGTAGAGGCCGTCGTGGCGTACCGAGTGCAGGAACTCGGCGAGTTGTTTGGCTGTCCAGACGGCGACGACCGGGTGCTCGCCGGTGGCGCGCCAGGCGGCGACGCGGGGCTCGGTCCAAACCTCGGCGCGGGGACGGTCACGGGCCGGCAGCTCGACCCGGGTGGCCGGGTTGGCGAGGATGACGCCGTCCCGGAGGGCGGCGTTGAGCGCTGCTCGCAGCGTCGTGTGCACGTGCTGCAGGGTGCACACGGTGTTGGGCCGCCCGTGCCGGTTGGTGGACTTGCCGATCGCGGCGAACGCGGCGGTCAGCTGTCGGGGATTCAATTCGGCGAGGGTCAGGTGGCCGATGGTCGGGATCAGGAATCGGTCGATGTCGTGGGTGTAGTGCGCTCTCGTGGTGGGCCGGATCCGGGTGCGGGTGGTCAGCCAGTAGCGCAGCCAGCGGGTGACGGTCCAGTTCTGTCCGGTGCGTTCCTCCAGGGATATCGCGAGCAGGGCGTCGCGTGCCTGCTGGGCGGCTTCTTCGGACGGGTAGCCGCCGCGACGTATCCGTTCGACGTTGCCTAGCAGGTCGTGGGTCGAGCAGGCGAAGTACCAGCTGCCGTGACCCGGTTCCGGCAGACGTGGGCAGCGCTCGGCGCAGCGCCGTCCCGTCGTGTTGTCGGTGCATCCACATTTCTTGAAGATTCCGTTGGTCGTTGTCATGTCGTCCCCCGTGGTTCTGGTTGTCCTCGTTTCGGGTTCGGCCGGCTGGGATGTCGAGCGCGAACGGATCGGTATGTCTGTGCCGGCCGTCGGCGGACTGGTCGGACACCGTGGCGTGGGGCGTCGAAGTTCACGGGCTCGACCTCGTGCCGAGCCCGTGAGGTCGAATCCCCGCGGGTGTGCGCCACTGCTCGCGGTCGGCGGCGTTGTCACAAGAAGCCGTGAGTGGCGGGCTGCCCACATCCCTGATGGCGATCGTGCCCCGCTGAAACGTCGCCTGGGCCGACCGATTCGCCCTCGGTGCTCACGGCATTCCGCACACAGCGTGTTCGAGGAAGCCCATGCGATGCACTATTTGCGCTTTATAACCCGACGGTACGCCGGTTCACCATGCCTGTTCATGGAACACCATGGTTCCCCCTTAACAATCATGGCTCTCAGTTGAGTGCGATGGTCGACAGGTGATCGACCACGAAGGACCGACCCCGCTCTACGTGCAGGTGGCTGACGCTGTAGCCGCACGTATCAACACGGGCGAGCTCCTGCCAAATCGGCCGATCCCCTCGGAGAATCAGCTGGTCCAGGAGTACGGCGTGGCCCGTGGCACCGCACGCAAGGCCATCCAGTTACTCCGGGAACGCGGCCTTGTGATCACCGTCGTCGGCCGTGGCACTTATGTCGCGGCCTCCACTGACGGCCAGGCGCCGGCTCACTAGCCTTTTGGTTCGTGGGGTCCTCGAATTGCCTCAGTGGGTGCGCGTAGCCCACAAGCGTCGCTTGAGTGCTCGACCCGGCAAGCGCGCCTGATCTGGGCCGCCTTTGCGCGCTCGACATGCTGGTGAGTCGGATTGTGGCCAGCGCACCAGTAAGGATCGAGCGGGCTCGCGTTGCGAGCTGGTGTCGGAAAGCTTGACCGTTCGGATGGGCGGGTCGTGGTGGCCCCAGGGTGATGAGCGGTCGGGACCGGGCTTGCCAAGGCCTGACAAGAACGCCGTCCGATTCACTCTTTAGGGCGGTGTCGCGGGGCCTCCTGGTGTTGTCGCATAGGCGATCATCGGCGGAGTTTGGCCTGATCAAGCCAGGTTCACCGCTGCACGTGCATCTGCATGTGCATGCACCGATGCATCTTCCATTGCAGATACGTCGATCGGTGGTCACCATACGTTTGTGCCAGACCGAGACTCACGCCAGCATTCGCAGACGCGCCAGACAACCGGTCCGTTCTCGCGACGGCCTTTGCGCCTCCGTCGGCACTCAGCCGCACGTCTCCGTCTCCGCAGAGGGGTCGGCGCCGCTAGCTCCCAGGGCTGCCGGCGCCTCCTTCGCCTGGCACGTGCGGGTCGCGGCAATCAGCGCTGGGTGAAGGCGCCCGGCGAACCTCGTCCAGGGCAAGTCCTGGTGTTGATCGCTCCTCGGGTGCTGCACGCCGCTCGGCCAACCGGCCGCATCTCCCTAGTCTCCCTCGACCGCCGTTCCGGCGAACACAACACGGAGTCACACGTGTACTCGATCGCGCTTCCGCAACCGGAGGCCAGTGGCCGCCCGGAAACCGCTCAGGCGATATTCGGCCGCCAGCTCAACGCCCTCCGAGAACGCGCCGGGATCAGCCTTGAGGCGGCCGGCGCGCATCTGGTCTGCGACAAATCCAAGATCAGTCGTATCGAAGGCGGCAAAGTTACGGTGAAGGATGACGACCTGCACCTACTTCTTGACCTCTACGGCGAAGACGACCGCGAGGAGCGCTTAGCGCTGCTGGGCTTCAACGCAAGGCTCAACGAGCCTAAGTGGTGGCGGAAGCGTGGCCATTTGCTGCCCGAGTGGTACTGCTCGTACCTCGTCTTCGAGTCCGCCGCCACCTTGATCCGCACCTACGAACGTCATTTCGTCCCGGGGCTACTGCAGACCAAGGCGTACGCCGAGGCGGTTATCCGCTGCCGCTATACCGACGAGACCCAGATTCGCCGCCTGGTCGATATCCGCATGCACCGCCAGAAAGCCGTTCTGAAGAAGCGCACCGCCGGCAACCAGACGCGCATCCTGTGGGCAATGATCGACAAGGCGGCGCTCGACGACGTCTTCGGCGACCCAGGCATCATGCGAGAACAGATCGCCTTCCTGAGCCGTGCCCTTGAGACACTCAACGTCCAGATTCAAGTCGTGGAACGCGGCGCACTAGCTGCCCGCAGCAACTCGTTCTCAATCCTGCGCCTACGCGGACAGCTCCTGTCAGAGGTCGTATACCTCGAACAGATCGACAGCGCTCAGTTCTTCGATCATCCCGCCGGGTCCGAATCCTACCGGCAGGCCTTCTGCGAGATCGCTAACGTGGCCAGGGAGCCCTCGGGTACGCAGGCATTTCTTGCAGAGGCCGCGGACAAACTGCGCGATTGATGTCCCGCCTGTGTGGCTCGGCAAGCTACTCTCACGGCTGCAACTCGCCCGGTTGATGCTCGCGGTAAGGAATGCGCTCGCAAGTCATCCGCCATGTTTGACTTAGATCCGATGCAGGTGTAACGCGGGTTACGCGACGGTAGCCGCGGCAACTTGAATCCGCCTGTGCCCTCTCCGGTCGGATACCGGTCGGAGGATGGGACTTCCCGACGGAACCGCCAGAACCCCTGCTGGAACGGCATCTAGACCGGCGTTCAGTGAGGCACTCACAAAGTTGTCCACAGCGGAGAGGCGTCCTGTCCACAGGCCTCGCGAAACTTGTCCACCGCGGCAGTTGGGCGGCGGGACTTAAGGATGCGACTATCTGCACCGGCAGTAGGTACGCCTCCGGCCCGAGACCCTTCTCGTAGTCCGTATCGGGGTGGAGATGTACCGTCTGCCTACCGCAATGTCACCAAGTGCCCGAGCCCCTGCTCGGTGACGAACCTAGGACGTCACCGCCGTGGCGTCTCCGGTTACCGGCCCGCAAGCCGGCGGCCCGGGAGGGCACATGGGTGGCAAAGCGCGACACGACCGGAATGAGGAGCATGAGGAGCACGACGCAGCCGACCGCCGAGATCCGACGGACGACCTCTGGAGGATCACGGAAGGCGGGCTGCAACTGGCCGCCTTGTATTTTGCTTACAAGCAAAACGAGGGCGCCCAGCACGCTGCTGAGGCCCTCGTCCTGCTGATGCATCTTGTCCGGCGCATCTAGCTATCGCTTCATCCGGGAGTGAGGGTGTGGACCCTCGGGGAGGGGCCGTGTTGACGCACGGTCCTTCTCCGTCTCAAGCGGTAGCGCTGATGCTGTCCGGAGAGTCCGGACAGCATCTTGCATGAGAAGGGTAAACCACGTGTAGACGGCATCGCCGCTATGCGGGGCCATTTCCTGGTTCTGCGGCCGCTTACCATCCCACACTGTGCTGCTGAAGTCTCCTCAGCGTGCATAAGCCCGAAGCCGGCTATCAAGCCGTGCCGCGCCCAATCGGCGGCAGCACAGACCACAAGGCGCGCCGCCGACCGTCGAGCCGATCCACGGCGCGGTCGTCGAAGGCAGCTTCCAGCGCTTCCCGGCCGGGCTGGGCTTGTCCCATCGAGAAAGTGCTGTTCCAGCCCCTCGCAATAGTTTGTGATGCCTGCCGTTCGCTTCCGCTGCCATGCACTCGCCATCAATCAACAGCGAGCGACCGAAAGGTACACGCTGCACATGAAGCGTAGGCAACCTTGTTGTCGCTTACGGGTTCCCGCGGGGTCTGGCAAGGCTTTCGTAACGGAAGATCGAATTGAGCAACATCCCGGCTTCCAAGCCGACACCGACGGCCGCCATCACTCTCGTGCCCCACGGCCTGCACCGCGATCGGTTCTAAGACTCGTCCGGCTGCCGGGCGATGGCCGTCTGGTGACCGTAGACTGTGGCACGCCACACTCCAGTTGCGACTTCCGCAGCATGCCGATTCGCCCGTGGAGGGCCGAGTGGATCCACACAAGGTCGGAGTTGTTCTCATCCACGGCTTCGTCTCCGGTCCCGACACGTGGCGCCATCTAGTCGGGCTCATCCGCAGTGACCCCCAGCTCAACTTCGCCGAGCCGCTGACCTTCCAATATTCGACGCCTCCCATCACGTACTTTCTCCGCCGGATACCGAACTTCGACGACATCGCCGAAAGCCTGCGGCTCTATCTGACCGTCGAGGCGGGCGAGTTCCCGGAACTCGTCCTGATCACGCACAGCCAGGGTGGGCTGATCGCGCAGCGCTACCTGCAACAAATGATCAGCGAGGGCCACGCTCCGGATTTGCAGCGCATCCAGCAGATCCATCTGCTGGCCTGCCCGAACAACGGCTCACAGCTGTGGCTGTCCGCCCGGCGCTGGTTCATGCCACGCAACCCTCAGGAACGACAGCTGAGGCCGCTCGATGATGCGGTGGCTAGAGCGCAGCGGGCCGTCCTCACCGGGATCGTCCACGCGCGCGAGGTCTCGCCGACCACCTGTCCGATCGAGATGAAGGCGTACGCCGGCGAATCGGACGGCGTGGTGCCACCGGCCTCCGGCCGGGGACCGTTCCCGGACGGAGGTGTCCTGCCGGGCGACCACTTCACGATCATTCGCGCGAAGGACGCGCGGCACCGGACCTTCACGACTCTCAAGCATGAACTCCTGAAGTTACGCCCCGATTCCGACCAGAGCGCCAGTGTGCATAGGGCCCGGGTGCCCACCCCGGGCGGCGCCGAGCGTGTACCGGCGTGGCAACAACACGTCCTGATCACGCCCGAGAAGCTGCTCCACGTCGAGCGGACGCTCGACCGGCTCGTCACTGAGATAGCGGACGATTCGTACAGCGCGAGCTCGGCGCTGGCGGTGTGGGGCGAGGGCGGGCTGGGAAAGACCGCAGTAACCTACGCCGCCCTGCGCGCTCTGCCGCCGGATGCGTTCACTCACATCGTGTGGGCGTCCGCCCGTAACACCCGCTTCTCCACCACCGACGCCGGCACCCGGTCGGTCGAGTCGATCTACTGGCACGACCTGCTCTCCATGGTCGCTCGTCAGCTCAACTGTCCGTTACCGCCCAACCAGGCGCTCTGGGAAGGGAGCCTGCAAACCTTCCTAGCCAGCTCGCTAAGCCAGATTCGGATCCTGCTGGTCGTGGACAACCTGGAGTTCCTCTCGGCCGCCGACGAACTCATCGGGCGACTGCGCCGGCTGGGCTTCGGCCCACCCCATAAGATCGTGGCGACGACGCGGTGGAAGTCGGCCGCGGATGACCTCGACGTCCGTAACATCGAGATGCGGCCGTTCACCGAGCAGCAGACGTACGACCTCGTCCGGCACCACGCGCAGGGCAGCTCGTCAGATCTCGGCGGCGCGACCGACGACGACCTGTCGGTAATCTTCCGGACCACCGAGGGCAACCCCTTCCTCATCAAGCTCGTCACCTTGAGTTACGTGGCGAGTGGAAAGGCGCTGCGGCGGATCGTCGACGAGCTGACCGACGCGTCACGTGGTGGGCTCGGCCAGGCCGTACGCAACTGGTTGTTCGATCGATCCCTCGACGAGCTCAGCCGGCGCTTCTCCGAGGAGAAGACCCTCAACCTGCTGTTCGCCTTCTGCGCCACCGCTCGAGGCGGCTCAATGACCTACGAAGAACTGCGCGCCGAGAAGCTGGCGCCGACCGAGAAAGAATTCGAGCAACTGCTGGAAGCCGCGTGCCGGCTGGGCCTGGTGCGGCCGTCCAATCTAAACGCGCGCTACTCCATACACAGTCTTCTGTACGAATACACGTGCCCACTTACGCAGATGGGTGGGCGACATTAACCGATGAGCCACACTACCGCCACTAGGAATTGGGCGCGTCTGTTCGAGGAGACGGCACACCGCAAGTTTCCGCCCCGTATCAAGGACGCTGTCGCCGATCCCGGCCGATTTGCGGACCCGGGCGAACTTCCCCAGTTCGTCACGCTGTTGTCGGCCGGCCTGCTGGTCAGTGAGCATGCCGACACCGCCATGCTCGCCGACCTGGTGGAACGGTCGATCACGACCATGCTGACCGTCGGACCCGGACCAGATTTCCGCGACCATGAGGAGCTTCTCTCGACCGCCGTCCGGCTCATCGATGTCCTCGCGAGGCGCGGCGAACGAACGACCCAGCTGTATCTCCTCGCGGCTCAGTTCCGAGCGGGCTATGCCAACACCGACGCCGTCCGGAACGCCTATGTCGAGCGCGCCGTCAGCAGTGCGCAAGACGACCGCGAACTAGCGTCGGCGATGCTATTCCAGGCCCGATTCCACGCCGACCTGAGCGACTACCCGAAGGCCCTCACCGTCCTTGACCAATGCCGGCCGCTTGTAGCCAAGACCGCTCTGTCCGATCTCCGGGCAGAATGGAATGCTGCGTGCGGCCTCGCTCACTACTACAACGAACCGGCGACCGCGCGCCGCTTTTTCGAAGAGGCCATCCGGGTGGGCAGTGACCACCCGGACTCCACGTCGGCTCGGCGCGCCGTGGGGAATGCGCTGCATTTCCTCGGCCGAATCGCCGCCGACGAGGGCGAATACCATCGCGCGCTCACTCTCTACATCGAGGCGAGCAGGCTCTCTAGCGAGTTCAAGACCGGGCACGGCTACTACCATCAGCGGGTGGCCGAGGTTCTCGTCGACCATGGCGACCTCGATGAGGCGCAATACCACCTTGAGGAGGCCGAGAAACTGTTCAAGGCGGTCGGTCAGGTCAGCAACGGGCTGCAATTGCTTCAGGGCACCTGGGCCCGCTGGCATCTTCGCGCCGGCCAGGTAGACGACGCAGTACGGTCCCTCAGTCTGGCCATCGCCTCGAGTCGCTCTGAACGCGCCGCCCGCGTGGAGCTGATTCTCCTGGCGGAGATGCTTCGCGTACGCCTGCGGCAGCGCAAACCCTTCGCCATCGCGGCCGTTCTAAGCCGAGCCGGGCGGGTTTATCTGACCGCCGAGGCCATTCGTTCGCCTAGGGCGTTCATTCGGCAGACCGTCGCGGTCGCCGACCGCGCCATCACATTTCTCCGGGTCAGGAAAGCTCCAACCGGCGCCGGCAAAGCGAGCCCCGACCAGGTCCGGTGCCCGTGCGGCGCCAAACACCACCGCTCCGACCGGCAGCAGGCTGACTCATAGCAGGCCGCACGATGGCCGCCGGCGTAACTAGCTACGGTGTGCGGTCCTGACTCGACATCTCCAGTGATCGCACCTGCTGCCGAGCCCATGAACAAGGCGTTCGCGTAGTCCGGGCACACTTCGCGATACCGACCAACCCGCGAGGCAGCCTTCCAAGCTGAGGCCACGGCAAGACGCTTCCTGGCTTCGCGACCGACGGTCAACCGCGTACGGCACCACCGCTGGCCGCGTCGCGCTCGTCGACGAGCTTCTCTCTTGCTTCGATGAGTCGCTGTAGGTGACGCCGTTGTTCTGCGCCCCAAAGGTCTCCGGAGACTTGGTGCTCCTTTTGGACTTGTACCGTCCAAACCTGACCTAGGAACGAAGCAGCGGCGAAGATTGAACCGACAACGAGCGCAATGCCAAGCTCTTTCGTTTCCTTTATTAAGGTTAAGGCCACGCCGGCAGCGAAGGCGAAAACACAGACACTGACGAGAACAAGGAACCAGCTCCTTGACGTCATTACTTTGTTGACCTTGACCGGTCCAATATGCACTTGCCACGTGGAGATGTCTTTCCAGGCCTCATTCAGCTGCCGCTCGACTTCACGTAGGTCTGCAACAACCTCACTCGGATCTCGTCGCATCACGGGGACAAGCGTACGAGCCTCCGGCAAGGCCCTCAGTCAGTTCTCGGCTCAGGGTGGCCGAGGGTAGATGGGTGACTAACTGGGTGGCAACCGCCGGTGACTACGCCGGACACCCATGGCCGATTGCGGGTTGAAGTTCGCATGTCAGCCCAGCGTCAATTACGCTCATTCAAGATCATGAGTTACTTGGGGGCCAAGGGGTCGACACGCGACCTAAGGCCTATATCGGACGTCCCTCGGTTCTTGTCACGTTCCGCGAGATCCTCTCCAGCATGAAGACCGCTGAAGTGCTGTCGATCATCGCGATCGGCATGAGCACCGTGTCGCTCGGCTGGCAGATTGTCTCGTGGCGTAGATCCGGTGCGCTGATTCGAGCTACGGTCAACCAGGCGCTGGTCGGTCATGAGGGCATCTGGTGTACCAACGTCACTGCTCGCAACTTAGGCCGTATGGCGGTCAGCGTGACCAACTGGGGTTACCAGTTGCCCGGTCGGAAGGCTGGCAACATCTTCATGACGCGCCCGCTACCGATCTCTCCTACGTTGCCCCATCGCCTGGAGGCCGGCGCAGAGGTGTCCTTCTACATGGAAACCGACGCGATTCAGCAGGTTTGCAAGCAGAAGGGCTTGCCGTATCAGCGGGTCCGCGCATGGGTCGACTTGGGTGATGGTCGCAGGATCAAGGCAAGGCGCCGGGGGATCGGACTCAAGTAGTTGCCCGGTTCGTCCGCCGATGGCTGCCTTGCTGGACATGATCCGTTTGCCGGACCGCGTGCCAGATCCGTGCCAGACAGACCGGTCGTTCGCGGTAGGCAGCGGGGAGCGACGGTACCTTGAACCGCGCCGATACAGGTCAGCGGCTTGCGGGTCAGCGATCTTGGCTGGGCACCGTCCTGGCAGTATGGGAGTCGATCCGCATATGGTCGATCGCAAAGCAAAGAAGTCGCTGCCGAATTCGTCTCTTCTGGATCAAGGTGCCGCGCGAGCGCGGCGCGGCCGGCCCGCTCGGCCTGCTGGCGGCCTCCGGCCGGCATCGGCCGGCGAGCCGGCCAGCACGGAAACCGTTCGGCGAGCTGGGCTGAGGCTGCGATCATCCGGCGATGGAGATCTGGTCCCACGGCGGCAACCGGTACGAGGTCATCTCGATGTACAGCGTCCCCGCCGATGCCTGGTACTACGAGCTGCGTGGCCTCGACGAACCACCAGGCGCCGGACCGAACCTCACCATATCGATTCCCGACGCGACCCCGGACGGACCGTTCACACCGACGCCGCCTGAGCATGTCGTGGTCTATGCCGATGGCGGCGTCCTGCCCTGGCGGATCCTCGGGAAGCTGATCCACCTTCTCGAATCCAGCGGCGACCTGGTGGAGGAGGGACGCGACCTGTCGAGCGAGGCAGTTGCGCTGCCCCTGACACTCAACACCTGGTCACACGACGGCCGGCGGTTCGAGGTCAACCAGTTCCACCACGGCGACGCCGACTCGTGGTGTTACGAGCTTTACGAGGTCGACCCGGACAACCCTGAGAACAACTACATCGAGGTCCGGATCCCCGACGCCTCACCGGAGTCCGGCCCGTTCGTCCCGATGCCCACCGATCACGTGACCCTCACCATGCACGGGCACTGGGCACTCCCCTGGTCCGTCTTCCGTCGGTTCCTCGACGCCATCCAGGCCGCCGGAGACATCGTGGAGCCCAGCGGCAACGAATCCCCACTCGCCGAGCGGCCCTGACGATCGCCGCGGGTGGTCACCGGCTCCGGTGCTTCCGGCGATCGGCTGCTGCCGCGCCGCTTCGCGGCTTGCCACCGGGACAGGTGGTCACCGGGAGCGGCAGGCCGACGGGCCGCAGGCAGCCGAGTCAGCCACGATCCCGGGCCATTAGCGGGCCAGTAACCGAGATCAACAAGGGCCGCGAGCGGGCACGGGCGGTCACTCAGTCACCCATCCTAAGTAGGCAATTCGCCTAGATCACGGCGCTGCGGGGCGATCTGGATCGACGAGGTCCTCATCGAGAACCGGATCGGGCAACAGACCGTCGACTACTACACCAACAACCTGCACTACTGGATCCTGCCCGCCATCGGCGACATGACCATTCGCGAAGCCACCGTCGGCCTGGCCGTCCGCCACGGGGCGCTCCCCGCTAACCCGGTCCGCGACGTCGGCCGACTACCGAAACCACGCAAGGCCGTCCAGCCAATGACTTTCGACGAGATCCGGCTGCGGTCGCTGATCGGCTTCGCTTTCCTCGCCATCTATTTCGGCGGGCCCTAAAGACTCGAAGTCGCCAGGCCGTCGCTGCAGACCCGCGTTCGTCCGTACGCGTCCGCCAACGGACAGAGGATAAGACAACCATGGTGAACCATGGACAAGTAACAGTCTGCAGGAGTACTTTGTGGAGGAAGCCGAGTGCCGAGGAGCGGCCGTCAGCGCTACCCCGCCCGCTGGCCACGGCGTTGGGGGTGACTAGCGGCGACGATCGGAGGAGGTGCGCACAGAAAGTCCGCAGATGTCAGCTTCGGCCCTGCCGCCGACGGCGGTGCGTCAGCGGTCGTAGAACACCCCTCGCACGGTGTCGATATCAGCGCCGGCCAGTGCGGTGAATTCGCGCGGTGATGGGACCAGCAGCATCTGGCGGTACATATCGGTCGCGTTTCGGAGCGCGCCGAGGGCCTGCGCCAGCAGCTGTTCCTGCCGATCGATGTATTCATACAGCTTATGGATGGCGTCGGTCATCGACTGGATCACCGCTTGAACGGTGGCGCCGCTGATCGACAGGGCTTCGTCCTTCTTGTCCGGGACGGTGCCGAGGATCGCCCCGAGCGACTGGATCGCCTCTGCGGCGACCGCGGAGCCGGCAGGAAGGGCTTCTGGGGCGGCGGCGACGACCACGACTGCGGCGATCGCGCCGACGACGGTTAACACGGTCTGTGTGCTCTTCTTGCGGTTCATACACCACTGGTCGAGGGAGTCGAGGACCTTGATGGTGGTCTCCCCGATGGTCCAGATGTCGGTGAGCTGCCGACGCCGGATCTCCAGGTGGGCGTCCATCACCTCGGCGAGGCTGGTCGCGAGCTGATGCTGCAGCCCGGCGGCGTCAGCCAACGCGGCGCAGTAGCCGGAGAACGCGTTGGCCGCATCGCCGGTCCAGTACTTCATGTGAATCGTCGTGATGTGACCGACGAGCTGACCGATGGTCTCACCGGCCGCGTCGGCGCCGGCCAGGGAATCGGTCGACAGCTGCCCGCCCGCTTTGCGGGTGAGTTTCAGGCTCGGGACCAGGGTTCCGGCGGTGCGGTAGAGCGGGCCGGTGAGCGACGCGTTGATGCTGTCCGGGTCGGGCACGGAGAACGCGGTGAAGTAGCCGGGCACGTCGGCGAGGGCCTGGCGGACGTACTCCTGGACGTTGGCGTTGTCCTCCGGACGGCCTGAGCTCGGCGCGGCGTAGTGGGGGTTGCCGGTGTCCATGCCCGGGGTCTGGGACTTGGTGTAGTCGTTGATGGAGCCCTGCTGGGCTTGGCTGTACGAGTCGTCCTGCCAGAGGACGACCTCGGCCGCCTTGTCGACGACGCGCTGACCCAGAGCGTGCAGGTCGGCGAAGCTGCGGTAGACGTATCCGTCGGCCATGACAGGTTCCTCCCTACCTGGTGATCCGGATCGCGGGCGGTTCCTCAGCCGGGATGTGTTCCTGCCCGGCGGTGCTCGGCGGGGTTCCGCCGGCCCAGTACGACTGGAGCAGGGCCTTGCCGGAGTCGGTGTCGGTCTGTTCGAACAGGTCGGCGATGTGGATGACGGTCTGCCCGGCGCTGAACAGGTTCTCGGCGCTGTGACCAAGGATGTTCTGCAGGTCGTCGCGCAGGCTCTGCCAGAGGGACGTGATCTGGCTGGGCGGTCCGCCGGCTGTCACCGTGAAGGCGGGCTGCTCGCTGTCGGCCGTCGCCGCCACGGCGTTGTTGACCTTGCCGTAGATGTTTCCCATCATCGGCAGTGACATCCGCCCGATGATGTACAGCTCGTTGATGTCCGCGGTGAGGTTGTCAGCCATGATGGTTCCCCCGTGTCGTCGGCTGTGTGCGGGTCAGGCGGTGCAGGCCGCGGTGGGTACCGAGTCGAGGGTGAGCGCCGGCTGGCCCAGGGCGATCGCCACGCTGATCGTGCTGCGATCGGTGGCCTTGGGCACGGCGAGTTCGAAGCTGACCTGGTCGTCCCGGATCTGCCCGGTCATCCCGTAGATGATCTTTCCGTTGCTGTCGCGCAGGATCAGGCTGGCCGTGGGGGAGCACAGCGCCGTGTTGGCCGGGTCGGTGGTGATCCGGCCGGTCACGGTCGACCGGCCGTGGCTGTCCGGGGCGCCGGCCGTGACACCGGTGACGCTGACCTGGCGCGGCCACGCGGCGAACGCCGTAGTCGGCGCCGGTGTCGCGGCCGCGAAGGCGGCCTCGACCTTGCCGACCTTGCCGGGCTTGTCCAGGTAGAAACGGCCCGCGCCGGCGAGCTGCTGCCCGGGCAGCAGGACGACCAGGTCCGGCAGCTGCTCGTCGGTCCCGGCCACCGGATTCCCTGAGGGATCGACCACCCGGATCTTGACGGCGGCGTTGATGACAGCCTCCGGGCAGTCGTTGCGGGCCACGACGCCGTACCGCACGCTCTGCCCGACGACGGCGAAACCAGCCTCGATGACCGTCGGCAGACACGCCGGCTCACTGCGGGACGGCCGCGGCCCGGCACTCGCAGCGAGCGGCGGCGTCGTGTCACCGGCAGACGGCTTCCCGTCACCCCGGTTCACAGCGAACAGCACACCGGCGGCGACCAGCACAACGATGGCCGCAGCGATCCACCACCAGCGCCGCCCGGTCGTGGAAGAAGGGGAAGTCATCGTCGCTCCCAACGTCGATCGCCGGCGGTCACGCCACGCCGCCACGGGGGCAGGCCCGCCGACAGGTCGTAGTAACGGTCGAGCAGTTGGGCCCGCGACGACCGGTAGACGCTGATCGCCGCGGCGGACGCGGCCAGCGCCTCACCGATGAACCGCTGCTGCGTCAGCTCCCGCTGAGCGCCGCTGCGGATGGTGACCGTCCACGTCGCCAGGGCACGGCTGGTGATACTGACCCAGCCGCCGGGCGAGACACCGGTGACGGTCAGCTCCTGAGCCTCCTGCTCGAAAGCCCGGTCCGACGCGTCACGGTCGGCCTCGTAGCCGTCCAGGTAGGCTGCCTCGATCTCCGCGTACTCCCGGTGATACCGCACCCACGCGAGTGTCGCCAGCCAGCCGAGTTGGTGACCTAGCGCGGCGTCGTCGTAGCCGCCGTAGGAGCGCTGCTGGAACGCCAGCGACACCTGAAGTCGTCCCTGCACTCCAGCGCGGATAAGGCCATCGGGCGAAGCAACCTCGACACTGATCCGTTCGAGCTGTGCAGCTAGCTGCCCCACCGGGACCCCCATAGATCGACAACTATCGTCGGTAGGCTCGCCGGATAGTACACCGATCGTGACCCCATCGGTTCAACGAGTGATCAACTTGGTGGCTGGTTGGGGTCAGGCCGGGTTTCCGAGGTGGTTGGTCGACTTTGCGTCAGGATGCGTCGCAGTACGGCAATCTGCTCTGCCGTGAGCGGCGGTGCCCCGGCCACGGCGATGTCAACGAGGCGCTGGGTCTCGGGATCGAGAGGACTTCTCACGCGGCCCGCCAACGAGTACCGCGCCGGGCGTTGCGCCGGCTCATCATGACCACCTCCTCAAGCTCGGACATAGCGGCGATCTTGGCGGCGAGAATCGTGTGAACCGCAACGAACTCCTCTATGTGAGCAAGCGTCATACCGATCGTGCGGCCGCGCCGAAAATGGGTGAGACGTCGGGCCCTGCAGTCATCGCGAAGCTGCCCGAGGCTCGCTCCGGTCAGCTCAGCTACCTCCGCAAGCGTGTAAACCCGGACCCGTGCGAGCGGCAGTGAAGGCTCAAGCATCGGCATGCGTGCAGTCACCGATGGTCAACGATCGCCCCGCCGATCCGACTCAGCCATGGTGGCACGGGCGCCGGTGCCGCAGCTCAGGCGCCTGCCGTGATCTGCCGGTTGCCACCTGCCGTAAGTGAAGGCGTTTCCTCCACCGCACGATAGGGAGCTACCGACATGGCAAGCCCGGTTCCGTTCAAGATCTGCCGTTGTAAGGACCCCGACACAGGCAGAGCGCTCCTGCGTCACTGCCCCAAGCTGCGCCGGCCCAACCGGTCTTTCAGCCCCACCCACGGGCAATGGGCTTACCAGTTCGAACTGCCCCCGACCAGCGACGGCAAGCGCCGCCAGCTGCGGCCGAGCACCGGCTTCGCCGACCGTCAGGACGCCCAAGCCGAGATCGACCAGGTCGCGCTGCTGCACAGCCTCGCCGGCCGAGACAAGAGACAGCGGACCGCGATCGGCGACCTCATCCAAACCAGCCGCCACACCACCGGCGTCCTACCCGACACCGACACCGACACCGTCCGTCGGCGGTTGCGCGCCGGCGACCCGCTCGCCGACACACCCACACTCGCCGAGTACCTGAACGACTGGATCACGGTCATCGAGGTCGACGACAACACCCGCCGGACCTACGCCAGCCACATCGCCACCCACCTGATCCCCGTCCTCGGCGGCGTGCCACTCGACCAGCTACGCCCGCAGCACATCTACACCCTCATCCGCGCCATCAACGAACGCAACGACACCCTGCTCGCCCAGCAGAACAGCCCCGACCCCGCCGTCCGGCGCAGCGCCGCCGGACGGCGCCCCACTGGCCCGGCGACCCGCTCCCGATCCGCGCCACCCTGCGCAAAGCCTTCAACGACGCCCTGCTGCACGGCATCGTCACCGGCATCCCCAATCCGGCCGCCCTGGTCAAGACCGCGAACCCGAGGTCGCGGCCGATCGTCTGGGAACCCGAACGCGTGCAGCGGTGGCTAGCCACCGGCGAGGTCCCCGGCCCGGTCATGGTCTGGACCGACGACCTGCTCGCCGACTTCCTCGAGTACACCGCCGTCGCAGCGCCCGACCTGCACCCGGTGCTGCACCTAATGGCCTACCGCGGCACCCGCCGCGGCGAGGCCATCGGGCTGCTCGACGCCGAGGTCCGCCTCCGCAAGGCCGAGATCGGCATCGTCAACCAGATCGCCACCCACGGCGGCGGCCGCCTCCAGCACAAGAAACCCAAAAGCGAGGCCGGGAACCGCGACGTCATCCTGGACCTCGACACCGTCGACGTGCTCACCGCCTACCGCACCGAACGAACGAGGTGGCAACTGGCCGCCGGCGCCGCGTGGCCGGACACCGGCCTGTTCTTCGTCCGCCCCGACGGCCGGGCCTGGCACCCCAACTCGGTCTCCCAGCGCTTCCGCCGGCTCATCCGACGCGGTGGCTTCCCGCCCATCCGCCTGCACGACCTACGCCACGGCGCCGCCACCATCGCCCTGGAAGCCGGCGTCGACATCAAGGTCGTCTCCGAACAACTCGGCCACTCCACCACCACCCTGACCCGCGACACCTACCAGAGCGTCACCAAGAACCTGCACCACGACGCCGCCGACGCCGTTGCCGACCGCATCAGAGCCAAACGGCGCGCCGCCGCCTGAGCCGACGGCGGCCGCGGAGTCCGACCGTCCGGCGCTTCCCCCACGTCGGCGCGATCTCGCAAACTGTCACCGGGGAGGCCACGCTATGCCAAGCAAATATCACGCGTTGATCGTCGTGCTGAGCACGGCCGCCGGCCGCGGCCAGAAGGAGGTGGACCTCGGCTTCGACGAGATCGCCACCTTGGTCCAAGGCCTGCCGCCCTCCGCAAGGCTGCGACAGTGGTGGGCCAACGCCGGCCACCCTCAGGCCCACGCGTGGCGCACCGCCGGATACCGGGTGCAGCCGGTGTACCTGGACCGGCGTCGGGTTCGCTTCAGTCGTCTCTCGGCACCCCTGGCCACCGACCGCCGCGACCTCACACCGCCCGCGTCGGCACCGGCGCGGGAGCTCCCGGTGGGGCCACCGGTGACGTCCGGGTCCGGCTGCGGTGGGCCGTCGCCGGGGCCGTGGTGCTCGACGGCGCTGGCACGCCGGCGTTTCCCCGCGTGGTCGCGTCGCACGGTCTCTACCGGCTCACGTTCACCGGACCACCGGACCGGGTGTAAATCGGTGAGAGCGAGAACCTGCACCGTCGGTTGTCCGGCAACTACCGCAACCCCGGACCCAGCCAGCAGATGAGCACCCCGATCAACGTCCTGCTGCGCGGGCACCTCGGCAGTGGCCGGGCAGTCGCGTTGGCAACGGCGACGTCCGCCACCATCGTGATCGGCGACGACGAGCAGCAGCTGGACCTGTCCGCCAAGGCTGGCCGGTTGCTGGCCGAGAGCGCCGCCGTCGTGCATGCCCAGGTGGCCGGTCAGGCGCAGGTCGTGAATCTCGGATGAACGGCGCCCATGATCCGCAGCGACTTGCCACCCTGCTCGAGGCCCTGGGCGTCTACCGGGCTGCGCGCCAGCTCATGCTGGACGCGATGGGCCTGCCGGCGTCGAACCGGGATCCGCTGGCCAGATCAGCGAGAACCTGGTCCAGGCGTTGCTCGGCGGGGAGCTCGCGGTCAGCCGGGTGCAGGCGCACTGGGACCTGACGCTGCACGGCGGTGACAAGGTGCAGGTGAAGTACCTCGCCAACCCGGCCAGCGGCTGGGTCAACGAGCACACCGTGCACGCACATCCCGAGGTCGCGTACTACGCGCTGGTGCTATTCGAGGCGTTCACCGTGACCGGCGTGCTGGTCCTGCCCATCGCGCAGCTCAGCGCGGTCCATGCCGAACTGGGCAAACGGCACTCGCGGGGCGAGGGCGAGCTGCAGCTGACCCGGCGCAACTGGCAGACGATCCTCGACGATCCCGAGCGGTTCCGCGCGCATGGGGTGCGGATCTGGCCACCATAGACGGGCCAACTGTGCGCGGAATGCCGCTTGTGGTGCGTCGACCATGCCTCGTGCATTGCGCCTGACTCAGGCGGCACTGGCGGCGTTCAGTCTGATCCCGGCTGGTCTGCCGGTGCGCTGACGGGCATACGAAGCGATCCGCGAGAATCGAGAAGAGCAATGAGGCGCTCACCGTCCGTGCCATCCTGAACATCTCGGCGTGGCGCAAAAAGCTATTACCGCGGTGAACGAACAAGCGGCATAATATAATATGATGCCACCTATGTCATCGAGGCGTAGGGGCTAGGTACTTGGACGTCGAAGCGGGACCAGGGTCCCCAGAAAAGAGATTCGCCGCCCTGCCGCAAGCGGCGGGAAGCAAGTCTAGGGTCGTCGGCCCGGGTAACGCCCCGACGAGGTACCTGAGCCCCCTGCGCTATCCGGGAGCCAAAAGTGCCCTGGTGCGCCGCATAAAAGAAATTATGAGCGCGAATGCCCTGCGGCCGGCCGTGTTTTTGGAACCCTTCGCCGGTGGTGCAGCGACCACCCTGCGGCTCTTGGTCGACGGAGTCGTTCCGCATGCGTTGATCGCCGATGCTGACCCACTGGTTAGCAACTTCTGGATCGCAGCGGCGAAGCGGCCTGAATGGCTCGTAGAAAGAATGCTTGATGAACCGGTAACACTGGAACGATGGGACTACTGGCGTGGTTACAGCGCCTCGTCGCCTGATGATCCTGAGCTCGCAGTTAAATGCTTGTTTCTCAATCGAACAACATTCTCAGGAATTCTGCACGGCCGGGCGGGCCCTATCGGAGGCCGAAAGCAAGAGTCAGAATATAAAATCAACTGCAGATTCAACAAGCCGGCGCTTGCGGAGAGAATCCGCCTAGTTGGAAGCCTATACGAATCAGGAAAACTTTTAGATGTTTGGCGGCAAGACTGGAAGGCGACGTTCGAGAAATTCGCGAGCACGTACGGCAAGTATGGGTCAGATGATGTCGTCTCTTATCTGGATCCACCGTACGTAGACAAGGCTGCGAGACTTTATACCACTGCATTCGGCGACTTCGACCATAAGCAGCTCGCCGAATATTTGAACACTTCACCGAAGTATCGCTGGGTACTGTCGTACGACGATCACCCCGACATCAGAGAGCTATACGGCAGTGCCACGATAAAGCCAGAAGACTCCACAGCGCCGAGGTGGCGTATACAGCGACGGCTCGTGCAACTCCTGTACTCCGCTAGCGGCAGCACCGGTAGAGGCCTCAAGTCCGAGCTGATCATCTCCACTTTGCCGAAATTCCCGGCCGGAGAAGACTTCAAGGACCTGTGAGCACTACTGTTCCGCTTCTCGGAGGCTAGATGCACTTAGGGGGCAAGCGGCTAGAACGGCGATCGGTAGCGAATCTGCGAGTTTTTGGGAAGGCCTATCCCCTTTTGCGCCATCGCGCGCAGAACTGAATGCCCAACGCCAAGTGGGAGCGACGCGGCATTGTGAGCCAGCGCAACAGGGATGAGAGCGTTGGGGTACAGCCGGGTCCTCACCTTGTCGAGAACCTCGCAGATGACCCTGAGTGTCGGGTAGCTGGACAAGTCCTCTGAGCCGTCGCCTCGGTAAGGCAGGATCCCGGATTTCGGCGGAACAGTGATAACGAGCGGATCACCGGAAGATGTGCGATAAATGAAACGACGCCCATAGAACTCGTCGACTCCGTAAGCATGGTTCTCCGGCCGGCCCGTAATTTTATTGATGTACTTCGTGGTCAAGTGCATCACGTGGTTCACCGGAATGAGATCCTTGATGAGGTCCGCATGTTCAACAAATCGTCCGGACTTCTCGATTCCGACCAGCAGCGGCAGCGTTAGACCTTTCTGGACTCCCCACTCGTACAGTGCGGCGTTATACTCCGTCAGTCGCCGCTTGAGAGGTGCCACAGCGCCGAACAGCGCCAGCGGTCCGTCGGTGATAAATATGGTTCGGCGGAGAATTTCTTCTGCGTCGTCGTATTCGGAGACGAAAGAGTCCATGTAGCCGAGAGTCATGAGTCGCTCGGCCATCACCATGGCGCGGGTCATCGATGTCTGATTCGACCCTTCTTCGACGTACTCGTCGTGCGTGCGGAGTACGTCGCCTAAGTACAAGTCCGCCTTGCATTTGGGGCAGGAGCCGCCATCGCGTGTCACCCGGGGCTCGGTGCCGGCGATGAACTTAGTCGCACAGGAGGGACAAACCCGGACAGGAGCGTCCTTGGCCGGGCTTGCTGGCCGGCCGTGCATGATGAGTAGCGCATCGGCCAGCGTGAGGTCCGGGATCTCCGGGTTGTCGATGCTTCGGTTATCGATAGTGCTTTCCCGCAGGAACCTGTCGATCTCGACTCGCCAAGTTCCTCGTCCACTATTTCCGGGAAGAACCAGACCGGAGCCAGGGAGGGCCGCATCAAAGGCGTACGACTCATATGAACGGCGAAGCTCGATGGGATTAATGGTTCCATTCGAGCGGCTTGACTTCAGCTTATTGATGTCCAGCAACGAGCCGGCAACCCGAATATAGCCGACCTTGATCGTTGGATACTCCCTGGTGGCCTCTACCTCTGAATCTGAGCCGTCAACTGTGATAGCCATGGTGACGTCCGCGCCGCCATTAACCTCCGGCAGCGCCTCGACAGGGACACACAGAGAGGTGACCGACGTTTTATCCTGAGGCTTTGCCTGGGCTACTGTCCATCGTTGGAAAGCGGCCTTCACTGCGGCGCTGTTTACGGTAGGAACATGGCCCAGACGGGAAGCGCGTTCCGTTGGGTACGGCACTATTCCCGTCCCTCCGACGGTCCTGCTGCCAGCGGCGTGAGCCCTGCCGCTATACGAGCTTGATTGATCATGTCGTGATCGAACCGGGCAATCTGGATCGGAACGATGTACTTACCCGAGTACGTCTTCATTCGAACGAAACCCACGTCTTCGCAGCGACGTAGGCTCTCGGCCCAAGTCTTGTAGTCGTAGTAGTGAGACAGCTCGCGGGTCTCGTTGTCCGAGTTCAGATGGGCGACGAGCCAGTTGGAAGTGTTGGAGAGGATACGCTGGTCGACGCTCGTAACCTCCTGGGTGGCGTAGACGAGGCCGATGTCGTACTTAGCAGCTTCCTTAGAGAGGCGAACCCAAGGATTAGAGGATGTCTCTTTGGATCCTCGTTCGAAGAGGTTGTGCGCTTCTTCGACTACTACCTGGAGGCGGACATTATCGTCGTCGTTGCGGAAGCGGGCGTTTGCCTGATTGAGGATGTGATTGACAATATTCTCGGAGATGATCCGGGGAGCGTCGCCGGCACCGTAGGACAGGTCAACGATAGACAATCTGCCGTTGGTCATGTCGTCCCATACCTGTTCCTCAACGCGCTGCTGTGAGTTAGCGGTGTGGAATTCCGTCAACGTTCGGATCGCAGCCTTGACGCTTGCCCTACTAAGTACCTCTGCGATAAACCCGAAGGGGCGGACGTCTTTTTCGTTCTTGCTGGAAGTGTTCCAGCTTCCCTTCTTCGCCATGAACAGTGTGACGGCTCGGGCCGCCTGCGGAGTGCGGATCTTGTAGTAAGTTCCCCCGCCGGGCGGGCGTGAGATCATTCCCCGGTGGCGTTGATCACTCTCGAATTCGTCACAGTCCTGCTTCGACCACACGAATTCGATCTCGGGACCCGTTTGTGAGGCACTGGAATCGGAGAAGGAATCAGCGCGAAACTCGCACAGGCTGAGCAGGCCATAGAATCCGAGCCTTGCGCGGCTCCAGGCGGCCCACTCAGATGGGCTCGTGCGGGGTGGCTCTTCCCAGTTGATCGAAGTAAAGTTTTTCACATAGGCATACGAGCCATACTGCTCTAATACCGAGCTGTTGACGAACGACGCCGCCACATCGAAGTATGCGAGATCGAAAAAGTTCATACCCAGTGGCCGGATCTGCGGATCGCTGTTGTCGGCGCCGAATCGGTAGATGCGAACGGTCGCTTCGTCGCCTAGGCGGCGTAGCCCGGTTCCATCCTGCTTGTTCACGTTGGCATATTCGCCTTGAGGGTCGAAGATGACCTGGCCAATACGCTGGCCGCGAACGGACGCGTAGCGATGAATGGCAGTGACGAGTGTCTTGATCGTATTCGATTTTCCAGTCCTCGTCATACCAAAAACGGCTGTCTTCCGGGAAACGAAGTCGCTGATATGTACTCGCACTGCTGCCTGATCGGTGCCGGAGACCGCCGACCGCCGGCGAGTCGAGGAGAAGCGGACGACACCCAGCGGTAGTTCGTCTTCGCCGCCGGTGTCGGGAAAAGAAGCCAACCACGACAGAACCTCAGAGCTAGGCAGGAACACCTCGTAACGTGCAGCAGAGGTGACGTTGTCGATGTCGGCACCGAACTCGAGCGGCCCGCCGTTCGCGGGAGCGTAGAACGTCCCGAGCACCTCACAGTCGAAAGCCGACTGCTGCAGCTCGTCAAGTGTCAGATCGTCGGTTACAGCGTCAAAGGTCTGCTGGCTGTTGGTCGCGTCGCGTACCACCGCAAGCCGCGTCTGGACCAGGTCTGCCTCATGCGGCAGTGGCGCAGTCCCTCGCACTCTGAGGAGAATCATCTCCTCGTCGTCGAGGGTGAATCCTTCACCGGTGGCCTTTCCCGCGACGGCGAGCAGGTAGCAGCCCAATGGAACTCCGCCGGCCTCGCCCTTCCGGTGATCGTCGGTCAGTACCAGGGCCCGGGAATAGTCGAGCTGGTAGATCCCGCCGATGGGCGAACAGCCCTTATTGATGAGAGATGCGAGCGGGCTCATACTCTTCGCCCTATTCGCGGCCCGCTGCAAGAGACTCACCACAAGACGCCCTTCGTCGAAAAACCTGCTGACCAGCTAGCTCAAAAGCTGCAGAGAGGATGCTCTGCTGTGAGCCCCGAGCCACGCGAGAGAGCGTAACCATCGCCACCGGCAGCCAGCTCTTGCCGAGTGCTCCAAGCCCGGCGGCTACTTCCGGAGATCGAATGCACAGGAACAAGCTCCGCTCATCGATTGCGATCGAGAACCCTCATCGAGGCGCTGATTGTAGCGGCGTGGTTGCTGTTCGGAGGTAGGTCGCTTCAGGGGAAAGGGCGTGTTGGTATATATTGCCCGAAAGGTGATTTTAGTCCGTTTTTCGAATGGCGTGCTGTTGGGCGTGCGGTCGATCTGTGGCACGCCGCCATCAACGTCGCTAGTCGGATCATCATTGAAAGGGTCTCGCCGATAATAATTGCATCGCAGAGCGGAGGTTCGGCCTGATGCGAAGCTACGGGAGGCTGATCACTGCCGTTCAGCAGAGGGCGGATCTGAGGTTAGGATGCCGCCATCGCTTGAGCAGCGCTCCAGTCATCCGCATACTTGTCAGACGGCTACCTGAAGTCGTCTTAGTCAAATGCTTCGACTAGGTGTTTCGCTTTTGGCTCGGCCAGATCTCATGATGAGGATCCCACCACAAGGCGAAGAAGAAGCGGTCTTGGCGGAATCCGTAAAGACGCCCGGGACCGTCGATCCGAAGCCTGGCGATCCTGGTCTGGTCATCGAACCTCAGTTCGACGAGGCGGGCGCGAGCCTTATCATTCGGGAGGTCCGGAACATTGTATTCTTTACCTAGCTCTCCGCCTGAAAAAACCTCGTTCGGATACATGGACTCGAGTTCGCGCAACTTTTTTAGAAGCCGGACTATCGTTGCGGACGGCGAGTTCACGAGGCACCAAGGCCCGTCGAAGTCGAAATACGTCCACCGTATCGCCAACTTTTCATCCGACGGAGGCAAGACGCTTGGCGGTCGACCTGCGGCTCCAGGGACCCGCTTGCCAGTTGGAACTTGGAGCGCTGCGGCACCCGGAACCTTCTTGTTCCGCGAACGATCTCGTCCCACAAGCGATACCCGCTAATTTTCCGCTGAAGTCAAACCATCGTAATACTCGGCGATCGAAGCCGGCGAAATCTCCGCCGTCCCAGGTTCCATGGGTGCCAGGCCGGCCGATCTTCGAGCCTCTACCCAAGGAGTCTCGCGGTGCGTGAGCTCGCTCAGCTCATGCGCGCCCTTGGTCCCATAAAACTCAAGCACGGCGTCGATGCTTTCCTTCTCGCCGGAATCTAGCTCATCTGCATCGCCAGGAATGTCGCTGGACGATACGGTGAACTTTCCTCTATGCACTCGGTAGAGGCTCGGCGCGACAGGGCCGTTAGCCCACGCTTCAATTCTATCGTCGAAAAGCGGTCGGCTCTCCCACACCATGTGCCACGACTGCGCGTAATAACAAAGCTTCTGCAACTTCATCGCGCTCATAGGGCCAGCCTTATCCAAGATGTAGGCTGCCACGTCCAGCACCTCGGCCACGGTTCCCCCTTCCCCGCATGAGATGACGACGGCCGCCGCGACCGAAGTCGTCGAACTTCTTGGTGGTTGCATTAAAGGCCGTGCCCCGCCGGTCCTGGCTGTCCTGTTGCCAGTATGCCTCAACCCACCCCGCCAGAGCAGCCGCGATCCCGCCCAATCGCAGTGCGGGGGCAAGTTGGGCGTCTGCGCCCCAGGGCCGGGAAGTCGGTGACTGGGTGGTCGTTGCGAGTGGGGCGAAGCGGAAGGGTATCCGGGCGCCTTCGGCGACGGCAGGTCCACCGCCGATGTCGGCCAGCAGGAACCATGCTGGCCGACAGGAGAGACAGGCGCGTTGAGAAGGGTTGAGAAGGGCGGTGTCCGACGTCGATTGCTCCGTGACCAGCCGCGGGTGAGCACACCGTGGCGACCACCAGGGTTGCCGCATCGTGTAAAGGCAGCTCAATATCCTGTTGCCTTAGCCGGGTAGCAACAGCCTATCTTGGAGTGGCGCCGCGGAACCTTCCAGCGGCCACGACGTCGGCGTCCGAGGCCGTCGCCTGCGATACTGATCTGGAGGCATGGTGGCTGCACCCTGGCCAATCGAGGAACGCGATTTGAGCGAGCTTGACCTCGACCTCCAGAATGTCCGGATTCCGGGTGGCGAGCTCGACGAGTCCGCGATCGCAAACTATCTCGTCGAAGCGGCCGACCTTCTGGAGCTGATACAAGACATTCTCCGTGACGGCTATCTAGACAATGAGCTGCCGGTCGTAGTAGTCGAACGCGGGCGATACGTCGTACTAGAAGCAAACCGACGAGCCGCCGCTCTCAAAGCGATCCTTAAGCCGGCGCTACTCGGCAAGTCGGCCCTCAAGGTCGAGCGCCTACTGGAACGTTATCCCCAGGCCGAGCCGCTATCCCGGGTGCGTGTGATGGTCGCGCCGTCCCGGGCGGCGGCGCAGCCCCTGCTAGCCCGACTCCACACGCGCAACCCGAAGAAGGCCTGGCTTCGTGAGCAGCAGGCCGTCTTCTACCACGCTCAGCTGTCCGCGAACGTTTCCGTCAATGATTTGAAGTTGCTCTATCCTAGCGAAGCAAAGTCTATTGTCGGCTTCATTCGTATGGGAGAGATGCGTGAACTAATCCGTGGCATCCGATACGACGATCACGAACTCGGCGAATTCGTACAAGAAAGCCGTTTGAAGATGACGGCGTTTGAGTATGCATACGACTTGCCGAAAGTTCAGCAGGCGCTCGGCCTCTCGTTCAACAAGGATGGACTGCTTGCCTCCAAACGGCTGTCAGCGGGGCAACGCCGTGGCTTGCAGTACTTGCTGGGGCGCTTCAAGGCTAGGACGCTCAACACGCGCTCGGCGGAACTACAGAGGGCCAAGCCCGAGCACGAAACGTTTGCGAAGGAGCTGGCCCGCATCGTCGCCGGCAATAACGACGATGCGGCCGACATCCTGCTGAGCGAGTCCTCGCCAGCTGCGAATACGTCTGACGGCCGACAGCGTGGAGCCGAAGTCACTGGCGGCGAACGACTGGAAGCTCCCACCACAGCCGGTCGCCCCGATCCGTCAACCAGCGGTGCGGTTGGCCAGGCTGCCGCTGGCAAGCCCGGTAAGCCAGATCGGACTGAACCGGCAAGTCCTAGCCCACGTGGCCCCAACCGCGGCGACACTCGTTCAAGGCTAGACATGGAAGGATTCGAATACAAGGGATCTTCGTCTGGCCTGCGGCGCCGCTTCGAAGAGCTGAAGCGCCTAGACCTCCGAGACTTTCCGAACGCCGCGTACGACCTGCTGCGCACGGTGCTCGAATGTTCAATCAAAGACCACTTCGTGACAGCACGCCAAAACCGGCTGGCCGGTAGGAATCTCGCATTTTGCGTCACCGAACTCGCCAAGGCCTATCAGAGTGACGCCCGCATGACGGCGCTGATCAATACAATTAATCGCAGGGGTGCCCTGCCTGCAGCGCAGTTTGCCGGCACCACGTCCGCGCTCAATGTAGGAAACCACGAGCCCGACGCGTTCGCCAGCAGTGCAGATGTTCACGAAGCCTGGGATCGAATCAAACCCATCCTGATTGAGATCGTCGGCAAATAGAAGCATGCGAAGGTATTAACCCGCCTCATGTCCCCAATGAACCTTTGGCCGCGAATCTGCAAGAAAGCTGACCGTGGCAGACCGTTATTCCTTCACGGGATTGTGTGGGCTCCATCCGTCCAAGTGCGGGCGTAAGTCCTCCGTGCTCGGCTCCATGGCGAAGTTAATAGTTGCGAGGGCGGGCGTGCCGACAGTGGGATCGATGTTGTCGGCCCTGGCGCGTGCCCAGGCCAGCCAGGCGTTGAGCTCACCTCTATAAGCCGTTTGATCAGCAGCGGCATGTTCGAGGGCGTTGCAGAACTCCCGCATGTTGACGGCCTTCTGCCACTGCTTCATCGCGGTGTTGAACGTCGTCCTGCGGTGCTCCTCGATGGCGAGTCGACGGGCGTTCGTGATGGCGTGCTCCCACCGAGTCCTGCGCTCGGCATCGCGGCGGCGTCGTTCCTCGGATGCCCGGTGTTCAGCGAGTCGCGTTGCGGCCTGGCGTTCCTGCTCGCGCTTCCGGAAAGCCGCAGCAACCTGCTGCTGCTCTTCGACGGCCTTGATGATGCCGGCGACGATGCGGCTAGCCTGCTGTTCCAAACTCCTGGTCGGGGTATCGCGCCAGGTGAGGCGCCGGTCGGACTGATACTTGCTGACCTCGAGCCGGAGTCGGCCGGTGGGAACGCTGTCGAATTCCGGGATGTGTGCCCAGGGTCGCAATCGTTTTGTTCGCCGTTCCTCGACGGTAAGTACATGGGGCACCTGGTCGTACTCCTCGATGAAGTCGAGCGAGCGCCGGGTACTACCGAATTTGACGTACGGTTTGGGAGCCTTCGTGGTGAGGTTGATGCCGACGCGGCATCTCCCTGCTGACCCGGCGTCGTTGATCGCCTTGAGCACCGCGAGCACCCGCGGGACCGATTCGGGTGCTACCCGCAGGTTGGTGGGGTCCTGTTCGAGGGCGCTGTAATCGGCGGACGCTGTGGCGCGATCGTCGCCTTGGCCGAGCCGTAGCCGATTCCAATCGGTGTCGTAGGGCTGCGCTGCCGAATACAGGCAGATGACGAGGTCACCGGTGTTGCGGCCGGTGTGCCGCAGGTCGTACCCGTCCGGCACGAGTTTGTGCTGTTTGGCAGCGTGGATGGCACGTCGATAACTCGCCCGGCTATCGGCGTCCGGGCCCGGCACGACCACGGTGCCGCCACTGGTCTGGAGCCGCTCGATCAGCACGGTCGCTTCCTGGATCAGTGCTGACTGCGCCGTCGGCCGCCGGCCACGTCCTTCGGGAGCCGCCGGCGTCGCAGGGCCCTCCCAAGGGGCACTGCTCGCTGCGTCAGTCGGCTCCGGATAGCGGCCGTTGCCGAGGTAGTAGCGGCCGCGTTCGGTCAGGGCCGCGGACCACCGGCCGCTCCGACGTGACACCATGACCAGGCGGCGACCCTGCAACGCCCGCGCGGTGAGCTTCGCGCCTTCGCCGGGCATCTCCGCCTCGGGACATCCGGCCCCCACCCAACGCAGCACCTCGACCTGATGCGACTTCAGTGGCGCCGTGATGTCGACCATCGGCTAGTTATATCGAGCCACTCCCTGTCGGCATAGGCCCTCGTCATCCGATGGGCGTAAGCCATCGGTTGATGTCAGAGTTGTCCTGTACACCCGGGTCACAATGCTTCGCGCAGGTCGGCATCCGAAGGGGATTCAGGTGGCGTTCGATGCATCGCGGTACGTCGTCGGCGACGAATGGGCCTACCGGCTGCGAGACACGGCACCCTCCGAACGCGTGCGCATCAAGGCTGTCACACCGAAAAAGACCACCGCGAGCATCGAGGTGGAGTTCCCCGACGACAGCTACCGCGTACAAATCGTGCCATCGTCGCGGCTGAGAGTCCGATGGGCAGATGTCGAGGCGTACGACGCTCAGCAAGCGAGTTGGCAGCGCATCGCGGACTTCGACCTTGACTCAGTCGAGCGCAGCGCAGTCCTCACCGTCTACTCCGTTCTCATCCCGGAGGAGGTGGCGGAGCTGGACTGGCGCCCGGTCGAAGACGCAACGATCATCAAAGACGTCGGAGCGTTGGACGACATCCTCCAGGCGCCCGCCGAGGAGATCCTCAGCAAGGTCCCCTGGTTCACCACAGACGACGGCACAGTTGCCTCACCCGCCGGCACGCTCCTGATCGCAGAGATCGCCTGCCGTGCTCACTCGCACACGATCCTGCAGTACGTGATCGAGGAGGAGGCTAAGGTCCGACATAAGTGCAAACACGGCGGCCCCCATCCCTTCCGCAAGGGCGAACATTCCAGTCCGGAATGGGAGTACGAGTGGTACCGCAAGTACGTCCGCCCCGAGCACGAGCTGCTACGGCAATGGTGCGGCCATCGCGCCGTTGCCGCCCACGAACGCCTCACGGCCGCCGAAGCGGAGAATCACCGCCTCGATCTACTCGTCGTACAACTCATCAAGGCGCTCGACCTTGCCGGCGACACCACGCGGGCGGAGCAATTCGCCGAAGAACATGAACGAGACCGGATAACCCCCTACCTCGCCCGCCCCGTCATCGACCGTCCGCTGCACTGGTCCGAGATACCCGTGCGCGAGGTCAAGGTCTACCGGCGGCGTCACTGGTAGAACCGGCGGACACAGTCGTTCATCCCCGACACACCTGTACGGCACAGCACGCCAGCCGCCACGCCCACGGACCAGGAGTCTGGAACCGACTGGCATGGGTAGGTCAGACAGGTCATGGCTGCGAGCGTCGCTCGATAGTCTCCCAGGATGGGTGCGCTCGGCCGGCTGATGGCTCAGGAGAACACCGCGAGTGACCTGCTCGCGTACCTCGTCGAACTCGATCCGATTCCGCTCGCCGAGGTACTGAGCCTGCCCGCGGGGGAGTACACCGCGCTGCGCGAGGCGAGAGCCGGTGGGCGCCGTAGCCGCCTCGATCTGCTGGTCTGTCGGGTGGGTACCGCTGAGCCCGTCGCGATACTGGAATTGAAAGGTGCTTCGGGCGAGCACGGAGATCAGCTCGAGCGGTATGCAGAGTGGGCCGCAAACCTGGCCGAAGCTCCCCGCCTTATGTACTGCACTCTCGACGGCGGAACCACTGGTGCGCCACCCGCACCATGGCAGCCGCTCAGTCTGATCGACTTGTTCGGCGCGTGGCAAAGCAGCGCACACCCGCATGCCGCCTGGCTCGCCGGCGAAATGACAAGCCTGCTCCAGCAGTGGGACCGCCAAGCGGACGGATTGATCGGCTCAGCCACCGGCTGGTACATCCCCGACCTGATCACCCGGCGTATCGCCGCTGCACTCGGAGACGAAGCGGAGGCACTGCGCACCAAAGCGGGCAACCCGATGCTGCTGGCATACCGCCGGCATCCCGGACACAACGACGCCTGGCTGGGCGTGGACCTGCGGTGCGAAGGCCGCGACCGTCCCGAACGCCCGTGGCTCTTCCGCCCCTACATCGAGGTCAGCTTCAACGACCCAACGCCACAGGCACAGACGACGGCCCGCCACCTCGCGGTCGATCTACACCACGCGATGACTCTCGACACGATCCAGCGAGTCGTGAAGAACTCGGCCGTATTGACCGCAAACAAGCACGGCGGGCTGATGGGTTTTCGTGACTTCGCACCGGTCTTCTATCACGACAAGCAAGTCCGCCTCGCCACCCAATTCAAGCTCGACGTCTGCTACGTCGACCGCCACCAAGTGGCCGACATGATCCGAGCTGTAATGGATCACCTCGACAGCGTTGCCGCCGAACTCCACGCGTGAAGCGGAACGAGACAGCTGCGGCGGACAGCCAGCAGTAGCTACCACGCGATCAGCGCCTCACCACGGGTTCAGGCGGGCACCTACAGTGCGGCGCCGGCGACCTACATGGGCGACGGCGGCGGGCATTCAGGCAAGGGTTTGCGTGGCGAGCACACTTCTTCGCTGTAGGCCTTCCCCGGAAGGAAGTCTGAAACCGGGCGGTCAAACGGCGGGCTTGACAAACGGCACGCGTTCGCGGTGTCAGGCGGTCCGGCGAAGCCGCGAATTCCACGATATGTGCATATCGTCTACCTCTGTGGGCAGAATGATCGGCTCACCCAGATGTTGGTACGGGGCAGATTTGAAAAACCCGGGATGAGCGTCCCACAACGCTGCGTAGAAATGCTGGAAGACGAACGCTACAAATCTATGGACATGCACTGGCGCGACGCAAGCTATTCGGCAGTCGACGGAGTTGAAGGTCAGATGCGCAATGGGGTGACCGATCCGCCCCGCTCGAGGGTCGAAGTCGAACCTTACCGGTGATCGCATGGAGATCGCATCGGTTGAGCGGTACATGTCGATGATTTCGTCGAGCGGGAGCCCTTCGGTGAGCAGGCTCTGATCGAAGTCCCAGGGACAGGGGATGTAGGCGAGCCGGTGGTAGCACACACGGCGTTCAGAGATCTCATACGAGATCTGTAGGAGGGAGCCGTCGAACAGTACACACGTGTATTGACCGTCGGTTACCCACCTCCGGTAGTCGTCGATGGTTGCGTGGCCGTGCCCGTCCAGGAAAGCGGCCGCCGGGTCGGTGGCGTGCCATGCTATCCGCCGGTCCGTCATGGAGAGCGGGTTGCAGTACAACGCGAGATCCGCTTCCAGGAGGAAGTCGGTCACGTTGGTGATCTGATCGGCCAGGAGTCGCGCCGAGAATCTCTCCGGGGCCATGGCGCTACTCGTCGAAGTCAGCCGCGTCTTCCTGGAGACTGCGAGCGAGTTGAGTGCGTAGCGCTGGGGGGATGTCGTAGAGGCCGAGTTCGCCCTTCTCCACGGCTTCGAGGAAGGTAGTGATCCCCTCGGTGGCCTTGCGGACCTTCTCCTCGTCGCGGACTGAGCGCCCTCGGTGGACGTGGCGCAGTCTTTGCAACTCGACGTCGGTGGGGACAGTGAACGACAGCCGGTACTGGTTGTCGATGATCTTCCGGGTCTCGTTGCAGATGGTGGTCATGTCGTCACCCCAGCCGGTGATCCGCACCCATGCCCGGCTGCGGGTGATGGCAGTGAAGATGGTGTTGCGTCGGCTGACCCGGTTGAATTGGGCTGCCCCGTATTGGGCGTCGAGGACGTACACCATCGGTGCCTCGTTGCCTTTGGCGCGGAAGATGTGCGCGATGGCCACCGAGTCTGGACGGAATACGGCATCCTGGCTGGTGGTCACACCAACCAGGTGACTTTTAATGTTTTTGCGGCGCAGTTCACGCATGATGCGGGGGCCGCGAGACTTGGATCGGTAGGTGTCAGGTAGGACGATCAGAATGTCGTCGAGTTCCAATTCGTCTTCAGTGATGTTGGTATGGATCTGTTCCGCGATCCACTGGTCTTGGCTGCTCTCGTCGTCGAATGAGCGGATAACAACGGCGTCTTCGGGGCGCAGGTACCGATCGAAATATTCAGGTGAACTGTCGGGCCGGCGGGCGAGGGTCACGGGTCCACCCGGCTGCAACGAACCGTTGATCACGTCGTAGCCGACGTCCTTCCACAATTTAGGATCGTCGGGGTGCTGCAGCAGGCCGTCGGGCTCGCGGTAGACGCCGATACCTAAAGCGTGCGCCGTGACCAAGGCCCACGGTGTATTGCGGTAGCACACAGGAAGCACGATGTCACGCCGCGGAGCATCTTCGGGCGCATCGAGGGAGATGACGCTGGCGCCGTCGGCGCCGGTTCCGAACAGTTCCTCGGTCGAGGGCATCGCTGCCTCAGAGAGCTTTTGGAATTCGTCGTAGCCCCAAACGATCCTTTTTGGGTCCTTTGTAAACAGGTAGACCAATTGGAAGAACTCAGGTGGAAGGTCCTGAGCTTCATCGATGAGGACCGCATCAAAGATCTGCCGTACGTTCTCGTTGCGAGCGATATCTAGCAGTTCCGCGCAGACGCCGCGGAAGGCGTCTTCCATCCCGTACTTTCCCCGGGCGTACGCGTAGTCTCGTGGCGTCTCGCCGAGCGCCATGGCGATCAGGCTGTAGATGCCTGTGCGGCCCGGTGACCCCCACGAGTGCATGATCCGAAGGTGTTCGAAATCGGGCTGATCGGCGGCGTGTTCAAAGGTGAACCGCGTGACGAGGTCGGCAATCTGTTGATACAGCGCCCGGGTGTGGAAGGTAACTGCGATATTCCAGTCGGGATGCTGAGCGTGCCAGTAGGCGGCCTTGAGTGCCAGGACCACCGTTTTGCCTGATCCCGCGAGTCCTCGGATGCGCTGCGGGCCCTCGGGGCTCTCGATCGCCGCGGCCTTTTGCCATCGGTCGAGGTTGGCGATTCCCTTCTCGATCTCTTTCAGCACCGCGCCGCGGCTGGAACTAGTGTTGACGCCTGCTCGTTTTTTGGCGGGTTTAATCGTGGCGACCCGCTGGAGTGCGGCCTCGAGGTTGTGTTTAACTTCCGGTTCGATGCCGTCGAGCCCAGCGACGAAGGAAGAGATCTCCGTAAAGTCGCCGTACCAGCCGTCGACGCCGTCGGGTGCGGCGACCGGTGCGGCGAACACCGTGGCTGTCTGAGGCTCTGCGGCCAGCTGCCGGCCTGAGCGAAGTCCTTCGTGACGGCGCAGGCTCGCTACCAGTGTGGAATAAAGCCGGTCCTGCGCGTCGACGTGACGCTTCCAGTCCTCGGCCGTGGTCGGCTGATCACCGGCGATGAGAAATGCGACAAGGCCGTGTTCTCTGCTCACCAGCAACGCGTCGACCTGAACCTTCTCGTCGGCAGTCGCTAAAACCGGGTAGGCCAGGTAGATAGTCCCGTCGGCGACTACGGGTTTCAGCGCTTGCGCGAGGCGGCGCGCGGACTCACGGTCGCGGCTCTCACCGTAAACGACGTCCAGGCTCACCAGGTCCTCCTGTAGCGAATGCTGCCTAAGCGATCAGGGTAGTGCAGGTCGTCAGGCATCCCGGCAGCTGTGGTCCTGGCGTCCTCGACCAGGTGACCGCGCCGACGGACACCGTTGCTTGGTGTGCCCGAGCGGGCTCGTGGGCAAGAAATGGGCGCTGCCGCAGCGTTTGGCGGGCAGGCGACGGTCGCCGTAACCGAGGGCTGTCTCTGCCGGTTGGTGGCAACGATCGCCTGGTCGGGAGTCGACGCCGGAGTGCGCTTGACTGGAACCACACCCGCCCTGGTGCGGAAGGGTCCGGCGGAAGCCCGGCCTGTTCGCTCGACAATCACCCCCGCAGGATCGCAGGGGGGTATGACATTTGCGTGCGGGCGCAGGAGGGCGGGCGTTGCCAACAGCGGCAAGGTCAGGCCGAATAGACCGGCACGGGCGACCCCGCGACTCAGGGAATCGGCCGAGACCGCGTACCTACAGATCCCGAAGTTCACCCGCACATGCTGCGAAACGCCTTCGTCATCACCATGCTCGCCGCCGGCGTCAGCCTCCGCGACGTCCAGCCCGCCGCTCGGCACGCCGACCAAACATCCGCTACGACGGGCCCACTAAGAACCTCGGCCGACACCCGAATTACATCCTTGCTGGCCTTCATGGCCCCGGAACGTAGTTGCGATCAGCACGCGACCGTGCCGATGAGAGTGCAGCACGCAGTGTTGAAGAAAGCGGCATTACTCCGGGTATCTCGGCCAGGGTCGGTTCGACCAATTAGATCATAGTAATCGATATTAAGGGTTCGGGGCGCCGTTGGCTCTAGGATCAAGTGGATCTGTATAGCGCCTGGAGTTCAGACAGTGGCCGACCCTACCGATTCCGAACACGGTGACGAAGCGACATCTCAGAACTGGGAGGCCTCCCCGCCGGATTTGCCAGAGGCAGTGCATCTATTGAACTCCACAGCGTCAGACTTTCTAAACCTCGGCGTTCGTAGGCGCTCGAAGATGGCGATTAATGTCGTACTGGATGGCATCCTTTTGATATTTTTCACGGCGTTTTCTTATGGGATGGACGCCTTACTGCATTACTTTGACCTGGAGGGTGTATCCGCAACTGCGCGAGATGCAATCTCAGTAATATTCGCGATTGGCACCATAGGGTTCGCTTTACTAATGATGATAGCGGACCTGATTGAGATCGCCAAGGAGCTGTTCGGGTGATGAGCGAAAGATCTTACCTGCTCAGACGACGCAAGCTAATCGTGGAGAGATACTCTCCGGCGACCGGTGAGGTTCGGAGGGGGATACCCGCCGACCTTCCTCCGGCCGATTTTGCCGCTGTCTTGCTGTGGCGAGTAATGGCCGGGTTGGCGGTCGGGGTCGCCGCGTCGGTTACGGGTGGTGCAATTTTCGTATTGGGGACTCATATTCCGCTCTCCGTTCTGGCTGCGATGCTGCTAGTGACGCTCTTAGTGGCAGCCGGAGCGATTCGTCAGCTATTGCTACGCGAGCGCCGCCGGGCGATGAAAACCATTATCAACGCCTATATTGAAGCTAGAAGATCAGAACGGCGGCGCTCGTCTGAACGCAGAAGTTCTCGCGGATCTGGATCAGGATTGGATCCCGATGATCCATCAAATTCGGGGTATATTGCGCCACCGTAAATCAGAACCCGAGGCCTGTGTCTTTATCTCACAGCACCTATCAGCTCAGAAGAGAAATCGCGCGAGTAATACCCTCTGGCCAACTGATCAGTGATGCATTCTATGCCCAACAGGTTTATTCTCTTGCCGCTGACTGGGCTACCAGCCGTGTATCGGGCAGTTCGCGGTCAGGCTTGTCAGGGTGAGCAGCGTCGGGTCCGGTGTTCCGGGCAGTATCGGAGGTAGCTGGTGTCTACGATCGCTGCTTCGCGGGGTGGGATTCTCCACCCCTTCCAGTGCCAGGTGTTGCATGGGGTGCATAGAGGCGCGCGGACGAACCCGTGCTCATGGCAGTGGTCCCAGATGTGCGCCCGCCGGATCAAGCACGAGGCGCAGAAAAACTCGTTGGCCTTGGGCCAGTTCTTTCGAGCTTTCAACCCGATCGCATATTGGATCAGTTCCAGCTCGCCGGTGTAGGGCTTGGCTGCCTCTTTCCACGATCCGGGCGGCAGGTGCATGCGGACGGAGCGTTTGCCTTCCTTGCGCTCGAAGACCTGGAAATCAGTGACAGGAATCCATCTTTGGCCTCCGAGCTGGCCATGGGTCTCGCCCAGGCACGAGCAGTCACAATCAGGTCCCTCGGCGGTCTGGCACAGCTCCCCGCACTTGCTCAGCTTCTTGCCGTCCTTGATCACCAGAACAGCTCCGAAGTTGTCGACACTGGCCCACACCACGTTCTGCAGGGAATGCCGGGCCAGCTCCCACCGGCCGTCAGGAAGCTGGATAGGGTGCCTCACCCGGCAGGTCCTGCGGAGCCACCGAGGCGGATCATCGAACTCAGGGAACTCGGCCTTGTAGTTGTCGCCAGCGATGCCACTGGTCTGGTCACTCTTGTCGGGAATCCAGACAAGAGCTGCTCCCTCCCGCCGAGCTGCGTCTATCCGGTCCCTCGATGACACCCCGACTCCTGACTTCTCACCCGGAGGGCGTTCCCGCCCTGCCCGACCTCGCAGGTTGACGCGAGTGCGGCTCAGACGGCGATGAACAGCTGAGGCAGATCAGCGATGACCTTGCGGGCCTCCACGTGGCGCTTGCGCCGGGCGACCTCCTCAGCGATGGCGGCGCGGTACTCGTCGAGCAGCTCGTTGTTGCTGGCGCCGTACTCGGCGATCTCGGCCTGCAACGAGTCCATGCAGATGTCCAGGTTCCTCTCCGCCTCCGGCAGGCCGCTGGAGTAGTTCCGGGCCCGGTCCCGGGCGCGCATCGCGCTCACGACTCGCCGGCCGGCTTCGGAAAGATCGGCTCGCACCGGCAGGGAGGGATCCTGGAGAAGGATGCCTCGCTTGGCCCGTTCACCCCGGTCGTAGCCCGACGGCTCCCTGGTGAGTTCGAAGAGCGGCAGTTCGCTGGTGAATAGCGAGGTGCTGCCGTGAAGCACGATGTCGCGCACGGCTGCGGTGATAAGTCGGTCACCCTCCTCAGGCCAGAACTCGTCGTGCACTGCTTGCGTGGGGACCATGCTGCGCAGCAGGTCGGCGTCGTGCTGCCAGACCACATGCCAGTGGCTGGGCAGGGCGGCACACTTGTCCGGGTGGTAGTTGACGACACCCCAGGGCTGGCCTGCCAGAGTGCCGTCGTAGCCGAGCAGTGGCTCTTCTCGTAGCTGCCGGAAGACGGCGAGGGTGACCTGCTTCCCGGAGACGGTCAGCGTCTTGATCTCCACCCGGGCGGTGGCGATCGCGGCATTGTGGACGGTTAGCGGCGGCTTCACCATCGACGACTCCCTCTCCCTAAGTATCGACAACATTACTTTGGGTCAATTGGGTGAGGGAGCCCGTTCTTTCTCCGAGTCGGCCGCCGTCCCGCATTGGGCCACTGCGGGTCGGGCCGGAACCTGCCGACTCGCGGTGGGCGGGATCGGCGGTCGGGCGGGGCAGCCATGACGCGACACGCGAAAGCAATAGCGGGAAAATTCGCGGAAAAATAAAGTACGTACGCTAGAGTCCTCATCGGAACGCAAGTTCAGTCTTTGGGGAGGGCTAGTTGAGCGAGGAATCGCCGGTGTCGGTGTGGGCGCGGTCGCACTTCGGAGATGACGCCGCGGCGGTGCGGCGCGGCCTGGTGGAAGGTCTTCATCATGCGCAACAGCGAGCCGTGTTGATCCAGGAGATGTCGGGTCTGCCGTCCAAGCAGCCGTACGGCGGAATGTGGCCCGGCACCTACAAAGCCCTGGAGGAGCAGCTCCTGGGCCTGGAGGGGGCTTACAAGTTCCGGCCGCCGAACGCCTCGTACAACCTGATGGTCGTCCGTGAGCGACTGCTGTTGCCGTTCAAGCTTGCCGACAATCTGAACGTGCCGGTGAAGCAGGCCCGCCTGGCTACGAAGATCGGCCTGAACCTGTCCCTGGCGCTGTCCGCGGCGCAGCCGCCGGACGACCTGCTCAGCCTTCTGGACGAGGACTTCGAATTCGATCCGGTCTCGGTGGTCAACGAGCTTATCCACCTGAGCCCCGCCACTAAGATCATCTACGTGCCCTATGTTGCTCACGCCGATGCTGGCCTGCTGAAGTCCTGGTGGGGCGAGGGCCTCATGCAGTCCGACGGCACCATCGCCTGGCTCGCCGACCAGCCGGAAGAGCTGCCGGCGGCTAAGGGCGCCACCGCTGAAACCCCGACCGGAACCGTCTCTGGTTTGACGAAGGTCGGCGGCTCCGGACGGGCCTTCGACGAGGGCGACATGCCGGCGCTCGACTTCCCCATGCACCCGCGGCCCATGACGGCACCGAAGGCTGAGCAGGAGCCGGAGACGGGAAAGCCCACCGCGAACAACGGCGATGCGTAAGCACGAACAACTCCGACTCATCACACCGGGTGCTGCCGCTGGTGGGACGGCAACACCCGGCGCCATCGCCGACGGATTCGATCCCGGCCGGCTCACCCAGGCCCGACAACTCGCGGCCATGACCAAGAGAGCACTCGCCGACAGAATCGGCGTCACCCCGGCCGCGATCGGGCAATACGAGCTGGGCCTCACCAAACCCCGACCCGAGCTGATCGGTCCGCTCGCCGAAGTCCTCGGCGTCCCCCCACAGTTCTTCCTCGGCGGCCGCCCTCACGCCCGCCTGGATGCCTCCATGGCACACTTCCGCAGTTTGCGGGCGACCCGGGCATATCAGCGGGCGAAGGCGATCTCGTTCACCGAACTGGCGTGGGAACTGACCTACGCGCTGGAGAAACGCGTCCAACTTCCCTGGATCGACCTGCCCGGCTTCGCTGGTGGCGAGGTGCACTCCGGCACCGAGCTACCACGCGACCCGGCCGCCGCCGCCCAAGCGCTGCGCGTTCACTGGGACCTCGGCACCGGGCCGATCAGTCACCTCGTTCGGCGGATGGAGGCCCACGGCATCGTCGCCGTCACGCCGCCAGCCGACGAAGACGCCACCACCGTCGACGCCTTCTCCACCTCACGCCTCCCGCGTCCCATCGCCGTCCTGACGCCCAACCGCGCGGACAACGTCTACCGCCACCGCTTCAGCGCAGCACACGAACTCGGTCACCTCGTACTCCACGGCGACACCGCCCCCGGAGACGTCCAACAGGAACGCGAAGCCGACACCTTCGCTGCCGAGTTCCTCACACCCCGCAACAGCATCCTGCCAGCCCTTCCCGGCCGCGCCGACCTCGGCAAACTCGTCGAACTGCAACGCGAGTGGGGAGTGTCGGTAAAGTCCCTGCTCTACCGATGCCGAGAGCTCGGCCTTCTCTCGGACTCCGCCTCCAGCCGCGCTCATCAACGACTACATCTTTTGGCAGATCAACCCGGCTTCCGCGCCGACCCCGCATCCGCCTACCCAGGCGAACAACCGGCCATGCTCAGCAGAGCCTTTGACCTAGCCTCCGACAACGGTCTGACGATGCAGGCGCTCGCCGAAGAGCTCGCGTGGCCGCTGCCCTGGGTGAGGATGTTGCTCGGCGTAGCCGATCAACGGCCGGTTCTAAAGCTGGTGCGGGGCTAGATCAGATGCTTGCTATCCGGGTGGCTGTCAGTGACAGACTCGGGCGTAGAGGCAGGGTTGTCGCCCGGGGTGCTGCCTGCCGTGGTGATCCGTCGGTGATCGAATGTCGCCTCGACTGCGGCGTCGACGCTATCCGCGCGGCGGAATTGGCCTCATGGTCTGGCCTAACCAGCCCCGCCCGGTCGTGTTCTACGGAGGGTGATGACGGTGCCGGGTGATCCGTGGGTGATCGGATGTCGGCGACCGCCAGCAGGCCGACCCCACCGCGGCTCTGCCGATCTGGACGTGGGCAAACCAACCCTGCCCACGCTGCCACGCCCCGGCCGAGCGCCCATGCCGCACTACCTCGGGACGACCGAGCACCAACATCCATGCCACGCGCTGGCAAGACCTCTCCAGTCAATATTGGTGAACCATTCGCCCGCCGCCGCAGTGAGTTCGCGGGACTCGTTCAGCCGAGCCGACCGGTGTACTAAATCGGGCCACAGATGTAGGAGCCGAGGTGCCGCACGAGGAGCCGGGCGACTCCGCCGAGGCTGGATTGTTGGATGACCAACAGCTCGGCCGCCTGTTCGAGAAGGCTTCGTCCATGAAATACGTCGGCATCCAGGCGGTTGGTACTGCGGGTGGTGATCCGCCGGTGATCGGATGTCGCCGTGGCGAGCGTCAACCAGCGGCAGTCCCGTCAATAGGGCAATGGATTTGGGCCCTGACCAGCGCTCCTGGGCGGCCACTACGCAGTGTTATGGCGGCACGTGGTGATCCGTGGGTGATCGGATGTCGACGACCGTTTCAGCACGGGCGCGGCAAAACCAGCATGCTCGAGCTGCGGCGATCGGTGCAGGAGACGAGTCAATCATGGGATCGGCCCCGACCTGCGGAAACGCAAAGTCCCACTGAGCTGGTAATATGCCTTTGATAACGGCTTTGAGTGCGCACGTTGCAGAGTGTGCTCGCGACCACTAGTCATCTGACTGCGGATCAGAAGGTTAGGGGTTCGAGTCCCTTCGGGCGCACAAAAGATCAAGGCCGTGACCTGCGGAAACAAGGGTCACGGCCTTTTTGCGTCCCATATTCAATCCATGAAATCCCACTTGGTGGGAGCATGGTGATCGGATGGTGATCGCGTGTCGCAAACGTGTTCCGTCCGTAGTGGAATCCGGGGTTGAGCAGGACTTTGCTCCGCGAAGCACGGCCGGACCTAAACCCCGTACCGATTACTGTGGGTGACACCCGGTGGTGTTTGTTGTCCCGGTCAGGTTGCCGGCGGGCCGCGCATGCGGTGCCTGGCGCCGGGTGAGCCGTCTGCGGGTGCTGGGGCAGTGCCGCCGCTGCGGTCGAGCGTGTCCGGCGGTGACGGCGGCCGCCATGGATTCAGATGCCGGGAAGCCGGCGTTACCGCAGTGTGGTGATGGCCGCGGAAGACAGCAGACAACCCGTCCGGCTGTGCCGGACATCCGGTTCACGAGCTGCCCGGGAAAGTCTGCGCCGGAACCAGCGCCAGGTGGTTGCCGCCGACTCGTGCTCGGGCTGTGGTGATCGGGCCGAAGTCCTGCCGCGCCGGTGCTAACCGAAGGCCCATGACGCCGGCCGCCGGCTGCGCTTCTCGGCCAGCCGCAACTGCTCGCGTAGTTCCTCAAGGATCCGCTTGGTGACCTGGCGTTCTCGCACTGCTGGAACTGCTAGTACACGGTCTGCCAGGGCGGGAAGCCGATCAGCAGCTAACGCCGCGAGCAGCCGCTGCGGACCACGTACAAGCTCGCCTCGACGATCGCCGTGCGGGAGGCTTCGGGATCCTTCCCGGCGACTTGATCAGCGGGAGCATCTGCTCGACCAGGTCACACTGCCCATCGGTCAGGCCAGACGGATACCGCCGCAAGATTCACCGGATCAGTTTCAGAGACTGTCGGGTAACCGGTTGAGTTCGCTGGGTTACGGCGCGACTCGTCGATGCGAAATCCTCGACAAATAGGTCATCCCCGCCAGGATCGGGTTGTGTGTGCAACTACCGATTGACGGGGATGACGCCCGTTCATGCTATCCGTCGAGTTTGACCGAGGCGATGTGGGCGGTCCTCGAACCGTTGATGCCGGTGCGTGACCTGCGTAAAGGCGGTCGTCCGCGGGTGTACTCGGATCGGCTGGTCCTTGATTCGATCTTCTACGTGCTGCGGTCGGGCGGGGCGTGGCGGTTGATGCCGCACGACCTGGCGCCGGCGGACGCGGCGCATCGCTGGTTCACCGCGTGGCGTCGGGATGGGACCTGGGACCGGATCCATGACGCGTTGCGGCGGCGGGTTCGCGTCGCGGCGGGACGTGAGCCCGAGCCGACCGCCGCGATTCTGGACGCCCAGTCGATCAAGTCGAGTGAGGGTGGCGAGGCCCGTGGATTCGACATGGGGAAAAGGACATCCGGCCGCAAACGACACCTCGTGGTCGACACGATGGGCCTGATCCTGGTCGTGATCGTCACTTCCGCATCGGTCAACGACCGCCCCGGCGGACGCCGGATCCTGCAGCATTTGGCGCAGACATTCCGCGCCATCGCCCTGGTCTGGGCCGATGGTGGATATGCCAACAGCATCGACTCCACCTTGCTGAGCTGGGCGAACGACAAACTCGGCATCGTGCTGCAGATCGTGAAACGCACCGACGACGTCAAAGGCTTCAAGGTCCTTCCGCGGCGCTGGGCGGTGGAGAGGACCTTCGGCTGGCTGGTCCGCAACCGCAGGCTGGCCCGGGACTATGAACGGCTGACCGCTAACTCCGAAGCCATGATCAAGGTCGCGATGATCCGGCTCATGACGATCCGCCTCGCCGGCCAGGCGGTCCGCTGGAGCAACGCCATCGACCGCGAAGCCGCCCGACGCATCGACGCCGAGCGACTAATCACAGTGTGACCAGCCGGTTACCCGACAGTCTCTCACTCACCCCGTTGCAGACCGAGCGACAGTGGGCGGTCGGCGTCGATGACGGGGCTGGGACATAGCCGTGTGGCGGCGGGCGTGCAGATCGCGGTGCCAGCGCAGCACGGTCTCCGGGCGCACCAGCAACCGGAACTGGTTCAGCACGGCTCGCGGTAGCTGGTGCAGCAGCGCTGCCAGCCAGGCCCGGTCGGTCGGGTGGAACCGGACCCTGTCGCCGCCGAGCTGCCGTTCGAGGACCATGATCTGGTGGCGCAGGGCGAGGATTTCGGCGTCCTTGTCGCGGTTGCCCATCGGTAACAGCCGCAGTAGCGCGAGGGTGTTGGTCACCCCGAGGTAGGCCAGTCGTAGCAACACAACCGATCATCCTGGCGGAACACTGTGCATCGGCCATCGCTGAGGCTCGGTCGCCGAACCAGTCAGGGTCTCCGCTTACCTATGTCGGCAGGCGTGATGGCTGTGACCAGATCGGATGAGGCTTTCGGCACGCGCAGCGTCACGCCAGCGGATGACCGGGCTGACGGTGGTGCGCTCATCACCCACAATGGATCGGTCGCGGCCGGAGTGCCGTCGCTAAGTGGAGGTGGTCCCGCTGGGCAAGCGCGCCTACGCAGTCGGCCTCGGTGCCGGCCTGGCTGGGATTCTCACCGTCGCCCTGCTGTGGCAGGGCTACGAGAAGACCGATCCCGCGGATCCCCCGCCGACCGCGGCCTGCGGTACCAAGATCACCGTGATGTCGTCTACCGAGAAGTCCAAGCTGCTGGAGCAGATGGCGGCGAGGTTCACGGCGCAGAAAAGCTGCTACACGGTGACGATTAAAGCGGAGGCGTCCGGCGACGCGATGGCCGCGCTCGCTGGCAGCCTCACTTCGGGTTCCGGCTCCGGCGACGACGTCCCGGAGGTGTGGACCCCGGCCTCGTCGGCGTGGTTCCGGCTGCTCGCCCAGCGCACCGGCCGCCCGGAGCAGGAGCTGATCACCGGCAACCTCGGTGCGGTCACCCAGACGCCGTTGGTGATCGCTCTGCCGAAGCCGATCGCCGACACCCTGAACAAGCCGGGTGACCCGGTCACCTGGGCGAAGATCCTGACGATGGCGAGTGACCCGGCGGCCTGGCAGGCGGTCAGCGGCGGCAAATTCGGCCCGTTCACCCTGGGTAAGACCAACCCGCATCTTTCCACCGCCGGGCTCACCTCGCTGCTCGGCGAGTATGCGGCGCTCTCCACCACCAATCCAGGCTCGGTCAGCCCGGCGGACATCGCGGACACCGCACTTCAGGGGAAGCTGGAGACCTTGGAGCACGCGACCATCCACTACGGCGAGACCACTCTCGACTACCTGTGCAAACTGGCGGCGGCGGACGCGGAGAGCGGCACCAAGGCGCTCACCTACGTCAGCGCGGTGCCCGTCGAGGAGAAGTCGGTATACGAGTACAACACCGGCGACCGGGACTGGTGCGACAACAAGGCAAAGCCGGCAGTCCCGCTGGTTCCGGTGATCCCGGCCGAGGGCACGATTATGTCGGACTCGCCGTACGGGGTGATGGCCGGTGCCGACGCGGAACAGGCCGCCCTGGCCGGGCAGTTCTTCTCCTGGCTGCGGGACTCTGCCCAGCAGCAGTCGTTCACGCAGGCCGGTTTCCGTGGGCTGGCCGGTGACCTCGATGCCGCGGTCGCCTCGCAACTCACCGTGGCACAGTCACCGCTCACCAGGTTCGTTGCGGTGCCGTCCGGGCCGGTCCTCGACGGGGTACTCACCTCGTGGGAGAAGATCCGCAAGCCGGCCCGGGTCCTGCTGGTCGTCGACGTCTCCTCGTCGATGAAGTACCGCCTGGACGCCGACGTGGACGCCAAACCGGGCGAGGACAGCCGGCTGAAACGGGTGAAGGACGCGCTGACCGCAGCCGTCGCCGACTTCGGCAAACGCGACGAGGTCGGACTCTGGACCTTCTCCGGGGACAGCAACAGTTCGGCCGACCCGTACACCGAGGTGCTGGCACCGGGGCCGATCGCCGCGCAGTCGGAGCAGCTCTCCCTGGAGTTCCAGAACATGACGGCGAATGGGGCGACGGCGCTGTACGTCACCACCAGGGCCGCCCACGACTGGCTAGAGAAGAACACCGAAGGGTCGTACATCAAGGCGGTCATCGTGCTGACCGACGGCGCGAACGCCTACAAGGGTGACCGCTTCTACACCGAGGCGCAGCTGCGGAAGGCCATCGACGCGACCGGTGTCGGGAACCCGGTGCGGGTCTTCACGATCGGTTACGGCGCCAACGAGCAGATGCTGGAGCAACTGGACGTGATCGCCTCGGTCAGTGGCGGTGGCAGCTACCCCGCGAAGGACCGGGAGGCGATCCAGACCGTTCTCCGCGAGGTGATCAGCAACTTCTAGCGGTCGCCGGCGAGGGCGGTAGTCACATAGCAGAGGACGGCGCCGGTCAGACCGGCGACCGCTCCGGCCACTCCACCCGCCGCGACCGCCACGACGCCGCCGCCGGCCGCGCCGAGCAGCACGGACACCACAGCTGGCCCGGGATGCCACAGGCGCGGGGCCAGCCGCCGTGACGGGGCCTGCCGGTCCGGGGGCCGCGGGGCGGGCGGTGGTGTCAGGGGCACCCTTGGCGCCTCCTGGTGGGCACGGTTGTAGACCAGTGTCAGGTCGCCGACGGTCCCGTGGTCACGCCGGTCCGGTTCGCCGAATCCGCTTCTGGCCAGCTCGGCGCGGACCTCCCGGAAGATCTCGTCGACGGTCAGGAACTCCCGGTCCTTCAGATACTCGACGCCGCTGGTCAGCACCTCCAGCAGCGCACCGGTGAAGGCGGTGTGCCGGGCCTCGGCCGGTGCGGTGCTGGCCTCGTTGCGGCGCGAGGAGGTCAGCACGTACGCGCCCTTGATGTCCTGAAGGGCGGCGTCGCCGCTCATCACCACGTGTGCGTTGCCCGAATAGCAGCAGTCCAGGATGACGATCTTGCGACGGGCCCGGCTCTCCAGCACCTCCTCGCGGATGTACCGGTACTCCAGGGCACTCGACCCGCTGTGTTTACGGGAGTCACGGCCGGTCAGATAGAGCGCCGGGATCTTCTCACTGAGGAATCCGTGACCGGCGTAGTAGAAGATCAGCGTGTCGGTGGCCTCCCGGGCCGCCTGCCGGAGCTGTTCGGTGATCTCCGACGTCTGCTGCGGATCGCTGACCACCCGGACGTTGGCGACCGGGATGCCCCAGAGCCGGTGGTCGGTGAGGGCGGTCTTCAGATCGGCGAGGTTGTTCCTGACCGCGGGCAGGGGCGGATAGTCACCGTGGCGGTAGGTCGCCGTCCCCGCCAGCACCACCCGGGATCCGGCGATGTCCGGAAGTGACACGGTCAGGCGCCCCCGTCCTCGTCGTCGAGCAGCCGGACGATCCGCTCGATCGTCTCGGGATCGCCGGTGATCTCCAGTTTCCGCTCGCCCCGGAGGATGGTGACCTTGGGCTGCCGCTGGACGGGCCGGCTGTCGCGCCAGGCCACGATCGCCACAACGAGGGCCGCGACGTCCAGCCCGGTGTCGGCCACGAATTGGAGGGAGTCCCCGACGATGCCCATCCGTTCGGGGTCCGCCGTGGCGTCAGAGGCCCCCGGCAGGGTGTGCGGGCCGACGCGCGGGTCGTCCCGCAGCCACTCCCGTAGCGAACGCAAATCCTCGAGATCCGCGATGTCGTCAGCGGAGAGTTCGAGCCGGAACGAGGTCACCAGGTCGTCTGCCACGGTTCCCGAGCGTACAAACAGGACTCCAGAAGCCGAACGGCCCGGTCACCCTCAGGAGGGGTGACCGGGCCGTCAGCGGTGGAGCCTCAGCTGCGCCAGGTGTCGGTCAGGGTGACCTGGCCACTGGCCGGGACGGTGGCGGTCCGGTTACTGCCGGACTCCCACGTCTCGCTGCCGTCGGTGTTCTTGCGAATGTACTTGTATTCGAACACTGTTCCGCACCGGGTTTGATGGAGACATCTCCGGCCAAAGAAAGAGCAGGCCACGATATCCAAAGTTCGATCAAGCACCGATGCGCTGACCACTGAGAAGGCTTTCCGATCTAATGTCCGACTAATCGCTCATCTGACATTAAAAGCGGAATGTGGGGCTACGCTCCGTGCGACGGCCCAGCGATCCGCTTGGGCCTCCCTACCCCTATCGCCATGCGTCCGGCGAACCATGCGTGCCGCCGGTCCGCAGGAGGACCCACATGCCCCGCAATCAGCGCACACTCGGCGCCGGGCTGACCGTCGGCGCGATTAGCGCCGCCATGCTCGCCGCGCCCTCGGCCGCGCTCGCCGCGCCCACCCTCGGCCCGCTGGTCGTGTCGCCCGGCGCGTCCGCGACCATCATGGATCCGCAGGTCACGTTCGTCTCGTCGCCCACGGTGCAGTTCTCGCTGACGTCGTGCCCGGCCAAGCTCGGTGCCGCGACCGCGACCACGGCCGGCCCGTGGAACGCCACCAGCGCCAGCCGGCCCAGCCCGAACATGGTCCAGTTCACGGTCCCCGCCAGCGGGGGGCCGACCGCCGGGCCGAACGGCGCCGTGCGGCCCTACTTCGCCTGCGCCTACGACGGCAACGTCGCCGGGACCAGCAACCTGCAAGCCGGCGCCCCGATCTACGTGGGCGCGCCGACACAGGCCGGCCCGTCGAACGGCGTCTCCGGCGGCGGGAACCAGGTCACCGTCACCGCCGCCCAGCCAGTGTTCACCGGGGTCACCGCGCCGGCCGCCGTCTTCACCACCGGCACCTGCAACAGCACTCTGGGCAGCACCAACGCCACGAACCTGGTCGCCACCGGCGTCACCAAGCAGACCGCCAGCAGCTTCACGTTCACGGTCCCGCCGGGCGTGGTCACCACGGGACCGAACGCCACGGCGTACAGCATCTGCCTCTTCGACGGGTCGAGCGCCTCAGGCCAGCTACTGTCGATCGCCTCCTACAACGTGACGCTGCTGAATGTCACGCCGGCGAGCGGCTCCTATCTGAACAGCAACGGCATCACGGTGTCGGCGAACAGCGCTTTCCTGTCCGGGGTGACGACGCCGGCGGTGCTGCTCGTCGGCAGCGGTGGTTGTCCGGGCACCTGGTCGGCAGCGCCGATCAACGGAACCGCGCCGATCCAGATCAACGGCGCGGGCGTACGCCGCCTGTCGAACAACCGTGCCGCGGTGACCATACCGCCGTTACCACTGAACAACAGCCAGCCGACCAGCTATCAGGTCTGTGTCTACGCCGCTAACACCGCCGGACAGTTGCTCGGCTCGGGCACCTACACGGCCGGGATCGTCGCGATGCCGACCGCGGTGTTCCCGGCCGCGGGCCCGGCCGCCGGTGGCAACACGATCACCGTGGTCGGCACCGACTTCCCGACCGACCCGGGGCGTATCACCGCGACGCTCGGCGGGGTGCCGCTGACCGGCATCCAGTCGCTGAGCGACAAGGCGTTCACCGCGCAGGCGCCGGCCCACTCGGTGGAGGCGAACGTCGCCCTGGTCGTGAGCACGTCGGCCGGGACGAAAGCGCTGCCCGGGGCGTACTCCTATCTGAACCCGATCAAGGTGGGACCGAACACCGCACCGAGCAACACCGCCGCTGTCGACGTCTCCGTGCAGGGCACCGGTTTCCTCGGCATCAGCTTCGGAACTAGCGGAAACACCGGCCGGATCTTCCTTGTCGACGGTGTCTACAACGGCGCTGACGCGGGCGCCGGAGCGCGCGCGAACGGCCCGGTCGCCGAATGCCTGAACGTGCTGCCGCTCAGCGACGACGAGCTGATCTGCACGCTGCAACTCAACCGGCGACTCAACGCGCAGGGCACCGACTTCTTCAACCCGATGACCTACACCAACACGCTGACCACGGATGTCTCGACGGTCGCCGGCAGCCGGGTCGTCGTCTCGTCGACCGGGAAGTTCAACGCCAACGACGTCGGCCAGCCGATCGTGCAAAGCGGCAACGGCAACATCCCCGCGAACAGCATCGTCACGTCGGTGCTCAGCCCGGCCAAGGCGATCATCTCAGCGCCGGCCGTTGCCACCTCCGGGTCGGCGTTCACCGCCACGATCGGCAACAGCACGCCGGTGCGCACGCTGACCGGCGCGCTCACCACCACCGCCGGCAGCCCGACGGTCAGCCTGGTCAGCGGCGCGTTCACCCGGGCCGACGTGGGCCGGCAGTTCTTCGGCACGCCGGGCGTCCCGGCCGGCACGACGATCACGTCGGTCACCCCGGGCGGCGCCAGCGCCACACTGTCGGCGCCGGCGAACCTCAGCACCACCGGTCAGATCACCGGCCTGTCGATCACCGACACGTCAACCTCGATTTCCGGTACGGCGCTGGCCTCCACCGACGCCGGCGCCATCGTCCTGCCGAACACCGCCGGCGTCCCGGCTGGCGCCGTGATCAGCGCTGTCACCCCGGGGACGAGCGCCACCCTGTCCCTGGCCGCGACCGCCACCGCGCCGAGCGTGACCGTGCCGGTCAACCGCCCGGTGACCGGCTCGCTCTACGCGGCGGCGCCGGTGCCGGAGGGCGCGTACAACCTGGTCGTGGTCAGCAACGGCGCGCCGGACGCGGCCAACAACGACCCCGACTACTTCCAGACCGACGTGACCAGCAGCTCCACGTTCACGGTCGCCGCCTTCTGATCAATCTGCCGCGCGGCCCGCTTCGACCTCGAACAGCCATTCCAGGTCGAAGTGGGCCGCTCACAGTTTCTGGCTCACGCCTGTCGGTGAATCGGTGTTGTCCTGAGCGACAACCCGGCCATGGCCGACGAGGCCTCGTCGGCTGGCTTCGACGGACTGAGCAGCATCGCCGGCCTCACCGCGACGCTGTTCACGATCCTCACCATGCCAGTTGGCGGCTTCTCCGCACAGCGTGCGCAGCGGGTCGGGCACGGTGTCAACGCTGAGGCTTCGGCGAGACCGCTGGTGTGCGGGATCGTCGTCACGACCTGCTCGAACCGGCGGCGATGTCGGTCTGGAAGGTCTCGGCCTGCAGGTGTTACCTCCTCGAAAGCCGATCAGCACCAGGCCGCTCACTGGTGGCCTCGCTCTGCGTCGTCGAGCTCGCGGATCAACCGGTTTGCGCTGCGTCGGCTGGTCAGGTGCAGCACGGTGGCGTGACCGGCGTGCTCGTCGAGCACCCGCAAGACTTTCGGCAAGGTTTTCCGACGATAGGAGACGACGTAGTGCAGAAACTCACAGTTAACCCGGACGTACACACCACCTGGGTGCTGGCCGCCGCCATAGCGCAATCCCCTTAAGATGATCCCTGCCAGGCATACCAGCGGATGCGGGTCGAGCACGATGATTGTGTCCGCAGCGGCAGCCCGAATCGGCAAGCTAGCCGAGCCGTTCCCGTCGACCACCCACCGCGCGCCGGCCACCACCTTGCGCTGGGCCGCGAAGAATTCTTCCTCACTAACCACGTTCCAACTGGCGTCATAGCGCAGCTCGTCAAGATGGATCACCGGTACACCGAGGAGATCCCCCAGCTTGTGAGCCAGGACCGTCTTGCCGGCCCCACCGGCGCCGAGAATCGCAACGCGGTGCATAAGAAATTTGCCCCATTCGCCTGGTAAGACGACTCGGCCGACGAGGCCTCGCCCGGCGAGATACCGGCGTCGGCCGACCGCCGGGTGGCTGCCCATTTCCGGTGGCGCTGCCTTTCGGGACGCTGGGTTGCCGAAGTGGATGCGCTCGCCGAGGTGTCGAGCCATGTCACGCCGGCGCGGCATGGCGGCATCAAGGAGCTGGACATGGATGATGCGGCCGCGTTCGCGGCGTAACCTGCGGCCTGAAGTGAGAAAAGTTGCTGGTAGAGGCCCGCCAAGGCCATCAGCTCGTGGTGGGTGCCTGCCTCGATCACCACACCGTGCTCTAGAACGAAGATCTGGTCGGCGTGGGTGATGTTGGCTAGGCGGTGGGTGATCAGGATGGTGGTCTTGGTGCCTTGCCGGCTGCGCAGGGCTTGAAAGAGCGCGTCTTCGGCGCGTGGGTCGAGTGCCGAGGAGGGCTCGTCCATGATCAGTAGCGGGGCGTTGCGGAGGAACGCCCGGGCGGCGGCGATGCGCTGCCACTGTCCGCCGGACAGATCCTGGCCCTCTTTGAATGTGCGGTCCAGCAGGGTGTCGTAGCCGTGTGGCAGTTCGGTAATCATGTCGTGGGCGGCGGCTTCGCAGGCTGCCGCCTCGATCCGGGCTGAGTCGGCGGGAGTGTCGATGTCGCCCATCGCGATGTTCGTCGCGGCGCTGAAGGGCCACTGATGATGATCTTGGACTGCGACCGCGATGTGTCGTCGTAGGCCATCGGTGTCCCAGCTCGCGTATGGGCGACTGTTCCAGCGCAGCTCGCCGCTGGTGGGCTCTCTCAGTCCGGAGATCATCGCTGCGAGGGTTGACTTGCCCGATCCGTTCTCTCCGACCAACGCGATCGTCTGGCCCGCGTGGATCGTCAATGTCACCGCGCCGACTGCGGGGCGGTCCCGGTCCGGGTAGTGGAAACACACGCCGCTCAGCGATAGCTCCGTCAATCCGTCCGGGGCTGGCCGTATATCGGCATCGTCGGGTTTCGGCTTGCCGGGCAGGAAGGCTGCCGAGCTGGCAAGGAAGCGGATGTATTCGTTGAAGAATTGTCCAGAGGAGAAGACCCGGTCGACCTGGAAGGTCACTTGGGCCAGTGCCCGCTGCGCGGCCTGCACAGCGATCACACACGTCGCGGCAGCCGCGAGCGGAATCTCGCCGTCGACCAGCAGCATGCCCAGCAGCACGTAGACACCGGCCAGGGCAATCCCGCCGATGGCCGCACCGATGCTGGTGGTCGCGGTGACTCGCTGCGCCACCCGGAGTTCCTCGCCGATCTGGGCGCCCATCACCTGGTCGTAGAGGCGCAGCAGGAACCCGCGCAGGCCGTACGAGCGCAGTTCGGCCGCCGATTTGCGGTCGGCCATCAGCCGTTGAAGCACCCACTGCCGACGCCGGCGGGTCGAGCTGGCCAGGTAGCTCTGGAAGCGCACGTGTCCAGCCCGTAGCGCCGCGTATCCGGTCGAGACGGTTGCGACGAGCAGCGCAGCCAGCAGCAGCGGGTGAATTGTCACTACGGCGACGATCACTGCCAACAGACTGACGACGCCGGCGAACAGGTTCATGGTGTTCTGCACCAGTTCGATCGCGGCTTCGGTGCCGCGGGTCGCGCGTTCCATCCCTTCGGCGAAACCGTCGTCGTCGAACGCTCGTAACTCCACGCCGGTGGTGTTTTCGAACAGCTCACGTTCGACCGCGAGGTGCACGCGCGGCGTCAGCCCGTTCAGGGCGTACCCGACCGCCAGTCCCAGACCGCCACGGATCATGGTTACGGCGGCCAACCAGGCCAGTGCGGGTAGGGCGGCCCGCACGCGGTCTGGAGTAGGGCCGCCGGCGAACAGCTCGATCAGCACCCGCTGCGTGGCCAACAGGCCGAAGGCCGCGAGCACCCCCGAACACGTGGTCGCTGCCACGATCAGGGCCGTGCGCACTTTGTCGGCATCCCATGCCACCCGGAGCGCCTTGCAAATCAGGCCAGGTAGTTCGCTGAAGACGCCGAGGATGCCGGCGTCCGCTCGCGCTCGAAGTCCGGTCTCCCACCAGCTTGGCCGGAATTCAGGCAGTACCGGCGATGCGACAGGCCGGGTGCCTTGAGGAGAGGTCTGGCTGTCAGTGTCCAGGCTCCTAGCGGTCACTGGGTCCGCCCGCGGCTGGTGCCTGCCCGGTCGAGGGGATGCCGGCCTGTCCGGGGTCACCACAGCTGTAGCGCTTCCAGGATCGTCGCGGCGCGGGGTAGTTCTGGGGTCGGCTGGCCGGTCAGTAATTCCGGTTTGAGTGGTACGTGGGTGTCGAGGCGGATCAGGTCGCGCCAGATAGCGACCCGGTGCCACGCATCGGTGATGCGTGCTGGAAGACCTTGGCCCGTATCAGCCGGCCTGCACGGTTCCTGTTGCGGTATTGATCTGCTCGGCTAGGAGCCGGGACGTGCGCTGCGAAGTCGGCGGCCCGGTCGGTACAGCCCCGCCCCCGACGGGGTCACCGACCTGGGCTGCCAGACCAAGGCCTTCGACGGCAAAAAGGGCTGATCAGGCACTCTTGATTCTCGGTGACGTCCGGGGCGCCGAACGGCGCCGAGAAGCAGGGTGTGGACAGGCACCGAGGGTGCAGGCCTCGAAACCCACTCGTCTGTGTGCGGCTGCCCGGGGCTTCCTTCTGATCGGTATGTGTCGGGGCGTTGTCGTGGTTCTATCGGTCGGCTGCTGTCGTGGTGGGCGGGGCAGCGCGTACCGCTGGCGGGTCGGTGGTGTTCGGGTCGGCGGTGGGCAGGGTGAAGCAGATTCGGGTGCCGCCGCCGGGGTTGTCGGTCACGCTGATGGTGCTGTGGTGCCGGTCGATGATGCGTTGGCAGATGGCGAGGCCGAGGCCGGTGCCGGGTCGGTCGCCGTGGTTGCCGGCGCGGCGGAATGAGGCGAACACGTGTGGTTTCTCGGTGTCGGGGATGCCGATGCCGCGGTCGGCGATCTCGATGCGGGCACTGTCGTCGCCGGGGCGTTGGTGGGCGGAGATGTCGATGCGGGCCGGCTGGCCGGGCATCGTGTACTTGATTGCGTTGCCGATGAGGTTGTCGAGCAACTGCCGGATCATGGCTTTGTCGGCTCGGACCACGGGCAGGGGGCCGGTGTAGATGTCGGGGAACAGCACGGGTGGTCCGTCCGTGGTGGGGTGGCGCAGGTGGTGAATGCGTTCGGCGATCACGTCGGCCACCAGTTCGTGCAGATCGACGGCTTCGGGCTGCAGTGGGGCGTCGCGGGCGGTGGCGTAGGCGAGTAGGTCGTCGATGAGCCGGCGCATGCGTTCGACGCCCGCGCGGATGCGGTGCAGGCTGTGCCGTAGCGCCGGGTCGGTGTCGGCTGGTAGATCCTCGTCGAGGATTTCGGCGTGCCCGGCGAGCGCGGCCAGCGGTGCGCGCAGGTCGTGGGCGGCGACGCCGGCGAAGGCGCGTAGATCGGCTTCGCGTTCGCGTAGGACGGTGACGTTGTAGGAGGCGGCGACCGCGCCGATGATGGTGCCGCCGGTGTCGGTGAGCGTGCGGGCATGCAGCAGCACTGCTGTGGTGCTGCCGTCGGGCAGCGCGACGACGGCTTCCATGCCGTCGACGTCTTCACCGCGCAGTGCCCGCGCCAGCGGGGTGTCGTCGGCGCTGACGGGGCGGCCGTCGAGGTGGCTTAGGCCGGCGAAGGCGGTGGCGAGGGTGGCTGCGTTGCCGTCGGCGGGCATGGTGCGTCGGGCGGGAAGGTTGGCGTGCACGATCGCGCCGCTGGTGTCGCAGGTGATGACGGCAACGTCAAGGGCGTCCAGGATTTGCGTCAAGTAGGCCTTCTGCTGTTCCAGGGCGTCACGGGCGGCGCGTAGTTCAGCCTCAGCGGCGGTGCGGGCGGCGAGTTCGGTGCGTAGGGCGTCGGTGGCGGCGGTGAGTTGCGCGTCAGCGGCCTTGCGGGCGGTGATGTCGTGGTAGACGGCGACGGCGCCGGTGTGGCCGGTGTTGCTGTGCAGCGGGCGGGCGGAGACGCTGATGATGAGGCCGTCGGGGTGGGCGGTGTTACGAACCAGCATCTCCACCTGTTCGGGCTCCTCGCCGTGCAGGGCCTTCAGCAGCGGTATGTCGGCGGTGGGGAACGGGGTGGCGCTGTCGGGCAGGTAGAGGCCGTAGTGCTCCTGCCAGGTGGCGGGTTGGGCGCCGCCGGCGCCGAAGATGGCGTTGGCGGCGGGGTTGTGCAGCAGCCACCGGCCGTCGCGGTCGATGACGGTGACGCCGTCGCTGATGCAGTCCATGATGGCGGTGAGCAGGTCGGCCTGGTCGCGGGCGGCCTCCTCGGCGGCCGCCAGGTCGGCGGTCGCTGCCTGGACCTGGGCGCGGGCACGGGTGCGGCCGGTGGCCAGCGCCCATACCAGTCCGGCCAGCAACAGGGTGAGGGTCGCGCCGGCGCCGGCCGCCACTGTCGGCATGCCGGTCGCCGCGCCGGGCAGCCTGCGTCCGGCCGCTGCGATGTGCAGCTGCCAGATGCGGTCCGCGACGGGGATCTGCGCGTCGAAGGTCAAGTCCCGGTCGCCGGTGGCTTGTGCTTGGTGGGTGGCCACGGGCTGGTAGGTGCCGTCGGCGCGCTGTGCCCGCAGGGTCACGTCGACCAGGTTCTGCGACACCCGGGTCAGGGTGGCGCCGATGAGGTCGAAGCCCCGGATGCCCAACATCACCCAGCCCTGGAAGGTGCGGGCGGCATCGGCGGCGTAGACCGGCGCGGTGAAGACGAACGAGAGCTGCCGCTGCTCCGGTGGTAGTTGCTGGTCGATGATGAGCTGGTACGGGTCGGACAGGGTGACCCGGCCGCTACGCCGTGCCTCCGTCAGAGCCCGGGTCGCTGACGCCGACTGGGTCACGTCGATGCTGTGCCGCGGCGTGGTGGTCCCGTCCAGCGGCTGACTGAAGATGGAAAAGATGTGCTCACCGGCAGCGCTCTTGGGCTGCAGGGCCAGGTCGGGTACGCCGCGGGCCCGCCAGCGTGCCTGCACGGCGGTGAGGTCGCCGTCGGCGACCGGCACCAGGAACGCGATCGAGGTCGCCCCGGCCAGGCCCATGTCGGCCAAAGGCTGGGTGACCTTGGTGAACGTTGCCGCAGTCAGCGGCTCGAACGCGCCGGCCGCAGCCGCGACGGTGCGCAGCGAGTCGATGTAGCGGCCCGCCTCGCCGGCTACCGCCTCAGCGATCAGGGTGGCACGCCGTTCCAGCTGCTCCGCGGCGGTAGCGCGCTGGCCGGACGCCAACGTCGCACCGACCGCGATCGACAGCAGCACCCCAGTGACCGCTACCAGTGCGGTCAGCGTCAGCGCCGAACTGCGGACAACGGCCCAATACCTTTCCACGTCACCCTGTTCGGCACCGTCGGCACGTCCCTGACAATGAACACCTGTCGACCGGCGGTTCGCGCCGAACCGCCGGTCACAGCGGATCGCGTCGTGGCCGCTGGCTGTCAGACGCTGGCGCGGACAACACGTAGCAGGACACGCTGGTCAGAGGCGGGCCCGGACCGCTCCTCCCGGGAGAGAGAGGGATCCGTCGCGGCTCCCGGGTGCCGGGCCTGAGCTGCGCGGTCAGGTGATTCGTGGATGTGCCACCGCCGTACGGGCTTCGGGCATCGTGGCGTACATCGGCAGCCGTTGTGCGCCGATGTATTGCAGCCGTTGTTGCAGCACCGTTGCCGTGGGCAGGCACAGCGCGAGCCGCACCGGTGGCCTGATGACGGCCGCGGCTCGCCGGGCCGCCAACCATAACGGCAGGCTGGTCGCCTCGTCGTCCGACAGGCCGTGCAGGTTGACGATGATGGCGGCGGGCCGGCCGGCGAAAGCGTCCCGCAGCGCGGCGGACACGTCCAGGCCCAGTGTGTGCGACCACGATCCGTGGACCGCGATCTCGACCACTGCCGCGACCTGGTCAGCGATGTCTGCCGATGGGCACACCGCCACATGTGACCCGGTGACGCGCGAGCGGCGTAACGGACCGGAAAGCCTCTGCACGGGTGTCATCGGGCAGGCCGTGCCGGCGTGCGGACACGGATCAGCAAGCCGGCAGGGCGGCGGCCGTGACGGGCCGCAAATACGCGGGGGTTCTGCAAGTGCCGGATACCGGCGGACGGCAACGATGCGATGGCCATAGCCGATACGACAGCGGAAGGCGAGGAACTCACAGCTGCACCCCAAGACGGATTTGGCGCGGAATTGGAACATGCGCTACCGGGGGTCTGGGGCAGCAGGAACAGTGGCTCGGCCACCGCATTCATAATCTACGGCAGTTCTTCCCGGTCAGGTGGTTCATCACTCTCAAGAGGGGTTGTCGCAAGGGCGCCTCCTCGCTTTTGCTGGGCGCGGCTGCCTGCCCTCGCTACAGGCACAAGGGCGGATCAACGGCGACCACGGGCGACCGGTGAGTGTGGGCCGTCGTGGCGTGGGTACCCGGTCGCCGTGCCCACCGGCGAATTCTGATCCCGCCCAGGTGGGCGATGACAGCCGCCGATCACCTTCTACGGGAGGATTTGGGAGAGATTTCGATCATGACCTCTGGCGTACGGACTGTGGCTGTGCTGGCCTGGCGATGACTGTGGATCAAGCAGCCGACCAGCGTGTGCTCGCCTTTGCCCACACCGCGCTGATCATCGACGCAGATCTCGACCTGCCTCGCGTGCTTGAACCCGAACTGCACCGCTCGGCGGAAATCTACGACGAGGTGCTGCTGGTGGTCAGCGCGCGCACCCGCGCCGTGCTGGCCGATGCCGCCGCCGACGTGCCCGGCCATATCCTGAGCTGGGGTGACCCGGCTTCGTTCTACCAGCGGCTGGGCTCTGCGTACGAAGCGTTCCGCCGCTATCTCGCCGCACAGCACCAAGCCGGCCGACGGGTGCACGTGATCGCCGAACCGGACCTGCTCAGCACTGTTGACGCGCGATTCCACGCTGACCGGGCCGCGGCCTATCTGGCCTACGAAGCGGTCGGCAACCACACCTTCGCGATCGGCAGATCTGCGGTGACCTGCATATGGGACCACCGTGACCACGGGGACGCCATCATCGACGCGGTACGGGCCACCCACGCTTACGAGCTCACCGGCACCGGACCGGCCCCGTCACCGCACTACCTGTCCCCGGAGCGATATCTGTCCGAACGGCACGACACGCCGATGCGGTCCGCGCCCCCGCACGTCGACCGCGACCTGACACTGCACGACGTCGCCGAGCTGAGCGCCTTACGTTCCCTCCTGGGCGCCTGGGCCGCCGATCGAGGCTTTGCCGGGGAAGCGATCGAAGACCTCACCGTGGCGGTGGTCGAGGTGGCCACGAACGGACTGCGTCACGGCGGAGCCCCGGTCCACGTTCGCGCCTGGCACCACGGCGACACTCTGGTCGTCCAGTGCGACGACGCGGGGAACCAGCCGATCCCGGCCACCGCCGGCTATTACCGCCCCCACCCGCTCGCCGCGACGACCGGCGGGCGCGGGCTGTGGCTGGCCCGCCAACTCGCCGACGTGGTCACCGTGTCCGCGGCGCCCGGCCGGACAACGGTTCGGCTGCTCTTCCCGCGACGGCTCATGCAGCCGCAGGCGTAACGTCGCCGCACCCGTTGCCGGGACCGCTCGCACCCGAACTCACGACATCTCAATACGCGATGCCGTCAGTACATTGGCGCCGACTCATTGGCGCAAATCGAGTAGAAATTGAGGCAGAGGTCAGCCGCAGCCGTCGCCTCCAAGGTAGGCCCTCAGATCATCCCTGGAGAGAATGCCATCTCCCCGCCCTCCCTGCGCAGCGGTCTCCATCTGATGGAAGAGATCCTGGTGGTTGATGAGGTAATTGGCAGCGGCCCCCAACTCAGCCGGGAAGTGGTTACGGGGATCCGCAGCCGCAGCCAGATCGTCCAGCGAGATACGCCCGTCAGGCGTATTGTGCTGTGCCGCAGTATCGAAGCCGGTAAAGTTGGTGAGGACCGTCTGCGCTATCCCTTCCTCCGGGCAGGGTGCGGCGCTCGCGCTGCTTGCTGTCGTGAAGAGAAGACCGGCGGTGACTACAACCGTTGTGCCAGCAAAGGCTCCGGTCCACCATCGGCGTAGTACCCCTGTTGCCTGGATCAACGCTGCCTCGTTTCTAGGTGTCAAGTTTCTAGGTGTGACGCATGTTGATCGATCCGCATCGCTAAATGGAATGTTGCTGACTCATGTAGCGTCTGGTCGGGCGATCGTCGGTTGTTTGTCTGATTTGCAGCTCAGGAACCCTGACAGCAGGCATACGGCCCGCAACACTCCCTGCGCCGGCACACATGGATCCCGAGCCATATCAAAGGCCCCGACGGCGCCGAACTCTTGGAGACCACGATCGTCAACGTCTGGCGAAGGTAAACAGCCTGGCCCGCGGCGTAGGCGGCATTCGGCCCCGGACCGCCGCGGAGGACGGGGCGGGTCTCCGTGGCTGCCCCGCTGCGCGGGGAACCCCCTCTTGCCGTCACTGGCCGCGGCCTGGGAATAGCACCTGGGACAAGGGCGGTCCGGAACCCGGGCGTCCGCCGGCCTGGCGTGCCGGTGTCCCCGGCCCGCGGGCCCGTGAGCCGGGGCGGCGTCGGCCAGCGTGCGACCAGTGTGCCCGGACTGCGCTGTGCTGCGCTTGGTGGACGCGTCGGCCGAACTGCGGCGCCTTTCGCCGTAGAGCTGCTGTGCTAACAAGGTCAGGCTGCCGTGCCCGGTCGAGCGGGCACGGCACCCCCAAGTCGTGACTGCGATGTTGCCGGACAGCGCACCCCGGCGGGCAGTTCCCGGCTGTGGAGGTGGTCCTCGAGGATGCTGTCGCGCTCATCGCCGGGCCACAGCATCGTGTCGGTGAAGGCGATGCCCAGGTAGGCCAGGCCGGTGCCGGCCTGCCGGGTCGGGTCGATCGCGTCGCCGTCGGCGGTGACGCACCAGGCGTGCGGCAGGTCCCAGAGGCCGCCGCCGGCGCGGGTTGTGGCGATCCCTTCGGCGTAGAGCAGGCCGTGCTCGCGGGCCACCGACGCGGCGTTGCGGTAGCAGTGCTTGTCGGGTGCCTGCCGATCGGCGCGGGCGTGGGCCGGGGCGAGAACAGCCGGCCCTGGGCGAGGAGTAGATGCGACCCGGTAGCAAACGCCCAGCCCCCGGGCGCGCCCGATATGCCCGTCGACGAGCTCCGTATAGGAGCGTATGTAGACGAGCAGTGCTGCCAAATCTCCCGTCGACCGGGGGTGCATGCTGCCGGGTGGGGCCGTTGACCAAGCTGCTGGAGCGCCCGAGCAGCGCCCTAGAACTTTTAGTCCTTCGGCATGCTTTGGACGTGGTTGATGCCGCTGGCGTAGAGTCCGTCCACCGCCTCTTTTACTTCCGCGGCGGACATTATCTTGCCGTCTCGGGCGTAGACCCAGTTGACGCGCATGTCCCAGGTGCGAGGTCCGGTGAACGGCAGGTCGATGAACCAGCTGCTGAACTGGATCTTCATGCGTTCCTTCGGGGCAGACTTGCCTCTGCTGGTGAACACCTTTTTACCGTCGATGAGGTAGGTCACCTCGTCGCCGGTCGCGGTGATCATGAGGAGGTGCCAGCCGGCGAGGGGCCGGCTGACCGCCCGGGTGTCGCGGTCGCCCTGCTTCGTGCTGCGCCAGCTCACCACGTCCATTTTCGGCCCTGTTGCTCCCCAACCGCCGTTGGGCTGGTATTCGTAGTCCAGCTCGCTGTACTTCGGGGACTGTCCGGACGCCGAGATCGTGTTGAACGCATGGTTCACGTGATCCCCGTCGGAGCCTTTGGCCGGTTTGTCGGTGAAGAAGACGCGCGCGGCAAGAGTTCCGGTGAAGAAGACCGGTGCCTTGGTGCTGAGCTCGGCCTGGCGGGTGTGGCTGCTGGCGCCGTCGGTGCTGGCCTGTAGTTGCAGTGCCTGGCCGCCCATGGCGCTCTGGTCGGCAGGGAAACTGGTGGCGTTGGCGTTGTAGGTGCCGTGGATGCCTGGACCGCCGCTCTCGGTGCGGGCCATCCAGCCGTTGGCAGCCAGCGCTGGGTCGTCGCGACCGGTGTAGTGGAAGTCGTCGAACATGATGCCGGGCGGTGGCCCGGGCACGGCTGGTCCATCCTGATCCGCCAAGGGACCCTGCCGACTGGGTTCCTGGCCCCAGGCCAGGCTGCCGCTGAGGTAAGCAGTGACCTTCTTCGACGGCTGGTATCGGATGGCTTTCGGATCGAATGACCGGTCGTTGTCCTGCGCGAGTTTCTTGTGGTCGAGCCGGTAGAGCTGCAGTCCGATGCCCTGGGTGCTCTTACCCGGAGCCAGTTGCCCGGCGGTGGACGTGAAGCCGATCACTATCTGGCGGTCCGCAGCGGCGGTCGGGTTGGACAGCGCGCCGATGGCCCTATGTCAACTCGCTTACTCCGACGTTGAACACCGTGCTCACGGACCCCGAAGGAAGTCCAGTCGCAGGAGTCTTCGAGTGGTACGCAGCCGGCGGGGCGAAGATCGGCGGCAACACGTCGGCCACCGTAGCGTCCGGATCAACGGCCAGCACCACCGTGCCCTCAGGCGCCTTCGTCAACGGATCGTCCTACTCCTGGCGCGTGGCAGGCAATGACGCCACAGGCATCTCGCCCTGGTCGTCCTCCTGCGAGTTCACGATCGATACGACGGCTCCGACAACGGTTCCGACCGTGTCCTCATCAACCTTCCCGGCTGGTGGAGGCGGCGGTGCCGCCGGCGCTCCGGGCACCTTCAGCTTCGGTGCGAACGGCGTCAGCGACGTCGCATCCTTCCTCTACGGCTTGGACACCAATCCGCCGAATACGGTGGTCAACGCCAGCACCGTCGGTGGTAGCGCTTCGGTGTCGATCACGCCGGCGACCGCCGGGGATCACACCCTCTACGTGCGCTCGCGTGACCGGGCAGGCAACCTGTCCGCCGTCACCACTTATGTGTTCACCGTCGGTAGTGCGCTCGGTACCATTTCATCGCCGACTGCGAACGACCTGAGCGCGGGCAAGGTTGTCCTGAGCGGCAGCGGCGGATCCACTTCCACAGGAGTGACCTACCAATGGCGTCGCAGCGAGACTGACACCTGGACCACGATCCCCACGAAGGACGTCACCACCACCTCCGGCGGTGCGATCAGCTGGCCGATCGCGAGCAGCGGAAGCGGCAACTTCCCCTCGTTGCCATGGAACGTCGAGACCACCGTCAACGACGCCGAGGCCGGGCCAGACGCCCTTGACGGGCCGTTGCAGGTACGCGCCTCCTTCACCGGCGGCACAGCTGGGCAGAGCCAACCGGTCCGATTCGAACTCGACCGCAGCCGTGCTCAAGCTCCGAGTAGCGGCATTGGCCCTGCCGAGGTAAACCTGCTCACCGGCAATGCCACGGTTCCGGAGAACGACGCCAGCGCTGCTGGCGGCCTAGGCGTCACTCGGGTCTACAACACACGTCAGTCTGGTGTGTCGGACGCCCTTTTCGGCCCAGGTTGGGCCTCAAGCGTGGAGGTGCCGACCGGTGGCACCTACCGCAATGTGACAGTGACCGGGAGCCTCGCCCAGGTAGGCCTGCCCGATGGCGGCACTCGGGGCTTCACCAAGAAGGCCGCCACTTCGACCGGCGCCACCTTCCAGGGCGAGGCCGACAGCACCGACATCACGCTGGAATATCTCAGTGCCTCGAACAGCTACGTGTTGACCGAGCAGGACGGTGACAGCACCACGTTCACCCGAAGCAGCACCGATCCGGCCGGCCTTTACACGCCGTCCTCATCGGTCACCGGCGGAACCGATGCCACCACCGCGATCACCTGGCAGAATACGACCGTCGACGGCAGTGCGGTTGTCCGCCCGGTCCGTGCAGTCGCCCCGGCACCCGCTGGTGTCAGCTGTAGCAGCCCGCTGACCACGCGTGGTTGCAAGACTCTGACCTATACCTATGCGACCAGCACTACCGCCACTGAAGCCGTGCCGGGCGACTACCTCGGTCGTCTCAAGGAACTCGCGTACACGGCGTATAACCCGGCCACATCCGCGATGGCCACGGTCGTTCTGACTCGCTACAGCTATGACGCCAACGGCCGGCTGAACGCCGCGTGGGACCCTCGTCTGGACTACGCAGGCCTCAACGGCACGGAACACCAGGCGACTACGTACGCGTACGACACCGACGGGATCCTGAACACGGTTACGCCGGCAGGCGAGCTGCCTTGGCAGCTGTCCTACACCACCGTTCCGGGTGACGCCGGCAAGGGCCGTATCAACAAGATCGGCCGTTCGGCGCTTAACGCCGGAACCGCAGTCACCACCGTCGTTTACAAGGTGTTGACTACAGGTTCCAGCGCGCCCTTCGACCTGTCGGCAGGAAACACCGCACGGTGGGGGCAAAGCGTGACCCCGGTGGACGCCACCGCGGTCTTCCCTGCGACGCAGGTACCAGGAGGCAACCAGGCGACCGGGACATTGCCCTCGAACTGGGATCAGGCAACCGTCACCTACCTCGACGGTAATGCCCGCGAGACCAACACCCTGGAACCGGGCCAGCACCTGTCCGCCACCTGGTACGACACCTTCGGCAACGTGGTGCAGAAACTCAGCGCCAGCAACCTGGACCGCGCGTTGTGGGCATCGACTTCTGATACTGCCAGCGTCGAGGCGACCATCGCCGCGAACCTGTCCGCCATCACGCTGTACAGCAGCGACGGGCAGCGCGTCACCGACGAGTTCGGTCCGGAACGCGACGTTGCCCTTAATGACTGGTCTGATGTCCGAGGCCGGAGCCACACCAAGTACACCTACGACCAGAACGCTCCCGCCTCTGATGAGTCCTATGACCTGGTCACGACCCAGGTGGAGTCCGTGCGGTATTGGGACAGCGCGGGAAAGGCGGTGGACGCGGACAGCCAAACCACCCGCACCAGCTACGACTGGGACCTGCGGCAGCCCGTCAGCACCGTCGTCGACCCTGACGGCTTGGCCCTGACCACCAGAACAACGTATGACTCCGTGACCGGCCAGACGTCCTCGGTTACGTCGCCCGCCGGCGACGGCAGCACCGCGGCCACGCGCAAGATCGTCTACTACCGTGCCGGGACCGGATCCGGCGCCAACGAATGCGACAACACCCCGGAATGGACGGGCCTGGCCTGCCTGGTGACACCAGCCGCGCAAGCCGACTCCGGCCCTGAACTACCTGCGACACTCACCACCTACAACATGTTCGGGCAGACGGTTAGGGCGGTAGAAAGAAACAGTTCGGGCACCGTCCGGACCACGGCTATCACCTACGACGCAGCAAGCCGACCAGTCACTCAAACAGTTTCCGCCGCCTCCTCGCTGGGCACCGCGGTTGACTCACGCCGCGTTGTCTACGACGCCGCGAGCGGACGGCCGGTACGCACCGAGCAGCTCAACACCTCAGGTACGGTCGTTGCCCAGCTCACCCGCGCCTACGACACTCTGGGACGGGTTACGTCGTACACCGACGCCGACGGCGCAGTTACCACACATTCCTACGACGTTGCCTCGCGGGAAGTCGGCCTTACAGACGGCAAGGGTAGTCAAACCTTGGCCTATGACAGCCGCAACCTCGTTACCAGCGTTACAGACAGCCAGGCCGGAATTTTCGCCGGCTCGTACGACTCTGACGGGCAACTGCAGAGCGAGACGCGCCCCGACGGCATCATCGTCCACCACTCCTACAATGAAGGCGGCGTACAGGTAGGCCTTTCCTACGAACAACAAAGCGATGGCGCCGAAGTCTACGGCAGCTGGTCCGGTCTGGACGCCCACGGTCGAGAGAAATGGAGAAGCGACACCATTTCTTCCGGAAACTACACCTATGACAACGCAAGCCGTCTCCGCTCGGCGAGCCAGACCACCGCAGCCCAAGGCTGCGTGCGGCGCGCGTACGACTTCGACAACAACAGCAACCGCACCGCGCTGCGCACCTACGCAGCCAACACGAACGGTGGCTGTCAAGACACGAATGTTGCAACCAAAAACTGGTCCTACAACTCCGCCGATCGCGTCACCAACAACGGCTACAACTACGACGGCCTCGGTCGCACTCTCACAGTGCCCAGCGCCGACACCACCGCCGGCAGCGGAGCCGTCACGCTGGAGTACTACACCAACGACATGACCCGCTCCATAACGCGAGGGCAGGCGTCCAACACCAACGAGCTCGACGTACTCACCAGCCGATTCCGGTCAAGCACCACTGCTGACAACGGCACGACCGCCACGTCGATCAACCACTACAGCAACGACACTGACAACCCGTCGTGGACGGCCTCGACGAGCGGATACACCCGCGTCATCAGAGGCGTAGACGGTCTTGCAGCCCTCTACAACAGCGCCAGCTCGAGCATCCTGTGGCAGATCACGAACCTGCACGGTGATGTCGTGGCCGCGCGCGTCAACGGGACAGTCGGCCTTACCGCAACGTATGTGACCGACGAGTACGGCGTACCTGTCTCCACGCCGACTCCCCGTTACGGATACCTCGGCGCCGCGCAGCGCTCGGGCGACAACACCGGCGGCCTTATCACCATGGGCGCCCGCCTATACAACCCGTCGACGAGCCGCTTCCTGTCCACCGACCCCATTTACGGAGGAAATGCCAACCCGTACGACTACTGCTACGGCGACGGTGTCAACTGCACCGACCTCTCCGGAAAATATTCCTGCAAGTACCGATCTTGGTGGCAGGACAGTTCTCACAAATGGGCCAGTGTCAGTTGTCGCCTGTCCCACCGCGACATCGACGCAGACTGGGGATTCTTTCTTCCCATAATCGGCGGTACCCTGGGGACCCTCATCGGCGGCGTCCGTGGAACGGTTATCGGGGGGCTCATCGGAGGCGGGGCGGTCTGGGTATACAAGAGAAGCTGCACTCGCGACCGGGGAGCGACTTTCACTGCGGCGGTAAGGGCTCACAAGGTGTGGAAGGTCTCCTACCCGGACCGCTGGGGCTCGGTCCTCTACTGCACCTGATCGTTGCGTCGGCGTCGTCGGCCAGCACAAGTCTGGCTGGCCGACGACGCCACCCTCGGGTTAACAACAGCGACCGGTCTTCAAAACACCAGACCGATGATCGGCAAGAGGAGATCTCGCAATGACCTACACGGCGCCGGTGACTTTCCAAACGACTCTCGGCCAACGCCTTCAACGTGCTGGTGCTGCAGGCTTCGCGGGCATGGTGACGGTAGCAGTGTTAACGCAATTCTTCGCTGCAAGTAGCCGACCAATTACTCACAGAATTGTGATGGGCCTAATCGCCTTTGCCGTACCGGCGGTGGCCGGCTACGCCAGCCTCGTATCAATACGCGTCGTCGCTGACCGCGACGGCATCTCCATCACTACACGCAGTCGATTGTCGAAGACATTTACGCCCTGGACACAAATTTCACACGTGCAGACGAGGCGCCGCTTCGGACAAACCAAATTAGTAATAGCGACATTGTCCGGAGCGAAGATGGTGCTCCCAGTGCCGTACAGCGGTCTCCTGCTCGAACGAAATCGTTGGTTTACGGAGAGTACTCAATCAATACTAATTCTCAGAAGCGAGTCGTTAGAAACCGGCAGCAAGGAGTAGATTCCGAAGCCAGGCCGCGCTGTTCAGTGAGTGTCTGAAAAGGATGGCGCTCACCCCGCTTCAGGCAAGCCGACGCGGTTTCAGGCTACGGCCTTTGAAGCGGTCGGCTTCCGCGGCGGCGAGAGAGGTGCCCGTCCCCGACATCAGCGGGTGGGCTGAGGTCGAGGATCCAGTCACTGAACCGGCGGATGGTGGAGGTGATGTACGGGCTGACGGTGGCGAGGTCGTCTGGGTCGATGTTCCAGCCCTCGCGGCTCAGCTCGTTTGCGGTGGCGGTGGCGGTGGCGGTGGCGGCGAGGTCCAGTGTGGTGGAGCAGATCGCGCAGTTCGCCAGCAGTTCGTTGAACTTCACGATCTTCTCGTGGTGGTCGGGGTCGTACGTCGCGAGCCGGTCCGCAGGCCACGTACACCTGGCGCCGGGACAAGCCGAGCTCGGCGGCGGCCTCGTCCGCGTAACGGTGGCCGACCTCGTCCAGCTCGGCGAGCCGGCCGATCACCTCAGCGCGGCGAACCGCGAGATCCCAGGCCGCCGAAGACGCCGTCAACACGCCCCGCTCGGGCACCGGGTGCGCCTTGTCCACCGTCGATCCTCCCGTGCCGTGCACAGGAGCACGAATCAAGATCGACGTTAGTGCATACGAGTCCGATCAGGCCAGAGGTCCGTACCCGACTGCACCGGCCCAGCAAGGACGACTCCCGACCGTGCAGTCGACCTCGGAAACCGACAAATACCGCCCGCGCCACTACGCCCGCGGCCGTCGCGGCGGCGTGCTGGACACCAGGCTTGTGGGCGCGTCACCTAGTGCTAGGCCATCGACTCCGGCGTCATGCTGAAGGATGACGAGGTGGAGGTCACGGATCATGCTGGAGCACGACGCGGGGCCGGGGCCGGGGCCGGGTGGCGCAGGGTATGAGCCATGACAAACAACGGACTTCGCCTCTCCCGCCCCGCCGTCATCGTGACGGCCGTCGCCGCCCTCGCCGGTCTCGCCAGCGGCGGCGCGATCTACCTCAACCGCTCTGAGCAGATCGATCCGCACATCGCGGGCACCGAGGCGTTGATTCCTCACCTAGTCGTCCTCGCCGTGGTGGCGCTCTGGTTCACGGTGGCGTCCCGCCGTAGCCCGCTGGGCTGGAAGGTGATCCTCACACCGCTCGGAAGCCCGATCGCGGCCCGGATCACGGCGACCTTCCGGTCCAGCTACACCCCGTTGAATCTGCTGCGCCGCCTGGCTGTCGGCTTCCTCGTGCTGCTGGAGGTCTACATGGCCTGGCGCATCGGAGAGCAGGTCTTCGCCGGAATGGGTCCGAACTTCACCCAGAACGCCTGGGGCGGCCCGTCCTACCTCGGGGCGATGTTCTTCCACTACCTCGACGGCACCCTGCTCTACCCGATCTGCCACGTCCTGATCCGGTCGGCAACTGTCCCCGCCCCCACCGGACCCGCCGCCGAGAGGACGGGGCGACGCGGACAGCGGCTGCAGCCGGTCATGGTCCCTCGGTGAGGATGCGGTCAAGCAACCTCGATGGCGGCAGCGGACTCAGCGACGGTCAGGCGGGCATCCTCGGGGACGTTGCGCTCGCGGCGGTCTCGTTCGGGCTGTTCACACTGCCGGTGCTGATCAAGGACTCCGGGCACAGCCCGACGGCGGCGATCATCGCGCTCGGCGTGGCCGCGACCGGGCGTAGAAGTGCTAAAGGCCGTGCTGGTACGGGTGCCGCACACTGGGGTAGTGGGAGAACTGGAGCGGGCACGCGAACGTGCCGTTGCTGACGCGGCGGGCAAGGTCATCGAGGGCGCGGTCACAGCGGCATTGACTGGTTCCCTTGGTCCCGAAGCAGCGGCGGTCATCGGAGCCGGTGCCGCCGGAGCAGTCAAGGAATTGCCTAATCTCTTCGTACAAATGTTTTGGGACCGGCACCGGCGCGCCTCCATGATGGTGGAGGAAGCTACCGAGCATGCCCGGCTAACGGCAGATGAATTCCTTGCCCTTCTCAGCGCTGATGAGCAGCACCGACAGCTCCTTTTCCGAGCCGTGCAAGCTGCCAGCGAGTCTCTCAGCGAAGAGAAAACCCGGTTGCTCGCGGGAGCGCTTGCCTCCGGGGCGCTCACGCGAGACCCGGCCGAGGTCGACGCGATTCTGGTCATCGTGGCGGCGGTGAAGGAGCTTGATGGATTCCACGTCCGAGCTCTCGGTCTGCTTGCCACGCGCTACGAATCTCCGACCGCACCCATTCCTCACCCCAAGGCGTGGTCTATCAGTGAACTCGGGAGGCAGCTGAAAGCCCACCGGTCAGTCGTTCCTGGAATAGTCGCTCAACTCCGCAGCGGCGGCTTGATCGAGGACAGCTTCGGCGCGCGGTACGACGGCGTAAACGATGCTGCCGTGGCTATCACGCCCTTTGGCTCCGCGTGCATCGACTACTTGAACGCGGTGGCCACCGGCGAAGACCCAGCCCGCCCATTCCAACCACCAATCTGGCGCCGCAGGATCACAACTAGCTAGAGGATGACCTTGATGCGCGGGCCGCTCGCCGCCTCCGCCGCCTACTAGTACTGCTACGGCGGGTCGTAGCTTTCGAGGCGTTCGAGTCGTTTGCGGTAGTGGGCGGCTCGGGCGCGTTGCAGGCAGCGTTGCCGGAAGTTGGACCAGGCCAACACCTGTTTGGTCGCGTGCTGCATAGCCAGGATCAGGGTGGCGAACAGACGCCTGATCTCGTTGACGGTCGGCCAGATCAGGCTGCTCTCGTTCTCTCTGTCGGCGGTGCCCCCTTCCGCCGGACAGACTGCGCCGCGCCGTCGAAGTCTACGACGGGGCGGTCGCGTTCCAACTCAGCGACGGAACAACCGCCGACGTGAGCTGCCGGGTGCGGGACACGATCGAGGCCACCTATGACCGGTTCGCCGTAGTGTCCGCGGCGCTCGCCGCATACCTGGGCCTGGTGTTCGACCCGAGTGCGCGGGTGGTCGAGCGGGCCCCGATCCAGGCAGTGGAGGCCCTGGCCGGCGACGATCCCGGCTTCGGTCAGATCGCGCTGGCCGAGCTGCTCGACACCCGCGACGACGCGATGCAGCGGCTCACCGGCGTGATGGCGGCCGAGGAGTGGACGGCCACCCACCCGCAGTAGCCCGTTCTCGCCCGCCGCACAGTACTGGCAGATCCTGCGCGACTACGAGCTGGTCCGCCAGCCGATGCTGATCGGGCCGGTCGGCGCGCCGATCACGCGGACTCGGAACCCCGTGCGGGGCTTCCTGGACATTCCGCGCGACGTGGTGCTCGCTCTGGTCACCGTCGGCGGGATGCGGTGGGGCGCCAGCGACTTCGGGCCTCGGGAGAGCGGCGACATCATGCACTTCGACCTGGCCACCTGAAACAGTCGCCAGCCCGGCTTGGGTAACCGCCCCGGGTCAGGGCAGCGTGGCGCGGGCCTGGTGGGCGAAGGCCCGCCGGGCCGCGAAGACCGTCTGCACGGCCGGGTCGGTCCGGGGCAGCCGGTGGCCGACCGTGTCGAGGATCGCGCCGGGGACCTCGAAGCTGTAGACGATCTCGTCGCTGGCCGCATCGACGGTCACCGCCGGGTTCGTGACGACGGCGAGCACTCCCGGATAGGCGGCTCGCATCTCCCCGGCCAGATAGTGCAGTTGCGCGTCCATGCTGCGCAGCGTCTCCACGCCGAGCACGCGCCCCTGGTAGGCGTGGGTGAACAGGCCGGAGCGGCGGTTCGCGGAGGTCCACTGCGCGAGGCCCACTCCGGGCAGGCGGGGGCCGCCAGGCCGGGTCCGCAGCATGATCTCCTCCGGGGTGAAGTCGACCACGACACCGTCGAAGTTCTTGGCGCGCGTCGGGTGGTCCGCCGTGCTGCCCTCGATCCGTGACGGGATGACCCCTGACTCGGCCAACAGGTTGCCCACCACGCCCGCGGCCCCGTCGGCCGGGAATCCGTACTGGTGGACCAACTGGCCGGTGGCGTACCGCAGCCGCTCGGTGAGGGAAACCCCGGTCCAGTCGCCGGCGGCCGGGGTCACCACTCCGGGGGCGGGCGCGAAGATCTCCAGCACATCACCGGCCGGCGTCCAGGCGAGGGTGCCGCCCTCGAAGTCGGAACTGCGGCCGTCGGCACCGTCGGGGTACTCGTCGCTGATCGGGAAACCCCACGGTCCGGCCGGACCACCCTGGCTCTCGTAGTACTCCCGGATCCGGCCGTGCACCTCGTACATGCCCCTGTCGGGATATGCGGTCAACAGGGCAAACTGGTGTCGCCGCAGCTGTCCGGCGCCGACCGTTTCGACGGTGCCGGTCGCCAGGCCCGGATCGATCCCGGCCACCCGCATCCGGTCGGCTTTCTGGTCGAAGTCGGTCTCGGTTGCCATCTGTCACCTCGGTGGGTTCGCCGTGTCGAATCGCAGACCAGAGTCCGCGTTGCCGTTACCGGCCCGCTTGGTCCGGCCCCGCCAGGAGTAGTGCCGTCCGTCGTATCCGGACCGCGTGGAGCACCAACCTTCGCGTGCGGTCGAGCTCGACCAGCCGCACCATCCCGAACAGCAGCAGGGTGTTCCAGTCCGGTGGCGCGACGAGATCGTGCAGCCTCCGCACGGCGTCCTTGGTGAGCTCGGCAGCGTCCTCGGCCGTGTCCGCTGCGGCCTGGAGAGTCTCGGCGAGCAGGTCGCCGACCGCCGCGGGCATCTGCTGCGCATGGGCAAGGGCCCGATCCGCGAGCCCGATCAGCAAGTCAGCGAGGGCCTGCGGGTCCGCTCCGGTACCCATGTCAGTTCATCCCGGGCACCGAGGTCACACAGCGCAGCCTTCTCACAACGACAATGTAGGCGCAGAAATCGCCATGATCGTCGAAATTTCCATATTGCCCGAATGGCTTACCGGCGTTTGTGCGGCTGGATCTTCAAGACGCTGATTCGGTACAACGTCTCCTGTCCAGTTCGCAGGCAACATTTCAAGCCTCTTGGCCCCATGTGACAGTCACACGATCCGAGGGCGCAGCGCAGCGCACGCCGGCCGGCGGCCTTGCGCCTGAGCAGCGCTCGCCTACCGGGCGGATCGTCCGCCCTGGCCGCTGTTGCGCGCCGTTGCCACGCTGTGTGCTCGGGGTGCGGCTCCGGTCTGCGCGGTCCGCCTGGACGGGTTCCTCGCGTCAGATCTTGCGAAAGCCCAGCGGGGTCGGCGGCAGGCGGCGCATGATTTCTGTGGCGCGTCATTGTCACGCTCGCGATGGGTACCCGGCGGCTGCAGTCTTCATTGGTGCGACAATCGGGACATACTGCGGGGGCTACAGCCGGGGAGAACGCCGATGGCCAACGGAACCCGGATCAGCCTGCTTCGACCGTACGATCTACTCTGTCTGGATTTTGAGCTGGTCAACCTTGACGTGGACGCCGCCCGGTCGCGTCTGGTCCGGGTCGACGCGGCCGCCGACGCGCTGATCATCGTGCATTTCCCGCCGCAGGCGCTCGCCGAGGCCACGTTCACCGGAGATCCGCCGCAACCGCCGATCGGCACGGCACTGTCCGGGCCCAGCCGGCTGGTGTTCCGGATCGACGATGACGAGCTGCCGCTCACCACCGAGGCCCTGCTGAACTTCGGCGCCTGGCAGCCGGTGCTGGCTCCGACGGCGTTGCCCCGCGGCACCGGGCCGGCGCCGGAGATCCCCGCGCCGGCGATGGCGACTGACCAGCAGACCTCGATCGAGTTTCCGTGGCGGCTGACCCTCTCGCCTGACGAGACCGCCACGTGGCGGACCGATACCGCCGCGACGTCGAGCCCGCGCGGGCAGTTGTGGAGCGCGGTGCTGCTGCCGCCCGCTGACGTCCGCGCGCTCGGCAGCTTCGGTGGTCTGTCGCTCTTCGACAGCCTGCCCGGCGAGTTCAGCCGTGACCAGATCGTCAAGCTGACTTCGAACTTTCACCTGCCGGTGCCCGGCGGCGAGTTCACACCGCTGCCCCTGACCGCCAACCGGCTCGAGCTCACCGCGCTCGGTGCCAACGCTGACCTGGAAGGGCTCTGGGACTACCCGCTGGTGCCGCCGGAACAGCAACCGCCCGGCTTCGACCCGATCGGTCTGCGCCAATATCAGCATACCGCTGGGCTCGGGCGAGACCACTTCGTGCGTACGGTGAAGGTGGGTTGGCTCTGCGGCACCGGGCATCAGGCCGTCGTGGTGACCACGGTGCAACGACTCCCGGTCCACGTCCAGGTCGTCGCCCACCGGCCCGAGGGCGCCCTGTTCTCCAGCATCGGGTATCTGATCGAAACCGTGGACGTGGTCGTCCAGCAGCCGCGGCTCGACTACGGGCCGCTGGCGCCGGCCTTCGCTCACCACGGACGCGAGTTGCCGCTCGCGAGCATCCGGCTGACCACCCTCACCGCGCGGGTGCATCCGGTGCCCGAGAACGAGCCGGTCTGGCTGCGCAACCCGGACGGCTCGATGCTGATGTTCGACGCGGTGGCCACCGATGTCACCGGCGCGACCGTCCGGTTCGCGCTACCGCTGATGTTCGTCCCCTTCGAGGCGCTGGACGAGTATCGCGCGATCCGGGCCGAGTTCGATCGACCCGAGCCGGAGGTGCGCGCCGGCCGCCGGATCGACCTCGCCGGTCAGGCCCTCAGCGTTGCGCCGCACGGCGATCGAGCCGGCTCCACGGTCCTGACCATGAGTACGATCACGTACGACATCGAGCAGCCGCCGTGGCCCGGCAACCCGCGGCCCGACCACCTGATGAACGCGGCCGGGGCGCCGTCGACGTACCTTCCGCGATTCCTGATGCGGATCGACGGGCTGACCGCGTCCAGCCCGGCGATCGGCGACCTGCTCGGCGGCGCCCGGCCGGTCGAACTCACGCTGTCCGCCAGATACCTCCAGGCCGGCTTCGACGGCGGACTCAATCCGGCGCAGACATTCGCCGACTTCGTCACGCCCCTGCCGCTGGCGTTACCGAGCCAGCGTGGCGGCGGACTCGCCGGCGTAGACACAGCGGTCAGGGCCCTCTCCCGGACGCTCGGGCCCGTCGCCGCCCCCGAGGCGTTGCAGACCGGCACCGTCGACCTGTCCGCCTTCGCCGCGACCAGACTGCTCGGCACGATCAAGCTGACCGACCTGCTGCCCGACCCGCCGTTGCCGTTCGACGTGGCGTCGGCCGGGGCGGCACCGACCGGCGCGCAGCTCGACGACCCCCACTTCGTGGTGAACCCGCCACGGCTCACGACCCGCCGCGAACCGATCGGGGTCGCGGTCCCGGACGTCGTCGAGACCCGCTTCCTCTGGAAACCACCGCTGCGCAGCCAGACGATCCTCCCCTCGCTCACGCTGAACCTCGACGAGGCGGACCTGCTGCTCGACGCGACCACCCGGCTCGTACGCAACGGCCCCGGCAGCACTGTGGTCTTCGGGCGCCTGCGCCGGGTGAAGCTCACCTTCGCCAACGCGCTGTCGGCCGGCATCGCATCGCTGACGTTCCGGGCCGAGGCGGGCCGCAAGGTCGAGTTCGGGGCCGGCGGCGTGGACATCACCTTCGAGGGACCGTTGGCGTTCGTCAACGCCCTGCGATCGATCCTGCCGGCCGACGGCTTCGACGACCCGCCGTACGTCACCGCCGACGCGCAGGGGGTGGTCGCCGGCTACACCCTCGCCGTCCCCAACGTCGGGGTCGGCATCTTCAGCATCCAGAACATCGCCGTCGCCGCCGCCCTGTCCATCCCGTTCACCGACCGACCGGCCGGCATCCGGTTCGCAATCTGCGAGCGGCACAAGCCGTTCCTGGTCACCGTCTCGCTGTTCGGCGGCGGCGGGTTCTTCGCGGTCGGGGTCAGCGCCGACGGGCTCGAGTCGGTGGAGGCCGCCATCGAGTTCGGCGGCAGCATCTGCCTGAACCTCGGGGTCGCCTCCGGCGGTGTGTCGGTCATGGCCGGCGTCTACTTCGGCATGACCGGCAAATCAGTGGAGCTGACCGGATATCTGCGCTGCGGCGGCTACCTGAGCGTGCTCGGCCTAATCTCGGTGTCGCTCGAGTTCTACCTGGCCTTTACGTACCGCAAGAAGACACCGGGTGGCAGCGAGATCTGGGGGCAGGCCAGCCTCACCGTGAGCGTGAAGATCGCCTTTTTCAGTACGTCGGTGACGCTCTCGGTGGAGCGGCGGTTCGCCGGATCCGACGGCGACCCGTCCTTCGCCCAGTCCGTCACTCCCGGCGAGTGGGCGCGCTACCTGGGGGCGTTCGTATGATCCGTCGCCAGACCGTCCAGTGGATCCTGCTGCCGAACGGCCTCACTCCCGACGGGCAGCTCAGCGCCTCGGTCTTCGTGGCCCCACGGCTGCGCCCCGGCGACGCCGCCACGCTCGCCGACTTTCCCGACTTCGCCGACTGGCCCGCTGTCGTGGCCGGGCTCGAGTTGACTCTCGTCCGGCCCGACGGCGTGACCGAGGCGCCGCTGGCCATGTCGGTGACCGCCTCCAGCGGCCTGTGGGCCGCCCTGTTCCCGGGCGACACCACGGTCCGGCCGTTCACCTTCGGCGACCTCGCGGACCGGCCGCTGATCAGCTATCCGGTCACCGAGGTGCTGTCCCACCTGCGGGAGCGCTGGGCCGACCTCGCCTACCGGGCCCGTGACGACCTGCCGGTGACCGGCCCGCACGCCTCGCCGATCGGCGGGCCACCCGGCGGCCGGGGCGACGACCGCCCGTACACGCTCGTCGACCACTTCACCGATCTGCGTTCGGTGCGGTCACACGGGCTGTTCGAGGGGGTCGCGGACGGCGCGGAGTTCTCCGACCGGCTGCGCCGCGCCGGGGACGAGGCCGCCCGTGCCGCGCGCGATCTACGGGAACGCCACGCGAACGCCGTACAGCCGCTGATCCGGCCGTTCGGCGCCGGAGGGTCGCCGGCCGCCGCCCTCCATGCCCTCGCCGGGTTTCACGCCCGTCCCTCGAGCGAGACGCCGAAGGCGTTCCCGGCCACCCGGGACGAGCTGCGCGCCGAACTCGCCGAGCAGCAGGACTTCCACCACCAGCTTTCCGCGGTCGGCGATCACCCGGCCCTGCTGCGGCAGCTTGGCCTGGTCATCGACCTGCAGATCCGGCCGGACTTCGTGCCGGCCACCACCGACGGTGACCCGCCGGTGCCGCTGCGGCTGCGGGTGACCCGCGCCTCAGCCTTCCCGGCCCGCGGCGACCACCCCGGCGCTGACGTGTGGAACACCGACGTCACCCCGGCGACCTGGTGCCGGCTGACCACGGTCGGCGGCCAGGCCGTCTTCACCGCGGTGGAGCGTTCGTCCCGGCAGGATTACGCGCACGGCTTCCTGCACCTGGATCCCGCCCGCTACACCGCCACCGCCGTCGACGTGGACGGGCTCGCGCTGAAGGCGCTCAACCTCGCCGCCACGCTGCACCGCCAGGACGACCACGAGCAGCGGCCAGTCGAGGAGCCCGACCGCGAGGGCATCCCCACGGCGCGGACGGGCGGGGTGGCGCTCGTACACAGCGGCCACGCGAACGACCTGCACGAGGGCTTCTACGACGCGCGCGCCGCCGACGACGCGCTCGAGAAGGACCCGGACAACCCGAAGGACATCGCGGCGGAGGACGTCGTCCGCGGCTACCGGCTGGACATCGGCGTCGACGGGCAGTGGCGCTCGCTGCACCGGCGACAGGTCACCTACCGCCCCGAGCGCGATCCCGGCCAGGCCACGAACGTCACCGACGAGGGGCACGTCCAACTCGGCCTGACCGCGGAAGCCGACCGGCCCGGCGCCCCGGCCGATCCCGACCGGGCGCTCTACGCGCACGAGACGCTGACCACCTGGGACGGCTGGAGCCTGGCGGTTCCGCGCCCGGGCAGCGCCATCGCCCAGGAACCGGCCGCGCCGGAGGCGGCCACCGACCTCACGTCGATGCGGCTCGGCATCGACATCACCCCGCCGCCGGCGACGTTGCCTCGGCTGCGGTTCGGGACCGGCTACCGGGTACGCGTCCGGACCGTCGACCTGGCCGGCAACGCGCACCCCCCGGAAGCCGCCGACGCGGTGATGGCGGCCCTCGACGACACCCACGACGCCCGCTACACCTGCACGACTCCGGTGGAGCCGCTGATCTATCGCCGCTTCGAGCCGGTGCCGCCGCCCGAACTGCTGCCGCGACGGCCGTTCGGGCCCGGCGAGGGCGCGGAGCGGCTGGTGATCCGCAGTGCGCCGGGGCAGTCCGCGGAGTCCTACGCGGCGGCCAGCCAGACCACCGCCGACGAGTCGCTGCGGTTCCACGCCGTCAGCGAACGGCACCTGGCCGCGCCCAAGGCCGCGCTCCAGCTGGTCGAGGCGCACGGGCGGCTCGACGAGGTGTTCGAGGCGGTCCGCGGCCTCGACCCGGAGGCGGCGGTCGCCGCGGCCCAGGGCTGGTACGAGATCGTCGCCCGGGAGAGCGGCAGCTTCCGCGACGCCCCGCAGGCCCGTTTCGTGGCCACCGGCACACACGACGGCGTCGAGCAGGGCTACGTCTGCCTGGACCGGGACACGGTGGACCTGCCCTACCTGCCCGACCCGCTCAGCGTCGGCGTCAAGGTGCGGCTGGTCCTCGAACCGGGGCAGCCCGAGCAGGTTCTCGACCTGACGTTCCCGGACGGTGGCGACTGGTACCGGCCGGATCCGCTGCGGCTGCGGCTGGCCGAGGGTGACTACGCCGCCAGCTTCGATCCGGCGGGAAAGGTGCTCACGGTGGCGCTGCCCGCCGGGCGTACGGCTCAGTTGCGGGTCTCGTCCTTGATGGCAGACGATCCGGAACTGTTCGGCATCGTCGGCTGGTGCGACGAGGAGTTGTCGCCCGACCGGGCCGCTGCGGTGCGCCAGGCGGTACGCGACGGAACCCACTGGATGACCACGCCCTGGCGCGACCTGGTTCTCGTACACGCCGTGCAGCAGCCGCTGTGGGCTCCGAAGCTCGACCTCGACACCGACGCCATGGATGCGTTCGCCGGCCGGTTCGTGCTGGCGCGCGGTCGAGGCGAGACCACGGCGGACGTACGCGGCCGCATGTTCTTCGATCTGCCCTCGACCGCACAGGTGGACGTGGAGGCCATCTGGGACGACGAAACCGACGACCCTGGCCGCGCCTATCCCGACCGGGCCGCGATGGTCCACCGGATGTGCAAGCGCATCCTGTCGCTGCCGGTTCCGGAGCCGTTCGGCACCCCATGGCAACCCGAGCTCGCGCCGTGGATCGAGCCGCTGGATCGCGACGGGGTCTCCTTCCGCGGCGGCGGCCACGACGAGCAACCCGAGGACGTACGGCGTCGCCTGCTCGACCGAGCGGCCGGCCCCGGGCTGAACGCTCCGGAACGACGCCGGCTGGAAGCGGGCGCCGCCCAGCTCGAGCAGTTGCGCGCCCACGAGTTCGGCGACACCCGCTATCGCCGGGTCAGCTACCAGCCGGTCGCGTCCACCCGCTTCCGTGAGTACTTCGACCCGGCGATGCCCAGCGCCGACGTTTCGGCGACCGGCGAGCCGCAGACGATCGAAGTGCTGAGCAGCGCCCCGCCGACGAGGCCGGTCGTGCTCCAGGTGCTGCCGCTGCTGGGGTACGACCAGGAGCGCACCGGCGACACCACGCTCAGCCGCCGCGAGGGTCTGGGGCTGAGGGTGTGGCTGGGCCGCCCGTGGTTCTCCTCGGGGACCGGAGAGCTGCTCGCGGTCGTGTGCAACAGCGGCGGCCCGGTCACCGCCGACGATCCGGCGTCGCGCGTGATCACGATGATCACCGCCAACCCGGCGTATGGCTCCGCGGTGCCGCTGCCGCTGCGCGCCGACTCCTTCCCCGACGCCGTCCGAGTGAGACGGCAGGCGTTCGACGCCGCGACGTTCGCACCCGTCTGGGACGCCGGACGTCAGGCTTGGTATTGCGATCTGCGGTTCGACACCGGCGACGCGTACTTCCCGTTCGTGCGGCTCGCCCTGGGCCGCTACCAGCCGTACTCCCTGCCCGGTTGTGAGCTGTCGGCCCTGGCCGTCACGGCCTTCGTCCAGACGCTGCCGGACCGGACGCTGACCTGCACACACGGCGACGGCCAGGTCGCAGTCTCGGTAACCGGCCCCGCTCCGTCCGCCGCCCGGGACCTGGGCGGAGCCGTGGTGACCGGCGGCAACGAGCTCGTGGCGGTGGTCGAGATCCAGCCGGAGGAGTACGCCGACCCGCTGCTGGGCTGGACGGCGCTCGGCCCGGAGACCCTTCTGACCGCGGACGCCGATGCCGTGACCCATCGAGGCGACGTGTCGGTGCCGGAGGCGCCGGGGCAGCGCCGCCGACTCGTGGTCCGCGAGTTCGAGCACCATCCCACCGACGACCGATCGGCCGGCGGTTTCGTGGTGGCTCGGCGGCTCGTGCACGCGGACGCGGTGCCGCTGTGAAGGCCTTCTGGTTCCGCTACGACGCCGTCCTCCAGGCGGTGCTGGCAGGTGAACACCGCCTGCTGGTGAGCAACCCGCTGGAGACCGGGCGGCACGTGCGCAAGGTGCAGCAGGCACTGCTGGACAGCGGTTTCGCCTTGCCAGTCCATGGCCGATCGCTGCTTGAGCAGGGTGAGGCTGCGGCCGGCGTCGTCGAGGAACAGACCGAGCGCGGGGATCGCGGCCTGCCGCACCCGACAGGCGGCACGTCGCTGGGCGGCATGGGTGATCGCTAGCCGCTGGGAGGGGAATTCTGTCCATCGATCATGGGTGTGAGGTCTTGGTGGATCTGATCCGGCCAGAGCGCTTTGAGCTGGATGTGTCAGTTGCAGTTGGGCGGCTGGCCGACTCCATCCGTCTCAGTAGATCTAATTCCTTTTCGGGCTGCGGAGCGTCGAATGGTGTTTTTTCCTGAGCGCGGTACAGGTCAGGCGGCCAGGCTCACGGGTGTTCGGCCAGCATGGCTCCTGCGCATGGTCGAGTAAGTAAAACCATTCACCTTAAAGAATCCTGACGCCGGAGCTTCGAGCACGTGATCAAATCACTTCATGAAGATCATGTCAGGCGTTTCTGTAACCACTCTTCTGGTATCCCTGGTTGTCGGGGTGAGCCCGGCTGCCGCGGCTCCGCAGCGAACGGAAAGACCTTTCAGGATCGCCGCCGAATGCACCACCGAGCCGACCGATCGTGGAGTGCGCAAGAGCTGTGACTCAGACGTGACCAGCTTTCCCGCACCTGCTGGATTCTGGATCGACCAATCCAGCGTGAAGGGTGAATACACCTCGGCCGCTGGCTCAGAGAACAGCATCAATATCACGTACGATGGCCTGGTTCCCGTCATCGCGAATGTTCCCCAAACGGCGTTGCCCACGATCATCAACGTGAGCGTTCACGCACGTAGCCCCAAGGGCTTATCGCCGCGGCGGGGATGGTCCAAGGCGATCGTCACCGGGACAATGTTCTCTCTCTCCTAGCGGCTGGCTCACTCTCCGACAAATCGAATTCATCATGGAGGCCTCACATATCTGCGGGCCACTCGCAAGCAGGCCGGCGCCACCGCGTCTGACCGGAGGCGCCGGCCCGGCCGCTGCTTACTTGCTGAAGATGAAGTACTTCCAGGCCCCGTTGGTGGTGTAGTTGGCGCGGTCGCCGGAGGTGCCGGTCAGGTATGCCGCCGAGACTCGATACTTGACCCCGGTCTTGTGGGTTCCGGTGAGGGTGTACGTGTACTTGCCGGCCGAGCTGAGCTTGTAGGTTCCGCTCTTCCACGCCACCCATTTGCCGCCCGCGTACCTCTGGAAGATCAACCGCTCGGTACGCCGGGGGTACGGCGTCATCGTCGTGGTGAAGGTGATCCGTCGGCCGCAGCGCGACGTCAGCCATGCCGCTCCGAGATCGGCAGTTGATCGCGTGGTGATCCGGTGGTGATCGGATGTCGGCGACAGTTCCAGCACAACCGGAGCTAAATCAGCACGACCGCTCGTGCGGCCGGGCTCCGATTCTGCTAGTTCAGCCCGCCTTCGCAGACGACCGGCTCTGACCTGCGATAATAAACCTGCTGGTGGCAGCGGGTTTGCGCACGCTACCTGGCCCTGATAGAGTCAACTCGTACTTTAGCGCCACTCTGGGTAGGCCATCTGACTACGGATCAGAAGGTTAGGGGTTCGAGTCCCTTCGGGCGCACTTCTGGAAAAGGCCGTGACCTGCGGAAACAAGGGTCACGGCCTTTCGTTTCCCATTTTTGCTCCCTAAATGCCCATCTCGTGGGAGCGTGGTGATCCGATGGTGATCGCGTGTCGGAAACGTGTTCCGTCCATCCGGCCCGCGGCGGCCCGGATCCCGGCCGGGTCCACCTCACTCCCGGCCGTGGTCAGCCCGAGCCGGTTCAGGTAGCCCCGCGCCAGGCTCGGCCCGGCCAGGTGCAGCTCACTCGGCCACCCCTGGCGGCACCACCGTCGGCTGCTCGTCGAGGACGTACGCCCGGGATTCTCGGCTTTCCGATCGGCGGAGTGTCCCTACCCCGCAGCGGGCCGCTCATGGTCGTGCACACCGTCGCCTCGGTCGGACCGTAGGCGTTGAACATCTGCCGGCCCCGCGACCACTCGGCGGCGACCTCGGCCGAGCAGGCTCGCCGCCGACCATCGGGCACTCCAGCCCGGGCAGCTGCTCCATCACCGCCCCGGACAGCGAAGACGGCCCGACCAGGGCATGGCTGGCCCGCAGCTCGCGCAACGTTGTCCGCGAGCACCCTCCCCGGCCAGCTGCCGCGGGTCGGGAAGGACCAGTGCCGCCCCGGCGGGCAACGACATCAGCAACCCAGCCGCCCGCCGTGGCGAGGGGAGTGGCCCATGCCGACGCCGGCGGGCCCGAAAGGCTCCCGATCGGCGCGGTCGGGAGGCCCATGCTCAACGTAGCGGCGGGTAACTTTCCGTGCATCTTCCATGGTGCGCAGTGAGGAGATGATCGCCCCGGTTCCCCCCGAAGGCGGGCGTGACCAAGCGTTGTGCCGTTTGGCGCTCAGGCCCCGGCGGCGTCGGCCGGTCGACGCGGGTGAGCGGGCTCGGCGGCGACCGACGCGGTCACGGCCATCCCCTGCCTGAGGGTCGCCGCCACCAGGCAACCGCGTTCAGCGACCTCGACGAGGTGCTCGAGGTCAGCGGGCGGGCACGAGTCACAGGACACCTCGATGTGGATCGAGCCGAACCGCCGGGGGTTCGCCACGAACACGCCCGTGACACGTGAGGTGGCGCCCTCGATCGGGACGGACCGGGCCTGGGCGGCGGCGTAGAAGGTACTCATGAAGCAGCCGCCGACCGCGGCGAGCAGCGTCTCGCCACCCATCGGGCCGGCGTCCGATCCGCCGTGCGAGGACGGGCGGTCCATCACGACGGCGTGATCGCGAATGCTCGCGACCGATGCCGTCTGCCCGCTCTGAACGAGAGCCACCGTCATCTGATCCATACCCGCCGTCCCCCTTCGCGCGATGATCACGGTCGATGCCAAGTCTGCCGATGTTCCGGCGGTCCGCCTGGCACGACGACTGTAGCCGCCGCCGGTGCCGGCGGATTCCGCACTGACGAAGTGGCGCCGCCGCGTTTCCGGCCGTCAGAATCGGTGGATCCCCAAGGTGATTACTCTCGTCGTTCCGGAGGACGGGATGATCCACATAGGCCGGGCGTTTGTCCTGCCGATGACTCACATGGAGGCAGGGCTTGCGTCGTCGTCCTCGGGTTATCATCGTCGGCGCCGGACTGGCCGGCACGGCAACGGCCATCCGGCTTCTCCAGTTCGCCCGCGAGCCCCTCGAGATCGTCCTGCTCGAGCGCCGCCACGACTACCGGTACGCGGGCGTGGCGTATCACCGGGACGGCAACCCGTGGGATCACGTGTTCAACATCCAGGCTGGCCGGATGTCCGCGTTCCGCGAGGACGTCAACGACTTCGTGCGGTGGGCCAATCACGAGGCCGACCGCAGCGGATGGTCAGCGCCGTGGTCGGACTTCACGTTCGTCGAGAGCGGGCCGGCGCCGCGCCGGATCTACCACGACTACCTGACCGATCGCATCGCCGAGGCGCGCCTGGAGGCGTACCCCGATGTCGAGCTCGTCGAGATCGATGGCGAGGCGGTCAGCCTGGACATCAGCGGCGATCACGCCGAGGTGTCGATCCGGCAGTCCCCCAGCGACGGTGACGCCGATGGGGTGATGCCGACGCGGACGCTGACGGCCGATCACGTGATCCTCGCGACCGGTATGGAGCTCAAAGAGCCGGCGTTCGCCACCGAGGTGCTCGACCACGATGCGTTCATCCGGCACCCGTACTCGACCGACGGCGTGCGGCGGCTCCTCGCGATCCCGGCCGGGGCGAGCGTGGTGATCGTCGGAACGGTGCTGAGCGCGTACGACTCGGTGGCTCTGCTGCTGCGCCAGGGCCACACCGGCACCGTCCACCTGGTCTCCAAGTCGGGCACGAGGCCGCGGACCTACCCTGAACACCACGAGCACGGCGTGGTCCGGCTCCCCGCACCCACCACACTGTTCGAGCCGTACCAGGACCGGACGGAATTCCTGGCGCGCGTCCAGGCCGAGTGGGAGGCTGCCTGCGACGCGGTCACCACCGAGCACCCCGACATCGACCGGCTGATCGTCACGGAACGCGTGGCCAAGGCGTGGGAGCCCTACCTTCCCCGGGTCATCGAGCAGATCCCGACCGGCGAGCTCCGGCAGTTGCTCCAGGAGTTCAGTACGCAGATCGCCTCGCTGCGAGTCGGCGCGGTGCTCTACACGACGTCGATCGTCGAGCACGCCATGGAGTCCGGCCAGGGCTCGGTCGAGTTCGTCGTCGGCAGGATCGACAAAGTCGCACCGGCCACGTCGGGACAACTCGACGTCGTCGTGGTGACCGAGGACGCCACCCGCGTCATCCGAGCCGATTTCGTGGTGTGCAACTTCGGGCGGGAGTTCGACTACACCCACGTCGACTCCCCGCTGTGGATGGATCTGCTGGCCAAGAAGCTTGTCACTCCCCACGAGCGCACCGGTCGCGGCATCGAGATCAGCAGCTCGGGTACGCCACTGCGGCCCAGTGGCGAGCCGATCGAGATGCTCTCCGCCATCGGGGTGATGCGCGAGGGTGACGAGATCGTGCGCAACGGCCGCACCGGCGCCTTCGCGTTCAATCTCGCCGCGATCAAGAACCATTCCATCGTGGTCGCCGCGCACGTCGTCGAACGCCTCGAGCTGGACCGCGACGGCAGGGCGGCCCTGCATCGCTCGCTCACCGCCGACGAGGCGACCCACGACGAGTTCGAGCAGGCCGTCGCCGTGGAGGTCAAGCGCCTCGCCGCACGGTCGCGGGCCGCGCGCGAGCGCCTCGACGCACAGCTGGTCGGTCTCCTCCGCTCCGGCCGCCGCATCCCGGCCGCCACTGCTGAACAGGACAGCAGGCTGATCCGCGTCGCCGTCAATCGGGCGGCGGTGCGGAGGCTGACGGACATCTCGGTAACCCCGCGCCAGCTGCGACGACAGCTGGGTATCGCGAATGATGAAGAGGCGGGGTACTCGTGATTGAACGACAGATCCGTGGCGTCCTACTCACCCGTGGCACCGAATCCGTGGTGGACGGGCCGTGCAATCGCACCGCACTGCCGGTGGAGGGTTCGATCCTCATCGCGCAGGCGATCACCCCTGAGCTGTACGACGCGCTCATGACCGCCCGCGCGGTCGTCTGCAGTACTGGCGGGCGTACCGGCCATATGCAGTCCATCTGCCGCGCCAAGGGCATTCCGGTCCTGCGCGTCGACCCGGCCGACCTCGACAAGCTCGCCGGCGTGGTGACGCTCGACCTGGAACGAGAGTCGGTCACCGTCGGCGCGGCCGCCGCCGGAACCGGTGTGGCGATCACCAGCCCGGCCGGTCCACAGCCGGAGGTTCTCGGCTCGGCCTGTGCCGTGATCGCCGACCTCCGGGACATCCGCGGCCTCAACTCGGGTGGTCCGCGGCCGTCAGTCGTCGAGTCCTTCTTCGTCCGGGAGGAGTTCCTGTGCTTCGCCGCGGGCCTCAGCCCCATCGACGCTCTGCGCGGCGGGGCCGCTGTCGACGCTTACGGGCGGGCGATCGCCGAACAACTGGCGGCATGCGCGCAAGCGCTGCTGCCGGGCCAGCGGCTGATACTGCGGATGCTCGACCTGCGCTCCAACGATGCCGTCCACATCACCGGCGAAGCCACGGTGCCGCGGGAACCCAACCCCGACATGGGCCTGCACGGCACCCGATGGCTGCTCCGCTCGGCCGCGTACCCCCAGGCACTGCACGTCATGCTGGACACTCTGCGCGGACGACTCGGCGCCCAGGCCGGTCGTGTCCATCTCTCGGCGCCGTTCCTCACCGACGCCGATGAGTTCGCGAAGCTGCGACCGCACCTCGGGCTGTCGCCCGAGACGCCCCTGTCCGCGTTCATCGAGACGCCGGCCGCGGTCCACGCCACCTCGAACATCTGCGCAGCCGGCGCCGATGAGCTGTTCGTCGGTACCAAGGACCTGGTGCAGTTCTACCTCGCCGCCGACCGCAGCAATCACCTGGTCGCCGAGTCCTACCGCACCCGGCACCCAGCCGTCCTCGACGGTTTGCGGCGGGTCATCGAGGACGCGCGCGTAACCGGCACCCCGACCCGGGTGTTCGCGCTCGGTGCCGACCTCCAGCACTACATCGAGCGGCTTCCTGCGCCGACTGGATACATGATGTGCGTCTCGGAACTCACGCACGTCCTCCGGTCCCCCGGCCGGCCGGCACCCACTGTCGGGAAGGCCGCCTGAGCCCGCGCCGGCCGGTGTGACAACTGCGCACGGCTGAAGATGTTGGCCCGATCACTTTGTGCCACGGTGAGGCGCATGGCTTATATCGACCTCGGTGTGGACGAGCACGAGTTCCCTGGGATCACCGGCCCGATGCGGTTCCGCCCGGAGACCGCACAGCCGCTCAACATGCTTGCCGAAATACTGCTCCGCGCTCCGCACTCCCTGCCGCCGGGTGAGCGGGAGCTGATCGCGGCCTACGTGTCCGGGCTCAACGAATGCACCTTCTGCTGCTCGTCGCATTCGGCGTTCGCCGCCGTCCAGCTCGACGCCGGCATGTCTCTCGTGGACAAGGTGCGCGCCGACCTGGACTCCGCGCAGGTGTCGCCGAAGCTGCGGGCGCTGTTGCATATCGCCGGGGCGGTTCAGCAGAGCGGCCGGGCGGTGACCGCCGAACTCATCGACGCCGCCCGCGCGGAAGGCGCCGACGACGTCGAGATCCACGACACCGTGCTGATCGCCGCGGCGTTCTGCATGTTCAACCGCTACGTCGACGGGCTGGGCACGTTCGCCCCACAGCGACCTGAGGACTACCTGCCGATGGCTTCGCGCATCGTTGAGCAGGGCTACGGCGTGTGACAAGTCAGCATCGTGCGAGATGCCGTTGAGTGATCTCGATCGATAGCGTCCGGGTCATGGCTGACGAAGCGACAGCGGTGGTGATCGGCGCGAGCATGGGTGGCCTGCTGGCCGCCCGGGCACTCAGCGAGCGTTTCGTGCGGGTGATCGTAATCGACCGCGATCTGCTGCCCGCCGAGCCGGCGAGCCGCCGGTCCGTGCCGCAGGGCCGGCAGCTGCACGTGCTGCTGGCTCGCGGCAGGTCGGTGCTCGAGGAGCTGTTTCCGGGTCTGTCCGCACAGCTGCGCGACGCCGGCGCGCCGATCGTCGACCTGCACGACCAGGTCCACTGGTACAACGACGGGCACCGGATGCGGCGGGCGCCGTCGGACCTCATCGGCATCGGGGTCAGCCGGCCTCTGCTGGAGCATGTGATCCGCAGCCGGGTCGCCGCGCTGCCGGGTGTCGAGCTGGTGCCGGGGACCGAGGTCACCGGCCTGCTCACCGACGCCTCCGGCACCACCGTCACGGGCGTGCGGGTCGCCCCGCGGCACGAATCCGAAACGCCCCGCACCATTGCGGCGGACCTCGTCGTCGACGCGGGCGGGCGCGCCTCCCGCGGCCCGCGGTGGCTGGCGGAGCTCGGCTACCCGCCGCCGCCGGAGGACCATGTCCGCGTCGACGTCACGTACGTCACCCGCCTGTACCAACGCTGCCCGGAGCACCTCGACGGGCTGCTCGGAGCGCTGACGAACGCGGTGCCGGGTGCGCCCCGCGCCGGGATCGCCGCAGCGCTGGAGGGCGACCGGGTGGCGATCGCGCTCAACGGCATGTTCGGTGAGCAGCCGCCGACCGACGACGCGGGCATGGTGGCGTTCGCCGAGAAGCTGGCCGCACCGCACATCGCGGCCATCGTCCGGTCCGCGCCCCCCGCCGGCGAACCGGTGACGATGCGGTTCCCGGCCAGCCTCCGCCGCCGGTACGAGCGGCTGCGCCGGTTCCCGTCCGGCTACCTGGTCCTCGGCGACGCGCTCTGCAGCTTCAACCCGATCTACGGTCAGGGTATGACCGTCGCCGCGTTGCAGGCGCTGCTGCTGCGCAGCCTGCTCGCCGGGAGCGGCGCCGGGATCGCGGCCCGGTTCTTCCCCGGCGCGGCGCGGATCATCGACGGGCCCTGGACGATCGCCGTCGGGACCGACCTGCGGTTCCCGGAGGTGCCGGGGCGGCGCGGCGTGCGGGTGCGGTCCGTCAACGGGTTCGTGCACCGGCTGCATGTCGCGGCCACCCACGACGCGGTGCTCGGGGCGGCGTTCCTGCGTGTGCTCAATCTGGTGCGGCCCCCGTCGTCGCTGCTCAGGCCGGGAGTCGTCCTCCGTGTCCTGCGCGGGTCGCTGCGATCCCCGCGCGCAAGCACGCCGGGCCGGCCACGCTGACGCGGCCGGCCCGTCCTGGGGTGGCTGAGCTGTCAGCCGACGAGGTCCAGCAGCGACAGCAACGCGACGAGCGTCGTGCCGTCGCTGGCCTTCCCGGCGTCGATGATGCGGCGCACCTGGGTGAACGGCACCCAGGCGAGCCCGCTCGGACTCGAACGGGTCGCTCGGCGCTGCGAGTGCCGAGAACGCCATCCGTACTGCTCAGGCGCCCTTCAGGTATTCGTGGAGGAGTCCGCCGAATCGGTCATGTCGGCGGACGTCGAGGTGGCTCAGCGCGGCTGGCTCGGTGACCGGTTCGGGTAAAGGCCGTAGCGGTCGGGCGTTCGCGATGCCGCGATGTGGGCGATGTTCGTTGTGGTGGTGTTCGCACTCGCGCAGGGCGTGCAGCAAATGCGCACGGTCCAAGATCAAGGTCCGGTCGAGCAGTTCGTAGCAAGGCGAGCGAGCTCGACAGTCCATCGCCTGGTCCCACACGCCAACTCCAATACCCTGCCAAAGGGTGCGAGGCGCAGCCGCGTGTCGCCGTGACCAAGAACCGGCCGGCCGAGGTCAGCGCCTGCTCGTATCGGGCCAGCACTGCCCGCGCCTCGGCGGCCGGCACTGTGCCCGGGTCAGCACGGCGCCCACGCTCACAGGCTGACCACTGCGGCTGCCGGACGCGAGGGCGTCGACAGTCTGGAGCATCCTGTAACCCACCGGATTCCGTACACTGGCGGCATGAGCGGCTGGGTGTCGGTGTATTCCTCGGATGGCGGCGGCCGTTTCTCCCTGGCTGGTTGACTGGCCGACCGCGGCATCGACTGGGACCCTTTCGGAGAGGGCGAAGTCCGCGGCGGCGTGATGTGCGGTCGCAACGACGAGACCGGTCGTTGGTGGTGCAGACACTACGTAGACATTGACGCGGGTGCCCTGTGGCGGCTTGGCCTGCATCCCGATCAGCCGCTGTCCCGGATCATTAGCCGCCCGCTACCGCCTTCGCACGTCAAAAAGATTCTGGCGGAGCGGTTGGCTCTCGAGGCATGGCAGTGATTTCCCCGCTCGGCGTGGCTGTCTCGCCGCGAAGCCTGCGCTGAATGGGGTTTAGCCGTAAGTCTCATTGGCAGGCGTGTGAGGTTGCCATCCTGGCTCGAGGGGCGGTCGGCCTGACTGCCTCGTGACGGCCGTTGTGCGACGATCGCTCCGGCTATGGGGAGGCCAGCGAGCAATGGGCATCTGGGATGTCGGGCCGTTCGACAACGATGACGCCGCAGACTTCGCCGATGCCCTTGACGACGCATCGGCACAAGACCGCATAGAGATGATCGGCGCAGTCCTCGAACCCCCCATGCCGCGGTTCCCGGCCTACGTCCGGGACCTCGCCATCAACGCCCTGGACGGTCTCATCGCGAAGCCGACATGGCTTGCTGAGGCCTGGAACGCCAGCCCCGACGGCAGCAAATGGCGCCGGACAATCGTCGACCTGCGTGCCATCCTGGACCCGCCACAGCAAGAGACCCTCTTCGTCCTCTAATGCGGGGGTGTCGACCTCAACAAGGTCGACGACGGCTTCGGCTACGGCGGAGCCGGCGACTACCTGCTCTCCGGCGAGGACTGGGGCAACAACCGCAAGGACTTGCTCGACGTCATACCTGCACGACAGCCGTCATAGCGATCACTTGGCGTAGGTGAAGTACTTCCAGGCGCCGTAGGTGGGTGCGTTGACCCTGTCCCCGTAGTTTCCGGTGGCGTACTCGGCACGCATCCGGAACCTCGCACCGGCCGGGTATTTGCCGGTCAGTTCGATGGACGACTTGCCGCGGGAGTCCAGCGAGGCGTAGCTGGTGCGGAACGGCTTCCACTTGCCGCCGGTGTAACGCTGGAAGACGAACCGGTAATAGCGCTTCGGGTAAGCGGTCATCGTGGTGGTGAAGCGAGGGTCCTTGGTGGTCCGGACCACGTAGTAGCTCTGCGCGCCGATCTTCTTGGTCTGGAAGTGCTTGGTGACCGTGGAGCTGACCGCGACGCGGGTGTTGACCCGTACATCGGCGATTGACGGCTCGTAGACGGCGTCGCCTGCGAAGCTGGCGCGCAGGTTGGTGTTGCGGGTGAGCTTGAGGCTCACGCTGAGCTTGCCGGAGCTGTCGACGGCGCCCTTCTTGACCAGCCGCTTCGGCAGGTCGCTGCCGTCCGGGTCGGCCCAGATCTCGACGACCCGGTTGGTGGCGGTCTTGCCGAGCTTCGCGGTGAAGGTGACCGTCGTGCCGTGGGCGTAGGTGGTGCCGTGCCGGTCCAGGCTGAGCGAGACGGGCTGCCGGTAGCAGTAGAGATCCAGCAGGCCGGTGGCGGCCACATAACCGAGTTCGTCCTTGTAGGTGACCGTGTACGTAGCGGGGCCCTCGGCCGTCAGCGTGTCGGTGAAGCGGAACGTCCCGGTCGCATCGGTCCTGACTCTGGCGATCTCGGTGCTGGTCGGCGCAGCGTCGCTGACTCGTGTCACGACGAGTTCGCTGTCGGCCAGGATGCCCGTGGTCCCGCCAGTGACGGTGAATGGCACGTTGGGGCGGGCGTAGAAGTACGGCGGCTGCTGGAAGGTGATGCTCGGCCGCCCGGCCACCGGCGGCGTCGGGGGCGCCGGAAGGGTCGTCGTCGGGTCGTTGAGGACGAGCAGCCAGTACTCGTCGGAGCGCTGCACAACGGTGAACAGGCGGTTGCCCCCGGGTTCCCAGGCCAGCCCCCGTTTGACGGCGGGTGTGACGGCGACGCCGTCCACCTTCGGCAGGGTGATCCGCTTCGCCGGCTCGATTGCGTCAGCCTGGTAGACGACGAGCGCGGCGCCGGCGTCGGTGTCCGCCGCGAACGCGACCCGCCCGTCGGCTGCGACGTCCGCCGCGTAGGTGGCGGTCAGGTTGGTATAGGCCGGGCTCACAGCCAGATCGTCGAGGCCGATGCGCCACCGGCTGGAGTACCCGATCCGCAGTAGGGCGGTGCTGTTCGCGACGAAAATGAGGTCATCGACCGCGATATGGCCCGGCGCGTGGGTCGTCTTCGTCACGGTCGCGGTGCCCGAAGACACGTCGTAGAGCGCCAGGGCACCGCCGGTGCTACGGGCGTCGGTCGCGACCAGAAGGTCGGGCCGTGCCGCGCTGGCGAGCAGCCGCGGTGGGCCGCTGAACCAGCTCCACGCCCCCGCGCCGTCGCCGTTCTGCTCGTGTTTTCGAACCTCCGACGTGGTCAGGTCGACGGAGCCGAAACCGCCGAGCCCGTCGGTGTCCTTGTTCTCGTCGTAGCCGAACCAGAGCTCGTTCCCGATCGCGACGACCTCTTCCGGATACCACGTGTCGCCCACCGGGTAGCGCTTGGCCTCAGTGATCGTCGTGGTGGTGACCGAGACGAGCGCCTTCGCCCCGGGCACCGCGGCGTAGAGGTGGCTGGAGTCGGCGGACAGCGCCAGGCCACGTACGCCGGGAAGGTCGCTCAACTGTGCGACTTTCCGGCCCTGGTAGTCGGTGGCGACGATTGTTCCGCTGCGTGGGTCGCTCGCGAAGACCCGCTGGTGTACCGGGTCGACGACGAGATCGCCCAACGAGGCGATCGGAAGTTTTCCGTAGGTGTCGGCCGCCGCCTCGCCGGCCGAGATGACCAGTCCGCCAAGGACGAGGCTGGTGACGGTGGCCGCCAGGAAAGCGGTGCGGGACGAGCGCATTGCTGGATCTTAAGATCAACTAGAGCTCATGATCATCCGCTGATCGGATGAGTCGATACGGTAACGACCCGACGACGTCGGCTGCCCGGGGCGACGTGGCTGACGCTGTGCGACAGTCGGGTGCGCCGATGGCTGCGGTCCGCTGCTCCACTGCGTAGTCGTTGCTCTGCAAGCTAACAAATCCCACGCTTGGCTGTGCGGGGCGACGGAACGTGGCCGTAGCGTTCTATGATGCTGCCGACGCGCTGATGATCACGAATGCGCGCGGGGGAGGAATCATCGTGTCCCGGTCGCTGTGGGTGTCCCGTATCGGGTTGACCCTGCTCACCACCATCTCGGTCGGGGTCCTGGCCACGCCGGCGGAGGCAGCCTCGGCCGGCGTCGCGTCGGTAAGCGGCACCAGGGTCCTGTACTCGGCGGCGCGCGGCACAGCGAACAAGGTCGTCGTGACCCGCTCGGGCAGGACCGTCACGATCGACGACGTGGTCGCGGTCAAACCCGGCGCGGGCTGCAAGAAGGTCGACTCGTCCAAGGTCCGCTGCACCACGAAGAGGACGCCGAGCCGCGTCGTGGTCGCCACGTCCGACCGCAACGACTCGATCGTCAACAAGTCCGGCCTGGCGATGACCGCCGACGGCGGCACCGGCAACGACCAGATCACCGGCGGCCCGAAAGCCGACTTCCTGCGCGGCGACAACGGTGCCGACACGATCCGGGGCCTGGGCGGCAAGGACACCATCGAGGCCGGCTTCGACAACGACCATGTCTACGCCGGCGACGGCGACGACAAGATTTCCGACGGCTTCGGCAACGACGTGCTGTACGGCGGCAACGGCGACGACGTCTTCCGTGGAGATCCCGGCAACGACAGGTTCTACGGCGGTCCCGGCCGCGATGAGTTCGTGCCCTCCTATCCGTACCAGCAGGAGAAGGCCGACGCCGACTACTTCTCCGGCGGCCCGGGCACCGACTACGCCGAGTACTTCACCTACGACAAGAGCGTCACGCTCGACGCGGACGGCGTGAAGGGCGACGACGGCGTCAAGGGCGAGCACGACACTCTCGCCGCCGACGTCGAGGCGCTGTGGGGCAGCCTGCAGGGCGACCACATCTACGGCACCAGCCATGACGACATCCTCCAAGGCCTGGGCGGCAACGACGTCATCTACGGCTACGGCGGCAACGATCAGCTCTCCGGCGACGACGGCATCGACAAGGTCTACGGCGGAGCCGGCGACGACCTGCTCTCCGGCGAGGACTGGGGCAACAACCGCAAGGACTTGCTCGACGCGGGCAGCAACGGTGCCGATGGTGACTACTGCTACCCGACGAAGGCGGACACCACCGTCGGATGCGAGCACATCGTCAAGTAATGGCCGGGTCGCCGCCTGACGGGACCACGCAGACGAGAGACGCGGCCTCTCCACGGAGACGGATCACCTGGACGGCGGCGACAACGCCACCGGCAAGGGCGACAACTGCTACGCGAGCGAGGCCGACACCACGGCCAACTGCGAGTACGCCGAACAGTATTGGCCGGGCGGGATCCGCTGACGCAGACGAGGAAGGCCGCCGCACACCCTGTTCGACGTCGAAGACCCATGAGATCCACCCGATAACTACATCGAGGGATTGCCGATGCTTCGCAAAGTCTGTTCAGCCCTGCTCCTCTCGGCCGTCACCACCATTGCCGCTACGGCCGTTGCCGGCCCCGCCGCGGCGTCGAGCTACGGGTGGGTGTCCGCGGGCGCCACCACGATCTCGTTCTCGGCCGACGACAAGGTCAGGAACAAGGTCGTGATCACCCGGTCCGGGCGGACCGTGACGATCGACGACCGGGTGGCTGTCAAGCCTGGCAAGAACTGCAAGCAGGTCAAAGGCGACAAGACTCGGGTTCGCTGCAAGACCACGAAGACACCCGCCAAGGTGACGGTGAAGCTTTACGACGGGAACGACTCGGTGGTCAACAAGAGCGACCTCAGGATCGAGGCGTACGGCGGCGCGGGCAACGACACCCTCGTCGGCGGCCCGAAGGCCGATGTCCTGCACGGCGAGGACCTCTGTGACGGGGCAGCCGGCAATGACAAGATCTACGGCGCGGGCGGAAACGACCTGATCTACGCCGGTGACGGGTCCGACTACGTCTCCGCCGGTGACGGCAACGACCGGGTTCTCGGCGACAGCGACTGCATCAACATGCGCGACCGGTCCGGCAACGACGTCATTCACGGCGGCAACGGCACCGACGACCTCTTCGGCGACAACGGCAACGACAAGCTGTACGGCGACAACGGCAACGACTTCCTCACCGGCTGGTACGGCGCCGACCGCATCGAGGGTGGCGCCGGCAACGACCAGCTGCGCGGCGACCCCGACGACCGCAAGGTCTACGCTGATGTGCTGCTCGGTGGCGCCGGCCGGGACCAGGTCGGTTATCAGGGATACCGGAAGCCCCTGGCCGTCTCTCTGGACGGTGTCTCCGGCGATGACGGCGTGGCCGGCGAGCACGACACCGTCGGTGCCGACGTCGAACTGATCGAGGGTGGCTCGGGCAACGACCGCCTGGTCGGTAACGCGGCGGCCAACGAGATCAACGGTTTCGCCGGCAACGACACCATTCTCGGCGGCGGCGGCAACGACGAGCTGCGTGGTGACAACGGCGACAACAAGCTCTACGGCGAGGCGGGCGACGACACACTCTTCGTCTACTACGGTGTCGGCCTCCTCGATGGCGGCGCTGACAACGACGTGTGCAACGGCCGATACGAGACCGTCACCCTGATCTCCTGCGAGACGTTCCAGCCCTGGTAACACTTCGCGAACAGGTATTGCTTCAGAAGTTCGAGGCTTCCGGGGCACCAGTTCATAAAGGCCGTGACCTGCAGAAAGGGGTCACGGCCTTTTCCAGGCCGCGCTGACCCGGATCCGCTCGGAACCGGGGGCGGGTCAGCGCGGTTGGCCGTCAGAGCCGGTCGGCGTCGATGACCGCCTGGGCGAACTCGCGTGGTGCCTCCTGCGGCACGTTGTGGCCCACGTCGAAGGTGCGGTGCCGGTACTTGCCGGTGAAATGCGCGCGGTAGCTGCTGCCGTCGCCGGCCGGGGTGAACGGGTCGTACCGGCCGTCGATGGTGATCGTCGGCACGGTGATATTCGGAGCGGCTTGGAGCCGGCTCTCCAGCTCGGCGTACTGCGGTTCGACGGGCAGCAGGCTCTGCCGCCACCGGTAGTTGCCGATCACGATGGGCACGTAGTCGGGATTGGTGAACGCCGCGGCGGTCCGGTCGTATTCGGCGCGGGAGTACTTCCAGGTCGGTGAGTTGAACTTCCAGATGAACTCGCCGATCTCGTACGCGTACTCCTGTAGTCCACGCACGCCACGCTCGGTGGCGAAGTAGTACTGGTACCACCAGGCGTTCTCGGCCGACGGCAGCTGCGGGTTGCGGTTGAAGGCCAGGTTGGTGATCAGGTAGCCGGTCACCGAGACGAGTGCCTTGACCCGCTCCGGCCACAGCGCGGCGATGATGTCGCCGGTCCTCGACCCCCAGTCGTATCCCGCCAGGACCGCTCGACGGATCTTGAGGGCATCCATCAGGCCGAGGATGTCGAGGGCAAAGGCGGCCTGGTCAGCGTCGCGCGGCGTGGACGCCGATCGGAAGGTGGTGGTGCCGTGCCCTCGGAAGTACGGCACGATCACCCGGTACCCGCGGGCGGCGAGCAGCGGGGCGACCTGGGTGTAGCTGTGGATGTCGTACGGGAAGCCGTGCATCAGGATCACGGGCGCGCCACTGGCCGGGCCGAGTTCCACGTACCCGGTGTTGAGGACGCCGGTGTCGATCTGCCGGAGCGGGCCGAAGGCGGGTCTTCTCCCGTCGGTGGCTGCCGCCGCTGCCCGGCCCGCGGGGATGAGCGGGCCGAGGCCGGCGGCCATGGCGGCGGTGCCTGTGGCGAGCAGGACCTGGCGGCGGCTTGGGTGGTCGGTAACCATGGTGGTCAGCCTTTCTACTGCAGAGATGTCTGTTTCCTGAGGCTTGCACGGCAGTCGTGCAGGGGCCCCAGGGAAACCGACTGGGCCGGCACTCCAGTGCCCTGGGCTGTGGACGGTGAGACGGGCCCCCGCCCTGCGGCGGGGCCGGTTCGGGTGGGCTGCGCCATCGTCACTGATGGATGCCTGGCGCGCTGATCTCGCGCGGGTGGCGTCGGTCCCGGCCGGCCGGGTCACCTGCGAGCGTGGTCATGTCTCGACCTGGTCGCCGGCACCACCCGGGGTAATCTGCCTGCGGGGGAGGGCTCAGGTGGCCGATGGCATCAGACGTTCCAAGCTGCGCGGACGTGGGCAGGAGCTGGAGACCCTCGATCGCCTGCTGCGTGACGTCCGCGATGGGCAGAGCCGGGTGCTCGTCCTGCGCGGGGAGGCGGGGTGCGGCAAGACCGCCCTGCTCGACCACCTCGCCGAGCGGGCGAGCTTCGCCCGGGTGCTGTCGGCGGCCGGGGTCGAATCCGAGTCGGAGATCGCGTACTCGACGTTGCAGCAGCTCTGCGCGCCCCTGCTGGACCACCTCGATGCGCTGCCCGTGCCGCAGCGTGAAGCGCTGGCCACGGCGTTCGGGCTGGTCGCCGGGCGGGCTCCGGAGCCGCTGCTGATCGGACTCGCGGTGCTCGGCCTGTTCGCCGAGGCCGCCGCCGGGCAACCGCTGGTCTGCGTGGTCGACGACGTGCAGTGGACCGACGCCATGTCCACGGCGATCCTGACCTTCGTGGCACGCCGGCTGAGCGTCGAGGCAGTCGCACTGGTCTTCGCCGCCCGCAGTCCCGGCGACGAGCGGATTCTCGCCGGTCTGCCGGAGATGCAGGTGCCCGGTCTGCCGGACGCAGACGCCCGGGCGCTGCTCGATGCCGTGCTGCCCGGTCCGGTTGACGCCCACGTCCGGGACCGGATCGTCGCCGAGACGCGCGGCAACCCGCTCGCGCTGCTGGAACTGCCGCGCGGACTGTCGCCCGCCGAGCTGGCGTTCGGGTTCGGCGGGCACATCACGACGCCACTGGCGAGCCGGGTCGAGGAAGGCTTCCAGCGGCGTATCGCGGCGCTGCCGGAGCAGACCCGCACCCTGCTGCTGGCGGCAGCCGTGGAACCGGTCGGCGACGTGCCCCTGCTGTGGCGGGCTCTGAAAGTGCTCGGAGTGGGGCCGGAAGCGGCCGTCGCCGCAGAGAACGAGCGTTTGATCGAATTCGGTGTGCGGGTGCGGTTCCCGCATCCGCTGGTCCGCTCGGCCGCATGGCGTTCCGGTCAGGGGGCCGAGCTGCGCGCGGTGCACGCCGCGCTGGCCGAGGCGACCGACCACACCAGAGACCCGGACCGCCGTGCGTGGCACCGCGCGCACGCCGCACTGGGCCCCGACGAGGAGATCGCCGCAGAGCTGGAAGGCTCGGCGCAGCGAGCACAGTCCCGCGGCGGCTGGGCCGCGTCGGCCGCCTTCCTCGAACGTGCCGCGGAGCTGACTGTGGATCCCGGCAGCCGGAGTGAACTGCTGGTGTCCGCGGCGAGTGCCCGAGTTGAAGCAGGGTCCTACGCCAGCGTGCTGGACCTGCTGGCGGCCGCCGAGACCGGGCCGCTGGACCCGCTGCGGCAGGCTCGCGCCGAGCGGCTGCGCGCGCAGGTCGCCTACGTGCTCAATCCCGGCCGCGGGTCCGTGCCGGCGCTGCTCGCCGCGGCCCGCCGCCTGGAGAAGCTCGACCCGGTCGCCGCGCGGGACACCTTCCTCACCACGATGGGCGCGGCCATGTATGCCGGCCGCTTCGGTGACGACACCCTGCGAGTTGCCGCCGAGGCCGCACGCAGTTCCGCACCGGCTGGGCAGACGTTCCCTGATCTGCTGCTGGCGGGCGTCGTCTCCTGGGTCCTGGACGGGCGGCCCGCGGCCGTGCCGCTGCTGTGCCGGGCACTGGACGCGATGGGCTCGGCCGGCGACGCCGGTCTGGTCTGGCCGGCGGCAGCGGTCGCCTATGAGGTGTTCCGGCTGGACCTGGCCTTCCGGATGAACCAGGAGGCGGTGCGCTTCGCCCTGAACAGCGGGGCGCTGTCGCTGCTGCCCAGCGCGCTGGCCATCTGGGCGAACAGCCTCGTCGACGCGGGCCGGTTCGCTGAGGCGGCGGACCTGATGGACGAGATCGACGCGGTCACGCAGGCCACCGGCGGCTCGGCGTACCAGTTGTCCCGGCTCTTCCTGGAGGCGCACCGCGGCCCCGAGCATGCGGCGATGCATGTGATCGAGGCCAAGCTGAGTGATGCGGCCGCGCACGGCAACGGCCGGCTGCACTCGGTGGCTCACCACGCCCTGGCGATGCTGCAGAACGGGCTGGGCAACCACCGCGCCGCCATGGCCGCGGCGCAGGAAGTGATCGCCTACCCGGAGATGGCGCTCGGCAATTGGGGCCTGCGGGAGTTGGTCGAGGCGGCTGCGCGGGCGGGGGAGCCGGAGGTGGCGGTCGAGGCCCGGGATCGGCTCGCCGAGCGGACCGCGGCCACACCGACACGCGCGGCGCTCGGTGTGCAGGCGCTCGCCGACGCGCTCGTGGGGCCGCCCGAGCAGGCTGAGGAACGCTACCGTGAGGCCATCGACCGCCTGGGCACCGTCGAGACCGCCACTCACGGCTGCCGGGCACGGCTGCTCTTCGGCGAGTGGCTGGCGCGAGCCAACCGGCGTACCGAGGCACGCGTCGAGTTGCGGGCGGCGTACGAGACGTTCTCGACGATGGGGGCCCCGGTGTTCGCCGAGCGGGCCGCACGGGAGCTGGCGGTCACCGGCGAGGCGGTCGCGAAACGGCCCGCGGGCGTGGGTGAGCGACTGACCCGGCAGGAGGCCGCGATCGTCAGGTTGGCGATCGCCGGGCAGACCAATCCGGAGATCGCGTCGGCGTTGTTCCTGAGTCCGCGCACTGTCGAGTGGCACCTGCGGAAGGTCTTCACCAAGCTCGGCATCGGTTCGCGCCGCGAACTGGCCGCCGCGCTCCGCGATCGCTGATCGACCAGGGCCCGGGCCGGGGCACTGCCAGGGTCCGGCACGGGCGCGCCGGTGTCCTCGGGCCGGGCAGTCTGTGGGAAGTTCCCCCGACATCGCCCGAGGAGCACGACATGTCCACGATCCACTTCGTCGAGAAGACCACCGCGACGCCCGAGCAGTTCCTCGCCGCGCTCACCGACTTCGGGCCGGGCCGCGCCCAGCTGTTCGGCAACAGCGCCGACGAGTATCTGAAGATCCATGGCCATGGCCCGGACTGGGCCGACGTGACCGAGGGCGCCGGTGGCATCTGGGAGCGGCTGCGATACGACTGGTCCGATGCCCGCCGGGTCGTGATGACGACCACCGACTCCAACATCTGGGGCGGCAGGTCGGGGCACACCTACACGCTGACGCCGCAGTCGGACGGAACCACGGTGCTGGACGTGGTGGTGGTGCGGGAGGGCAAGAACCTCAAGGGCCGCCTGACCGGTGTGCTGCTCGGGACCGTCGGCAAAGGGGTCCTGGCCAAGGCGCTGAAGAACACGGTCAAGGCTGTCGAGGCCCGCAACCGCGTCGCCCGTTAGCCGGGCGCGGCCCCGCGGCGTGGGTGTGGCAGGACCAGGCCCGTACCGCCGGCCGAGCCCGGCGCTCAGCCGGACAGTTCCGCCAGGGCGTTCTTCGGCAGCGCGGTCCGCAGCTCCCGCCGGTTGCTGATGCCGAGCTTGGTGAAGACCTTCCGCAGGTGCCACTCCACGGTGCGGCCGCTGAGGAACAACTCCGCGCCGATCTCCGCGTTCGACTGGCCGTCGCGGGCGCGCCGGGCGATCTGCCGCTCCTGGGCGGTCAGGTCGCTCGGCGCCGCATGTACCCGGGAGCGGGCCGGAGCACCGGTCGCGGCCAGCTCCCGGCCGGCTCGCTCGGCGAAGGCCTCGGCACCGAAGGACACGAACATCTCGTGCGCCGTACGCAAGGCAGCGCGCGCGTCGGAGGTCCGGCCGGCCCGGCGCAGCCACTCCCCGTACACCAGGTGGGTTCGGGCCAGTATGAACGCGCCGCGGCACCGGCCGAGCCGATCGATGGCCTCGCGATAGAGCGGCTCGGCAGCTGCGCCGTCGGTGACCAGGGCCCGCGAGCGTGCTTCGATGCCGAGCCCCCATTCGCCGCCACTCGGGCCGATGCGGGCGGTGAGCCGCTCCAGAGCCTGTGCGGCGGACGCCCGGTCACCGCTTCGTTCCGCCGCCTCGACCAACTCGACCAGCGCCCAGTTCGCGAACCCGGTTTCCGGCGGATATGACGTCGCGTCGGCCGCTGCGGCGTGTGCCTGCGCGTAGTGACCCAGCCCGTTGTGCAACACCGCCGCGAACATGTGCATCGCTGTCAGCACCGCACCCTGCCCGCGGGCGGTGAGCGTCTCGGTGACACCTGGCAGCAGCCGCGCCACGTCGGCTTCCTGACCGCGCCACGCGGCCACAGCGAGCGCCGCGATGGGCGGCTGACCGTCGCCGGTGGCCACGCCCACCGCGTCGACCTCATCGATGAGCGCGGCCGCCTGTGAGATCTCACCTTGGTGGAGGTGCAGGGCGAGCCGCTGGTAGAGGATGAAGGTCAGGCCGCTGAGCGCGCCGGTGGTCCGCGCGATCCGCAGATGCCGCGAGGTCAGTTCCTGCCAGGCCTCGTCGTCCCACACCGTATGGGCGGCATGTGACACGACGTAGAACTGGTGGACCGTGTCCTGATCGGTGGCATTGCCGCGAATGCTGTCGAGTGCCTGCCGGACGAGTCCGGCGCCGGCGCCGAATCCGTCGGTGTACAACTGGGCCAAGCCGTCGAGCAGTAGGTCTGGCGCCGCGTCCGCGCCCTCGGTGGGCGGAGCTTTGCCGGCGGCGGCAGCGACCTCGGCCAATCCCGTGTCGCCGGCGAACCGGCCGACGAAAACCGCTGCGGCAAAGGACTCCAGGTATGTCCTGCGGGCTCGCACGACATCGATGCCCTCGAACTGCTGGGCCGCGTCGAGTAGCAGCCCGGGCGCTTCGGTGCTGCGGGCAGGGGAGGCGAACGCCATCTCCGCGCGCAGGAGGCTGATGCGGGCGCCGCGCAGGGTGTCCGGCGGGCCGGCCGAGGCACCGGCCAGTAGCGCGGCCGCGGCGTCGGGCGACCCGGCGCGGTAGGTGGCCCGGGCCGCCAGCAGTGCGCGATCCGCTCGGCGCGCCGGGTCGGCACTGAACTCGGCCGCCCGTCGCAGAAACGCGGCGGCTGCGGCGAGGCCACCCCGGGCCTGGGCGCGCCCAGCCGACGCCTCGAGTTTCACCGCGACCGACTCGTCCGCGCCGACCGTAGCGTGCGCGTGGTGCCACGCATGGCGGTCGGGATCCGTTTCCGGCGAGGTGGCCAGGGCGAGGGCTTGATGCGCCTGGCGCCGGTCGGCCGACGACGCCGCGCCGTAGACCGCGGATCGCACCAGCGTGTGGCGGAACACCACACGCGAGCCGATCTGCAGCAGACCGGCCGCGCGCAGCGGTTCCCCGGCCTCCGGACCGAGCTCGAGGAGAGCGGCGGCCCGTTGCAGCAGGGCTGCGTCGCCCACCGGGTCGGCGGCCGCGAGCAGTAGCAACATCCGGGCATCGGCCGGCAGGATGTCGACACGGCGCAGGAAGCTCTCCTCGATGCGGCCCTGCGGCAGCCCGAAGCCACCGGCCAGCGTGACCGGCGACCAGGTCTGCGGCAGTTCCAGCAGGGCCAGCGGATTTCCCCGCGCCTCGGCCAGAACGGCCTCCCGGACGTCGGCGTCCAGTGGCCACCGCACCACCTCGGCGAGCAGAGCCCGGGCGTCGGCGTCACGCAACCCGCTGATCCGCAGCTCCGGCAAGGTCCGCAGGATGCCCGCGGTCTCCGCGGCCGGCTCCCGGACGGCGAAGATCATGACCACGGACTCCGCCAGCAACCGGCGGGCCACGAAGGCCAGCGTCCGCGCCGACGCCTGATCGAGCCACTGCGCGTCGTCGATCAGGCACACCAGCGGCTGTTCCGAGGCGGCCTCGGCGAGCAGGCTGAGCACCGCGAGCCCGACCAGGAACGGTTCGGGCGCGGCACCCATCTGCAAGCCGAAGGTGATTCTCAGTGCGTCGCGCTGCGGCAGCGGCAACCGGTCGAGGAGAGGGAGCAGCGGCCCGCAGAGCTGGTGCAGCGCCGCGAACGGCAACTCCCGCTCCGACTCGATCCCGGCGACCCGGGCGACCTGGAGCCCGCGAGCCGCGGCAACCGCCTCGTCCAGCAGTGCCGTCTTGCCCATGCCCGCCGCACCCGTCAGGACCAGTGCACCGCTCTGGCCGCCACGGGACGCCTCCACCAGACCGGTGAGAACCGCTCGCTCGCTGTCTCGGCCCCGCAACATGTCCTGCCCCCTGTTTCCTGCTCTTAACCGGTTCATCGTCGAACGGAAGAGCGAAGGCCGACAAGGACCCCAGGGACTGGTCCCGTGTGTAGACCAGTGACCTGCCGGGCTCAGCGCAGAGCGCCAGGGTGTCGCGCGACCGGATCACGACCGTACGGCTCCAGGTCATGATCGTTTTTCGACGAGATCAGGAAGCTCGGTAGTCGGTCGAGCGGCTCAGGTCCGCCCACCTCTCGGCTTCGGCGTTGCGGGCAGCGCCGGCGGTCAGGGCCGTGCTCAGCGCGTCGGAGCCGAGCGGCAGCCGGCGTGGCGGGTCATCCAGCGATGCCACCTTGACGATCGCCTCGGCCGCCCGGACCGGATCGCCCGGCTGGTCCCCCTGCGACTCGGCGCGGAACCGGTGGATCCGGCCCACCGTGGCCTCGTAGTCCGGGCCGACCGGGTGCCGGACCATCGACGAGCCCTGCCATTCGGTGCGGAACGCGCCGGGCTCCACGATGATCACCTTGACGCCGAAGGGGCCGGTCTCGGCGGCGAGCACCTCGGAGAAACCCTCGACGGCGAACTTCGCCGTCTGGTAGGCGCCCATGCCCGGGGTGCCGCCGACCCGGCCGCCGATCGACGAGATCTGCACGAACACGCCGGAGCGCTGCGCGCGCAGCACCGGCAGCGCCGCCCGGGTCACGTTCACCACCCCGAACAGGTTCGCCTCGATCTGGCGGCGAAAGTCCTCCTCGGACATCTCTTCGATCGGGGCACTGTCGGCGTACCCCGCGTTGTTGACGACCACGTCGAGACGGCCGAAAACGTCGACGGCGGCCCGGACCGCCCGGCACGCAGCGGCCGGGTTGGTGACGTCCAGCGCGACGGTCTCGACCCGACCCGGGTACGCCGCCATCAAGTCGTCGAGCTGATCGGGTTGGCGCGCGGTGGCCATCACCTTCGCGCCGGAGGAGGCAGCGGCTTCGGCGATGGCCCTCCCCAACCCCCTTGAACTTCCCGTGACCAGCCAAACCCTGGGCTCGTCCATTGGCGGTGTCCTCCCTGTCGGTAGCTGTGGACCCAGCCTTCCGGCAGGCGACGGTTCTGACCCCAGGGGCAGCGACTGGTTGCGGCCCTGGCTGCCACGCCTGCTGGGGTGTGTCGCGGATCCCCCCGTGAACTCGGCGGTTGGCTGACCGCGTCGCGGGAACAGGAAAAGGGCCCCCGGATGGGGGCCCCTTTCAGTTACAGAGACGGATACAGAGGCAGCGTCAGCGCATGCAGCGGTAGCTGGCGGCCGAGGCCGTGTCGCCGTGGCCGGTGTAACGGGCCATCTGCGGGAACGGGCAGGCGTTACGGGTGACGGCCTTGCCGTCGGCGTTCGTCGTCGCGGTGGCAAGGGTGGCCGGTGTCCGGCCCTTCTCCACCCAGGTCACCAGCGCGCCGAGCGGGTCCACCGCCTGCGGGCCGGTTCCGCCTGCGCAGTGGTCCACGCCGGGCAGCAGGAACAGCCGGTAGAAGTCGTTGACCTCGGTGTTGCCGCCCATCATCCGCTCCACGCGCTTGCGGTAGTCGACCGTGCCCTGGGTCGGCACCAACTGATCGTTCTGGCCCTGCCAGGTGAGCAGCTTGCCGCCGGAGTTCCGGAACGCCCGCAGGTCGGCGTCGTCGGTGCCGATGACGGAGTTGAACTGCTTGCGGGAGGAGGCGAACAGCTTCGTGAAGTCGCCGTAGGTCAGGTTCTTGGTGTCCAGCGCGGGGTTACGAGTGACGAAGTTCTTCACCCAGAGGTCGGCCACGATGAACGGCTGCGCCGGGTTCGCCAGGTAGCTCGCGATGTCGGCGCCCTTGCTCGGCCCATACCAGAGCTGCTTGCCGCTGCGGGTGACCGGCCCCTGCCAGATCTTGCGGACTGCCTCGGCCTCCGCCTTGGAGATGGTCAGCGTCTTGCCCTCGCAGACCACGGTGGTGCCGACCAGCTTGCGGGGGTCCCAGGTGCAGTCCTGCGGGTCGTCGATGATGCCGTCCTTGACACCGTCGAGGGTGTCGCAGGCCTTCACCACGGCGGTGTTGAACGCGCCGATCTCGCATGCGCTCGGCGCGACGTCCAGTTCGTTGAACACGACCGCCGGCCAGATGGTGGCGACGGCGAACCGGTCCCAGTTGACCGCGGGTGCGTTGGCCAGGATGCCGTCGTAGTCGTCCGGGTACTTCTGCGCCTCCAGGTAACCCTGGCGCCCGCCGGTGGAGCAGCCGTTCCAGTAGGAGTAGGTGGCCGCCTTGCCGTAGAACGTCTTCGTCACGTTCTTCGCCACCACGGTCATGTCGTGCAACGACCGCGAGGCGAAGTCGGTGAGCAGGCCTTCGTTCAGCGATCCGTCGTTCTTGATCGCCCAGGTGGTGTCGGCCGGGTTCTGGCTCACCCCGGCGTCGGTGACGGTGGCGACGTATCCGTTCTTGACGGCCGTGACAGTGTCCCCGCCGTTGAGGTTGCCGGCCTGATAGGCGGAGCCGCCCAGAGCCTGCAGCCTGCCGGACCACTTCGTAGTGTCGCCGGGCAACGACACCTTCACCTGTACGTGGTCGCCGGCACCCGGGTGAGTCAGGGTGACGGTGACGTCGCACCAGGCCGGTACGGCGGTGATCGTGGACTGGTCCGGAAGGGTGACGGTGCCGCCCGGGTTGGCAACGACGGTCACCGACTCGACTGCGGCACCCGGCGGCGCGGCCACGGGCAAGGTGGAGCAGGAGGCCTTGGCGCTGCTGGCGCTGGAAGTGGTCAGGTCGCTGACGGCGTTCGCGGCCATCGGTGCCAGGGCGGCGCCGGACAGCGGAACGATCGCGGCGGCGATCAGAAGCAGTCGTCGTTTCATGTCCAGGACTCTCACAGCCAGGACACGGGCCGGGAGCCAGGGAAACCCACGTGCCGATGCCCCTGGTCCGCCCTGGGTGATCCGCTCACGCTTCGCACGGTACGGAGGTACGAGCGCGCGTCGTGGTGGGCAGAGGTGTCCGGGCACGGAGGAACCGCACGACGCCGAGACCGAGCCCTAACGTTGTTAGGGTGGCGGTGCCGTGACGGCGCCGCGGGTCGGCGCCGGAAACATGCTTGGAGCGAGGTGGCAGCTGTGTCGACCGGCACCCGACGGGCCCGTGAACGTGCGAGCACGCGTGAACGGATCATCGAAGCCGGGTTGCGCGTCCTGGAGAGCGAGGGCATCTCGGCGCTGACGATCCGGCGCATCGCCACCGACGTCGAGTACGCCGCGCCCATCGTCTACCAGCATTTCGCCAACAAGGACGCGCTCGTCCTGGAGTTGGCCGCCCACGGGTATCGCATGATGCTGGCCGAGCTCGAGCAGACCGCCCAAGAGCCCGACATCGATCGGCGCATGATGCAGCTCGCGTTGGAGTATGTCCGGTTCGCCGGCGAGCACCCGCACCTGTATCAGGTCATGAACGGCCCTGCCGTCGACGCGGAAGACCGCCGGCGGGCGGCGGCCGCCGCCATCGCGGTCCTGGAAGAACTGCTGACGGCCTGGTCGGCCGCCCACGACGTGGTCCTGGCGGATGTCGAGGAGGCCTGCGACATCGTCTGGGGCACGTTGTACGGCATAGCCTCGCTCGGCTACCTCGACACCATCGGCAATGAGCGCGCCGGCCGGCTCGCCCAGCAGGCGCTGCGCACGTTGCTCCGCGGCTGGCGGACTGACCTGTGAAGATCCAGCCTCGGTTCTGACGTCCTCACTTGCCGGTGGGGGTCCAGTCCGCGGGCAGGCCGGAGTCACTCAGGATCTCGCCCCGGTTGTAGTAGTCGCTGCTCGACCGGATCAGGTTGCCGCGCAGCCGGAGCACGGTCACGGCCGGCACCGCGAACGGGCGAGGCGCACCGACGATGTGGCCGCTGAAGACGCCCTCGACCACCACCTCGTCACGCCCGCCGAATCCGCCTGTCACGTCGAAGCCGAAATCGGTGATGAGCTGATGGGACCCGGTCTCCCACTCCGTGACCCCTTCGCGACCCTGGAACACCAGGTCGAGAGCGCGGTCGGTGTAGACGGCGTCCTTGGTGTACAGGCGGGCGAGATCGCGGGTGTCGGTGGTCTCCCACGCGGCGGCCCAGCGCCGCCCGATCGTCGGCACCCGATCGCTCTTCCGGCTCTGCTGCGCATTCTCGACGACTCCCTGCGTCCCGGCCTGCTCCCTCGGTGACGCGGCCGAGGTGGGCGTTGTGCCGGCGAGAAGTGCCGCTGTGGCCACTGCGGCACCGAGACCGGAAACGACGATTCGCGTACGCATGTGAGTCCCCTTTGCTGAGTCGACGCGGCTTCGCGTTTAACGCCGTTAGATCTTCTAACGCCGTTAGATTAGGCGCCGCCTGGGGCACCGTCAAGGGCAGTCGAACTCCTCCGGCATGACGACTCCGTTCGTGGGTAGCCGCTGTCCGGACGGCGAGCAGCCGCCGATCCGCAGTCGCAGTGGCCCCAGGCGGGGCGGATGGGGGATCACCAGTGACCACGAACGTTCGGGAGTTCCTGGCCGAGCACCGGGATGCCATGACCGCCGAGCTGGCGGAGTGGGTCCGGATACCGTCCGTCGCCGGAGTCCCGGAGCATGCGATCGACCTGCGGCGGTCGGCGAACTGGCTGGCAGCGGCCCTGCGAGAGACGGGTTTCCCGTCGGTGGAGGTGTGGGACACCGAGGACGGGCCGGCGGTGTTCGCCGAATGGTGCGCCGATCCGGACGCTCCCACGGTTCTGATCTACAGCCATCACGACGTACGGGCAGCGAAGGACGAGGAGTGGGACGAGACCGCGCCGTTCGAGCCGAAGCTGCGTGACGGGTACCTCTACGGGCGTGGCGCGTCGGATGCCAAGGGACAGGCTCTCGCCCACGTGTGGGGTATCCGGGCCCACCTGGCCGCCACCGGCCGGGAGAATCCCGCGGTGAACCTGAAGGTGCTGGTGGAGGGCGAGGAGGAGACCGGGTCGGCGCACCTGCGGCAGCTTCTGGAGGAGAACCGCGACCGGGTCGGCGCCGATCTGATCGTCTTCTCCGACACGCTGATGTGGCGTGCCGACCATCCGGCGGTGTGCGTGAGCATGCGCGGCACCATGCTGGCGCAGCTGGAGATCATGGGGCCGTTGCAGGACGTGCACAGCGGAGCGGTGTCCGGGCCGGCGCCCAACCCGATCCTCGAGATGAGCCGGCTGCTCGCCCAGCTGCACGACGACAAGGGCCGGATCACGGTGCCCGGTTTCTACGACAGCGTGGTGGAGCCGTCCCAGCGGTTCCGTGACGACCTGGCCGCGCTGCCGTACAGCGACGCCGATTGGCTGGAGCGGACGCTGACCCGCAGCGTGGGTGGCGAGGCCGGCTACACGGTCCTGGAACGTCTGTGGACCCGGCCGGCGATCGAGGTGACCAGCGTGATCAGCGGCGACCCGATCGGGCCCTCGCGGGCGGCGGTGCCGTCGCTCGCCACCGCAGATCTGAGCATCCGGTACGTCTGCGAACAGACCGGCGCCGAGATCGCCGAGCAGTTGCGGCGGTGGGTCGCCGACACGGTCGGTGATCGGTTCGGGCACCGGCTCACCGTGTCCCCGGAGGAAGCCCAGGACCCGTACCGGACACCGGAGGACCTTCCCGCGGTCGCCGCCCTGGCGGAGGCCATGGAGGAGGGTTTCGGGCGTCCCGCGGGCCGGATGGGCAACGCCGGAGGCGGCCCGGCGGTGTGGCTCACCGAGCGCATCGGCGCGCCGGTGGTGTACTTCGGCACGGGCCTGCCCGAGGACCACTGGCACGACAGCAACGAACGGGTCTCCGTCGACGTGCTGCTCGCCGGAGCCGCCACCCTGGCCGCGTTCTGGGACCGGCTCGCGTCAGCCTGACCCCGTTCCGGCGGGGAGGGCAGCGGTTCGGGTACGCCCGTGACCGGCCGGGAGTTCGCGGTCACAGCTGTTCCCGCAGCCCGGCGGCCGCTGTGGCGCTCAGCGGCCCCGGCCTCCGCGGCTCGCGTGCACAGGGCGGCGTAGCCGTCCTCGCCGGCCGCTGCCGGCGCGCCTGGCGAGGACGTCGACAGCGAGCCTCTTACCGCCGGCGTTCGCTGCCGGTGGGCAGATCGCGGGGTAGTTCGACGTGCATCGTCGTGCCGGGCCGGTTGCCGGGTGGGTTGATCGTGATGGTGCCGTGGTGGCGGTCGGTGATGAGTTTCGCGATGGCGAGTCCGAGGCCCGCGCCGGGAATGGCGAGCTCCGTCGCGATGGCGCCGCGGTGGAAGCGGTCGAACACGTGTGGCCGTTCGTGTTCCGGTATGCCGAAGCCGGTGTCGGTGACCGGGGTGCGGAGCTCATGGCCGACGAGGTTGAGGTACTCGTCCTTGGCACGGCTGAGCATCTGCTGCAGGTGTTCGGCCTGACGGGCTTCGGTGATGTCGTGGAAGACGGCGACGGCACCGAGGCGGCTGCCGTGCTGGTCGGTGATCGGATGGGCGTTGACCCGCACCAGGCGCTGGCCCTCCCGGGTCTGCAGCGCGTATTCGGTGCCGCGGACCTCGGTGCCGTTCAGCGCTCGCCGCAGGGGCATCTGGGCGCGGTCCACCGGGTGCCGTCCGGGGTGGTGATGGGGAGCCAGTTCGCCCACTTGTCCAGATCGGTGACCTCCGACGGCATGCCGAGACGCTCGCGCAGGGAGCGGTTGACCAGTGCGAGGCAGCCGTCGGCGGCACAGGCGGCGACCCCGGTGTCGAGGCTGTCCAGCATCGTGTCCAGATAGCGTCGCTGCCGGTGTTCGGCCTCGCGGGCGCGTTGCTCGGCGACGAACGCGGTGCACGCCTGCGCGCCGTTGTCGACGGCGGTCAGTTCATCGGGCTGCCAGTGGCGGGTCCGGTAGTCCATGACGGCGCAGACCCCGACGATGGCGCCGGCCGGGTCACGGACGGGGAATCCGGCGTACGAGCGGATGCCCACGGCCCGTGCCGGCGCGTCGGCCGGAACCCGGTCGTCGGCTTCCACGTCGTCGATGACCAGGGGAAAGCCGGTACGCAGCACCAGGCCCGCCAGGGTGGACGACGTCGGCACCTGCTGCATCGGCTCGAAGCCCGCCGCCAGGTTGTAGCCACCGATCAGGCGCATGTGGCGGCCCTCGGCCAGGTGGATCACCGCCGAGGCTGCCCGGGCCCCGCACACGGTCAGCGCGGCGAGCCGGTCGGCCGCCACGCGGGACAGGCCGCCGTGCGTCATCTCCATGACCGGCGCGTCGGCTTCGGCCGGCGTCGGCCCGCTGATCAGGACACCGCGGTCCGGTTCGGCACGGGAGCCCATCTTCCCAGTGTCGCGTCCGCGGCTGTTCACGGTGGCCCGAACCGGTAAGTACGGATCAAGACCGGCCGTGCGGAAGACTCAACCCGCGCTGTATCGCCGCCGGAAGCCTAAGCTCTGATGGAGGTATCGCCATCTGCGCCGTTTCCCGCTCCAGCGTCTGGGATCACTGATGTCCGAGAGCACTGATGTCCGAGAGCACCGCTGACGACCTGGCAAGGCCGGCTCATGACCCGCGGGCGTGGCCGTGGCGGGAGGCGATCGTCGACCTGCTGGGCCGCACCCGGCTGGCGCAACCGGACCAGATAGCCACGGCGGTCAACGCTTCCACGGCGCGACTGGGCATCGACATCACCGTCTACCTGATCGACTACGAGCAGCGACTCCTGCACCCGGTGCCCGAGCCGGGCAAGGACGTCGGCGGCCCACTGCCGGTGGACGCCACCCTCGCCGGCCGCGCCTTCATGACCACTGCGGCGCGGGCCACCGGGCCGTCCGGGGCGGGCGGGTCACCGCTGTGGATGCCGCTGCTCGACGGCTCCGAGCGCCTCGGCGTCCTGCGCATCGACGCGCAGGACAACGCGGTCGTGGACACGCCCGAGTTCCAGGCGCAGTGCGACATGCTCGCCGTCCTGCTCGGTCACCTCGTGGCCATCAAACTCCAGTACGGCCCGCACCTGGACCGGACCCGGCGCACCCGGCGGATGTCAGCCGCGTCCGAGTTGCTGTGGCGTTTGCTGCCGCCCCTGACGTACGCCTGCGAGCGGTTCATCGTGTCGGCGATCTTCGAGCCGTGCTACACCGCCGGCGGCGACGGCTTCGACTACGCCGTGGACGCGAACACCGCGTTCCTGGCCATCTGCGACACCACCGGCCACGGTCTGCGCGCGGGCATGGGCACCGCCGCCGCGCTATCGGCGATGCGCGCCGCCCGTATCGACGGCGACGGCCTGTACCAGATGGCCCGGGCCGTCGACGGCGCGTTCGCCGAACAGTTCACCGACGGCCGGTTCTGCACCGCTGTGCTCATGGAGTTGGACCTGGATACCGGCCGCGTGCGTTACATCAACGCCGGACATCACCCACCGGTGATCCTGCGCGACGGCAAGGTCGCCGCCCGCCTGGACGCCGGCCGGCGCCTGCCTCTGGGGCTGGACGATCCGCAGCTCACCATCGGCGAGGTGATGCTCCAGCCCGGCGACCGGATCCTGGCCTACACCGACGGGGTCACCGAGGCCCGCGACACCGGCGGCAAACTGTTCGGCGAGCCGAGACTGCTCGACCTGGCCGCCAGGCACACCCTCGCGGGCCGGTCCGCGCCGGAGACCCTGCGCCGGCTGTCCCATGCCGTGCTCTCGCACCTGGACGGGCCGCCCGCCGACGACGCCACCCTGCTGCTTGCCGAATGGTCCGTCGACACCGCCGCCGAGCTGACGCCATGACCCGGCAGGACGCCCGCCGCACCGAGCGGCAGGGCGTCCGCCGGGCCCTGGTGTCACCTCACCGTGCCGTCGCGGCGCGGACGATCAGGTCCGTGACCGGGCCCGGGTTCGACACACCGACGGCGTGCGACGCCTTGCGGATCTCGATTGTTGCCCGGGAGCCGGCTCGCTCGGCCATCCAGCGCTGCGCCGCGACCGGGATGTTGCGGTCGGCGCCGGCGATGAGGAACCACGAGGGAGTCTTCTTCCACGCGGGCTCCCCGGAGCCCTCGCTGAGCGCCGCGTCGCGGACCGGGCGCTGCGTGACGGCCATCAACGTGGCCTGCCGCTTGGGCACGTCGGCGGCGAACTGCTGCCGGAACAGGTCCTGCCGGATGTAGAGGTCGTTGGTGCCGTCACCGAGCGGCACCGGCGCGAGGGTGTCGCCGAGGGTGCTGCCGGGGAACTTGTTCGACAGCTCGAGTGCGCTCTCACCCTTGTCGGGCGCGAAGGCCGCGATGTAGACGAGCGCCTTGACGTCCGGGTCGCCGGCAGCGGCGTTGGTCATCACGGCACCGCCGTACGAGTGGCCGGCCAGCACGATCGGACCCGGTACGGAGTTGATGACGTTCCGCACGTAGGCGGCGTCCGAGCTGAGCCCCCGCAGCGGGTTGGCGGCGGCGACGACCGGGTAGCCGCGCCGCTGGAGCTGTTCGATCACACCGGACCAGCTCGCGGAGTCGGCGAAGGCGCCGTGCACGAGCACGATGGTCGGTTTGGTCTTGGTCTTCGAGCCGGCGACGGCAGCGGCGGAACCCGAGACTGACGCGGTGGCCGTGACGACGACTGCGGCGGCAAGGGCCACCACTGTGGAGATGCGGACTCGCATGGTTCTCTTCTCTCTTCGGATACGAGGATGGGCCCGGTGCGACGCCGCCCCCCGGCCGGCGCCGCACCGGAGGACGTCAGACGATCGCGGCAGCGGCCTGGAGGATGACTCCGGCCACCGCGGCGGGCTCCGAGGCGGGGATGGCGTGCGAGGCACCGGGCAGCTCCACACGGGCGCGGGCGCCGGCGCGCTCGGCCATGAAGCGGTGCGCCTCGAGCGGGATGTTGTAGTCCAGCTCCGGGTACACGAACCAGGACGGCACGGTCTTCCAGGCCGGCTCGCCGGACCCCTCGTTGAGCGCAGTGGTGTTCAGCGGGCGCTGGGCGACGGCGTCGAGGGCGGCCCGCTCGGCCGGGACGTCGGCGATGAACTGCTGGTGGTACCGGTCCTGCCGGATGTACAGGTCGACGGTCCCGTCCGGGAGCGGCACCTCCTTGAGGGTCTCGCCGAGGGTCCCGCCGGGGAACTTGCCGGACAGCTCGCCGATGCTCTCGCCGGCCTCAGGGGCGAAGGCGGCGACGAACACGAGCGCCTTGACGTGGTCGTGGCCGACGGCGGCGTTGGACATCACGGCCCCGCCGTAGGAGTGGCCGACGAGCACCACCGGTCCGTCGATGGTGGCCAGGACGCTGGAGACGACGGCGGCGTCGCCGGACACGCTGCGCAGCGGGTTGGGCGCGGCGACGACCGGGTGGCCCTCGGCGAGCAGCCGCTGGGTCACCTCGTTCCAGCTGGCGGACTCGGCGAACGCGCCGTGGACGAGGACGATGGTGGGTTTCATGACAGGGCCTTTCCGTGGGTGGGCAGAACGGTGGACAGCACGCCGGCGGCCTGGCGAGGCGGTCAGGAGGTGATCTCCACTTGGAGCTCGACCTCGACCGGGCTGTCCAGGGGCAGCACCGTCAGGCCGACGGCGGAGCGGGCATGGATCCCCGCCGGGCCGAAGACGTCGTGCAGGAACGTGGAGGCGCCGTTGAGGACCTGGGCCTGGCCGGTGAAGGACGGCAGTGAGGCGACGAAGCCGGTCACCTTGACGACGCGGACCACCGCGTCGATGCCGACCAGAGCGTCCACTGCCGCGAGAGCGTTCAGCGCGGCGGTCCGTGCCAGGTCGGCTGCCTGGGCGACGTCGACGTTGTCGCCGACCTTGCCGGTGACCGGCAGCGTCCCGCCGACGAAGGGCAGCTGGCCGGAGGTGTAGACGTAGTTGCCCGAGCGGATCGCCGGCGCGTAGCCGCCGACCGGTGCCGCGACGTGCGGCAGCGTGATGCCCAGCTGGATGAGCCGGTCGTTCCAGATCCCCATGGTGTGCGCCCTCTCGTGTCGCGGCGGGCGGCTCCTGCGGCGCCCGTAGTTGATCCCACCCGGCCGGGGCGCCGCGGAACAGGCGGGACCGCATGCAGAAGTGCTTCTGCCTATGCGGGCCGGTCGCGCCCGGCTGCCGGTTCTTCCTCGGCGAGCCGTTCCCTGGCGAACAGGCGGATCAGGTTGTGGAAGCGGTACCGGCCGTCGACGTGGGCTTGCAGGAGGCTCAGCTCGACGAGTTCGTCGAGGGCGTCCTCGATGCCGTCCGGGTCCGCCGGATCCAGGGATCCCGCGAGCCGCGCGTCGAAGTCCGGAACGGACGCGAGCGACAAGCGCCGGAACAGCCGGCGGGCCTGCGGGGACAGCTGGGTGTACGAGAGGCTGAAGGCAGCGGCGATCCGCAGGTCCCCGGCGATGAGCTGGTCCAGACGCCGGCCCTCGTCGGACAGCCGATCGGCCAGATGCCGCACTGTCCACTGCGGCCGGCTCATCAGCCGGTTGCCGGCGATGCGCAGCGCGAGAGGAAGACGTCCACACAGCTCGGTCACCTCGCCGGCCGCGTCGGGTTCCCGGTCGCCGATGATGCGCCGCAGCAACGTCGCCGCTTCCTCCGCGGGCAACTGCGTGAGATTGAGCCGGTGGACACCCTCCAGCCCGGCGAGCAGCCGGCGGCTCGTGATGACGGTCAGCGATGGCCCGGGACCGGGCAGCAGCGGCCGGACCTGCGACTCGTCCGCGACGTTGTCCAGCACCACCAGCGCCCGCCGGTGGTGCAGCAACCCTCGGTACATCCCGGCCCGGTCCCGCTCGTCCGCCGGGATCTCGTCGTCCTGGACGCCCAGCGCGCTCAGCAGCCGGGCAAGCGTTTCCGCGGCGGCTGACGGGCGGGCGTCCATTCCCCGCAGATCGACGAAGAGCGTCCCGCCGGTGAACGTCGTGCCGAGCAGGTGAGCCGCCTGCACGGCCAGCGTCGTCTTGCCGACCCCGGCTGTTCCGGAGACCGTCACCACCGGCGCGGCCGTCGCCGCCGGCCCGGCAGCCGTCGCGACCTGGGTCAGCTGCGCCAACTCCCGGCCACGGCCGGTGAAGTCGGGCACCGGACGCGGCAGCGCGCAGCCGCCGGCCGCCACGGTGGTGGTGGCGACGGCCCTCGGCCGGCCGGCCCTGGCAGCGGCGAGGAAAGCCGGTTGCTCGGCCTCGGGTAGTGCCAGTGCCTCGGCCAGCGCCTGAACGGTCCGCCGCTGCGGCGCGACGCTGCGCTCGCGTTCCATGTCGCTGATCGCGCGAGCACTGACGCCCGATCGTTCCGCGAGTTGTTCCATCGTCAGCCCGGCCGTGTGCCGCTGTTCCCGCAGCCGGCGACCGAAGGTGTCACTCATCGATCGGGTGGGCCGTTCCTCGCCGGGCAGTTCCATCGATCACCGGCAATCTGAGCAACACTGCGAATCCTCTCGTCCACGCGACGGTGAACGCTGACACGGGCAGCACCGGCCCGCCAGGGACGGACAATCCCTGGCAGCCGGCACATGCCGACATACCTGCTGGTCATCGGAACGCCGTGCCGCAGGACGGGAGAGGTCAGCCGGCGACGGTGGCGGTGCCGGGAGCGGCGACGGCGACGATGCCGACCGGTTCACCGCCGAGCATGAGCAGCGCCCTCTTCGGCGGCTGCGTGCCACCCGCCGCAGCGGCCCACGCGGTGATCGCCGCCTGCGCGTCGGCGGGCAGGGCGACCCCTGTGCCGTCCCTGGTGACGGTGACGGTTCCGGCCCGCTCGCCGATGGTGACGCACATGGCCGAGCCGGCCGACTCGACGTACCAGGAGTCGAAGTCGCACGGCGTCGAGAGGCCGCCGAACCATCCGGACTTCTCACCGGGGGCTGCCGGGGTGGTCAGGTCGTCCTCGATGAAGTGGACCTCCACCCGGCTGGAGCCGACCGGCAGTTCGGCGGCCTCGGCCGGCCAGCCGACCCACAGCACGAAGGCCGTGATCAGCCCGGTGACGGCGACTATCCCCCAGGTCAGTACGGGGCTGAGCCGGAACTTCGCCGGAGCGTCGGCGGGAGTGCTCATCGGGTCCAACTTCCTGTCCGAGGTGCGGAGTGGTGCGCTGGGCCTGCCGCCCGGATCGCGAGATCGACGCTACGGCCGCCGGATGTCCCGGTCATCCGACCGTGGTGCCCATTGCGTTGTGGTACCGCGGTACCAGTCGGGTCGCGGTCAGACCAGGCCGTGGGTGTGGGCCCAGATCACCGCTTGGACGCGGTCGCGGGCACCGAGCTTGGCGAGGACCCGCCCGACATGGGTCTTGACCGTCGACTCGGACAGGAACAGCTCTCCGGCGATCTCCGGATTGGAGAGTCCCCGGCCGATGGCGACGAGGACTTCACGTTCCCGGCCGGTCAGCTCGTCGAGCAGGTTCGTGCCGGTCACCGCGGGAACGCGGCTGACCTGGTAGTGGTCGAGCAGGGTTCGGGTGATCCGGGGCGAGACGACCGCCTCCCCGCCGGCGACCGTCCGGACGGCCTTGACGAGCTCGGCCGACGGGACGTCCTTGAGCAGGAAACCGCTCGCCCCCGCGCGGAGGCCGGTCAAGGCGTACTCGTCGAGGTCGAAGGTGGTCAGGATGAGCACGCGGGTTGCGGGGCAGTGGGCGACGATGTCGCGGGTGGCCTCGATGCCGTCCATGATCGGCATGCGGACGTCCATCAGGACGACGTCGGGGCGCAGGTCGCGGGCCAGCAGCGCGCCGGCCCGGCCGTCGCCCGCCTCACCGACGATGCGCAGGCCGGGTGCGGAGCCGAGGACCATGGCCATGCCTTCACGGAGCAGCTCCTGGTCGTCCACGAGCAGCAGGGTGATCTCATTCGTCGAGCTCATCGAGGTCCTCGGTCTGGTGCGGGATGCTGACCCGGACGGCCCAGCCGACCGGCTGAGGGCCGGCTTCGACGGTGCCGCCGTAGAGAGCGGCTCGTTCGCGCAGCGCGATCAAGCCTTGCTCGCTGCCCACCGACGGCGCCGGTGCGGTGCCGCGGCCGTCGTCGACGATCGCGATCCGGATCGGATCGCTGCTGTAGTCGAGCTCGGCGAGGACCTCGGTCGGGTGCTCGGCGTAGCGCAAGGCGTTGGTCAGCGCCTCCTGAACGATGCGGAACACCACTCGTTGCAGGCCCGGCGACGCGGGCTCCGGCCCCCGGCCTCGCAGGGTGACCGGCAGGCCGGCGATCCGGAACGTCTCGATCAGGGTCTCCAGGTCACCGGGGACGTCCGGGCTGCCGTCGTGCAGGACGCCCAGCAGCCGGCGCATGTCCTTCATCGCCTCCCGGCCCAGCTCGGCGGCGCGTTCCACGGCCTTGCGCGAGCGCTGCGGGTCGGCGTCGGCGACCGCGGTCGCGCCGTCGGCCAGCCGGACCATGACGGTCAGGTTGTGGGCGACGATGTCGTGCAGGTCGTGAGCGATCCGGGCGCGTTCCCGGGCGGCGGCCAGCAGCCCCTCCTGCTCCTTCTCCCGGGCGAGCCGGGCGGCCCGGTCGAGCAGCGCCTGCACGTACCGGCGGCGGGTGGCGACGGTCGCGCCGATCAGCACCGAGGCCACCACGGTGACGCCGTAGAAGAAGATGAAGGTGCCCAGACCGTCGCGGCCGGACCGGTGGACCGTCTCGGCCCCGAGCACGGCGAGAGAGCCGAGGGTGCCGGCCGTCGCCTCGTTCAACGTGCGGTTGGCGGCCAGCGAGTACATCGCCACCGCGAACGCCGCGACCAGCATCCCGTCGGTCAGGGCGTCACCGGCGACCGTCACCGCCAGCACGCCCCACGGCCAGGACCGTCGCCAGATCAGCGAGACCGCCACCACGGCGTCGACGGTCAGATGCCACCAGTCGCTCTGGCCGGGGCCTCGCAGCAGCACGTCGGTGCCGAGCCCGGTCAGGAAGCAGAACGCCACGATGAGGGCCGTGCCCAGCCGGCGATGACGCGCCCAGAACGCCCGGATCGTGCCCGCCCCGGTCTCCATTCCTCACACCTCCCGGCGAGCCAGGGCCCGAGGGAGCGTGCCGGTGAACGCGAAGAGTCCCACGAGCACGCAGTATCCGATTTCGCCGCCCGGCAGGCTCAGCACTGTGCCGAACGGCACGCCGGCAACGGCTGCCCGGCCCGCGTCAACCGGCACGGCGGATCGGCGCGCTGAACTCGACGCCGTCCTCGCGGACCAGGTGACGCAACCGCCCGATGTCCAGAAACGCGTTCTCCAACGGATGGACGAGCAGTCTGCCGATCGCCGTGCAGTACTTCGCCATCGAGTGGCGACCCGGCATGGTGATCGACAGTTCCTCGCCGGCGTCGAGCTCCCGCACCTCGGCGACCGGCTGCAGGGCTGCCAGCGTCGCCGCATCCGCGCGAACCGCGACCCGCACCAGCCAGAAAGGCCCCTTCCCGGCGTACGCGGACCCGGGCGCAAGCGTCCGCCAGGGCGTGCCCGCCGGCACCGCGCCGTACGACTCCACCGTCCTGACCAGGTCTTGCGTCGCGGCCTCCAGGACCGTCTCGTTCAGGTCCCACCCCTGCTGGTCGTCCCCGCGGATGACCGGCGCCGGTTTCGACACCACGGTCATGGCCGGGACGTGACGCAAGCACGGCTCCGGCCGCGTTTCCAGCAGGTCCCGGGCGGTCCGGAGCGCCTCGTCCTGTTCCGCACGTTCCCGCCGTACCCGATCGGTGTGCTCGGCCAGCAGCGCGGCGGCGACGCCGGGTTCGCCGAGCGCCCGCCTGACCTGCTTGACGCCCAGTCCCGCCTGCCGCAGGACGGTGATCAGCATGGCCTTCTCCACCTGGTCGAAGGTGTACGAACGGTAGCCGGTCTGCTCGTCGACCCGGGCCGGGACGAGCAGCCCTTCGGCGTGGTAGTACCGCAGCGTCTGCGCGGACAGGTGAGCCATCTCGCTGAAGTCTTTGATCGACAGCATGGGATCAGCGTGCCCCTTGCAGCGGCCACAAGGTCAAGTGCCTAGCCTCGCCGCCGGCCGGTGTCGGGCCGTTGCGGCATCTCACCGAGAACGGTGCTGAACAGCGCGTCGCGCAGGGCCACCTCGCGCGGGTCGTCCCACAGGTGGAAGCCGGTCCGGTTCATGGCGTAGGCGAATCCCGTGCCGGTGTCCGGGTCGGCGAAGGCGAACGAGCCGCCCAGCCCCATCGTGCCGTACGCCGTACCCGAGGTGGAGCCGAACCGGAACGCCGGGAACGGCTTCACATACCCCAGCGAGTACTGGGTCGGCAGCCGCAGGACCTGGTCGAAGAGGCCTCGCGACGGGGTTTCCGCCGGGCTTTCGAGCGCGTCGAGCGTCGAGCGGCCGAGTCCCAGGCCGGCGCCACCGGTCGCGGCTTCGCCGTAGAGCCTGGCGATCGAGCGCACCTGCCCGATGCCGTTGACGGCGGGGATCTCGGCGGCCTGCACGTCGGGCCGGTTGATGTTGTCCGGGACGCCGAGCACCCGCGGATTCTGGAAGGCGCGGGCGCTCAGGCTCCGCGGGTTGGCAAACGCCAGCGCGAAGGCCGGCGGCATCGACCTGATGTGCAGCATCATCTCCCAGGTCCGGAAGCCGTGCATCCGGGCGATCCGGCGGCGATCGGTGCCCTCCGGCAGGCCGATGTGGAAGTCGAGACCGAGCGGCGCGGCCACCTCGTCGGCGAAGAACCGCCCGAGGTGGCGGCCCTGCGGGTCGACGCGGCTGACCAGCTCGCTCTCGTACCAGCCCAGCGTCTGCCCGTGGTAGCCGTGACGCTCGCCCGGCGTCCACGCCGGCCGCTGCTCCGCGAGCGCCGCGGCCAGAGCCGGGGAACCTGTCAGGTCACGCAGCTCCAGCGGACGATCGACCGCCGCCAGGCCCGCCTGGTGAGACAGCAACTGGCGTACGGTGATGTCCGCTTTACCCGCGGCCGCGAACTCGGGCCAGTAGGCCGCCACGGGCCGGTCGTAGTCCAGCAGCCCGCGGGAGTGCAGCAGCGCGACAGCCGTCGACGACACGCCTTTGGTCGTCGAGAAGACCGGCACCATCGTGTCGCGTTCCCACGGCTCGCGTGCCAGACCGTCGCGGAAGCCACCCCAGAGATCGACCACTTGGCGGCCGTCGCGATAGACCGCACAGGCGGCACCGATCTCGCGCCCCTGCGCGAAGTTGCGCCGGAACGCGTCGGCCACCGGCCCGTAACCCTCCGCCACCTCGCCGTGGATCATGCTGGACGGCACGTGCACTTTCAGAACCACTCGACTTCTCCCCATTCTCACGAGACATCGAACGGTGACACGGGGAACATGGCCGGACCAGGGATCGACGATCCCTGGCGGCGCGGTGCCGCCCCGGCGAGGGCTTAAGATCGCCTGGTGAAACGCGACGAGCTGGCCGACTTCCTGCGGAACCGTCGTGCCGCGCTCGTCCCCGCCCGGAGCACGGCTCGCCGGACGCAGGGATTGCGCCGCGAGGATGTCGCCGAGCGCGCCTACATCTCCATCGACTACTACACCCGGCTGGAGCAGCGGCGCGGGCCGCGACCGTCACCCGAGGTGGCGTCGGCGCTCTCCCAGGCGCTGGAGCTGAACACCGACGAACGTGACCACCTGTACCACCTGATCGGTCACAACCCGCCCCAGCAGGCGCTGGAGTTCGACGACGTGGATCCGGGGCTGCGCCGGGTGCTGAACGCGCTCGACGAGAACCCGGCGATGATCATCTCGAATCTGGCGCACACCCTGGTGCAGAACCGGCTGTGCCGGGAACTGTTCGGCGACCTGACGCGTTACACGGGCCTGGCCCGCAGCGGCTACTTCCGGTGGTTCATGCTGCCTGAGGAACGCGCCTACTATCCCGCTGACGTGCACGCCGCCCAGAGCGCGACCTTCGCCGCCAGTGTCCGGGCGGCCGCGGACCTGGAGCCCGATCCCACCGAGGCCAACTGCCTGATCTCGGCTCTGCGGGCGGGAAGTGCCGAGTTCCGCGAGCTGTGGGAGAACCACGACGTGCGGCTCTGCCGGCAGGAGACCACCTCGCTGACCCATCCGGCCGTGGGCCGGGTGGACCTCGACTGTGAGGTCGTCTTCAGCCACGACCGTAGGCAGCGGATGCTGATCTTCACTCCCCGTGACGGCAAGGATCTGCGTCCCCTGATCACGGCGTAGTCAGCGCCGTACGGCTGCTGTCTCCCGCTGTGCTCGAGGCGGAAGGTGGCATTGCACGAACATGTTCGCTACGATCGCGTTTAGCGCTTACGAACATGTTCGTTGCGAACGTGATCTGGGAGCGAAGATCACCACCCCGACAATGAGGGACTGACACGACATGACCACTGCCATCCTCAACGCACGTATCTTCGACGGCCACGATGTGCCGGACTCGACGACCGTCATCATCGACGGCCCCACGATCACCGCCGTGGGAGCGCGGCCGCCCGCGGGCGCCGAGATCGTCGACGCTGCCGGAGCCACGCTGCTGCCCGGCCTGTTCGACGCGCACGTGCACACCAGCAAACCGAGTCTGGCGCTGGCGCTGCGCTTCGGGGTGACCACTCATCTGGAGATGCAGGGCACCAACACCCGGCCCAACCGCGGGGACATCGAGGAAGACGACACCCTTGCCGACGTACGCTCGTCCGGCTTCGGGATCACGCCGCCCGGAGGCCACCCCTCGGAACTGTTCCCCGCCGACTTCCGGCCCGGTCCGCCGCCCGGCGCATCCCGGGGAGCGGCACCCGAGCAGGCACCGGTGATGCCGTTCTCCACCACCCCGGAAGAAGCCGTCGCGTTCATCCCGAAGCTGGTCGCGACGGGTTCCGACTACATCAAGTTCATGGTCGACGACGGGAGCGTGGAGGGTCACCCCGGCCTGCCCATGCTGGACCAGGCCACCCTCGACGCGGGGGTGGCCGAGGCCAAGCGGCACGGCATGCTCACCGTCGCGCACGCCCTGACCATCGAGGCGACCCGCATGTCGATCGAGGCCGGCATCGGCGGTCTGGCGCATCTGTTCATGGACCGGCCCCACACCGCCGAGATCGTCGGACAGATCGCCGCCTCGGGAGCCTTCGTCGTGCCGTGTGTGGTCCTGAACGCCTCGATGATGGGTATCACCGGCGCCGAGCTGGCGGCCGACTCGAGGGTGTCGTCCCGTCTCGACCAGCCCTGGCTGGAAACCCTGCGGTCCAGCTTCGACCATTACCCGCAGGGCGACCTCGACGACGTGCTCGTCTCCGTCAAGGCTCTGCACGACGCCGGCGTGGACATCCTGGTCGGCACGGACGCCTCGGTTCCCCTGCCCTTCCTGGGCGGCCTCGCCCACGGCGCCAGCGTCCACCACGAACTGCAGTACCTGGTCCGAGCCGGCCTCAGCCCGATCGAGGCGCTGCGCGCCGCCACCAGCACTCCGGCGCGCCGGTTCGGTCTCACCGACCGAGGTCGCATCGCCGAAGGGCTTCGCGCCGATCTGCTCCTGGTCGGCGGGGACCCCACCACGACGATCAGCGACACGCTGAACACCCTTGCCGTCTGGCGGCGCGGAGCACGGCTCGCCGATGCCGCTGCCTCCCTGTGAACGGCCGCCGCTGACAGCGGGCGATCCGGGCAGCAAGGGTGAATTGCGCAGAACGGAGGCGCCGGCCGTTGGCTGTCGGCAACCCGCAGGTTTAGTGTGAAGGCTCCATCAGCTGCCCCAGACCCTGGTTGCGCGTCCACCACCTCGTGGTGCTGTCCGGGGAGAACAGCCGATGACCCGGCAGCGAGGCAATGGGCAGGACGACTTGCAGCCCGGCCGGTCGTGGGATCTGGTCGGCGTCTTCGGTCCGGGCCTGAGCGAGCTGTGCCGGGCGGGCACCGCGTTACTGCCGGGTGTCACCGGGGTCGGCCTGTCCGCGGGCCCGCTACCGATCGGCGGGCAGGAGGCCAGCCCGGTTCCGCGGGTCCGGTTCAGCAGCGACCGGGCCAGCGCCATTCTCGAATCCGCGCAGGAGACGCTGGCCGACGGCCCGTGTCACGAGGCCACAGCGACTCGCCAGCCGGTGCACGCCGCCGACCTGCGCCACCCGTCGTGGCGCGAACGGTGGCCGCGGTTCACCCCCGCGGCCCTGAACGCCGGAGCCCGGGCGGTGTTCGCCTGGCCGTTGCACGCCGGCGGGGTCCGGCACGCCGGCGCCGTCGACATGTACCGGCGTACCCCCAGTGGCCTGCGTGATGCCGATCGGAGCGCCGCGGTGGCGTTCACGGCCGCGGCCGCCGAGCTGCTCACCATGGAACGTTTCGGCGTGGACTGGACCGGTGCCTTCGCCCACGCCCGCCTCGACCATGCCCTGCTCGCCCTCGCCGGTGGCGAACCCGTCACGGGTCCGCCCGGCCTGGCCCGCGACACCGCCGCCGGGCTGCCGCTGGCCCGCTGGCTCGACGGCGCCTCGGTTCCCCAGCTGCGCAGGCAGGTTCACTCTCTCAGCACCGCGCAGGGCCTGATCGGCGAGGAGGGGAACCGGTTCGTGCTGGCCGTGCACGAAGCGATGATCAACGCCGTGAGCCACGGCGGCGGCCATGGCCAGCTGCTGCTGTGGCGTCGTGCCGGCCGGCTCTGGTGCGAGATCAGCGACCACGGCCCCGGCATCGGCACGTCCCTGCGCTCGACCGGCACCGCCCGCAGCCGCCGGCGGCGCCCGCACGGCTTCGGGCTGATGGAGCAGGCCTGCACCAGCATGGACGTCATCACCGACTCCACCGGCACGCGCCTGCTGCTCAGCCATGAGCTCGACAGCCGTCGCTGATCTCCGCCGGGGTCCGGGCACGGCATGACCGGGCGGGCCGGCACCTGCTCGCGTCATGCCGTCCCGGTGCGTCACGCCGCCGGTGCGATCACCGTGGTGGCGGGGTCGGTGCCGCCGGTGTCCAGCCGGAACGGCGGATAGGCGTCGGTCATCAGGGCGGTGTACGCGGCGACGCGCAGCACCCACCGGTTCAGGCCGAGGACCAGGTCGAACAGGCCACGCGGATAGTTGCCGGTGACGGCCAGAACGATCGCGGCGATGAGGACCAGGAGCCCGATCAGGCCGCCACCGGTCCAGCTGTAGCCGTCGGTGTCGGCGTTCACGGCGAACCAGGCGCCGCCGCCGACGAAGATGCCCACGATCAGCAGGTGCGGCAGCGCCAGCAGCCACCACTTCACCAGGACCAGCCCGCGGGACAGACGCTCGGGATAGGGCACGTGCAACTGTGCCGGACAGTCAGGATCGTCAGCGAGGGTGAACGGCGGATACCGGTCCGTGCCCAGCGCGCTGTAGGCGTAGTAACTGACCCGCCAGCCCCACCGGAGCACACCGACGTTGAACTCGAAGATCGCCCGCGGGTAGTGGCCGGTGAACAGGATTGCGAAGAACGCGACCACCGACAGGACCATGAACGCGATCCACAGGAAGAACAGCGCGAGATAGTGCGGGATGGACAGGAACCACTTCACCAGCCACATCCAGCGGGACAGGTGTGGATCCAGGCGTGCATCCACGCGAACCGGGTAGACGGACGCAACGGTCATGATCGTCGTACCTCCTGCCGACCGGCCGGCCGTTCTGATCCGCCGGTGTGGAGACGCCCGGCGCGAGCACACGGCTCACTTCCGTGCCTGCATCCTGATCAGGTCATGGAGGTGTCCGGGGAGATGGTGGCCCAGACGACCTTGCCGCCACGGGCGGGCAGCGCGCCCCAGCCGGGCGCGACGGCATGGACCAGCCGTAATCCCCGCCCTCGTTCCTGCAGCTCGACCGGGTTGCCCTCACCGGACGGCTCCCGCATGCGCGGATAGCGGGTGTCGCTGTCGCGGACGGCCACCAGCAGCCCGGGACCGGTGCGCACCACGGTGACCACCAGGTCGGTACCGGCGTGCTGGACGGCGTTGGAGGCCAGCTCGGAGACGATCAGCGCGGCGTCGTGCCGCAGGTGATGCAGTTGCCAGCGGTGACAGGCCTGCACGACGAGTTCTCTGGCCGCCGCCACGGAGAGCGGGTGCGAGCGGAGCCGGGCCTGCATCCGGGAGCCGGGTGGCAGGTCCGTGGCCAGGGCCCGGCGCGCCTGTTGCATGGTGTCGAACACCAGCGCCGGGGTTTCCTCGCCGTGCCGTAACCGGTGGTCCAGCATGGTCTGCGCGGGCAGGCACAACGCCAGCCGGACCGGCCGGGGACCGAGTCGAGCCGTGCGTGCCGCCGTGACCCAGAAGGACCGGCTCACCCCGTGCAGGTCGCCCACATCGTGCAGGTCGACGATCACCGCGGACACCGGGCCGGCGAGACACATCCGCAGGGTGGCGTCCACCTGCTGGCCGAGCTCCGTCGACCACTGCCCGTGCACCGTCATCTCGACCACGGTGGTGCTCGCATCGGCCGCGACGTCCACCGCCACCCCTCGCCGATTCGTCTCGGCGGTGACCAGATAGGGAGGTTTCGCGGGGTACGTCCGCCGTCCGACGGTGGTCATCGCCGACCGGCCGTACGGGTGTCGTGACGGTTACGCCTCGCCCCGCCGGCCGGGGCCGGATGCCGCCGGCGGCTCGTGAGCCCCAGCGGCGAGTCCTCGGCCCCGAGGAAAGTGCGCGGCCGGTCGCCGGGCGCGTGCGGGGTGGCGACGGGGAGGCGGGGTTGAGTGATCACGACGGCTCCAGGCGTCTGTAGGGCGGGTGCGCTACCGAGGTCTGGAGCAGCGAGGAGTGGCGGTGGTGACGTCATCGGCACCTGACTTCACTCTAGGCCGACCTGCTGTTGATCGCCCGACTCGTTGGACGTACGAGGGCCGGACGGCTGCGTTGTTTCAGGGTTTCCCGGCTCTCGTCCCGGTTACGGGAGCCCAGGTCATTGACTCGGTTCGAGCCCGTCGCAAGGATTTCCGGCAAGTTTCTTTACGATTGCGACCAGTCGGAAGGGCGCCGCCGTATGACCCGTCCCCGTTTCGCCGCCCTCACGGCGGGCCTGCTCGCCGGCGCGGGCCTGCTCGTCCCGCAAGCCGCCGCCCAGGCCGCCCCCGCCGCGACTGTGCAGGCATGGTTCAGTTCCGAGTCGCGCACCGCGGGCTACGAGCCGAAGAACGCGAACTGGTACACCAGTCCCGCCACCGGCCTGGCCGGCACGCCGTACCAGCTCAGCAGGCAGGCCGACATCGCCACCACGGCGGCCGCCGGCACCGCCACGATCTCGGTCGACACCGCCCAGCAGTTCCAGACCGTGCTCGGCGTGGGCTCCTCCCTGGAGGAGTCGACGGTCTTCAACCTGGCCCGGATGAGCGCGGCCGGCCGCACGAACGCCCTGCGCGCGCTGGTCGACCCGAGCGCCGGCGCGGGCTTCAACGTCGCCAGGATCGCGTTCGGCACCAGTGACTTCACCTCGCACGACTTCTACACCTACGACGACGGCGCGGCCGATCCGTCGCTGTCGCGGTTCTCGATCCAGCGCGACATCGACGACAAGATCATCTCGACGTTGCGCGAGGCGCTGGCGATCAACCCGAACCTGAAGATCTTCGCGAGCGCGTGGTCGGCGCCGCCGTGGATGAAGAGCAGCAACGCGATCATTACGGGAAGCCTGCTCGACCAGTACATCCCCACGCTGGCGACCTATTACCGCAAGGCGATCCAGGCGTACGCGGCACAGGGCATCCCGATCTACGGCCTGACGCTGCAGAACGAGCCGCTGTTCGAGCCCGCCGACTACCCGGGCATGCGCGTCACCGCTGACCAGGAACGACGTCTCGCGATCGCGCTGCGCGCCGAGCTCACCGGCAACGGCCTGGGCGCCACCAAGATCTGGGCCTTCGACCACAACTTCAGCGAGGGAGTCTCGTACGCGCAAGGGGTCCTCACCGGCGACGCGCGTGCCTCGGTCGACGGGATCGCCTTCCACGACTACGCCGGTGACCCGTCGGCGATGGCCACCGTCAAGGCGCAGTTCCCCGACAAGGACGTGCTGATGACCGAGCGTTCGGTCTGGGGCACCGCGGGCGCCGACCGGATAGTGCAGTACTTCCGCAACCAGTCCACCCTCTACGAGGGCTGGGTCTCGATGCTCGACCAGAACCGCTCGCCGGAGCGCTGGAGCGGCTCGCCCGACCCGACGATGCTGGTGCAGAGCGCGTCGAACCCTGACACGTTCTGGAAGACCCCCGACTACAACATGATCGCCCAGTTCTCGAAGTTCGTGCGGGCCGGTGCGAAGCGCGTCGCCACCGGCTACGGTTCGACCGGCACGGTGACCGACGTCGCCTTCGTGAACCCGGACAACTCGCTGGTCACCGTCGTGGTCAACCAGACCGCGTCGAACCAGACGTTCACGCTGCGTGCCGGCGGCCGTCAGTTCACCAGCACCCTGCCGGCGAAGACCACCGGGACGTACGTGTGGCCCGGCGCGGGTGACGCCGGAACCAGCCCGTCGCGTTCGGGTCAGATCACCGGGTACGGCGGCAAGTGCGTCGACGTTCCGGGCGCGTCCACCGCCAACGGCACCCAGGTGCAGCTCTGGACCTGCAACGGCTCGCCGGCGCAGACCTGGACCGTCGGCTCGGACGGCACGGTCCGGGTGCTCGGCAAGTGTCTCGACGTGAACGCCGCGTCCAGCGCCAACGGCACCAAGGCCCAGATCTACGACTGCAACGGGACCGCGGCCCAGCAGTGGACAGCGGGCACCGACGGCACCCTGCGTTCCCTGGGCAAGTGCCTGGACGCCACCGGCCCGTCCTCGGCCGACGGCACGAAGCTCCAGATCTGGGACTGCTTCGCCGGCGACAACCAGCGCTGGACCCTGCCGTAGTTCCCGGTCCGGCGCCGCCCGGCTACTGGTCGGCGGGGTGGCGCCGGACCACCGGAAACGGGACAGCGGGCTGCGACGAAGTCTCGTACGATGCGCGCACTTGATCTTCTTCGTCAGCACGTGAGGACTCCGTTGACGCATTCTCTCCTTCGCTGGGCCGTGGCCGGGACGGCCGCCGCCGTGGCGTCCGCCGCGCTGGCGGCCCCCGCTCTCGCGGACAGCGGACCTGTCCTGCTCGCGGGAGCAACACCGCAGGTCAGTGCGGCTGTGGGCGCTGACTTCGAGGTCAGCCTGTCGGTCACCAACACGGGCAGTTCGCCGCTGACCGGTGCCGGCGTCCTGCTGCACACCGACTGGGGCTTCGAGCCCACCCAGCAGTTCTCCAACTGCTTCTACGAGGACGCGCGGGCGCGGCGCTGCGCCTTCGACCAGACGCTGGAGCCGGGCAAGAGCTACCGGCTCGTCCTGCCGTACAAGGTTCGATCGGACACCTACGCGCCGGGCGGCACCGTGGGCCAGTTCCAGTGGCTGACGGCCGGCGAACTCGCTACCTACAGCGGGGGCACACCCGGAACCGGTGATCCGCTCCCCCTGCGGGAGGGCAACCCGTTGCCCAAGCACGACGACGGCTCGTCCGCGAACGTCGACGTGAAGGTCACCGGGACGAACGGCCTGGATCTGGTCGCGATCGGTGACGCCGTCTCCGGTGCGGCCGGTGCCGTGGTGCAGGCCACCGTGGGCGTGCGTAACGACGGTCCGGCCACGATCGACAGGGGCCGTTCCGGTAATGCGCCCGCCGAGGTCGAGGTGACTCTTCCGGCCGGCACGTCGTTCGTGAGGGCCCCCGGCTGCAGCCGGGAGGAGGACAACTCGCATTACCTCTGTGACGTGCCGGAGTACCTCTTCAAGGCCGGTACGACGTCGACCTGGACGTTCACCTTGAAGATCGACAAGGTGGTGCCCGACGCGCAGGGGACGGTCCAGGTCAACCCGCCGTGCCAGTGCGTCAACGTCGGCGACGTGAACAGGGCCAACGACACGACGCTGCTGCGAGCGAACCCCACCGCCGGGGACACCGACCAGCTCGCACCGGTGATCGCGAGCACCGGTCTCCTCGCCGATCAGCGGGTCCCCGCCGAGCTCGTCTTCTACCCGGGGACGGCCGACAACGTCGGAGTCATCGAGCTGCGGGCGACCGTCAACGACTCCCTCGACGCGGACTGCACCCTGACCGCCGGCTGCCGGGTGTCACTGGCGAGCCTGCCCAGCGACAAGTACGCCACCGTCACCGTCAGTGCCGTGGACGCCGCCGGCAACCACGCCGAGAAGTCGGTCCGGGTGAGCGTCGACAACGTCCTGCCCACCGCGACCCTCTCGCCGCGGGCCGGGTCCTCGGTGCCGAGCGGGCCGGTCACGATCACGCTGACCGGCGTCCCCAGCGACGTCTGGCGCATCGACGCGATCGACGGGCAGACCCGCGTCGGGCTGTCCGACGACGCCTGGGCGTACACCTGGAACGCCGTCGAGGGCGTCACCTCCCCGACGTTCGTTCTCCACGACCTCGCCGGCAACACCACCACCCTCGAGACCGGCTACACCGTGACGGCCAAGCCCGTGGACGACAAGCCGCCGGTCATCGCGCAGGTGGACTTCGCCGGTGCGTACTCGACGAACCGGCTGGACACTGGCACGGGCTGGATCGGCGGCGTCAGCACCCTGAAGCCGACGATCCAGGACGAGTCGGCGATCGTCCGGACGGAGTGGACGGTCGACGGCACGCCGCGGTCGAGCGACCCGACGTTCACCTGGGACGCGCGCACCTTCGCGGCGTCCGCCGCGACCGTGCGGCTGCAGGTGTGGGACGCGGCCGGCAACACGTCGTCCACCTCGTTCCCCGTGAACATCGACAAGACCGCTCCCACGATGACCATCGCACCCGGCCACAACGCCTTGGTCCGGGGTACGTCGTACGTCACCTCGCTCAAGGCCGCTGACCCGCACGGTGTCGCGGTCACGAACCTGGCCGGCCGGAGCGGCTCGGTGACGTCCGTGCGGCTGTCCAGCGGCAAGGACGGCGCGAAGACGATCACCTGGACGGCCGTCGACAGGCTGGGCAACACGGCGAGCGCGAGGCGGACCGTGATCGTCGACAACACCGCGCCCACGCTCAAGGTCACCAAGGCGCCCAGGAACAAGTCGAAGCTGTCCCGGAAGGTGACGTTCTCGGCCTCGGCGAGCGACCGCAACGGCGTGGCCAAGGTGCAGCTCCTGGTCAACGGCAAGGTGGTGGCCACCGACACCAAGGCCGCCTACCTCCTGGCGCTCACTCCCGCGCGCTACGGCAAGAAGTTCACGGTCCAGCTGCGCGCCTACGACAAGGCGGGCAACGTCCGGTACTCGAGCAAGCTGAGCTATCGCCGCTGATCCACGACACCGGTGCCCGCCTGGAACACTCCGGGCGGGCACCGGTCGTTGCGGCTGGCCGGGGTCAGCGCCAGTTGCCCCGCTTGCGGGCCTTGCGGACCAGCAGGTACGCGGCCACGCCGCCGATCAGGACAGCCCAGATGCTCGCCTCGGGCCCGAACTCGCCGCCGCTGAGAATCGCCGGGCCGTGCGGGGTTCCGGTGAACAGCCCGCCGACCGTGGTGTCGGCGCCGGAGACGGTCGCGCCGAAGATGCCCGACTCGGCGAAGTTCCAGCCCAGGTGGATGCCGATCGGCAGCCACAGAGTGCGCGTCGCGGCGTAGGCGGCGCCGGCGAGCAGGCCGCCCTCGATCGCGACGGCCAGCGCGCCCCAGACCGTGGCGTCCGGGTTGAGCAGGTGCAGGCCGCCGAAGAGCACACCCGAGACGATCAGGGCGATCGTGCTGCCCCAGCGCTCCTCGACGATGCGGAACAGCACCCCACGGAAGAGCAGCTCCTCGATGACGGCGACGCCGAGCATCAGGCCGAAGGTGCCGATCATGTCGCCGAACGATCCGCCGTGCAGCCGGTAGGCGTTGCTGACGAACATCAGGGCCAGCGTCAGGCAGAACAGGCCGACGCCGATCAGGGTGCCGCGGATCAGCTGCGGGCGTGCCGTGGCCCGGCTGATCTCCGGGGTGTCGCGCTCCTCGAGCCAGGAGACCAGCTTGGCGTACGCGTAGAGCGCCGTTGCCGCCGCCGCTACCCCCGCGAGGATGCCGGTGACCGGGTTCCGCGCGGCCGCGGTCAGCAGCGGCGTGAGCAGCGACTCGAACGCGAGGAACACGACGAGCAGGAACACCAGGCGAGCGCCGAGGGGCCGCAGCCAGCGCGGCGGACCGGAACGGGTGGGCGATGCCTCAGCGGTCTCGTTGCTCATCGTCTCTCCTCTGTGAGCTGCGGGAATGTCCCGCATCGACAGGAGTGAGACTAGGAAGAACAGCCGCGGCGATAGTCACCCTCGAGTGAGCAATCGGGGGTCCCCCGGACGGGGGACGGGCCCCGGAGACGCGCTCCGGGGCCCGCGGGAACTCCAGGGTCAGGACTTGGCGAACTTCTGGGCGGCAGTGCCGTTGCAGTCCCAGATCTGCAGTCGGGTGCCGTTGGCCGTGTTGCCGGACGGCGCGTCGATGCAGCGGCCGGACTGCGGGTTGCTGATGCTGCCGTTGCCGTTGACGACCCAGGTCTGCGCCGCGTTGCCGGTGCAGTTGTGCAACTGCAGGACGGTGCCGTTGGCGGTGCCACCACCGGCGATGTCCAGGCACATGCCGAGCGTGGTCAGCGACTGGCCGGTCCAGGCCCAGTGCTGGTCACGGGCGGCGGACTGGCAGTCCCAGAGCTGCACGGCGGCGCCGTCGCCACCGATGTCGTCACCGGCGACGTCGACACACTTGCCACCCGGGCCGTTGATCGTGGTTCCGGTGGTCGAACCGCCGCCGCCCGAACCGCCGCCCCCGGTGAACGGCGAGAGTGTGATCCCCGCGGACGTCGGGTTGTTCGAGTAGACGAGGGATTCCTGATTCTGTACGTCGTCGAAGGCGAACGCGTACGCCTTCCCGTCCGCCATGTTCGCGTGGATGATCCGCGCGTACTGGTTGGCCGGGTTGTTCTTGTAGAAGTCGGCAGCGGTGCCGCCGGGCTGCGTGTCGATGGTCCCGAGCGTGCCCCGGTTCAGCGCCGCGCACAGCGTACGGGCGATCGGCCCGACCACCAGGTCGTTCGGCGCGGCCAGGTTGCCGTCGCAGCCCCAGACGTTGGCGCTGGACGGTTTGCCGAACGAGGCGACCTGCGCCCCGGAGCTGTTCGTGAAGACCATGGTGTTACCCGACGTACGGCCGAAGTACTTGGTGTTGGGCTGGTCCCCGAATGGCACGACGGTCAGCGTCTTGCTCGCGTAGGCGTTCCACGCGGTGTTGATGTACGAGTCGAAGTAGGTGTTGCTGAACAGCCCCGCGCCGGCCGCCTTGCCGGGCGCGAGCACCCGCAGCACGGTCCCGTCCGAGCGGGTGACCACGGTGTTCGCCCAGCCGGACTGCGCCCGGATCTGGTCGATGACGTTCTGCCGGCCGTTGGCGACGACCGCGCCGGTGCTCCTCGTGCCGTCGCTGCCGGAGACGGTCACCACGTGCGGGAGAGCGAACATGTCGACCTGCGAGCTGTTGAGCCACAGACCGGAGTCGTTGTAGGTGAACTCGCTCCAGTCGAACAGGATGTCGTGGTTCGGGTCGCCCGAGGCCCACGGCGCCGGCTGGACCAGACCGTCCGGGGTCAGGAAGAACTTGAGCTTCTGGCCGAGCGACATGTAGAGCCGGCCGGAGAAGTTGCGCGGCACCTGGACGGTGCTGCTGCCGCCGTTGCCCGCACCGGCTATCGCGACGTCCGGCGCGGCCGACGGTGGGTTCGAGCCGGCCGGCCACGCGTTGAACGTGCCACCGGCGGTGACGTAACCGAGCCTGCCGGTGTTGAGGTTGACGCCGATGACGTAGAGGTAGACGGCGTCGCCGCGCCCGGTGCTGTTGGTGACGGTGAACGGCAGCAGGTTCGGGCCGGCGGCCTGGGCGGCCGGAGCAGCGGCAGCCGCGCCGACCGGTATCGCCGCGATCAGCGCGGTAAGCGCGCTGAGCAGCCTCTTTCGAGTGGACATGGGGACTCCTCGGGGGTGGATGCGGAGGATGCCCTGCGACGTGGGGAGCGTCGAGAGAGCGCTCTCACATCTTTGTTAACTATTTCGCCGCTGTCAATGTTTCGCCGATGTTAACGACGGACGGGACATCGTGAAGACATCGCTCTAGGTCAAAATCGGACGGTGTACGAGCGAGTGATGCGCTGGATCCGCGGCCTGCCACCGACTGCCGCGGATGCCGGCCTGGCGGTGATCGCCCTGGCCGCGCAACTGGCGCCGTTCCTCTCCGGTGACCGGCACTGGCCGATGCCGGCGTACGCCGTAGCCGCGGCCGTGTCACTGCCGGTGATCTGGCGACGGCGGGCGCCGTTCGTCGTCCTGCTGGCGAGCGAGCTGGCCGCCGCGGCCTACGCACTGGTGCCGGACGGTCCACGGCAGCCGCTCTGGTACGGCGCGCTGATCGCCATGTTCACCGTCGCCGCGCAGTCACCCCGCTGGCAGCGGATCAGCGCGATCGTGATCATCGGCTGGGGAGCGTTCATCCTCACCGGCTCGATCGAGACCGCGACCCGCGGGGCGCTGCTCTGGACCACCGCGTACCTCGCCGGCCGCGCCTGGGCCAACCGCAAGGAAGAGGTGCGCACGCTGCAGGAACGCGCCCGTCACCTGGAACGCGAGCGGGAGCTGGAGGCCGAGCGGGAACGGTCCAGGATCGCCCGCGACATGCACGACATCCTCGCCCACGCGGTGAGCATCACGATCGCGCAGGCGGAGGCGGGGCCGGTGCTCATGAAGCAGGGCGCCGCCCGTACCGAGGAGGCGTTCGACGCGATCGCCGAAGCGGGCCGGGACGCGATGGCGCAACTCCGGCGGATCCTCGGCGTGCTCGACGCCGGTGAGGGGACCGCCCGAGTGCCGCAGCCCACGCTCGCCGACCTCGCCGGCCTCGTCGACCAGGTCTCCCGGCCCGGATCGACGTCGGTCACACTGAACGTTCTCGGACAGCCGGGCTCGATCACGCCCGACGCCGAAGTGGCGGCATACCGAATCGTTCAGGAGGCATTGACCAACGTGCTGAAGCACGCGCGGGCAAAAGCGGTCACAGTGACCCTCGACTGGAGTGGCGGCGAGCTCGTCGTCACGGTGACCGACGACGGGCGCGGACCGCAGCGGACCGACGGCCAGGGGCACGGAATCATCGGGATGCACGAGCGGGCCGCGTCGTGCGGCGGGTCCGCGACGGCCGGCCCGGCGCCCGGCGGTCAGGGTTTCCGGGTGCGGGCGACACTTCCCGGGGCCGCTCGGTGAGCATCCGCATCGTGGTCGCCGACGACCAGGAGCTGATCCGGGGCGCTTTCGTGACGATCCTCGGCAACGAGCCGGACATGGAGGTCGTCGCCGAGGCGTCCGACGGGGCGGAGGCGGTGGCCGCGGTCCGGGAACACGCGCCGGACGTGCTCGTGCTCGACATCCGGATGCCGGGGATGGACGGCATCGAGGCCACCCGCCGGCTCAGCGGTGACCCGGTGCGCGTTCTCATGCTGACCACGTTCGGTCAGGACGACTACGTCTACGACGCGCTGCGGGCAGGGGCGAGCGGCTTCCTGCTCAAGGACGTACGCCGGGCCGAGCTGATCCAGGCGGTCCGGGTCGTCGCGGCCGGGGAGTCGCTGCTCGCCCCGGCGGTCACCACCCGGCTGATCGAGACGGCGGTGCGCCGGCAGCCGCCACCGGCCGGCACCTGGGCCGGGCTCGAACGCCTCACCCCGCGGGAGCGCGAGACCCTGCGGCTGCTCGGCCGTGGGCTGACCAACGCCGAGGTCGCGGCCGCTCTCACGGTCACCGAGCACACCGTGAAGACGCACGTCAGCAGCGTGCTCGCCAAGCTCGGGCTGCGCGACCGGGCGCAGGCGGTGGTGGCCGCGTACGAGTCCGGTCTGGTCGTCGCCGGGGAGCCGCCTCCCTCTGGGGAGTGAGATCGGAACCGTTCCCGGCGGCGATGTGCGCGGGCTCCGGCTCGTCGACGATCGTTCTCGTGATCGAACGTGCCTACCGCCTCCTCAGCCTGCTCCTCGTCGTCGCCGCGCTGGCCGCGGTCCCGTCCGCGGCAGCCGCCGTCCCGCCGTCCGTGCCGCCGATCCCGTCCGACCTGACCAGCACCGACGTCAGCATTCACACCAGAGACGGCAAGACCTTGTCGGGTATGGTCGTCGCACCCCGAGCCGCGACGCATCCGCTGCCCGGCCTGGTGCTGGTCCACGGCTCCGGCAACAGCAGGCGCAAGAGCGTCACGCCGGAGGCGATCGCCTTCGCGCGGCAGGGCATCGCGGTGCTCGCCTACGACAAGCGCCCGCTCGACCAGCCGGTGTATTCGCTGCTCGCCGACGATGTCATCGCCGCCGCCGCGACCCTGCGGGACCAGCCCGGGGTCAAGCGCGACGCGGTCGGCCTATGGGGGATCAGCGAGGGCGGCTGGGTCGAGCCGATCGCCGCGAGCCGCTCCCCGGAGATCGCCTTCGTCGTGCTGGCCTCCGCACCGGGCCTGACCCCGCTGCGCGTGCAGAACTGGAACATGCTCAACAAGCTGACCGGCGCCGGAGTCACCGGGGCGCTCGCCGGCACGCTGTCCGACCGGTTCTACCGGCTGGCCGACGACGCCGGGCTCTTCGCCGAGGCCGATCACGACCCGCAGCCGCCGCTGGCCGCCGTCACGCAGCCGGTCCTGGCCGTCTACGGCACCGCCGACACCCAGGTGCCGGCCGCGGAGAGCGCCGCGGTGCTGACCCGGACGATCCGCACGCCGCTGACCGTGCGCTTCCTGCCCGGCGCCGGGCACACGCTGCGCGTTCTCGACGGGGACGGGATCTACACCGACGAGCTCTTCCCGGCGTACGCGGAGATCGTCGGCACCTGGGTCCGCTCGACAGCCGCCGGCCGGATCCCGCCGCCGCACACCGACCCGCTCCCCGCGCAAAGGGCGACCAGCGACGCGCTCACCCCGTCGGCCTGGTGGGAGTCGTGGCCCGCGCAAATCGCCGCGCTCGCCGTGCTCCTGCTCGGCTTCCTCTCCTACCCGATCGTCGCGCTGACCCGGCGGATCCGCGGCCGGAGCGTCCCCACCGCCCGTCCCGCCCGGATCCTCGCCGCGACCGGTGCCCTCGCCGTCCTCGGCTTCGTCGCCTACTTCGTCACGGTGGCCGACAGCGCCGACTGGAAGGGCATCTCCCCCGGCCCGATGCTGGGCGGGCGGCCGGTGCTCTGGCTGGCGGTGCAGGCGCTCGCGCTGATCACGGTGATCGCCGCGGCCATGACGGCCCACGCCTCGCGCCGGACCCGGGGCGACCGCCCGCGGCAGGTCGTCCTGCTCGTGGCCGGCGCGCTGTTCCTCCCGTGGGCGCTCTACTGGGGGCTGCTGCTGCCCTGAGGCGGGGAAACAGGCCCTGTCCTCGCGGGGCAAGGACAGGGCCATCGGTCTGGGGAGGTCAGACGCCGGTGGCGGCCGCCACCGGCTGGGCGTCGTGCGGGCGGGCCGGCGTGGCCGGGCGATGCTGCGCCTTCCAGATCGCGTTGAACGTCTGCAACGGCTTGGGTGGGTTCAGCTTCACCACGGTGTGCGCGTCCACTGTGCGCATGTCGAGCGCGAAGTCGCGCCGTCCGCCGATCAGCTCGACGTCGCCGGTGTTGTTGCCCTTCTGGTTCCACCAGATCCAGCCGAGGAAGTCCCACGGGCGCCGCCAGCCGGCGACCTCGTCGTGCACCCCCTTGATCCAGGCGGCGCGGGCCGAACCGTCGTGGTCCGCGGGCATGCCGATCAGGCCGAGCTCCGGGAAGATCCGCGGCCGGGTGTCGGCCGGGCTGAACTGGTACGCCTTCACGTGCTTCAGGAACTCGGCCGGCGCCGGCAGCCGCGCCGGGCTCATCACGTGCTCGCGTGTCCCGGCCGGCACGTAGCAGTCGATGCCGAGGAAGTCGCCGGTGCCGGGGTCGTACGTCTCGTACTTGAAATGGCCCTTGTCCTCGCCGTTGTTCTCGGTCCAGGTCTTCGTCAGGACCGGGCCGCAGCTGATGTTGTGCCGGATCAGGGCCGGCAGGCTGTCGATCATGGCGAGGAACTTCGCGAAGTTGCGCCGGTACGCCGCCGGGCCGCCGTCCAGGTCACCCTCGGGCTCGTGCCGGTCGGTGATGTAGACGCGCATCGCCGGGTCGTCGATGATCCAGGCCGGCATCTGCCGCAGCTGTTCCCGGACGTGGTCGAGTCCGCCGCTGTGACCGTCGATCTTGCAGCTCAGGAACGGGATGGTCCGCGTGCGCCGGCAGTAGTCCAGTCGCTTGTCGGACCAGTTCGGGAGGACCTTCCGCTTGACGCCACCGATGGCGACGTCGACGGGGAAGATCCGCATGATGTCGTTCCCGGAAAACAGCGGCTCGTAGACATCGATGTCTCCGGCCGCGATGGACGCGCCGATCAGCACGGGTACCACCTCCGAACTGATTCAATCCGTTTCAAACCTTTTATACCGAACTTGTCGGATTTTCCATCCTTTGGTGTCATCGTGAGTTCGGAGCTACCCCAGCGTCGATCATCAGTAAATGGTCAAAGTCGGTGTAATCGCACTAATCCTGGCTACCGGGCTCGGCTCAGCACCCGCACCCGCCTCCTGGGGGCAGGACGGCTACGGTCCCGGGAACACCCGCTACAACCCCGCCGAGTCCGTGATCAACGCCGGATCGGTCGCCCGCCTGAGACTTCGCTGGACCGTCGAACCCGCGCCGGACCGGCCCGGATGCGAGTCCGTCCAGGTCGCGCCCAGGGCCGTCGACGACCGGGTCGTCCTGCTGGAGGGCGGTGGGGTGGCGGCGCGCAGCGCCACGACCGGCAAGCGCCTGTGGATCAACACCGGCTTCGGCCGAGTCACCGCGGGACCGGTCGTGACCGGCGGGCTCGTCCTGGTCGCCGGCACCAGCTGCGAGTCGAACAGCGACTACGACGGGTCGCTCGTCGCGCTCGACGTGAGGACCGGCGCGCAGCGGTGGCGCCGGACCGGCGAGTGGACCATCGACGCGGTCGTGGCCGACGCCGGGGTGATCGTCACGTCCGGGTACTGCCGCACGTGCGAAGCGGGGCACGGGGTGAACACTTACCGGCTCAATGACGGGACACCACTCTGGACGCATCGTGAGGAGGAACTCGCCGGGCAGGTCTCCGCGGGCGGGACGATCCTGCTGCGCCGCACCGCCGGAGACGCCGAGACCTGGGCCGGCCGGATCGGCACGGGCACGACGATCTGGGGCAACGACCTCGGGCCGGTCGCGGTCGCGGCGAATCCGGACGGCACGCAGTTCTATCTCCGGGACTCGACAGGCCTCTGCGCCCGGGCCGCCGCCGACGGTCGTCAACTCTGGCAGGCGCCGAAGGAGGCCGGCGACCTCGCGGCGGACGGGCGGCGGGTCTATGTCGCCTCGGCGGGACGGGTCAACACCTACGACGCGGGGACCGGGCGGCTGCTCTGGACCCGGGCGGTCGACTCGCCACGGGAGCCGGTCCGGGCCGGGGGCCTGCTGTACGTACTGTCGGGGAAGGGGAATCTGGTTCTTCTGTCCCCGGTCGACGGCAGGCCGGTGGGCTCGAAGGTGACCTTCACCGGGTTGACCACGCACGTGGTGCCCGCCGGCGGGCGGCTGCTGACCACGCACCGGCGGGCCGTCCGGTCCTACGCCCCCTGAACGAACGGTGGCCGCCTCGACGAACGAGACGGCCACCGCTCACCACGGACCGAGGCGGGCTACCAGCCGCCGACCCCGGCGAGCAGCCGCTCCACCGGAACCGGCTTGCCCAGGTAGAAGCCCTGACCGAACGGCACCCCGCAGGCCATCAGCGCGTCTCGCTGAGCCGCCGTCTCGATGCCTTCCGCGATCACCGTGCACCCGTGCTGGCCGGCGAACTCCACCAGCGTCCGGATCGCGGCCTGCCGAGCCGTCTCGTTCTCCAGGCCCTGCAGCGTCTCCTGCCCGAGCTTGAGGAAGGCAGGGCGCAGCGACTCGATCCGCGCCAGCGTCTCGTAACCGGCGCCGAGGTCGTCGATCGAGAGCCGCACCCCCCCGAGCTGGGCGAAGTCGGCCGGAGCCGCGTCACCGACCTCGACCACCAGCGGGCGCTTCGCCTCGGCGAGCAGCGGCATCAGCTCGTGCGGACGGCTCAGCAGGTCGGCCGAGACGTTGACGGCCAGCCAGGTGCCGTTCGGCAGTGACTGCGACGACGCGATCGCGGCCTGGACCAGCGCGGCGTCCAGTGCGAGGTGCACGCCCCGCTGCTGCGCCGCCTCCAGGCTCTCCTTCGGGTTGCTGCCGTCGGCGAAGCGGGTGAGCGCCTCGTACCCGACGACGTGCCCGTTGATCATGTTGTAGATCGGCTGGAACACCGTGAAGAAGCTGAACTCCTCGAAGAGGTGTGCCTGGGTCGACTTCGACTTGTCGCTCTTCCACGCGCCGGTGTCGGACCGCTGCAGTCGCACGGTGACCTGACCGGCGCCGGTGCCGCGTTCCTCGCGGTAGTGCAGCACCTGCGCCCAGTCACCGACCGCGGCCGGCTTGACGGCCGTGGCCGCGTCCGCCTTCTTGACCTTGGCCTTCTTGACCTTCTTCGGCTTGACCGTCGGGACGAGCCAGTCGCGTAGGTGGGTCAGCAGGTCGACGACGGTGTTGCCGAGGCCGACGAACGCGACCATCGCGTAGAGCGAGAGGAGCAGGTTCAGGCCGGCGAAGACCAGGTTGTTCCACTGCCGCAGCTGGACGTCGTGCCACACGGTGTAGACGCAGAGCGCGATCAGCGCCAGCGGCAGCACCAGGTAGGCGGTCGCCGCCGTCGTGCGGTCGCGGACCTTCGGCGTGCGCTTGAACGTGCTCTTCTCACCGGTCAGCAGCTGCAGCAGCGAGGCGATGCTGCCGGACAGGTTGACCGGCAGCAGGATCAGGTTGAAGCCGTAGATCCGCAGCATGTCGGAGCGCTTGTAACCCAGGTGCTTCAGGTCGGCGGACATCATGAAGAAGTACGGCACCGAGATGAGCAGCAGGAACGGGTTGAGCAGCTCGTTGTTGAACGGGTAGACGAGCATCACCACGAGGCACACGGAGCTCCAGAAGATGGAGGCCATGTAGTTGACCCGTAGGAAGTACTCACCGAAGCGGTTCTTGTCCTCACGCTTCGACTTCGCGCGGAACTGGTCCTTCAGCCGGGACAGGATCAGCAGACCACCGTTGGCCCAGCGCTGACGCTGGATGGCGAGCGAGCCGAAATCCGGCGGGGTCGCGCTGTAGGCCATCCGCTCGGGGTAGTTGTGCAGCATCCAGCCGCGCACCCCCAGGTCGATCGTCGACTCGGTGTCCTCGATGACCGTGCGGTCCTGGATGTAGCGCTTGATCTCCCAGTCACCCTCGTACGCGACCTCGCAGATCTCGTCGAGAGCCTTCTTCCGCAGTACGGCGTTGGCCCCCACCCAGAACGTCGCGCCGTAATGCGTCATGCCCTGGTGCACGATGTACTGGATGTCCGTCGTCGCACCGGAGATCCGCTCGATGCGGGTCGCCGATCCGGGGTATGCGCTGTACGGCGTCTGCACCACCGCGTGCTGCGCGTACGCGCCCTGCTCCATGAGGTGGACAAGGCGCAACGCGTACTCGGGAAGCAGAACGCTGTCCGCGTCGAGCGTCAGCACGTAGTCCGGGTTCGGGACGACCAGATCCGCCCGGTTCGGGCCGGCCGTCACCAGCGCGGTGCCCAGCGGCGTGTTGATCTCCTGGTATGCGCCACCCATCAGCCCGATGTAGCTGTTGAGGTTCATCGCCTTGTTGGGCTCGTGCGACAGCGACACGTACTTCTTGCGCTCGAAGCTGGTGACCTGCGCGTCGAAGATCGCGAGCAGCCGCCGGTAGAGCTGGTTCATCCGCGCCATCGGCAGCGCGACCTGCTCGTCGGCGCCCTTGTCGAGCGCGCCCGCGATCTGGCCGAGGTCCGCCGCGAGCGGGTGCAGGATGTGCTCGACGAAGAACGTGTCGGTGTGGTCGACCATCTCCTGCTTGGCGCCGAGCTCGTAGAGCCAGTTCGAGGCGAACTGGTACTCGTCGGAGAGCCGTCGCATGTCGTCCGGCACCACGAGGTAGCCACCGCGGTAACGCACCTGCTCGTCGAAGCTCGCGAACGCCCCGGAGACCCGGTGGAACGGGACGTTCAGCTCGGCCTCGATCTTGCCGGGCAGCGCGCGGGCGGCGAGGAGCATGTCACGGGCGGCCCGCGTCTTCGGCGTGCGCGGGTCGTCGATCAGCAGCGTCACCCGCAGGCCGGGGTACTCCTGCAGCGCGGCGGAGAGCAGCGTGTTGCGGTTGGTCCGCTCGTCCTCCTGATATGAGGGGACCAGAACCGTAAGACTGGGCTTCTTCCCGCCGATGAACTCGTCGAGCATGATCCGCGGCGCGCGCTGATGACCACGCCCGCGGTAGAAGTAGCCGATCCGCGTGATCAGGTACGCGATCGCGGACGCGGCCAGCCCGGTGATGACGAGCATGTACACGATCGCCTCGGCACCGAGCCGGGCGCTGTCGGCGTGCCCCTCGATGAACTGCTGGAAGATCGTGTAAGCGATGTAACAGGCCCAGACCGTGATGGTCACCACGATCGCGAGCCGGCCGCGGGTGATCCTGCCTTCGGAGACCGGGGGCGGAACGATCGGATGAGGTTCCGTCCTCCGGTCGGCCCCCCATTGGCGCTTGGCGTCCGGCTTGCGCTCGTCCGCCCGTGTGCGTGGCATGCGTTTTTGGGCCTTTCGATGCTGTTTCGCGGCATCGATTGGCGATGCCCGCGCCGAATTGTCATTGCGCGGACACGTTTTGGCGCTCCCGATTCCAGATTGGAACGACGGGTCCCGCGTCTGCCCTTCGTCGTCCTTTTGCCCGATCGCTAAATCTGCTCGGGCACGCCAGCGTTTGGCGACTTTAAAAAAAGGGAAGGGCTTTCATGACGGACCGCGCCACACCCGTAGCCGTGCGGGCGGATCACGATCCGCTCGCCGACCCGGAATGGCAGGAACCGGAGCAGCCGCGTCGCCGCCTGTCGTGGACGAGGCTGGGAGTTCTCGTTCTCGCACTCGGCCTGATCGGCGCCGGTGGCACCATGGGCGTGATCCACCTGCGGGACACGGCCGGCCCCACGGCGAAATCCTGGGCCGTTCCGTACGTCGACGTCACGCTGACTCCGACGTTCCAGTTCCAGGACCCCACCGCGAACCCGGCCAGGAACATCGCGCTCGGCTTCGTCGTCGCCGACCCGAAGAACGTGTGCACCCCGAGCTGGGGTGGCGCGTACACGCTGGACGGCGCGGCGTCGTCCCTCGAGCTCGACCGCCGTATCGACCAGCTGCGCCAGTCCGGCGGTGACATCACGCTCAGCCTCGGCGGGCTCAGCAACAAGGAACTGGCGGTCGCCTGCACCGACCAGGGCAAGCTCACCGACGCCTACCGTCAGCTGGTCAAACGGTACGACGTGAAGACCCTGGACCTCGACATCGAAGGCACCGCCGTCGCCGATCAGGCGTCCCTCGCGCGCCGCGTCACGGCCGTGGCAACGGTGCAGAAGGAGCGGCAGGTCGCCGGCAAGTCACTCGACGTGTGGCTGACCCTGCCGGTCACGCCGGAGGGCTTGACCGCCGACGGGGTCGGCCTGGTCCGCGGCATGCTGGACGGTGGCGTCGCCCTGCGCGGCGTCAACGTGATGACGATGGACTTCAACAACGGCGACAAGAACCCGGACATGCTGGCGTTGAGCACCAGCGCCCTGAACGGCACCCACAAGCAGCTCACCGACCTGTACCTGCAGCTCGGCAAGAAGCTCACGTCGCCGCAGGTCTGGTCGCTGATCGGGGCCACCCCGATGATCGGCCAGAACGACATCGACACCGAGCGGTTCACCGTCGACAACGCGCAGGGTCTCGCTGACTTCGCCGTCGACAAGGGTCTCGGCCGGGTCTCCATGTGGTCGATCAACCGGGACGCCGCCTGCCAGGGCACGTTCGCCAACGTGGTGGTGCACTCCAACACCTGCAGCGGCGTCGAGCAGGAGTCGCTCGCCTTCTCGAAGATCTTCGCCGGGCTGCCCGGCAAGGCGGCGAACAGCAGCGCCGAGGCGGTCGACATCCCGGATCAGACGGCCAGCGTCGACGACCCGAAGACCAGCCCGTACCCGATCTGGCGCCTGACCGCCCTCTACACCGCCGGTTACAAGGTGGTCTGGCACGGCGTCGTCTACGAGGCCAAGTGGGCCAACTCCGGCCTCGACCCGTCCGCGGCCCCGCCCGCCGGCACGCAGACCGCCTGGTCGGTGATCGGCCCGGTCAGCCCGGTCGAGAAGGCACCCAGGCCGACCCCGGCGGTCACCGGCGTCACCAAGCCGTGGACGTCCGGCACCAGCTACAAGCGGGGCGACCGGGTTCTCTTCGAGGGCCTGCCCTACGAGGCGCGGTGGGCCGTCAAGGACGAGGTCCCGTCCACCGAATTCCCCATCGACGCCGACGACGCCTGGCTCCCCCTCTTCACCGTCCCCGGCGAGCCGGACACCAACTGACAACTGCACATTGATCTCTCGTACGCTGTGACGCCCGCGACATTTCGTCGCGGGCGTCGCGGTATTCCGGCCGTTCCCAGTTAATGCGAAAGAGCACCCGCAAGCGCTCTCGGGTCCGTCCCCTGAGGACAATCGCGCGACCGGTACTGCTTCGGTTTCGTTGAGTTTGGCACGTGCGGAAGGCCCGGCCCGCGGCGAATGCGGTCCGGGCCTTTCCGGTTCAGGCGGTGACTTACTTCGGGTCGTTGTTGAACTTCGCGGTGGCCCAGAAGTAGCCGAGGATCGCGAGGCCGACGCACCAGGCGACCGCGAGCCAGCCGTTGTGGCCGATCGGGGTGCCCAGGAGCAGGCCGCGCAGGGTTTCGATGGCCGGGGTGAAGGGCTGGTACTCGGCGATCGGCTGGAACCAGCCGGGCATCTTGTCGACCGGGACGAAGGCGCTGGACAGCAGCGGCAGCAGGATCAGCGGCATCGCGTTGTTGCTGGCCGCCTCGGCGTTCGGGCTGATCAGGCCCATCCCGACCGCGATCCAGGTGAGCGCCAGGGCGAAGAGCACCAGCAGCCCGAAGGCGAGCAGCCAGTCCACGACGGTGGCGTCCGTGGAGCGGAAGCCGATCGCCACCCCGACCGCGCCGACCAGGACCACGCTGGCGACCGACTGGAGGACGCTGCCGATGACGTGGCCGACGAGCACCGAGCCGCGGTGGATCGCCATGGTGCGGAAGCGGGCGATGATGCCCTCGCTCATGTCGGTGGAGACCGAGACGGCGGTGCCGATCACCGTGCTGCCGATGGTCATCAGCAGCAGGCCGGGGACCAGGTACGCGATGTACTCCGATCTGCCGCCGCCGAGCCCCGCGCCCAGGGTGTCGCCGAAGATGTAGACGAACAACAGCAGCAGCATGATCGGGGTGAGCAGCAGGTTCAGTGTCAGCGACGGGTACCGGCGGGCGTGCAGCAGGTTTCGGCGCAGCATCGTGGACGAGTCGCGGACGGCCAGGGAAAGGGTGCTCATCGGACAGTCTCCTCGAGTTTTCCGGTCAGGGCGAAGAACACGTCGTCCAGGTCGGGGGTGTGCACGGTCAGCTCGTCGGCCTCGACGCCGGCGGAGTCCAGCAGGTCGAGCACCGAGCGCAGGTCGCGCTGGCTGCCGTCGCTGAGGATCTGCAGCGACAGCGACTCGTCGTCGCGGGCCGCGTCGGGCAGCGCCGCCGCGGCGCTCTGGTAGGCGGCCGGGTCGGTGAAGCGGAGCCGGACGTGCCCGCCCGGGATGAGCCGCTTCAGCTCGCCCGCGGTGCCCTCGGCGACGATCTTCCCGTCGTTGAGCACCGCGATCCGGTCGGCCAGCTCGTCGGCCTCCTCCAGGTACTGCGTGGTGAGGAAGACCGTGACGCCGGAGGCGACGAGCTCCCGGATGATCTGCCACATGTTGTGCCGGCTGCGCGGGTCGAGACCTGTGGTCGGCTCGTCGAGGAAGATGATCCGCGGGCTGCCGACCAGCGTCATCGCGATGTCGAGACGGCGCTTCATGCCGCCGGAGTAGGTGGAGGCCGGTTTCCTCGCCGCCTCCACCAGGTCGAAGCGCTCCAGCAGCTCGGCGGTGACGCGCTGCCCCTCCTCGCGGGACAGGTGGTGCAGGTCCGCCATGAGCCGCATGTTCTCCTCGCCGGTGATCAGGCCGTCGACCGCCGAGAACTGGCCGGTGACGCCGATCGCGGCGCGCACCGCCTGCGGGTCGGTGGCCAGGTCGTGACCGCCGACCCGGATCCCGCCCGAGGCGGGACCCGCGGAGAGCAGCGTGGAGAGGATCTTCACGGCGGTCGTCTTGCCGGCGCCGTTCGGCCCCAGCAGGGCGAAGATCGATCCTTGCGGTACGGCGATGTCGACCCCGTCGAGAACGACCTTCTCGCCGTACGACTTGTGCAGCCCTTCCGCTGCGATGGCCAGGTTCGTCATGTCCGGGACTCCTCAGTTGCTCTGGGCGGCGATGTCGCCGTACGAGGTGGTGGCGTGGATGTCGAGCTCGATCGAGCCGTCGTTCTTGAGGCTGTTGCTGATCTCGCCGTAGCCGGTGCGGGCGACGAGCGCCGCGGAGACGCCCCGAGCGGCGCCCACCGAGATCGACCCGGCCTGGGTGGTCAGCACGACCGCGCCGCGTACCGCCTCGGTGATCCGGATGTCGCCCTTGCCGGTCCTGATGTCGGCGGCGTCGGTGAGCCGGCCGATCACCACGTCGCCGGCGGCGGTCGTGGAGCGCAGGCCGGCGACCTCGTCGAGCTTGATCTCGCCCTGCGCGCCCTCGAAGGTGACGTCGCCGAGCCGGCCGACGCCGCGCAGGTCAGCGGCGGCCACCTTGGCCTCGACCCGTGAGCCGGCCGGCAGCTGGACGGTCACCTCGAGGTAGCCGGAGCTGCCGAGGATCTGGTTCTTCGCGGACGCCTCGATCCGCAGGATCCCGTCGGCGAACTCGACCCGGGTCTCCTCGGCGACCTTGACGTCCCGGCTCTTCGAGGCGTCGGCCGGCCGGACCTCGACGACGGTGTCGGACCGGTCGGCGGCGATGACCTGGATGCGGCCGGCGGGGATGTCGAGGACGGCGGTGATCGGGGCGGTGGTGTCGAACTTGTTCACTGTTTTCTCCCTCGATGCTTCGTTTCCGATGTGCGAAACGCTACGTTGCGTTCGCGAAAGAGGCAACAAGCTTGTTGCACTAGGAAACCGAATCTGCAGTTCAACGGCGCTAAATCGTTGCAATGGCCGTGCGGAGAATGCAACGCAACGCGGTGGTTCGTTGCAATGGAATGGAAGTGAACGCTATGCTGGCGGCGTCATGCACCACGACGAGGGAGATCGCTATGCCGGGCGGCAGGCTCAGCCAGCAGGAACGTCAGCAGATCGCGGCCGGGCTGGCCGACGGCCTCGCGTATGCGGAGATCGCCCGGCAGCTCGATCGCCCGACCTCGACGGTCACGCGTGAAGTGATGCGCAACGGCGGTCCGGGCGGTTACCGCGCCGAGCTGGCCCACCACGCCACCGAGCGCCGCTCCCGCCAGCGCCGGCAGACCCCTGCGCGGGGCGAGACACCCGTGCAGCCGGAGGGGCGCGACGCCGAGGCCGTCCGGGCCTACGAGGAGACGCTGACCACCGTCTTCATCCAGTCCGGCCTGGCCAAGATGATGTCGCGGGTGCTGGCCGCCATCTTCGTCAGCGACTCGGGCACCCGCACCGCTGCCGAGCTGGCCCAGCACCTCGAGGTAAGCCCGGCGACGATCTCCAAGTCGATCGCGTTTCTGGAGAGTCAGGATCTGGTCCGCCGTGAGCGCGACGACCGCCGCCGTGAGCGGTACAGCGTCGACAACGAGTTGTGGTACCAGTCGACGATTGCCAGCGCAAAGGCGAACTTGCGGCTCGCCGAGATCGCGCGGCAGGGCGGGAACGCGCTCGGGGCGAGCAGTCCGGCCGCCGTACGCCTGGAGAATGTCGCCCGATTCCTCGACTTCGTCAGCGAGGCAATCGTGCGGTCGGCCGAGCAAGCCCGCGACGTGCTCTTCACCAAGCCAGATCAAGATCAAGACGTGATCTGAAAGGGGCGGCGACCTTTGGTGAGGTCGCGGCAGACGGGACCGGGACGGCGTACGCCCCGTATCGCTGGCTGCCCGCGGCCGAGCACCAGGCGGCCGGTGCTCCGGGCACCGGCGCAACCCTGCGTCTGGAACCCGGCGACCGGCGCGGACCAGCGAGGACGGCGCCGTGCGGCAGGCCGAGGTCGCCGTGACCGGCGGGCAGGGCGGCGATCTGGTCGCCATCGGCGGCGCGGTCACCGGCGCCCTCGGCACGGTGGTGCAGGCCGAGGTCGGCGTGTGCAACAACGGGGCCGGCCACGCTGAACGGACCCGCGTCGGCGAGTCGCCCAGGTGGGCCGGCGTGACCATTCCGGCGGGCACCTCAGTGGTCACCGCGCCTGGACAAGCAGAGAGCCTGACCAGCGATGATGCCGGTCAGGCTCCCGGTGGTCACAGGCCGGTCGAGTCGCAGGCGCGCGGACCGTGCGTGGCGAAGTGCTTCTGGACGGCGGCCGGGATGCCCGCGCAGTAGCCGGCGCTGCCGCCGCCGAGGTACGTCCACTTGCCGCCCACGTAGTGGAAGCTGTCGACCTCGGACTCCTGCCCGGGCGGCTCGAAGCCCGCGATGGCCCAGCCGTCATGGCAGGCGATCTTGGTGAGCCGCGTGCCCTTGATCGGCGCGTGACCGCTTTTGATCTCCCAGGCGGCCAGCAGCGTCGCCTCGGTGGCCGGGCATTCGGAGTCGCTCGCGGTGGTCTTGGTGGTCACGGGCGCGACCTTCGCCGCGGCCTTGGAGGCGGTGGGCGCGGGGGCTGCCGCGGAGCTGGCAGGCGCGGCGGTCGGGGCGGTGGCCTGCGGGGTCGGGGCGGTGGCCTGCGAGGCCGAGGTGGAAGAGCAGGCGGCGGCACCGAAGGTCAGCCCGGTGGCGGCGATCAGGACGGCGAAGGTACGCGTGAACATCTCTATGTCTCCAGGTGAAAGCGCGGTTCAGGTGATGTCGAAGACTCTATGGATCCACCGACCGATGTGGATCACGCATTCGTGCCACTACCCTGCGTGGCCGATAATGCTTCGATGGGCGCCGTCTTCGCACTGCTGGCAGGCATCGACACGTACGCCTCGGAGACCGTTCCCGACCTGCGCGGGTGCCGCAACGACGTGCTCGCCGCGGCCGCGTTCCTGCGCACCAGGTGCACGTCCGCGCGGGTCCTGCGGTTGCTCGACGCGGAGGCCACCCGCGCCGCGGTCGTCGACGGGATCCACCGGCATCTCGGGCAGGCCGGCCGCGGCGACACGGCGGTGTTCTGGTTCAGTGGCCACGGCTCGCAGGTGCCGGTGCCCGATGGGCTGCAGCACCTGGAGACGGGCCCGATGATGCAGACGCTGGTCTGCGCGGACAGCCGCACCCCGGGCGTTCCCGACCTGCTCGACAAGGAGCTGTCGCTGCTGCTCGACGAGATCGCCGGGCGGGGCGCGCACGTCGCGGTGGTGCTGGACAGCTGCCACAGCGAGGGTGCGAGCCGGCTGACGGTCCGGGTGCGGTCGGCGCGGCCGAGCCTGCACGCAGCCCGGCAACGACCGCCGGTGCTGCTGCCCGAGCTGGGCGGCCGGCCGTATGACGCGGTGGGTCGTCCCGGCGCCCGGCACGTCGCTCTCGCCGCGGCCCGGCGTCACGAGCTGGCGCGCGAGCTGGAGCTGGACGGGGAGCAGCGCGGCGTTTTCAGCTGGGCGCTGCTGCGGGCGCTGGGCCGGCTCGGCGGTTCCGCCACCTACCGGGAGCTGCTGACGGCGGCCCGCGTGCTCGTCGAGGCGCGGATCGCCGAGCAGGTCCCGCAGCTGTACCCGATCGAGCCCGGCATCACCGACCAGCCGTTTCTCGGCGGCGCGACCCGCCTGTCGGAGGGGTTGCTGATCCGGCACGGCCGGGACGGCTGGGAGCTCGACGCCGGCGCGTGCCACGGCCTGCCGCTAGCCGGTGGGGAGTTGCGGGTGGCACGGGCGGGCGGCGGCGAGCTGAGGGAGGCGCGGGTGACCCGGGTGCTCACCGAGCGCAGCCTGGTCACGCCGCTCGGCTGGGCGCCGGACCAGGAGCGGCAGTACCCGATGGTCTTCTCCCGGGTGCCGCTGCCGGCCACCACGGTCGCCGGCGTTCCGCCGGAGGAGATCGAGCATTCCGCCTACGTACGGCTTGCCGGCCCCGACGAGGAGCCGGAACTCCTGGTCGTCGGCGGCACGCGGATCCGTACGCCGGAGGGCGAGGTGCCCGCCGGTCCCGGGACACGCCTGCAACGCCTGGAGCACGTCGCCCGCTGGCGGCAGATCCGCGCGCTGGAGAATCCTCGGTCCCGCCTGGCGGGGGCGGTCGCGCTGGAGGTCATCCCGAAAGCGCCGGGCAATGCGCCGATCAACGGCGAGATCAGGCTGGCGTACGAGAACGGAGTCCCGCCGAGGATCTACCTCCGCCTCTACAACCGCACCAACCGTCGTCTCTACTGCGTCCTCCTGAACCTGACCAGCGGATATCGCGTCTACACCGGCCTGTTCCCGGGCGCTTTCGTCGATGCCCGGTCAGCGGGCTGGGCCCTGGACCGCGAGCCGGTGGAGGTTTCCGTCCCGTCCCGTCCCGGCCGGCTGGGGAGACTGTGGGGCAGGTCGCCCGGCGTGACGCGCGACTGGCTGAAACTGCTGGTGGCCGAGGAACAGTTCAGCTCGGCGCCGTTCGTCCTGCCCGCTGTCGACCGGCTCGGCGCACCGCATCAGCGCTCGATCCGGCTGCGCGGCCCGCACCATCGGGAGGACGGCGAGAGCGCCTACGACTGGACCGCGGTCACCGTTCCGGTCGTCACCGAGAATCCTCAGTAGACGCCGCGGTGCGTCAGGCCGCGCGCCTCGTCGCGCATCCGGCGGCGTAGCGCGTGCACGGCCGCCGCCGGGTCCTGGCGTTCGACGCCGAGCCGCCGGTGCAGCTCCCGGTAGACGGCGGCGGGCTTGCCGACCGCGTCGAGCCAGCCGATCGCCCCGGTGAACCCGGCGGTCAGGAACGCGTCTGCGAGCTGCGGAAACGCCGCTCCCGGCGGCAGCACCACCAGTCCGCCCGCACGCCGGATCCGCGCCGCCGCGACCATCTCCGCGGTCAGCTCGGTCCCCTCGCCGAGAAGCAGCACGCCGTCCGGTCCCACCGGGCAGTCCAGGTGCAGCACTGTCGCGCTCAGCCGGGCCAGCACGTCCGCCGCGGTCGGGCGGTCCAGCAGCTCGCCGCGGCCGTAACAGCGCCGCAGCTCGGCGCCGTCCGCCCCGGCCGGCAGCACCGGTTCCTCGACGATCGCCCGGCGCTTGCGGCCGGTCAGGTCGAGCAGCTGCGCGTGGCTCGCCAGGGTGGAGACGATCGAGCCGGGGGCGGCCGGCGGACGGTCGGTGACGATCAGCGTCCGGCGTGGCAGGGAGTGGGCGGTGCCGAGCGTGACCTGACCGGTGGCGGCGTGCAGCACGAGCATCCCGTCCGGCTGCGGGACGGCGAGCGCGTCCGCGCCGGCCGCGCGCAGCGCCGCGGTGACGACGGTCCCGGCGCCGCGGACGCGGGGCTCGGCGAGCGCGTGGCAGAGCCGCAGGAACAGCGGGAACGACTCCGGTGGCAGGTTTCCCGCGGCGGCGGCGCGCAGGCTCGACCGGGCATCGGCGAGGTCGTCGCCGGCGCCGGGACCGTCGTCGGCGCGGGCGCGCAGGGTCAGGCCCAGGGCGAGCGCCAGGTGGTCGGCGGGCGTGGTGCCGCCGCCGCTGTGCAGGACCGTGGTGGCCAGGGCGACCAGCTCGTCGGCGAGGGCCACGGCCGGTTTCCCGGCCAGGGCGCCGGCTCCGCCGTACGGGAGATCCCGCAGTTGTTCTCGAAGCTCCTGGCGCGGATCGAGGGCGCTTCCGGCAGGTCGTGGCCCCGGCCCGGGCGGCTCGGCGGGGGTGACCGGATCGTCGCCCTCGACCAGGAGGACCGGGCGGTCCAGCGGATCGGTGCGCGCGAGCCGCGTCCCGGCGGTGAGGAGGGAACCCATGCCGAGGTCGTGCCACTGCCGCCGGCTCTGCTGGAAGCTCGCGACCGCCCGGGTGATCGCGGCGACGTTCACGCCGACGCCGCCGAACGCGTCGGCGAAGCCCTCGGCCATCGTCAGCATGGTCCGGGTGGCCGCGGTGACCTGCGATGACAGCTCGGGCCCGGCGAGGACCGTGCGGAAGCACCCGGCGGCCGCGCGCGCCGCCTCGACCTGTGGCCCGCCGCCGGGTCGCAGCGCGGGGAGGAATCCCCCGGTGCGCAGACTGCCCACCGCCACCTTCATGTGGAGCTGACCCAGCATGATCCGGGCCAGCACACTCTGCGTGAACGGCAGCCGCGGATTCGCGAGGGCCTCGGTGAGCAGCGCGACACCGCTCTCCCGATCGCTGTCCGGCCCGTGATGCCCGAGGTGCCGGGTGGCCAGCAGCGTGCCGAGTTGTGCCGCGACCGGCGCGCGCAGGCCGTCGTCCGCGGCGAAGTAGCCGTAGGCCTCGGTCAGCGCCCCGATCGCCTCGGTCAGCTCCGGCAGCGCTCGTGACCGGCCGGTCCCGGCCCGCCAGTACCGATCGGTCAGGATCCGGGCGCGTTCGAGGAGTTCGGGCGTGCGGGCCGGGTCGGAGCCGGTGGGCACCTCAGCGTCCCCAGTGCACGAAGCCGGCCCAGGCGGCGACCTCGGCCGGGTCGGTGCGGGCCAGCTCGTCGCGCAACTCGGCCGGCATCCGCTCGGGCGGCTCCCGGCGCGGGTCGATCATCCACAGCTGCGCCCGGTGCAGCGCGTCCCAGACCGGCCGCCGCTCGACCCGCAGGAAGTGGTGGAACATGAACATCAGCACCGAGGTCGCGGCGTCCGGGATCGGCCACAGCGTGGAGAGCACCGAGCGCACCCCGGCTGCCAGGAACGCGGTGCCCAGGCTGTACGCCTCGTCGTAACCGCTGATCGCCCGCCCGGTGTGGCAGCCGGCCAGCACGACCAGCCCGACCTCCCGTTCCGGCGCCCGGGCCAGCAGCGGGCCGATCGTCTCGGCGGCCAGCCGGTCACCGCCGGCGAGCAGCAGATAGGCAGTGCCGCGCCCGGTCGAGGCGAACCCGTGGCAGGCCAGGTGCAGCACCGCGCCGGCGCCCGGGGAGGACGAGGTCAGCCAGTCGCGCACCTCGTCGGCGCTGCCCGGGCCGGTCGGGCTGACGCTGTCGTCCAGGCGGCGGCCGACGTACCGGGCGCCGGGATAGAACGTGCGGCGGATCGCCCACGCCTCCACCCGCGCCGACGGCAGGTCGTCGGCCACCCCGCCGGTGTCCGGGTCACCGACGATCAGCCCGGTCGGCGCGAGCCGCACCGGCGGGAGGGCGGCCGCGTGGCACAGCATGCGCGCCGAGACCACCTGGGAGACGGCGACCGACTCGATGGCGTAACGCCCGTCCCGGCGGCGGGCCGCCTGCCACGGGATCAGCGCCAGCTTGCCGGTCGGCACCAGCACGATCCGGGGCGGCCGGCCGGCCGGCAGGGTGCGCAGCCGGGGCAGGTACTGCTCGACGACCGGTCCCATCGCGGCCCGCCACGCCCAGCGGCACAGCCCGTCCAGGCTGCCGGCGAACGCCGTGTCCGGCCGCTTGCCGGCGCCGGCCGGGCCCATGTCCCGCCGCGCTGCGGTCGTCAGGTATTGCTCGACCTCCAGGTCGTCGTCGGGGCGCAGGTTCGGCAGGGTGAGATAGCTCGGCGGGCCGTCGGCCGGGGCGAGCACCGCGTGCCCGGGCAGGCCACGGTCGCCGGGGACGAGGTAGACCAGCACGTCCGCGTCCAGGTCGCGCAGCGCCCGGCGGATCTCCGGCAGACCCGGCGGGTCGAGCAGCGCCGGCATGCCCTGCTCGGCGAGCACCCGGAACGCCTCCCGGCGCAGCGTCGTCGGCAGCCGCTCCGGGTCGCCCGAGGCCAGCGCCGACTCCCAGCGCACGGCCAGGTCGGCCCGGCCGGCGGCACGCAGCCGGGCGGCGACCCGGCCGACCTCGGTGGCGGCGAACAGGGCCAGGCCGCGGCCGGCGTCCAGCGCCTTGATCGCGCCGGCCGCGTCCCGGTCGTGCAGGCCACGGCGGGCGAAGTCCAGAGCGTCCTGGCTCGCGTCCGCCGCAGCCAGCGCCGCCCCGGCCAGGTCGGACTGCACCATCACGTGGAACGTGTGCCCGCGCATCGCGTCCAGCCAGGCGGGATGCTCCGACGCAGAGGTGTGACCGAGCCGGGTCTGCACGGCGTCGAGCAGTTCGTTGATCAGCGACCAGTGCGGGTGGTCGGCGTCGCCGGCCAGCTCCCGGGCCGTGGTGAGCAGGCTCATCGCCTCGTCCAGGCCGGCCGTCGAGTTGGTCACCTCGCTGCGCCGGAAGAGGCCCATGGCGAGCCCGGTCAGGTGGAACGCGCGGTTGAGGTCGTCCGGCGGGACCAGCGCGACCGCCTCCCGCAGGTGCCCGATCGCCGTCTCGATCTTGCGCGGGTCGGTCTCCTCGCCCATGCCGAGCATGCGTGCCGCGGCGAACCCGCGCTGCATCGCCCGGTCCTGGTCGGTCATCGTCCAGTGGTCGCTGTCCGCGACCGCGTCACCGGACAGGGCGCCCAGGTGCTGCATCACCATGGTGCGCAGCGGGTCGTCCGCGGGCAGGCGCTCGGCTGCCTGCCCGGCCCGGCGCAGCGCCTCGTGCAGGTCGGTGCCCTTGCGGCGCGCGTGCATCGCCGCGACGAGCGCCTCGATCAGCTCGAGCTGCGCCTCGATCGGCACGTCCTTCGCGCCCGGGCCGGCGTTCGCCCGCATCCGCGCGAACTGCTCCGGCAGCCGGCGGTAGGCCGATTCGTCGCCGTCGTGCAGGGCGGTCATCAGGGTCAGGCCCATCCGGGCCGACTCGAAGATCGGGGTGAACCGGGTGTCCGTCCCGGCCTCGGCGACGAGCCGCTCCAGCTCGGCGAGAGTGGCGTGCGGGTCGGTGATCCGGTCGGCGAGGGTGTCGGCCATCAGGGCGGCGACCCGGGCGCCGGCGCGCATGGCCGGCCAGTGCGGGCTGTCCGGCGGGTCCGCCTCGGCGATCGCGAGGACCCGGCCCAGCCGGCGCAGCGTGCGCAGGTCGACCTGGAGGTTGGCGAGCAACGGCCAGAGCAGGGCGGCGGCCAGGGTTCCGCGGCCCGGTGAGCCGGCCGGCACCCGTTCCAGGGCGGCGACTGCCTCGTTCAGGTCGCCGTTGCCGGAGGCGGCGAGGGCGATGCCGGCGTACTCCTCCAGAGAGCCGGTCAACCGGTCCGCCCGTTGGTGAACACCCCGACCAGGCACGCCACGAGGGACACCAGGACCGCGAGGGTGAGCAGGCAGACCACGACGACGCCGGCGTAGTGGACCCCCTTGCGCCAGCGGCGGTACGGATCGACGACTGCCATCTCAGTTCACCCCGTTGCGGTTCAGTGTCCAGGCGAGCAGGTCCTGGACGTGCGGGTCCACCCCGTCCCGGGTGACGCGGGCGCTGGTGTGGAAGTACCGCACCTTGCCGAACGACTTCTCGATCGAGCGCACCATGTTGGCCATGCCGGCCCGGTCGGCCAGCCAGGCCCGTACGTCGTCGTCCAGCCCGGCACAGATCGGCAGCCCCTCGGTCAGGTCGCTCTTGGTGACCGCCACGGCCAGCGACACGTCGGCGAGCTTCTTCGCCCGTACGCCGGTCAGGGTCTCCAGCACCTGTTCGAAGATGTAACCGGGTGGCTGCGACGAGCGGACCGACTGGTATTCGCGCTGCGCCGCGGGGTCGAGCGAGTTCCAGACCTCCGGGATCGCGAACGGGTCGACGACGAAGACGAACGCGTGCGCGCTGTCCAGGAAACGTCGCAGGCGCAGCCGTGCCGTGTCGGTGAAGTCCTCGCCGGGCAGGTCGTAGAGGTGGACGACCCGGCGGTCGAGGTTGAACGAGTACGCCCGGACGGCGTCCTCGGCGAGCGTCTTGCTGGTCTCGCCGCGCGCGCCCAGCGCCGCCCGCATCTGCGTGATCGTGTTCCTGGTCGGCTCGTCGGCGAGGGACGCGCCCAGGGCGCCAGTCATCGTCTCGGCCAGCGCCAGCATCAGCCTCGTCTTGCCGGCCGTGGTCGCGCCGACCATCACGGTCCGGAACTCCCGCGCCGTCCCGGCGCCCTCGGCCATCGGCGCCGCGCAGTGCGGGCAGTACGCGGTCATCCGGTGGCTGCCGAGCACCAGCAGCGTCGGCATCCGCTCACCGCACGCGCAGGTCCGGCGCAGCAGGCCGTACTTCCCGGGCCGGACGTCGGTGTGCCGGCGGTCGCAGGACGGATTGGGGCAGTCGTAGGCCGGATAGACCACCCGGTGGTGACAGGCAGGGCAGGTCAGCTTGATGCCGCGCAGCTGCGACAGCCCGGAGTCCACCCCGCGCAGGGTGTAGAGCAGGGCCTTGGCCAGCACGAACAGCACACCCCAGACGAGCAGCGCGCCGAGCGCCACGACCGCCATCACCAGCGCGGTGACCACGGCGCCGGCGATCAGCCCGGCGGCGATCAGCACCCCGACCGCGCGGCGGTAGTTGTCCATGCCGTAGTAGAAGAACCGCTTCTTCAGCCAGGACTGCGCCTTCCCGCCGACCTCCCGCGTCTCCCGCCAGGTCAGGTCGGCGACCTGGCGCAGGTCACGCCCGGCCGGCCCGGAGAGGTAGTGCACGTAGGCGGGGACACCCTCGGGCTGCGGCACCGGCGCCGCCTCCGGGCCCAGAGCCAGCTTGCTCGCCCGCACGTACGCGGCGGTGCACAGGACCAGGAACGTGGTGCTCGCGACGGCGATCAGCGGGATGCTCACGATCAGGAAGATCGTGGCGATCAGCGCGTACCAGATGAGGGCGAAGACCAGGTAGAACACGCGATGCTCCTCGACTCAGCGCCGTCGTGGCAGGAAGCGCCCGAAGCCGCGCGGCACCCGGGCCTCGCGCCACTCGGTGAGGTGTTCGGCCAGCCCGTCGACCTTGCTGTGGGAGAGCAGCTTCTCCAGCGCGTCGAGGTCGCGGGACTTCCAGCGGGCCACCGACGCGGTCAGCGCCTCGTCGAGCTTGCGGGCGTGGTCCGGCTGGGTGCCGGTGAACCGGTGGAACGCCTCGAAGGTGGTGGCGGCCAGGCCCAGGTCGGCGCCGCGGGACAGGGTGTCGGCGAGCTGCTCGCGATAGCGTCGGCGGACTGCCGAGGGCACCTTCAGCAGCAGCTCGGCCAGGGTCGTGCCGTCCAGCCGCAGGAGGACGGCCGGGAGTTGACCGGCCAGCCACTGGCTCGCCGGCGGCCGGACGGCAAGGAGCTGCTCGACGACGTCCCCGGCCACAATGGACAGTTTGCCACCGGTGGCCTTCTCGGCAACCTGGACCAGCTTCACGCAGGCCTGCATCTCCCGCACGCGGTCGCGGGCCGCCGGGGAGAGCCGCTCGCCGAGCTTGGCCCTGGTGACGAACGCGGTCAGCGCCACGAAGTGCGGCATGCCACCCGGTGGGATCTCCGGCCTGGCCAGCACGTCGTCCAGCAGGCCGAACAGCGCGTCCGAGGCCCAGAACCGCTCCGGCGCCTCGCGGGCCACCTCGGCGGCCTCGTCCAGCTCCCAGCCGTGCGGCCAGAGCGCCGTGACCACCGCCCGTTCCGGCGGGGCGGAGTCGCTGAGCCGTTTCAGGGCCGGGATCCGCCGGCGCGGGTCGCCGGCCGCCCGGGACACCTCCAGCATCCGCTGCAGCGGACGATGGGCGGCGAACTCCTCCTCCGGCACGGTCCCGCCCGCCAGCCGGGTCGCGACCGCCAGGACCCCGCGTTCGCGGGTGGCCAGCGCCTCGCCGAGCCCGCGCAGCACGCCTCGTCGCAGCGCCGGGACGCTGCGCAGCACGGCCGGTGGCTGCCGCTGCGGATCCGCCAGCAGCAGCGGCGTGACCAGGTCGTGGCCGTAACCTTCCAGCTCGGCGTCGGAGAGCTCCACCCGGGTGCGCACGGCCAGGCTCAGCACGGCGACCGTGTCGTCGCCCGGCGCCGCGCCGCCGAGCCGGGTGGTGACCTGCTGCCGGGCGTAACGGGCGCCGTCCGGGGTGGCCAGGCGCGGCACGTCGGCGGGCGCCGCGGCGGGGTCACGCAGCAGCCGTTCGAACGCGCTGACCTCGGTGTTCGCGTGCAGATCCGGATCACGCAGGCCGGCCGCGACCTCGACCAGCACCAGGCACTGCGGCAGGGTGAGCGCCTCGTGGTCCAGGCACTCCTCGGCGATCTGGGTGACCGTCTCCGGGGGCAGCCGGCCGGCGTTGCCGGGCAGCCAGGCCAGCACCGCGGCGAGGTCGCCCTCGTTGACCGGCAGCCGGACACAGAGGGCGGCGGCCACCGCGACCGGGTACCACCCGTCGAAGTCCCGCTCGGTCCCGGCGGCGAGCTGACCGGCCAGCTCCCAGAGGAACCGGGCGTCCGCCGGGCCGGCCACGGCCAGCAGCTCGGCGAGCGGGTGCTCGTCGCCGCCGGACACCGTGCCGCCCGCCAGGTCGAACACGGCGAAACTGCGCAGCGCCGAATCGGTCACGGTGAAGTCGCTGGTCGGGACGGTGCCGACGAGGTGCTCGCGGCCACGGCCGGGCCGGTACTGGTAGGTGGCGAACGCGAACCGGGCGACCATCGCCGGGGGCAGCAGCTCGCAGAGCGCAGCGATCCAGTGCGCGACCTCGGTGGTCTCCTCGGCCACCACGATCACCGGCCGGTCCCCGGTGACGATCGCCCGCTCGACAGCGGTGAGCAGCTTCGGAACCGTCCCCTGCCGGCCGGCCCGCAGGAAACCCTCGGGATCGAAAGCCTGCGACGGTACGGGATCCAGCTCCGGCAACTCCGCGAACGGCACCTCGGAGCGCGCCCAGAAGCCCGCCGCCCAGAAGTCGATGGGCCGCGCGCCCGCCAGGTCGTCCGGGCCGAGGCTGAGCGCGTGCACGAAGTAGTTCCCGAAGCGCTGCGAGTAGTCGTTGCCGACGAACACGGTGTGCGCCAGGATCGCCGGCTCGCCGTCCGCGCCCGGCAGGTAGCAGAGGTTGACCGGGGTGGCCGCGAGCTGCTCGGCGGTCGGCTCGTAACCGAGGGAGCGGGGCGGCTCGTACGAGGTGGCCTGCTCCACCCGCCGCAGCACCGCCCCGGGCACGCCCGGCGTCGCCGCGTTGAACTGGAAGCCGGGGTATCCGGCCAGTCCGGACTCGCACGAGGTGTAGTACATCTGCGGGACGCCCATCTCAGTCCCTCCCCGTCTCGATCACCTTGAGCCGGCTGAGCAGCCACAGGAACGGGTCCTCCACCCGGTGCGGCTGGATGCCGGACTTGGCGACCCGCTGCCGGGCCTGCCGGGACTGCTTGGCGGGCGGCACCGCCCCGAGCGCGGAAAGGCCGAAGTAGCGGTAGGTGCGGTAGTGCTTGTGCAGCAGCTGATCGATCTGCCCGCCCTCCCACTGGAGCAGCAGCGCCTGGACATAGTCGTGCATCGCGAGACTGTCCGACTCGGGGAAGAACGGCCCGTCCGGCGCCGGCTGGCGCAGCAGGCTGTCCTCGGGCAGCGCGTCCCACAACGCGTCCACCTTGGAGAACGCGATCGCCACCGGGATGTCGATCATGCGGTTCGGGCCGACCCCGGGCAGTTGCTGCAACACCTCGGTGATCCGGGTGAGGATGTTGATCGGGGTGTCGCCCTTCGCCGCCTCCTGCTGGGAGGTGTCCGGGAGCACGCTCGGGTCCAGCCCGAGCGTCTGCACCAGGCCCGGGACGGTCAGCGGGTCGAGCAGCACGATGATGCCGTCCGCGCTGCTCAGATAGCCGACGTTCTGCGCCACGCCGCGGGCGGACTCCAGATCCTCGCCGGCGGTGTCGAAGAACGAGAGCACGGTGTGCCGCAGCGTGCTGCGGAACCGCTTGCGCTCGCCGAGCGAGAACTTGAAGACGAACGGCTGGCGGCCCTGCTCGTCGGCGGCCGGCCGGGTCGCGATCGGCAGCACCCCCTCGGAGTAGAGCGCCCGCTCCTCGCTGCCGAACTCCTTGCGGGTCCGCTCGTCGGCGCCGACCACCGCCGCGTCGAAGCGTCGCCCGACCCGATGGATCAGCTCGTGCATCAGCACCGTGGTGTAGACCGACTTGCCGCTGAACTTGGCGCCGATCATCGCCACCATGCGGGTGTCGATCTTGCCGTAGTGCACCGGCAGCTGGGCGTGGCAGTGCGGGCAGATCTGCACTGTCGCGGTGTTGCCACAGCGGGTGCAGACCGCCGAGAGCTTCTTGCCGTTGCCCTCGACGACCGGCGGCACCTCGTCCCGGTCGCCGAGCTGCACCCGCACCGGGTCGGGCTCCGGCTTGCAGAACGCGCCGTTCGCCGCGCGGAGCCCGCTGCAGCGGAACAGCATCTCCTTCTCGGCGAACGTCCGGTAGCAGTACGGGCAGGTCAGTCGTGCCATCAGCCGCCTCCCGGGATCCCCTTGAGCACCACGTCCGACCCGTCGCCGGTGTGGTCGTCGACGAAACAGCCCAGGCGGTACGGCCCGCGCGCGCTCTGCACCGGCACGTCCACGGTCACCGGCCGGCCCGGCTCCAGGCGTTGCGCCGGGATCCGCGCGACCGGTGTCCCCTGATCCGGCCGCAGCGGCACCACGCGGCCCGGCGACTGCACCACGACCAGGTCCGGCAGCGGGCACTCCTGGTCGGCGACCAGCTCCAGCCGGGTCGTCTTGCGGAACATGCCGGTCTGCGTGAACCGGTAGTTGACCGGCACGCCGCTGCCACCGACCCGCAGACCGGCCGGGCTGCCCACGGTCTCGCCCTCGCCGTCGCGACTGACCGGGGACACCTCGACCCGGACCGCCCGGATGCCCGTGGTGATCTGCAGCCCGCCGTCGTCGCGATAGGCGCGCTGCCAGCAGTCGACCTGCTCGGCCTGCTCCGGCGAGCCGCCCTCCGGCCACCAGCGCACCCGGGCCAGGGCGACGCCGTCCGGCCAGGTCCAGCTCAGTCGCACGACCGGGCCGACCCGCCGCGCCCGCAGATCGGTGACCGACGCGATGTTGGTGACCGCGACCGTCGGCCCGACGATTACCCGCCCGCCGCCCACGCTGAACGCCGTGACGAAGACCCGCCCGGCCGGCATCGGCAGGCTCATCGCGGCCCGCCGGCTCGTCCCCGGGTCGCTCCGGCCCAGGACCTCTTTCCCGTACGTCGTGAGCTCCGCGCCGGTGATCTCCGCACCCCGGTTCCACCGTGGCCGGTGCGCCGCCGAGCGCAGCGTCACGTCGCCGCCGTCCGGCCGGGTCCAGGCCAGGCGCAGCCGCCCCGGGTCCTGCCCCGGCAGCGGCTCCACGGCCAGGTCGGGCACTTCGGTCGGTGCGGCCTGCGGCATGGCGGTGACGGTGACCCCGGCCGACGCGGCGGGATAGTTCACCCTGATCAGGTAGCGGTACTCGACGCCGGGCGTCAGCTCCTCGTCGGCGAATCCGTTGCGCCCGGCCCGGACCGGTGTCCCGCCCGGCTCGCGCACCACTGTGAAACCCGTCGCGTCCGCCCGGGACGTCCAGGTCACCCGCACACTCGACTCGTCGGTCACCGCGCCGACGTCGGTGACCTCCGGCAGCAGCGACACCGGCCCGGCCGTGGCGCCGGGTGACCAGACCCCCTCCGACCGGGTCGCGAAGACCGTGTAGTGCAGGTCGTCCCCGGCCGGCGCGCCGGTGTCGGCGACCTCGTTGCCGTCGGTCCGGCCGATCACCTCGCCGTCGCCGGCCGAGCCCGCGGGACGCTGCCGGGTGCGGACCACCTGGTAGGAGATCCCGCCCGTCCGCGCCGGGCTGGGCGTCCAGCTGATCGCCACCCGGTCGCCGGCCGCGGTGCCGGCCCGCACGGCCGGGACCGGTGGCGGCGCGAGCGTGCGCAGCCGCCCGGCCAGGTCGGTGTCGTCGGCCGCCTCCCGGACGGCGATGGTGAGCAGCTCGGCCGCGATCTCCGTCCGGCCCGCGGCGATCTCCCGCTGGGCGCGCGCGGCCAGGTCGTCCACCCGCTGCGTGGCGGCCCGGACGCGTTCGCGCACCTCGTCGTCCTGGTTCGCGGGCAGGCTGGGCAGCAGCCGCTCGGCCGCGCGCAACGAGCCCCCGCCGAGCAGCTCGTCGATCTCGTCGGCCACGTCCCGTCGCGGCGGGATGACAGCGCCCCGGTTCAGCACCGCCAGCGCGAAGTCCTCCGCCTCCTCGCGCTGCAGGCCCAGCCGGGTCGCCTCGCGGGCCACCACCCGCAGCTTGCCGAGGCCGGCGGCCGGCCGGACCGCCTCGATCAGCTCCCAGAGCACGAGCCGGTCGAGGCTGCCGTCGCGCAGCGCGCCGCCCAGGTTGGTGAGCAGGTCGTCGGTGGCGGTCTTGCGGTCGTCCTGCTTGCGCCGCTCGGTCCGGGCCCGCACCCCGTCGAGGTCCTCGACTGTCAGCGGACGGCCGCCGACCCGCAGCCCGGCGCGCAGCGTGAAGCTCAGGTCCTTCTCGCCGGCCAGCACGTGCAGCGAGAGCGGCAGGCCCAGGGTGCGGACGCTGCGCTGCACGGCCCGGCCCTTCGGCGGCGGGCCGTCCGGCAGCGGCCACAACTCGTCCACCACCCGGACGCGGCGCTTGCCGAGCAGATCGCGCAGCGTCGCCTCGACCGCCGCGCCACCGAGCGGGGCTGCCGCGACGGACAGCGCGCTCGCCGCCACCACCGGGTCGGTGGCCAGCTCCTTGACGATCTCGTCGAGCGCCTGGCCGATCTCCTGGACGACCCGTCTGCGTTCGGCGAGGAAGTGCTCGGCGGTGAGCCGGTCACTCTCCTTGAGCTTCTGGTGCGCGGCGTTCAGCGCCTCGACGATCTTCTGGTAGACCCGGCGCTGCGTGCCCAGTTGCTGCCAGTACTTGTAGACGGCCGAGATGTGCGCGTCGAAGGCGGCGCCGCGGGGTGGCCGGGCCGGGTCGACGGCGTACCGCACGAGGAGGTCGGCCGGCGGGGTGTTCCCGTTCTTCCGGGCCGGGTCCAGCACCTCCTCGCGGTACCGCTCACCGTCGAACATCGGCCGCGTTCACCAGCCTCAGGCCGAGACGTTGTAGCGAGCCACGGCGTTGCGTGCCGCGCTCACCTGCTCGTCGGTCAGGCCGCCCTTGATCTGCACCTCGATGCGCAGGTCCTTGCGGGTCCTCAGCTCGAGCGCGTGCACCGTGAGCAGGCCGTCGGCGGCCATCTGGAAGCTGATGTCGATCGGCGAGTTCTCCGGCAGCGGCGGCAGGCCGCTGATCACGCCCTCGGCGATGTGCTCGTTGTCCTCCAGCGCCTCGGACTCCACCGAGCCTGACTGTTCCCAGATCTCCACCGAGATCTCGACCTGATTCGGGTACGCCGTGCCGAAGCGCTGTGGCTCGGTCTCCGCAGGCAGCGGGGTGTTCGCCCGCAGCACGTGCTCGATCGTGTACTGCTCCCGGCCGCCGACCCGGTTGATCACCTTGACCCCGAAGGCCCGCGGGACGACGGTGGCGACCCGCTTGCCGGCCAGCGCCCGCACCTTCTCCACCGGCAGGTCGAGCTGGGCGGCGATCTCCTCGACGACCTCGGCCGGGGCCTCACCGCCGTCCTCGTCCGAACGGATCTTGATCGACTCGATCAGCGCGTACCGGGCCGCGCCCTTGGCGACCGCGAGGTCCGGGTCGTGCATCCGCGGCTTGAGGCCGAGCGACTCGAGCGCCGCGGTCACCGCCGGCATCCGGCTGGAGCCGCCGACCAGCAGCACGTCGTCGAACTCGGTGATGCCCCGCTCGGCGGCGGTCCGCAGGGTCCGCTGCGTGATCGTCACCGTGCGCTCCAGCAGCTCCGAGGTGAGTTCCTCGAACTTCTCGCGGCTCACCTCGATCTGCGAGGTGTCCCCGCCGAAACGGGCGTTGAAGCGGCGGCTCTGCATCCGGCTGAGCTGCTTCTTGATGTCCTCGGCGCCGGCCGCGAGGCTCTGCAGGAACTCCTCGTCGTCGGCGGCCTCGGTCTCCGGGTGCTCCGCCTGGAACTGCTCCAGCAGGTACTCGGCGAGCCGGTCGTCCCAGTCCGCGCCGCCCAGGTGGTGGTCGCCGTCCGTGCACACCACCTGGATCTCCTCCGGGGAGACCTTGATGACGGTGGTGTCGAAGGTGCCGCCGCCCAGGTCGTACACGAAGAGGGTCTTGGTTCCCCCGGCGTTGATCGCGTCGTAGTGCAGCGCCGCAGCGACCGGCTCGTCCACGATGCTCAGGACGTTGAGCCCGGCGATCTCCCCGGCCCGGCGGGTCGCGTTGCGCTCGGCCACGCCGAAGTAGGCGGGAACCGTGATCACCACGTCGGTGACCGGCTCGCCGACGTTCTCCGCGGCGGCGTCGGCCAGCTCGCGGAGGATCAGCGCGGAGATCGACTCGGGGGTGTGCGTCTGGCCGTGCACGGTGATCTCGAACGACTTGCCCATCTGCCGCTTGATCAGCGAGACCACGAGGTCCGGCTGGATCTTGGCGACCGCCTTGGCCTCCTTGCCGACGACCACGTTCTCCGGGCTCTCGAAGTAGACGACCGACGGGGTCGTGTCGTCACCGGGCCGGTTCTTGATGATCGCGGGCCGTCCGGTGTCGTCGATGTGAGCGACGCAGGAGTACGTCGTGCCCAGGTCGATGCCGAAGGTGGCCATGGCGCTACTCGCTTCCGACGGGGTCAGGGTCGTGGTGGTCGACGAGCGCCAGATCGACGGCGTCGTCCGGCGCCGGGGGCGCCTGGTATCGGTAGAGACGTGCCCGGGCCGCACGGCGCACCTTGCCGGACTCGATCTCCAGCAGGCCGGCGCTCAACGGCTCGGCAACGGTGTTGTCCAGGCTCGGGTCGTCGGTCGCCACGGTGCCGGCCGGCGCGTGCCGCCCGGTGGTGAACGGTTCGCCGGGGAGCGCGGGGAACATCTCGTAGCCACAGCGCTCGACGGCCATCGTGACGTCGTCGGCGAAGCTGCCCATCAGCTTGGCGGCCTTCGGGTCGTCGGCGGCCATGCGCTGGGCCTCCCGGGCCATCGCGTCGTGCAGCCGCAGCAGGTCGGTGACGACCGGCTCCAGGATCACCCGGCGCAGGCCGTCACGGAACTGCTGGTTCTCCTCGTGCAGCCGGTCGATGATCGACTCGCGGTGTGCCGAGCGCCGGTGGAACTCGGCCAGCTGCGCCTCGACACGCTCCAGACGGCCCAGCACGGGATCCGGTGCGCCCGGCTCCTGCGCCGATGGGCCTTCCGGGGATTCGTCCACGTGCCATCGCCTCCCGTGAGACCCGTCGTCACTGTCAGTTTTGGAACGTAACGGGTCTTCGTGGGGAGCGCTATGCCTGGGTGTGCCCGGATGTCTTTTCGTAGAGCGGACCTCGATCTTCAGTGGACCGGTGTCGGCTTTCTTACCCGCCGGCGGAGCCCGGCTGCTTACCCCTCAGGGGAGCACCACACAGCGGCGGCAGCGCGCCTCGTAGGTATAGGTGCCGTCGTCCGGCAGCGCCGTCGACGGTGCCAGCTCGCGGATGAACGGCTTGCCGCTCTCCAGCACCTGGGTGTGCGTCGCGTCCAGCGACCGGCACACGTCGCACACCGCCCGGCGGTAGATCACCTTCTCCGGCGCGAGCTCGAACAACGCCCGGACCGGCGCGAACAGCTGCCCCCGGTGGTCCAGGTCGATCCCGGCGACGACGACCTTCACGCCGCGCCGGACGGCGACCCCCAACTCGGCGATGTCGTCGACCGTGAACATGTGGACCTCGTCCACGCCGATCACCTCGACGTCGCCGTCCGCCGCGCCGGCGAGCGTCCGCACCTTCACCGTCTCCAGGCTGCCGCCGACCCGGGAGGTCAGCGTGGTGTCCCGGACGTGCCGCGACGACTGGTAGATCCGGTGCGGGATGCCGGTGTGCTGCAGCGGCGACAGCAGGCTGATCATCTCCAGCGACTTGCCGCCCTTCATCGGGCCGAGGATCACGGTCAAATCCATAACCGCGTAGCCTGCCACCGCGACCCGCCCGGTGGCGACCAGAACCGTCATGCCCGCGCGTGCCCTGTGATACCTGTCATGCGGCCGGGCCCGGCTTGCCTAACCGGTCCGGTGCGTCCGGGCGAGAACCATGCTGGCCAGGCCGCAGCAGACGGTCAACCAGGTGGCGGGGAGCAGCAGGTAGACGGCCTCGCGCGCGGCTCCGCCGAGAAGACCGCTCAGGATCAGCAGGGCAGCGCCGATGAAGACGATCGTGGCGGCGGCCACCGTGCGGCGGGCGGTGCGATCGGGCATGCGGGGCTCCCGGGCTCGGCGAGGGGACGGGCTGGAAGCCTCCCCGATCACCACGAATCAGGACAACCGCCATTCGGCTGTGACGAGTGACACAGCTCCGGCAAGCAACGAATCGCGGCGGGTGGGGCCACCTCCGTACGTACGAGGGAATTGCTTTGGTCTTTCTTCTGAGGTCGGCAGATTATTTCTGCCGGCCCTGGTGGCGTTTCCAGGTTAATGGTAAGTCCGCAGCTCAGAGCGCTTATTAGGAATTGCTTAAGGCTGGTTGACCGGGATCTCGGAAAGCGCTTATGGTCCTCCTCGCGCCGAGGTGGCACATCCCCATTCCCCGTTTTCGCCTCGCCGCGAAAAGCGAAAGGAACACCATGAACAGCGCCGAAGAAAGCGCGGCGGAACCGAGTCGCCGGAAGCGGAAGATCGCCCTGGCGTCCGGCATGGCCGTGGTCGTGGCCGGCCTCGGCACGGTCGCCGGCGTGTCCTTCGCGGGCACCGGCGACACCGCTGCCACCACCGCGGCGAGCAGCGGCGCCGCGTTCGCCGACGACTTCGAGGACGGCGACACCGCCGGTTGGAGCAGGTCGGGCGGCGCCTGGTCGGTCGCGACCGACGGCAGTAGGGTGCTCAAGCAGGCGAAGACCGGTGCGACGGCGGCCCGGGAGTTCGCCGGCGACACCGGTTGGACCGACTACTCCGTGCAGGCGAAGGTCCAGCGGCTGTCCGTGGCCGCCGGCGGGTTCGCCGGGATCGTGGCCCGCGCGACGAGCTCGACCAGCTTCTACCGGCTCGCGCTGACCGGGGCGAACAGGGTGCAGCTCCAGTCGGTGAAGTCGGGCGCGGTGACAGTGCTCGACGAGGCCGCCGTGACGGTGAGCGCCGGCGCGTCGTACACGCTGGGCCTGAAGCTGACCGGGAACACGCTGAGCGGCTCGGTGAACGGCGCGGCGGTCGTCGAGGGCACCGGGAGCGCGTTCGCCAAGGGCCGGATCGGGCTGCAGACCTACGACGCGACCGCGGAGTTCGACGACGTGGTGGTGACCACGAGCGGATCGGCCGCGACGACGGCGCCGACCGCGACCGCGAGCCCGACGGCCACCGTAACGGCGAGCCCGGCCGCAACCGCCACCAGCAACGGGAAGTTCGAGTCGGCCCCGATCGGCTTCGGTGCGGGCACGACCGGCGGCGCCGGCGGCGAGACCGTGACCATCACCTCGCTGGACCAGCTGATCACCGAGGCCGCCTCGGATGGCCCGAAGATCCTGCGGCTCACCAGCGTGCTCAAGGGCAGCGGCACCGACCAGGTCGTCGTCTCCTCCGACAAGACGATCCTGGGCGTCGGTGCGAACGCCGGCCTGACCGGCGCGGGCATCTTCATCAAGAAGGCCAGCAACGTCATCGTCCGCAACCTGAAGATCTCGTTCGCGCTGGCGCCGGTCGACCTGATCGCCGTGCAGAAATCCGACCATGTCTGGATCGACCACAACGAGCTCTTCAACGACACCACGCACGACAAGGACTTCTACGACGGCATGGTGGACCTGACCCACGCCACCGACTTCGTCACGATCTCCTGGAACTACCTGCACGACCACCACAAGGGCTCGCTGGTCGGGCACTCGGACAGCAACGCCGCCGAGGACACCGGGCACCTGCGGATCACCTACAGCCACAACTGGTTCGACAACGTGGCGTCGCGCCTGCCGCGGGTCCGCTTCGGCACCGTCCACCTCTACGACAACCTGTTCACCGACGCCGGGACCAGCGGCATCCACTGCCTGATGAAGGCGCAGTGCCTGGTGCAGAACAACGTCTTCGTCAAGGTGAAGCTGCCGGTCTGGACGACCGAGGACTCCGACGAGGACGGCTTCGCGGTCGTCTCCGGCAACGACTTCGGCGGCGAGACGCCGGTGATCACCGCGACCGGCACGTTCACCACCGCGCCGTACCCGGTCACCCTGGAGCCCGCGTCGTCAGTCTCCGCCCTGGTCAAGGCGGGTGCGGGCACCGGCAAGATCTAAGGATCCAGGCTTTGCGCGTACGGACGAGGGCCGCGGCCCTCGTCCGTACGGTATGGCCAGCACTACCCCGAAGACTCACGCTGTCCAGATGGGATCGCCGGCACGGATCGAGAAAGCTCAACGGCGTCAGAACCGTCGATGAGGAGTTCTTGATGCTCAAGCGTCTCGTGTTCGTCTCCGCAGCCCTCGCCGCCACCGTCTTCGCCGCTCAGCCCGCCGTCGCCGCCACTGGCTTCGCCGCTCAGCCCGCCGTCGCCGCCACGCGGGACCCGGTCAGGAAGGATCTGGAGGGCCTGGTCGCCGAGGGTTTCCCGGGTGCGCTGGCCGTGGTCCGCGACGAGCACGGGCGGGTCCGCAAGCCCACCGCCGGCGTCGGTGACCTCGCCACCGGGCGCCCGGTGCCCGCCGACGGCCAGGTCCGGATCGGCAGCAACACGAAGACGTTCGTCGCCGTGGTCATGCTGCAACTGGTCGCGGAGCACCGGGTCAGGCTCGACGACCCGGTGGAGAAGTATGTGCCCGGCCTGCTGCGTGGTCAGCGGATCACGGTGCGGCAGGTGCTGCAGCACACCAGCGGCCTGCCCAACTACACCGATTTCCTGGCGCTGGACGACCTGTCGCTGCGCTACCGGCACTTCGAGCCGCAGGAGCTTCTGGACCTCGCGCTGGCCCATCCGCCGGTGTTCCCGGCCGGGGCGGGCTGGGCGTACAGCAACACCAACTACATCGTCGCCGGCCTGCTGATCGAGCGGGTGACCGGGCGGCCGCTGGAGGAGCAGATCGAGAAGCGGGTGATCCGGAAGGCGGGGCTGCGCCACACGTACTTCCCGGCCGACCACGAGACCGGCATCCGCGAGCGGCACCCGCAGGGCTACACGCCCGGGCCCGACGGCAAGCCGCTCGACATCACGGACCTCGACCCGTCCTGGGGCTGGGCGGCCGGTCAGATGATCGCCACGCCGTCCGACCTGAACACGTTCTTCAGCGCCCTGATCCACGGGAGACTGCTGCCCAAGGCTCAGCTCGCCGAGATGCAGCGGACCGTCCCCGCCGACCTGTTCCCCGGCGCACGGTACGGCCTCGGCCTGATCAGCTTCCCGCTCAGCTGCGGCGGCCTGGCGTGGGGCCACGGCGGTGACATCCCCGGCTACGAGACGCGAACCGAGGTCACCGCGGACGGCCGCGCCGCCACGGTGGCGGTGACCGCGCAGCCGGAGACCGAGGAGGCCGCCACCAAGGTGTTGAAAACGGTCGACGACGCGCTCTGCGCCTCCTGAACCGACCGGCGCCGGGCGGCCTGCGTGCCGCCCGGCGTCGCACCGGCTCCCTACGGGGTTACCGCTCGTTTCCCGCGCGCAGCCAGGCGATGTAGTCAGCGGCGGCCGCGGCGGTGTCGTACCGGGGCTCGAACCCGGTGTCCTCGCGCAGGCGGGTGATGTCGAGCCAGTTCACCTGGTGGTCTCCGGCCGAGGGCAGCTCGTACTGGAAGCCGGGTTCGACGGAGTTGATCGCGGTGATCACGTCGACGTTGCTCGTGGCGCGACCGGAGGCCACGTTGTACGTGGAGTGGTTCAGCTTCCCGGCGAGCTGCAGCAGCGCGAGCGCGCGGCCGGTGTCCTTGACGTAGAGCAGGTCGAGGGCGTCCTCGGCGTGCGGCGGTGCGATGAGCCCGGACAGGTCGGGTTCCCTGCGCAGGGCCGCGGCTTGGGCGAGGGACGGGGCGGCGAAGAACGGGTCGGGCAGGTGGCCGCCGGGACCCCAGGTGCCGGAGATGCGGGCGTTGACGATGTCGACGTCGGTCGCATCCGAGAGGTGGCCCGCCAGAAGCTCGGTGATCTTCTTGAACGTCGGGATGGGGTGGGAGTACGCCAGGGAGATCGGCACGTCCTCGCTCAGCGCGCCTTCGGAGCCGAAGCCGTAGACGCCGATGGTGCTCGCGGTCACGACACGGCGCACTCCCCAGGCCTGCGCGGCGCTGACGATGTTGAGGAACGCGTTCAGTGCTTTCCCGGTGGCCTCGATCGGGTCGTCGTCGGTCACCGGCCACGGCAGGGCGACGGCGAGATGCACGATCCCGGTGATCGGGTACTGCCGGCCAACGGCGAGCAGCGCGTCGAGGTCGGCGACGTCGGCTTGGACGACGTGGATGGGCAGGCCGGCCAGGTGCGGGGGGACCTGCGCGGAGCGGCGCTGGAGCAGAACGCACTCCTCGCCGGCGTCGGTGAGGGCGCGGACGGTGTGGGAGCCGATGAAGCCGAGGCCGCCGGTTACGAGGATCATGGTCGCGCCTTTCGCAGTAGAACTGATCGTCAGTGTTGCTGATGATCAGAGTAAGCCTAAGATGGGATCCGTGTCCACTGACCCGAACCCCACCGCCGACCCGCGCGAGGTCCTGGCGTACCTCCTCAAGCACGCGAACCTGAAGCTCACGGCACTGATGGACGCGGCGCTCGAGCCGCTCGGAATAGACGGCAAGGACTTCGGGGCACTCCGGGTCCTGGCCCACCGGGAACCGTCGTCGCAGCTGCAGGTGGCGCAGACGCTCGGCATCGACCGCACCACGATGGTGGCGTTGCTGGACGTGCTCGAGCGCAAGGGCATCGTCACGCGGCGACCCGATCCCGCGGACCGGCGCAGGAACGTCGTCGAGCTCACCGAGCAGGGGATGCGGACCTACGAGGCGGCGCAGGTGGCGTACGGGAAGGCCGAGAGCGCGTTCCTGGCGGCGATCAGTCCGGCGGCGACCGATCAGTTCCGCCAGACCCTGCGCACCCTCGTGGAGAAGTGACGCGGGCCGGGTCGCCGCCCCTTGGGCCTGCCCGGGCGGTGTTTCGCTGTGCGGCCATGCCGCAGCCCCGGCCGCACAGCGAAACGCCGCCTGGTCCGGTTGTCGCTCGTCACAACGTCGGGGGTCGCGTGGTGAGAAGGGGGTAACGACCGAAGCACCCAAGGGTGACAGCGCGGTAATGGCGACTTCCTAGCGTGACCGTTCGAGGACGACGCGTCGGACGGAAGGGATCTGCCTGTGGCCGCCGATGTCACTCAGGTGCGCACCGTTTGCGGCTATTGCGGCGTGGGCTGCGGCATGGTGCTGGACGTCGCCGAGGACTCCGGCGGTCGCCGCCGGGTGCTCAAGGTGATTGGTGACAAGGATCATCCGGCCAATGGCGGCCGGCTCTGCACGAAAGGCGCGACCAGCGCGGACCTGCTCGCGGCCGACGGCCGGCTGGGCTACGCGATGGTGCGTGAGGAGCGCGGCGCCGAGCCGCAGAAGCAACCTCTGGACGAGGCGATCGCGGAGACCGCGCGCCGCCTCCGGGCGATCGTCGACGAGCACGGCCCGGACGCGTTCGCCATGTACGTTTCCGGTCAGATGACGCTGGAGGCTCAGTACCTGGCGAACAAGCTGGTCAAGGGCTACCTCGGGACCAACAACATCGAGTCGAACTCGCGGCTCTGCATGGCCAGCGCCGGCACCGGCTACAAGTTGTCGCTGGGCGCTGACGGCCCGCCCGGCTCCTACGACGACCTGGATCACGCCGACGTCTTCTTCGTGATCGGCGCGAACATGGCGGACTGCCATCCGATCCTGTTCCTGCGGATGATGGAGCGGGTCAAGGCCGGCGCGAAGCTGATCGTCGTCGACCCGCGGCGCAACGCCACCGCCGACAAGGCCGACCTGTTCCTGCAGATCCGCCCGGGCACCGACCTGGCGCTGCTCAACGGCCTGCTGCACCTCGTCGGCAAGGACGAGGAGTTCATCGCGAACCACACCGAGGGCTGGGCCGCGATGCCGGAGTTGCTCGCCGACTACCCGCCGGAGCGGGTGGCCGAGCTGACCGGCATTCCGGAGGCGGACATCCGGACGGCTGCCGCCTGGATCGACGAGAGCGAGAACTGGGTCACGCTCTGGACCATGGGGCTGAACCAGAGCACCCACGGCACCTGGAACACCAACGCCATCTGCAATCTGCACCTGGCGACCGGCGCGATCTGCCGGACCGGGAGCGGCCCGTTCTCGCTGACCGGCCAGCCGAACGCGATGGGCGGCCGGGAGATGGGCTACATGGGCCCCGGCCTGCCCGGCCAGCGATCGGTGCTGGTCCCGGCCGACCGCGAGTTCACCGAGCGGGTGTGGGGAGTGCCCGGCGGGACGCTGCGCACCGACGTCGGCAAGGGCACCGTCGACATGTTCGAGCAGATGGCGGCCGGCCGGATCAGGGCCTGCTGGATCATCTGCACCAATCCGGTCGCGTCGGTCGGCAACCGGAAGACGGTGATCGCCGGGCTGGAGGCCGCCGAGCTGGTGATCACACAGGACGCGTTCGCGGAGACCGAGACGAACGCGTACGCCGACATCGCGCTGCCGGCCGCGATGTGGTCGGAGACCGACGGCATCATGATCAACTCCGAGCGCAACCTGACGCTCGTGCACCCGGTGGCCGACGCGCCCGGCGAGGCGATGCCGGACTGGATGCTGATCGCCCGGATCGCCGCCGCGATGGGCTACGAGGAGGCTTTCGGGTACGAGAGCGCGGCGCAGATCCTCGACGAGATCAAACAGTTCGCGAACCCGCAGACCGGCTATGACCTGCGCGGAGTCACCTACGAGCGGCTCGCCGAGGGGCCCGTGCAGTGGCCGGCCGCGCCCGGCGGGCCGTCCCGCAACCCGATCCGCTACCGCACCGGGGACGGGGGGTTCCGCTTCGCCACCGCCAGCGGGAAGGCGATGTTCCACGCCCGCCCGCACCTGGACCCGGCCGAGCTGCCCGACGACGACTACCCGTTCGTGCTGAACACCGGCCGCCTGCAGCACCAGTGGCACACGATGACCAAGACCGGCAAGATCACCAAGCTCAACAAGCTCAACCCGGGCCCGTTCGTGGAGATCAACCCGGCGGACGCGGCGGCGCGCGGCATCGCCGAGGGCGACCAGATCGAGATCGAGTCGCGGCGCGGCCGGGCGGTGCTGCCCGCCGTGGTCACCGACCGGGTGATGCCGGGCGCCTGCTTCGCGCCGTTCCACTGGAACGACCTGTTCGGCGAGTACGTCAGCGTCAACGCCGTGACCAGCGACGCCGTGGACCCGCTCAGCTTCCAGCCGGAGCTGAAGGTGTGCGCGGTCCAGCTGTCCAAGGTGCACGCTCCGGCGCCGGTGACGGAGACGACCTCGATCCACGACATGCTCGGGCTGGACCCGGCGCCGCCGGTGCTCACCGACGGTCAGCGTCGCTACCTGGCCGGCTTCCTCGCCGGGTTGCCGCCGGCCCACCCCGGCCCGCCGGTGCTGCCGGACAACGCGCCGTTCGACCCGGCCACCGCGATGTGGGTGAACGGGCTGCTCGCGGGCGTGTTCATCGCCGTACCGGAGAAGGCCCTTGATCGGAAAGCCCCGGCCGGCCCCCGGCTGCAGATCCTGTGGGCGTCGCAGACCGGCAACGCCGAGGACTTCGCGCGAGGCCTGTCCGAAAGGCTTTCCACGACCGGACACCAGATTTCGGTACGGGAGATGGACGCCGCCGCCGGTGAGCTCCTCGACCCGGAAGCCGACCTGCTCGTCGTGACCAGCACGTTCGGCGACGGGGACGCGCCCGACAACGGCGCCGCGTTCTGGCAGTCGATCGCCGGTGACGGCGCGCCCCGGCTGGACGGCCGCCGGTTCGCGGTGCTGGCGTTCGGTGACTCCAGCTACGACGACTTCTGCGGGCACGGCCGCCGCCTCGACGAACGTCTCGCCGAGCTGGGCGCCGTCCGGCTCGCGCCGCGGGTGGACTGCGAGCCGGACTTCGAGGACACCGCGGCCGGCTGGCTGGAAGCGGTCGTCACGGCGCTGACCGCCAAACCGGTCCCGGCCCCGACCAAGGCGGCCCCGCTGAAGTCCGCGCTGGTCGGGAACCGGCTGCTCAGCGGTCCCGGCTCGGCGAAGGAGGTGCGCCGGTTCACGTTCGACACCGGCGGGCTGCTCGACTACCAGGCCGGCGACGCGCTCGGCGTGTGGCCGGTCAACGACCCGGAGCTGGTCGAGGAGTGGCTGACCGTCACCGGGCTGGCCCGGGACACCGCTGTCGAGCTGGACAAGGTCGGCATGATCCCGTTCGGTGAGGCGCTCGCCCGGCACCTGGACATCACGAAGATCACCACGGACCTGCTGCGGTTCACCGCCGAGCGCGGCGGGGACGCGCAGCTCAAGACATTGCTGCGGCCCGACAACAAGGGCGAGCTGGCCAAGTGGGCGTGGGGCCGGCAGGCCGCCGACCTGATCGGCGAGCAGGGCGTGCGGGCGTCCGCGCAGGAGTGGGCAGGCGTGCTGAAGCGGCTCCAGCCCCGGCTGTATTCGATCAGCTCCACCCCGCTGGTCGACCCGGATCGGGTGAGCCTGACCGTGTCGGTGGTCCGCTTCGACAGCCTGCTCGGGCGATCACGCAAGGGTGTCTGCTCGACGCACCTGGCCGACTCGGCGCTCGACCTGGAGGTGCCGCTGTTCGTGCAGAAAGCGCCGCACTTCCGCCCGCCGGCCGACCCGGCCACTCCGATGATCATGGTGGGGCCGGGCACCGGCGTGGCGCCTTTCCTCGGCTTCCTGCAGGAGCGGCAGGCGACCGGCGCGTCCGGCGGGAACTGGTTGTTCTTCGGCGAGCAGCGCCGCGAGACCGATTTCTACTACCGGGAGGAGTTGGCGGCGCTCTCCGCGGCGGGCACGCTGACCCGGCTCGACCTGGCGTTCTCCCGGGATCAGCGGGCCAAGGTCTACGTGCAGGACCGGATGCGCGAACAGGGCGCCCACCTGTGGGCGTGGCTCAAGGACGGCGCCCACTTCTACGTCTGCGGCGACGCCAGCCGGATGGCCAAGGACGTGGACCGGGCGCTGCACGAGATCGCTGTCAACCACGGGCGGCTGTCGCCGGAGGCCGCCACCGCTTACCTGAAGCAGCTCGCCGCCGACAAGCGTTACGTCCGGGACGTCTACTGAGCCCCTGCGGGCGGCTGAACCTCAGTAGGCGGCGGCGCTCACGTAGACCCAGGCCCGCACGCCGGAGTCGAGCGACAGCAGCACGCGGTGGTAGTCGCCCACCTCGTACTTGTCGGCGGCGATCAGCTCCTCGTCGGTCACCTCGAAGACCGTGCCCGGCACCCGGTCGGTGTCCTCGCCGGTCTCCACGACGATCGGGTGGTGCGTCTTTCCGCTGGTCGCGACGACGTCCGGATCGGTGATCTCCAGGAGCCGCTCCGCGTACCCGGGGAGCGTGGCCGCCCGGCTCTCCAGTTCCCGTCCGAAGTTGGCCCGCTGAACCGCGGGATCCTGCAGGGTGCCGTACGAGAAGAGCAAAGGCATGCCCTGATCCTGCCCGGTATTGCCATGCCGGATTAGCGTTCGTCCCGGGTTGTAGGACTGGGGAGGTTGCGGTGGGTACCTGGATGGCCACGATCCGCTTCCCGGACGGCACCGAGCGGTATGCGCGTTACAGCACCGTCGTGGCGGCGCTGGCGTCCGATTTGTACCAGGCGTTCCACGTGGAACATCACCGAGCGGAGCCGACCGGCGAGCCGCTGCCGACGTTCCCGGAACGGCCACACGCCCCGATCGACGAGCTGATTCCCGTGGTGATCAGCCCCGCGCCGGACGATTGCCGCTGGCACGCCGTTTACTGTCCGCGACAGCAGCGGGTGCTGGGGCCGGTGGTGTCGTACCACTTCCGGAATCTCCAGGGGCACAACGAGCTGACCCGGGGCAGCGTCGACGGGCGGCGGCATTTGTCGCAAGTGCACGGACGCGGCCTGTGCGGGGCGCCCGTGCTGGACACCCCGCTGCCGTACCGGAACCTCTGCAGTTTCTGGGGCCCGGCGGAGGAACGGCCGGAGGAGCCGCCCGACCAGGATCTCTTCGCCGAGTGGGACAGCCCCGACATCTGCCGCGAGTGCCTGCTCCGCGCGCTGGACCAGCGGGAGTAGACGCGCTCGCCGCCGACGGGCCTCTCGCTATGTCCGGCAAAGGGCCGTCGAGCGGGTTGCGGTCCAGCATGACGAGTTCCGCGACATTCCCGGTACACACCTGACCACTGTCGGCATCCGCCCGGCGAGATCGGCTACCGCGTTCCCCTCGGCCGCGCAGCTCGGCGACATCATGGACGGTCCTGGAGGATTCGCGGCCCTGACGGCCGCCGCGCGGAGCGCCAGAGCCGTCAGCTTGCGTCCAAGAAACGCCGGCTCGTCTGCCTCGCGCGAATGTTCAGCGTGCCAGGGCTGGCGGAGTTCGCGACAGCTCGAAGTAGGCCTTGTTCCGGCGCGGCTTGCGTCTTACGCTGCAAGCAGCAGGAAAGCGCTTTCCTTGATACTCGGAGGTAACCGTACATGGCCGCGCGGCGATCGATTGGCATCATCCTCAACGGCGTGACCGGCCGGATGGGCTACCGGCAGCACCTGGTCCGCTCCCTGCTCGCCATCCGTGAGCAGGGCGGCGTTGCCCTGCCCGGCGGCGGGCACATCTGGCCCGAGCCGATCCTGGTCGGCCGCGACCCGGACAAGCTCGCCGGCATCGCCGCGCAGCACGGCCTGACCGAGTGGACCACCGACCTGGACGCCGCGCTCGCCCGGCCGGACGCGGAGATCTACTTCGACGCGCAGGTCACCCAGCGCCGGGAGAAGGCGATCCGGGCGGCGATCGCGGCCGGCAAGCACGTCTACACGGAGAAGCCGCTGGCCGAGAGCTCGGTCGCGGCGCAGGAACTGGCCGATCTGGCCGAGGCGGCCGGCATCCGCAACGGCGTGGTGCAGGACAAGCTGTTCCTGCCGGGCCTGCGCAAACTCAAGCGCCTGATCGACGGCGGCTTCTTCGGCCGGATCCTGTCGGTGCGCGGCGAGTTCGGCTACTGGGTGTTCGAGGGCGACTGGCAGGCCGCGCAGCGCCCGAGCTGGAACTACCGGCTCGCCGACGGCGGCGGCATCGTGATGGACATGTTCCCGCACTGGAACTACGTGCTGGAGGAGCTGTTCGGCGCGGTCCGCGGGGTGCAGACCACGATCGCCACGCACGTCCCGGCCCGGGTGGACGAGCGCGGTGAGGAGTATGCGGCCGACGCCGACGACGCGGCCTACGCGATCTTCGAGCTGGAGGGCGGCATCGTCGCTCAGATCAACTCGTCCTGGGCGGTCCGGGTGAACCGGGACGAGCTGGTCGAGTTCCAGGTCGACGGCACGCACGGCAGCGCCGTCGCCGGCTTGCGCGGCTGCAAGATCCAGCACCGGGCGACCACGCCGAAGCCGGTGTGGAACCCGGACCTGCCGCTGACCGGCAAGTCGTTCCGCGACCAGTGGACCGAGGTGCCGGACAACGACGAGTTCGACAACGGTTTCAAGGTGCAGTGGGAGGCGTTCCTGCGGCACGTCGTCGCCGGCGAGGCGTTCCACTGGGACTTCGGCTCCGGCGCCCGCGGTGTCCGGCTCGCCGAGGCCGGCCTGCAGTCCGCCCGCGAGGGTCGCCGCATCGAGCTGGGGAACTCCTGATGGCCGTCGTGAACCTGCCGTCCGGTCCGCTCACCCTCTCCGGCCGGACAACCTGGGAAAAGCCTGCGAGCCAACCCAGGACCCGGATTGCGTACGCCGCGGCGCACGTCGTCGCGGATCCGAAGGCGCAGAACGCGCCGGGTGCACCGGCCGTGCTCGACTGGGAGGCCACGCTCGCGTTCCGGCGGCACCTGTGGTCGCACGGCCTGGGGGTGGCCGAGGCGATGGACACCGCGCAGCGGGGGATGGGCCTGGACTACGCCGCGACCAGGGAGCTGATCCGGCGCAGCGCGACCGCGGCCGAGGGCCGGATCGTGGCGGGCGTCGCCACCGACCAGCTGCCGCCCGGGCCGGCGACTCTCGCCCAGGTCTCGTCCGCCTACCGTGACCAGCTCGAGGACGTGCTCTCCGCGGGCGCCGGGCCGGTCCTGATGTGCAGCCGGCACCTGGCCGCCACCGCGCGGGACGCCGACGACTACCTGGCGATCTACCGCCCGCTGCTCGACCTCTCGGACGAGCCGGTCGTGCTGCACTGGCTCGGCACCGCGTTCGACCCGGCGCTCGAGGGCTACTGGGGCTCGTCCGACGTGGACAAGGCCACCGAGACGGTCCTCGAGCTGATCAACGCGAACCCCGCGAAGGTCGACGGCATCAAGATCTCGCTGCTCGACGCCGACCACGAGATCCGCCTCCGCCGGCGCCTTCCGGCCGGTGTCCGGCTCTACACCGGTGACGACTTCAACTATCCGCAGCTCATCCGCGGTGACGAGCAGGGGTACTCGGATGCGCTGCTCGGCATCTTCGCGGCGATCGCGCCCGCCGCCGCGGCCGCGTTCGCCGCGCTGGACGAGGGCGACCTGGAATCGTACGACCGGATCCTCGCCCCGACGGTCCCGCTCTCCCGGCACATCTTCGAGAAGCCGACGTTCTACTACAAGACCGGCATCGTCTTCCTCGCCTGGCTGGCCGGCCACCAGTCGCACTTCACCATGGTCGGCGGCCTGCAGTCGGGCCGCTCGGTGCCGCACTTCGCCACGTTGATCGAGCTGGCCGACGCGGCCGGCCTGCTGCCCGACCCCGACCTGGCCGCCCACCGGGCCAACCGATTCTTCGAGGTGATGGCCGGATGAGCCGGTTCTCGTTCAACCAGATCACGGCCAAGTTGTGGGATCTGCCGGACCTGGTCGCCGGTTGCGTCGAGGCCGGCGTCGACAAGGTGGCGCTCTGGCGCGAGCCGGTCGCCGAGCACGGCCTGGAGCGCTCCGCCCGGCTGGTCCGGGATGCCGGCCTCTCCGTGACGACGCTGTGCCGCAGTGGATTCTTCCAACTTCCCGGTTGGTACGACGACAACCGCCGGGCCATCGACGAAGCCGTTGCCCTGGACACGTCCGTCCTGGTGCTGGTCTCCGGTGGCCTGCCCGAGGGGTCGAAGGACATCGCGGGCGCCCGGCTGCACGTGGCCGACGCGATCGGGCAGCTGGCGCCGTACGCGGCCGGCGCGGGGGTGACGCTGGCGATCGAGCCGCTGCACCCGATGTACGCCGCGGACCGTTGCGTGATCAACACCTGGGACCAGGCCATGGCGATCGCCGCGCAGCACCCGGCCGGGCAGGTCGGGGTCACCGTCGACACGTACCACCTGTGGTGGGACGACACGGTGCTGGAGAAGATCGCCAGGGCTGGCGAACGGATCGCGATCTACCAGCTCGCGGACTGGATCACGCCGCTGCCGGAGGGTGTGCTGACCGGCCGTGGGCTGCCCGGGGACGGCTGCGTCGACATGCGCGCCTTCCACGAGGCGGTGGAGAAGGCCGGGTACACCGGGCCGATCGAGGTCGAGGTGATGAACGCCGGGCTGTGGGAGCGACCCGGGCGCGAGGTGCTGGACGCGACGCTCACGGCGTACCGAAGCGTGTTCTAGAGGGTTTCGGATCTTCTACTTCGGCGGCAGGGAACTCGCGAAGTCGAGGCCGGCCCGCACCCAGCGGGCCAGGCCCTCGTCGTCGAGGCGATCGCCGTCGACGACGACCCAGTTCTTCATCGGGCGGCCGGTGAAGTCGAAGACGCGCGTGCCCGGCTCGGCCAGCGCGGACTCGGCGGCCTGCTGACCGAGCCGCACGATGAGGTCGTCGCCCATCACGCCGACGGCCATGTTGCCCTCGACCATGAACGTGATCCCGCCGAACATCCGCTTGTCGGTCACGCCGTCCACGTCCGCGAGGGTGTCCCGGATCCGTTCCGCGAGAGACTCGTCGAAGGCCATGCCCCAAGGTAGGCCATGCCTCCCCGGCCAGGGCCGTCGCCGCGCGCGATTCGCGGGGCAGCGCCCGGCCCGGCGATACACTGTGACTCACGCCACTCTGGCTGGAGAACCGTGAGCGAGTTGCCGTCGTCTTGCCTGACGTGAGACGAAGTCTGGACGCGGCCGACGAGGCGGAACTCGTTCGCCGCACCGCAACCGGCGATCGACATGCCTTCGACGAGCTCTATCGGCGCACGTCGCCGTGGCTCGCCGTCCGGCTGCGCCGGCGCTGCGCCGACGAGGACGTGGTCGCCGACGTGATGCAGGAGACCTACCTCGCCGTCTGGCGGGCCGCTGGTGACTTCGCCGGCTCGGCCACCTCCGGCAGCGCCCTCGGGTGGCTCTGGACCATCGCGGCGAACCGGCTGGTCGACGCGTTCCGCCGGCGTGCCCGGCGCCGCGACCTGCCGGCCGCGCTTGCGGTGGCCCCGGCTCCCGCCCCGGCCGCCGAGGACGAGGTGATGGCCGGCCGGGTCGGTCAGGAGATGGAGCAGGCCCTGCTGACGCTGCCCGCGGACGTGCGGCAGGTGCTGCGGGCCATGGTTCTCGACGGGCTCTCCGTGCGGGAGACGTCGCTGCTGCTCGGCGTGCCCGAGGGCACCGTCAAATCCCGGGCGCGGCGGGCCCGGATCGCACTGCGGGAGGCGCTGTCATGACCGATCACCCCAGTCCCTCGGTGATCTCGCGCTACGCCGGCGGCGATCTCGATCTGGACGAGGCCACGCTGTGGTCCGTCGAGGTGCACCTGGAGGGGTGCGCCGACTGCCGGGCCCGGCTGGCCGGCAGCACGCCCGAGGATGTCCTGACCCTGCTCGATCGGGTGAGCAACGGGGTGGATCAGGGCATCACGGCCGGTCCGGCGCCCGTCCCGGCTCGGCGGCGCTGGTCCGCGACGCGGCACCGCTGGCTGGTCTGGCAGCTGGTTCCGTGGCTGACCATGACGGCGGCGGTCCTCGCCTGCGCGGTGCTGCTCCAGGTGCTGGAGCCGAGCCTGCCGTCCCTGGTGCTGCTGCTGGCTCCGGTCGCTCCGCTGCCCGCGGTGGCGGTCGCGTGGAGCCGCGGCAGCGACCCGGCGTGGGAGTTGATCGCCACCACTCCGTCGGCCGGCCTGCCACTGCTGCTGCGGCGGACCGCCACCGTGCTCGCGGTGATCATCCCGATGCTCGGGCTGGCCACCGACCGGACCGGAGTCTCACTGGCCCTGGCACTGCTGCCGTGCCTGGCCTTCACCACCACCGCGATCGCCCTGGGCGCCTTCGTCGGGGTGCGGCTCGCCGCCCTCGGTCTGGCGGCCGCGTGGGGTTCCGTGGTGGCCGTGCCGGCGGTCTTCACCGCCCACCTCCCGGTCGTGCTCGCGCCGGGCAGTCTCGGCGTCTGGGCGTTGATCGTGGTTGCCACCGCAGCCGTCGCGATGACCCGCGCCGACCGCTTTCTCAGGAGGAGATGACCCATGCGAACGGTGAGCGCGGCCGAGACCGCCCCGACCACGCATCCCTGGACGGTGCACGCCGAAGGGCTGCGGGTTCGCGCCGGTCGGCACCTGGCCGTCGACGGGCTCGACCTGGCCCTGGGCACCGGCGTGCACGGCCTGCTCGGTCCGAACGGCGCCGGCAAGACCACGCTGATGCGCGCCCTGGCCACCGTGCTGGAGCCGGCCGGCGGCAAGCTGACCCTGCTCGGCGAGTCCGTCGACGGGCGTGCCGACCTGCGGCGGGTGCGTCGCGGCCTGGGTTACCTGCCGCAGCAGTTCGGTTTCTACCCGCGATTCACGGTGCGCGAGTTCGTGGAGTACATGGCCTGGCTCAAGGAGATGCCGAAATCCCTGGTGCCCGGTGCGGTGCAGCGGGCGATCGAACGGGTCGGGCTCGCCGACCGGGCCGGCTCGCGGATGAAGACGCTCTCCGGCGGCATGCTGCGCCGGGCCGGCATCGCCCAGGCGATCGTCAACGACCCCGCGATCCTGCTGCTGGACGAGCCGACCGTCGGCCTCGACCCGGAGCAGCGCCTCGACTTCCGTGAGCTGCTGCGCGACCTGGGGACGGACTGCTGCGTCCTGGTCTCCACGCACCTGGTGGAGGACGTGGTCGCCGCGTGCAGCGACGTGGTGATGATGCACGAGGGCCGGATCCTCTACCAGGGCACACCGGATGATCTGATCGCGCAGGGCAGTGCCGGTGACGCCGGGGACAGCCCGGCCGAGCGGGGCTATTCGGCGCTGCTGCGCCGGCACCGGGCGGAGGCGGGCCGGTGAGCCGCGCCCTGAGCATCGAGATCCGCCGTTCGGCCGCGCTCGGCTCGGCCCTGATCCTGCTGGCCGTCGGCGTCGCCCTGCTCTACCTGGTCGACGAGACGGGATGGTCGACCAGCTGGATGCAACTGGTCATGGCCCAGCGGCTCTACCTCGCGCTGCTCTGGCCGCTCGCGCTGGCCGCCGGCGCCTGGCAGGGCCGCCGCGAGCGGCAGTCGAACGTGACCGAGCTGTTCGCCAGCACCCCGCGGCCGCGCGTCCAGCGCGTGGTGCCGACGCTCGGCGCGATGGCCGTGACGATCATCGCGGCCTACCTGCTGATGGGTGTCGTCGGCGCAGTGTCGATCATCAGCACCGCGGAGTACCTGCCGATGGCGGTCGTGGCCGTCGTCGCGGTCGGCGCGCTGGCGCTGCTCGCCGGGGTCTGGCTCGGCCTGGCCGTCGGCCGCCTGCTGCCCTGGCTCGCCACCGCGCCCACCCTGGGCGTGGCCGGCCTCGGCCTGCTGCTGACGATTCCCGCCATCACCCGTCCCCGGGGCTGGCTGGCGCTGGTCTTCTCGCCGATCTACGAGATGAACCTGCCGGACGCCTACACGACCGTCCCGGGGCGGATCAGCGCCGCGCAGGCGATCTGGCTGGCCGGGCTCGCGGTCGCCGGGGTGCTGCTGTTCGCGTCCAGTGGCCGGCGGTCGCGGTTCGCGGCGCTGGTGCCGGTGGCGCTCGGCGCCGCGCTGGCGATCACCGTCATGCCCCACCAGAACAGGCTCGTCGTCGACTCCGTCGACCCGGTCGCGAAGGAGCTGGTCTGCGCGCAGGACGAGGCGCGAGTCTGCGTCAGCCGGGTGCACGAGGGACTGCTGCCGGAGATCGTCCCGCGGGCCCGGGAAGCGCTGACGATCCTGGCGAAACTGCCGGGCACGCCGACTCAGGTGCACGAGGACAACACCACCTATCTGCCGTACGTCCCGGCCCCGCGAGCCGCCGACGTCGCACTGGTCCCGATCAGGGCCGGCAAGACGAGCGACCTGACAGCAAAGATCGTGATCTCGGTGTTCGCCAGCCCTTACGACTGCGACAAGGGCCCCGCGTGGCCCGACGCGCTCGCCGCGGCGTATTGGATGATCGGGCGGCAGCCGGTCGCTGACGCGCCGGACGACGCGCCGGACGTCATCCCCGATGTCGCGCCGGACGTCATCGCCGACGCCGTAATCCGCTGGCAGGAGCTGCGTGAACTCCCCGCCGACCAGGCGACCGCCAAGGTCAGTGCGGTTCGTGACGCGGCCCTGAGGTGCAAGTGATGCGGTGGCTCGTGCTGTACCTGCGCTCGCGGCGCGCGCCGCTGGCCGTGGCCATGGCGGTGGGCTGCGCCGTCCTGATGTGGTCCATGTGGGTGGCCGCCTCCGACAGCCGCGAGGTGGGCCCGGCCATGGTCGTCCTGACGGTCCTCCTGATGGTGACGGCCCTGACGCCGACCCTGGTCAGCCCGGACGCAGCCCTCGACCGCACCGCCGCGCTGCCCTGGCCGCCACGTCGGGCCGCGCACGTGCTCGCAGCCATGACCATCGTGGTGGGGTTGCTCGCGATCACCCTGGTCACCCCGGCCCGCTTCAGCCCGGCGCTGCTGGTGGTGCGGGACGCGGCGGGGCTGCTCGGGCTGACCGCGCTGTGCGCCACGGTGATCAGCCCCGCCCGATCGTGGTTCGTGCCGCTCGGCTGGACCCTGGCGGCGACGCTGTACTCGCAGTCGGAGACCCGGCTCGGGCAGGTCCTCACCTGGCAGGGGCAGGACCCGCGATGCGGCCCGGCGGCGGTGACGGCGCTGGTGCTGGCGGTCGGCGGGCTCGCGGCGTACACGCTGGCCGGCCCGCCCCGCCGAGCGGTCGCCGAGGCCGCGGTTTAGGCCATGTCCCGCTGATCGTCCGAACGACGAAACGCGGCCCAGCTTGCCGGCCGGCTCCCAGGGGTTCCTCCGGTCCCCGTCACACGCCTGGGAGCCGGCCGGCGCGCAGCGGGACTCCGGGTCGAGGTGAGCGGCCATGGCCGTACCCGGGAACGGGTTGCCCTCGACACTCAGCGGAGCCGCCGCTTCTGCGATAAGAATCAACAGTGACTTCCTTTACGGCCGCGCCCACCCGCTACGACTCCATGGAGTTCCGCCGGACCGGGCGCAGCGGACTGAAACTGCCGGCGATCTCGCTCGGCCTGTGGCACAACTTCGGCGACGACAAGCCGATCGAGACGCAGCGGGCGGTGCTGCGCCGCGCCTTCGACCTCGGTGTCACGCACTTCGACCTGGCGAACAACTACGGTCCGCCCTACGGTTCCGCCGAGGTCAACTTCGGCCGGCTGCTCGCCGAGGATTTCCGGCCGTACCGGGATGAGCTGGTCATCTCGACCAAGGCCGGCTACGACATGTGGCCCGGCCCCTACGGTGACCACGGCTCCCGGAAGTACCTGACGGCGTCCCTCGACCAGTCCCTCCAGCGGATGGGGCTGGACTATGTGGACATCTTCTACTCGCACCGCTTCGACCCGGAGACCCCGCTCGAGGAGACGATGGGCGCGCTGGACGCCGCGGTCCGCGCGGGCAAGGCGCTCTACGTCGGCATCTCGTCCTACTCCCCGGCGAAGACCGCCGAGGCCGCCGCGATCCTGCGTGACCTGGGCACGCCGCTGCTGATCCACCAGCCGTCGTACTCGATGCTGAACCGCTGGATCGAGGACGACCTGCTCGGCGTGCTGGAGCAGGAGGGCGCCGGCTGCATCGGCTTCTCCCCGCTGGCCCAGGGCATGCTCACCGACCGCTACCTGAACGGCATCCCGGAGGGTTCACGCGCCGGCGAGCAGAAGTCGCTCACCCCGGAGTGGCTCACCGAGGAGAACCTGGCCAAGATCCGCGGGCTGAACGCGATCGCCGAGCGGCGCGGCCAGAGCCTGGCGCAGCTGGCGATCGCCTGGTCACTGCGGGACCCGCGGATGACGTCGGTGGTGCTCGGCGCGAGCAGCGTCGCCCAGCTGGAGAACAATCTGGCCGCGCTGAACAACACCGAGTTCACCGCGGACGAGCTCGCCGAGATCGACAAGTATGCGACGGAGTCCGGCATCAACCTGTGGGCCCGATCGAGCGAGTCCTGAAAGCCAGGGTCTGTCCAGCGGGCCGCCAGGGCCTCGCCTGACACTTGGGTGATCCGCCGGACTGACCCTAGCTTGGGTGCCATGACCGAGAAACTCACCGTCAGCGTCCTCGGCACCGGGATCATGGGTGCCGCGATGGCTCGCAACCTGGCCCGCGCCGGGCACACCGTCCGGGCCTGGAACCGTCACCGTGGCAAGGCCGAGCCGCTCGCCGCGGACGGCGTGCAGGTCACCGACACGCCGGCCGAGGCGGTGACCGGCGCCGACGTCATCCTGACCATGCTGTACGACGGCGCCACCGTCCGATCCGTGATCGCCGAGGCCGTTCCCGGGTTGCGGCCCGGCGTGCTGTGGATGCAGTCGACCACCACCAGCCTGGCGGACGTCGCCGACCTGGCCGCGTTCGCCGGTGAGCACGGGCTGGTCTTCTTCGACGCGCCGGTGCTCGGCACCCGCCAACCGGCCGAGGCCGGGCAGCTCACCGTTCTCGCCACCGGCCCGGCGGAGCACCGTGACGCGATCGCCCCGGTCTTCGACGCGGTCGGCGCGCGCACCGTCTGGACCGAGGCCGCGACCCGGCTCAAACTGGTCGCGAACAGCTGGGTCCTGGCCGTCACGCACGGCGCCGCGGAGACGCTCGCGCTGGCCAAGGGCCTCGGCGTCGACCCGGCCGACTTCTTCGGGCTGATCGAGGGCGGTCCGCTGGACATGGGTTACCTGCGGGCGAAGGGGTCCGCGATCCTCGAGGACCGGCTGTCGCCGGCGAGCTTCGCGGTGGTCACGGCCGAGAAGGACGCGCGGTTGATCGTCGGTGCCGGCGCCGACGCGGGCGTACGCCTCGACGTGGCGGCCGCGGGTGCCGAGCGTTTCCGCCGAGCCGCCGAGCAGGGGCACGGCGACGAGGACATGGCCGCTTCGTACTACGCCTCCTTCGACAAGTAACCCCGAGCGACGCGTCCCGGGCTTCCCTGCGCAAACGAATCCGGAGTTGTGGTCCGGCGCCGCCGGGCGGTCGCGCGGGTTCAGCTGGTCGTCAGGGGTGCTTCAGCCCTTGGATGCACCCCTGACGACCAGCCGGGGCCTGGAGGCGCGCTGTCGGTCGGTGTTGCCGGGTGGGTTACTTCTGGGCCCGGAGCTCGACCAGGAGGCCGTCGCGGTCGGTGAGGACGGCACCGAGGATGCGCCGGCCGGCGGCGAGCAGGTCAGCCACATCGGTGGTGCTCAGGGCGTACATGACCAGCGTGCCGTCCCGGAACGACGTCACGATCCCGGCCCGCCGCAGGACGGCGAGCTGCTGGGACAGGTTGGACGCCTCCACGTCGATCTCGGCGAGCAGGTCGCGGACCGGCCGCGGCCCGTTCTGCAGCAGTTCCAGGACCCGGATCCGGACCGGGTGGCCGAGGGTCCGGAACATCTCGGCCTTCGCCTGGTACAGCGGCACTGACACGGCGGGTCCCCTCCAGTCATTCGCATCGACCAACGCGAGGAAAAGCAGCCCGGATACGCGTCTTACGAGCTTTCGAAGCTGCAGAAATCTTCAACTCCCTCGATGCCGATCCAAGGATGCGAGACGGCCGGGTGTCCAAGCCGGACATCATGTGCGACGGGGTTGTCCGTGGGTCGGTGACAGTCGATGTCGATCGGAGTGAGTCACCGGAAGGAACCCGAAATGCCGGACATGGATGTTGCCCTCAAGGACGCGATGCAGATCGACGGCGCGATCGGCGTCGCTCTGGTGGACCGCAGCAGCGGAATGGCCCTCGGCGTCGCCGGCGGTGATCGCAACTTCGACCTGACTGTCGCGGCCGCCGCGAACACCGAGGTGGTCCGCGCGAAGCTGCGCACGATGGAGATGCTCGGCCTGCGCGAGAGCATCGAGGACGTGCTGATCACGCTGGACTCGCAGTACCACCTGATCCGGCCGTTGACCGGACGTTCCGGGCAGGGACTCTTCCTCTACCTGGCTCTCTACAAGGAGCGGGCGAACCTGGCGCTGGCCCGCCACCAGCTCAAGCGGATCGAATCCAACCTGGACATCTAGGCGGTGTTTCGCAGCGCGGCACTGCGAAACACCGCCTAGCCCGGGACGCTCGGCGAGGAACCTTGCGCCTGCCACTCCTCGGAGAGCATGGCGAAGCAGACCTCGGTGCTCCACTCGCCCTTGAACAACTCGTTGTGCACGAGCCGCGCCTCCTGCCGCATGCCGAGGCGGCGCAGCACCCGGGCGGACGGCTCGTTGCGCTCGTCGATCCGCCCGATGATCCGGTGCAGCCCGAGGGTCTCGAAGCCGAGCCGGAGCATGGCCCGGGCGGCCTCGGTCGCATATCCCTGGCCGGCGAAGCCGGGGTTCATCACATACCCGATCTCGCCGCCGCGGTGCTGGCGGCTGTGCCAGAACAGGGTCACGTCGCCGGCCAGCCGGCCGGTCTGCGCGACCTCGACGCCCAGGGTCAGCGACTGGCCCTCGTCGGTGAGGGCCGTGGCGGCCCAGTAGGTGGCGAGCCGATCGGCGATCACCTCGGGGGTCATCGGCTCGAACGGGACGTAACGGCAGACGTCGGGGCGGCTGCGATAGGCCAGCAGCGCCTCGGCATCGGCCGGGGTCAACGGGCGCAGCCGCAGGCGCTCGGTGGTGATCGGATAACTCGGGCGCAGCTCGTGGGGCGACACGCGATCATCCTGCCATCGCGTGTCACTTCTCGTACACCCGTTCGAGTTATCCACAAGCTGTGCACACAGCCTGTGTACACAGCAGGCCGGATCAGCGCTGTCACCCCTTCAAGGGGTACTCAACCAGGGCGTTTGCGGTTGAGGAGCATCCAGGAGCCGGGCAGCACGGCGGCCGCGAGCACGATCTTCAGAGCATCGCCCATCAGGTACGGCACCACGCCCCTGACAACCGCGTCGGGCACGTCCATGGAGGTCATCGACGCCAGCCACGGGACTCCGACCAGGTAGATCAGGAGATTGCCGATGAACATCAGACCGATCGTGTACCCGGGGCGCCGGTCCGCGCCGAGCGCCGCCAACTGCCCGACCAGCGCGGCGGCGATGACGAAGCCCAGCAGATAACCACCGGTCGCGAGCGGCCAGCCGGACGTGCCGCCGGCGAACCACGGGACGCCCAGAGCGCCGGCCACCGCGTAGAGCAGCATGCCGGCCGCGCCACGACCGGGCCCGAGCACCGCGCCGGCGAGGAGCACCGCGAACGTCTGCCCGGTGATCGGCACGGGAGACCCCGGCACCGGAATCGCGATCTGCGCGGCGAGCCCCACCGCTCCGGCGGCACCCACGACCAGGGCGAGGTCGCGCAGGGCAGACCGGCCCCACACGTCGGCGAGCACCCCCGTCGGGCGACCGGGCACCACGGCCCCGTAAACGTCAGTCACCATGCGATCTCCCGTCCAGCGTTGCCGGAACGGTAAGCCTCGAAGATCACGGTCCGGCGTCACTGTGGCCCGCATCGCACCACATCGGAACTGCGCCTGGCGGTGAACTTCACAAAGGCTCATTTCCCGTACGCCGGAATGGTCCTGATAGAAGGTTGGCGGACCCCCGAGGAATGCCCGGAAGGGGCGCCGCCCGCAGGCAGCGCCCCTCCGTCCACCCGTTCGATCAGAGGGTGAGCGTCCAGCTGTTGATCTTGCCGGTGTCTGCGGAGTAGGTGTCCTGGACCTTCAGTCGCCAGGTCCCGTTCGCCGCCTCGCCCGACAGGTTCTTCGAGTAGGTCGCCACCACGTTGTCCGCGCTGTCGGTGGTCGACGTGGCCTTCAGGTTGACGATCGTGCCGTCCGGCGCGACCAGGTCGACCCGCAGGTCACCGCGGTACGTGTGGGTGATGTTGACCGCGATCGTCGCGGTGGTCGACGGGGTCTTGGCGCAGCCGCTGATCGCGATGTCGCTGTAGACGGCGGCGCCGGCGTCCGGGATGGTCACCGCAGTCGCGTTGGTGCCGGTGCAGCCGCCGGTCGGCGGGTTCGAGGTGCTCGACGACGGGCTCGGCGAGCCGGTGCCGCCACCGGTGCAGGTCGGGTCGGCGGACTGGGCCGGCACGCTCACCGCGTCCCAGGCGGCCTTCGTGGTGTTGAAGAGCGCGCAGGTGCTGTCCAGAGCCTTGGCCGAGGTCAGCGTCCAGGTGCGGTACTTCACGTACGACGAGCTGCTGGTCTTCATCAGCATCGCGTTGTAGAAGATCTTCGTGGCGGTCTGGATGCCGACACCGGTGATGGCGCCGGAGCCGGAGCACCGCGAGCTGGCCGGCTGGCCGTTGGTCGGGTTGGTGCCCTCGGCGAGCAGGTAGAACCAGTGGTTGCCGGGGCCGGCCGCGGCGTGCACCTCCTGGCCCGGGGTGCTGGACGAGTAGCAGTTGTCGTCACCGGCGAGCGACGGGTTGTACATGTACCGGATCGGGCCGCTCCCGACCAGGTTGACCTCTTCGCCGACCTGGTAGTCCGGCGGGTCGTTCGGGTTGATGGCGAAGGCCTCGGTGGCCGCGCCGAACACGTCGCCGACGAACTCCTGGGTGCCGCTCTTCGAGATGCCGCCCGGGGTGTTGTCGTCGATGCCGTGGCCGATCTCGTGGCCCAGCACGTCGGCCGACGAGATCCACTGACCGGCGGTGTTCTTGCCGATCTGGACCTGGGTGCCGTCGTAGTACGCGTTCTGGTCGTTCAGCCCGACCCGGATCGGCCAGGCGCCACCGCTGCTGGTGAAGCCGGTTCGGCCCAGCCAGGTCGACAGCATGGCCTTTTCCTTCTGCGCCGAGTAGAAGGCGTCGACGCAGCCGGTCTCCTTGTTGGTCCCGGTGCCGTTGCCCCACACGTTGTCGGTGCCGCTGAAGGTGGTGTTGGTCGACGCGTCCTGGCAGGTCAGCGACGCGATGCTCGGGTCCTTCAGGCTGTACGTGCTGCCCGAGAGGGTGGTGTCCAGGCTGACCGAGCCGTTGATCCAGCCGGTGCCGGTGCCGGCCACGTCGGTGACGTGCTCGTAGGTGCGCAGCACCTTGCCGGAGGTGGCGTCCACGTCGACGGTGAGCCGGCTCGGGCCCTCGACGCTGGTGCCCTTGATGGTGGACTCCCAGGCCAGCGCCGGGGTGCCGGTGGAGGCGAAGACGACCAGCTTGGTGCCCTCGACACCGGCGACGGTCTTCAGCTCACCCTTGGCGATCTTCACGGAGTCGGCGGCGCTCAGCGCGGGCGTCGTGTTGATCGCGCCGAGCGGCGCGCTCTGCGCCACCGAGGTGAACTGGACCTGGCCGGCCAGGTCGGTGACGACGACGCCGTCGCCGCCGATCACCGGGAGACCCTTGTACGTCTTGTCGTACGGCACGTACTGGAGCTTGTCGGTGGAGATGACGTCGTGCTGGACGAACGCTTCGTCCGCGGCGGCGTGCAGAGCGGCCGGGCGGGCGGCGAACAGGGAGGAGGCGGCAGCGGCGGCGGCCGCCGCGGGTGACGCGGCGACGCTGGGCGTGGCGGTCGCCGGCCCGGCGAGCGCGACGGCCACCGAGGCGACCGCGGTTGCGGCGACCGAGGCGACCACGACAGGGGTACGGGATTTCACGCACTGCTCCTTTCCCGCCCGGGGGGTTGGCGGGCGGGTTCAACCGTCCGTCGGACGATGGGTCACACCTGGATGACTTGAGGTGAGACGTTAAGCATCGACGGACGTCACCGAATCAGGGAAAACCCTCGTTCAGTGCGCAGGAGCGCTCTCAATCCAGAAACTTCTATGAGCCGATCTCGCTGACCTCGACGAACGGCGCATCGTTCCACCAGATCGCGTGGATGATGAAACTGTGGTTGGTCTCGTTGAAGTAGACCGCCATGTCGGTCGGCGCGCTCTGCGTCCTCTGCACCGCGAACCCGTCCGCCGGAGTGGCCGTGACCAGCGAGACAACCCCGTCGCTGGTCATCTTGATCACCGCCCGGCCACCCTTCACGGTGAAGGATTTGAGGTACGTCCGCAGCCCGTCGCCGCCGGTGGTGACCGTCCAACCGTCCACCGTGGTGGCAGCCGGCTCGGTGCTCGCCTTCGCGCTCGACGGCTTCGGCGACGGTTTGGACGGTTTCGCCGTGGGCGTCGTCGGCTGGGCCGGCGTGGTCACCGACCGGCTCGGCGCCGGGCGGGACGCGGACGACGGCAGCGGGACCGGGACCGGGACCGGGGCCACCACGTCGGCGGCCGGCACCTGATCGATGTCCGGCAGCGTGCCGACGTCGGGACGTGCGGCGTTGAGCACCGGCAGCAGCGCCACCCAGGAGAGCACGATGCTGCTCGCGGTCGCCGCGAACCAGCCGGCCACCGGAGCCCAACGGGAAGATCGCACGACGCCCATCCTCTCACCTGGTCCTATGCTGCACGCCATGGCGTTGATCCTGTTGGTCGAGGACGACCGCAACATCGCGGCCGCGCTGACCCGCGCGCTGACCGATGCCGGGCACGTGGTGCGCCCGGTCGGCCAGGCTGCCCAGGCGCTGAAGATCGTCACTCAGGAGCGGCCCGACCTGGTCATCCTCGACCTCGGGCTGCCCGACATCGACGGCACCGACGCGTTGCGGATGATGCGCACGGTCTCCGACGTGCCGGTGATCGTGGCGACCGCCCGGCGCTCGGAGGCGGACATCATCGCACTGCTGAGCGCCGGCGCCGACGACTACGTGACCAAGCCGTTCTCCGGCGGCCACATCCTCGCCCGCATCTCGGCGGTGCTGCGCCGCGCGCGGACCACCACCGAGCAGGCGCCGAACACGATCACCGTCGGCGAGCTGGTGATCAAGCCGAGGCAGCGCCGGGCCGAGCTGCGCGGGGAGCCGCTGCAACTGACCCGCCGGGAGTTCGACGTGCTGGCGTACCTGGCCGAGCGCGTCGGCCAGGTGATCAGCCGGCGCGAGCTGATGAACCAGGTGTGGAACCAGGCGCGGATCGGTGAGGAGCAGACCATCGACGTGCACATCTCCTGGCTGCGCCGCAAGCTCGGGGAGACCGCCGCCAAACCCCGGTTCCTGCACACCGTGCGCGGTGTCGGCGTCATGATGGTCGATCCGCAGTGAGGTGGGCGCTTAACCGGCTCGCCCTCGCGATCACCTCGATGGTCGCCTGCGCGTTCTTGGTCCCGCTGGCCGTCGCGATCTGGCAGATCGCCCATGACAAGGCCATCTCCGAGGCACGCCAGCAGGCCACCTCGATGGTCACCGTGCTCGGGGTGAACGCCGACCCGACCGCGCTCACCAACGCCGTCGCCTCGACCTCCGCGGGCAGCGCCGGTCTGCTCTCCGTGCACCTGCCCGGCGTCGACCCGATCGGCACCTCGCACCTCAGCGACGCCACCGTCGAACGGGCCGCGAAGCAGCGCCGCTCGGCCACCGCGGCCGCTGCCGGCGGGGTCGCCTACCTGCAGCCGACAGTGCTCACCGACGGCCGGACCGTCGTCGTCGAGGTGTTCGTGACCGACGCCGAGATGCGCCGCGGCGTCTACAAGGCCTGGGCCTCGCTCGCCGGCCTGGCCGTGGTGCTGGTCGCCGGCTCCACCCTGCTCGCCGACCGGCTCGGCGCGCAGATGGTCCGGGCCACCCGCCAGCTCGCCGAGTCCACCCGCAAACTCGGCGGCGGTGAGCTGAACGAACGGATCGAGCCGTCCGGGCCGCGGGAACTGCGCGACGCGGGCCAGGCGTTCAACACCATGGCCGGTGATCTGCGGCGCCTGCTCGATCGTGAGCGCGAGCTCGCCGCCGATCTCTCACACCGATTGCGTACGCCGTTGACCGCGCTGCGCCTCGACGCCGAGACCATCCCGCCGGGGCCGATCGCGGACCGCATGCGGCAGGCCTGTGACCTGCTCGACCAAGAGCTGGAAGCGATCATCACGGGTGCCCGGCTCGGTGTCGAGCACCGCGGCAACCAGCAGTGCGACCTGGTCGAGGCGCTCGCCGATCGGCTGGCGTTCTGGTCCGTGCTCGCCGAGGACCAGGAACGACCCTGGGAAGTGGTCGGCGGCCACGAGCCGGTGATGGTGCCGATGTCCCGCAGCGACGTGATCCTGGTGGTCGACGCGATGCTCGGCAACGTCTTCTCGCACACCGACGAGGGGGTGGCGTTCCGGGTCAGCGTCTCCTCGACGGGACTGCTCGTGGACGACGCCGGCCCCGGGATCGCCGACCCGGCGGCAGCCGTGCAACGCGGGTTCAGCGGAGCCGGGTCCACCGGGCTCGGGCTGGACATCGTTCGTCGCGCGGCTGACACCGTACGCGGGCAATTGGTGGTGGGGCGAAGCCCGTTGGGAGGGGCTCGCGTAGGTTTCCTGCTCACGTCTCCCGAGGATGGTCTTCTCGACGAGGAGCCGCCGGCCAGGCGGCGTCGCCGGGCCGTGCGATAACCGTTTTCAGGCGGGTTTTCGGTCGCCTTAAGGCTCCGTTATGGCAGCTCTCCCTAATGTTCGGGCTCGTAAGTACGCCAGGACGATGTCTGGAGAGCTGACATGCGCAGGAAGATCGCCTACCCGCTGGCCACCCTCGGGATGGTCGGGTCGACATTGGTGATCGCCTCACCGGCCATGGCCCACGGCTACGTCTCGTCGCCGCCGAGCCGCCAGGCGCAGTGCGCTGCCGGCGCGGTCGCCGACTGCGGCGCGATCCAGTTCGAGCCGCAGAGCGTCGAGGCGCCGAAAGGCTCCAAGGAGTGCAACGGCGGCAACGCCGGCTTCACGGTCCTGAACGACAACTCGCGGAGCTGGCCGGCCACCACCGTCGGCAGCTCGGTCAAGTTCAACTGGGTGCTGACCGCCCGGCACCGCACGGCGAGCTGGGTGTACTACGTCGACGGCGCTCAGGTCGCGACGTTCAACGACAACAACGCGATCCCCGAGGCGACCGTCAGCCACACGGTCGACGTCAGCAAGTTCTCCGGCAAGCACACGGTCCTGGCGGTCTGGAACATCGGGGACACGGGCAACGCCTTCTACAGCTGCGTGGACGTGAACATCGGTGGCGGCGGCTCGTCGACCGGTGGTGACTCGCCGGCTGGTGGTGGCTCGCCGGCTGGTGGTGGCGCCTCGACGGCACCCACCACCTCGGCCCCGACCAAGGCACCCACGACCGCCCCTACGACCGTGGCGCCGGCCGCCACCGTAACCAGCTCCGCCGCCTCGACGACCGCGCCCGGCGGCAGCGAGTGGGCGCCCGGAGTCAGCTACAAGACCGGTGACGTGGTCACCTACCAGGGCGTCTCCTACAAGTGCCGGCAGTCGCACACCGCGATCCGCAGCTGGGAACCGTCGATCTACACGCTCGCCCTCTGGCTGCCGCTGTGAAGCGCATGAGCACTGCCGCTCCGGGCCGGCTCAAGCATCGTTTCGTGGCTCTGGCCGCTGTCGCGCCGCTTCTTCTCGGAGCGTGCGGCACCGCCAAGGAGACGGCCACGCCGGCGGCTTCCGCCCCCGCGGTCAAGAACGTCGCGGAGATCACCGCCGGGTCGACCTTCAACGACCGCGACGTGATGTTCCTGCAGATGCTGGCCGACCACCAGCAGCAGGGCCTGCAGATGGCCGAGATCGGCGCGTCCCGCTCCACCCGGGCCGGCGTCACCGACCTGGCCAAGGCCGTCCAGCTCACCGAGAAGGACGAGCTGACCATGATGACCAACTGGCTGACCGAGTGGGGTAAGCCGACCACTGTCGACAAGCGGGTCAGCGTCCACGCCGACCACGGCGGTCTCCCCAGCACCACCGACGCCGAGATCAACTCCTTGAAGACGGTGAAGAAGGCAGACTTCGAGACCGCGTTCCTGAACCTCTTCCTGGCACACCAGCACAACGCCGTGGAGATGGCTCAGCTGGAACTGGACAAGGGCGCGAACGAGCAGACGAAGAAGTTCGCGGAGCGGGTCAAGGAGTCGCGGGCCGATCAGGTCCAGCAGATGCTCAAGCTCCTCAACGGCTGACCTCTCGGTGCCGCGGATGGCCCGGCCTGGCGGGCGGGCCATCCGCTTCTCCGCGCGCACGCTAGTTCCCTGATCGCCACCAACGGCTACGGCCAGCCGACCGGATCCACCACAGCGGTCCTCAGCTCTAACCTGGCAGTCGGCCGCAAGGTCTCCGCTCTCACCGCCACCATCGGAGTGGTCCAGTGGTCACGGGACCTGTCGGCACCCGCCGTCCAGCCGGTCCTGGCCGCCGGCCTCCTCTACACCGGTGGCCCCGTCCTCAACGCCAGATTCGGCACTCCGATCGGTCCCGGTTTCCCGGCTGGACCATCCCCGCCGGTGGCCACCTCTACCAGGTAAACGGGCGTCATCTGACGGCTTACCAGCCTTGTTCCCAGGCGTTCATGGAAGCGGAGCCGTCTGTGCTCGCGGACTTGTCGTGCGGCACAGCGACCCATCCGTCCTTGGGGAGCTCAAACCCAAGGCTTTCCGCCCTCTCCCGTTCGTGCACCCAGGTTTCGACGAGCAGATCGAAGCCCGCTTCACGTACGCGCTCCTTCGCCTGCCGGGCACGGCGTAGAGGGTCATGCAGTTGGAAGCCTACGGTCTCAATGGAGTGCCGGGGGAAGACAACCTCGGGGAGGCGGGTGAAGAGCTCGGTCAGCCGAAGGACCAGGCCAGCGTTGGGGTTGAATACCGCTGCGATCCCATCGTCGTCCAAGAGGCGCAGAGGGTTTCGGCTCATCGCCGTTTCGGGGTACAGCGCTATCGCGTGCCGCTGCAGCGCGGCGGCGATGACGCCGCGCTTCTGGTCGCGGTTTCCCTGACCACCGTGAAGCCATGCGCGATGGGTTCTCATCAACCACGCGCTGTGTCTGTCCCGCTGGACGTCGATTTTGACAAGGATGCACAGTTCGCACTGTGCCTCGCGCGGGATGCTCCAGTTGTCGCCGACGGTGCCTTTGATGTCTACCGGAATGCCGGAAATCAGCGTGTCCGGGCTCCTCAGCTTCGGCAGCCCCAGGGCGTCAAGGAGGTGATACTGGAGTTTGGTTCCTACGGTCCTTCGCTCATCACTGTCGACGAGTGGAGATGAAAGGTCGAAGCGCCCAGTACGTGCGCCATCGAGCACATAGTCCACGGCTGACTGGATCGCGCCGCCAAAGAGCAGCGGCAGGTTGTGATGTAGCCGTAAAGCAGAGAGGACCGTGCGCAATTCTGGGTCAGCTCCCGGAGTGGTGAGGGCGTGGGTGTCTCCGTGGACGTTGGTACAGATGTCGCCATGGCCAGGTGCCGATGTCTTCACAGCTTCTCCAGCCTGATTCTCAAGAGCTGCTCAGCAGAGCCGGTGTCCGCGTTGGCGAGCAGGATCTGTAGCACTTGCATTACTTCGTCCGCGCTGCGCTGGGATGTGTGGTGTATGACGGCATTGGCGGCGTCGACGAGCCCATCGTTCTGACATGCGGCGATAGCTGCCGCCGCCTCAAACGGTGTGGCGTGCAAGCCGGTGTGCCGGAGAATGCCGGCGGCGTCGGCGGCTTGGTCCGCCGCCAGCCGGTTCTTCAAGTCGGCGAGCCCGTCCCAGCTGTGTTGCCGGTCCCCCTCGTTGGCGGCCACCGGCAACCGCGTGTCTTGCATCGGCGGCTGGACAGCCTCGGCGGGTAGCGGGGGCAATGCTTGCTCCAGAGGTATCCCGGTTTCCTCCCATGGCCTGCCGCAACTCCTGCACGCCTGGCCGCGCGCAGCTTGAAGAAGTACCTGCTCATGTAGGCGCTCAATAGAGCCGGGCGCTGGTAGGTCGCGTGCGCTTCCATGCGCGTATTCGACGGCCAAGTCGTAGACATTCTGGGCGAGCTCGAGGCTAGGACGTACTTGCTTACCCTTGGTCATCGCCCAGATGGTCGTTGAGGACTTGGGGAACTTGGCCTTGGGGTGCCGTTTTACGAGTATGTTCTCGATCTCGCGCAGCGAGACACCGGCGTCACTCAGGATGTCGCAACAGTTACTCACTGCTAATGCGAAGTTTTTCAGTGGGCCGGAAACCTGACTGACATCACCGCGATTTCCTATTTGCGGCAAAGCATCCTCCTCCTTCGGCGCTGGTTCGCCAGCGGGGCGAGTGACCCCGGGGTGCTCAGTTTGCCATTGCTCCGGAGTGTTGCCGGTCCCCTGCGTGTCCTGATTCTGAGGGGCATTAATCGGGACACGCGGGGCCTTGTATTCGTTCCTCCGCTCAGGCTTGGATGGAGCCATCACCAGCCATTGACCGGGCAGTCGGCTTGCGGACTGCCAGGTGGTGCCGGTGTGTGGTCACAAATGGAGCAGGCGGATATGCCCGCGGATTGAAGTGAATGGAGTTGTCTAGTGACTATGCCTGACTGGCGCGACAACCGTCTGGGCACGATGAAACGTACGGCGCTCTGGCTGGTACAAGAGGTTGGTGAAGGGAACACCTTCACCAAGAACCAGCTTCGGGAGGCTTTCCCGGAGGTGGCGCAGATTGATCGCCGTATGCGTGATTTGCGTGACTTCGGCTGGAAGATCGACACAAGCAGGGAAGATGCCGGGCTTGATCTCAATGAGCAGCGTTTCGCCCAGCGTGGTGCTGCAGTCTGGGAACCAGGTAAGGCCACCCGTCAGGCAGTTGCTGTTAGCACGAGCCAGCGTCGTGAAATCCTGGCGCGGGACGGGTACAAGTGCCGCAGTTGCGGGATTGGCCCTGGTGAGAAGTACGTGGGTACGGAGACGACGGCCCAGCTCGACCTCGCACGCCGGCCGGTCCGGATGCCTGGGGGCACGCAGCAGACGCAACTTGTCGTCGAATGCAACCGGTGCAGGGTAGGTGCCGGCGGTGAGCTGGCTGCTGACGTGCAAGATGTGCTCTCGAGGGCTGCGCGCCTGCCGATGATCGAGAAGAAGATGCTTGCTGGATGGATCGAAGAGGGGTCCAGGCGGTTCAGCGAGGCGGAGCAGCTCTGGGCCGACTTCCTTACGCTGCCTGCCGAGGCGCGCGAACTCGTGCGCGAGTCGCTGAGCTGAGAGTGTGCCGTCCCCTCATGTCGGATGCGGCAGGTTGCGCCTGCCGCAGAGCAAGGATGAACGATGACGACTGACTTTGGTGTCCCGCCAGGAGCTGCAGCCACCCGGAACGTGGTCGAGCAGCGCTTGTCAGATGCGAGCGGGACCGCGGGTATCCCCGAGACAATCAAGATCGAATTCCGGGGTCAGCCGACCAATGTGCAAGTGATCGACATGCCGGTGCCGCGACTCTTCTATAACCCAGGTACCCACCGGATCCGTGCACAGCGCAGCCATGATCCTGATAAAGACCGGGCCTTGAACGAGGACCCTTGGAGCGATGAGAGTCAGGAATACCTGCACTACCTGCTGACCACTCTGCCCGCCGATCCGTCACGGCGTGATCCGAAGTTCGACGATCTGCAGCAGAGTCTTCGCGAGTACAAGCAGCTCGAACCTGGGCTGATCACCCATTCTGGCATCCTGGTGAACGGGAATACCCGTCGTGCAGCACTAAAGGAACTCGGATTTCCGATCATCCGCGTCGGGGTTCTGCCGAAGTCTTGCACCTGGGACGACATCCACGCGGTCGAACTCACCCTTCAGCTCCGTCAAGACCACCGCCGCGACTACTCCTACATCAACCACCTGCTCGCAGTTGAAGAGCAGCTGGCATTGGGTGTCGGGCCGTCTGACATCGCCCGGAGCTTTCATACCACAAAAGATGCTGTTGATCGGGACATGTGGATCCTCAACAGTCTGCGTGACCTGATCGGTCGCAGTGCCAACGGTGCGTTCTCGCTGCGCTTGATGGACTTCGAGAATGCCAAGGAGAAGTTGTTCGAGCTCTACCGAACGGTCAAGAAGGAGCGGAACAGGGAAAAAGCGGAGCTGCTCAAGGAAGCGCGTCTGACTGCCATCGTCTTGGACTTCGCCAAGACAGACGTACGCTACATCGGCGCGGACTTCCAAAGCCGTTTCCTCGATGACCGGCTGCCCGCAGACCTCAAGCCGGCGGTAGAGGCATCCGCGCCGAAGATGATTCCCGGCCTCAACCGTCCCGCGCCTTCCGCCGCTCCGCAGGTGGCGGCAGCCAGGGCGCTGACCGACACCGCTTTGAAGCTGAAAGCGGTGGAGGTTGCCGGGGAGAAGGCCGAGCCGGGCCAGCTGGCTGATGCCTCCAAAGCCAAGCAAGACCTCCTGGATGTGTTCGATGGTGCGATTGCGATGGCGGGGAAGGACTTCCGGCTGCGGAAGAAGCGGCAAGCCGCGCCGGACCGCGTGAACGATGCTTGCGAGGATCTGAGGCAGTGCGTCATCGATCTGGTTATGGCCCGCGGTAACGGCAGTCTGGACGAAGACGCTTTTGATGACGCCGTTGTGAAGATGCGGGACATGCTGGTTGAGGTTGCCGCTGAAGCCAACCGGACGATCAACCTGCCAGGCGAAGGGTTGACCTGGCTGACCGCGGTGGTCAAGAAGTGACCCATGCTTCGCAGGCGATCGAGCCTTCGCTGAGACTCGCGTTCGACGTCACGCGGACTCGAGTCGTTCTCCGGGCGGAGGCCGGTTTCCGTGAGGATTTCGTCGCTCTGGTGGGGCGCATCGCGGCTGGCAGTCAGACTGGCCAGTTGAGCGCCGAAGTGGATCTCGATGACTTCTTGGCCGGAGTGGGCGAGCTTGCGGCTTGGCCCGACGCCGATGTTGTCTGGGACAAGGCTCTCGCCGGGCTGGTGAACGATGTCCTCGATGATGCGGATACGGCTGAACGACGGCTCGCATCTCAAGAGCCCGGCGTGGCGGACGAGATCGCGGCCGGGGAAGTTGCTGCTCTCCTCGGGCCTGAATGGGCCGGCGATCTGACAGCCTTCCAGCGCCGTGACATCGCACGCCTGCTCACGCTGCGCCATGGTGCGAACTTCAGCGTTCCGGGTGCCGGCAAGACGAGAGTCGGCCTTGCTGTCTTCGCGGCGATGCGTGAACGAGGCGAGGCGCAGCGACTGCTCGTCATCGGTCCGAAATCAGCTTACGAATCGTGGAGGTTCGAAGCGGGTATATGTTTCTTGCAACCTCTGCGAACATCCGTGATGGATGCGGGCCCCGACCCTTCCGCGGAAATTCTCATCGTCAACTACGAGCGGATAGGGCGTGCTGTGGCAGCACTGTCCGCTTGGCTTCGTGCTGCTCCGGCCATGATCATCCTCGATGAAGCGCATCGCATGAAACTAGGCTCGAGCGGAGCCTATGGGGCTGCATGTCTTGCCCTTGGACCATTGGCGAGCCGACGGTTGATCCTGACAGGTACACCCGCACCCAACGGCGCCCGAGACCTCGAAAGCTTGCTTTCCTTCGTCTGGCCCGGGCACGGGAAACGCGTCGTGGCAGACGCTGTAGGCGGCGGAAACCTCGCCCACGCGAGTTCAGTGCTACGTCCGCTCTTCACCCGTACCACGAAGGGTGAACTCGGACTTCCCCCTGTCAGTACGAAGATCAGATACGTCGACCTCCCACCTCTTCACCGAGAGATCTACGAGGCGCTCAAAGGCAATCCGTCAGCTAGGTCGGGAGATCTCGAGGCGCTGGGCAAGGCGATGCTGAGGATGCTCATGGCGGCTACCAGCCCCGCCCTTCTTGCAGAGGGCAGTACACGCTACGAGCCGCTTGCCTATCGGGTCGAACCTCTGCCGGTGTCCTCGGAGGAGTCTCTCGGTACTCTTCTCCGGAATCTTCCCGAGTATGAGGTCTCGCCCAAATACAAGGAAGCTGTCCAGGTCGTCGCCGAGAATGCGAGCCACAAACGAAAGACGCTCGTCTGGAGCACCTTCGTTCGCAGTATTACCACGCTCGAGGTGCTCCTCGAGCCGTTCCGGCCAGCGGTTGTCCACGGCGGAACCCCTGATCGGGATGAGCAGATCCGCCGGTTCCGGGAAGACCCGGAGTGCATGGTGCTGATCTCCAACCCGGCGACGCTAGGGGAAGGCATCAGCCTGCACCACGAGTGTCACGACGCCCTATATGTCGACCGTGACTTCATGGCCGGTCGTTTCCTGCAGAGTCTTGACCGCATCCACCGTCTCGGCTTGGCGCCCGGAACCGAGACGAGAGTGACCGTCTTGGCCGCACGAAACACCGTCGATGAGATCGTCGCTTTGCGGCTGAGCGAGAAACTGGAGTTTATGGGCGCCATCTTGGACGACCCATCGGTCCGCCAGCTAGGTGACCTGCAAGAAGATGAGGTCACCACAGCTGGGGGCATGGACGCCGCGGATATCCGGGCGTTGCTCTCCCATCTCGCCGGCGCTGGCACCGATGGTCGGAAGGCACCGGGGTAAGCACGCGGGGGTGCTGGTCCCCGGCCGCTGTCTGAGCGGCCGGGACTCACAGCGCCGGACTGGCGGATTCAGTCGGCGAGTGAAACAAGCGGCCCGGTGTCCAGAGGTTCATCGCCGGGCCGCCACCGTTTGATCACTACGCCTCGCACGGTTGCCGTCGGCTCGGTGCAGCCCAGCGAGGCCGCAGCTACCTTGACCGGAACGAACCCTCCAGGTGGTGGGTGTGGCAGGCCAAGCTCGTAAGCGATCCTTTGCGCCGCGAGGCGGGTTCCGCTCAGCAACAGAAAGCCCTCGCTGGTGAGAAGATCAAGCGCGCCGCCATTGGCGCGCACCCGTTTCATGCTGTCTCGCTGTTGAGCTGTGGCCTCGATCGACGCCCGGTTTACGACCCGGCCCTCAGCCCGCCTCATCAGCTCCGCAACCCGATGCTTCCCAGGTGGTTGCGCCTCGATTGCCAGACGGTCTGCCTCCGGCAGCGACAGTAAAGTGTTCACGGGCAACGGTGCATCCCTGAAGAGCCATTTACCGCGTTCCAGGAATGCCGATTTGATATTGCGCTTCTGGTCGCGGTTCGGCTTAGTGAGGATGTTCAGGTCTGCCCGGATCACGCCGAGCGACCAGCGCGACCGATAGTCGTCGGCATGTATGAGCATGCAGAGTTTTCCCTGCGCCTCGACAGGGATCATCCAGCGACCGAAAGTCATTGAGTACTTCGCGTCCACGTCGTGGCCTGCGATACCGAAGTCGAGATCATCGCCATCGTCATACTGGAATCTGCGCTGGAGATTGATTTCGACGAGCGAGCCGAAGTGTGTTCGCTCGGTCTTGGCCAGACGATCGATGCTGTAACGTCCGGTGCGCTGACCATCGTAAATCTGGTCGAACGTGTCTCGCAGCACGTGCCCGGTAAGCGACCCATGAGGATCGAGTAGTAGGAGATGTGCCGCTACCTGGCTCAGCGCTTCGTCGTCCTGCATCCTGCCGCCTCGGGTCCCTGGGTAACTTGTACTCAGCGGTGTGCTCGCGGCAGGCGATCGTAACCCTCTCGTGCTAGCGGGGGGACTAGACTTCTGCCGCCGCCAAGGTAGGGTCGTACGTATGTTCGGTCAGTCGAGCGCGGAGCGTACGGCCTGGAGGGCTTCCTCCAGCGGTTCGTGCTCCCAGATGCGGACGACCGTCCAGCCGGCCTCCTTCAAGGCGGTATTGGCTCGAGTGTCCCGCTCCATGTTCCGCTGGAGCTTTGGTGCCCAGTACCACTCGTTCGTGGTCGGCTTCCGGCCATGCTGAGGGCAGACATGCCAGAAGCAGCCGTCGACGAACACAGCGATCTTGCGCTTCGTGAAAACGATGTCCGGTCGTACACGCGTTTCCGGCAGCCTGAGCAAGAGGTCTTTCCGGTAGCGGTACCCGAGATGGTGAAGAGCTTTGCGCAGGCTAACCTCGGGCTTCGTGTCGCTGCGACGGTTCGCCTGCATGTTCCGGGAGCGCCCAGCGTTGAGGGGAGCGGGATATAGGCCCTTCGCGTGAGCCTGTCCGCGGCGTGACTCAGCGTCATCTCGGGACACTGGCACCTTCGCTTTCGCATAACATCCGGCGCGTGCTAGCCGTTCGTCTGGTCCTTCCTGGGGCAAGATACTGGCATTAACTTAGGCACGCGCCTAGCCCCTGAAAGGAGGCCTCGTGGCCGGTCCCGAAGAAGTTGTAGAGATCTGTGCCGGCGCCGGTGGTCAGGCCCTGGGCCTGGAACGGGCTGGCTTCGAACATGCGCTTGCCGTTGAGCTAGATGAAAATGCGCTCAACACTCTAAAGCACAATCGTCCCTCGTGGAAAACTGCGCTTGGTGACGTTGCTAATCTAGCAACGTGGAAGCCGTCAGATTATGAAGGCATTGACCTGTTAGCTGGAGGGGTGCCTTGCCCTCCATTCACTATCGCCGGAAAGCAACTGGGTGCCACGGACGAACGTGATTTGTTTGCCTGGGCGGTCGAGCTTGCTGGGGTCGTCAAGCCGAGGGCCTTGCTTTTGGAGAACGTGCGAGGCCTGAGCATGCCACGCTTCTCGGGTTACCGGCAGCACGTACTCGATCGTTTGGCGGGCTTGGGCTACGTGGCGTCTTGGAGGCTACTCCAGGCATCAGACTATGGCGTCCCTCAACTGCGTCCCAGGTTCGTTCTGGTAGCCATCAACAAAGATGATGCGCCTTACTTCTCCTGGCCGGAACCAGCCGAGCACGTGGTGACCGTTGGCGAGGCCATTGGCGATTTGATGGCATCGGAGGGCTGGGAAGGCGCGACTGATTGGGCTTCCAAGGCCGACAAGATTGCCCCGACGATTGTGGGCGGATCTAAAAAGCATGGCGGCGCAGACCTCGGGCCTACCCGAGCCAAGCGAGCCTGGAGAGAAATGGGTGTCGACGCGATGGGCGTGGCGGATGCGCCGCCGCAGCCGGGCGCCACGTTCGAAGTCGGCCCCAAGCTGACGTGCGAGATGGTCGCGCGGATTCAGGGATGGTCGGATGACTACGAGTGGACCTTTACGGGTCGTAAGACCTCGAGGTACCGCCAGATCGGTAACGCCTTCCCGCCACCCGTGGCCGCGGCTGTCGGCACATCGATTATGAGGGCTCTGCGTAACGAGGGTGACCCCGCTGCCGGAGTTCCGGTCGATCATGACCCGATCTACCTTGCTCTGCGCAAGGCAGGTGGCTTTGTGACACAAGCGCAGCTGATCCGCGCTGTCGGTGGCATCGAAGTGCCAGAGCTAGAGCGACGGATCGGACTGCTCAGCCGCGACTTCGATCTCACGATTGAGACGCGGTCTGCTGGTCCGGCTTACCAGCTGGGAGGCTTCAAGGCTTTCGTGGGTCAGAGCGACCACCTGCGGCACGACGCGTTCCAGAAGAATCTCTCCAGCATCAGCTGAGCCTGAGTTCCGGGTGAAACGCTCTTGCCTCTTCACCCGGAACTCAGATGTCTTCCCTCAGAGCCGTGACGACGGCGGGTTCGATAGCGTGAAAGCGCACGCCTACCTGCCACACCTGAGGGGAACACGTGGAGCTGCTGCACTCCGGCAAGGTTCGGGATGTCTATGCGGACGGGGGCGACCTGCTCCTCGTCGCCTCGGATCGGATCTCGATCTTTGACGTGATCCTGCCTACCCCGATTCCGGACAAGGGGAAGATTCTCACCCAGCTGTCGCTGTGGTGGTTCGACCAGCTCAGTGACGTCGTGCCGAACCATGTCATCTCCTCCACCGATGTGCCGGAGGAGTGGGCGGGGCGGGCGATTCGCTGTGAGCGGCTCGAGATGGTGAAGGTGGAGTGCATCGCCCGGGGTTATCTGGCCGGCTCCGGGCTCAAGGATTACCAGCGGGACGGCGCGGTTTCCGGGGTGCCGCTGCCGCCCGGGCTGATCGAGGGCTCGCGGCTGCCGGAGCCGATCTTCACGCCGAGCACCAAGGAAGCCGTCGGCGCTGGGCATGACCAGCCGATGACGTTCGAGCAGGTGGTTGAGCAGGAGGGCAAGGATCAGGCCGAGGAGTTCCGGCGGATCACGCTGGAGATCTACCGGCGGGGGTCGGAGATCGCCGCGACCAAGGGGATCCTGATTGCGGACACCAAGATCGAGCTCGGCACGAAGGACGGCGAGCTGAAGCTCGGCGACGAGCTGCTTACGCCGGACTCGTCGCGTTTCTGGGCCGCGGAGGAGTGGCAGCCCGGTGACGTGCAGCGTTACCTGGACAAGCAGGTGCTGCGGGACTGGGCGATCCGGGAGCACGGCTGGGACAAGTCCGAGCCGGGGCCGGAGCTGCCCGAGCGTGTGGTCGAGGCGACCCGCGCCCGCTATGTCGAGGTTTACGAACGCCTGACCGGGGACAAGTGGTTCTAGGCTTCCGCGGTGGGGCGGCGCTGCGACGACGAGGGTGAGGACGGCTGGTCGGCTCGGTTGCGCTTGTGCATCAGCCAGGCACCGTAACCGGCGGCCAGCACCGCCTCCAGCGCGCCTGTCCACCCGCCGTAGACCAGGCAGATCGGCGCGATGGTCCACAGTAGAATCGCCGTGATCAGCCAGCGTCTGCGTTGGCGGAGACGTAGCCGGTCGACCCGGCGTGCGAAGCCTGGGTCGGTGTCCCGCAACCGGGCCACCAGGCCGTCGAACTCCTGCTTTTCCCGCGGCTCGAGCACGCGCCGTCACCTCCATGGCGAGGATGGACGGGATCGAAACTACCCCGTCTCGGGGCGGTCAACCGCGTTTGTCGCCAGACCGCCAGCAGAGAATTGACATAGAGCACGCGTGAAGTTACCGAATGCTACGGCGTGCCGGAGCCGCTGACCCGCGAGAACCTGGTCCAGCGGCGAGCATCGCCGGACGGCCAGGCGCCACTACGTCTTCCGCGTCAACTTCCATAGCGCCCGAAAGGGTCAAGTCGCTCGTCCCAGCCGCGGAAGTGCATCGCGAGACGCGCGGCGAGCCGGGTAGGGAAGCGCCGCGCGAGGCAGGTGGCTCGACTGCGGGACCTTCACGACGTACCGCAAAAGGGGTCAATGATGTGAAGCGGCGGCCTGCTCGGGCCAATGCGCGCTCATCTTGCAGTCCCCGCACGTCAGTTGTTCCCCGCAGGTCGGGCACCAGTCGTTGGTGCGCCGCAGGTGCCACCCCAGGGCGACGCCGGAGAAGAGGCTCAGCAGGCCGACGATCGCGGCGACGGTGACGGCGCCGGTCATGACGCGAGCGGCTTGCGGCGGACCAGCCGCAGGCCCCGGTTGTCGAGCATCGGGTCGTCGTCCTCGCGTGACGTCACATAGGGCGCGGTGAAGGTGTCGACGCCGGTGCCGCGGTGCGTGCCCGGGTGATAGGTCACCGTGACCGCTCGGGGGGAGGCCGCCTCGATCACGCCGGCGCGCCAGCCGTCGCGGTAGACCCAGACCGGGTCGGCCGGACGGTAGCTCTCGGACGGCGCCACATCTGCCGGATCCCGCTGAGGCGGGGTGACCGTCGGCGTGGACGTCATCAACCAGTTCGACATCGCGATGCCTCCAAAGCTCTCGAGGCGGCGTTCAAAGCGCCAGCAGGCAGCACCGACGACGCGCAACAACCGAGCAGCCGAAGTTTTCGGCACGCTGCGTTAGCAGTCGGTACGTTCCTGTCAGCTATCATGCTCGTCATCAAGTGCGTCCGCAAGGCCGTCTGCACGTGCATCCGAGCGCGCATTCGTCGTTGCGAGACTAGGCTTGACACTGTTTCGCGGTAGACGATCTCCGCTCTAGGATGCATGCGACTGCATTCCGGCAGTCACGACGCGGCGACAAGGAGTCAGGTGAGCGCGGGTACGCAGGAGGAGGCGCCGGGTGGCGGCCCAACCGTGCTGCGCATTCTGCTCGGCTCCCAGCTCCGGAAGCTGCGTGAGTCGAAAGGGATCACTCGCGAGGCGGCGGGCTACGAGATCCGCGCCTCCGGGTCGAAGATCAGCCGGATGGAGCTCGGCCGGGTCAGCTTCAAGGAACGCGACGTCGCGGACCTGTTGACCTTGTATGGGGTGGCCGACAGCGAGGAGCGCGAGCAGCTTCTCAGCCTGGCGCGTCAGGCGAACAACCCCGGCTGGTGGCAGCAGCTCAACGACGTCCTGCCGTCGTGGTTCCAGGCCTATCTGGGGCTCGAAGCGGCAGCCACGCTCATTCGTACCTATGAGATCCAGTTCGTCCCGGGTTTGCTCCAGACGCCGGATTACGCGCGGGCCGTGATCATGCTCGGGCATGCCGGCGCGAGCGCTGACGAGATCAACCGCCGGGTCGAGGTGCGCCGGCAGCGGCAGGCGATCCTCACCCGTCCGGGTGGACCGCAGCTCTGGGCCGTGATCGACGAGGCGGTGCTGCGTCGCCCGATCGGCGGTGTCGACGTGATGCGCGCGCAGATCGAGGCGCTCATCGAAGCATCGAAGCTGCCGAGCGTGCGGCTGCAGATCATCCCGTTCACCGCGGGCGGGCACGCCGCCGCCGGCGGTCCGTTCGCGATCCTGCGGTTCCCCGAGCCGGAGCTGCCCGATGTGGTCTACGTCGAGCAGTTGACCAGCGCGATCTACCTCGACAAGCGCGAGGACGTGGATCAGTACGCGATGGCGATGGAGCGCGTCTGCATCGACGCCGAGCCGCCGAACCACACGCCGGAGATTCTGGGCAAGCTGCTCAACGAGGTCGGGCGCCCGATCTGAGAGCCGCCCGATCGCGGGCATAGAGAAGGGCGGCCTCGTGAGGGCCGCCCGCTGATGGGGTCATGGTCCGGCCGGGTGCGAGCCGGCCGGACCTATTTTCTGCGCGGCCGGCGTTCAGGCCGGCGGCGCGCTGGCACTAGGCCAGCAGGTTGTCGAAGTCCCCGTCCCGCACGCCACCGAGGAAGGCCTCGATCTCGGCGCGGGTGTAGATCAGCGCGGCACCCTCGGGGTCGCGGGAGTTGCGCACGGCGACGTCGCCGCCGGGCAGGACGGCGCACTCCACACAGTTGCCACTCGGGTTGCTGCGACGGCTCTTCTGCCAGGTCACGCCCTGCAGCTGACCGGCTGGCATGCCGTTGACCACGTAGGTCATTCCAAGCTCCCTTGGTTCGCCCGGATCGCCGTTCGACCCGGGATGTGTTGTCCACATGGCTAAATCTGGCGGTGATGCAAATGCACGTGCATCTGGCCTTGCGTAGTCACGGGATTCTGAGCATGATAACGCACGTGAGTCCATCGAAGGAGGGTCACGCAGAGTGAACTTCTTTCGGTGATGGGTCGGTCGCGGAGCGACAGTCTGCGGCCTCGGCGCAAGGCTCCCTGGCGGGGGCGCTCGAGCGAGAGGTGACAAGATGTCGATACCCAATATCGGCCCAGAACATCCCGAACCGGGCGACCCCGGCGCGTCCGAAAGTTCGCGCCGGGGCAATCCGCCGCCGGTCTACCGGGATGCGGAGATCACCGACGAGGTGGTCGCCGCGTCCACGAGGGCCAGCGCGGTCAGTCACCGATTCGGTGGGGTCCGTTACGCACTGAGTCGGCCCGGCGGGGCAACCGTCGCCGAGCCACCGGCCGAGGAGGGTGAGTCCGACGCGCGCGATTGAACTCCTTCGTTGTCAAGGGCACCGGTCCGCAGGACATCCGCACGCGCGTTCGCGGTGGATGGCCTCGGCGCCGCGGGTCCGCGACGACCGGCTGCGCCCGTCCCAGCCGCGCTGGCCGGTGCACGAGTTCGCCGAGTCCGACTACTGCTACGGCATCGGCACGATCCGGCTCCGCGTGGTCCGGGTCGATTGGCGCAGACCGATCCCGCACGAGGGCGAGACCTGGCTCGGCGTGCGTGGCATCGTGGTCGACCCGGACGGGCGCGAGGGCGTCGTCCGGGAGGTTCTGATCCGCGCCGGGCGCGTGCCGGCGCCGCCGGCCTGCAAGCGGCCACGACTTCGGGTGTTGCGCGACACGCCCGTCTGACGCCGGGTGGGTGGCCTGGTTCCCCGTGCTGGGCCACCCATCCGGTCTATCCCGTTATCGGGCTCTTTCGGCCACCAAGAGTGGGGTTCTCCGGGTGGTGTGTGTGAGTAGGAGACCGCGTCGCCGGGCTGTCAGGTCAGCCCGGCGACGCGGCCGGTTTTCCGGCTGATCCCCGCAATCGGAACCCACAAGATCAAATCTTTCTTGCCTGCC
>NZ_BOMH01000037.1 GCF_016862095.1 Actinoplanes cyaneus
ACACGCGCAGCGTGGAGGGAATCTCCGTCCTTCAGGGCGGAGAGGATGTCAAGCTGCGCCGCGATGGTGAACCTGGTGCATCTCACTCCCGCAGACCGGGCGCGGCGGATCGTTCGCTCCGGCGTTGCCGCACGCAGTTCCGGCGGGGCCGGTGAACGGGGCGTCTACTGCATGCCGGTGCTCACCTCCTACACGCTCACCCACCAGTGGGTACGCGAGCTGCGGCGCTGGCACCCGGGTGTGCTCGCCGCCGTGGACGTCCGCGTTTCCGACGACGAGCCGGTCCTGGTCGGCCGGTACAACCGGGAGCCGGAGCGCTGCCCGGCCGCGCGGGCCGTTGCCCTGGTGCGCGAGGCAGCCGATCCGCGTGGCTTCGAGATCTTCGTGCCCCGTGCGATCTCGGCCGGCGAAGTGCGTCGCATCCGGAGCGTGGCGCAGGGCATCGGCTGGCGGCACAAGCCGGACGCGCACGGGGTCCGGCCGTGTACCTGTCCGGCCTGCATTCAACCCGGCACCCCCAAGGTGGCCCGGCTGCGTCGCCGGCTGCCGGACGAGGACTTCCGGGCCCGCAAGACCAAGCCGGAGCTGATGGCGCAGCTGCGCGGCGCGGCGACGGTGGAGGACGTCCTCGACGCACTGTGGGGGCTCGGCGCGCGCAGCCGGGGCGGCGCCGAAGAGCTCGGGTTCCTCGCCGGCCACCCCGACCCGGACGTACGTGAGGTGCTCTACGACGTGCTGGAGTCCTATCGCGGCAAGCCCGCCCGCGAGTTACGGGCCCGGCTGCTGAGCAACGCTGACTGGCTCTGACCGTTCGCGTCGGTCCGCTCGGGACGCACCTCGGTCCTGCCGGGGTGGTTGACCTGCGCCTCAGGGATTCCACAGCCGAACCGTCGGGGGTTCCCCGCGATGGTTTCGCGGCGAACAGGTGAAGGTCAGCGCGACAGCGACTGACGGGCCTCCACATTGTTCGCACTCGTGAAGATCATCGATGAAGGGAGACGCGTGAAGCGTTTCGTCAATCTGGTAGCGACAACGGTCGCGGCATCCGCGATGGCGCTGGCGGCCGTGGTGCTGACCACCGGTCCGGCCACCGCGGCGCCGGCGGCTGCCGCAGCCGTGGACACCTGCCACCACGCCACGCTCGGCGGCACCTACATCTGTGACTACGGCGTGGCCACGGCCACCCTGGCCGACGGCCGCAAGCAGGTCTTCGTGGTGGGCCCCAACCACGCCGTCTATTCCCGCTGGCAGCTCGGCGGCGGCACCTGGAACGATTCCTGGTACAGCCTGGACGGCAACGTCTGGAGCCCGGTGCAAGTCCACCACAACGACACGAACCACATCCTCATCGAAGTGACGGGTTCGGACGGCGACCGCTACTACCGCCACCGGAACGGCACCACCGGGGTGTGGAATGCGTGGACGCACGTCTGACCAGCCCTGTTCCTGAACAGCCCCCGCCGTCCGGCGGGGGCTGTTTCCCGTGTCCTCCGGGCCAGGCCGTGCGCTGGTCGTCGTCGAGTGCGTCGACCGGGCCGCGTCAGCGCGGGGTCCGGGGGCAGGCGGTGGCAAGGCTGCCGCGCTGGGTTCTGAGCAGCCGGGCGTGCTCCACCTTCTCCCGCGGGTCCGCGACCGGCCGGCCGACGTGACGGCGCGGGCGTGCGCGGCGCGTTCCGCGAAGCAGGAACGCGACCTGGCCCGTGCCGCCGGTGTCGCGCGCAACGCGGTCGGACCCTCGCGGTCACCTCCGTCCGCCTCGCGGCCGAAGCAGGCGCCACCTGGTCCAACTACGTCATTGGCAACCGAGACCAGTAGGTGCGCCACACCGGAGAGGTGGCCACTCGCGCGAAGGTGGAGCGCTACGCCAGCGGCGAGGGATAGCCGATATGAGACAGGTCGGCGAGGAGTGCGGCTGTCGATCGGTCAGCGTTCAGGCACCGCACCAAGCTCGGGGTCAGCGGGGTCAACGCGAAGACCTCACGGACGGCGTCAAGATCTACTGTCTTGCCGTAGTAGTCCTCGGCGAAGCCGTGGTAGGCCAGGCCTGTCGGATCGAGCAGCACAGAAAACAGCCGCTCGGCGCCATCAGGATCGGGACGGTCGGGAAAGTCGATGTCGCCGGCATGCCACCGGTCGTCGTCGGTTCGCCGCCACAGACAGACCGTCGCTTCCAGCGTGCCTTCGTAACTGAACGCAGGTTCGTTCACCGCGGCAGAGAACACGTCCGGCACCGTGTCGACCAGTCCCGGCCACAACTCCTCGTCGTTCACGGCTGGGCTCATCGAAGACTCATGATCGAACCCCCGAAGGAAAGCGCCCGCGGGCGAGAACACGATCGACCAGGCGTCCCCCGAGCCGTTGTCCATCGACGCCAGTTCCTCGTCCTCGGACCAGGCCGACGTGAACGAGTAGTACCGAGACTCCTCCTCCGGACTCAGGATCGCCTCCAGCACCGCCAACGCGCGACAGCGCTCCCGCAGAGTCGCGATGTCCGGCAGGCTTCGAGCAACATCATGAGCGGTCACAGCCATATTCAACCCGACGCGCTCGGCCGACCGACTTGCCCCCAGCGCGTCGGGCCAGCAGCAGTCCGGGCAGGTCTTCCTCCGCCCCGGCGACGAAGCTCGTTGAGGCGGGAACTGGCGACAACTGAACAGGCGATCTCACCAGTCTTCTCACGGCCGGGTCGGTGGAGGGGTCAGAGGCGTTCGATGATGGTGGCGTTGGCGGTGCCGCCGGCCTCGCACATGGTCTGCAGGCCGTAGCGGCCGCCGGTGCGTTCGAGGACGTTGAGCAGGGTGGTGGCCAGGCGGGCGCCGCTCGCGCCGAGCGGGTGTCCGATGGCGATCGCCCCGCCGTCGACGTTGACCTTGGCCGGGTCGGCGCCGGTCTCGGCCAGCCAGGCCAGCACGACCGACGAGAACGCCTCGTTGACCTCGAACGCGCCGATGTCGGACAGTGTCAGCCCGGCACGCCGCAGCACCTTGGCGGTGGCCGGGATGATGCCGGTCAGCATGTGGATCGGGTCGTCGCCGACCGCGACGGCGGTGTGGATGCGGGCGCGCGGGCGCCAGCCGTTGCGGGCCGCGTTCTCGCTGGTGGTGACGAGCAGGGCGGCGGCGCCGTCGTTGACCGGGCTGGAGTTGCCGGCGGTCACCTTCCAGTCGATCGCACCGAAACGCCGCTCCCAGCGGGGGTCGGCGAAGGCGGGTCGCAGCGCGGCCAGGGCGTCGAGGCCGGTGGTGGCTCGCACGGTCTCGTCGGTGTCGAGGAGGGCCTGCGGGTCGCGGTGGGGCGGCGTGCCGGACGGGACTCTTCCGGCGGGCCCGGTCGCGCCCGTGTGCTCGTACCCGGGAATGGTCGTGATCTGGCTCGTGAATCTGCCCTCTCGCCAGGCGGCCGTCGCGTTCTGGTGGCTGAGCAGCGCGAACTCGTCGAGTTGGGTGCGGGACAGGGCCCATTTGCGGGCGATCAGCTCGGCCGCCACGCCTTGCGGGATGAGGCCGCCGTCGTAGCGTCGCGCGATCGACGGGCCGGCGACGTCGCGGCCGAGGGTCTGGCTGCCGATCGGCACGCGTGACATGGATTCCACACCGGACGCGATGACCAGGTCGTATGCTCCCGCGAGCACGCCCTGGGCGGCGAAGCTGAGTGCCTGCTGGCTGCTGCCGCACTGCCGGTCGACGGTCACGCCGGGCACCGACTCGGGGAAGCCGGCGGCGAGCGCGGCGAGGCGGGTGGTGTTCCCGGACTGCTCGCCGACCTGGCCGACGGCGCCGCCGATGATGTCGTCGAGCTGTGCCGGGTCGAAGCCGGGGACGCGCTCGGTGAGGGCGCGCAGGACGTGGGCGTGCAGCTCGACGGGGTGCACGCCGGCGTAGGCGCCGGATGGTTTGCCCTTGGCCAGCGGCGTGCGTACCGCGTCGACGATGACGGCGTCTCGCATGACGGAACCTCCGAACAGGGTGGCGGACCGATCGGTCCGATACTACCCGTGTCGCGGACCGCTCGGTCCGTTAAACTGGTCACCATGGCTCGCACCCCGATCCCCGGTACCCGCGACAACATCCTCAGCGCCGCCAGCGACCTGTTCTACCGGCACGGCGTCCGCGCTGTCGGGATGGCGCAGGTGATCGAGGCCGCCGGCTGCGGGAAGAATCTGCTCTACCGGCACTTCCCCAGCAAGGCGCACCTCGCCGCGGCCTACCTGACCCTGGTCCGCGCCCGCCGCGACACGGCGATCGAGGCCGCGCTGACCACCGCCGACGACCCGGCCGGGCAGCTGATCGCCCTGGTCACCGAGGTCGCCGACCTGGTCCGCAGCCCGGAATACCGGGGGTGCGCCTTCCGCAACCATCTCACCGAGTTCCCCGGCGAGGACGACGAACCGGCCCGGGTCGCCCGGTCCTACCTGCGGGACACCCGCGCGCAGGTCGACCGGCTCGTCGCCGAGCTCGGCAAGCCGGCGCGTGACGCCGACCGGATCTGGCTGCTGATCGGCGGCCTGCACGGTGACCCCGCCCAGGCGCCCGTCGCGATCGAGTGGGTCACCGAGCTGGTCCGCTGAGGTCAGGGCTTCGGCCCCAGCTCGCTGATCTCGTAGCCGTCCGGGTAGCTTTTCGCGGTCAGGCCACCGGCGAAGCGCGGAACCGCCCGCGGGCGCCCGAACCGGCGTAGCCCGACAGCCCTGGCCCGCAGCACCAGGTGCAACCCGGCCCGCACCGGCCACGGCGGCGCCGGCACCCCGGTCGCGGCCCGCAACCGGTCGTCGTAGAGGGCGCTGAGCACGGCGTTGCGGAGCCGGCCCCGCTTGACCAGCAGCGCGCGGCCGGCCCGTTCGATCGCGGCGGCCGGCTCGTTCGGCACCAGGTGGGCGGCGTCGTACCCGTCGAACCAGGACTCCAGCTCCTCCAGGGTGCCGGGGATGCCGGCCACGTTCATCCGCCGCCCCAGCTCGGCGTAGAACCGGAACGTCGCACGGCGCTCGTGACAGCAGGGGCGGCGCCAGGCGTACCGGTCCAGCCACCGCAACGGGACGACGACGCAGCAGGCGAGGACGTACAGATACTCCTGCGCGGGCACCTTCCGGTACGGCCGGTGGATCTGGTTGATCCGGCTGATCGCCGCCCGGCTGCGCGGATGATCGAGGCCGTTGAGGATCAGCTCGTACATCAGCAGGCCGGTGTCGTCGCGGCGCTTCTGGGTCCGTTCGGTCAGCTCACCGGTCCCGGCCAGGACAGCGGCCACCGCCGGCGTCGAGAACGAGCGGGTGAAACCCAGGTTCAGCCCGAGCTTCAGGTCGAACGGGAACTCGACCCGCACCATCTGCCGGTAGATGTCCTCGTAGTCGGCGTCCGGGTCGAGGGACTGGACGCGCCGCAGATTGGCGTACCGCACGCGGTGCACTGTAGAGCAGCGACGACCGCGCTCTCAGCTCGGCGGGCAGCGTCGGAAATCCGACCGGGCCGCGAGACAGGCCGGATGCCGGGTACATCTGCGTCAATGTCCGAAGGCCCTTTATCGCCCGGCGCAACTCTGGGACGCTGCTCGTGGTCCCCCGTCGCCGTGGCACTGCTGGGAGGTTGTCGCCCGTGGAGGTAACCGGCTGGCTGTGGACCGTCACCCTCGTCGGTCTCGGCGCGCTCGTGCTGCTCGACCTCGTGCTGGTCAGCCGCCGCCCGCACGAGCCGTCCCTGCGGGAGTGCACACTGTGGGTGACCGGCTACGTCGTCCTGGCGATGCTCTTCGCGCTGTTCCTGTGGTGGCATTTCGACGGCGCCGCGGCGGGACAGTACGTGGCCGGCTGGCTCACCGAGTACAGCCTGTCGGTCGACAACCTCTTCGTCTTCGTGATCATCATGTCGCGGTTCCGGATCGAGCGCCGCCACCAGCAGAAGGTGCTGCTCGTCGGGATCATCCTGTCGCTGCTGCTGCGCGGCGCGTTCATCGCTCTCGGCACGGCCGCGATCAGCCGGTTCACCTGGGTGTTCTACATCTTCGGCGGGTTCCTGGTCTACACCGCCGTGAAGGTGTTCGGCTACGAGCAGGAGCCGGAGTACTCCGAGAACCTGCTGGTCCGCTGGGCGCGCCGGGTCCTGCCGATGACCGGGCAGTACGACGCCGGCCGCCTGCTCACCCGCGACGCCCGCGGCCGCCGCCGGTTCACGCCGCTGATCGTGGTCTTCATCGCGATCGGCACCACCGACGTGATCTTCGCGCTGGACTCGCTGCCGGCCATCTTCGGCCTCACCGACCACCCGTACCTGATCTTCACGGCGACGGTCTTCGCGATGATGGGCCTGCGCCAGCTGTACTTCCTGCTCGGCGGTCTGCTCGACCGGCTCGTCTACCTGTCGATCGGCCTCGGCGTCGTGCTCGGCTTCATCGGCGTCAAACTGATCCTGCAGGCCCTGGCCGAGAACAACCTGCCGTTCCTCAACGGCGGCCGCCCGATCGGCTGGGCCCCGCACATCGGCATCGGCTTCTCACTGTCGGTCATCGCCGGCACCCTCGCGCTGACCGCGATCGCCTCGGTGGTCCGGGCGTGGCTCGACGACCGAGCCGAGGTCACTCACCGTCGCTGATGCTGCGCCGCTCCCAGCCGGTGTCGAAGAACGCCGCCACATACTTGTCCGGCAGCAACGCGCTGTCGCGCATCAGCGAGAACACCTCCCCGCCGTGCCCCGGCTCCTCCGGCAGGTCACACGCCTGCAGCAGCCCGGTGAACACGCACCCGTCGAGGCAGCGCGCATAGTCCGCGGCATCCTGTCCGGCCAGCTCCAGCGCCGCCGGCGCCGACTCGGCACGCCACAGCGTCAGCCGCTCCTCATAGGTCAGCACGCCGCGCTCCCCGAGATCGAACGCGAAAACCGCCCGCACACCGAACCAGCCCATCGCCAACAGCTACCACCGGTGTCGATGCACGGCAAGAACAGTCACGGTCAGCGTCGCTGCGCTCGCAGAATCAGATTCATCATTTCCGACCTGGTCCGTGGTCCCGGTCCGCTGCTCCCGCGGGGACCCTTGCGGGCCTCGCAGGCCGCTGGCGCGGCCAGAACGCGAGGCCCTCCAGGGCGGCCTCCATGGTGGGCACGCTCACCCCCAAAACCCCGCCCGATGTGCTGGGATGGTCACCCGCCCACCCCCACCGGAGGAGACCCGTGCCGACCGACCTCCTGGCGCAGCGATTGTCACAGGCCGGCATCCGCGACGTCGTCACCGTCGAGCCGGTCAGCGGTGGACTCGCCGCGATCGCCGGGATCGCCCACCGCGACAACGCCCCGCCGGTCTTCGTCAAAGCCTTCGCCGAGACGCCCGCGGGGGACGCCTTCCGAGCCGAAGCCGAAGGACTCACGGCCCTGCGAGAGCTCGGCGGGCAGGCCACCCCCGACGTGATCGTGGCCGGTCAGGACGTGCTCGTCCTGTCCCTGCTGCAGCCCCGGCCGGCCGGCGCAGCGTTCTGGGAACGGTTCGCCCACGCCCTGGCCCACCTGCACACCAGCACCGTCCACCCCCGCTTCGGCTGGCACCGCGACAACTGGCTGGGCCGCCGCCGGCAGTCCAACACGTGGACCGCCGACGGCTTCGCTTTCTTCGCCGAGCAACGCCTGCTGCGCTGGCTCACCGAACCACGCGTCGAGGCAGCGCTCGGCCCCACCGGCCGGGCCGCCCTGCAACGGCTGTGCGACCGGCTCCCCGAGCTGCTGCCGGACCGGCCGGCCTGCCTCACCCACGGCGACCTGTGGACCCAGAACGTCCTGGCCACCACCGACGGGCAGGCGGCGCTGATCGACCCGGCCGTGTCGTACACGTGGGCCGAGGTGGACCTGGCCCACCTCTGGACCACGGCGCCGCCGCCGGAGTCACGCCGCTTCTTCGACGTCTACGCCGAGCTGACCGGCCTCGACCGCGACTGGCGGGCCCGCATGCCGATCATCCAACTGCGACAGCACCTGGCGGTCGTGGCCCAGTTCGACGACGACTGGGGCGCCGTCGACACGATCCGCACCACCCTCGCCCCGTTCCGCCCCCACCCCTGACCAGCCCACCCCCGCAACCGCGCCTGACCGGCGCATCGCTTCGCGGCGGCGGAAGCCGGCGGCCACCCGCGGCCGCCGTCTGGCCGCGGTCAGCGCCTTCTACAAGTGGCTCATCTCCGACGACCACACCGAGCGGGCCAACCCGGCCGCGATCGACGCCAAGCGCAAACCCAAGCCACCCCGGTCACCGAGAGACCGCCTCGCTTCGCGCGGCCCTGACCGCGACGTCGCCGTGCTGGCGGTCCGGGCGGTCATCACGACCGTGGCGTGCAGTGGTCACGCGGGCTTCGCGCTGCTTCCGGTCCTGCCGCGGTCACGGCCCCGGCTGGTGCTCATGGTCGTTATTCGTCCCTCATAACGACCATGAGCACCAGCCCGCAAGCGCGCGCATGCCGGGTCTCTTAGCCCGCGCCGGGTTCGACGGCCGGCCGCGGCGCCGACGCGGTCGGGATCGGCCCGGCTGTCGACACCGAGCGCGGTGACACCGAGCGCGGCGACACGGGGGCTGTGACTGCGGGCGCCGAGGACCGCGACGGGGTGACAGCCGGCGGCATCGAGCCCGGCTGGGCGCCGACCGGCGAGCTGCTCGGCGCAACCGGCGGGGACGGGTCCGCCGTGCGGGTCGGCGAAGGCGGTGCGGCCGGCGGGACCGGAGTCGAATCCGCCGGCCGGAGCAGGGCGAACGCCGTGATCGAGACGGCCGCGGCGGCGAGCCCGGCAGTCATCGGCAGCCACCACCGGGCTGGCGCGGCCGGGCGGACGAGCCGCGACGGGGCCTGCTCGTGGCGCAAGTCGCGGCTGGTAACGGCGGCCGCCCGGGCGTGGAGTGCCCCGCGCAGGCGCTGCTCGAGATCAGTTTCGGTCATTTCTCCCCCAGCTCGGCACGCAGCAGGGTCAGGGCGCGATGCGCGGTCGACTTGACGGTTCCGGTGGTGATCCGCAGCGTGCCGGCGATCTCCCGCTCGGACAGCCCCGACCAGTAGCGCAGGACGATGACCTGCCGCTGCCGGGTGGTAAGCCGGCCCAGCGCCCGGATCACCTCCCGGTCGCCGGTCCCGAGCAGCGCCTCGTCCTCGGCGGCCGGGGCCGGCTCGGGGCGCGGCGGCAGGTAGGCCCGGGCGATCCGGCGGCGGCGCAGCGCCGACCTGGCCGCGTTCATGACGGCCGACACCAGGTAGGCGGCCGGGTCGGCGACCGCGTCCAACCCGGTGCCGTGACCGCGGTAGAGCCGGGTGAAGACGTCCTGGACGATGTCCTCCGCGGTGGGCAGATCGTCGACCATGAGCACGGCCAGCCGGACCAGCGGCAGGCGGCGGTCGCGGTACAGCTCGTCGATCACCGGTGGCCCGGCCGGTGCGGCGACCGGCGGGTGCGAGCGCGCCGGCCCTGTCACGCCCGGTGCGGCGACCGGCCCGTTCGAGGGCGCCGACCCCGCCACGGCCGGGCCGGGGACACCGCCCCGCCTCCAGCGCAGCAGCGACCAGGGCATCGGCAACACAAAGATCACAAAGGGCCTCGCGGTAGGGGTTCGGGGTGAAGGACGCGCGCGCCGGCCGGCGCGCGCAACCTCAGGATGCGGGCGAGACGCGGGGCGCCGGCGCGGCGGTCGGCCGGCGCGGCGAGGCGGTCGGAGCAGGCTCGCCCGTAGGCTTCCCCCGGGAGGCGGACGGCGTCGTCGCGACAGCCGGCGCCGGAGAAACCGTTCCGGCCGTCGGGGCCGGCCGGGCCGGGACCGGAGAGACCGTCCCGGCGGTCGGGACGGGGGAAGCGGGCCCCGGCGGCACCGGGGAGACCGTCCCCGCCGTCGGGACCGGGGAACTGGCCGGCGCGGGAGTCGTGTCGTCGGCGAAGGCCGCCGCGGCGGACAGACCGCCGATCGCGACGACGGCCACGGCGCCGGCGGCGACCGCGAAAGCCCGGGTGGATCTACGCATCTCGAACTCCAGCATGTTGTCTGTCGGTGCACTGTCGCCCGGTAGGACGCCCGAGCCCAGAAAAGGTTGGCGACAGCGCTGTGACCCGCGACACACATGATCGCCGGGATGAGCTGACAAGATCGCCCCGTGATCGAGGACTTCGCCGATCGGCTGCTGCGCGACGTTGCTCGCCTCGACCCGTGCGCGGCCGTCGTCGACATCGGCGAGCAGGACACCGACGAGCTCACCGACTACAGCCCGCAGGGCCACCAGGCGCGCGCGGACCTGGCCGCCGGCGCGCGTTTCACCGGCGGGCGCTGCGGGCCGGCTCGCTCGGACTGGACCAGTTGACGCGGGTGCTCGCGGCTGACCCGCCGTACGCCGGCTAAAGGCTCTTGCCCAGACGGGCCAGCGGCGACAACGCCATCACCACCGGTGACAGCAGCAGGCCGGCGGCCGTGCACAGCAGCGCCGTCCGCAACGGTGCGTGCCCGGCCAGGAAACCGCCGAGCAGCGAACCGAGCGGGGTCAGGCCCATCCCGGCGAACGTGATCGTGGCGGCGACCCGGCCCTGCAACGCCGCCGGCGTGACGGTCTGCCGGACCGCCATGACCAGCACGTTGACCAGCTGCCCGCCGACCCCGAAAACGAAGTTGATCACGACGAGGGGCAGCACCGCACCGCGGGGCACCAGCGCCGTCGCCAGCATCACCCCGTCGCCGAGAACCGCCGCGACGAGCAGGACCCGGCCGTGACCGAACCGGCCCGGCAACCGCCCGGCCAGCAGCGACCCGAGCAGCGCGCCCGGCCCGGTCGCGGCGAGCGCCAGCCCGATCGCCGCGGCGGACAGGTGCAGCTCGCGCGGCAGGAACAGCAGGTAGACGGTCATCGTGGCGGCGAAGAAGAACTGGAACGCGGCCGAGGCCAGGCACACCGCCCGCAGCGACCGGTCCCCCGCCACGAAACGCACCCCGTCGCGGATGCGCCGCGGGCCGCCGGCGACGACCTGCTCCCGGCGCCGGATCCGGGCCAGGAACCCGGACGACCCGGCGAACATCAGCGCCGCCGCCACGATCGCCAGGGGCGCGGCCAGCAGCGACACCAGCGCGCCGCCCAGCGCCGGACCGCCGATCTGCGCCGCGGACCGGCTGCCCTCGACCGCGCCGGTCGCCCGTAGCAGGTCGTCGCGGCGCACCAGCCGGACCATCGACGCCTGGTACGCCACGTCGAAGTAGACCGACAGCGTCCCGACCGTGAACGCCACCGCCAGCAGCATCGGCAGGCCGAGCCCGCCCAGCAGGGCGACGACCGCGGTCGCCCCGAGGGTCACCGCCCGGCCCAGGTCGGTCAGGATCATCACGGTACGGGTCCGGTGCCGGTCCACCCACGCCCCGGCGGCCAGCGCGAACAGCAGCAGCGGCAGCTGACCGGCCGCGCGCAGCACACCCAGGTCGTCAGCGCCGATGCCCAGCGTCAGCACGGCCAGCAGCGGCAGCACGATCAGGCCGGTCTGCTCACCCCACTGCGAGGCGGTCTGGCCCGCCCAGAGGCGACGGAAATCAGGGTCGTTCCACAATGTCGGCACAGTGATCCCTCGGATGGGGCTGCGCCGTGGTTGCGGGGCAGCACGCGATGACAGGAGCTCGGGTCAGCGCGTGCTCGAACGACCGGGCATTTCTCTCCTCGGGCCCACCGGGACAATGACGGCCATGACAGCGAACAGGCCGACGGCAGCATACTTCGACACGTGGTACGCCGACATGGCAGTTTCTCCGGCCCGCGACGCGATCATCGCCCGGACGCTCGGCCTGCCCCCGGAGCTCGAGTTCGCCGGCACCCTGCCCTGGCAGGGGATCGCCGCGATGATCGAGGCGCTGCGGCTGCCTCCCCACGGGCTGCTGCTCGACCTCGCGTGCGGGCGCGGCGGGTACGGCATCGAGATCGCCCGCCGCACCGGCGCGCACCTGATCGGCGTCGACTTCTCCGCGGTCGCCGTGCGGGCGGCCACCGCGATGAGCGCGCGCCTGCTGCCCGGGGGCCGCACCGAGTTCCGGCTCGGCACGCTGACCGCCACCGGACTGCCTGCCGGTGAGGCGGACGCGTTGATGTGTGTGGACGCGGTCCAGTTCGCCGAGCCGCCCCTCGCCGCGCTGACCGAGTTCCGCCGGCTCCTGGCCCCCGGCGGCCGGCTGGCCCTGACCTGCTGGGAGGCGGTCGACGACCGGGCGCCGGCCCGGATCCGCGAGGTGGACCTGCGGCGGGACCTGCCATTGGCCGGTTTCGCCGACGTCCAGGTCCACGACATGCCGGACTGGCGGGCCGCCGAACGCACCATGTGGGAGCAGGCTCTCGCCGCGGACGGCACCGACGCGGCAGTCCGGTCCCTGCAGGAGGAGGGCCGCAGCTCCCTGGCGGCGTTCGACGCGCTGCGCCGCGTGTTCGCGACCGCCACGGCCCCCTGACCGCCGGTCAGGCCGGCGCCCAGCGGGCGTACTCCCGCTCGACGGCGCCGGCCTCGGCGGTCCGCCCCAGATTGTGCAGCAGCACCAGCTGACCGGCGAGCGCGTTGAGGTAGGCCGGCAGGAAGGCGTCCCGGTCCAGGGCCACCAGCGCTTCCAGGATCCGGATTGCCTCGGCGCCGAACGGCAGCGCGTCGAGGTCCCGGCCGCCGTCGCCGAGTACCGCCGCGTGATAGGTGAGCAGGTCGGCGTAGTGCAGGGTCGACTCGGTGATCTCCGCACGGCCGGCGAACCCCCAGGCCCGGAAGAACTCGATCCCTTCGACGGCCGCGGTGTCGGCGGCAGCGCCGTCGCCTTCGGTGTCCTGGCCGACGACCACCTCCCACAGGGCGGCGACGAACACCTCGGCGAGCGCGGCCGCACTGCCCTCGTCCACGATCAGCGCGCGGCACCGGCCGGCGGCCTCGGCCGCCAGGGGCAGCCCAGCCCGGTTGTCGCCCAGCTCCCGGTGGCAGCGGGCCGCGGAGATCAGCACCCCGGCCAGCGGCATGATCTGATCGGGAAGCTCGCGCAGGATCGTGGCGGCGGTCAGGAACGCGTCCCGCGCGGCGTCGACCTGGCCGAGCGCGGCCCGGCAGTTGCCGCGCCCGAGGTGGATCAGTCCACGCTCGACCGGCGGCACCCCGGGCACCCCGTCACTGGCGGCCAGGGCCTCGTCGAACAGGGCCACCGCCTCCTCGGCCCGGCCCAGCACGCTCACGCAGTGCGCGTGCACCCGCAGAGCGGTGACCAGGCTCGCGGCGACCTGCGTCGCGCGGGCGGCCGTGAGAGCCTTCCGGCTCATCCGGTACGCCTCGTCAGCCTCCCCGAGCACGGACAGCGCCATCGCTTGCACGATCAGGTTGCCCGCGACCCGGGGGTGGGCAGCCGGGGCGTCCTGCCACAGGTCGGCGGCCTGCCGGGACCGGGGCAGCGCCTCCGCGGGCCGGCCCAGTTCCTGCAGGCAGACCGCGGACATGAACATGGCGTCGGCCAGCCCCGGCAGCTCGGCGACGGTCAGCTCCGAGGCCTCGAAACCCTCGATGACGTGATCGAAAGCGGTCAGGGCCACGTCGTACCGGCCTCGGGTGAACTCGCCCTGAGCCTCGACGAGCACGGCGGTCAGCATCGTGGCGACCACCGGGTTCGACGGCGGCAACCCCTCCAGGCCCGCCCGTGCCAGCACGGCCTGGGCGACGGCGTCGGCCGGACGGTCGACGGCGAGGTACGCATTCGCCAGCACGGTCTGCGCGTCGGCCCGCATCGCCGTCAGACTCGGCCAGCGAGCGAACAAGCCGCCGGCACCGTCCTCGCCGTCGAAGGTCAGCGCCGCGGCCAGACCGGTTGTCGCACTTTCCGCGAGGTCGACCACGTCGGCGCGCTGGTCGACGGCGAGCGATGCTCGGGCCAGGGCCAGCTCGGCCAGGGCGCGGGCCATCGGCTCGTCGACAGCACCGGAGACCGAAGCAGCACTGGAGGCGAGCACGTCCACAGCCTCCCGGGCGCTGAGCAGAGCCTGCTCGGGGGTGCCCAGCTGCAACGTGGACAGGTGCGCCAGCCCGCTGACGAGCGCCAGCACCACCTCGGGATCGGTGTCGTCGTCCACCCGCAGCCCGAACCTCGCCAGCGCGACCAGCTGATGCGCGAACCGCAGAGCGACCTCGGCCCGGCCGGAGGCAGCGAGCATGCCGGACATCCAGCCGAGCCCCTCGTCGATGTCGTCGGCAACCGCCAGCATGGCCTGTTGCGGCACCGGGAGCGCGTCCGGGTCCAGAGACGCCAGGTCGGTGGCGCTCATCGACGTCAGCCAGTCGTAGGGTTGCCGGCCCTCCAACAGTTCCACCAGGACGTGCAGCATCCCGAACTCGTCGAGGTTGTCGTCGCTGACCCGCGCCCCGATCAGGTCGCGAGCTTCGGTGAGAATCCGCGCCGCGGCCCCGACCTCACCGCTGCCGAGCTGTAGCAGTCCCTGGATCGTGCTGACCTCGGCAAGCGCCGCGGCGCTCTCGGGCGTCGTGGGCAGGACACGCAGCAGAGCCGCGGCCTCGTCGACCTCGGCCAGGGCCCACTGCCGCTGGGCCGGTGTCAGGCGCAGCGGGTCTTCCCCTCTGCTGGCCAGCGCGGCGACCCGGACCAGCACGGCTTCCGCGAAATCCGCCTCGTACCGCGCAAAGCTCTCGGGGCCGAGCCGCTGGAACTCGGTGATCGCCTCCGTCGCATAGGTCAGCGCTGCCCCGGCCGCCGCTTCGTCGTCGTCATCGGCGAGTTCCCCGGCGATCGTGCTGAGGAAAGTGGCGAACGCGGCCCGCGACGGGTCGTCGGTGACCGACCGGCGGCGCAGCCCGGCACTCTCGGCGAGCGTGGCGAGCAGGACCTGGCCGGACAGGTGCGGTTCGAGAGCGCGCAGCGCGTCGGACACCGCGATCAGGTCCGCGGCGCCGGCGCTGTCGTACCGGTCGGCGAGGCCGCTGCTCAGGCGTGCCGCCAGGGTGATCAACGCGGTGCTGTGCCCGGCCGTCCACCGGGTGTGCTCCGGTTCGCTGCCGGCGAGCGGCCGCGGGGCCGGGTCCGTGCCGAGCGCGCCGCCGGGGCCGGGGTCGTCCCGCAGGTTCGACGCCAGCCGGGTCAGCGGCCCGGCGAGGGGCCGCAGCAGGTGACCGGCGAAGTCCTGGCCGGCCCGCAGCGTGATCGCCTCGACGCACACGTCGAGGGCGGCTGCCTGGTCGCCGAGGCCGGCCAGGCAGTGGCCGAGGTTGATCAGGATGTCGCAGCGTTCGATCAGCGCGGCGGTGTCCGTGCCGCCGTCCTGGCGGGCCAGGTCCGCCGCCCTGGTCAGGGCGTCGCGCGCGGCCCGCCGGTCGCCGCCGGCCGGCCCGGTGCCGACGTTGTACCAGGCGCGCGCCAGGCGGCGGGTCTGCTCAGGGCCGAGCGTCCGGGCGACCGCCAGGGCTTCGGCGGCGTCAGCGGCGGCGCCGGACGCGGCGGCCAGGTCGGTCAGCGCGTCGGCCCGCACCGGCCCGGTCGGCGCGTGCGGCGGCTGGGCGTCGCACCAGGCGATCGCGAGCCGCGCGAGCCGGGTCGTCATCAGCCGGTAACTCTCCTCGCGGCGCGGTACCCGGCGGATGACGGCAGCCCCGGCGGCCAGCGCGGCGCCGGCGTCGGCGCCGACCCGGTCCAGGGCGGCCCCGATCAGGCCGGGCAGACGGCCGGCGGGCTCGGCCGCGGCCCGGGTCACGAGGGGGCCGAGGCAGGAGACAAGAAGATTGCCGAGGGCGGTACGGACCTCGTCCCGGTTGCCGGCCGCCAGGTTCAGCGCGTCGAGCATGGTGGCGGTGTGCTCGGTGGTGCACGCCGCAAGCCCGTGGATCGCGACCACCAGGTCCGGCAGCTCGGGGGTGCTGGCGAGCAGTTCCTCGGCGAGCAGGTCCGGTTCCAGGGCTGCGATCCGCGACCCGGTCCCGAACAGCTCGGCCAGCCAGTTCCCGAGGTTGCCCCGGCGCACCCCGTCGGCGTCGCTCAGCTGCCTGATCGCCGGCAGCAGCTCCGGTACGACGTCGATCTCGGGTCTGGTCAGCGTGGCCAGGGCGAGGACCTGGCGTGCCTGGGTGAAGCCGATGTCGTGGATCCGGTGCGCGGCCAGGCGTTCCTGCCAGTGCTCCATCTCCCGGTCCAGGAAGGAGGCCATCAGGTCCCCGGCGGTCGGGTAGCGGTCGCCGTGCACCGCCAGCAGCACCGCGACGTGCACCTTCAGCGGGTTGCCGTACGCGTCGTCGCGCAGGTCCAGCCGCGACAGGTCGGCCGTGCCCCCACTGAACGCCCGCCGGGCCGCGTCCCGGTGCCGCAGCCGTTCCTCGTGACTGAGCCCGCCGGAGCGCAGCCGCACGGTGATGCTGGGCCGGGAGATGAACGGGATCCGCTTCACGCCGGCCCACCAGGTGAGGTCGGCGCGGGCGGCCTCGTCGCCGGGCACCCGGTCGAGCAGCAGGAATCGCAGCTTCGGGCCGTACCGGCGCGCGCCCAGCCCGGTGATCCAGGTGATGACCCGGCGGCTCAGCCGGTCCGGATAGTCCAGCACCAGCAGGGTCGGCCAGACCACGTCGACGACGTGGCTGCGGAGAACCTCGTCCAGAATGTTCTCGTCGGCGAAGCCGGCTGACCAGCCCCGCTCGGTGAGGTCGCGGCACAGTTGGATGCCGAGCCGGGTCTTGCCCGCACCGCCGGCCCCGGCGACCAGGCCGAGGCTGACGTGTTCATCGGCGGCGCACCAGGCGAGAAGGTCACGGCGCTGGTCGTCACGGCCGAGGAAGCCGACCGCCTCGTTCCCGGCCTGCAGCAGCTCGTAGTCCTCCAGGCCGATCAGGGACGGCGGCGCGGCAACGGTCTTCAGGATGCTGCCGTCGCCGCGGGCGTCGAGTGGCACGGACCGTTGCGCCGTGACGTCCTCCAGCCGGCTCTCGTCCGTGCCGGCGTGGCGCAGGAACTCCGGATCGGTGAACAGTCGCTCCACCGGCGTGGCCTGCAGCACCGCCCCGCCGTAGCGCATCCGGTGGGCGACGACGACACCGACGATGCGCTTGCGGGCATCCATGACGGCCGCACCGGACAGGCCGCTCCACGGCGAACCGCCGTCACCGGGCAGCAGCGGCACCCCCGACTCGACGGTGATCTCGTACCGCTTCGTGTCAGGACTCATCGTCTCGACCGCGCCCCGCACGGTCGCCAGTTCCCGGACCTCCTGCTCACCGCGGCGGGCGGCCTGCACGGCGGGAAAACCCCGCGCCCGCACCGGCACCGCAGCGTCGAATTCCAGGATGCGGCCCCAGCGGACGGCGCCGGAGTCGGGGGTGCCGGCCCAGGGTGCGTCGTCGACGGCGAGCAGCGCGGCGTCCCCGGCGCCGCGCCTGGCCCAGACGACCGTCGCCCCGCGGAAGTCCGGCTCGCCGGCAACCCGGACCTGGACCCGCTGCGGCCGGTCGCCGGCCGGGGACAGCAGGTGGCGGGCGGTCAGCACGAGCTGGTCGCCGATCGCGTACCCCGAACCGTAGGCCGCCCCGAAAACCTCGACCACGCGGTGCCGGCCGGTGCGCTGATCCTGACGCTCCATCACCGGTCTCCCCCGAGGGTCAGTCGTCCGGTGTGGCCGGCGGTGGCAACCCCGGCACGGAGCGGTCACCGATCAGCGGCTTGTCACCGTTGTGTCGCGGCGACAGCTTGAGGGTGAGCTTGTGCACCGACCCGCGGCTGTAGTCGGCGGACGTGCCGGCCGTCAGCACACTCCACAGGCCGACCTTGGCCTCGGCCGCGCCGCGCGCCGTCATGGTCACCTGCAGCTCCAGGTCGACGGTGTCCAGCTCGAACCGCAACGGCTCACCGGCGCCGTCGAGGATCGCCTGCTGCAGCTCGGCACGCAGCTCGGCGATCGCCCGGGCCAACGGAATCTCGGTCACGACGCAACCACCCTCCGGGGTCTACTGGCGACGTGCTGACCGTAGCGCCGCGCGGTGCCGCCCCGGCATCCCCTGAAAGCCTGGAACAGCTCACCGACCATCCGGGGGTTCCCACAACAGCGCCTGCCGGTGGTGAACGAACCCGGCCCGCAGGTAGAACTCGACCGCGCGGCGGCTGGAGTGCACGGTCACGTGCAGCAGGCCACGCTCGGTGGCCTCGGCCAGGACCGTGGCGATCAGGGCACTGCCGATGCCGCGGTCGCGGTGCTCCTGGCTGACCTCGACGGACTGGACGTCGCCGTACCAGCGGTCCAGCCGGCCGTTGCCGGGCACCCGTTCCGCCACGTGCAGCCAGGCGGCGCCGACGACCACACCGTCCAGTTCGGCGACGAACGGGAGGTGGGTTGCCGTGTGGGCGGCGACCCAATCGGCGTACGCGGGAAGGTCCTTCGCCTCGATGCCGCGCAGCCCGGCGAGCGCCGCCACATCGGCTGCCCCGCCCCGGCGCACGATCGGCGCACCCGCCGAGCCGGGCGCCGTCATTCGCCACGTCGCAGGGACCTGGCTCCCACATTTCGCCGCGAAACCCCGGCAGCGTCAACAGCCATGCCGCCACTGTGCCAGGACCTCGGCCCGTCCGGCGACCCTGACTGATGGCGAACGCCTCCGTACAGGTTCGACCAGCCGCTCATGGGTTTCCGATCATCGCATTCACGCCGGTTTGCTACTGACCGGTGAGTGCTGAGTCCGCAGTTCTCCTCAGGAGGCGCGATTGCCCGACTTGCTGGGTGAAACCCCACCGCTCGTAGAAGGCGACCACGTCCGGCTGGCACACCAGCTCGACACTTCGGACGCCCGCCACCCACTGATGCGCCAGCACGGCTTCCATCACCATCGCGCCGATACCTTCACCGCGAAGCTCAGGCGCCACGATCACGTCGAGCACGACAGCGAGATACGTTCTGTCGGTCAGGACTCGGGCGAACCCGGCGAGTTGCCCGGTCCGGCGGTCGAGGACCGTCACCACGACATCGGAGCCGGCAAGTATTCCGTGGGCTTCGGCCTGCGTGCGTTCAGCCGTCCACCACGCCGAAGCGAACAGCTTCATCAGGTGCGGCAGAGGAACCGCTTCGACGTCGTACGAGATGTCATACAAGGGATAGGTCACCCGCGTCAGCGTCCCAGACCCACCGGGCTATCCACGCGTTCATTCCCCTGCCTGGGGGCGCGGGTAATGTCCTCACCGGCCGGCCTGCCTCTGTGACAGGGAAATGCGGCGCCGTACGAGATCGACATCCATGATCTTCACGGTGAGAGCGTCGCCGACCTCGATGACGTCCTGTGGTGATTGATCCAGTTCGTCGGTGTGGACGAGCCCCTCAAAGCCGTCCTCTCGGTCTTCGATGCGGACGAAGACACCGAACGGCACGATCGTGGTGACCGGTCCTGTGACCACCTGGCCGGTCCTTTGCGCTACCTGCGGCCACGGATCGTCCTGCACTGCTCGAAGCGACAGCGGCACTCGCTCGCGGACCATGTCGACGTCGAGGACCTCAGCTGTCACCTGCTGGCCGACGCTGACGACGTCGGACGGGTGGTTGATCGGACGCCAGGACAACTCCGGAATGTTGATCATCGCGGTGAAGCCGCCGATGTCCACGAAGGTGACGCCGAAACTGGCGATGGACGTTACCGTGCCGGTGACGATTTGGCCCCGCCGCAGGGTCTTCAGGAACGCCCAGTTCCGGTCGTCGGGTGTCGGCTCGGTCTGCCAGCGCGCACGCAGTACCCCGTCGCTGTCGGGCAGTACTGCGGTGAACAGTGGGAGATCTTCACCGGCGTACATGGATATGACGCCGGCGGCACTCGCGCCGGCAAGCTGGGAGAGCACGTCCTCGAACTGAGTCTCGTCCACGACTGTGCTGGTGATCTGCCCGTCCTCCTTCTCCCAGATGATCTCCACCAGCCCTTCGTCGGGCAGCGCGGCCACGGCCGTGTCGACGTCGGTGAGCAGGTCCGGCCAGACGGCCAACTGTGCGCGTGGGGTCAGCTGGGAGCGCACGGTCTCGATGTTGTCGCGGCTCAGGCGGTGCCATCGGGAGGCGTTGAGGGCGAAGGTCTCCTGCAGGAACGTGGCGCGGCGGGCGCTGACGGTCCCGCCGAGCCGGGCCCAGAAGTCGGCGTCGGCAGGGCGCTGCACGTATGCGGGATCGTCGGGGACGAAGTCGTACGGCGATGCGTCCAGGCGTTGCGTGAACAGGCCGAGTGCTCGGGTGCAGGTCAGCGCGGCTTCGCATGGCCGGCCGCTGCTGACGTAGAGGTACTGGTCCCAGCCGACGTGCACCGCGAACTCTCCCTCCGCTTCCAGGCGGCACCAGGCGCCGTTGTCACGGAGCATCGCTCGGACGAGTTCCAAGCCGACACCGATCGGCACCAGTGCCCCGTCGTGGAACCCGGCGGGACCGGCAGGGAAGAGGCCGGCCAGGCCGTAGCCGTCGACTGGCGGTTCCAGGCCGAAGTGGGCGAAGCCTCCGAGCTGCGGCTCACGGATCGCCAGCTGGTCGACGCCGCTGTCTTCGGCGAAGGCGGCGACGGCCTGCAGGTAGGCGGTCTCGACCGGCCCGTGATCACTGGTCGTGTCCTCAGAGCCGGCGTAGTGGCCGTGCTGGTCGCGGTCGGCGGGGTCGTACTTGGTGACCTGATAGACGTAGGGCAGCACGTCACTGCCCACCGGAAGTCGACGGCGTGGCCGCGTTCTTGCCCTTGGCCCGCGCCACCGTCATGCCTTCACGGGTGCGCATGCGTAGAAGATCGACTTCGAACTCGGCGAGAGTGGCCAGAATGGTGAAGAACATCTTGCTCATTGTCGGAGTTCGAGCTTGTCTGCACCAGCGACCGAGCTCCCCTGCAGCACGAGAGCACGTCGACGCCGGCCGGACGACGGGACTGGGCTCATGCACTGTCGCCGAGCAGTCGTCGGGCGGTCTCTGAAGCATCCGGGTCGGCGCCTCCGATGTCCGGCGCGGTCGTGTCCGAGACGAATGCCTCGATCGCGTCGAGGTGCTCGAGTGGCAGGCCCCGGTTGGGTAGAGGCGCGATCAGCAGTGCTCGGCCGGTCGCGACGAGTTCGTCGTGCACCGGTCCGGTGGCGGGTTCGGCGTCGTCGTCGGTCCAGATCAGGCGGTGGCCCTGATCCAGAGCCGTGCGGGGGTGCGGCGCTCCAGCCGGGTCGGGTGGCGTTGAGGACGCCGTCGACGTCGAGCAGCCAGACCGGCCGGCTCACTGCGCCTCGCCTCCCGGCGCGATGGCCGCCGCCGTGGTGGTGAGCCGGGTCGCGGGATCGGTGCGGATGTTGCGGTAGACGGTCATGGGGGTGACGCCGCGGGAGCAGGCATTCGTTGAGGGTCCCCTATCGAACAAGATCATCGCTACCTCGCTGTACCGATCTTCCTCAACCCCGGTTCTGCGGGCCAGTCACCACGGCCTTCCATGCCCGCATTACCGTATTACTGATAATGCTAATCAGATAATGCCCGCCTGAGAGGCCCCGCCGAGGGCGTAAAATAATGACCGTTATCCGTCAGGTAGGATTTCGGTGTGACGGACCAACCACAAACCACGGTCGGCAGTGAACTCGTCGCGGCCGACCTAACCTCGGTGCCTGCGATCGCCATCCCCGCGCCGAACCGGCTCGCGGAACTGACCACGATGTGGCTGAGCCGGCAGCGGTCCGTGCACACCCGCACCGCGTACCGGCGGGACCTGTGGCAGTGGGGTGACTGGTGCGCGGCCACCGGCCGTAACCCGCTGACCGCCCGGGCCGCCGACTTGGACGCGTGGATCGTCGAGCAGCGTGCGACCGGTGCCCGCGGCAAACCCGCCGCCGAGTCCACGATCGCCCGCCGGCTGTCCGCGGTCGCGTCCTGGTACGACTACCTCGTCGTCAACACCGCCGCCGACCCGGAACCGCTGATCAGGTACAACCCGGCGCAGGCCGCCGCCCGGCCGCGCATCGACCCCGACGACAGCAGCACTGTCGGACTGGACCGCCCGGAAGCCGACCGGCTGCTCGGCGAAGCGCGCGCCGACGGCCTGACCAGCCACGCCTTGATCCTGCTGCTGTTGGTCGCCGGCCTGCGGGTCGGTTCGGCGATCGGCGCCCGGATCGAGGACCTCGGCTACGACCGCGGCCATCGGGTGCTGAACCTGACCGTCAAGGGCGGCCGTCGGCGCCGGGTCCCGCTGCCACCGGTGCTGTCCCACGCCATCGATCTGATGCTGGCCGAGCGCGGCACCCCGGCCGAGGGATCGCTGTTCCTGACGCCGTCCGGCCTACCGATCTACGAGCTGTACGTGCACCGCCTGATTCGCCGGCTCGCCCGGCGCGCCGGGCTCGCGTCGGCCACCGCGTTGAGCCCGCACTCGCTGCGGCACACCGCGATCACCGAGATCCTCGACGCCACCGGCGGTGACCTGCGCCGGGCCCAGGACTTCGCCGGCCACGCCGACCCGCGCACCACCCGCCGCTACGACCGCCGCCGCGACCAACTCGACAACCACGGCGCCTATCTGCTCGCCGGCCGCTTCGGCGACGCCGAGCCAGGTTGATCGTGAGCGGAGGCAGTTCTGTCAGAACGATTCTCCTGAGATTTCGCCGCAGTGTTACGCGTCGAACTCAACCGGGGAGGCCTCTCGGTGGCCGTGCCCCAAGCCTCTGTACTTCGCGCGTCGCCAAGCCCGTCCAGCCGTTCGACGGCTTCGAGTTCAAGACCTTCGAACGGGTCCATCGAAGTCCCTCACGGGCTCGGTTCGGCTCGTGAACACGGATCCGAACCGCGCCCATGTTATTCCGATCGAAGCAGCGCTGCGATCGAACAATCGAGTACACGACCCGGCGAGGCGCACCAGTGGACGGCGGGATCACGCTGGACGGGGGCCTGCGGGTCCGCTGGGGCTTCTGACCTACGGATATAGCAATCGTGGAAATCCAATGGTTTTGGCTGACCTGTGGAAACTTGGGGTGTCGAAGACTGTCGTATCGTTGTGCACGCTGCCAATGGCTGGGGTTCGTGCCGGACGAGGTGCGTGCGGCACCACCGGTGGCGGTGACGCGGCTGGCCGGCCGGCTGCGTCGATCCCGATGTGCTGGCCCGTTACGGGGAGCGTCCGCAGACCCGTACGGATCACCTGCGGCTGGTGTGTGACTACCGGGGATGGAAGACCGCGCCGACCAGCGGCCGGATGCCTTCAACTGCTCGGCGAGTGCAGCGAGTTCCACGCCGCGCCCCAGCCGTTTGTGTTCGTGGACGACGAGGGTGACCGCGGCGCCGGAGGCCCGGACCTCGAAGTAGTCGGCTGACCGGGGATAGATGATGTGCGATCTGCCCGCCACAGAGGAGGGCGCTCGCTTCGTCGTGTTCGCGCAGCAGGCGCAAGATCGTCGCGGGAAAGGGGTGTTGCCCCTTTTCTTTCCGTGGTGATGACGAGCCGAGGCATCAGCCGCCCGCCGGCACCGTTCCCGAGGTGGGTCGCGGTATAGACCTGTACGAGGGTCGCTGGTCGTAGGCCGATGGCGGTACGCGTGCCCGCCGGCGCGGTACCGGAGTCGGCGTACTCCCGGCTGCAGCTCGGCGTGCGGCGTTGAGGGTTCAGTTGCTGCCGACGGCTGTGGTGGGTAGGCGGATGGTGATGGTGGTTCCGGGGTTGTTGTGGGTGGCGGTGACGTGGCCGTGGTGGGCTTCGATAATGGCGCGGGTGGTGACGAGGCCGAGTCCGTTGCCGGGGATGGCGGTGTGGCGGGCGTTGCTGGCACGGAAGAAGGTGCGGAACAGGGCGGTGCGGTCTTGTGGGGGGATGCCGATGCCGGTGTCGCTGACGCTGAGCACGGTGGTGTCGGCGTCGCTGTGCAGAGTGATGGTGGTGGTGCCGCCGTCGGGGCTGTATTTGACGGCGTTGGACAGCAGGTTGTCGATGACCTGACGCAGTCGTTGCGGGTCGGCGTCGATGATCGCCTGGTCGGGCAGGTCGGCGTCGAGGGTGACGTGGTTGGCGTGAGCGGCGGGTGCGATGGCGTCGAGGCTGGCGCGTACCAGGGCGGTGATGTCGGTGGGACGCGGGTGCATGGTGGTGTGCCCGCTGTCGAGGGCGGCGAGGTCGAGAAGGGCGTCGACGATGCCGGTCAGCGCGGTGGTGTTGCGGTCGGCCACGGCGAGGAGCTGTCGCACGTCGGGGTCGAGGTCGTCCTCGGTGAGCAGGAGCTGGATGCCGGCGGCTATCGAGGTCAGTGGGGTGCGCATCTCGTGGCCGACCAGGGCGATGAAGTCGTCGCGGGTGCGGTCCAGTTGGGTGGTGAGCCCGTCGGTGTGCTGGCGGGAGACGAACCGGCCGATGTGTCCGGCCACCGCGCTCAGGCCGCTGATGATGTCGGCCTGGTCGTACTCGCGGTGGTCGGCGATACAGGTCAGCACGCCGATCAGCGTGCCGTTGTACAGGGGCACGGCCACGGCGGTGTGCAGTCCTGCCTGGGCGCAGGCGTCGGTAAGTGCTGGTGGCATGCCCGGGGGAGCGTTCGCGGTGTCGGCGATGTCGGGAACCCACAAGGGCTGTCCGGTGGCCCAGACGGTGCCGGTGATCCCGTGGCCGTTGACCGCTTCAGTGCGCAACAGGTCGCCGACACCGTGCGCCACGTCCGGGGAGAGCCACCATCCGGCGGCGCGCAGGGTGCCGGCGACCGGGTCGTGCAGCCACAGTTCGGCATACGGCCATTGCAGTGTCTGGGCTACGGCTTGGGCGATCTGGGGTCCGGCCCGGGCGACATCGTCGGTGCTGTTCAGTGCGGTGGCGACCTGCAGTTCGCAGGTCCGGAAGCGGTCGGCGCGCCGTTGTGCGGTGATGTCGTGCAGCGCGACGACCGCGCCGGCGAGGGTGCCGTCGGGGTCGCGTATCGGTCCGGCGTTGGCGGTGAAGGTGAGCGCCGGCCGGTCGCCGCTTTTGACGATCACCTCGGTGTCGCGGACCGAGCTCCCGTGTAAGGCGCGCATCAGCGGTGTCTGCAAGAGCGGCAGCGGTGCGCCGTCGGGCCGGAACAAGGGGGGCTCCAACGCGGCGACATCGACCGGTGCGCCATCATCGGGCAGGCCATGTACCTGCCGCAATGCCCGGTTGAACAGCACGATCCGCCCGTCGGCGTCACAGGCGGCCACCGCGGTGTGCAGGCTATCCAGGACGGCGTGCAGGAACCCTGAGCGGCGGGCGGAGAGCCGGTCGGCGTCGGCGCGGTCGGCGCCGTCGAGTACGACCATCGCCCAGCGCCGTCCACTAGCGGTGGGCAGTGCGGTGACCAGGACTTCGACGGGAAACGTGTGACCGGCGCGGTGGCGGGCCGTGATCAGTTGCCGCCATGGCAACCCGACCGGGCCCGCACCGGTATCACCGGCATCGGCGTGGATGCGGGCCCACTGGCCGGCCGACAGCATCAGCTGTTGCACCGGTCGGCCGATGGCTTCGTCGGCAGGCCAGCCGAACATCTGCGCCGCGGCCGAGTTCCATTCCGATACCCGGCCGTCGTCGTCCAAGCTGATTAAGGGCTCGCCCAGCGCGTCGAGTACGGTCGCCGCGCTGACGTGGTGATCGGTCAGCAGGTCGCCTTCGGGCAGTGGGCCGAGCATCTCGGCCAGGTGCAGCAACGCGCTGAGGTCGTCGTCGGTCCAGCGGCGGGCGTGGGTGTCGATGGCGGCGACCGCCCCGAGCGGCCGGCCGCGCCGGTCGTGCAGCGGCACGCCGAGATATGCCCGCACCCGGTAGCGCACGACCGCGTCGAAGGCGGCGTACTCGGCATGCGCCGCCGTGTCGTCGATGATCAACGGGCGGTCGGCGCTGGCGACCAGCGGGCACAGCGAACCGGTCAGCGGCAACTCCCGCGACACCATCAACTCGTGCGGTGCGCCGGACAGGCCGGCGCAGCGAATGCCCTGAGCGCGTACCAGGCTCACCACGCCCATCGCGGCGCCTACCGCCCGCGCCGCGAGATGCGCTGCCGCATCCGCCGACCCCGCCGCGCCGGGCAACGCCGATTCCACGCGCTGCACCGCCGCCAGCCGGGGTGCATCCGACAGCACACCGTCATCAACCACCCAATCGGGGGTCGGTGCTGTGGGCGGGCGCGGAAGAGTCTCAGACTCAGGATCAGGCTCGGTGGCGGTGACGATGCAGTGGGCGACGTCGGTCAGCCGGCGGCGGTGCCGCCGGGCGCGGTCACGGATGATGGTGAACGCCTCGTCGATGCTGACCTCGTGAGCCTGCGCGATCATGCCCTTGGCCTGCTCGATGACGATCCGGCTGTCCAGTGCCTGCTGCCAATGGCCGGCCATCTTCTCGCTGCGGCGCACGGCGTCGCGCCGCAGCAGCGCACCGGTGGCCAGCTCCGCCAGCGCCTGTATTACTGCCCTATCGGCATCGCTGAGGCGCTCGTTCTTCGTGGTATTGAAGATGGTCAACGCCCCAATGACCTGATCACGCTGGCGTAAGGGGAAGGCGTGCATCGTTCGGAAACCTGCTGCGGCGGCTTGTGCCGTGAAACGCGGCCATCGGGTGGCCGCCTGTTCCATGCTGACATTGACGGCCGGCCGGCCGGTGCGGAAAGCGTCCCGGCAGGGGCCTTCGTGCTGCTGCAGGCGCATGAGGTCGGCCACGGTGACGTCGTCCGAGCCGGCGGCGAAGCCGAACTCGCCCCGGGGGTTGGCTACCAGCACGCCGGAGGCGGCCGCTGCGGTCAGGCCGGTGACCCGGTCGGCCAGCATGCGCAGGTAGACCTTCAGGTCGAACCGGTCGACCAGCGTGTCAGCGATCTCCACGAAGGCTGCGGCCAGCCGGTCCCGGGAAGCGGTGATCATTGCTGCCTTCTGACCGGGCTGATGAGCAGGAATTTTCCGGGTAAATCAGTGCATACACTACTCTCCGGTTCGGCGTTCACCGCCGAGAGTTCCCTGCGTGGCGAGCTCGGTCAGCCGGCGGTTGCTACTGCGGGCGTAGCCGCGAAGGACGGTGAACGCCTCATCGACGCTGATACCGCAGGCCTGCGCGACGGCGCCTTTGGCCTGCTCGATGATGATCCGGCTGTTCAACGCCGCCTGCAGTTGCTCGGTGAGCGTTTCGCTGTGGCTGACGGCGCGTTCCTGCAGCAGCCCGATGGTGGCCGTGTCGGCCAGAGCCTGCATGATCGTGACATCGCCGCTGTCGAAGTCCCGGCCCGGGCTGTCACCGAAGACGTTGGGCGAGCCGATCACCTGCCGGCGCAGCCGCAGCGGGAAAGCGTGCACCGACTGGAAACCCGCCGCGACGGCCAACGGCGCGAAACGCGGCCACCGTCCGACCGCCTCACCGAGGTTCGGGTCCAGGCAGGGCCCTTCCTTGTTCTGCACCACGAACAGTTCCACCAGGGTGACGTTCTCGTCCGACCCGGCGATGAACTGCAGCCGTCCGTGCTCGTCGGCCAGCAGCATCCCGGCCGCCGGCGCCTCGGTCAGCTCGGCGACCCGCTCGGTGATCATGTGCATGTAGTCGAGAAGATCGAACTCATCAACCAGCGTGTCGGCGGCCGGCGGCAAAACGGGGTGGCGCAGCGCGAGTCGACCTCGTGCCTGGGGGTAGCCGGTCCCCCGGTGCGGTGCGGGCCGGGTATCGCCGGGTCCGGGTCCGCCGGCGGCTCGGTCGGCGCCGCGCAGGCCCGCCGCGGCTGACTGCGGTCGGCTCGCGCACCGGCCGGTCGGGTGAGCGAGATCGCCTTGTGGCAGGCGATGCCGCGGGGTTGGCTGACAGGCATGGCGCTCATCGCGTACGACCGGTCCGACGCCTCCGCGTTCGCCGCCACCCGCCACCTCGGCGGCGACGCCCTCAACCCGTGGCGCGAGGCGATCACCCGGCACTTGCAGCCGCGCCCGGGGATGCGGCTGCTCGACCTCGGCTGCGGCACCGCGACCTGGACCGCCGCATTCCGCCGGTGGTGGCCGCGGGCCGAGGTCGTCAGCGTCGAGCCGTCGGCGGCGATGCGCGAGCGGGCGGTCACCGGCCCGGTGCTGCCCGGGCACGCCGCGGACCTCCCGGTCGCCGACGCCAGCCTCGACGGGGTGTGGCTGTCCACGGTGATCCACCACGTGCCGGACCTGCCGGCCGCGGCCCGCGAGATCCGGCGGGTCCTGCGACCGGGTGCGCCGGTGCTGATCCGGTCGGCGTTCCCGGGCCGCCACGATGGGATCACCCTGTGCCGGTTCTGGCCGGAAACGATCACCGCGCTGGAGCGGCACTACCCGTCGGTCGCCACGATCGAGACCGCGTTCGGGTTGCCGGACGCCGTCCTGGAACCGGTCACGCAGGTGTCCGCGCCGTCGCTGCGGGACGCCGCCGCCTCACTGCGGCGGGAGGCGCACACGCTCCTGCAGTTGATCACCGATGAGGCGTACGAGGCGGGGCTGGCCCGGCTGCACGCCGCCGCCCGCACCGCGACGGGTCCGCAAACGGACACTCTGGACCTGCTGGTGCTGCGCTGAGATAGTGTGCGCGCTCGTGACGCAGAGCTGGTTGGCCGACACCCGCACCTCCTACGACACGGTCGCCGGCAGCTATGCCGACCTGGTCCGTGACTCGCTGCCGCAGCAGCCGGAGTTGCGCGCCGCCCTGGCGCTGTTCGCCGACCTGGTCGGTGCGGCCGGTGGCGGCCCGGTCGCCGACATCGGCTGCGGTCCCGGCCACGTCAGCGCCCACCTGCGCACGCTCGGCGTCGACGCGTTCGGGATCGACCTGTCCCCCACGATGATCGACATAGCCCGGCGGGAGCACCCGGGCCTGCGTTTCGAGGTCGGCTCGATGACCGCGTTGCAACTCGGCGAGGCGTCGGTGACCGGGCTGCTCGCGTTCTGGTCGCTGATCCACATCCCGGACGAGGCGATCCCCGGGGTCCTCGCGCAGTTCCACCGGGTGGTGCGGCCGGGCGGCCCGCTGCTGGTCGGGTTCCACGTCGGCAGCGAGTCGACGCTGAAGACGCAGGGCTACGGCGGGCATCCGATGAACGTGCACGTGCACCGCCGCCAGCCGAGCCGGGTCGCGACGTGGCTGCGCGACGCCGGGTTCACCCTCACCACCCAGATGCTGCTCGACCTGGACCAGCCCCGCCCCGGCGCGATCCTCGTCGCCCGGCGGTGAGCACGCGGCCGCTCGACAACGGCGGACGGCTGGGCCTCAGGTGCGGGCCGGGGTGATGGCGGCGACGGTCAGGTCGCCGATGCCGTCGGCGTAGTCGTCGGTCAGCGGGCCGTTGCGCAGCAACCAGCGGGGGCCGAACAACAGCTCCACCACCTGGTCCAGGGCGACGTCCGGGCGGACCTGGCCGGCCTCGCAGGCCGCTTCGAGCCGGGCGCGGACCGCGTTCAGCTGGGGGCGCAGCAGCCGATCGCGCACCTGGGCGCCCAGCTCCTCGTCGGCGAGGGTCTCGATGGTGATGGCGCGCGTGGTCGCGGACAGCCGGGGGTCGGCGACCGTGGCCCGCAGGACCTGGCGCAGGTCGGCCCGCAGGTCACCGGTGTCGGGCAGGGTCAGATCCGCCGGCATCCTACGCCAACGATCCCGCCTTCACCGACGTCGTCGAGGGCACCGGCGCCGAGCTGAAACCGTATGCGTCGACGCTGCCCCGCGACGGCGGCGCCGCCGTCGACGACCCGATCGAGCAGCTCACCCTGTTCCTCGACGACGCCGTCGCCATGCTGCCGCAGCTACGGGCCGCCTACGCCGGCGACCGGCCCGACCTGTTCCTCTACGACATCGCCGGCGCTCCGGCGCGGCTGCTCGCCGAGCAGTGGCAGATCCCGGCCGTCCAGCTGTCCTCGGCGTTCGTGGCCTGGGACGGCTACGAGCAGGAGCTGGCACCGGTCATCGACGCGATGCGGGCCGACCCGCGCGGCGCCGACTACTACCGGCGCTTCACGGCCTGGCTGACCGCGGAACGTTCGTCGGTGACCGACAGCCTGGCCTTCCAGGGCCGGCCGCGGCGCAGCAGCTGGCCGTGCTCGAGCAGGCCGACGCGTTCGTCACCCACGCCGGCATGGGCGGCAGCAGCGAAGGCCTCGCCTGCGCAACACCGATGATCGCCGTTCCGCAGGCGGCCGACCAGTTCGCCAACGCCGCGCAACTGGCCGCCCTCGGCGTCGCCCGGGTCGTCGACGCTGCCACCGTCAGCGTCGCGCAGCTGCGCGAGGCGCTGCTCGCTCTCACCACGGACCCCGCCGTGGCAGCCCGCAGCGCCGACCTGAAGCGTCAGGCCCGCGAGGCCGGCGGCGCCGACCGGGCCGCCGACCTGATCGAGGCCGAGCTCGCCGCGGCGGCCGGCAGCGACGGGTGATCCGCTCCGGGCGGTCGCACCTCCGGGTAGCGCCTCACATCCGGGTGGGCTGTCTCGTCGGATCGGCACACCCCGCCCGAGGAGACCCCGTGCACGCTGCCTACCTCACGCTCACCGTCGTCGCCGCGTTCCTGGCCGCGAGCGCCGCGGTCACGTACCTGATCGGCCATGACTTCCCGAAGTCGCAGCTGAGGATGAAACGGCTGCCGCTGTCGTGGATGCCGCGACTCGGCGCGGTCCTGGCCGCGGGCGCGGCCGGCCTGCTCGCCGGTCTCGCCGTCCCGGTGCTGGGCGCGCTGGCCGCGGCCGGCCTGGTCCTGTACTTCGCCGGCGCGCTGATCGCCCATCTGCGGGTCGGCTCCCGCGATCTGGTCGGCTGGGCGGTCTTCTCCACCACGATGACCGCCACCCTGATCGTCACCCTGGTCCACTTGTGATGACGCCGTGGCGGCACGCAATCTCTGTGGGCGTGCCGGGTCATCCGGTGCCGCGCAGCGAGCTGGTTGTGCCGGCGAGGACGGCGCGGCGACCTGCGGCGTACGCCTACCTACGGCCACCGCCACGGTAGGCGCCGGCCGGCACGGCCATGCCTCGGTAGCCCGTCGCAGTCCCGACCACGGCGTAGCCTGCGGCCACCGCGCCCACCGCCTGCCACGCGTCCGGAGACGGCGAGCCGGAGGCGACCGGTGAACCGTCGGCGTCACACGCGGTGGCGACGTTGTCGCCGACCCGCCGGAACCTGAGTGGACCTTCGAGCGGCTGGTCCGTGGCTTCGTAGAAGTCGAAACCGGCCTGCGTCAGGCACCAGAAGGCGCTCCCGCCGGTGGGCGTGGTGACCGTGCCACCGGTCAGGTCGATCAGCCGGGGGCCGCCGTCGCCGTGCCGGGCCACGATCGCGTGTGCGCCGGCCACCGCGGCGCGGTTCACGAGCCCGCCCAACTGCTCGGACGCGCCCATCGGCACCGACCAGGTGGTCCGTCCCGTACGCGGGTCGAAGCCCTCCAGCACGACGTCGAGATCCTTCACCGTGAACGACAGCGGCGCGCGGACGATGTGCTCCCGGCCGTGGACCCGGCAGCGGACAGCTTCGTCGCGCAGTGGCACCTGGCCGGCGCAGCCGACGACCGTGCCGACCTCGTGCCAGAGGACGGCACCGGTCTTCTCGTCCAGACCGGCACTTCCCGAGTCGGCGTGCAGATCCCGGTCGAGCGTGGTGCCGGCGCGGACGCCGTGACCGAACACCGAACCGGCATAGACGCCGTGCTTCTCGTAGAGCGTCCAGTTCCAGCCCCAGTCGGTGCTGAAGCCCGCGGGGAAGGCGTCGGCCAGCGGGCGGTGCCACCGGACGACACCGTCGCGGAGCACGCCGATCTCCTCGACCGCCGGCCGGCCACCCAGGTCGATCAGGCCGTGGGCGCCGAGGTAACGGGCCGTGGTGGGGACGGTGTTCCTGGTGTACGTGGAGAAGTCGCCGGTCACGAGGTCGAGCCGGTAAGCCGTCATCTTCTGTCCGGCTGTCAGTTGCGCCATGACGCACACCGCCCGGTCGCCGAAACACGTATGCGGCGTCGTGCGAAACAGCGCCGCCGGGCTGGATTGCCGGACCTGGCCGGTGGCGGCGTCGACGACCACCGCTCGCGCCCACCAGACTCCGCGTCGAGGCTGGGGTTCCAGGAAGGTGACGGCGTCACCCACCCGCTGCGGCAGGAGCTCGATGCCGCCGGCCTGCTTGCTGGACGTCACCTCACGCTCCCAGCGGAGGCTGCCGTCCGCCGGGTCCATTCCCCGGGCGTAGACATGTTTGTCCCGCAAAACGAAGCCGACAACCGTGCCGCCGACCGCGATCGGTTGCCCGATCGGTTGGACCCCGCCGGTCGCCCATTCCCGCGGGGCCGCTTCGGCGCGACCGGCGGGCGAACCGCCGGCTCCGGCGCTGACGGCTATCGCCAGTAGAACGGTTGCGACTGCGCGCACGAGAATTCTCCCGTTCTCGATCCACCGGTGAATATCGACGGGTGGTGACGTGCCGAGACGGCAGAATCATGTCAAGAGATTCCGGCCGTACGCGGCGTTAGGCGATCTGAAACTCGTATCGCGCGCCGGGATCGCTTTTGATGTTCCTCCGATGAGGGGAACCTCCAGAACCTTACCCGCAGTCGATCACGAAACGGCGGTAATTCCTGCTGGCCGCAGGCAAGATCGTCGGAGCCACGACCGGATCTCCTACGGGAATGTCTCTCGTGGAATATCAGCGGCGGGAAAGGTCCGATTTCAGACCGGGTTGAGCCCTTCCGGCCCGCACCGGGGTTCAGGCGGGACTAGGCTTTCTTCGCCCAAAGACGTTAAACGGAGGAATTGCTATGAAGAGAAGAATTCTCGTCCTTGCCGTCGCATCCGCGGCGTTCGGCTTACCGGTGACGGCCGCGACGCCGAGCCTCGCGGCGCCGGCCGGCCATGGATCCGTGCACGCGGCCGAGGCCACCCGCCCGGTGCCGGCTGATGACCCGCCCGGCGGGGACGACGAGTGGCGCCCGGCCGACGAGCCGGTTCAGGGTCCTGTTGACGGCCCAGCCGGCCCGTGGTGGTAGGACGCCCCGATCGACCATCTCACGGCTGAACCGCCGCGCTTTCCTGTCGTGGGTGCCGCGCTGACGGAAACCCACATCACCGACGGCCCGTACGCGCAGAAGGGTCTGCTTTTGGTCATCGACGCTCGTCGTCGTCGCCGGGATCGGACGGCGGCCGATTGGCGTGCAGCCGGTTGATGCCGGCGTTGCTGCTGCCACTGGCCGGGGTGTCCGCGGCCGGCTCCTCGTCGGTGGTGAACGTGCCGGTCTCGTCGGGGCCGTCGACGTGCTGGTCGGTGCTGGCGCCGGAAACGCCGGACTCTCTGCTCATGGCAGATGCCTACCCGCATTCTGCCGAGCAGAACCGGATACCCGGCGCCGATCGACTACATTCCGGCCATGACGACGAGACTGGATCTTCCTGGGGTGACCGTCGCCTACCGGACCGCCGGCGATCCCGGCAACCCGCCGATGGTGCTGCTGCACGGGCTCGGCGACAGCCACGCCGACTGGGAGACCGTCCTGCCCGACCTCTCCGAGACCCACCATGTGTACGCCCTCGACCTGCGCGGGCATGGCGCCAGCTCGCACCCGGGCACGTATTCCTTCGAGCTGATGCGCGACGACGTCCTCGCGTTTCTCGACGCGACCGGCATCGACCGGGCGGTGCTCGTCGGGCATTCGATGGGCGCCGTCGTTGCCACGCTGCTCGCCCTGGCCGCCCCGCACCGGGTCACCCACCTGATCCTGGAGGACGCCGTCCCGCCACGGCCCGGCGCCCTGACCCGGCCGCCACTGCCGCCGCCCGCCGAGCCGACCGCGTTCGACTGGGCCGCCGTCACCGCGATCCGCGCGCAGCTCAACGACCCGGACCCGGCCTGGTGGCAGGCCCTCGCGCGGCTGACCGTCCCGACCCTGGTGATCAGCGGGGCGGAAAGCGCGATCCCGCACGAGTTGCTGGCCGACGCGGCCGACCGCATCCCGGACGCCGTCCTGGCCACCGTCACGGCCGGCCACTACGTCCACACCGAGCAGCCGACCGCGTTCATGAGCGAGCTCACCCGGTTCCTCGACACCCATTGACCCCCCGATTTCCCCGTACGCCGTGAAGCGTCCCTCCCCCCACACGACCCCGCGCGGATGCGACGCTGCGGGCGTGAAACGCATCGTCGTGTACGGCGTGACCGGCTCCGGCAAGTCCACGCTGGCGCAGGCCCTCAGCGCGCGCACCGGCCTGCCGTACCACCCGGTCGACGACCTGACCTGGGAACCCGGCTGGGTCGAGGTGCCCATCGCCGTGCAACGCGACCGGATCGCCGCGATCTGCGCCGGCGACGCGTGGATCCTCGACAGCGCGTACCAGTCCTGGATCGACATCCCGATGGCCCGCGCCGACCTGATCGTCGGCCTGGACCTGCCGCAGTGGCGGTGCCTGGCACGGCTGCTGCGCCGCACCCTGTCCCGGGCGCTGACCCGCACCCCGATCTGCAACGGCAACACCGAATCGCTGCGGGAGCTGCTCACCCGCGACTCGATCGTCGCGCAGCAGTTCCGGTCGTACCCGCGCAAACGGGCCCGGATGCGGGCCTGGTCCACGGACCCGGCGATGCCGCCGACCGTGCTGCTGCGCACGCCCCGCGCGGTCCGCGACTGGCTCACCTCGATGTAACACCGGACGGCCCCCGGCCCAAGTACCCGGTGAAGACATCGAGAGGAGACCCTGTGCAGGATCCGTTCGAGGATCGCCGGCGGCTGAGAACCACCTCGCCGGGGTTCCGGCTGGCTCTCACGGTCACTGTTCGTCTCTCATGACCACCGTCAGAACCAGCCCGAACCGCGCGGCGCGCCGCGCAGTTGTCAGGCGGGCTCACCGTCGCGGGCCGCTTCCCGGCGGCTGGCGCGCACCCAGCGGTCCAGCGTCGCCCGGGCCGCGCCGCTGTCCACGGCCCGGACGCAGCACGCCAGCGCCGCCGCGAACCCGCGCCCGTCCACGGCCACCAGCATCGCGGCGGCGTTGAGCAGCACCACGTCGCGTACCGGGCCGGGCTGCCCGTCCAGCAGCGCCGTGAACGTCGCCGCGTTGCACTCCGGGGTCGCACCGCGCAGATCGGCCGGGCGGGCGCGGGGCAGCCCCAGCGTCGCCGGGTCCAGCACCGACGCCCCGACCACGCCGTCGCGCACCGTCCACACGTGCGACGTGGTGGTCGTCGTCAGCTTGTCCAGGCCGTCGTCCCCGCGAACCACCAGAGCATGCCCGCCCCGTGCGGCCAGCACCCCGGCGATCAGCGGCGCCATCCGCGCGTCGGCGACCCCGACCACCTGATGCCGCGGCCGCGCCGGGTTGATCAACGGCCCGAGAACGTTGAACACCGTCGGCACCCCCAGCTCACGCCGGACCGCCGCGGCGTGCCGCAACCCCGGGTTGAACCGCGGCCCGAACAGGAACGTGATCCCCGCCGCGTCCGCCACCCGCGCCGCCGCCCGCGGCCCCAGCTCCAGCCGCACCCCGAGCTGCTCGACCAGGTCGGCGGCCCCGGCCGTGCCCGACGACGCGGCCCGCCCGCCGTGCTTGACCACCCGCACCCCGGTCCCGGCGGCGACCACGGCCGCCATCGTGGAGATGTTGACCGCGCCCAGACCGTCACCGCCGGTGCCGGCGATGTCGACGACCGGCCCCGCGACCCCGACCGGCAGCGCACTGGCCTGCAACGCCGCGACCAGTCCGCTGATCTCGTCGGTGGTCTCGCCCTTGGTGCGCAACGCGGCCGCGAACCCGGCCACCTGCACCGGGCTGACCTCGCCGTTCACGATCCGGGTCATCGCCCAGGCCGCCTCGTCCCGGGTCAGGTTCTCACGGCGCAGCAGGCGGGGCAGGATGACGTCCGACAGCGGCATTCTCGGGTGTCCTCGCGGGCAGGGGCCGTCGGCGAGGCTTCACGCAAAACGGCCGCCTCGACGAGGCGGCCGGTGGGCTGGTGCGTAAGGTCGGGCCGCCTAACAGGCGCGCCACCAGAACTTCGCACACGTGATCACGCAGGCACTGTAACACCGGCCGGGCCACACTTGACCCCGCTGGCGGCGCGCCGTTGACCCCGCTCGCGGCGGGCGGCCCGGGTCGGCGCTCACCGCGGCGGACCCGCGGCCGGGGGCGCCACCACCGGCCAGGCGTCCGCGACCTGCGCGTGCCGCATCCCCAACGACGCGCTGATGTGCCGGAACCAGGCCGCGCACTCCGGCACCTCCATGATCGTGCGCGCCGACTCCAACGCCTCGGCGTGCGAACGCCACAGCACGACGTCGGTCCACGACCCGTCCTCCTGCTTGACCAGATACGCCGCCAGGCACGCCGGGTACGCCCTGCGCAGGGCGGCGAGCATTGCCGGGCGCTCGGCGAGGAACGCCTCCTCGGCCCCGTCGTGGATGCGGAACGAAGCCAGCTCCATCGTCGTCATGATCGCCAAGCTAGCCGAGGAGCGCGGACAGAACCCACCCTCCCCGGGGGTCACCTCGGCCCGCGAGGAACGTCGGGACGGATGGCACGCAGGGCAGCCGTGACCGACTGCTGGCAGCGTCGGTCCCAGTCGACCGGGTCCTTCGAGCCCCACAGGCCGAGTCGACGATCGGCTTCGAGGAAGGCCGTCAACGCCGGCACTGCAGCCGCGGCCGCGGTGCCGATCCGGGCCAGGTAACCCACGACGGTGGTGTGAGCGGAGCCGAACGGATGCCAGTCCCAGGGCTCGTCGAGGACGGCAGCCAGGACCGGCACCGTGTCCGCTGTATTCCCGGTGGCACCCCACAGCGCGAACGCCGCTTCCACTCTGGTCGTCGTGTGATTGTCGGCGCTGAGCCGAGCGCGGATCACCGGCTCGTGTGCCGCCGCTGCGGGGCCCACATCGGCGAGCAGGCGCAGGGGTTGTGATCCGGTGCCCGCTCCCGTGGCCAGCCGGGCCAGCGTGGCGGCGGTGTCTTCGGCTCCTTCCCCGGTGATGCGCCAGCGTGCCCAGACCAGGGCGGCCAGCAGGCCGGGTTCGGCGCCAGCGGCCAAGCGGTCGAGAACGGGCACCGCGGCGGCGGCCGGCGGGCCGATCCGGGCGAGGCAGTACACGACCTTGGTGCGATCGGTGTCCGGCGCGGACAGCAGATCTGTCAGCAGGTCAACGGCGCCGGCCGCGTGCTCACCCCAGTGGCTGAGCCCTTGAAGGAGTTCACACCGCAGGCGCCGCCAGCCGTTGCTCGAGTCGGCCAGACGTGCGACAACGACCGGTGCCAGCCGCCCGGCGTACGGCCTCATCGCCGACAACACGTTGCCCGGATCGGGGCTGCCATCCGGGTGCCGGCGCGGCTCAGGCCAGGGATAGGCCGGCCGGCTCAGCAGGTCCGCCAGTGGCTCGACCGCGCGGACATCGCCCAGATGGGCCAGCGTTACGACCGTCCAAGCCCACACCTCGGGGTCCGGATCGTCCAGTGCGGCAGCAATCCGATCGGCGGCGGGCGCGGCGGCGGCTCCGGCTCGGACCAGGTGCCGGGCGGCGGTGCGCCGTACCGCTGGTTCGGTGTCGTGCAGCCGATCCGCCAGCAAAGTGATCATCTCGTCGGTCCACGACCGCCACTCGGCGGCGAGATCGTACGCCGCACGCAGGGCGCAGGCTCGCACAGACGGGTGGGGCGATGCCGCCAGGCGTGCCACCAGATCCGCCTGGACCTCCGGCACGTCGCCCAGGAAGACGACGAGCCACGCGGCCAGCCCGCGATGGCGCAGGCTGTCGTTGGGCCACGGCACATCGTCCATCGTTTCGGCCATGCGAGGGTCGACCACCTCGGCGAACAGGTCCAGCATCCGATCCGGCACCGGCTCAGCTGTCGCGCACAGCCAGCTCAGCGCGGCCGCGAACCGCACGTCAGGCGGGTTGCCCGGGTCGACCCACAGCGCGGCGGTCCACGCCACCACGTCCGAGTCCGCCCGCTCCACCGCCAGTTGCGCGAGAGCCAGCACCAGACTGGCCCGTACGGCCAGGGACGTCTCGACCGCGAGGCGCTCCCGGAGCGCAGCCGTTACCTCGGGCGGTGGCATCAGCGCGCCCGCCAGGGCGTACGCCACGTTCGCCCGGACCGCGGGATCCGGGTCGTCGAGCAGGCCGATCAGCAGCACAGCGTCGGCCGTGACCGCTTCCCGCGCTGCCTGGCAGGTCCACGCGACGATGCGCCCGTACCCGTCGATCGTCATGCGGTCCTGTTCGTCGACCACGTGGAACAGGGACGCGCGCGTGTCCGTACCGAAGTGTTCGCGGTGTCCCACCTCGGCGGCGAGGTTCAGCAGTTCGGCGCGCTGGGGTGCTGCGGGGTCAGCGGCGATTCGCAGCAGGAACGGCACCGCCAGGGCCCCGGTCACGTCGCTGGTGCCCTCGTTGCGCACCCTGGTCCACAGGTCAGCGAGGCTTCTGCAGGCGTGGCCGGGATCGTACAGCGCCCGCAACAGGCCGGGAACGCTGTCGGGCGGCCAGCACTCGTCGGTGAAGCGCGCCCAGGGAACGGCGTCCAGCTCCGGCTCGCCGGCCGCACGCAGTGCCGCCATCACCCACCGGACGTCCTGCTCTCCGCCGGGCTCACAAATCTCGATCACGCCGCGATCATGCTGTACCGGTACGACGTTTCCGGGAGGGCGACGGACCTACCGGTCAGCGCCCGGCCGCCAACCCCGCCGCCGCCCCCGCACCACTGAGACCGCGGTCACCGCCCCCACCGCACCCAACCCCAGCACCCACCCGGCGAACCGCAGCGCCCGTCCCGACCCGGGCGCGTCGTCCACGCCGTACGCCGCAGGACGGGAACTCCCGGCGGGAACCGCGTGGGGCACCGCGGACCGGGAGTCACCCTCGGCCAGGGCCCGGTACGGGTTGAGCCGCCGCGCCCGATCCGAGGTCGCCACCAGACGATCGGTCACCGCCGCGGCCGGCAACGCCGGGAACCGTTCGCGCAGCAGCGCCACCGTCCCCGACACGAACGCCGCCGAGAAACTGGTCCCGGCGTCCCCGGCCGCGACCAGGTCGGTGTGCGGCCCGGCCGGCGAGAACGACGCGGGCTCGCCCGACGACAGGATCGCGCCGACCCCGATCACCGACGGATAGGCCGCCGGATACATCACCGGCCGCGATGAATCGTTGCCGACAGCGGCGACCACCACCGCCCCGCGGCGCTGCGCGACCGTGACCGCGGCACGCACCCGCGGGTCGTCGACCCCGATCACCAGCGAGATGTTGATCACTGCGGCGTGCCCGGCGGCCCACCGGATGCCCTGCGCGAGGCGCCCGATCCCGTCGGCGTCGCCCGGATCACCGTCGGACACCCGCACCGGCACGATCGTCACCCCGGGCGCCACCGCGACGATCGCCGCGGCCACCGCCGTCCCGTGCCCCGCGCACGGCGCCCGGCCGGCCAGCAGATCACGCCCGGCGACGACCCGCCCCTTGAGCTGTGGCAGCGTCGCGTCCACCCCGGAATCGACGACCGCGACCCGCACCCCGGCCCCGGTCGCCAGCGCCGCAAGGGGCTCCACCGGGTACGGATTGACCACCACCGGCGCCACACACGACGCCAGCACCCCCAGCCACCACACCACGCCCCACCCCCACCCCGCCCAGTGATGAACGTGAATCTTAAGGGTGCCGGGCCATCCCGGTTGTGCCGCTGCCACGGCGACGGATAGTTTGTGGGAGCCATCTGCGGCGTCGTGAGGGAAACCGGTGAGATTCCGGTGCGGTCGCGCCACTGTGAACTGCCCCCGCGCCAGCGGGGCCGGTGAGTCAGGACGCTCACGCGACCGCAGCCTGTTGATCGGGACGCGTCATCCCGTAGGAGGTTGATCTGCCATGCCCAAGGCTCAGACCGTTCGCCCGCTGGCCATCCCGGCCGTCTCCACCCGCCTGCTGCTCACCGCCGCCGGCGTCGTGATCCTGCTGCTCGCCCTGGCCTACCTGGTCGCCTTCGACCAGGGCGCCCTGTCCCGCAGCGGCATGTACATGCACGAGCTGATGCACGACGGCCGGCACCTGCTGGGCGTTCCGTGCCACTGAGATTCGGCCGCCTGCTCGTCGCCGGTCTGCTCGCCGGCCTGATCGCCGGCCTGATCGCCGGCACGTTCGCGTACTTCGCCGGTGAGCCGCGCATCGACGCGGCCATCGCCATCGAGGAACAGAACACCCTCGGGCACGGCGAAGCTGGCGGCGGCGAGGAACTCGTCTCCCGCGGCACGCAGAAGAACGTCGGGCTGATCCTGGCGACCAGCCTTTACGGCATCGCCATGGGCGGCTTCCTCGCCACCGGGTACACCCTGCTGCGCCGACGCCTGCGCACCGGCAGCGACACCCGCGCCGCGATCGGCCTGGCCGCGGCCGCCCTGACCGGCATCGTCCTGGTCCCGTTCGTCAAGTATCCGCCGAACCCGCCGGCCGTCGGCGACCCCGCCACCATCGACCAGCGCACCACCAGCTACCTCGCCGTGCTCGTCCTTGGCCTGGTCGCGGTCTGGGCCGGGGTCCTCGCGGCCCGCACCCAGACCCACGAATGGCGGCGCGCCACCGCCGGCCTGCTTGGCTTCGTCGTCGTGGTCGCCATCGCCTACCTGCTGCTGCCGGCGGTCGACGAGGTGCCCGGCACGTTCCCGGCCGTCCTGCTGTGGAAGTTCCGGATCGCGTCGCTCGGCACCCAGGTTGTCCTCTGGACCGTCCTCGGGCTCGCCTTCGCCGCCCTGCTGCACCGCCTGGCCACCAGCACCGGCCCGGCCACCGCCGAGCCGGGGACACGGGCCGCGGCCTGACCCGAACCGCACCACCGCACAGGCGCCACGCGACCCGATCGCGTGGCGCCTTTCCCATAGGGTGCGGTGATGCCCCGCTTCACCGACCTTGACGACCTGCTCCGGCACGACGAGCTCGGCACCGGCGACTGGCTCCTCGTCGACCAGGACCGCATCGACGGGTTCGCCCGAATCACCGGCGACCACCAGTGGATCCACACCGACCCCGAACGGGCCCGCACCCACGGCCCGTTCGGCACGACGATCGCCCACGGCGCCCTCACCCTGTCGCTGTGCATGACATTCCTGACCGACATCGTCCAGGTCGGCACCGTCACCTTCGCCGTCAACGGCGGCTTCGACCGGGTCCGCTTCCACACCCCGGTCCGCTGCGGCTCCCGCCTGCGCGGCACGGTCCGCCTCCGCGAAGCCCGACGCCTGCCCGGCGGCGCCCGCCTGATCCTGCGCGTCACCGCCGAGATCGAGGGCGAGCGCCGCCCCGCCTGCGTCGCCGACCACATCCTGGCCCTCTACGAGCAGACCCCCGAGCACACCCCCGATTAGGTACGCCGTGAGCCGCCCGCCCCCGCCGACCGATCCGCCACCCCGGCCGGCGTCACGAAGCCGAACCTGTCCACCGCGACCGGATCGCGGGTTCCTCACCTACGGGGTGGCCTTGTATCGTGGAGCCGCGCGAAAACACTGCCCCGTTGGTAGTCGGGGCGTCACCACCCAGTGGTGATCCATCTCCCGCCGCTCAGCGCGTCCACGCTGACCGGTCGTCCCGTGCAGGACGTGCTGCCTGCACTCAGGAGACGACGATGGGGACGATGACCGTGTTCTACGACGACCCGTTCTGGGTGGCTGTGCTCGAGATCCAGGACCGCGACGGCGTACACGCCACGCGGCACGTCCTGGGTTCCGAGCCGACCAATGCCGAGCTCTACCAGTTCCTGCTCCGGCACGGGACAGCTCTGCTCGCCCGGGCGCAACGATCCGCCGCCCGCGCCGACGAAATCCTCGGCCTCGACGTGCCCGACCTCGACATGGAGTTCCGCCGCGCCCTGGTCGTGGAAAAAGGCGGCGACCGCGCCTACGTGCACTGGGAAACCCTCACCGCCCGCCTGCTGCCCCGGCTCCTGCAAGGCCGCATCACCGGGCCGGTCTTCCTCGCCGACCGCCGCGCCCCCACCGGCGGCCGCCGCGCCCAGGCCCTCGCCGACATCGACCCCGACACCGGCCGAGGCCGGCTGTCCTACCCCCGCGCCGAGTACCTGTTCAAACAGGCATGCACACTCCACGACCCGCATGACGCCGGGTGGACACTGCACCAGCTACGCCACTCCGGACTGACCCACCTCGCTGCCCGCGGTCGTACCGCCGCCGAACTACAGGCCAAATCCCGCCACCGGCAACTCGCCACCCTCGGCATCTACGTCCACCTCGGCGAAGACATCGCCGCCAGAATCACCGCCGAGAACGACGCCACCAACCGCCGACGACGCCGCTGATCCTTGGAGTTGTCACGAAACAAGATCATTTTCGGCGCTAACCACTGTACCGCTCTTCCTCAACCCCGAGTTTTCGTTCCGATGCTCCCCCACGGCCGTGTGCCCGTTAGCCGAACCGGCTCCGGGGGGCCTGCCAATGACATCCGTTCAGCGACTGGCTCCCGGCAGCACGGTCATGGCCGAGGATCTGCTCGACCTGGCCAGCCTCGAGTCCGGGCACCTGGCCGTCGACCTGGTCGACACCGACCTGTGCGCCATCATCACCGAAGCCGTACACACGAACACCGCCCCGGTCGCCGCGAAGCAGCTCACCATGACCGCCCATCTGCCCGACCGCCTGGATCTGCACGCCGACCCGTCCCGGCTGCGTCAGGTCGCTGACAACCTGCTGTCCAACGCCATCAAGTACACCCCGGCCGGTGGCACGATCACCGTCACCGCCGGCCTCGACGACACCGGTCAGAAGATCGTCTGGACGGTCGCCGACACCGGTATCGGCATCCCCCGCGCCGAACGGCCCCGGCTGTTCCGCCGCTTCTACCGCGCCTCCACCGCCCTGAACAAACGCATCCCCGGCTGCGGTCTCGGCCTGGTCATCATCCGCACCATCGTCGAACGCCACCGCGGCAGCATCACCCTGGCCGAACACACCGGCCCGGGCACTACCTTCGTGATACGCCTACCCGCCAGCGCACCCACCGGCTGACCAGAGCTATCCCCCAGCGCCCGCGCGCCGCATGCGGCTTGGGTGAATCAGCGCGCAGCCGCCGGTGCTAGGACAAGGATGCAGTAGTGGGCCAACCAGGAAACCCGAACCGGACGACGGACGCGGTGACCTCCGGGCAGGCCACCGCGGCGATGGAGCTTTCACCGGGCGGTCTGACGCAGCACTCCGCGGACCGGATGGCAGCCGTCATCGCCCGGGCCGCTCACGCCAGCTGCGCGCTGATCCACCTCTTCGAGGGGCAGCGCCTACGTCTGATCGGCGGGTACGGCCTGCCGCCGGGCTTCGAGCAACGCCAGTCCGCGCCGATAGGTTCGACGCTGGCCGGGCTGGTGCTGCACAGCGGCTTTCCCGTGGTCATCTGTGACACGCACACCGACGTCCGGGTGCCGATGGACGCGCCGGTGCGCTCCACGGACCTGCGCTGCTACGCCGGGTTCCCGATCCGCGACCCGGACGGGCACATCGTCGGCGTGTGCGCCGCCATGAACAACCAGTGCCGCGACTGGCCGCCGGAACAGCTGGCCGGCGTCGACGACGGCGCGCAAGCCTGCACCGCGCTCGTCGCCGAACACCTCGCCCGCGAGCGGGAACACCACCAGAGGGTCTTCCTGGACACCCTGCTCGACAGCCTCGACACCGGGGTGGCCGCCTGCGACGCCGACGGGCACATGGTCCTGGTCAACCGGTCGCTGCGCGCGCGCCTCGGCACCGACATGGTGGCCGGCAGCGCCGACGATTGGGCCGCCCGGCTGCCGATCACCGACACCGACGGCACCCCGGTACCCCCGGAGCAAACGCCACTGCTGCGGGCCCTGCACGGCGAGCCCGCCCGAGGCGCGCAACACCTGCTGCACCTGCACGGGCAACGCCGGCTGTTCCGGATCAACGGCCACCCCATCACCAGCGACCACGGGCAGAACCTCGGCGCGGTAGCCGTCTTCCACGACATCACCGCCGCCCACCGCGCCGACCGGCTGCAACAACTACTCAACCGCACCAAGGACGACTACCTGAACCTCGTCGGGCACGAACTGCGCACCCCGATATCGATCATCGCCTTGTATCTGGACGAGCTGCGCGACGCCGACCCGGACACCCCAGCCGCACTGCTGCAGCCGCTGATCGCCGGCACCCGGCGCGGCAGCGACCGCCTGTGCCGGCTGGTCGAACAGCTGCTGGACCTGTCCGCCCTCGACGCCGGCCGCAGCCCGCTGCACCCGAGCGACATCAACCTCAGCGCCGTGGTGACCGACGCCGTCCACCACGGCACCGCACAGGCCGCCGGCAAGAACATCAGCCTCACCCGCCAGGTGCCGCACCGCACACCGCTGCACGCCGACCACGCCCGGATACGACAACTCCTCGCCCTGCTGCTGGAGAACGCGCTCGTCTACACCCCGGACGGCGGCACCGTCACCGTCGCGCTGACCAGCACCAACACCACCGTCGACCTCACCATCGACGACACCGGCTACGGCATCCCCGACCACGAACTCCCGCACGTGTTCGAACGCTTCTTCCGCGGCGCCATCGCCACCGAACTTGCCATCCCCGGCACCGGCCTAGGCCTCACCATCGCCCAACTGATCACCGAACGCCACCACGGCACCATCACCGCCGGCCCCAACACCGGCCACCCCCGCGGAACCACCCTGCACGTCAGCCTGCCCCGCTGACAGCATCCGGCCGCCACCGCGCCGCCCGCGGTGGCCCCCACCGCAGGCCCGAGTAGCGCGCTCTTCGCACATCCACATTCCGGGAGCACAGAAAACCGCAAAAGCTCTCTGACAACCCGCCGCCGTGAGACAGCCGCCGCAGGTACAGGCCTAGATCAACTGCTTAGCGTTGTTTTTGGTCTGGAAACTACGGACGGGCCTCTCAGGTGAGCAGTGGTTCGTGGTGGGGGTGAAAGAGCTCGGCGAGCTTGCCGCAGCCGCGGATCGAGTAGCCCGCGGCGGTGCCGGCCAGGCGGATGCCGAGCTGGCGGGTGATGACGAAGAGAGCGACCAGGGCTTTCCGCTCGCCGACGCCCTCGAATTCGTGTAGGCGGCGCACGAATTCCTCGGCGCTCGCTCCGGCCCAGATACGCCGGGCGTCGCCGTCGTACCTCGCGGCCACCAGTTCAGCGGCGGCGTACGCCCTGGAGGCCATCGTCCTGCGGAACGGGTGGATGGCGGGCGCCGCGCCGAACCGGCCGGCAAAGGCATCAGGGCCGAGCGCCAGGACATGGGCGGGCGCGATGCCCCTGATCCGCTCAGCCAGCCGGTGCGGCGCCGGCCACGCCTGGTCAGCGCGCATCCGCTGGTTGAACAGGACACCGAGCAGGAAGGCGAACGCGGTCCTGGGGTCCGTGATCGGCTCGATGGGCAGGCGGGAGTCGGTCGTCATGAGAACTGGTCGCACGCCTTCTTGATGAGATCGGCTATCGCCGTGGCGGCCTCGGTCCGCAGGGGGTTCAGTCCCCCTGGGTCGTCTCCCAGATGCGCTTCTTGTTGACTTCTTCCTTGTCGCGGAACGCCTGCTCCAGATCAATTCCGAGCCGGTTGGCGATCGAGCAGAGATAGATCAGCACGTCGGCAAGCTCCTCATCGACGCTACCGACGACGGACTTTTTGTCCAGTGACATTTTTTGCGCCTTGCGGAGAGCCTTGAAAAGCTCCCCGATCTCCTCACCGAGGAGCAGCGCTGATTGTTGCAAGGTATTTCCCTCGAAGACGCGCTCAGCTTCGAGTTTGCTGACGTATTCCTGGTAGTCGGCAAGGGTGGGCTGAGCTTTCAGATCCGGCACCCGCATCTCCCTTGTTGATCTAGGGCGTAACTTCCTTGCGGGGCATGCTAGTGCTTCGGGAATTCGGGTGTGGTCCGAGATGCACACGTGCCAGGGAATTTATACGAAGGAGGTTCGACTTCTGGACTTCGAACACTTGTGGCCACGATCCAATACGCGCCGTGAGAAATGATGGGAACGGGCCACCGGCCAGTTGGCGGCACGCTCGTCAGGAGCGATGGGTAGCGGCTTGACAGCGAACCGAATCGCCGGGTGTGCGCGAGCCGGATCCGGGCCAGGCCCGGCTCACGCCTCGCCGCCGGCCAGGACGATCAGCTGCCGCAGCTTCGCCTCACTCGCCGACCCCGGCTCGGCCATGAAGACCAGCAGATCCTGCCCCTCGTCCGGATCCACCAGCCGCCGGCTGAACAACTCCAGCTCACCCAGCACCGGATGCCGGTAACGTTTGAGCTCGTGGTGATGCGTCACGTCCACCTCGTGCCGCCGCCACACCTCGGCGAACTCCGGGCTGACCGCCAGCAACGCCTCCACAATCTCCCCCGCGACCCCCGCCGGATCACTCGTGTACGCCGCCCGTAGATCAACAGTGAAAACCCGGCCGCGTACCTCATGATCCTCAGGCGGATAGATGGCACGCTGCGCCGGATCGGTGAACCAGCGATACACCAGATACCGCGACAAACCGTCGAACCGGGTGTAGTCACCGAACAACGCCACCGCCGCCGGAGTCTGCAACAACGCCTCACCGAACCGGGAGAACACGATCGCCGGCGTGTCCGCAAGCCGCTCCGCGATCGTCCTGACCGCCGGACCGACCCGCTCGTCCGCCCGGGCACGCCGCGGCGCCGCATGCCCGCCCAACGCGAACAGATGCTCCCGCTCACCCGCACTGAGCCGCAACGCCCGCGCCACCGCCGCCAAGATCTGCTCCGACGGCATCGGACCGCGCTTCTGCTCCAACCGGCTGTAATAGTCGGCCGACATGCCGGCCAGCACCGCGACCTCCTCACGCCGCAACCCACCGGTACGACGCCGGGCACCCCGCGGCAGCCCCACCTCCTCCGGCTGCAACGCCTCCCGGCGAGCTCGGAGAAAGTCCGCCAGCAACGCCCGGTCCATCCCCGCGCCCAGCCTCAGCCGGCCCGCTTGCGCCGGGCACGAGGCTTCGCCGACCGCGGCGGCGCGGCACGCATGTGGTCACGGACCACACCCAGGACAGAGTGCAAGGCGCTCACATCTGCACCGCTCAACGGCTCGAACAACAACTGCCGCACCCGGTCGACATGCCCCGGCAGAACCCTCGCGACCAGGTCACGACCCACCTCGGTGACCGCCACCATCACACTGCGCTCGTCGTCCGGCGACGACGACCGCACGATCAGGCCACGCTTGTCCAGCAGACCCGCCTGATACGTCAACCCACTACGGCTGTACACGACACCGTCCGCCAGGTCCGTCATCCGCAACGTGCCCCCGGGCGCGTCGACGAGGCGGGCAAGAAGCTGGAACTGCACATAACTGAGGTCACCCTCGAGCCGCAGATGCTCATCCACCGCGTACTGAAGAAGGCTGCTGACCTCCACCAAAGCGAAGTACGCACCCAACTGCTCCGCACTCAGGCCCGGCGCCGCCTCACTCATCCCGAGATCGTACCCACGGCCCCGCCGTCACGGACCTTGAGGAACATCGGAACGAAACCGGATCGGGGTCGGCCACCTGCCAACGCCACCTGGACATGGATGAATGTCGAATTGACGCATGTAGGTTTCTAGGTAGTATTCCCCGCTGTAATCGATCATGAAACGGGGAGGAACTTTGCGGAAACGTCATGTGTTGAGAGCGGGACTGGCCCTGGTCGTGAGCGGGTTCGCCGTCGTCCTGCCCGCCCCGACGCCGGCCGCGGCCGCGAGCTCGGTGCAGACGACGATCGGCGGCTACCCGGTCTGGGCGCACTTCAACAACCCGCACGCCGCCGCGAACGGCGCGGACAACACCATTCACCTGGAGCTGCAGCGGCTGATCAACGCCGCGCCGAAGGGGTCCACCATCCAGGGCACCCTCCACTCGCTGAGCATCGACTCGGTGGCGCAGGCCCTGGTGAACGCCGAGAAGCGCGAAGTCATCGTGAAGGTCGTGATCGACGGCAAGAACGAGGCATCCACCGACTCCGGCATCGACCTGCTCAAGACGCTGAAGAACCGCAAGTTCTGCTCGTACCCGTCGACCGGGGGCCGAGCCTGCATCAGCACCAGTGGCGACGGTGACATGCACACCAAGATGTTCACCTTCACGTCCACGACCGACCCGAACGGTGTCGCCCGGTCCAACGTCTCCTGGTTCGGTTCGGCGAACATGACGTACACGACCGGCCCGAACTCGTTCAACAACACCATCACGGTCTACGGCGACACCACGTTGATGAACGGCCTGAACGCCAACTTCACCGACATGTGGAACGGCAAGCACGTCGCCGGCAACAACTACTACGACGCCGCCTCGGGTCGTGGCTACTACCAGGCCTCCGCCGCCGACGCGTACGCCTCCCCGGAAGCCGCCGGTGAGACCGACACCATCGTCACCCGGCTCAACGACGCCACCCCGGACGCGAACTGCCGGCTGCGGATCGGCATGGCCTTCATCACCGGCGGCCGTCCCGGCCTCACCAGCCTGGTCAAGAAGTTCAAGTCGGCCGGCTGCCAGATCTGGGTCGTCGTCGGCACCAAGACCGACGGCAGCATCGACATGACCGAGAGCGTCTACGACGACCTGATCGGCGCCGGAATCAAGATCCACCGGATGGACATGGTGCACGACAAGTTCTTTGCGCTGTACGCGAAGTTCGGCGACACCTACAACTATCGGGTCTACACCGGTTCGCAGAACTGGAGCGCGGACGCGCTGACCGACAACGACGAGATCTTCGTCAAGATGGCGCCGGAGTCGGGCACCACCCACCCGCTCTACGACGCGTACTTCACCCACTTCAACGACGCCTACAACAACGGCGTCGCCTGCACCGCCTCGAACTACCCCTGCAAGTAGGGGCCGAAGTTCGAGACCAGGGCCGCGCCCCGCAACGGGCGCGGCCCTTCTCGTTCGTGCCGGACTCTTGCGCCTCGGCCAGCCCACCGAGCTCCGGCCCGGCCACCACCGGCGTCGTCCCGGCCAAGGCCGCCGCCTCCTCCGTCACATCCGGCCCCGGATGCGACCCCAGCAGCCGGACAACCGCTGCGCCGACCCGGTCAACGCCTGATACGACCAGGAGCACGCGGTCCGCACATCAGGACCGGCATCCTCACTGCCCAGCGCATCAAGCCCACCGGCCGCCCGATCCAACCGTCCCGCGATGTCCGCCGGCGAGAACGACGGGTTCACCGCGCTGCGAGCGGCCACCATGCCCACGTCGCACCGGCTGATCCACACGCGTACGGCGACGCTGAGGCGCCCGGTTCTTGTCGGACGCTGTCGGCGAAGCCGTCCTTTTGGTTGTGGGTGCGGCTTGCCGCACTACCTCTAAGCCATCCTAGGATGGCTGGACTCGGGTGTCAGGTGCGAAGACGGTTCGCCCGCGACTCAAGGTGACGCCGCTCCGCGAGACTCGCCGTGGCCTTCGCCGCCCGCCGGTACCACTCGTAGGCCGCCACGCTGTCACCCGCCTTCTCCAGCAGATGCGCCCGCACCGACAGCAACCGGTGATGCCCCGCCATCCGCTCATCAGCGTCCAACCCGGCGAGCAGCTCCAGACCCGCCCGTGGCCCGTCCACCTCGGCAAGCGCAACCGCCCGATTCAGCGTCACCATCGGATTCGGCGCGATCCGCTCCAGGATCAGATACAACGCGTACACCTGCCGCCAGTTGGTCTCGGCAGCCGTCGCCGCATCCGCATGCGTCGCCGCGATCGCCGCCTGCAACTGGTACGGCCCCAGCTCCGGCGCCCCCAGCGAGCCCTTCGCCAGTTCGAGCCCCTCCTCGATCAACACCCGGTCCCACCGCGTACGGTCCTGGGAGTCCAACGGCACCAGATCCCCGCCCGCCGTTGTCCGCGCCACCCGCCGCGCGTGCGTGAGCAGCATCAACGCCAGCAGCCCGGTCACCTCCCCATCCGCCGGACGCTGCGCGTGCACGAGCCGCGCCAGCCGGATCGCCTCCCCCGCCAGATCCGCCCGGTCCAGCGACGACCCCGACGACGCCGTGTACCCCTCGTTGAAGATCAGATACAGCACGTGCAGCACCACCGGCAGCCGCTGCGACACGTCCGGCAGCGGAAACGAGCCACCCGCCGCCCGGATCCGCTGCTTCGCCCGGCTGATCCGCGCCGCCATCGTCGCCTCCGGCACCAGGAACGCCCGCGCGATCTCCGCCGTCGTCAGCCCACCCACCGCACGCAACGTCAACGCCGTCTGCGACGCCGCCGTCAGCGCCGGATGACAGCACAGGAACAGCAGCAACAGCGTGTCATCGGTGTCCGCGACCTCCACCGGAACCTCGGCCGCGTTCGCCGACTCCCGCTCCCGCCGCGCCGACTCACTACGCACCTCGTCGATCAGCCGCCGCGACGCCACCGTCATCAGCCAGGCCCGCGGATTCGCCGGCACCCCCTCGACCGGCCACTGCACCGACGCCGCCAGCCCCGCCTCCTGAACCGCGTCCTCACACCCCTCGAACTGCCCGTACCGGCGCACCAGCGCGCCGAGGACCTGCGGCATCACCTCCCGCAGCAGGTCCTCGATGGCCAGCCCGGTCACGCCTCCAGAACCCCGTCCGCGAACATCACCTGACGCACCTCGATCCCCAGCCCCTCGATCGCCGCATCCGGAATCTGCGCCGCCAGCTCGATCGCCCGCTCCTTGCTCTCCACGTCGACGAAGTAGAACCCGCCCAGGTACTCCTTCGACTCCAGGAACGGCCCGTCGGTCACCACCCGCTGCCCGTCACGCACCTTCACCACGACCGCCTGCGACGGATCCACCAGCGCCTGCGTCGTGATCAACTCCCCGCGCTCCTTCAACCCGTCCATGAACCGCCCGTGCCCCTCACCGATCGCCGTCCGCTCCTCCTCGGTCAACGCCTCCAGCACCGCCGGGTTGATGTGCATGCTGATCAGGAACTTCATCGTGATACCTCCGCAAGAGTGATGTCTTCTCGCCGCTTGGTCGGAGCCGCCGGGCCCACCTTGACATCCCCGGCCGACAATTCTTCGCAGGCTTCCCCGACCCGAGTCGCGTCAAGAATCCCGGCCCCGTTCCGACCACCCGTCATGACAGCTCTCCCGTCCAGCACGACGCGCCGGCCCACCGCCGGCAACCTCCGGACCTGGCTCGGCCTGGCCCTGCTCATGCTGCCCACCCTGATCGTCGCCATGGACCTGACCGCCCTGCTGCTCGCCCTTCCTCAACTCAGCGCTGGCCTCGGCGCGACCGCCGTCGAACAACTGTGGATCAGCGACAGCTACGGCCTCACCGTCGCCGCCCTGGTCATCACCATGGGAACCCTCGGCGACCGCATCGGCCGCCGCCGGCTGCTCCTCATCGGCGCCGCCGCGTTCGCCGCCCTGTCCCTGCTCGCCGCGTTCGCCACCGGCCCACTCACCCTCATCGCCGCCCGCGCCCTGCTCGGCGTCGCCGGCGCCACCCTCACCCCGGCCACCCTCGCCCTGATCACCACCATGTTCCGCGACGACCACCGGCGCGGCCGCGCCATCGCCGTCTGGGCCACCTGCCAGTTCACCGGAGGCGCCCTCGGCCCCGTCCTCGCCGGACTGCTGCTCCAGCACTTCTGGTGGGGCTCGGTCTTCCTGCTCGCCGTCCCACCGATGCTGGTGCTGCTGCTCACCGGCCCGTTCCTGCTCCCGGAATCCCGCGCACCGCAACCCGGCCGCCTCGACCCGGCCAGCGTCGCCCTCTCCCTCACCGCCGTCCTGCTGCTCATCTACGCCCTCAAACAGGCCACCACCGGAAGCCGGCCGCTCCTTCCCGCCGTGGCGCTCGCCGCCGGCACGGCCCTCGCCGTCACCTTCGTACGCCGTCAGAAACGCCTTCCCGCACCCCTGCTCGACCTGCGACTGCTCCGCAGCCGGACCTTCACCGCCGTCCTCGTCGCCCTCGTCGGCGCGGGCATCGCCATGGCCGGCACCGGACTGCTCGTCACCCAGTACCTGCAAGGCGTTCGCGGCCACTCCCCGTTCACCTCCGCCATCCTGTTCGCCCCGATGGGCCTCGGCGTCGCCGCCGGCACCCTGACCGCGCCCGCCCTGGCCCGCCGTCTCGCCCCGATCACCGCCATCGCCGCCGGCCTGACGGTGTCGGCCCTGGGCAGCCTGCTGCTGCTCACCAGTTCCCTCCCGCTGATCCTGCTCGGCATCACCGTCCAGGCCCTGGGCACCGGCCCGCTGTTCGCTCTCGGCACCGGCCTGATCCTCAGCGCCGTCCCGCCGTCACGGGCCGGCTCCGCCGCCTCGATGTCCGAAACCGGCAACTACTTCGGCGGCTCCCTCGGCTTCGCCCTCCTCGGCGTTCTCGCCACCGTCGTCTACCGCACCGGGATGCACGGCACCTCGGACTCGCTGCCCGGCGCCCTGGCCGCAAGCCGGCACCTGCCCCCGGCCCAGGCCACCGACCTGCTCCTCCACGCCCGCCACGCCTTCACGACGAGCCTGCACGTGACCGCCTTGGTGGCCGCCCTGATCCTGGCCGCCCTCGCCCTGCTCATCCACACCGCCCGCCGGCCCGCCACCTTCGCCGAGCCCGGACGGTAAGACTCGCCGGTGAGACGCGCCGCGCTCAGTTGTGAGTCGTCCGGTTCACCATGAGCCGTCGCCCTCACCGCGGCCCCTTGATCCGCCGCTCCCCCGAATCCGCGCTTGCAGCCGGAGCCGAACCGTGACAACCGGCGCCCTCACAACGCCGCCAAGGTCTGCATCGCCCGGCGCTCGCGATCCGCCAGATCGGCGAGCAGATCCGAGGCACGCCCCAAAGGCGCCGGGTCACCCGACTCGCCGGCGGCGGCAAAACAGTCGGCGACCTCGGTCCACAACGGTGCGATCTCCCCGAACATCCGATGCCCGGCCCGCAACCTCTCGTCGCCGACGATCGTCGCTGCCTCACCGAGAAAGTCCCGATACATGGCCCGGAACAGCGCCCCACCGGTCCCGCCGCGTTCCATCAGCATCGCCGTCTGCCGCAGGTCCCGCGCCGGGTCCGCGGAACGCTCCCACCACGTGCGCACCTGCCGGGACGCCTTGCCGATCCCGCGAAATCCCAGATTCGCGATCGGCGGATTCAGGAACGTCGCCGCGTTGCCACGAACCGCCGACCGGATCGCCGCGCTCAGATCGCACCGGTTCCTGGGCACCGCCACGGTGAACGACAGATGCCGCGCCGTCATCGGCCCACGCTCGGCCCGAGCCAGCTCCAGACTCTTCAGTGAGGTCGTGACCGCGCTGCCCTGCTGAGCGGTGTCGACCAGAAAAGCGCGCTCCTCGTCGTATCCGTACATGGCGACGACATGCCCGCCGAAGTGCGTCCTCGCCGTGAAGTAGTCCAAGTGGTAGCAGTCCAGCTGGAGCCCGACCGGCCGGCCCGACTCGAGCGCCGCGACGACGTTGCGCCACGCCTTGCCGGCCGACGCGGTCTGCTCCACCCACAGCGCCAGGCCGAGCCGGTCGGCGAGCGTCCGCGTGATCTGCATCGGTTTGGAGCGGCCACCGAGGAATGGGAAGTCCAGGTTCTTCGCGTCCCAGTAGACGAAGCCCAGCCCCTCGCCCAGACCGAACATCATCGGCTCCGACAGCTCCAGCCCGGCATGACCCAGCAGAGCTCCCAGCGCTGTCGTCTCGCAGTGCCGGCCACCCGGGAAGGCCACATCGTCGATGATCATGCCGTCACCGGGTCCACACTCGCGCGGACGGCAACAGCCATGGCGTCGGTTCTCTCGGGCACCGCAACCTCCAGGTCTCGTCAGCGCCGAGCCGGGCTGCCGGGCGCTGTCCACAGCCTCAGGTCTGCCCCAGGGGCAAAGTCAACCCGCTGGCGAAGGAATCTGGTTCGGTCGGCGAAGCCGTCCTTTCGGATGTTGGGTGCGGCTTGCCGCACTGTACCTAAGCCGTCCTAGGACAATAGGATGTAAGGGTGGAGGTCCTTATCGGATCGGCGGGGCGCGTCGAGGTTTTCCACACTGGCGGGTTGTCCACAGCGCATCCGCATGATCTTGCGGTGGCGGGCGACAATGGCGATGGCGGTCAGCCCCCGAGGTGGGTGGGGACCATCACGCGGGCGGTGCTAACGCAGGGCCTCGGCCGCCCATCGGGCCACCACTTCCAGCACCGGGGCCCGCCCGGCGAACCGCTCCGCCCACCCCCGCGAGTCGTAGGCTGCCGCCCGCTGGTCCCGCATCACCGCGTCGATCATGCGAGGCGCCAGCCAGAAGTACTTGGCCGCCCCGGCAATCATGATCGCCCGCTGCACCAGGGACGGGTCCACCTCCGCGGACAGCCCCCGCACATAACCCTCGGTGACCGCCGCCAGCACCCCGTCCATCAGCGACAGGTCGACGAGACCGTCGAAGAACGTGTCCAGCGCCAGATTGGCCGCATCCTCCCCGATCGCCCCGGGCCCGGCGAACGCCCAGTCCAGCAGCACCGGCCCGGACTCGGCGAGGACCACGTTCATCGGCCACACGTCGTGATGGCACAGGGTCCGCGGCAGGGCGTCGGCCGCCGCGAGCAGATCATGACGCCGGGCCCACATCTCCCGCAGCCGGGCGCGCAGTTCTGGCTCCCAGGCCGCCACCACCACCGGGTGATGCCAATCCAATTCCTGCGGTACGGGTTGTGCCAGCGTGTAGTCCCGGAGAAAGTCCCGTGCCAGCCACGCCGCCTCCGGCGGACCGCCCAGCCATCGGGCCTGCGCGACCCCGAGCCGGTAGGCGAGGTCCCCGAGGTCCTCGGGCCGCCACGACGACATCGGTGCACCACGCACGTCGGCGAGCAGCATCGCGAGTGAGCCGTCGGGCTGTTCCTCGATCTCGTACAGTTCCGGAACTGACAGTCCACCCGCGGCGAACGCGGTCGCCGCGAACCCGTTCTGATAGAGGATCGGCTCGCGCCGCCAATAGTTGAAATGACCGGGATCATCGCTGGCCGCCAGATGCGCCGCCGCCCCGTCACGGCGCCGCATGACGAGTTTGCGCACCGCTGTCCCGCGATCGCGCGGCACCCGCCACACCCCGCCGGTGACCTCGTTCGCCGTGCCGTGGGTCAGTTGTTCCGGCACGGCGGTCACGACGCGAGAATTCGGATGATCCACATGATTTCGGATGGTAGACCGATCCCATGCCCGAATTCCGGCCCGGCGTGGAACTGTCCCGACTGTTCTACCTCGAGGCGGTACGCCCGCTGCTCGGTGACCGCCCGCACCTCGCCGCCCGGATCGGCCCCGGCAGCGACGTCCTCGGTTTCGACACGGAACGCTCCACCGACCACGACTGGGGTCCCCGCGTCGACCTGTTCCTGGACGACGCCGGGCTGTCCGAGCGACTGCGGCACGAACTGCCGAAACGCTTCCTGGGCTGGCCGACTAACTTCGTCCCGCCGGGCGCCCGGGTCCGCTCGATGGCCGACACCGACGGCCCGGTCGACCACTACGTGACGGTGACGCCACTCGATGCCTGGATGCGCGCGAGAATCGGCGACGATCCCGGCTGGCTCGCCATTCCCTGGCAGCGGCTCGCCGAGATCACCGGAGGCGCCGTGTTTCACGACCCGGACGGCGAGCTCACCGCGATCCGGGAACGGTTCTCGTGGTATTCCGACGAGCTCTGGCGGTACGTGCTGGGCTGCCAATGGGCGCGCATCGGCCAGGAGGAGTCGTTCGTCGGCCGCACCGCCGAACTCGGCGACGACACGGGTTCCCGCGTCGTGACGGCACGACTCGTCCGCGACGTCGCACGGTTGTTCCTGTTGCAACAGCGCCGCTGGCCGCCGTACGGGAAATGGCTCGGAACCGCGATCGCCGGCGACCCGGCGGCGAAACACCTGGTTGCCGCATTGTCGTCGGACGATGCGGATCAGCGGTCCGCGGCGCTGTGCGACGCCTACGAGGAAGCCGCCCGCCGCCAGAACGCCCTCGGCCTGTGCGCCCCGCAGGAGACGCGGCGCCGGCCGTACTTCGACCGCGGCTATCCGGTGATCGACGCCGGCCGTTTCGCCGCCGCGCTCCTCGGCGGCGAGCCCGCGATCGGCTCGATCGACCAGATCACCGACAGCAACGACGTCCTCGACCGGCCTGACCTCTGCATCGCGGTGAGCAACGCGGCACGCTCCCCCCGTCCGTGAGACGACCGCCCCGCGAGGACCCGAGGCCCGGGCCTTCCCGGGGCGCGAACCGCGGAGCTGTGGGGTCCGGCTGGTCCGGTGACCGGCGGATGGCAAGATCATGCCCCGTGATCGATGATGCCGACTTGTCCGACATGCATTGCGCGGTGGGGACCCCGTGACTGATCCAGATCTCATGGAGGCCCGCCGGTGAGGGCGGTCATCGTCGCGGCCGCGGTCGCGTTCATCATCTCCCTGCTCACCACGCCGGTGGCGATCCGCGCGTTCACCGCGCTCAAGGCCGGGCAGCCGATCCGTTCGCTCGGCCTCGCCTCGAACGAGGGCAAGAAGGGCACCCCGCCGATGGGCGGCGTGGTGTTCATCGTGGCGACCCTGATCGCGTACGTGGCGGGGCACCTGGCGCTGACCACGCTGCCCGAGCGGCAGATCGCGCAGGAGAAGCCGACCATGACGGCTCTCGTCCTGCTCGGCCTGCTCGTCTTCTGCGGCGCGGTCGGCTTCGTCGACGACCTGCTCAAGGTGCGCCGGCGCAACTCCGACGGCCTGTCCGCCAAGGGCAAACTGCTCGGCCAGGTGATCATCGGCATCGGGTTCGGCATCGCCGCGCTCTACGTGGCGAGCACGAACGGCCAGACCGTGGCCAGCGAGCACATCTCGTTCATCCGGGACATCAGCTGGCTGAACGTCGGCAAGGTCGGCTCGGTGATGGTGTTCGTCTTCGTGATCACGGCGATGTCGAACGGCGTGAACCTCACCGACGGCCTCGACGGCCTGGCCACCGGCGCGTCGACGCTGGTGCTCGGCGCGTACGCGCTGATCGGGTACTGGCAGTACCGGCACTGGTGTGCCGACGAGACGTTCGCCCGGGCGAACGAGTACTGCTACCAGACCCGGGATCCCCTCGAGGTTGCCATGATCGCGGCGGCGGCCGCCGCGGCCTGCGTGGGCTTCCTGTGGTGGAACACGTCCCCGGCGCGGATCTTCATGGGTGACGTGGGCGCGCTCGGGCTCGGCGCCCTGATCGGCGGCCTCGCGGTGGCGACCCGCACCACGCTGCTGTCGATCCTGATCGGCGGGCTCTTCTTCATCATCACGATCACCTGGGTGATCCAGATCGTCTCGTACAAGACCACCGGCAAACGCGTCTTCCGGATGGTGCCGCTGCACCACCACTTCGAGCTGGCCGGGTGGAGCGAGGTCAACATCGTGGTCCGGTTCTGGACCGTGGCCGGCGTCTGCGTGGCGATCGGCCTGGGCGTGTTCTACTCGGACTTCCTGACAGCCGTCGGCTGAGCCACGGCACCGTCCGCGCCGCGTGGGCAGCGGCGGCGTAGTCACCTCCGGCAGCAGGCGCGGGGAGCGATCGGAAAGCGGTCGCGCCCCGCCTCGCCGGTCACATAGATTGCGCGGATGCCTCTGCCACGTGCGACTCCGGCCGCCGCGGGCGTCTCGTCCCGGGCGATCAGCGCCCTGCTGGACCGGCTCGAGGAGAGCCTGGAGCCGCACTCGATCATGATCGTTCACCGCGGTCAGGTCGTCGCCGAGGGCTGGTGGGCGCCGTACACCGCGGAGCGCCCGCAGCTGCTCTACTCCCTGACCAAGTCGTTCACCTCGATCGCCGCCGGTCTGGCGATCGCCGACGGCCTGCTGTCGCTGGACGACCGGATCGTCGACGTGCTGCCCGGGCACGTCCCGCCGGACATCTCGGCGCAGGGGCGGCGGCTCACCGTCCACCACCTGCTGTCGATGACGGCCGGATACCCTGGGGACAGCCTCGCCGACGCCTGGCTGCTCGAACCGGACGACCTGGTCAAAGGCTTCCTGCGGATGCCGTTCACCAGCCCGGAGGGGACCCGGCACAGCTACGACAACGCCACGACCTTCGTGCTGGCCCGCATGGTGGAGAAGGTCACCGGCCGTGACCTGCCGGGCTTCCTCGACGAGCGCCTGTTCGCGCCGCTGGGCATTAACCACGCCGAGTGGGACCGGGTGGCGAGCGGCGCCGTGTTCGGCTTCCACGGCCTGCACCTGACGACGGAGGCGGTCGCCACCGTCGGGCAGTTGCTGCTGCGCGGCGGCGGCGATCTGATCCCCCGGGCGTGGGTCGAGCTCGCGACCAGCAAGCACGTCGACACCGACCTGATCGACGGCTGGACCGAGAACCCCGACGACCTTTGCGGGTACGGATACCAGTTCTGGATGTCACGCCACGGCTTCCGCGGTAACGGTGCGTACGGTCAGCAGCTCATCGTCGTACCGTCGCACGATCTGGTCGTCGTCGTGACCGGCGCCGAGCAGCCGGAGGTGACGATGCCCGGCGCCGTGTGGGAGTGCCTGCTGCCCGGCCTCGGCGCGCCGGACACCGCCCGCGACGACGCGCTGCTCGCCGAGCGGCTGCGCACCCTGTCGCTCGCGCCCGTGTCCGGGCAGGCAGACCCGTCCCCTCGCGTCACGGCGAAGCTCGCCGGTTCCGAGGTGCTGCCGGACGGGACCGTGATCACCATCGAGCCCGACGACGACGGCGGCGGCTGGCGGCTGCGGCTCGGCGAGTCGCTCACGGTCGTGGCCGGGCACGACGGCTGGCGGGAGAGCGCACCGCTCGGCCGCCCGGTCGTCGCCACCGCCGCCTGGCAGGGCGACACGTTCGTCGCCGACCTCTACGTGATCACCACGCCGCACCATGTCCGGCTGGTCGTCGACGCCCTCACCGCGACGGCGACCGCGACGTGGTCCACCGTGCCGCTGACCGGCCCGCTCCTGGAACGACACCTGCGATCCCCGCTGATGACCCGCCCCGACGTCGCCTGACCCACGTACCGGCCGGCACGCGGCGGCGCCGGGCAGTCGCGGTTGGACGGGCGGGCTCAGACGCTGAGGTGGGCGGGCGAGACCCGCAGGTGCAGCTCGGCACCGGGCCGGGTGGCCGGGGTGACGTGCACGGTCGCCTCGGTGAGGCGCGGGACGTGGTGGGTGAGCTGCTGCACGGCGTCCGCGGCGATCTCGTGGGCGGCCATCAAACTCAGCGCGGCGTCGACGACGACGGCCGCTTCGGCGTGCAGGTGGTGGCCGACCCAGCGCATGCGCAGGCCGGCGACGTCGCGCACGCCGGGGATCAGGCGCAGCTCGCGTTCGGCCCGGTCGACGAGCCCGGGGTCGACCCGGTCCATCAGGCGGCGGTAGACCTCGCGGGCGGCGTCCGTGAGAACGACGACGATCGCCGCCGTGATGATCAGGCCGATGACCGGATCCGCCCACCGCCAGCCGAGCGCGGCCCCGCCGGCGGCGAGGACGACGGCCAGCGACGCGAAACCGTTGGTGCGGGCGTGCCGACCGTCGGCGACCAGGGCGGCCGAGCCGATGCGGTGGCCGACGGCGATGCGGTACCGGGCGACGAGCTCGTTGCCGGCGAAGCCGATCACGCCGGCGGCGGCGACCCACGGGAGGTGCGTCACCGTGCGCGGCTCGGCCAGGCGCTGGACGGCGACGATCGCGCAGGTGACCGCCGAGGCCGCGACGACCAGCACGACGACGATGCCCGCGAGATCCCCGGCACGGCCGAAACCATAGGTGTACGCCCTGGTGGCGGCCCTGCGCCCGAGCCAGAACACGATGCCCGGCGGTACGGCCGTGAGCGCGCCGGCGACGTTGCGCAGGGTGTCGCCGAGCAGGGCGGCCGAGCCGGCGAATCCGGCGACAGCGGCCTGGGCGAGGGCGGTGGCGGTGAGGACGGCCAGGGAGATCCAGAGCGCGCGGATGCCGGCCCGGGAGGATTCGAGCGCGTCGTCGACCCTGCCGGCGGCGGCGTGGGAGTGCGGGAGCAAGCGGTGAAGCCGGCTGTGGGCGTGGTCGTCGTGGCTCATCGGTCGTTTCTTCCTCCTCGGCATGGCCGCGGCCACCATATGTGCTCAGGCACGCGCGCGACGGCATTACCGAGGCCGGTGAGCTGCGGAAACAACCTGCGAGTGACAGCGCCGTGCCGGGACGGTCCCGCCCGAGATCACTCTGGATCTAGAATGCGGACGCGTGACAACGATCGCCTTGGCCACCCCGTCCGACCGTACGCGGGTCGTCGATTCTCTCGTCCCTGCCTTCACCGGCGATCCCGTTCTGCGCTGGCTGTTCCCGGACGACGCCACCTACCCGGCGCACGCCGCGGCGTTCTTCGGGCGGCTCTTCGACAAGCGCGTCGGCCGTGACTCGATCTGGATCGCCGAGGGCGGCAACAGCGTCGCCATCTGGGAGCCGCCGGCCGACGGCACCCCGGTCCCGGAGCTGGAGCTGGACGTCCCGGCCGACGTGAAGGCCCGCGTCGACGCCTACGACCACACCGTCCACGCGCTGCTGCCCGACGAGCCGTACTGGTATCTCGGTGTTCTCGGCACCCACCCGGAGCACCTCGGCCGCCGCCTCGGGCACACCCTGATGGCGCAGGGCCTTCAGCGGGCCGCCGCCGACGGCGTCCCGGCGATCCTGGAGACGGCCTCCGAGGGCAACGTCGCCATGTACCGCCGGGCCGGTTGGGAGGTCATCGCCTCGGCCTCCGAGCCGTTGCCGTTCTGGCTGCTCAAGCACGAGCAGGGCCGGTAGAAGCCAGATCGGGGTGAGGAACTACGGGACATCCCGGATGTGATCAGCACGCCCCAAACGGGACGATTCGCAGGTCTAGATGGGAGGGCACCCGTGAAGCGAATCCTGCTCCCCGCGGCCGCGTTGTTGCTGCTCGCGGCCTGCGGATCCACCGAAACCCCGACCGCAGCCCCGGCCCCGTCCAGCCCGCACACCGGGCACTCGGCCGCCTCGGCGCCACCACCGACCTCGCTACGGGCCGGGGAGCGGTTCGTCGATCTGGCGCTCCCCCAGCCGTACACTCCGCAGGGTCCCAACGGCGGAACCGACGACTACCGCTGCTTCCTCGTCGACCCCGGCCTGACCACGACGTCCTACCTGACCGGCAGCCAGTTCCTGCCGCAGAACGCGGCGATCGTGCACCACGCGATCTTCTACCGGCTCGACCCGCAACAGGCTCTGCAGGCCACCAAGGCCGACGACGAGAGCCCCGGTGAGGGCTGGACCTGCTTCGGCGACGCCGGGGTCGAGGGGCAGACCGCGTGGGTCGCGCACTGGGCGCCCGGCGCCGGCGAGACCCTGATGCCCGGCGGTTTCGGCTTCTCCATGCCGCCCGGCAGCAAACTCGTCATGCAGGTGCACTACAACCTGCTGGAGACCGGCAGCGCCGGCCAGACCGACCAGTCCGGCATCAAGCTGCGGGTCGCGGCCGGCACCACCCCGCTCCAACAGCTGGACACCGCGCTGTTCCCCGCCCCGATCGAGCTGCCCTGCGCGGCCGGCGAGTCCGGCCCGCTCTGCGACCGGGACGCCGCCGTGGCCGACGTCGGCAAACGCTTCGGCACCGCCGCCGGCGAGCAGGAGTCGCACCTGATCGAGGGCTGCAGCGCCGGCAAGGTGACCCCCGGCGACACGCAGCACTGCGACCAGCCGGTCAGGGAGAACGCCACGATCTACCTGGCCGCCGGTCACATGCACCTGCTCGGGCGCGCCATCAAGATCGAGCTGAACCCGGGCAAGCCCGGCGCGCAGACCATCCTGGACGTCCCGCAGTACAACTTCGACAACCAGGCCCTGGTCCCCCTCCCGAAGCCGATCACGGTCAAGGCGGGCGACACCGTCCGCGTCACCTGCACCCACGACGCGAAGCTGCGCAAACTGCTGCCGCAACTGCAGAAACTGCCTCCGCGGTACGTCGTCTGGGGCGAGGGCACCAGCGACGAGATGTGCCTCGGCATCCTCGTGGTCGCCGCTCGCTAACCCACGCATCCCGGCCGCCGTGACCCCGCTGTGGGCGCGGCGGCCGGAGTGCGTCGGCGTGTCCACAGCCCGGGTGCCGTCGCCGTGAACCCGGGCGGGAACGGCACGGTCACCTCTCGTAGCGCGTCCTAGGAAGATAGGCCGAACGCTCCCACCCTCGGACGAGCGCCGGGATCACCGGATCGGGTACGACGGAACGAAGCGGTGACGGTCGATGGCTGCCGCCCGGGAAGTCCGTGCGCTGGTCGCAGGGCATCTGGCGGCCTGACGAGCACCGATACCCCGAACCGGGCCCGTTTTCCCGAACAAAGTTTCCGCAATAAGTTGCCCCTGCGGTCTACCCGAAGGGGTTGCTGTGTGCCTATAGTCGCACGTATGACCACCAAGCGCCCCAAGCTGATGGGCACCCAGGAGATCGGGATCCGCCTCGGCTCGATCAGCCGCCAGCGGGTCAACCAGCTGACCCTGAAGACGCACTTCCCCAAGCCCGCCGCCGATCTCGCCCAGGGCCGGGTCTGGCTCGCCGAGGACATCGAGGAGTGGATCAGCGTCCACCGCAGCGAGCCGGCCTCGATCCGCCCGCGCAAGTCCACGTCGCCCCGCCCATGACACCGGACCAGGCGGGCCGTCCCGGCCCGGACGTTGACTATCTCATCGAGGCGCACTAAACCCATCGATGAGCATTGAACAGATTCGCGGATCTTATAGGATCCATGAAGGGGTCGCGTCATGGATCCGTTCGCGAGGGTGCCGCTGGGCGGCACCGATGTCACCGTCACCCGCCTCGGCATGGGCCTGGCCCCGATCGGCGGGCTCTACACCCCGGTCGGGGACCGGGCCGCCGTCGCCGCGATCGAGGCCGCGCACGCACTGGGCGTGCGGTTCTTCGACACCGCACCGCTCTACGGCGCCGGCCTCTCCGAGCGGCGCGCCGGCCTGGCGCTGCGCGGCAAGACCGACGTCGTGCTGGCCACCAAGGTCGGCCGCCGCCTCGTGCCCGGCCCGGCCGCGGCGCCGGGCATGTGGTCCGAGCCGTCGGGCGCGTCACCGGTCTGGGATTTCAGCACTTCCGGCGTACGTCGTCAGCACCGCGAGAGCCTCGACCGCCTGGGCCTGGACCGGGTCGACGTCCTGCACCTGCACGACCCGGACGAGCATTTCGCCGCGGCGCTGAACGACGCCCTGCCCGCCCTCGTCGAGTTGCGCCGCGAGGGCCGCATCGGGGCCGTCTCCGCGGGGATGAACCAATCCGCGATGCTCACCGAGTTCGCCCGCACCGGCCAGTTCGACTGCTTCCTGCTGGCCGGCCGGTACACGCTCCTGGACCAGTCGGGCCTCCGGGACCTGCTGCCCGAATGTGCCCGGCGCGGCATCTCGGTCGTCTGCGGTGGCGTCTACAACTCCGGGATCCTGGCCGATCCCGGCCACAACGCGACCTACGACTACCGGGCGGCGCCGCCGGAGATCGTCGCGAGAGCGCGCGCGATGGCCGCGGTGTGCGCGCGTCACGACGTACCGCTGAGGGCAGTTGCTCTGCAGTTTCCCCTGGCGCATCCCGCTGTGGCCGCCGTGGTGGTCGGCATGCGCTCGGCCGCGGAAGCCGCCGACGCCGCCGCGATGGCCGCCCTCGAGATCCCCGGTGCGCTGTGGCACGGCCTGATCAAGAGCGGACTGCTGGACGCCGCGGTGCCGGTCCCGTGATCGTCGACGCGCACCATCACCTGTGGACCGCCGACTATCCGTGGCTCGCCGCCGACGGGCTGGCCCCGATCCGCCGCGACTACACGATGGCCGACCTACGCCCGCACCTGGCCGCGTCCGGGGTGCAGCGCACCGTCCTGGTCGAGGCCGGCCTCTGCCGGCCTGCGGAGACCAGCCGTTTCCTGGCCCTGGCGGCACGCACCCCGGAGATCGCCGGCGTCGTCGGCTGGGCCGATCTGTCCGATCCTGATCTGCGGTCGATGCTGGCCCGCCACCGCTCCGGCCCCGGCGGTGACCGGCTCGTCGGGGTCCGCGACCAGGTGCAGGCCGGGCCGGACGACCTGCTCGACCAGCCCGGGGTGCGCGCCGGCCTGGCCACCGTCGCCGAGTCCGGGCTGGTCAACGAACTGGTCGTGCGGGCGGGTCAACTGCCGTCGGTGGCCCGCGCGGTCGCCGCGCTGCCGGAGTCGGTGTTCGTGCTGGACCACCTCGGCAAACCGCCGATCGGGGACCTCGAGGGCTGGCGGCGCCTGATCGCACCGGTCGCCGCCTGCCCGAACGTGGTGGCGAAACTGTCCGGGCTGGTCACCGAGGCCGGTCCCGGGTGGACCCGGGCGGTGCTGCGGCCGTACGTGCAGGTCGCCCTCGATCTCTTCGGTCCAGACCGGCTGATGTTCGGCTCGGACTGGCCGGTGTGCGAGGTCGTCGCGAGCTACGGGGACGTCATGGCCGTGCTCAGTGGGATTCTTGGCGGCCGTCCCGGGAATGTCTTCGGCGCGACAGCGATCCGCGTTTATCGATTGGAGAACCGATGAGATACCTGCGCGCCGGAGCGCCGGGGGCAGAACGTCCGATTCTGTACGCCGACGGCGTGCTGCGTGACCTGTCCGAGGTCACGGCGGACATCGACGGCACGTTCCTGGCCGGCGGCGGCTTCACCGGCGATCCGCACGACCTGCCGCCCGCCGATCTGGACCACCACCGGATCGGCGCGCCGATCGCCCGGCCCGGCGCGGTGCTCTGCATCGGGCAGAACTACGCCGCGCACGCCGCCGAATCGGGAGCTCAGCCGCCCACCGAGCCGATCCTGTTCTACAAGGCGCCGAACACCGTGGTCGGCCCGGAGGATGACATCCTGATCCCGCCCGGCGCGAAACGCACCGACTGGGAGGTCGAGCTGGGCGTCGTCATCGGGCGCACGGCGCGGTACCTGAGCTCTCCCGAGGAGGCGTTGAACCACGTCGCCGGGTACGTGCTCTCCAACGACGTGTCCGAACGTGATTACCAGCTCGACCGTTCCGGCGGGCAGTGGTCCAAGGGCAAGTCGTGCGAGACGTTCAACCCGCTCGGGCCGTGGCTGGTTACCCCGGACGAGCTGACGTTCCCGCTGCGGCTGCGCTCCTGGGTCAACGACACGCCGCGGCAGGACTCCAGCACCGCGGACATGATCTTCGGCGTCGCGTACCTGATCTGGCACCTGTCGCAGTTCACCGTCCTGGAACCGGGCGACCTGATCAACACCGGGACGCCGGAGGGGGTGGCGCTGAGCGGGCGGTTCCCGTACCTGGCCGCGGGCGACGTCGTCGAGACCGAGATCGACGGGCTGGGGCGCCAGCGCAACGTGGTCCGCGGGTGAGGGTCGCGGCGGTCTCACTCGACGACCGGGCCATCGAAGACGTCGTCGACCCGGCGACCGTCGCCGGTGGCCGTTACCCGGCCCCGGCCACTCCCGGTTCCTCCACCCCGATGCGTGCCGGGGCGCTGACCCGGTACGCCTACCCGGAAGGCTCGGCATGGCAGTGAACGACCTCGACGGCCTGGTCGCCGCGATCACCGGCGGCGGCTCCGGCATCGGCGCCGCGTGCGCCCGCCGCCTGGCCGCCGCCGGCGCGAAGGTCGGCATCCTCGACCTCGACCCGGCCGGCGCGCCCGGACTCCCGCTCCGGGCCGACGTGCGGGACGAGGCGTCGCTGGAGGCCGCGTTCGCGACCCTGGCCGAGACGCACGGCGGCATCGACATCCTCGTCAACAGCGCCGGCATCAGCGCGGTCGGCACCGTCGAGGCCGGCGACGACGCCGAATGGGCCCGCGTCCTCGACGTCAACGTCACCGGCGTCGCCCGCGCCAGCCGCGCCGCCCTGCCCTACCTGCGCCGCAGCCGCACCCCGGTGATCGTCAACCTGTCCTCGATCGCCGCGACCGCGGGCCTGGTCGAGCGCGCTCTCTACTGCGCGTCCAAGGGTGCCGTCCACGCGCTCACCCTGGCCATGGCCGCCGACCTGGTCACCGAGGGCATCCGCGTCTGCTGCGTGGCGCCCGGCACCGTCGACACGCCGTGGGTCGCCCGCCTGCTCGCCCGCACCGACGACCCGGCGGCGGAGAAGGCCCGGCTCGCCGCCCGCCAGCCCACCGGCCGCCTCGTCACCGCCGACGAGGTGGCCGCCGCGGTGCAATACCTGGCGAGCCCGGCGTCGGGCGCCACGACAGGAATGTCCCTCGCCGTCGACGGCGGCATGTCCGGCGTCCGCCTGCCCGCCCGCTGACCGGTCGTGGTCGACGTCGTTTTCCAGCGGTCTGCACGCCGGTCCGTGATGATCGTAGGGGCGGCGGTGGTGCTCGGCCTGCTCGCGTTCGGAGCCGACACCGTCGAGGGCTTTGCCGGGCAGATCGTGACCACACTGGTCAGCAGTGGTCTTGCCTGGGGTCTGGCGGCGTTGCTGGCCGGGCGGACGGCCTCGGATCACCGGGGTGCGGCGGCGGGTGCGACCGCGCTGCTGGTGTCCGCCACGCTCGTCTACTACCTACTGGTTCTCACCGTCAGCCGCCGCTGGAGCGGCGGTTCGCTGGTGGACGGTACATCGGCCGATCGGTACGGACTGCGGTCGCTGGCGGTCATGACCACGGCCTGGCTGCTGGTCTCAGTCGTGGCGGGACCGGTTCTGGGACTGCTGGGCCGGACGACGCGCACGGCGCGGGTGCCGGACGCGGCCCTGGCCGCCGGTGCAGCGTGCGGGTTGCTGTCCGGCCAGGGCTGGCAGGAGATCGCCACGACACCGACCGGGCACTTGTGGGCGATCGGCAGCCTGGACGCCGCCTTCGTACGCGGAACCGGTGTCACCGAACCGGTCGGGGTGATCCTTCCGCTGGCCGTGCTCGTGTGGCTGGCTACCCACCGGCGCCTCTGGCGTGCCTGGCCCCTCCTGCTCCTCGCGATGGTCGTCACCGCGACGGTGAGCGCCGTGTCCTGGCAACTGCTCCGCACCGCCGCGAACCACCTCGGCTGAACGCTCTCACCCGCAAGACTGACGCCGGCCTCGCTCGTCGTGGCCGGCCGGCGCGGCACGCCCGCCGATCGCTCCGGCCGCACCCCGGGCCGGCAGGCGCGCGGACGCTTCGTGCTCGAGCGCGCTACCGAGGAACTCGACGTGCCGGTACGCCCTTGCTCCCCCTAAATGCGGTGCCCGTGGGGAGAGCCCGGCGGTAGCGTGCCACGGCATGAACCTGACACGGCTGCGCTGGTCCGACATCCCGGATTCCCTCCGGAACCGCGCCGAGCAGGCCGTGGCCACCCCGCTGCGCGAGGTCACCAGCGCATCCGGCGGGTTCACCCCCGGGGTGGCGTCGACCGTGGCCGGCGAGTCGGGCACCCGGTTCTTCGCGAAGGCGATCGCCCGGCACACGTCCGAGGTTGCCGCAGCCTATCTGCGTGAGGCCCGGATCGCCGAGGCGCTGCCGCCGCAGACGCCGAGCCCCCGCTTGCTCTGGTGGCACGACGACGGAACCTGGATCGTCATGTTGTTCGAGCACGTCGACGGTCGTACCCCGGACATCGCCGACCTCGACCCGGTGATGACGGCGGTGGCCGCGTTGGGAAGGACGCCCGGACCACCCGGCCTGCCCCGGCTCGTCGACGAGTTCGCCGAGGACTTCACCGGCTGGCGCGACATCGCCGGTGCCGCCTCGTGGGAGACGGTCACCCTCGCCTACCCGGAACTCGCCGGCGCCTCGATCGACGTACTCGCCGCCCGGGAGGAACGCTGGGCGGACGCCGCAGACGGAACCGCCCTGGTCCACGGTGACCTGCGGCTGGACAACATGATCCTGGCGGCCGACGGGATCCGGATCGTCGACTGGCCCAACGCGTGCACCGGCGCCGGTTGGGTCGACCTGGTCCTGATGACCCCAAGTCTTGCGATGCAGGGCGTCGACGTCGAGCAACTACTCGACGAGCACCCGCTGACCCGCGAGGCCAACCGGGAGAACCTGGACACGATCCTGGTCGCCGGGGCCGGCTACTTCGTCAGCCGTTCCCTGCTGCCACCGCCGCCGGCGGCACCGGCCGTCCGGGACTTCCAGCGGGCCCAGGCCGAAGCCCTGCTGGCCTGGCTGGGCCCCCGATGCCCCGACATCCTCACCGATCGGGCGCGACCATGCCCCTGAAGCGGTACGCGGTGTGTTTCGACGCGAAGGAGCCCGCCCACCTCACCGCGCCCTGACCCCACATACGTCCGCCGGATCTGCGGAAACCTGGGGTAGCCGGTTCACCGGGGCATCGCCTGATGCGTAACTTACTGGTTACGCTTTCGGGGTGGACGAGGTGGCGGGGGCGGTCGCGGACCCGGTGCGGCGGGAGATCCTGCTGATGCTGCGGGACGAGCGGCTGACGGCTGGGCAGGTCGCAGAGCGGTTCGCGATCAGCCGGCCCGCCGTGAGCCGGCACCTGCGGGTGCTGCGGGAGGCCGGGCTGGTCCGGGACACCGCGGACGGGCGGCGGCGGGTGTACGAGCTGGTCACCGCCCCGCTCGAAGAGCTGGCCGGGTGGCTGGGGCGGCTGACCGCGCCGGCCGGGTGGCAGCACCACCTGGACGCGCTGGAGACCGAGGTCCACCGCACCCGCCGGGAACGGCGGGCACAGCCGGAGCGCAGCGAGAAACCGCATGAGCCCGGGCAACGGGCGCAGGCAGAACAGAGGGAGAGCGCATGAGCCCGACACCCACCGGCCGGTTGTTCGGCAACGACCTGGTCCTGACGCGGACGTTCCGGGCCCCGATCGACGACGTCTGGGCGAGCCTGACCGAGCCGGGGCGCACGGCGCGCTGGTTCGGGCCCTGGGAGGGCGATGCGGGGCCGGGGCGGACGATCAAGGTGCAGATGGTCCTGGAGGAGGGCAAACCGTGGTTCGACCTGACCGTCGACGCGTGTGAGCCGCCGTCGAGGCTGGCGGTCTCCGCGGGTGAGGACGACGGGCGCTGGCAGGTGGAGATGGTGCTGACCGAGACGGTGGGCGTGACCGAGTTGCGGTTCACGCAGCAGTTGACCGGCACGGACGGGGTCGGGGAGGTCGGGCCGGGGTGGGAGTTCTACCTGGACGCGCTGGTCGCTTCCCGGGACGGGACGGCGTTGCCGAGCTTCGACGACTACTACCCGTCGATGAAGGAGCATTTCGAGGCGCAGCGCTGACTCCGGCCGTACGCGCGAATCGGCGGAGAAGGACCGGAAGCGGCCGGGAGCGAACGGCGTGGTGGTGCAGGTCGCCGGAGCCGGGAGCGGCTCCGGCGACCGGAAGTGATCAGTCGCAGGCGATCTTGTCGTGGTCCGGGTCGAGGTGCTGCCGGTCCTTGCCGACGACGGCGACCCGGGTGAAGCCGTGCGCCGTCAGCCAGGCGCACCGGTCCGTGACGCCTTTCGGGTAGTTGATCGGGACGCACTGCGCCTTCGTGCCGTAGTTGCGGTCGCAGCCGTCGACCATCGGCGCCACCCTGACCGGCGTCTTCGGCGACTTGCCGGGCTTGATCCGGGCCCGGCCCGGCTGCGCGGCGAAGGTCTGCACGAACGGCGCCGGAGTGCCATGGGTGCGTGGCCGTCCGGCGGCCGTGCCCGGGGAGGTCGCCGGCGCGGCCGGGACCGGCGCCACCGCACGGTGACCGGCACGATCGGTGTGATCGGAGCGCCGGCCCGAGGGCGTGGCGGCCGGCAGCGCGCCCTGTTCCGCGGCGGGCGCGGTCACGAACGACGGTGCCGGCGCGTCGTGCGTGGTGACGACGGTCCAGGCGGCCGCGCCGCCGAGGGCCAGCGCCGCGACGGCGATCCCGGTGTAACGGAGACGGCTCATCCGACGTGCACCCACTTCGCTACCGATGGAACACCGTTGGTGCCGACCACGAACAGCATGTACCAGCCGGGCGGGGCCAGGTTGGGGTTGCTGGTCAGGTTCAGGCCGATCGTGGTGCCGTCGACCGTCAGGGGCAGGTCGACGAACCGCTGGTTCGGGTCACTGGAGTGGGTGACCGCGGCCGGGCGGATCAGCTCGGCCTTGAGGACGGGCGCGTCGACGGTGACGCTCTGCTGCGAGCCGTAGGCCCATTGCGTGCCGGAGATGCCGGTGATGTGCGGGCGGGCGCCCCGAAACAGGTACGGCGGGGAGTAGACCGACACGCGCATGTCGAACGTGCCGTTGCCCGGGTTCTCGCCGACCGCCATGACCCGGCCGTCGGGCAGCAGGAACGCCGACGAGTGGTAGGTGCGCGGCACCGGGTCGGTGGCCATGCCGGGCGTGAACGTGTTGGCCGCCGGGTCGTACATGGACGCCTCGTAGACGGGGTCGGCCCGGTTGTGCAGGCCGCCGCCGGTCTCGAAGACCTTGCCGTCGGGCAGCAGCACCGCGGAGACGTACATCTTGCCCTGCGCCGCGGTCTGCGGCGTGCCACCGGTGAGCGTGCCGCCGGGCAGCGGCGGGCCGGCCGTGTAGGCCGGGTTGGCCTGCTTGAGGTCGATCAGGTCGGTGAGCCGGTGCGCGTCCGGGTTGGTCTCGATGTTGCCGCCGCCCATGGTCAGCACCTTCTGGTCCTGGGCCGGGGGCAGCAGCACGCTCATCGACTGGTCGCGCTCGTCCTTCTTGCGGAGTCCGTCGACCGCGGTGATGGTGCTCGCGGTGTAGTCGTAGATGCTGGCGCCGGTGCCGGGCAGGCCGTTGCCGAAGACGTGGCTGCCGGTGTAGAAGAGCCGCCCGTCCTGCATCAGGATCATCGACGGGTACAGGCCCCAGAAGTTCCAGGTCTGGTGTGCCTCGTTCAGGCCGAGCCAGCGCTGCTGGGCGTTGGAGAAGTACTGGGTGGCGACCGTGCCGTTGGAGTCCTCGCCGAGGCCGCCGAGGCTGATCACGTCACCGTTGCCCATCGCGGTCGCCGACGGGTACCACGAGCCGGCGGTCATGTCGTTGACCCTGGTGTAGGCGTTGGTGGCCGGGTCGAAGACGTACGAGTTCTTGAGCCCCTTGTATCCGTGGCTGCCGTCGGCGGCGGGATAGTCCTTGTTGCCGCCCATGACGAGCACCCGCCCGTCGGGCAGTTGCACGTGCCCGGAGCAGAACAGGTCCTCCGGGGTGGCCACGGTGGTGAACATGCCGGTGCCGGGGTGGTAGATCGCCGACTTGAACGTCTTGGCCGCGAAGTCGTCGGGGTTGTTCCCGGAGCCGGCGACCAGCAGCACGTCGCCGTTCTTGAGCACGACCGCGTGGATCGCCCGGACGGTGGAGGTGAACGGCATGACCGCCCACGCGCCCTTGGTGCAGGCCGCCCCGGCACTGCAGGCCCGTTCGGGCGCCGGCTGGGTGGCGTCGTTCATCTCGTAGTCGTCGGTCGTCAGGGTCCCGACGCCGTAGATGGTGATGCCCCAGACGATCTGGTCGGTGTGCGGGGGCACCTGCGGGGTCCGCACGGTCGCCTGCGTCCAGTCGCCGGCCGGGGCGAGGTTCGCCAGGTCGGTCCAGTAGACCCAGCCCTGCCCGACGTCGTGCCGGAACGCGGTCATCACGGTGTTCGTGGTGGTCGTCCGGTACCAGGCGGACAGGTCGTACTGGTGGCCCGGGGTGACGTTCGGCGCGCAGGAGGTGTCCTCGAGCATCATCGCCTTGCGGTCGCCGGTGCCGGCCGAGCTGACCGTGACCGCCATCGCCTTCGTGCCGCTGTGAGCGGTGCTGGTGACCGCGAACGAGTAGCCGCTGGAGCCCCAGCCGGATTTCTCCCAGCAGACCGGGAAGCCGGTGCTGTCGAGCGATTCCAGGCCGGGGTTGCCGACCAGGTTCGCGCTGGCGCCGGCCGGCGGCTGCGGCAGGCCGAGGAAGAGCACCAGCGCCAGCACCGTCAGCTGGGCGATGCGCAGCCGGTCCCGCCGGCTCATCACTGGTCTGGTCATGTCATGTCCGCCCCACGTAGATCAGCTTTTCGGCGATGAGGAACCGCAGCAGGAACGACGCCACCAGGGTCAGCAGGTTCCCGGCGAGCACCCCGGTGTGCAGGCCGTCGACGAGGACAGCCAGCAGCGGGATCCGCAGCAGCAGGTCGGCGTTGCCGAGGAGGAAGAAGCGCCCGAACCGGGCGGGGAGCCGTCGTTCCCGGCGATTGCGGTACAGAATCTGGTCGGTCAGCGCGAAGTTCCACAGCACCGCGACGACGTTCGCGGCGATGGCGGCCGGGGCGTAGTGCAGCCCGGCCAGGGAGACGAGCGCCCACAACATCGCCTGGTTGGGCAGCAGCCCGGAGAGCCCGATCAGGCCGAACCCGAGCATCCGCGCCCGGCCGCTGCCCAGGCGCAGCCGCCCGACGTGTTTGAGGAACCGCAGCCCCTCGGAGACCGTCGACTTGGACTCGCCGGCGTGCCGGGGCTGGAATGTGTACGGCACCTCGACGATGCGCCCGGGCCGGTTCCGCACGATCAGCTCGAGGAGGATCTTGTAGCCGAGCGGCCGGAGCTGCCCCGCGTCGAGCGAGCTGGCCCGGATCGCGAACAGGCCGCTCATCGGGTCGCTGACCGACAGCAGCTGATGGCGGAACAGCGTCTTGACCAGGATCGTCGAGCCGCGCGAGACCAGTTTGCGGTAGCCGTCGGCGAGCCCGCCGGTGCTGCCGCCACCGGCGTAGCGGGAGCCGACGACCAGGTCGGCGCCGTCGCGCAGGCCGGCCGCGATCAGGCCGGGAACGATCTCCGGTGGGTGCTGCAGGTCGGCGTCCATCACCACGACCCACTCGCCGCGGGCGATCCGCATGCCCTCGACGACAGCGCCGCCGAGCCCGCCGGCGCCCTCGTCGCGGTGGTGGACGGTGACCGCCATCGGGTAGTCGCGGGCGACCTCGGCGATCACCTCGGGGGTGCCGTCGGTGCTGTCGTCGACGAAGACGATCTCGGTCTCGGTGTGCGGCAGCGCGGCCGCGAGGCGCTCCAGCAGCGCGACCACGTTGTCACGTTCGTTGTAGGTGGGCACGATGATGCTCTGCCGCAGCGTGCCGGGGGCGTCGCGGACCCCGATCTGCCCGGGCAGGACGGCTCGGGTCCGGCCGGGCCCGCGCTGTTGCAGCGGGACGGTCTTCTCGCCGGGCGTGACGGTGGCGCGGATCGGCGAGTGCACCACCGCGCGGGCGGTGTGGCGGTCGTCCGGGGCCAGGGTCATGAGCTCTTCTCCGATGTGTTGATCCGGCGGACCTCGATGCGGCCCTGCTGGGGGCCGAACGCGGCGACCACGGTCGAGTTCGTGAGCAGGGTGTTCACGGTCGGCAGCGCGGCCGGGTCCTGCCGCAGCGCCGGAGTGGAGACGAGGTAGTCGACGTCGCGCCAGCCGTGCCGCAGCGTCGCCTGGACGGCCGGGTCCAGGTCGAGCTTGTAGAACCAGATGACCTTCTCCTGCCGGTAGCCGGCCTTGACGCAGTCGAGCCAGAGGACGTCGTCGACCACGACGGTGGTGTTCGCCCGGTCGATCACGGCGGTGCGCAGGTAGTCGGCGGCCGCGGCGTATCCCGCGTTGTCGTCGGCGGTCAGGGCGCGCAGGTTGCCGGCCCACCAGCGCGGGGCGACCAGGGTCGCGGCCAGCACGGCGAGAACGGCGAGCGTGGCGGGGTGCGCCCAGCGCCATCTCCGGGCGAGCGCCGCGGCCTGGTCGAGGGCGGCGGCAATGGTGATCGCGAAGAACGGGAGGATCTGCACGACGTACATGGCCGGCAGATAACCGCCGGGCCGCAGGGCGACGAGGGTCAGGATCACGGCGGCCACGGCCGGTGGGCGCAATCGCCGTACGGGAAGAACGGCAATGGTCGCGACGATTCCGGCGACGAGAATGACCGGGTCGTAGAACAGCCAGGAATGCAGCAGCTCGTTGGCGCCGGAGCCCGGGCTGAAGATGCTGCCCGATCCGGAGCGGCTGGCGAGTTGGAACTGCCAGGCGCCGATCAGCGACACGTGCCCGGGGCCGGGGAACAGCTCGCCCCGCAGCAGCGCGTAGAGCGGGTAGAACGCGCCGACCAGCACGACCCCGCTGCCGTAGCCGCCGATCGCCCACGGCCGGGTCGAGGTGCGGGCCGCGTTCTGCCACAGCGCGACCACCACCGCCGGGGCGGTGACCAGCATGGTCTCCTTGCTGAGCACGGCGATCGCGGTGGCCGCGCCGGCCGCGGTGACGTGCCACAGGTGCCGCCGCGGGGAGAGCACGAGGGCGAGCGCGCCGAGCATCCAGGCAACCGCGAAACTGTCCAGGTAGATCTCGCGGTCCATGGTGACCGCGAGCGGTGACAGGCCGAAGGTCAGCAACGCGGCCGCTGACGACCAGACGGCCATGCCCATCCGGCGGCAGATCGTGTAGACCAGCATCAGGCTGGCCGCGATCACCGGCAGCATCGCGATCCGCCCGGCGGCGACCGCCGGGCTGTCGACGCCGAACAGGCCGGGCAGCCAGGACAGGGCGGCGAGCTGGATCCAGGCCAGCGGTGGGTGGTCGTACCAGTAGGTGTAGTGGGCCAGGCCCTTGCCGTTCGCGACCGCCCAGGCCTGCGCGAGGTAGGTGCCCTCGTCGTCGCTGGCGCCCGGGAAGCCGGTGACGTTGATCGCCATGACCGTCACCACCAGTGCGGTCAGGGACAGCGCGAGCCAGGTCTCCGGGTTGCGGCCCCGGCGGCGGCGCGCGGTGGCCGGTTGTTCCGGTTCGGCCGGGATTTCGGTACGTCGGGGAACGAGCTGCAGCAGCGTCACGCGGCGACACCGGCCTCGGGCGCCGGGGCCGGGGTGTGCAGGTGGGCCCCGACGTGCGCGGTCAATTCCCAGTTGCGCCGGCCGGTGTACTCCCGCCAGACGGCTCGCAGCGCGGCGCCGCTGAGGATCAGCGCGTACGGGAACGCCCCGAGGATCAGCCACGCGTAGTGCCGGAGCCGGATCCTGAGTCCGTACTGCAGGCCGAAGTCGCGCAGCCCGACGGTCTGGAAGGCGATGTTGGCGAGCATCGGCACCACCGGCACGAACGTGGCCAGGGCGATGCCGACGGGCAGGTCGGCCCACAGTGCCACGCCGATGCCGACCGGGATGGCCAGCCCGGAGAACGCCTGCAGGAACGGGCCGGTCAGCGTGTAGCGGGCGAGCAGCCGCTGGCGGAACGACGGCAGGCGCCGCCACTCCCCCTTGCGCAGCACCTGCAGGAAGCCCTGGTTCCATCGGGTGCGCTGCTTGAGCAGGCTGCCGATGCTGTCCGGGGTCTCCTCCCGGGTGACCAGCGAGGCCTCGTACGCGACGACCACCTTGGCGCCCCGGCTGGACAGGCGCACGCCCAGGTCGCAGTCCTCGGCGAGGCAGGTGCCGTCCCAGCCGTTGGCGGTGCGCAGCACGTCGGTGCGGACGAAGACGGTGTTGCCGCCGAGCGGGATGAACCCCTTGTCGGCGTGCAGGTGCAGCCGGCTGCGGAACCAGAAGAAGTATTCCAGGCAGTTGTGCAGGCTGAACCAGCTGGAATGGAAGTTGATCAGTTGGACGCCGCCCTGGACGACGTCGGCGCCGGTGGCCCGGAACGCGTGGTCGACGTGTTCGAGCAGGTGGGGGTGGACCTGGTCCTCGGCGTCGAAGACGCCCACGACGTCGCCGCGCACGTAGGGCAGGGCGGTGTTCAGCGCGCGCGGCTTGTTCTTCACCTCGTTGTGGTCGGTGACGACCAGGATCCGGTCCGGTGCTGTGGCCGCGACCCGGTGGGCCACCGCGGCCGTCTCCGGGTCGTCGTGGCCGACGATGAGGATGATCTCGTAGCCCTGGTGGGTGGAGCGCAGCAGCCGCTGCACCGTGTGCTCCAGCACGGCCTGCTCGTGCCGGGCCGGCACCAGCAGGGAGAACGTGACCCGGTGGTCGCCGTCCGGTTCGGCGAACCGGGTGGCCGCAAGGGTCTCCGGGGTGCGCCAGGCGTGCATCGTCCACCACAGCGTCACCGCGGCGAACGCGGAGAGCACGACAGAAATGGAAATCATGACGGCGGCAGCCAAGATCACGGCCCTTTCGGCAAAGGAGGAATCGCCATCAGCAATAGCGTTGCGGCGAGACCTTATCGCTATCCGGCCGGTGCAATTCAAGTCGATCAGAGCCTTTTCCCCTGATCCAGTGAGCGGGGCCGATACGTTACCAATGTCCATTTCGCGCTGCTTGAACGGATCAACCGGTCGGATCCGCGACACCATTCTTTTCCGGCAGACACGAAAAGGCACCCACTCCGGACGACGGAGCGGATGCCTTTTCTCATTCACGGCCGGCGCAAGAGAATCCTCACGCCACTGGGAGCGGCCTGTCAGAAAGAAGGTAAACCAGATCGGCTATTTCAAACCATCCCGCGTACGGGGGACGGCCCGACCGCACCGATGCGGCGCCGGACGTGCCGCCGACGGCCGGTCCGGCTCCGCGGTCACTGGCCGTCCACGGTGGTGACGGTGGTCAGCACGCCGAGCAGGCCGGTGATCTCCAGGGCCCGGCGGGCGATCCCGGTCGGCTCGTCCACCACGAACGACGCCCCGTGCCGCTGCGCGCTGTCCCGGGCGCGGACCAGCGCGTGGATGCCCGAGGAGTCGCAGAACCCGAGCCCCGCCGCGTCGACGACCAACCGGCGCGGGCTCGTCGCGGCCAGCGCCGCCGCGACCGAGTCGTCCAGGACCCCGGTGGTCGCCATGTCCAGATCCCCGGTCAGGACGAGGCGCGTGACGCCGCTGTCGTCGTGACTCGTCGTGATCCTCATGCCGGCTCCGTCCTGCTCGTCCCCTCCGCGGTCACCGGGCTGCCCGGGCACAGCGGCAGCTCGGCGCGGACACGTTTGCCGCCCTCGTACGGCTCGACGTACCACCGATCGGTGAGTTTCTCGATGATCCGCAGGCCGAGGCCGCCGGTGCCGTCGGGCTCGCGGGGCCGTGGCACCACGGAGGAGCCGTCCGCGACCGAGATGATGACCTGGCTGCCGTACGCCTCCACGCTCACGACGACCTCGCCGCCCCCGTGCCGCACGGCGTTGGTCACCAGTTCACTGATCACGACCGCGGCGTCGTCCAGCCACGCCCGGTCGCGCAGCCCCCAGCCGCCGAGCACCGCCGTCACCGCGCTGCGTGCCCAGCCCGGCGCGGCGCCGTCCAGCGGCAGATCGAAGTGAGCCGTCAAGGTACTCATCGAGCACGTCACCGTCCCGCTCTCGTCCGGCCGATCATGTGGCCGGGTCACCTGGACTCATGTTCCCTCGCACCCGAATCGACATGCAAATCGACGCAACTTTCCTTCCGCGTTCTACTCTTGCTGTCGAGACCGTCTGACCGGAGGTACACCGATGGCCCGCTTCACCGTCGCCAGGGATGTCCGCGCGCCGGCCACCACCGCCTGGGCCGTCCTCGTGGACTGGCCACGGCACGGCGACTGGGTGCCGCTGACCTCGGTGCGGGTCCTCACCCCGCACCCGGGCGGCGTCGGCGCGCGCTTCGTGGCCCGCACCGGTGCCGGCCCGCTGGCGTTCGACGACCCGATGACCGTGGTGGCGTGGCAGCCACCAGCCGGCAACGACCCGGGCGCCGCGCCGGGCCACTGCGAGGTGGAGAAGTCGGGCCGGGTGGTGCACGGCCGGGCCCGGTTCACGGTCACGCCGCTGCCCGGCGGGCACTGCCGCGTCGCCTGGATCGAGGACGTGACCGTCGTCCCGCACCGGATCACCCGGCACGCCGGGCCTGTGGTCGCCCTCGCGGGCCGGGCCGCGTTCGGGGCCACGATCCGGGCGTTCGCCCGCGACGCCGAGCGCGCCGTCACGCCGCGGTGACCGGACCCGCCGCCGCCGTGCGGTCCCAGCCGGCGAGCCACGTGCCGAACTCGTCGGCGGCCACCGGGCGGGAGATGTGGTAACCCTGCAGGGCGTCGCAGCCGGCGGCGTCGAGCTGCCGCCAGGTGGCGTCGTCCTCGACCCCCTCGGCGACCACCCGCAGCCCCAGGTTGTGGCCCAGATCGACGGTCGATCGCACGATCACCGCGTCCCGGTCGCTCGTGGTCATGCCGCTGACGAAGGAGCGATCGATCTTCAACTCCTGGACCGGCAGATTCTTCAGGTACGCCAGTGAGGAGTACCCGGTGCCGAAGTCGTCGATCGACAGCCGTACGCCCAGGGTGTGCAGTTCCCGCACGACCCGCAACGCCCGCTCCGGGTCGGTCATGATCGCGGTCTCGGTGATCTCGACGGTCAGCAGCCGCGCGGGCACCCCGCAGTGCTCCAGCAGGGCGGCGATCTCGACGGGCAGGGCCAGGTCGAGCAGCCCGTGCGCGGAGACGTTGACCGCGACGCCCAGCTCGTGGCCGGCGTCACGCCAGGCACGGGCCTGCCGCAGCGCCTCGGCGAGCACGAACCGGGTCAGCGGGCCGATCAGGCCGGTGTGCTCGGCGAGCGGGATGAAGTCGTCGGGCGGGATCAGGCCGTACTCCGGATGGCGCCAGCGGACCAGCGCCTCGGCGCCGAGCACCGCACCGGTCCGGGCGTCGACCTTGGGCTGGTAGTACAGCAGCAGCTGCCCCTGGTCGATGCCGCGGCGCAGGTCGCCGGCGAGGGTGAGCCGGCGCGGGTCGGTGCTGTCCTGGCTGTGGTCGAAGATCGTGTAGCCGGTGCGCCTGGCCTTGGCGGTGTACATCGCGATGTCGGCGCGTTGCAGCAGCTGGTCCGGGGTGGTGCCGTGCTGCGGATAGAGCGCCGCGCCGATGCTGCCGGTCACCGACAGGCTCAGCCCGCCGAGCTCGAACGGCTCCCGCAGCGCCTCGTGCAGCCGGGTCGCGACCGCGGCGACGTCGTCGGCGCAGGTGACGCCGGGCAGCAGGACGGCGAACTCGTCGCCGCCGAGGCGGACCACCGTCTCGCCGTCTCGCAGCGTGTCCCGCATCCGCCGGGCGACCTCGATCAGCAACTGGTCGCCGTACTGGTGCCCGAGCGTGTCGTTGACCTCCTTGAACCGGTCGAGGTCGATCAGCACCAGCGCGGCGCCGGTCGCGTCGCCGCTCGCGGCCGCGAGGCCGTCCTGCAGCCAGACCCGGTTGGGCAGCCCGGTGAGCGCGTCGTGGGTGGCCTGGTGCGTGGCCCGGCGCAACGCCCGGCCGCGGATGCGGTGCGCCTGCCCGACGAGCGCGGTGATGATGCACGCCGCCAGCGACAGGATCAGCACGGTGCCGATCCGGGCCTGCCCGCTGCTCTGCCTCTCCAGCCGCGCGTAATGCCCCGACGCGGCGTCCAGCGTCGTCAGCAGGGCCCGGAAGGTGGGATCGGCCTGGTACTCCGCGACCCGTTCGGCGGCCAGCAGGTCACCGGCGGTGAGCAGGTCGAACTCACGGTCGACAGCGGTGTCGTAGGCGCGGAACGCGTCCTGCACCGCGCGGGTGTGCCGCTCGCCGGGATCGCGCCGCTCGAAGTCGGCGCCGATGGCGTCGACAGCCCGGTCGACCTCGTCGCGCGACCGCGCCAGCGCGGCCGGCATGCCCTTGGCGAGCATCGCCCGCGAGCGCAGCGAGTTCTGCCGCCAGGCGGCGATCTCCAGCTCGGCCAGCGACACCCGCACCTCGGCCTGGCGCGCAGCGCTCTGCTGCAGCCGCGTGATGGCCGCCGCGCTGCCCGCCGGCACCATCAGCGCGGCGGCCACCATCAGCCACACCGTGCCGCGCCGGCGCGGACCGACGTGCGGCACGGCGCCCGGCGCCCGGTGCCACACCCGTGAAGAGACCCGCATACCGTGCCTCATCGGCCCCGCCGTTCGCGACGTGAGCCTTCCGGCCGGGCCCGCGAGCCTTCCGGTCAGGCTTGCGGGCCAGGACGTGCGCCTGCTTGCGGGCCGGTGGCGTAATCGTGCATCGCGGCGGTGACCTCGCGCAGGAAGGCCCCGGTGACCTCGGCCTGGTCCGGGCTGAGCCGCGCGGCGGCCTGCTCGATGCGGTCGAGCAGAGGCTTCAGAGCGACCAGCACCTGCTCGTACGCACTGTCGGTCGCCACCACCGTCTGCCGCCGCCGATCGGAGGGGTGCGGCACCCGCTCGGCGTGCCCGGAGGCGTGCAGCCGGTCGACGAGGGTGGTCGCCGACGCCGAGCGGATCCGCAGCCGCTGACCCAGCTCGGTCGGGCCGAGGCCGTTCTCACTGCTGAGCAGGTGGTCCAGCGCGACAGCGTCGGTGACGCCCACCCCGAGCCGGTCGGCGAGGCTGTGCGTCGCCTCGCTGTTGGCCTGCAGCATCTCCCGGACGGCCAGGGCCAGGTCGCTGGGCTGGTGGTGTCGCCGACTGGTCACGACGAGATCATAAGGCCTCCGGGTAGCAAGATTATCTAACTACTTGTATAACAAGATTCATGACGGCAGAGATAATGGGCCCGCACCTCGGACCGGACCCGGCGATGGGCAGACCCCGGGTCGCGACGATCGGCATGGACGGCACCGCCGTCAGGGCCGGCGCCTGCGCGGTCCCGCGATGAGCCGGCCGGGACCGCTGGACACGGAGAACCTGCGCGACCGGGTCCGCGCCACCGTCGAAGCGCACCTCGACCGCCAACGTCAGGTCCTGGACGAGGTCAGCGACGACTGCGAGCCGCTCGTGCGCTACGTCGCGGACCTGATGGACGGCGGCAAACGGCTGCGCGCCGCGTTCTGCTACTGGGCCTGGCGCGCGGCCGGCGCACCCGACGGGCCGGGCATCGTGACAGCGGCCGCGGCCCTGGAGTTCCTGCAGGCCGCCGCCCTGATCCACGACGACGTCATGGACGGCTCCGACACGCGGCGCGGCGCCCCCGCGGTGCACCGGCGGTTCGCGGCCCTGCACCGCGGCGGCGGCGACGCCGGGCACTTCGGGAACTCCGCCGCTGTGCTCGCCGGCGACCTGTGCCTGACCTGGAGCGACGCGCTCTACTCCGGCAGCGGCCTGCCCCCGGCCGCACTGGCCCGCGGCCGCGCGATCTTCGACCGCATGCGCACCCAGCTGATGGGCGGGCAGTACCTGGACCTGCTGGACCAGGCCACGGCCGGCCCGCCGCACCGGGACGCGCTGCGCCGGGCCCGCCGGGTCGTGCACTACAAGAGCGCCAAGTACACCGTCGAGCACCCACTACTGCTCGGCGGCCTGCTCGCCGGCGCCGGCGACGACCTGCTGACCTGCCTGTCCGCGTTCGGGCTGCCGCTCGGCGAGGCGTTCCAGCTGCGCGACGACGTGCTCGGGGTCTTCGGCGACCCCGCCCGCACCGGCAAGCCCGCCGGCGACGACCTGCGCGACGGCAAACGCACGGTGCTGATCGCGCTGGCGTACGAGCGGGCCGACGCCGTACAGGAGAAGATCCTGAATGCCTTGCTCGGCGACCCGGAACTGGACGGCACCGGCGTCGGCACCCTGCGCGAGGTCATCGCCGGCACCGGGGCGCTCACCGCCGTCGAGCGGCTGATCGGCGAGCTGCTGGAACGCTCCCTGTCCGCGCTGGACACCGCCGACCTCGACGAGCCGGGCCGTTCCGTGCTGCTCGCCCTCGCCGACGCCGCCACCGACCGCGTCTCCTGACCGCACTCCCCCGTGCCGCCCCCGGTGCCCTACCGTGTGATTCCGCCCCGCTAGATCAGCCCAGCCCGTTCGATGCGAAGGGATGATCAGCAACATGGCCGACACCAACCGGGAAATGCTGCGCACCACGTTCGGCCAGGACGCCGAACTCTACGACCGGTGCCGTCCCACCTATCCCGCCCAGCTGTTCACCGACCTCGCGACGCTCGCCGGTCTCGGTCCACACGCTCGGGTGCTGGAGATCGGATGCGGCACCGGCCAGGCGACCCTGCCCCTGGCACGACTGGGATGCCAGGTCGTCGCCATGGACCTCAGCCCGGACCTGGCCGCCGTCGCCCGGCGCAACCTCGCACCATTCCCGAACGTCAGCGTCGTCGCGGCGGCGTTCGAGGAGTGGCAGCCCTCGGACGGAAGCTTCGACGCGGTGCTCTCCGCGACCGCGTTCCACTGGCTCGATCCCGACGTGCGCATGATCAAGGCAGCTGACCTGCTGCGTCCCGGCGGAGCCCTCGGCATCGTCTCGACCCACCACATCGCCGGGGGGACGACCGCCTTCTTCGCCGACGCACAACGATGCTACGAGCGCTTCGACCCCACGACACCGCCCGGCATGCGTCTGACCAGTGATGACGAGACCGCCGAGGAGGCAGCGGAGTTCGATCGGTCGGCCCGGTTCGGGCCGGTCGAGTTCCGGCGGTACGAGTGGCAGCAGACCTACACCGCTCACGAGTACCTGGACCTGCTCATGACCTACTCCGGGCATCGCGCCCTGGCGCCGCGGGCACGCACCGGCCTGTTCGCGTGCCTCGCCCACCTGATCGACGACGTCTACGACGGAGAGATCACCAAGCAGTACCGGAACCGGCTCGCCATCGCGCACAAGACACCGTGACCCGGCCGGAAACCACCAGACCGGTGGCAGTGGCCGATCAGATCAGGGCATGCCCGTACTCCTCGGCCAGCGAGAGCAGGTCGGGCTCGCCGTACTCGGCGACCATCTCGGCGAAGCGGGCCGCCTTGTCCGGCCCGAAGCGGGCCACGCTGCTCGTGTAGGTAGCGGCGGAGACGAAGACCGGCGGGGTCTTCTTGCTGTGGAACTTGTCGGCGTACATGACCAGCCGCTCCTCCCCCGTCTCGGCCACGTAGTCGCCGGGCGGGAGCGGCAGGCCCTGTTCCACGATGTCGGAGCGGGTCACGCCGACCCCGGTGTGGCAGGAGCAGAAGCGGCCCAGATGTTCCGGGAAGCCTTCGGCCCGCAGCAGCTCGTGGCCGAGCAACCCGTGCCGGATGTAGGCGGAGAAGTCGGGTGTCCCGTCGCTGCCGTAGAGGCGGTACACGCCGATGTCGTGCAGCAGGCAGCCGGCGCGCACCAGGTCCGCGTTCACGTCCAGGTCGAGCCGGGCCAGGAGCTGTTCGGCGATCCGGCAGACGATCGCGCAGTGTGTCCAGACCAGGTCGAGGGCCTCGGGGGTGGGCGCGACGCGTTCGTGCAGCTGCCGGATCTCGGCGTCGGAGGGGATCCACATGACCGCCCATGATCGCAGGCGGCTGCGCGGCTCACGATCCCGGCGCGCCGAGGTCACGGCAGTCGGAGGAGCGCCCGGCCAGCGCTGCCGGAAATGCCGCCGTGACTATCTTGACCAAATGAAGAAACATCTGGACCCTGATGGGAGCGCTCCCGAATCACCCCCATCGATCCCCAGAAAGGGGAGGCAGACCATGCGAAGAATTCTCGTCGCACTCTGTGCCGCCCTGCTCGCCGCCACCGGCGCCGTCCTCGCGCTCGGCAACCCGGCCTACGCCGCCACCGGGTTGCACGTCGTCGGCACCGACATCTACGAGGCCAACGGCACCAAGTTCGTCATGCGTGGCGTCAACCACGCGCACACCTGGTACACCAGCCAGACCAGCTCCTTCGCCAACATCAAGGCGACCGGCGCGAACACCGTCCGGGTCGTGCTCAGCGGCGGCCGCTGGACCGCGAACAGCGCGAGCGACGTCGCCAACGTGATCTCCCTCTGCAAGGCCAACAAGCTGATCTGCGTCCTCGAGGACCACGACACCACCGGGTACGGCGAGGACAGCGCGGCGTACACGCTGGACCAGGCCGCCGACTACTGGATCAGCCTGAAGAGCGTCCTGCAGGGCCAGGAGGACTACGTCGCCATCAACATCGGCAACGAGCCGATCGGCAACACCAACCCCGCCCAGTGGACCGCCGCCACCGTCGCGGCGGTCAAGAAGATGCGCGACAACGGCTTCCAGCACCTGCTCGTGATCGACGCCCCGAACTGGGGCCAGGACTGGCAGAACGTGATGCGCGACAACGGGCAGGCCGTGCTCGACGCGGACACCCGGAAGAACACCGTGCTCTCGATCCACATGTACGCCGTGTACGCGCAGGCGTCCACGATCACGTCGTACCTGGACGCGTTCAAGGCCAAGGGCTGGCCGCTGATCATCGGTGAGTTCGGCTGGCAGTTCGACTCGAGCCAGGTCGACGACCAGACGGTGCTCGCCGAGGCGGTCAAGCGGGACATCGGCTACCTCGGCTGGTCCTGGTCGGGCAACACCGACCCGATCCTGGACCTGGTGCTCAACTACGACGTCAATCAGAAGACCACCTGGTACCACCGGCTCTTCGACGGCCCGAACGGCATCACCGCCACGGCCAAACAGGCGACGATCTTCGGGGGTACGGGATCCTCGTCCCCGTCGTCGCCGTCATCCTCGCCCTCCTCGCCGTCCTCGTCACCGTCGTCGTCACCGTCGACGGGCAGCAAGGGATGCTCGGCGGCCTACACGATCACGGGTCAGTGGCCGGGCGGCTTCCAGGGCGAGGTCAAGGTGACCGCCGGCAACGCGGCCGTCTCCGGCTGGACGGTGACCTGGACGTACGCCAATGGCCAGGTCGTCAACAACGCCTGGGGCGCCACCGTGACCAGGAACGGCACGTCGGTCACCGCGAAGAACGTGAACTACAACGGCAGCCTCGGCGCGGCCGCCAGCACGTCCTTCGGGTTCCTCGGCTCGTGGAACGGCACCAACGCGGTCCCGGCGGTGAGCTGCACCGCCGTCTGACAGAAGTCCAGGGGCCGGGCCTTCATGCCCGGCCCCTCGGCCTGCCGCGGGCTTGCGGGCTGGTGCTCACGGTCGTCATGAGGCACGAACGACGACCGTGAGCACCAGCCCGGTAAGCGTGAGCCGCGCCGCGGACCGGCACGGAAAGCAAGGCTCGCGGCTGGTCACCGGAGTGACGATGCCCGCCGGGCTGAGAGCATGGCGGGCATCGTCGTGCGGGATCAGCAGCCGTTGCGGGTGGCGCTGACCGCGACGTCGTCGTACCAGAGGGTGTCGGCGCCGTCGCCGTAGCTCTCCCAGCCCAGGCGCAGGTCCGTCAGGGCCGGGCGCCAGGTGCGGTTGAGCCACTGGCTGTCGATGTCGTGGGTCGGGGTGCCGTCCTCGAGGAGGCCCGGCACCGAAGTGCCGTCGAGCCAGGTCTCGATGGTGCCGTTCGACCCGTCGACCTTGAACTCGACGCAGGTCCAGGTCCCGACCGGCAGCGGCCGGGACAGGGCCACCCCCGCCGGGCTCTGTTCGGGCAGGGTGGCGTCGTCGGAGGCACGGTTGAACTGCAGGGCGCCGTTCTGGCCGCCGAAACGCAGGTCCTTTCCGCCGTCCTTGGCGTCGGCCATGGCGACCGCTGTCACGTGCGCGGCCGGCAGGGCGGTGGTATGCCGGACCCAGTAGCGGACGTACCAGGTGGAGGAGAGACCGCTGAGCAGGGTGGTGTTGCGGGCGAAGACGTGGTTGCAGTAGCCGGCCGCACCGTTGATCCGCAGGGAGGTGGTGCCGCTGTGCGCGACCATCCGGTCGATCGCGGCGGTGCCTGCGCCGGAGCAGTCCGGGCTGGTCACCGCCCACGATCCGGTGGGGACGGCGCCGGTCTGCGACTCGAAGCCGTCGGTGCCCGCGCCGGTCGACGGGGTGGACGGGCTGGTGGATGGGCTGGTGGATGGACTGACCGACGGACTTGCCGACGCGCTGCCGGACGGGCTGACCGACGGGCTCTGTGACGGCGTCACGTCGCCGCCGCAGGCCACGCCGTTGAAGCGGAACGCGGTCGGTGCCGGGTTCGTCCCCGAGTACGTTCCCTGGAAGCCGAAACTGGCCGACGCCCCGGTCGCCAGGGCGCCGTTCCAGCCGGCGTTCGACGCGGTCACGGCGGTGCCCGTCTGGGTGACCGTGGCGCTCCAGGCGGACGTGACCTGCTGGTTCCCGGAGAAGTTCCAGGCCAGGGTCCAGGAGGTCACGGCCGTACCGAGATTGGTGACCTTGACGTCGGCAGTGAATCCGCTGGACCAGCTGTTCGCCGTCCAGGTGACGTCGCACGTGGCTGCCGCGGCGTCGGCCGTGCCCAGGCCGGCGACGCTCACCGCCGCGGCGGCCACTGCGGCAACAGAGATGACGGGTACGAGTTTCATGAGCAGGCCACTCCGGCGAGTTTCACCGTGGCCGGCGTCGACGCCGTGCCGTTGGCGGTGAACCCGACCGTGACCGAGGCTCCTGCCGCCAGCGTCGTGGCGTGACTCGGCGCCGCCGCGGTGACCGTGGTGCCGGACTGGGTGACCGTCGCGTTCCAGCCGTTGACGAGCGTCACGCCGGACGGCCAGGTCCAGGTGACCTGCCACGGGTTGATCGCGGCGCCGCCGGTGTTCTGCACCTTGACCTGGCCCTGGAAGCCGCCCTGCCACGCGTTGTCCTGCGTGTAGGTGACCTTGCACCCGCCGGTCGGCGCGGGACCGCTGGACGAGGTCGACGGTGACGGGCCGGTGGTGCCGCCACCGGCGACCGGCGCGATCAGGTACGGCTGCAGGATCGCCTGCTTGGCCTGGTTGACAGTGGTCCAGTCGTCGTTGGCGATGCCGCCGGTGTCACCGGAGTTCGGGTTCCACGACCAGTAGGTGAACGACATGCCGTTGACGCCCGTGCCGGTGTACTTCATCAGTTCCTGCAGCCACACCTTGTCGACGTTGCTGGCGAGCGTCGTGCCGAACTCGCCCATCATGATCGGCGCGATGTTCTGCTTGTACAGGTAACCCCAGTAGTGATCCCAGATCGCCGGCATGTTCGCCGGGTACGCCGGGTCGTCGAACCACGCCTGGTGGTAGACCGACGTCGCGTACTCGTGGGGCGAGTAGACCAGGCGGTTCGCCACGTCGAGGCGTACCGGGAAATCTCCTGCCTTGGAAAGGTTGCCACCCCACCAGCCGCAGTCCTCGTCGTTGCTGGTGTCGTTGTCCCACACGTTGGACAGACCGCCGCTCGGGCAGCTGACGCCCTCCACGAAGATCAGCCAGTTGGGCTGGACCGCGAGGATCGCGTTGCCGGCGCGCTCCGCGGCGAGACGCCAGTCACGGGCGGTGTCGCCGCAGCCCCAGCACGCCCCGGTCGCGGCCGGGTTGGTGCCCTCGGCGTGCGGCTCGTTGTGCAGGTCGGCGCCGATGACCGTGCTGTTGCCCGCATAGTGCTGCGCGAGCATCTTCCAATCGGAGATCCAGGTGCTTTCCGGTACGGCGGTGGTGTACCAGAGGGCCGTCTGACCCGCTGACGTCGGCCGGTGCCGGTCGAGGATGATCCGCATGCCCTTGGTTCCCGCGTACGCGACCACCTTGTCCAGGATCTGCAGCGGCGACAGCCCGACGAGGTCCGGGTTGACGAAGTCGTTGACGCCGGACGCGGTCGCCCCGGCCTTGAGCGCGTCGTCGGAGAACGGGACCCGCAGCGTGTTGTAGCCGAGCGAGGCCATCGTGTCGAGCTGACCCTTCCACGGGTTGCTGGACCACAGGCCGTGGAACGTCTTGTTGTCGGTCTCCATGCCGAACCAGTTGATCCCGGTCAGCCGGACGGTGGCGCCCGTGCTGTCGACGATCTTGCTGCCGCTGGTGTGCAGATAGCCGGTGCCGGTGCCGCCGGTGGCGGCGCTGGCGGGTGGGGCGGTGAGGACGGTGGCCGTGGCCGCCGCGGCGACGAGCGACACGGCGCCGGCCAGCCAGGTACGGAGGTGCATGGGAGCGCTCCTTCGGGGACGGAAGGCAGTTAACGACATCGTTGCATGGGAGCGCTCCCAGCAACAATGCTCATCAATACTTCCGTGCCGGGACCCGAGCGCCGGCGCTCGTTCCGGAGCACCCCACCGCCTGCGGTCAGTGCGGCAACGAGCGCAGCGCCTCCACCACGGCGTCCGCCGCGCGCAGCGGGACGAAGTGATCGACTCCGGGAAGCCGGACCAGGCGGCAGCCGGGGATCCGCCGTGCGGCTTCGACGCACGCCGGGACGAAGGACGGCCGTTCGAGATCGCCGAGCAACAGCACCGACGGAGTGACGACCTCCTCCAGGCGGGCCCACGCGTTGCCGTCACCGGCGAGGAGCCCACCCCAGTTGAGCCAGAACCGGACCGACGAGCGCAACTGCTCGACGACCAGGGGGTCACGCCCGGCCCGGCCCCAGCGGGCGAGGCCCTGCTCGACGAAGACGTCCGGGTCGGAGCTGTCCGGCTCGTCATCCGGGTCCCGGGCCGCGGGAGCGCCGGAGATGCCGGGGCAGGCCAGCACCATGCCGCGAACCCGGCCCGGCTCGGCGAGCGCGAGGTCGAGCACCGCTCCCCCGCCCATGCTGCACCCGGCGAACAGGGCCGGCCCCGCATCCAGCTCGTCGAGCACTCGCCGCAGGTCGTCGAGCGGGGAGAACGTCGCGGTGGGTGGCGCTGATCGGCCGAAGCCCCGGACGTCGTAGCGGATCAGCCGGTACTGCCCGGCGAGCCGCTCCCGCACCGGGTCCCAGATTCGCGAGTCGCCGGTTCCCGGGTGCAACAGCACGACGGGCGGCAGGTCGTCACCGGTGTCGTCGGCCCAGACGGACCCGTTCCCCACCTCGATCAGTCGTTCCACGGCGCCGAGCCTCGCACACGCCCCCGGACCCGGAGCGGGTCACACCGCCTACAGCGTCCTAGGAGGATGGGCTGGTTGCCCCGCGACGGTCCCGGGGCAGCTCAGCTCGGCGATCACCGGCGATTCCGGCCGCGGTCCGGGAGGATCAAAGGGCGATCACGTCGCCCGGTAGGCTCGTGCATCGACGGCTCACGGGCGGCGGGGTGCTGGTCACCCGGTCGCCGTGGACAGCGGAGGGGCATCGCAGATGGACGTGCACGACACCGGTTACGACGACGACGGCGTCGGAGCGGCGCCCTCGGTGGCGCGGCTGCTCCTGGAGCTGCGCGCCAACACCAGCGTCGACGTGAAGCCGGCCGGCCGCAGCATCCAGATCCGCCCGCAGGGCGCGCGCAACATCGCCGTGAACATCCACCCCGGCGGGGTCGACATCGCGGTGGCGCGCAACCAGGCCGACGAGGTGGCGGGCACCATCTACGGCGCGACGGTGATCGACCCGGACGACCCGGTGCCGTTCGTGTCGGTCGACGCAAGCCTGATCGACGCCAACTACGACGCGATCCTGGCCGCCGCCGTGCAGGCCGTGGAGCTGCGCAAGTCCGGCCCGCCGAAGACGCCGCGCACCGCCGCGACCCGCACGGCCGCCGCTCCGAAGGCGGCCAAGGCGGCCAAGGCGACGACCCGCTCGACCCGGCCCGCGCCGCGGCCGGACCAGCCGATCTGCCCCCGCTGCAAGCAGTATGAACTGCTCGCCAGCGGCGAGTGCCCGTCCGGTTACTGCTGAACCACGGCTTACTGCTGAACCAGGGCTTACTGCTGGACCATGGCCTCGGCTCAGCGGTGGCCGGGGCCGGCCGGAGGCGACTCCGGCACCGGCCCCGCTGACGGTTTCCGGCGCCGGACGAGTTCGCCGGGGGTCATCCCGGCGAACTCTGCGGTTTCCCGGGTCAGGTGCGCCTGATCGGTGTACCCGGCGCGCACCGCCAGCTCGCCCAGACTCCCCTCGCCCGCCATGCGCAGGAACCGCCGGAACCGGTAGACCCGCTGCAGCGTCTTCGGCCCGTACCCGACAGCGGCGCCGAACCGTCGCCGGAGCTGCCGGTCACTGACGCCGAGCCGGTCGCCGAGTTCCGGCACGCGCAGCCCGGGATCTCTCAGCAGCCGGGCCGCGGCCAGCATGACCGGGTCCGCGGGCCGCTCCTCGGCGAGCCGCCCGGTCAGCCCTACGAGCCGGCGCAGCGCCTCCGCGGGCGCGAGCTCACCCGGCAGACTCACCCGCAAGCCGAGGTCGGTGAGGTCCGGGCGCAGGTTCCGCAGCGGTGTCAGCGGCATCCCCAGCAGCGTCCCACCGGCGCCGGGCCGCAGCCGCACCCCGACGACGTGCCGCCCGCCCGGGCCGGCGTTCGCCACGGGACCGGTGTCCGGGCCGGCCAGGAACGCGCCTCGCTCGCTCTGCCAGATCAGGTCCACGCAGCCGTCCGGCAGGATCGGCATGGCACCGTCGGCGGGCCGCTCCGTGACGGTGCTGCGCCAGAGGCACGCGACGGCGTCGCGCAACGACTCCGGCGGTGCCCACTCGACGTATCCCATGACCGATTTCTACAAGACGTACGAGGCACCGCGCCAATAGCGTCGGGGCATGAGCGCTGATTTCCGTACCGCCGAGAAGTTCCTGCAGGCCGAAGGCCGTCTCCTGGAGCGCCGCCTGTTCGGGGTGCTGTTCCGCGACGAGGCGCCGCAGGGTGTGGTCGAGGTGCTGCGGGGCTATCGGAACGCCGACGGCGGTTTCGGGCACGGCCTGGAGCCGGACAAGCGCTGCCCGGCGAGCCTGCCGGTCGACGTCGAGGTCGCGTTCCAGGCGCTCGCCGCGATCGGTTCGCCCGAGCTGCTGGGCCCGGCCTGCGACTTCCTGAGCAGCGTCAGCAAGAACGGAGCCGTGCCGCTGGCCTTCCCGGTGATCGAGGACCATCCGCGGGCGGCGCACTGGACCGACTGGACCTACGAGCCCGGGGTGAACCCGACGGCCGGGCTGGCGGGGCTGCTGTACCGGCTCGGCTTCGAGCACCCGTGGCGGGACGCGGCCACCGCCTACCTGTGGGAGACGATCGAGTCGGAGAACCTTCCCGACGAGACGCACGGGCTCAACGAGGTGCTGACCTTCCTCGCGTACGTCCCGGACCGCGCCCGCGCGAACCGCGCCGCCCCGGCCGTCGTCGCACGGCTCACCGCGTCCCCGCTGTTCCAGGCGATGCCGAAACCCGGTGAGTACGGCCTGACACCGCTCGCGGTGGCGCCGCTCGCCGACTCGCCGTGGCGGGCACTCTTCGACGACTCCCAGCTCGACGCGCACCTGAACCAGCTCGCCGCCGCGCAACAGCAGGACGGCGGCTGGCCGATCCCGTGGGAGCCGCCGAGCCAGGCGTCGCTGCTGGAGTGGCGCGGCATCGTGACGTTGCAGGCGCTGCGCACCCTCACGTCGTACGGCAGGATCACGCCGACTGCGCACGGGATGGCCTAGCCGACCGGGGCGGCGGGCCGGTTCAGCCCCACCACGCCGCGCCGCAGGCCAGGATGACCATCGCGATGAAGACGGCGAAGACCGCGATCAGCAGGGAGACGAACTTCTTGCCGCTGACGGTCCGGTCCGTGGCGAGGACCGGCGGCGGGTCCGGTGCCGCGAACAGGGTGGGATCGAACCATGCCGCGGCTCCGGCGAAGTCGGCCGGCGGGTCGGCGGGGATCCGCCCGATGGGCGTGACCGGCAACTTCGTCTCGTCGAGCCCGCCGGGGCCCGCGCCGGCGTCAGCGGGCGCCAGGGCGGCGGTGGCGCCGACCGTGATGACCGACGCGGAGATGCCGTGGCCGGCCAGGGCGCCGAGCATCAGCGTCGTGTGGTTGACCGAGTCCGGCCCGGGGCCGGTCACCACCAGCGCCCCGGCGCCCAGCGCGGCGGTCAGGTCGGCGAGGTTCCAGCCGTCGCCGCCCACCGGCACCAGCGGCCCGGCCGGCGCCGCGACCAGCACCAGTGGGTACGCCTTGACCACCGCCACGACGAGATCCCGGGCGTCTTCGAGGGACAGCTCGTCCACGAGCACGAGGCCCGCGACCCGGCCCTGCAGAGGATCCGGCGTCGTGGTGCCCACGATCACGACGGCGACCGGCGTCTCACTGCCCGCCGTGATCGCCGCGGCAGCGGTCCGCCAGTCCACGTCCGTCGAGGTCGCCGTGATCATCCACAATCGTCTGCCCCGGCCCACGCCGCCACTGTAGAGGATGCGACATACGCCCGGGACCTCGCCGATACGCCTTCCACGGCGGTCCCGCGAATGCCAATCATCCGGTTGACTGGGGTATCCAGATGATTGAAGACGCTGGTGGGACACCCCGGCAGTGATTTTCGGTACGACTTCGGTTGCCGTTCGGTCTCAGGTCGCCGGTAACCGCGCCGATACTCCCGGCCATGAACGCTCCGCATCGCCACCGTCACGGTCCGTCCGTGGCCGTGGTGACCGCCCGCCGGGTGGACACCGGATCACCGTCGCCGCTGACGGACCGGCCGGCACGAGCGCTCTGCCCCTCACCCCGGACCCGGGCGACGCCCCCGTTCCTGACCACCTGGGAGCAACGATGCTCGGACTCTTCCGCAAGGCGAACGCCCCGGACACCGACCCCGCCGAGGCGGACCTGGAGCTACGCGCCGCCCGGGACCGTGCCCTGGCCGGCGACTGGACCGCGGTGCACCGCCTGATCGCGGCCGCCGGCCGCGACCGTGAGCTGCGTGCCCGCCGCCTGTCGGTGCTCGCCGCGACGGCCGCCCGGGATCCGCGCTGGCTGCTGGCGTGGGAGGCCGCAATGCCGGAGGACCCGGCCGTGGCGATCCTGCGCGCGCACACCCTGCTGGATCAGGAGGCGGCGCGGGACAGCGGCCTGGCGGCCCGGGCGGTCCGGCGTGCGGCCGAGCTCAACCCGGACGACGCCCACCCCCTGGTGATCAGCATGAACACCATGTTCGCCGACGGCTATCGCCGGGCCGGTGACTTCGCCGACTCGCTGCGCGAGGCCCTGCGCCGTGACCCGCACCACTTCGAGGCGCACCTGGCCGCGGTGCGTTTCGCGTGCGCCAGGTGGTACGGCACCCACGACGAGATGTTCGCCGCCGCCCGTTCCGCGGCGGCGGGCGCGCCGCCCGGTTCGCCGGCGGTGCTGCTGCCGCTGCTGGCGCACTTCGAGTACGCCCTGCGGGAGGTTCCGGCTCTCACTGCCGCCAAGGCGTACTTCAGCCGGGCGGACGTGCGGGCCGAGATCACCTGCTGCGCGGCGAAGTGGCGCGCCGGTCAGGACCACCGTCTCACCGGCCGGGGAGTGACCGCCCGGCACTGGCTGGCGCTGGCCGCCTACCTGTCCGACCAGGACCGGGAGGCCGCGCGGACGCTGCTGACCGAGGTCGGCTCGTTCCTGGGCGACACGCCGGTCTACGGCTACTTCTGGGCCACCCCGGCCGAGGGCTTCCATGCCGTCCAACGCTGGGCGAAGGTCATCGCCTAGGGTCCGCTCCGTCAACCCCTCAAGGCGGGCCGACAGCACACCGGACGCCCGCCCCCGCTTCGCCACCTTGCTGGCCGACAAGGCCTACAGCAGCGCAGCGTTCCGCCAGGCCTCATGCGAAATCGGCAAATCGCCGTTGCCGCATTGGTAGCCCGGGCAGAGGGCCTGATCATCCGGGGGATCACCGGCGATGTTCAGCCCATCGCTCCGGATTGCTCAATGATCGACGCGGATCCGGACTGTTCCGCTCATCACCAGGTTGTTCGTCCCGATTCGACGGCGCACACCCATCCGAGCATTCCCCTGACACCTGTTTCCTACCGCGCTGCATGGGTTCGGCCAACGATTCGGATGGGCGGACGCTCATCGTCCACTTAGGTGGTCCGTCTCGTCGGCCGGGCAGAGATCCACCCCGTAACGTCACCTTGCAGAGGCGTCGCAGAAGGGTCAGACTTCCCCGTAGTTGACGTGCGGCAAGCAAATGACGCGGGGGCAACGGTGGAATTCGGTAACGAGGCGGCAGGTCGCAGCACGGGCACGGTCTCCATCCGCGCGGCCGGCTGGGATCCGCATGACGAACGCCTGCTGGCTGAGGCAGAGCCGCTCTTCAACGAGCTTGAGGCGGCGGGGCTCACCGTGCCGGTCGCGGCCGAGCCCGGCTCGAAGGGGATGGCTGAAACACTGGAGACGGCAGTGGTGGCCCTGGGATCTGCGGGTGCCATCGCAGCCTTCCGTGATATATCGCTGGAATGGATCAAGGCCCGCACCAACATGTCGATAAAGATCAATTTCGAGTCGACCGGTAAGGAGGTGGAGATCACCGGTCCAATGGCCAATGATCCGCGCGTCTGGGAACTACTCAACGAGCAGAACGACCAGTAAATTGCACCGAGCCCTCTTGATCGCCAACTGGAGTTTCCCTGCGGATCGTGACGGCCTCGGACTGCCCCGGTTGCACGGTCCTTCGCTCGACGTCGCACTGATGTCGGAAGCGCTCACCAACGAGCGTAGCGGTTGCTTCGGCACGACTGAGGTCACTGTAGTGGCGCAGCGCACTCGCGCCGAGATAGAGGTCATGATCGACAATTTCGTCGTCACGGCAGCCGCGAACGACACGGTGCTGTTGTACTACAGCGGACACGGCATGACGGGCGACGACGACATCTATCTCGCCAGCTCCGACACCGACGCCAGCCGTCTGGCAATGACCGCTGTGGCCGGCGAGACGATCAACCGGCTGCTGCGCCGGTGCCCCGCCCAGCGCATCGTGGTCGTCATCGACGCCTGCTACAGCGGCACGTTCGAGTTCCACAGGAAACTTTCCAACTACTCCTTCCTGCTGGCAAGCTCGCGAAGGTCACGCACCAGCGTTGACGGCCAGAAGGGACAACCGAGTCCGTTCACCGCCGACGTGGCAAGGGCTCTGCTAGGCGACGGCACCGTCAAGAACGACGAGGTCACTGTCGAGCGGGTGTGGTCATACGTACGCGATCGTCACGCGAACGCCGTGCACCGGGCGGGCAATACCCTGGAGATAGTGCTTTCGCGTTTTCCCTCGGCCGCACCGCGGTGGACGGGCCGGTGGTGGGCGAAATCCCTCGACCGGGCTCGCGCGTTCGAGGCGGCCGGTTACCCGCACGGCGACCCGTTCGCCGGTATGGGCAACGGCGAGCTGTCGCTGCTGCGCCGACTGGCCGTGACACTTCCGGATGACCCACCGGTTTCGGTGCTCGACGAATGGTGGGCCGCAGAGACCGGACACAAGGATGCCGCAAGTGCGTTCGTCAGGCATCTGGGTTGGCCGAATCTGACCTTGGACCAGCATGGACGCGTGACCGGTTCGCGTGGGCTGGCCGAACGGCTGCTCGAGTCGCCCGCCATCAAGGCCGGGTTGCCCGAGGCTCACGCCGGCTTCATTGATCATCTGCGGACGCGGTTGCTCGATGCCGACACGACCGCGTGGTGGTCGCTTCCCGACAACTTCGGCACGGCTGCCGCCGGTGTACCGCGTCACCTCCACGCCACCGGACAGCTCGCGGAACACGCCGGGCTGGTGAACGACCTGCGCTGGGTCGAGGCCTCCATCCGATGGACCGGCGGCTCCAGGTCAGCGGAAGAAGATCTTCTCCGCGACGGCTCCGCCGACGCGAAGAAGCGAGCTTACGCCATCGCGCGCCACGCCCACCTTTGGAATGGATGGGCATCCCACTGGCCCGGCGCGTTGGCCAGCACTCTGGTGAGCCGGCTCGAACATGTCGACGTCTGGAGTCCACAGGTGACGAGCCTTCGGGCGTTGTCCGATGGGCCGCTCCTGACGCCGTCATGGTCACTCCCAGACCTGCCCCACCCTGACCAGCTGCGGGTTGTCGGGAAACACACTGCCGAGGTTCGCGGCTGCGGCATGGCCGCAGATCGCACCGTCTGGGCGGTCGACGAGGACGGCAATCTTATCCGGTGGGCCCGGGACGACTCGGGACGCGAGGAAAGAAGAGAAAACACGGTCACAGGCAGGCGGGTGCTACGGGCTGCGGCCTTTGCGCACCAGGCGTCCTTCGCGGCCCTCGGATCACGCGACGGCGTGGCCGACGTCATCGCGTTGGGGGATGGCCCGGCTACGACGACGAGGCAACTGCGGCACGAGCGGCCCATCCGCTGCTGCGCGGTCTCACCGGACGGACGTTGGACCGTGACGGGCACCATGGACAGTCGGCCGCTGCTGTGGCGTCTCGACGCAGCGGACGGACGGGATGGCGCTCAGCCGGGGGAACCCCACAGCATCGCACTGGCCGGGCACTACCGTCCGATCACCTGCTGCGCCGCGCATCCGGACGGCACCAGTGCGGCGGCCGGTTCCACCGCCGGCCTCGTGATGCTGTGGGACGTCACCAGCGACGGCACGGTGCCCGATCCCTCGCGACCCACACATGTCTTCTCGGCAACCAATCGCTCCTCGGTCGGATGCTGCGTACTCGACGGCGACTTCCTGTTGCTGGGACGCGACGACGGCAGTGTGGAGTACCACGAGCGCACGACGGGGCATGTCGCGCTCTGGCACGGGCAGCACGACGGTGCGGTGCGCGCCTGCGCAGTGGGCGTCGGCAGCCCTCATGGCGAGCCCACAATGCTGGTCAGTGGCGGGTCGGACGGTGCGATCAGGCTCCGATGGCCGCAATCGGAGGTCACCGTGGTCCTGCGTGGGCACAGCGGCGGCGTGACCTGCCTGACGGTGGCCAACGACGGTCGGGCTGTCGTGTCCGGCGGTACGGATGGCACAGTCCGCCTCTGGAACGCTGATCACCCCACCGGCGATTGGCGGCCGCCACGGCACAGCCGTCCGGCCGCCTTCTGCTGCGTGGCGGGGGACACTGTCATCTCCGGAGGCCCCGATCCGATTCGCCAGTGGCGGGATGCCGACGAACCGACCGAGACCGCACTCGACGGTCCGCCTCCGACCTGCGCTGCTACCAGCAACGACGGCCGTATCATGCTCGGATACGCTGACGGACGCCTGGAATTGCGCGGCCCGTCCGGAGAGCATTCACGGATAAGTGCCGACGGTCGTCCGGTAACCTCGTGCGCTGTCTCGGCAGACGGACTGCCATTCGCAGCCGGCTACGACGACGGGACGATCCTGCGGTGGCATGAGGTCGGCTCAGAACCGGCCACGGGTCGACTGTCCGGCAAAGCCGACTCCGCCATTCGCTGGTGCGGATTCCTCCCGGGAACCGCCACAGTGATCGCTGTCAGCGAGCAGGGCGACCTCCTCCGCTGGCCGTCGAGCGGTGAGTTGGCCCCTCTGAACACAGATGCCCGGAAGACGTCCTGCGCGGCCCTGAACGTGGATGGCACCCGCCTCATCACCGGGGATACGCTCGGCCGGCTCGCCGTCCTGCGACTTCAAGACGGATTCTGGCCGAACCAGGCGCAGGCCCATACCGGTCCGGTCACGGCGTGCGCGGTAAGCCCGGACGGCGCGTTGCTGGCCAGCACCGGATCCGACGGCTTCCTCAAGATCTGGACGACTACCGAGCTGTCACCGATCGCAGCGGTGCGGGTCGACGGTGCCCTCATGGGCTGCGCCTGGCTGAAAGACACCCACCGGATTACGGCGGTCGGTGATGGCGGCACCTACCTGTTCGCGTTGAGTCAGCCCTAGGAGGACGCAGTGGCATCTCGAGGTGCTGACGCCAGGTTCGCGCCACGACGGGAGTGGACCGATGATCATCCGGTTCTGAGTGTACTGCGTCGTCGCCGGGACAAGAACAGCGTGCCGGGTAACCGGTCGGACGGCTTCCGAGTGGTGCTCGCCGTCGAGGGTGGCGGGCTGCGGGGAATCATCTCGGCCGCCATGCTCAGCGCGCTCGAGGACATCGGTCTCACCAACGCCTTCGACGCTGTCTACAGTTGCTCGTCCGGAGCGGTCAACGCAGCGTACTTCCTTACCGGGGACACCTGGTATCCGATCTCCATCTACTACGACGACCTGGCCAGTAAACGCTTCCTCGACTTCCGGCGAGCACTGCGCGGCCAGCCGATCATGGACCTGTCGTTCGCCCTGGACGAGGTGGTCGCCCTGACCAAGCCCCTCGACTTCGCCGGCGTCCGCGCCTCGTCGATTCCGCTGCACATCATGGTCACCGACGTCGATCAGTTGCAGACCCGCCTAATCTATCCCTTCCCGTCCGACGAAGACCTGCTCAACGCACTGCGGGCCAGCATGTGGCTGCCGCTGGCGGTGCCTGGCGCGCCGCGTTTCCACGGCTATCGGGCTATCGATGGCGGTGTCCTCACGGCGCACCCGTTCATGGTCGCCCGGGGGCTGCGTGACGAGGCTCCTACTCACATCCTGTCGTTGAGCACCCGCCCCATGGGGTCGATGCGTCCCGGCGTGTCCTGGCTCAACCAGTATGTCGGGCGGCACCTCGATCGCGTACGACCGGGACTGGGCACCAGCCATTTGCGGTCGATCACGGCCTACAAGGCGGCGCGCCGCGCGATCGAGCCAGAGCGGATGAATCCGCGAACCGAGCCGTACATCCTGGATCTGGCTCCATTGCCACACAGGCCCGAACTCGTCCGGCACGAGATGAACAAATGGCTGCTGATCGAGGGAGCCCGGGACGGCTACGAGGTCGCCTACTACGCAGTGGAGGGCCGGTATCGCCGGGCCATGCCGAGGTTGATCGCCCCTGGCCATGGACGAGAGGATTTCCGGTTCCCCGTCGACCTACCGTACCAGTGAGGATCACGTGAACCAGGACAGCGATTGGATCATGGCGGTGGTGCGTGTTCTCGGCGCCACGGAGGCACCCGGGACGTCCGGTCTCGAGCAGGTGGCGACGCATTTCGCTGACGAGACGGTCGACCACACCCAGGAGCAACGCATCGTTCGCCGCCGCGAGATCCTGGCTGGCCTGCCGTTCGAGGCGGACACCTTCGCCGCTCTCTACAAGATGCCCCGCCAGGAGTTCGAAGGACGCCTCGCCCGGTGGTGTGTCTCTTTGCTCGACTCCCCGGCCGCGCTGAACGGCAAGCCGGAGCTGATTGCAGAGCTCGGCAGCCTCGGTGTTCTTCTGCTGAGCGTGTCCACCCTCGAACACGCAGACCGCCACCGGTTCGAGGACATCGCCGACCCGATGGAGCCCCGTCCGGGCGACGACGCCCCGGCAACCGATCGACCTGCGCACGAGGCCAGCGTTGCGACGCGCCTGTCACGAAGCCGCGCGGTCACCTCGGCTCTGCGGGACCTGTACCGGCCCGTCCTCACCGAGGAGCAGGCGTCTCGGCTGGATCAATGGTCCAAGCGCCCCGAGCAATGGCGTGAGAAAGCCACCCCGGACGAGCGCGCCGAGATCATCGCGATCAAGGAGGCCGCCGACGCCGCCCAATTCTGGAACGGCCTGGACTTTCGGAGTTTGACCTTCCACGAGTTCGGCACGACATCGTTCATCTGCCGCGCGCACCTGTCCGGATCGGGGACCGGCGCCGAAATCGCGTTGAAGTTCGTCCTCCTACCCTACGCCCGGCTTCCGGTCATCGCGGCGGCGACCAGCAGTTACCGGCGCGACTACGAGAACGCGGAGCTGGCCACCTCCGCCGTGACCGTCCTGAGCAGTTCGACCAACTGGATCGCGATGGATTTCGTCCGGGGCGACACGCTCGGCACCCTCATCCGCCGCCACGACCAGGCCCGTCCGAGTGACTCCTCCAGCCGTGGACGGCCCGTCGACGACCGCGCCACCCTGCTGCTGACCATCGCGCCGTTGCTGTTCGAAGCGCTCGCTGACATCGGGAAGCACAAACTCGTGCACGCCGACCTCAACCCGTCCAACATCATCGTCGAGGAACTGGGCGGAGGCGGTGCCAAATATCGGCTGACAATGATTGATTTCGGTCGTAATTATCTATATGGCCAGTCCGGCCTGGGCCGCCAATCAAGCGACGCCCGCTACATCGCGCCGGAGGTCCGCAGCGATGACGAACCGTCCTGGCGGGCCGACCTCTATTCGCTCGGGCAACTTCTGATCGGCCTGAGCGGCGCTGGGCGCGACGCCGACGGCATCGTTCCGGACGCGTTCTACCTCCGAACTTGCCACCTGGCTCGTTTCCTCGAGGATCTGCTCCAAGAGGATCCGGCCAAGCGTCTGCTGCTGTATCCGCCGACCGGCGACGCGCCGGTCCGCGGCGACGCGCCGGTGATGTCGCCGACAGACTGGTCGAAGCTGAGCACCACGTTTGTGGACGAAGTAGCGGCCGAACGGGCGGCCGACCGCACCGACGGACTGTTCGGCCCTCCATCGAGGTCTCGCCGGTTCGTCCTCGACTTCGCCCCGAGCTCGGGGACACCGCGACGACTCGCCCGGCTTCTGCGGGAGATCAGCCGGCCGCAGGCCCTCGATCAGCCGACTCGTCGGGCCGAGGTCACCTCGCTGTTGTGGTGGTCATGGGCCAGCACCGCCGCCTGGTACGTCACCGTCGCTGTGACCGGCTACCTGCTGCTGCGCGACCTGGACCTGATCAGCGGCGGACCGCTGGAGGACTATCACGCCCGCATCCGCGCCTCCGGCTACCACCTACCCCCGGGCCACCTGCAAGATAACCTTCCGGCCCGGATCGCCCTCTTCTCCATCGCATGGGCAGCAGTGAAGTACTACCAGAACATCTACGCCGGCCTGAGTACCGCCTCGGCGGCCGACTTGCCCGGAAGATTTGGTGCAATCCGTAGAGCGACTGAATTCTTCGTCCGGTTGAACGCCATCTTCGTCCTGTTGGTCGCCATTCCCCTCAATATCCTCAACCCGTCTTGGTGGGCAACGGCGGCCACCATCGCTCTTGTGGACAGTCTGCTGGTCAACCTCTTCGGCCGCGTCTACTGCACGACGGCGGTACGTCGCGGGCAGGCCCCGGACGAGCGCGGGCGGCCCACGATCTCGACCATCCCGCAGCGTATCGTGGGCCTTGAGATGTATCGGCCATGGACGCCGTCGATGTTGGCCTACGTTCTGATCTGCCTAGGCTTCTCGTTGCTGATCAATTTTCATGTGCTCAAGGACGTCATCGCCTATGCCTCGGTGGTCGCGGTCGTCAACATCGGCCTGTTGACCTTCACCAAGTGCGGCACGAACGCGGACATCTTGCGGGTCGGCATCACTCGGGCCTTTTTGGCCGCCGAGCGGCTCAGTAAACTTCCGGCGGCGGCTGTTGAGCTGCCGCTCTCGGACCGCAGGCCACCCACCGACCGGTCTCACCCACTGCGACGGAGAACACGGGTGAGCACATCGTGAGGGGCGGCCTGGCCAACACGTCTTCGTCTCACCCACAGACGACGGTGGTGACTTGGCGACAGCGCTGAGGGTTCGTGGGCTTGCCCTTCCGGAGGGCGCCACGGTCGCGGCCGGCGTCCCACCGCACCGGGCGGTTGGCACCGCGTCCTGGACGGCCCGGTCCGGCCTGGGGCTGCCCGGCCTGGCCGACGGCGCCCCGGCGGACGCGGTCGTGTTCGACGCGGACCCGCGGGCCGACCTGAGCCAGCTCGGCAAGCCGCGCGCCGTCATCGTCCGCGGGCGACGGGTTCCCCCGCGGACGATCCGGTGATCCAGCGCGTCCGGGAGTCGGGCTGATCAGGCGCGTCCCGCGGACGATCCGGTGACCTGGCGCGGCTCGGGAGCCGGACTGATCAGGCGCGCATCACCGTGGCGATCGGGATCCCGGCCGCCCGGATCGCCGGGACGAAGCCGCCCAGCACCCCCGCGACCAGCCCCGCGATCACCCCGGAGACCCCTGCCGACCAGGGGAACTCCACCCCTTGCAGGAACGGCTGCGACGGCCCCAGGAAGATCGTCGCCGCCTTGAGCGCGGCAACGCTCACCCCGATCGCCGCCGCCGCCGTGAACAGGCCGGTCAGCAGGGTCTCGGCCAGGACGATGCCGGCCAGCACCGCCCGGGGAGTGCCCACCGCCCGCCGCAGCGCGAACTCCTCCACGCGCTCGCCGACCGTGGCCAGGCCGACGTTGAGGACCCCGGCCGCGCCGATGACCAGGACCAGGCCGGCCATCGCCAGGAAGATGAGGCGGAGCAGGTTCAGCTCGTCCTCCATCTCCTTGCGGGAGTTGATCGTCTCCACCGACACGTCGGTCGCCCCGAGGCCCTTGAGCTTGGCGATCACCACCTGCTCGACCGGCGTCGACCCGGCCATCAGCAGCTGCGTGTCGGAGAAACCGCCGTTGGGGTCGGTCAGCTTGCTCAGCGGGATCCAGTTGGTGAGCTCGTCGAGACGTACGTAAGCCTGGGGCTGGGAATTTCCGTCCTTGACCACGCCGATGATCTGGGGCGTCAGGCCGGCCGTGACACCGTTGACGCGCATCTCGGCGGGCACGTGGTAGCGCTCGAAGCCTTTCGCCGCCTCCTCGTTGAGCACGAGCCGGGGCGCGAGCAGGGGCGTCGTGCCGAAGTCGAGCCATTGACCCGACCGCGGACGGTACGGCCGGAAGTCGCGCACGTCGCCGGTCAGCGCGGTGATCCGCAGCTCGATCGCCTGCCCCTGCGGCTTGCCGGCGTTCGGGTCGTAGCACTTGCCGGAGTTGTCGCAGATCTGCGAGGAGCCGCCCCAGTTCTCGTCGAAGGGCGAGCCGCCCTCGTTGACCGGGCGCACCCCGGGCTCGCCGATGGTCGCATTGGTGCTGAACATGGCGACCGCGTCGCTGCGGCCCGCGACCACGTCGGCGACGGCCTGGCCGGCCCCGGCGACCGGCGGCAGGTAGAGCGCCTTGGTGCCGTCCTTGCCGGCCTGCAGTTCCAGGTCGGCGAGCTGCAGGCGTTCGGCGATGCCGGCGCCGGCCTGGACGACGACCACGGCGAGCACGCCGAGGAAGAGACTCACCATGGAGAGCAGGGTGCGCAGTTTGCGGGCGCGGATGCCCTGTCCGCCAATGATCATTGCCGAGCGCAGCCGCCCGGAGAGACGCATCATGCGGCGGGACCTCCGACGTGCGGGAGCTGGGCCGTGGGCCCGCTCAGGGACAGGGCCGGCGCACGCTCGGAGAGCACCCCGGCCTGCAGGTCGTGGATCCGGCCCATCCGCGCGGCGTGATCCCGGTCGTGGGTGACCAGGATCAGCGCGCACCCGCGGGTGGTGGCCTCCTGCAGCGCGTCGATGACGATCGAGCCGGTCTCGGTGTCGAGGGCGCCAGTCGGCTCGTCGGCGAGCAGGATCCGCGGGTCGCGCACCAGCGCGCGGGCGATCGCCACGCGCTGCTGCTCGCCGCCGGACATCTTCGTCGGCCGGTTCTTGGCGAGGTGCTCGATGCCGACCTGTTCGAGGGCGCGCATGACCCGGGCCCGGCGTTCGCGGCGCGGCTGCCAGCCCTGGCCGTTGATCAGCGCCATCGCCACGTTCTGCGCCGCGGTCAGGTGCTTGAGCAGGAAGAACCGCTGGAACACGAACCCGAAGTGCGAGCTGCGCAGCTTCGCCGCGTGCCGCTCGGGGAGCCGGCTGATGTCCCGGTCGTCCAGCAGGTAGGTCCCGGAGTCCGGCCGGTCGAAGAGCCCGAGCACGCTGAGCAGGGTGCTCTTGCCGGAGCCGGAGCGCCCGACGATCGCCACGCTCTCCCCCGCCCGGACGGTCAGGTCGACCCCGTCGAGGATGGTGCGTGGCTCCTTCTGCCCCTTGAGGACCTTGGTGATCCCGGTGAGGCGGATCAGTTCGGTCACTGCGTCGCTTCCGGGGCCGGCAGGTTCGGGCCGGGGACGGCGACCGTCTCGTCGCCCTGCAGGCCCTTCTTGATCTCGATGACCTTGCCGTCGGAGATGCCGAGGGTCACGTCGATCGTCTTGCGGGTCTGTCCCTCGCCGACGACCAGGTCGACCTTGCCCTTGCCCTGCGCGCCGGCGACCGCCTCGACCGGCAGGACGAGGACCTTGCTGGCCTTGTCCGTGATCAGTTCGATGGTCACGTCGGCGCCGTTGATCAGCTTGATGCTGGTGGGCGGCACGCAGACCAGGCGCATGCCGGTCGGCTCGGAGCCGCTCGTCCCGGTGTCGCCGCCGTTGACCGCGGGGTCGGGAGCGGTCTGCACGTTCAGCCCGCCGGACGCGTTGGGCGCGGGCGCCGTCGTCGTGGTGACCGGCGCGGGAACCGTCCCGGCGGGCAGCGCGGCGATCGTCCCGAGGGCGGTGCACCGGAACGGCCCGGGACCGTTCTTGATCTGCGCCTGCACCTGCTGCACGGCCCCGGAGATCCGGTACGCCTGGGCGCTGTCGATGTCCGCCACGATGCCGTACCCCGACCGGGTGGCGGAGACGATCGGCATCCCCTTGGTGACCGTCGCGCGGTCGTCCATGAGCCGTCCCGCGAAGACCGAGCCGGCCGGGATCTCCACGCGCCGCGGGATCCCGTCGTGCCAGACGCTGGCCACCCAGACCGGGGTGTCGTCCGGCTCCTTGGGCAGGGTGCGGCTCACCCAGCGCAGCTCACCGTCGGCCGGCGCGGCGACCCCGAAGACCGGGTTGATCGTGACTTTGCCGGTCAGGCTGATCTTGTTGCTCAGGTCCTGCCGGGTCGGCTTCACGGTGGTCAGCACCGTGCCGCGGTCGGCCAGTCCCGGTGTCGCGGCGGCCTCGTCGTTCGACGAGCAGCCACCGGCGGCGAGCACCACCACCAGCCCCAGAACGGCATTCCTGCGTACGACCACCCGAATCCCCCGTCGTCAATGCGTCCAGCAGCGCGGCGAAGGGTACCGGACGCGCGCAACCGCCCGGACGATGCCCGACGGCAGCTGTCCCGGGCGACGGGGGCCGCCCGGTCCGGGCCTGGGATCCGCTGTCCCGGGCGGGCGCGGGCGCGGCGGACGCGGTAGCGATCTGAGGTTTTCGGATTCGGTGTAACGAATCGCACGAAGCTGCCGATCGGTGAGTACGTGACGTCAGACCGGCTTGAAGAGCTGCTCTACGACAGCGAGCGCACCCGGGTGACCCGGATCCGCGCCGCGGACGGCAGCGGGACAGTCAGCAAACAGCCGCTCGGGCCGGGCGCGCCGGAGCGGCTGCGCACCGAGGTCGCCGCGCTGCGCCGCCTCACCGGGGTGCCGGGCACGCCGCAGCTGGCCGGCGACGGGGACGGGGTGCTGCGGTTGCGGGACACCTCCGGCCGTACTGTCGCGGATTCTCCCGGGCCCTGGCCGGTGGACCGGCTGGTGGACCTGGCGCACCGGCTGGCCCTCGTGCTCGCCGACGTCCACCGGCACGGGGTGATCCATCGCGACGTCAGCCCGGCGAACATCCTGGTCGGCGAGACCGGCGAGCCGACGCTGATCGACTTCGAGCTGGCCGCGCTGACCGTGCAGGACCACCACTGCACGGTGCCCGAGGACGGTCTCGCCGGCACCCTGCCCTACCTGGCGCCGGAGCAGACCGGGCGCACCGGGCGGCCGGTCGACCACCGCGCCGACCTGTACGCGCTCGGCGCGACCCTCTACGAGCTGGCCACCGGGGCGCCGCCGTTCGGCCGGGACGGGGATCGGGACCCGCTGAGCCTGATCCACGACCACCTGGCCCGGGTGCCGGTGCCGCCCGCCGAGGTGAACCCGCAGTTCCCGGCGATGCTGTCGCGGATCGTCATGCGGCTGCTGGAGAAGGAGCCGGACCGCCGCTACCAGAGCGGCGAAGGACTCGCCCACGACCTGACGCTGCTGCGGCTGGGCGGCCTGGACGTGCTGGGCAGCCGCGACTTCCCGCTGCGCCTGGCTCCGCCGGCCACCCTGATCGGGCGGGACGCGCCCCTCGCGGCACTGCACGCGCTGCTCGCCGGGACGGTCGCCGGGCACAGCGCGCTCGCCCTGATCACCGGGCCCGCGGGGGTCGGCAAGACGTCGCTGGCGGACCGGTTGCGCCCCGCCGTCGAGGCCGCCGGTGGATGGTTCGTCGCCGGGAAGTTCGACCAGTTCCGGCGCGACGTGGGCGGTGACGCCGTACGGCAGGCCTTCGATCTTCTCGGTTCTCAGCTGCTGTCCGAGCCCGAGGAGGTGGTGGCGCAGCTGCGGACCCGGCTGCGGGACGCACTCGGGCCGAACACCGCCCTGTTCGCGACCCTGTCGCCGCCGTTTCGCGCGCTGCTCGGCGTGCCGGGCGAGGAGCCGCTGACCGACGATCCGCGCGCCCTGTTCGCCCGGATCCGGCTGGCCACCTCCGCGGTGCTGCGGACCGTCGCGAGCGGCGCGAGCCCGGTGGTGCTGTTCATCGACGACCTGCAGTGGGCGGCCGGAGCGGCGTTCCAGTTCCTCGACGACGTGCTCGACCAGCCCGACGTGCCCGGCCTGCTGGTGCTCGGCGCCTGCCGGGAGGAGCAGATCGACCGGGCCCACCCGCTGGCCGCGCTGCTCGACCGGCTGCGTCACGAGCGCGGCGACGCCGGCGAGATCCGCCTGGCGAACCTCGGGCCGGACGACCTGCCGCGGCTGGTCGCCGAGATGCTGCGGCTGCCGGTCACCGAAGCCGCGCCGCTGGCCGCGGTGCTCGCCGGGCGGACCGGCGGCAACCCGTTCGACACGGTCGAGCTGATCAACGCGCTGCGCCGGGAGGGCACCCTGGTTCCCGAGGGCACCGGTTGGCGGTGGGACGACGCCGCGGTCCGGCGGTTCGTCGGCCACGGCGACGTGCCGGCGCTGCTCGGCGCGCGGATCGCCGCGCTGCCGGCCGAGGCCGGCGAGATGCTCGACATGATGGCCGGGCTCGGCGGAGAGGTCGACCTGGATCAGCTGGGGGTGGCGGCCGCGCGGGACGCCGACGAGGTCACCGCGGCGCTGCGGCCGGCCGCCGACGACGAGCTGGTCACGGTCGGCGCGCGGACCGCGCGGTTCCGGCACGACCGGATCCACCAGGCCGCGTTCGGGCGCCTGGCCGCGGACGAGCGGGCGCGGCTGAGCCTCACGCTGGCGCGGCGGCTCGCGGCGGATCCGGCGCACGCCCTCGCGGCGGCACCGCAGTATCTGGCGGCGGGCGCGGCCATGGCCGTACCGGGAATCTCTGTGGAAGGGGAGGAGCGGACCGCGACGGCCCTGATGCGGCGAGCCGCGAATGCCGCGCGGCTCGTCGCCAATCATGCGGGGGCCGAGCTTTATCTCGCGGCGTCGCTCCGCCTGCTCTCCCCCGACGATCCGGCGTACGACGACACGCGCGCGGAATGGCATTCGGCGCTCTGCGCCCTGGGCCGATTCGAGGCGGCCGATCGCGAGTTCGGCCAGCTCAGCAAGGGTGATCACGATCCGATCTGGTTCGCCGGGCCGGTCGCCGAGCAGATCGGCGCGCTCACCAATCGGCGCCTGCTCGCCGAGGCGCTCGCGCTCGGGATCGACCTTCTCGGCGCGCTCGGCATCGACGTTCCCGACCCGGAGCGGATGGGGCCGGAGATCGGCACCGGATTGGCGGCCTTCTACGCGTGGCTGGCCCATCACGACGACGGCGGGAACCATCCGGAACTGAGCGACGAACGGCTTCTCGCGGTCGCGCATCTGCTGAATCGGATGACCCCGGCGGCGTTCTTCGCCGATCAGCGGCTGATGGCGTGGCTGGTGGCGCAGGCCGCGCGGATCTGGGCCGGGCACGGGGTCAGCGCGGCGCTGGTCGGCACGATCGGCAACATCGGCATCATCACGATCTCCAGCGGCGGCGAGTACCGGGCCGCCTACGACGCGCTGCGCGTGATCATCGCGGCCGGCGAGAAGCACGGCTACGAGCCGGAGGTCTCGCAGGTCAGGTTCCTGCACGCGCTCGCCGGGGTGCCGTGGTTCGAGCCGCTGGACAACGGCGTGCGGCTGGCCCACCAGGCGCGCGACGGGCTGCTGCGCGGCGGGGACCTGCGCAGCGCCTTCTACACCTACTACGCGTCGGTGCCGCAGATGCTGGGCAGCGCGCCGGATCTGGAGGCGTTCGCCCGGGAGGCCGAGGCGGGCCAGGCGTTCGGGCAGCGGATCGGCGCCGAGTACGAGACCTCGATGTTCGTCGTCGGTCAGCGCCTGGTGCGGGTCCTGCGCGGCACGGAGGTGTCCCTCGGCGAGCATCCCGAGCTCGCCGGCAACGACGCGGCCAGCGCGTTCTTCGTGGTGTCGAAGGCGCTGGCCGCCGCGATCACCGGCGACGACGACGCGCTGGCCCGGCACAGCGCGACCGCGGTCGGGCTGCTGCCGACGATCCCCGGCGTCTACCTGCAGGCGCCGGCGCACCTGCTAGCAGTGCTCGGCGCGGCGGTCCGGGCGCAACGGTCCGGCGACGCCGGCCGGGAGGCCGCGCTGAACGATCTGGACCGGAGCCGGGACTTCCTGGCCGGCCGCGCGCTCGACCAGCCGGGCAACTACCGGCACCTGCACCGGTTCGCCGAGGCGACCCGCGCGGCGGTGCTCGGCGACTTCCAGGCCGCCGCGGTCGCCTACGACGCCGCGCTGCAGGACGCCTCGGCCACCGCACAGTCCTGGCACGCGCCGCTGATCGCCGAACGGGCCGCGCGGTTCTACCTGGCCAACGGCCTGGAACACGTCGGCGACCGGCTGCTGGCCGAGGCGCTGCAGGGGTACGCCCGGTGGGGCGCGACCGGCAAGGTCCACGACCTGAAACGCGCCTACCCGTCGCTGGGCTCCCGCCTGGCCGGCCCCGCCACGCCCCGGGCCGCGACGCTCGACAGCCTGTCCACCGAGGTCATCGACCTGATGGCGGTGCTCGAGGCGGCCCGGGTGCTCAGCTCCGAGACCGACCTGGACAGCCTGCGGGCACGGGTGCAGCACGTGCTCAAGGCGATGACCGGGGCGACCGCCGTGCGGGTGGTGCTCTGGGACCCCGCCGTCGACGGGTGGGTGTTCGACGACGAGGGCGGGCTGCCGCTGACCGCGATCCGGCACGCCGAACGCACCCGGGAGCCGCTGCTCGTCGACGACGTGACCCTCGACGGGCGGGTGTCACGCGACCCGTACCTGGCCGGCCTCGACAACTGCTCGCTGCTGGTCGTGCCGGTGATCGGCCAGGGCCGGCCGCGGGCGATGCTGGTCCTGGAGAACCGGCTCACCCGGCGCGCGTTCTCGGCCGGGCGCCTCGACGCGGTGCAGCTCATCGCCGGGCAGCTCACCGTCTCCCTGGAGAACGCGCAGGTGTACGCGTCGCTGGAGCGCAAGGTCGCCGAACGCACCGAGGCCCTCGCGGAGGCCAACCGGCGGCTCGAACTGCTGACCGTCACCGACCCGCTGACCGGGCTGCCGAACCGGCGCAAGCTGACCACGTTCCTCGACGCCGAGTGGCTGCGCTCGAAACGCTCGCAGGAGCCGATCGGGGTGGCCATGGTCGACATCGACCAGTTCAAGAAGTACAACGACCACTTCGGCCATCAGGGCGGCGACAACTGCCTGCGGCTGGTCGCCGACGCGCTGCGCGACAGCGTCCGGGTCACCGACCTGGTCGCGCGGTACGGCGGTGAGGAGTTCTGCATCGTCATGCCCGGCGCCAACGAGGAGAACGCGATGGTGGTCGCCGAACGGGCGTGCCGGGCGGTGTCGCGGCTGCGGGAGCCGCACCCGGTCGCCGACGACGCCATCGTCACCGTGAGCGTGGGCGTGACCTCGGCGAACCCGGCCGGAGCGTCCTCCCCCGAGGAGTTGATCAAGCTCGCGGACGAGGCGCTCTACGCGGCCAAACGCGCCGGGCGCAACCGGGTGGTGAGCGGGCCCTAGCATTCTCGGCATGCTGCTGCTGGTGCCCGGGGATGTGCTGCGACCGCGACGGCCGGACGAGCACTTCGCCGGGGAGGTGGCCGCGGCGCGGGAGGCGGGGATCGAGGTCGCGGTCGTCGACCACGACGCGCTGACCCGCGGCGGGCCGGCCGACGCGGCTGTGGCCCGGGTGCCCGCCGGCGCGGACGCCGTCTACCGCGGCTGGATGCTGCGCAGCCCGCAGTACGCGTCGCTGGCCGCCGCGCTGTCCCGGCGCGGCGTCACGCTGCGGACCGGCGCCGGCGACTACCAGCGCGCCCACGAGCTGCCGGGGTGGTATGCGGCGGCGGCCGGGCACACGCCGCCGGCGGTGTGGACCGTCGGGGACTCCCGAACGGACTTCGCGGCGGCGTGCGCGTCGCTCGGCGATGGGGCCGCGGTGCTGCGCGACTACACGAAGTCGATGAAGCATCACTGGCACGAGGCCGCGTACCTCCCGTCGGTCGCCGATCCGGACGCGGCGTGGAAGGTCGCGAGCCGCTTCCGCGAGCTGCGCGACGACGAGTTCACCGGCGGTTTCGTGCTGCGCCGCTTCGAGCCGCTCACCGGCGCCGAGGTCCGCACCTGGTGGATCGGTGGCGAGTGCCGGCTGGTCACCGCCCACCCCGACACTCCCGGCGAGTTGCCACCGGCCGGCCTCGACCCGGAGTTCCTGACCCCGGTGATCAGGTCGCTGGGCCTGCCGTTCGTCACCGCCGACCTGGCCCGCCACGAGGACGGCCGCTGGCGCCTCATCGAGATCGGCGACGGCCAGGTCAGCGACCGTCCCACCAGCACCGACGCCGCCGCCCTGATCACCGCTCTGCACGGCTGAGGCAGCGGGCCACACGGGCACACGCTGCGCACCGGTGGGTGCACGGATGGCACTTGAACCGGCCATTCGGCATCCATACAGTTGCCCGAGTCGATCAAGTCGACCAGTGTCCTGATCGGATGCTGTAACGGGAAGAAGGATGGCATTGTCAGTGCTGACGGCAGGTTCTCTTCGTCGATTCCTGAAGCGGGGACGGCGCAGTACTGCGACAGCGGTGGCCGCATCGCTGCTGGCGGTTGCGGTCACCGCCACCGTTCCACCGGCACCGGCAGGTGCCGCGGCCGCGAGCCACTCCGAGAAACTGCTCTTCGACGGCGGTGGTAGCGAGGTTCTGAACGGCATCACCTACCATTCGTTCCGCATTCCCTCGCTGGTGCAGACCACCAAGCACACGCTCCTCGCCTTCGCCGAGGGGCGCGCGTCGGACAACTCTGACTGGGGCAACATCAACCTGGTCTACAAGCGCTCGACCGACGACGGTGCCAGTTGGTCGGCGCTGAGCGAGGTCGTCGGGGCGGGCTCCGGCACCTGGGGCAACCCGACCGCGGTGGTGGACCAGAGCAACAACAGGATCTGGCTGTTCATGTCGTGGAACCCCGCCGGTTACAGCCAGCACGGCTCGGCCGGGACGACCAAGATCACCGAGTGGGACCAGCGCCGCGTCTATGTGACCTCCAGTGACGATGACGGGGTGAGCTGGGCCACGCCGGTCAACATCAGCGAGGCGGTCAAGCCCAGGACCCGCGGGGTCGGCACTGTCTGGGCCTGGGACGCGGTCGGCCCCGGCGTGGGCGTCCAGATCACCACCGGCGAGCACGCGGGCCGGTTGGTGATTCCCGCCGTCAGCCGCAACATCTACAGCGATGACCACGGCGCGACGTGGAAGACCCAGCTCATCACCGAGAAGGGCACCGGGAACACGATGCAGGGCACCAGCGAGGGCACGGTGCTGGAGCTCACCGACGGCCAGCTCTACCGCAACGATCGGGCCGCCGCCTACTGGGACGACGACGTGGCCTCGACCCAGCGCCGCTGGGTCACCCGCGGCACGATCGAGAACGGCTTCGACACGTACGCGCCGGACAACCGCCTGCTGGACCCCCGGTCCGAGGGTTCCACGATGCGCTACAACCTCAACTCGCCCGCCCGCATCGTCTTCCTCAACTCCGCGAGCACCGGCACCCGGACCAAGATGGAGGTGAAGATCAGCAACGACGAGGCCAGGACCTGGCCCTGCTACCGCACCCTCAACGACGCGCCGCTGCCGTCACACACCGCGCCGGGCTGGTCGGGCCTGGGCAGCCTCGCGGTCAAGGAGGGTGGCTACTCCAGCATCGCCAAGACCGCCGACTTCACCATCGGCGCCCTGGTCGAAGTGAACGAGAACACGGACGACAGCTCGACGTCCCACCGCTCGATCGTCTTCCGCAAGGTCAACCTGCCCTGGGTCTTCGCCGGCCCGGGCACCTGTTCGTAACGGCTCCCCCAGAGCTTCATCGGCGGCCCGGCCCTGAACCATGCCCGTCCCGGTGGGCACGGCAGGGTTGGGTGCCGGCCGTCCGGGAACCTTCGGGGACATGACACCTTCCCACGGTCACGGCTCCCGGAGCCGTCACGCCCACCGCGTCACGCACGTCGACCGGTCACTGCCGCGGACGATCGGGCACCCGGCGCGCACGGTGGTGGTCGGGGGCGGGATCGCGGGCATGACCGCGGCGCTGCTGCTGGCGGAGCGCGGCGTCGCGGTGACGGTGCTGGAGCGCGACGACCGGCTCGGCGGCCGGCTGTCGGCGTGGCCGAAACGGCTGGCGGACGGCTCCACCGAGATGGTCGGGCACGGCTTCCACGCCTTCTTCCGGCAGTACTACAACTGGCGGAACATCCTGCGCCGGATCGACCCGTCGCTGTCCTTCCTGCGCCCGGCCGGGCAGTACCCGGTGGTGTCGCGGGCCTGGCCGGACGAGGACTTCGGTGGTCTGCCGGGCCGGCCCCCGTGGAGCCTGCTCGCGCTGATCGCCCGCTCCCCCAGTCTGCGGCTGCGCGAGATGCGCGACGTCGACGGGCCGGCCGCGACGGCCCTGCTGCGGTACTCGCGGACGCGGACCTACCAGGAGTTCGACACGATGTCGGCGGCGGAGTACCTCGACCGGCTCGCCATGCCCGACCGGGCCCGCGCGCTGCTGTTCGACGTGTTCGCGCACTCGTTCTTCAACCCGGCGGGGCAGATGTCGGCCGCTGAGATGATCATGCAGTTCCACTTCTACTTCCTGCGCAACGCCGAGGGGCTGGACTTCGACGCGCCCGACGACGACTACCAGACGTCGATCTGGACCCCGCTGTGCGAACGGTTGCAGGCGCTCGGCGCGGACATCCGCACCGGCGCGACCGTCGACCGGATCGAACCGGGCTGGACCGTCACCCTCGCCGGCGGCGCCACGGTCCGGGCCGATCACGTCGTCCTGGCCACCGATCCGGGCAGCGCCCGCCGGCTCGTCGCCGCCTCCCCCGCCGTGGCCGGCCTGGCACCCTTGCTGGCCAGGCAGATCGCGACGGTACGGACCACCGCGCCGTACGCCGTCAGCCGGATCTGGACCGACCGGGACGTCGCCGCGGACCGTGCGATGTTCAGCAGCGTCGCCCGTGAGCCGCTCCTGGACTCGGTGAGCCTGTTCCACCGCGTCGAGCGGGGCTCGGCCCGCTGGGCGCGCCGCACCGGAGGCGCGGTCGTGGAGTTGCACGCCTACGCCGCGGACGCCGGCCTCGACGCTCCGACCGCGGACCGTGAGATGTGGTCGCAGCTCGGCGGGATCTGGCCGGAGGCGAGGGGTCTGCGGGCCGTCGACAGTGACACCCGGATCGGCTACGACGCGCCCGCGTTCGAGGTGGGCAGTGACGTCACCCGGCCGGGCGTGACCACCGGGGCCGACGGACTGTTCCTGGCCGGCGACTGGGTCCGGATGCCGTTCCCGTGCGCGCTGATGGAACGCTCGGCCGCGTCGGCCGCCACCGCCGTCAACGCGATCCTGCGCCGCCACGGCGTACGCGAGGTGCCGGTCTACTCGGTCCCGCCCCGCGGGATGCTGGCCGGGCGCCGCGCCTGAGGCCGACGCCATTCACGGGTGGAAATCTGCGGATCTCCGACGGTAGATTGCCGGGTCATTCCCCTGATCGCATCGGAGTCGTATGAAGACCCTCCGTCCTGCCGCGGCGCTGCTCGCCGCGGCGCTGTCGGCCACTGCCCTGGTTCTGCCTGCCACGTCCGCCCAGGCGGCGGGTCCCCGAGTGAAGGTGATGCCGCTGGGTGACTCCATCACCCGGGGCTCCGGCAGCAGCCCGTGGGGACTCGGGTACCGGCCCCGGCTGCTGAGCCTCGTCGCGCAGCAGAGTCAGTACACGATCGACTACGTCGGCTCGATGACCAGCGACGCCGCGATGGCCGACATGGACCACGAGGGCCACAGCGGCTGGACCGTCGTGCAGCTGCGCGAGAAGATCGACGCCTGGATGGACGCCGAGAACCCGGATGTCGTGCTGCTGCACGCCGGGATCAACGACCTGACCACGAACACCGCGGAGACCGTGGTGAGCCGGCTGGACGATCTGGTGAACCGGATCATCCTCGACCGCCCGGACGTCACCATCGTGCTGAGCGGCCTGCTCCCGGGAACCACCGGCCTCGGCGACAAGGTCCCCGCGGTCAACGCCGGGGTGCGGGAGATCGCCGCGAACGAGGCAGCCCAGGGCAACAAGGTCCGTTACGCCGACATGCCGGTCACCTCCGCCCAGATGACCGACGACCTGCATCCCGACAATGCCGGGTACGTCGTCATGGCCGACTCGTACTTCGCCGGGCTCCAGCAGGCGGTCGCCGACGGCTGGGTGCTGAACACCCACGACAGTTTCAGTGGCGACGCCCGCGCCGACCTCGTCGTGCACCACGGCTCAGACGTGACGGTCCGCAAGGGCGTGAGCAGCGGCGGGTTCGACACCGGCGCACGGGTGACCACCGGTTACGGCCGGTATCACGGCCTGGACGTCACCGACGGGCTCGGCGAGCTGCACTTCGCCGACTACAACGACGACCACAAGACCGACCTGATCGTGCACGACGGCTCGGACGTCAACGTCCGGCTGAACCTGGGCACCGGTTTCGGTCCGAGCTTCACCGTCGCCACCGGTTACGGCCGGTACCACGGGTCGCACGTCCCCGACGGGCTGGGCGAACTCCACTTCGCCGACTACGACGGCGACGGCAGGACCGATCTGTTCATCCACGACGGCACCGACGTGAACGTCCGGATCAACAACGGCACCGGCTTCGGCGCCACCCGCAACCTGACCTCCGGCTACGGCCGGTATCACGGGCTGCAGGTCGCCGACGGGCTCGGGCAGTTGTACTTCGCCGACCACAACGGCGACAACCGGGACGACCTCGTCATCCACGACGGCACCAACGTCAACGTCCGGATCAACAACGGCACCGGCTTCGACACCACCCGCAACCTCACCTCCGGGTACGGCCGATACCACGGGCTGCAGATCAGCAACGGGCTCGGCCGGCTCTACTTCGCCGACTACAACGGTGACGGCAAGGACGACCTGGTGATCCACGACGGCACCAACGTCAACGTCCGGATCAACAACGGCACCGGCTTCGACACCACCCGCACAGTCACGACCGGTTACGGCCGATACCACGGGTTGCAGCTCGCCGACGGGCTCGGGCGGCTCTACTTCGCCTGATCCCGCCGGAGCCGGGCTGCGCGCCGGAGGGAGCCGTGACCTCAGCCGGTGGTGAGCCAGCGATAGCGGTGCTCCGGGCGGCCGGTGGTGCCGTATCGCAGGCGCATCTCGGCGGCGCCGTCCCTGGCCAGGGCGGCCAGATAGCGCTGGGCCGTCGCGCGGGAGATGCCGAGCTCGTCGGCGATCTCGGCGGCGGTGCGCGGCACGCTCGCGTGGCGCAGGGCCTCCCGGACCAGGTGGACGGTGACCGCCGACTGGCCCTTCGGCGCCGCCGGCCGGTCGCCCTCGTGCAGGAGCCGCCAGGCACGGTCGATCTCCTCCTGGGCCAGGCCGCGCCGGCCGGTCACGATCGTCCGATAGCGGCGGTACGCCGTCAGCCGGTCCGCGAGCTGCTCCGCGGTGAACGGTTTGACCAGGTAGTTGAGCGCGCCACGGGCGAGCGCGAGCCGTACCGAGGCGGCGTCCGACGCGGCGGTCAGCATGATCGCGTCGACGCTCAGCCCGGCGAGCAGGTCCAGGCCGGACTCGTCCGGCAGGTAGCTGTCCAGCAGCACGAGGTCCACCGGGCGGGCGGCCAGGAACGCCCGGGCCTCGGCGGCGGTGCGGGCAGTCCCGGCGACCGTGAAGCCGTCGACCCGGGCGGTGAAGCCGACGTGGACCTGCGCGACCCGGAAGTCGTCCTCGACGACGAGCACCCGGATCACGCGGCGACCGCCACCAGCGCGTGGGGCAGCCGCGCCTCGAAGACCGCGCCGTGCCCGTCGCCGGCCACCGCGCTCAGGCTCACGTCGCCGCCGAGTTGGCGGGCCGCCTGCCGGGCCAGGGCCAGCCCGAGGCCGCGGCCCTCCTCGCCGCAGGTGGTGACGCCGGCCGTGAAGATCTGCTCGCCGAGGCCCGGGGCCACGCCGTCGCCGGAGTCGACGACCGAGATGTGCAGCGCGTCGTCGTCGGAGAGCAGCGCCAGGTCGATCCACGCGGGACGGCGGGCGCCGCGGCGGGCCGCGTCGAGAGCGTTGTCGACCAGGATGCCGAGCACCGTGGTGACCTCGACCGGCGCGGTCACCCGGGTGCCGACCCAGCTGGTGTCGGACAACGTCAGGCGTACGTCCCTCTCGGCCGCCTCGGCGGTCTTGGCGGCGACGAAGGCCTGCAGGTACGGGTCGTCGACCGCCCCGACCGGCCCGGCCGCCGCGAGCGCGCTGCCGGAGACCGCGTGCAGGTACTCCAGGGCTTCGTCGCGGTGGCCGTTCTGCAGCAGGCCGGAGAGCACGTGCAGCCGGTTCGCGAACTCGTGCCGCGACGCGCGCAGCGCACTGCTGAGCGTGCGCACCGAGTCCAGCTCACGGGTCACGTTCTCCAGGTCGGTGCGGTCCCGCAGGGTCAGCACGCCGCCCAGGTCACGCCCGTCCCGCCGGACCACGCGGTAGGTGACGACCAGGACCCGATCACCGGCGACGGTGATCTCGTTGTCGGCGTCGCGCCGTTCGAGGACCGCGACCAGGCCGGGCGGCAGGCCGGCGTCGGCGACCGCGGTGCCGGGCAGCAGGTCGGCGCCGAGCAGCCGGGCCGCCTCCCGGTTGCAGACCGTGACCCGGCCGGCCGCGTCGACGGCGAGCACACCCTCGCTGATGCCCCGCAGCACCGCTTCGCGCTCCCGCATCAGCTCGGCGAGCTCGGCCGGCTCCAGGCCCAGGGTCAGCCGCTTGAGCCGGCGGCTGAGCAGGGCGGATCCGGCCACGCCGAGCAGCAGCGCGCACCCGGCGACGAACCCGGCGACGCCCAGCTGCCGCCAGACGTACCCGCGGACCTCGGCAGCCTCGAAGCCGACACTGACCTCGCCGACGATGCTGCCGTCGGCGGCCCGCAGCGGGGTCTTGCCGCGGGCCGAGAGCCCGAGCGTGCCGCGCTCCACACTGATCGTGTCCTGCCCGGCGAGCACCACCGAGGGGTCGGTGCTGACCGGCTCGTGCAGGCGCTCCGGGCGGGGGTGCGCGAGCCGGATCCCGTTGCGGTCGGTGATCACCACGAACAGCGCGCCGCTGGCCTTGCGCGCGGTCTCGGCCCGGGTCTGCAGCAGGCCGCCCGGGTCGCCGGCGGCCGCGGCCGCCGGGATCGCCGGGTCGGCGGCGAGGGTGTGCGCGACGGCGAGCGCGCGGCTGCCGTACTGCTCGGTCAGCTCGGTGTCGAACAGCCAGGCGATCAGTGTGCAGCCCAGCCCGAACACGACCACGAGCAGGCCGACCTGCAGGCCGAGGACCTGCCAGGCGACGGGGACGGGTCGGTGTGACATGTCGGCACTGTAACGCCGCCGACATCGATCCGGGCGCGTGAGCAAAACGCGCAATACGCGGTCAACGCGGGTTAGCGCCGCAACGGCCACAAGGATTCCGGCGGGCGGCGTGTCTTCCTAGCGTCTCGGCCATGACACACCGCTGTAACAGTCAAACCGCTATGACGGTGAGGGGGCGCAGACCTTGACGGTAATCGCACTGCGGAACGCGACCAAGCGTTTCCCCGGCACAGGTGGCCAACCGCACACGGCCGTCCGGGACCTCACCTTCGAGGTCGCGGCCGGCGAGTTCGTGGCCGTGGTCGGCCCGACCGGATGTGGCAAATCGACGACGCTGTCGCTGGTCTCCGGCTTGGAGCCGGCCTCCAGCGGCGAGGTCGAGGTCGACGGGGCGCCGGTGCGCGGCATCCCGGACGGCGTCGGCTACATGTTCCAGGCCGACGCGGTCATGCCGTGGCGGTCGGTGATCGACAACGTCGCGGCCGGGCCGCGCTACCGCGGGCTGAGCAAGGCCGAGGCCCGTACCAGAGCAATGGTCTGGGTCGAGCGGGTCGGGCTGGGACCGTTCGCCGGCTACTACCCGCATCAGCTCTCCGGCGGCATGCGCAAACGGGTCGCGCTCGCCCAGACGCTGGTCAACGAGCCGCGGATCCTGCTGATGGACGAGCCGTTCAGCGCACTCGACGTGCAGACCCGCCAGCTCATGCAGGACGAGTTGCTGAGGCTGTGGCAGGGCACCGGCGCGGCGGTCATCTTCGTGACCCACGACCTGGAGGAGGCGATCGCGCTCGCCGACCGGGTGGTGGTGATGACGTCCAGCCCGGCGACCGTCAAGGCGATCTTCGACGTGCCGCTGCAACGCCCGCGCCAGGTGGAGGAGATCCGGATGACGCCCGAGTTCGTCGCGACCTACCGCGAGATCTGGGAGAGCCTGCGCGACGAGGTGGCGCGCGCCCGCCAGGAGGTGAGCCGTGTCGGCTGAGCTGACGGCCGCGCCCGCGGTGAGCATTCCGACCACGAAGAAGACGATCCATCGGCGTACGCGATTGTGGTCGGTCCGTCTGGTCTTCGTCGTGGTCTGGCTGGGCAGCTGGGAACTGGCCGCGACACACTGGATCGATCCCTTCTTCTACTCCAAGCCGTCGGCGATCGGGGAGCGCCTGGCCGGCTGGTTCACCACCGGCACGGCGTTCGGCTCGGTGTGGACACAGCTGCTCGTCACCCTCGAGGAGGCGGTGCTCGGCTTCGTGATCGGCGCGGTCGCCGGGGTCGTGCTGGGCATCCTGCTCGGACGGGCCCGGTTCGTGGCCGAGGTGGCGGCGCCGTTCATCAAGGCCGCCAACGCGGTGCCCCGGATCGTGCTCGCGTCGCTGTTCATCATCTGGTTCGGCCTCGGGCTGACCTCCAAGGTGGCCACCGCTGTCGTGCTGGTGTTCTTCGCGGTGTTCTTCAACGCCTTCCAGGGCGCCCGCGAGGTCGACCGCAACCTGGTCGACAACGCCCGCATCCTGGGCGCGTCCCGCCGCCAGGTGCTCACCTCGATCGTCGTGCCGAGCGCCACCAGCTGGATCTTCGCCTCGCTGCACGCCGCGTTCGGTTTCGCGCTGATCGGCGCGGTGGTGGGCGAGTACGCCGGCGCCGACAAGGGCCTGGGCCTGCTCATCGCCAACGCCCAGGGCACGTTCGACGCCGCCGGCATCTACGCCGGAATGATCATCATCACCGTCGTCGCGCTGCTCGCCGAGTGGCTGCTCACGCTGCTGGAGAACCGGCTTCTCCGCTGGCGTCCCCCGGTCCGGACCTCTGGAGAACAACGTGCGTAGATTCCTCGCTCTCACCACCGTGGCCGCCCTCGCCCTCGCCGGATGCCGCGGCACCAGCCCCGACGACGCCGCAGGCGCCGGCGCCGGCGACACCATCAAGATCATGGTCGGTGGCATCGACAAGGTCATCTACCTGCCGGCGAAGCTGACCGAACAGCTCGGCGGCTTCAAGGCCGAGGGTCTGGACGTCCAGCTGCTGACCGAGCCGTCCGGCGCGACCGCCGAGAACGTGCTGATCTCCGGGGACGTGCAGGGTGTGGTCGGCTTCTACGACCACACCATCGACCTGCAGACCAAGGGCAAGTGCATCACCAGCGTCGTACAGTTCGCCGACGTGCCCGGCGAGGTGGAGATCGTCCCGGCCACCTCGACGATCACGTCGCCGGCCGACTTCAAGGGCCGCAAGCTCGGCGTCACCAGCTCCGGCTCCTCCACCGACTTCCTCACCCAGTACCTGGCCACCAAGGGCGGGCTGACCAGCGCGGACTACACCACGGTCAAGGCCGGCGCCGGGCAGACGTTCATCGCCGCGATCGACAACGGCGGCATCGACGCCGGCATGACCACCGACCCGACCGCGGCCAAGCTGGTCAGCAGCGGCAAGGGCAGGATCCTGCTCGACATGCGCACCGAGGCCGGCGCCCGGCAGGCGCTCGGCGGGCTCTACCCGGCCAGCTCGCTCTACATGGACTGCGCCTGGGTCGACAGTCACCAGGCGCAGGTGCAGAAGCTGGCGAACGCGCTGGTCAAGACGCTGCGCTGGATCAAGGGGCACAGTGCCGAGGAGATCGCCGCGAAGATGCCGGCCGAGTTCGCGGCGGGCGACCCGGCCCTGTACGCCACGGCGGTGCACGACAGCATCGGCATGTTCAACGGCGACGGCCTGATGAAGGAGGACGGCGCCAGGAACGTGCTGGAGGTGCTCAGCCAGTTCTCCCCCAACGTCAAGGGCAAGAAGGACCAGGTCGACCTCAGCAAGACCTACACCACCGCGTTCACGTCGAAGGTGGCCGGCTGACAGAAGCGGGGAGCGGGACACCGGCGCCGGCCGGCCCGCTCCCCTCCGGCCGGTCCGCAGTTCTTATCCATGGTCTGTCGTGCCGTGGATGACGAGACCATTCTTGCGCCTGCCGCCCTGCGCGACGCTGGGGTTGTCGCGCCAGGTGCGCCGAGTTGAGACGGCTGTCACCTGTCGCATCACATGTGCTTCGAATCCGAAGCATGCTAGCGTCACGGAGTGCTTCGAGTTCGAAGCACATTGGGTCCAGGAAGAAGAGGCTCGTCATGAAGGCAGTGCGTTTCCACGAGTACGGCACCCCCGACGTCCTGCGCTACGAGGACGTGGAGCAGCCGGTTCCCGGCGCCGGCGAGGTCCGGATCCGGGTCGCGGCGACCTCGTTCAACCCGGTCGAGGGCAACATCCGCGCCGGGGTCATGCAGGGCCCCATCCCGATCCGGCTGCCGCACACCCCCGGCATCGACCTCGCCGGCACGATCGACGCCCTCGGCCCGGACGTGACCGGCTTCGCCGTCGGCGACCGTGTGCTCGGCGCGCTGCCGCTGACCAGCACCGGCGCGGCCGCCGAGTATGTCGTCGCCCCGGCCGCGATCCTGGCGGCAGCCCCGGCGAACGTTCCGCTGGTGGACGCCGCAGGTCTGCCGGTGGTCGGGCTGACCGCGTGGCAGGCGCTGTTCGAGCACGCGAAGCTCACCGCCGGCCAGCGGGTGCTGATCAACGGCGCGGGCGGTGTCGTCGGCGGCTACGCGGTACAGCTGGCCAAACACGCCGGGGCGTACGTGATCGCCACGACCGGCCCGCGCAGTGCCGAGCAGGCCACGGCGGCCGGCGCCGACGAGGTCCACGGCCCCGGCATCCCCGAGCTGGCGGAGCCGGTCGACGTCGTGTTGAACTTCGCCCCGATCGCCCCGGAGCAGATGGCCGCCCTGTCCGCCGTGATCCGCGACGGCGGCGTGCTGGTCAACACCACCGTGTGGATGCCGGCCGCCTCCGACGAGGCCCGCGGCGTACGCGGCATCAACCTGTTCTTCCGTCCCGACGCCGGACAGCTCGCCGAGCTGGTCACCCTGCTCGACGCCGGCACCCTGCACCTGGGTGCGACCCGGCGGGTGCCGCTGGCCGACCTGGCGCAGGTGCACACCGAGGTCGCCACCGCCCCGATCAACGGCAAGGTCGTCCTCGTCGTCGCTCGCGACTACTCGACCCTCGCCATCACGGAGCACTGAAACATGACCGAGCTTCTCATCGGCCCCGCCGACAGGACCGTCACCATCACCGTCCAGCAACGCACCCGCAAGACACCCGCGGACACCTTCCGGATCCTGGTCCCCATCGACCTGCCCACCGTCTTCCGCCCGGTGGCGCCCTTCCCCGGCATCACGCGCGTCGCGAACCAGACCGCACCGTGGGACCACGCCGGCGCCCGACGGAACCCGCAGTTCGACGACGGGTCCCAGGCCGACGAACACCTCACCGAATACACCGACGGGCACAGCTTCGCGTACCAGCTGACGAACTTCACCAACGTCCTGTCCCGCCTGGCGGCCGGAATCCGCGGCGAGTTCAACGTCAACCCCGACGGGCCCGGCACCCTCATCCGCTGGACCTACGAGTTCAAGCCGCTCCCCGGCCGCCGATGGATTCTCGCCGGCCCCTTCACCCCGCTGTGGCGCCGGTACATGATCGCCGCCCTCGCCCGATGCGTCGACGTCATCGAAGCGGGCGGCGAACCACCGGTCGGCATCACCACCTCGACGGGGTCGGAGCAGTCCTGACCACGCCGTGGTCACCTGCCCGGGCAGCAGAGCAGGTGGCGGCTGCAGACGCGACGGATCCCGCGGGGACGATCATCGCTACAGTGCACGGGCGGCGCCCCCGGTAGTAAGGAACTCCCATGGCCAGAGACGAACGCACCCTGCTCATCGCGCCGGCCTTCGTCGGCGGCATCATCACCGCCGTCCTCATGGCGAGAGCCGGGTCGATCGCCTCCTGCATCGGCGACGACTGCTTCGGCCGGGCGCTCGAGCTGGTCTTCTACGGCGTACCGATCGCCCTGGCCCTGAGCTGGCTGGTGCTCGCCTTCGCCACCGGCGCCTGGCGGGCCCCGGTCGTCACCGTCCTCGGTGCGATCGTGGTCTGCTGCCTGCTCAAGCTGGTCACGGTCACGATCACCACGCCCGACCCACCACCGTTCTGGGCCGGGGCACTGCTCGGGGCAGCGGGATTCACGCTGGTCGCGGCCGCCTTCCTGCCACGCATCCCGAGCTGGCTGCGAACGGTGGTCGCGCTGGGGACCATCGCACTCAGCCTGTGGGGCGCCGGATCCGCCTGATCCCGGCTCGCCGATCAGGTCCTCGCACCGGTCGTCGGCGGGAGCCGGACAATGGACCCATGAGCGCTGGTGAGGACGGCACGCTGACGGCGGACGGCCGCTACCTGATCGTCTCCGGGCGGCGATGGCGGGCCACCGACCCCGCCATCCCGGAACCGTTGCGCCAGGAGCTGGTCGACGAGCTGATGGCGGCTCGGCGGCTGGTGCGCAGCGACCCGGGGACCGCCCGGCCCCGGGTACAGGACGCCAAGGTGGCGTTGGGGGAACGCGGCGACCCGTGGTGGGAGCCAACACCCGAAGGCCGCCGGGTGCGGCTGGCCGCGACGATCCGGGCGCTGCTGAGGCACCGGCGCCCCGAGTCGACCATCTGCCCGAGCGACGCGGCCCGGGTCGTCGGCGGCGAGTCGTGGCGCGAGCTGATGGACCTGACCCGCGAGGTGGCGGCCGATCTGTCCCGCGACGGGGTCATCGCCGTTCAGCAGCACGGCAGCGACGTGGACGTGGCCACCGCGGCCGGTCCGGTCCGGCTCGCTCGCGGCCCCGGGTGGTGACCCGTAGGTGACCCGGGCAGGGCTCCCAGCGCCCGGGTCAGCGTCGCCTTCTTCACCCGCTGCGCCGACGCCAGATCGAACTCCCACACCTGGGCGGCGGCCGTCTCCGGCATCCGGTAGGGACGGGTGTCCATCCCCGCGCCGACGATCACCACCCGGCTGATCCCGCCGGCGAGGGCGTCTCGGCAGGCGTCGTCGATGACCCGGGTCCGGCAGACGACCGCGGCGTAGAGCCCCGGCCCGCTCCAGCGCGCAGGAACAGCCACCGCAGCGGGCGTACGGCCACCACCGCCGACGGCCACCCGGAGATCAGCCGCGCCGACCACGGGTCGTCGAACAGCCGCCGCGGGGCGTGCTGCTCCAGGGCCCGCATCATGGCGGCGCCGTCGGCGGTCTTCTCGACGCGCACGTCAGCGAGCCTCCGGCATACGGGCAACCTAGTGCCGCCGGGCGGGCTCGTCAGCCGACGCTCAGACAGCGCGAAAAGTCGCCGGTCCGCTTGGTGGCGAGTTCGTTGCCGTCCGGCGTCTCCCGTCGCCCGGTCGACCGCGACGGTGCGCTTGAAAAGCGCCGTACGAGTCCGTCTGAGCGCCGTTTCTAACGGTCGTTTCAGGTTCGCTCGGTATGAACTGGGCATCGCCGGGTCTCGACCCTGAAGGGCGGCCATTCGTGATTTCTGTGCTCGTGGTGGACGCCCAGCCGCTGCAGCGCCTCGGGTTCCGGGTGCTGCTGGAGTGCACCCCCGACACCGAGATCGTCGGCGAGGCCGGCAACGGCGCCGAGGCCGTCCGGCAGATCATCGAGCGGCGCCCCGACGTGGTGCTGATGGACATCCGTCTGCCGGGCGTCGACGGGATCGAGGCGACCCGGCGCGTCATCGCTGCCGGTGGGCGTTCGCGGATCCTGGTGCTGACGACCTTCGACGGGGAACGGCACGCGTTCGCCGCGCTGCGGGCCGGAGCCAGTGGCTTCCTGCTCAAGGACATCGGCCCGGAGGAACTGCTCGCCGGCATCCGGGCCGTCGCCGCCGGGGACGCGGTGATCGCGCCGGCGCTGACCCGGCGGCTGCTCGACGCGTTCGCCGACCAGCTCGACGATGAGCTCTGCGGACCCGTGCGGAAGGATCCCCGGCTGAGGTTCCTGACCCACCGCGAGCGCGAGATCCTCGTCGCCATCGGCCACGGCCTGACCAACGGCGAGATCGCGCAACGGTTCACGCTGTCGGAGTCGACGGTGAAGACGCACGTCGGGCGGGTCCTCGCCAAGATCGGCGCACGGGACCGGATACAGGCGGTCATCCTCGCCTACAACCTGAGACTCACCCGGCCGGTCTAGGGTCTGTCCGCAGCCATCGTTTCTGAGGTCGGCGCTCCCTCAGGACGTACGGAGGGAGACCGTCATGATGCCCGTGCACATCTCGTCGCTGGTGCCGTCGCCCCACACCACGTAGCGGGGCGGCAGCTTCTTCAGTTGCGGCAGCTGTCTGCGCAGCCTCGCGTCGTGCGTACACGTGACCCGCAGCGTGTCCCCCGGACCGATCTCCACCGGCGACGGCAGCTTCATCAGCCGCTGGTTGTCGAAGTCGAACTGCGGGACGTCCAGCACGACCTTCGCGTTCGGCGTGCCCGGGTTGAGTTCGACCTTGATGGCCCGCCCGAGCAGGTGCATGTGGCCGAAACCGGCGAACAGCGTCATCGGCGCCGGCACCTTCTGGTCGCAGGTCTGGGTGTTGCCCGGCTTCGGCACGCCGCCCGGGTTGCATTCCTTCACCTGACGGTCCGCCGACTCGCCGACATCCGGTCCGAACCGCTTCGTCACGTCCGCGATCGAGGCCGCCCGGTCACAGAGCGGACCCGACTCGTCGGCGGCGCAGGGGAGGTCGGTCGGCGCGTCGAGCGGCAACGTGGTGAGCTCCCGGGTCTGCGGCGTGCCGTCCGTCAGCCGCAGCCGCACCGCCGAGCGGTCCGACCCGGCCGGTCTGCCGTCGGTCACGAGCAGGTTGTAGTGGATCTGGAGGACGATCAGGCTGCCCGGCCCCAGCTTGAAGCCGATGTCCTGGTCGAGCAGCGTCTCCGTGGCGCCCGGCGCCCAGGTGTCCACCCACGTCGCGCCCTGGTCGTCACCCTCCACGTCGGCGCCGGGCACGCCGGTCCCGCCGAAACACTGCCAGCCGAGGCCGGGCGTCTTCGCGTCCTGCTCACGCACCAGGGCGGCACGGTCCGGCGGCACCGCGTACACGATGGCGTGGTGTGCGATGGCGATGTTCTCCGGCGCGAACTGGGTCCCGGTCACGAACGCCGTCCCGGTCAGGCCCGGATCGATCATCTGGCACCGGTACTCGTCCGTGCCGCCGCCCTCCGGCGCCGTAGGCGTGTAGGCCTCGGCCATCTTCAGGTCCAGGAACCGCTCGCCGGCGCGCAACGACTGCGGTGGAGCCGGCGACGCGCCGGCGTGCATGCTGTGCGGGCCGGCAGCCGGGGACGCCGCACTGTGGTCGGCCTCCGATCCGCAAGCGGCGACCGCGGCGAACGCTGTCACCAGCGTCATGCCACCCGACACGACTTTCCGGCGTGGACTGTGGGATTTCCTCATGGCCAGGACGCTAGGAGAGATTCCGGCCCGTTTCGTCGTACCGCGGTGGTCATCGCCGGGAGGGAGGTGGTACCGCGGTACTACTCCCGGAGAGCCGTGCGCGCACCGGATTAACGGTCGTCTCAGATTCGCTCGGTACGAAGTTGGCCTCGGACAAGTGATGTAACCCATCAGGAGGCTATTGATGTCAGTCAACGCAGCGCAGCCCAGGGAAGCGCCGCCCGGTCGGCTGGCGGGCCGGTGGGTGCCGTGGCTGGTGATCGGCTTGTGGCTGGCGCTGGCGGCGGTCATGGTGCCGTTGAGCGGCAAGTTGAGCTCGGTCACCACCGACAAAGCCGCGGACACCCTCCCTGCCAGTGCCGAGTCCACCAAGGTGGCCGTGCACGAGGACAGTCTGCCCGGTGGTGAGGCCAGTACGTTCGTCCTGGTGTACCACCGCGCCGAGGGCATCACCGACGCTGATCGCGCGGCGGTCGAGCGCCACTACGACACCCTTGCCAAGCGGTACCCGCCGAAGGTGGCGGCCCCGGCCGACGGCGAGGACGAGGGCCCGGCGCTGAGCCCCTCCGCCGACGGGAAGGCGCTGATGTTCACCCTCGACGTGAGCGCGACCTACGGCGGACCGGAGACCATCGTCGGCCCGTTGCGTGACGTCGCGAAGGACCGCCCCGCCGGCCTGGAACTCGACGTGACCGGTCCCGCCGCGATCGAAGCCGACATGGAGGCCGTCTTCGACGGCATCGACACGCAGGTCCTCCTCACCACGATCATCGTCGTCACGGTCCTGCTCATCCTGACGTACCGCAGCCCGGTGTTGTGGTTCGTCCCGCTGGTGGCCGTGGGCGCGGCCGCACTGACCGCGATGGCGACCGTCTACCTGCTCGTCAAGGGCTTCGGCATCGTGGTCAACGACCAGAACTCGGCGCTGCTGACGATCCTGGTGTTCGGTGTCGGCACGGACTACGCGCTGTTGCTCATCTCCCGGTACCGGGAGGCACTGCACCACCACGAGAACGTCCGGGTCGCGATGGTCCACGCACTCCGCGGCGCGGCGCCGGCCATCGTCGCGTCCGCGGCCACCGTGGTCGCCGGCCTGCTCTGCCTGCTCGTCGCGGACCTGAACAGCACCAGAGGACTGGGCCCGATCGGTGCGGCAGGCATCCTGTGCGCGCTGGTGGCCATGCTGACGCTGTTCCCGGCGACGCTCGTACTGCTCGGCAGGCGGATCTTCTGGCCGGCCATCCCGCGCTTCAGTACGGCCGTGGCGGAGAAGCCGGGGCTGTGGGGACGGCTCGGCACCGCCATCAGCCGCCGCCGGTGGCTGGCGACGCTCGGCTCGGTGGGCATCCTCGGCGCGCTCGCCATCGGGCTGGCGGGCAACACCGGCGCCCTGCGGGAGCAGGACCAGTTCGTGTCCGCGCCGGAATCGGTCACCGGCTTCACCGTTCTGCGCCGGCACTTCCCGGAGCTCGGCGGCCAGCCGATGACGATTCTCACGCGGCCGGCGTATCAGGAACGGGTGCTCGACGTCGTCAAGGGCACTCCCGGTGTGGCCCAGGCTCTGCCGGGTGAGACCAGCGGTGGCTGGGCCGACATCTCCGTGTTCCCCACAGACGCGCCGGACACCGTCGCCGAGTACGACACGATCAAGCGGGTGCGCACCGCCGTGCACGCGGTGAGCGGGGCGGAGGCGATCGTCGGCGGGCCGAGCGCGGAGCACCTCGACACCGAGGTGACCACCACGCGCGACGAGAAGCTGGTGATCCCGCTGGTGCTCGCCGTCGTCCTGATCATCCTCGGGCTGCTGCTGCGCGCGATCGTGGCCCCACTGATCCTGATGGCCACCGTGATCGTCTCGTTCGCGGCGGCCTTCGGCGGCAGCGTGTTCGTCTTCGACACGATCCTCGGGTTCGAGGGCATCGACTATTCGGTGCCACTGCTGGCATTCCTGTTCCTGGTGGCGCTCGGCGTCGACTACAACATCTTCCTGGTCAGCCGGGCCCGGGAGGAGACCGTGCGGCTCGGCACCGGAGAGGGCATGCGCAAAGCACTCTCCGCCACCGGTGGCGTCATCACCTCGGCGGGCCTGGTCCTGGCGGCCACGTTCGCGGTCCTCGCCACACTTCCGCTGGTGATGCTGATCGAGGTGGGGTTCCTGGTCGCCTTCGGCGTGCTGCTCGACGCCCTGCTGGTGCGGTCGGTCCTGGTGCCCGCTCTCACCCTGCTGATCGGGCGGCGGATCTGGTGGCCGAGCCGGCTGTCCCGTCCGGCGGCAGGGCCGCCGATCGGCCGGCACACGCTCGCCGAGGAAGAGGAGCCCGCGCTGCAACGGTGAGCACGGCGGCACGGACGAGATCCGGGACGGGGCTGGGCCCCGTCCCGGATCTTTTCATGGGCCCGACGGCCGCCGCCCTCTCGTCCTGCGCCACGCGCCCGGCCTGGGGCGGGGTCAACTCACTGCGGTGTCTTCCCCGGCGGCGCGGCGCGCGGTCGGGGCGGGCGGGGCCGCGGCCGGAAGGTCGACCCGGAGCAGCGCGCCACCGCGTGCGGACCGGGCGACAGCGGCCCGGCCGCCGTGGGCGTCGACGACCCGCTGCACGATCGACAGCCCCAGACCGGATCCCGGCAACCCCCGGGCGCTGTCGGCACGGTAGAACCTGTCGAACACCCGCGGTACGTCGACGGCGTCGATGCCCGGCCCGGCGTCGTCGACTTCGAGCACCGCCGACGCGCCCTCGGCCCGCAGCCGGACCTGGACCGGCTGGTCCTCGGGAGACCACTTGCCGGCGTTGTCGATGAGGTTGAGCACCGCCCGCGCGAGCGCAGCGGGACGCCCGCTCACCCACACGGAGGTCACGTCGAGCACGACCTCGATGTCGGGCACGCGGGAACGCGCCCGGGCCGCGGCGGCCACCACCACGTCGGCGAGGTCGATCAGCTCGGTGCTCTCGTCGCTGACGTCACCGCGCGCCAGGTCGGTCAGCTCGGCGGCCAGGGTGCTCAACTCGGCCACCTGAGCGCCGAGATCGTTGAGCAACCGGGTCCGGCTCTCCGCCGGCAGTGCGCTGTCCAGCGTGCCGCGCCGATCGAGCCGGACCAGCAGCTCGACGTTCAGGCGCAGGCTGGTGAGCGGGGTCTTGAGCTCGTGGGCGGCGTCCTCGGCGAGCAGCCGCTGGGCCCGCCGGGAGTCCCGGAGCGCGGCGAGCATGTCGTTGATCGACTGGATCAGCCGCCGGATCTCCCCACCACCTTCGTCCGGGATGTCGGCGTCGAGATCCCGGGTGTGCGCGACACGTACCGCGGCGGCGGTCAGCCGGTCGATCGGTGCCAGGCCGGTCCGCGCCACGGTCCGCCCGACAAGGGCGCCACCGACCACGCAGAGCAGCCCGATCAGCAGCATCCCGAACCCGAACTGGTTGATCGGGCTGTCGTCGGCGACACGGGCCACCTGGACCGCTCCGTCGCCCGCCCGCAGCGTGTAGATGCGGTAGCCGTCCTCGTCGCTGTCACCCGACTCCATCAGGTCGGCCGGCCCGCCCTGCGCCACGCGCCCGGCGCGCCCGCTGACGGGAGGCAGCTCAGGTTGGCCGGCCGGCGTCCGGGTCGAGCCGTCGGACAGGATGACCCGCACCAACTGACCGGATCCGGGATACGGCGGTAGCTCGACCTCCGCCAGACCGGCGCGCTCCGCGTTCACCGCCAGGGCACGGGAGTCGGCGCGCAGCTGATCCTCGGCGCTGTCCTGCAGCTCCCCGTCCAGCAGCTCGCTGGCCACCTGGAAGGCCACGAACACGCTGACCGCGATGGCCGTCGCCGCGATCACCGTCAGCCTGGTCCGCAGGGACCGCCGGCGCCACCAACGGGTCAGCCGGCGCGGTTCCCGGCCCGCGGGCCTGCTCACGGAGGAGTCTCGCGCAACACGTATCCCAGGCCGCGCAGCGTGTAGATCAACCGCGGCTCACCCTCCGCCTCCATCTTGCGGCGCAGGTAGCTCACGTACACCTGGAGGTTGTTGGCGGTGGCGCTCATGTCGAAGCCCCAGATCGCCTCGAACAGCGCGTCGCGGGTCAGGACCCGGGTCGCGTTGCGCACGAGGACCTGCAGCAGGGAGAACTCGGTCCGGGTCAGGCGCAGCGGCCGCTCCCCCCGCCACGCCTCGAACCTGTCAGGATCGAGCCGGACATCGGCGAACGACAGGATCTGCGACTCCCCGTCGGCGGTCGTGCGCCGGCGCAGCAGGGCCCGCACCCGGGCCAGCAACTCCTCGGTGGCGAACGGCTTGGGCAGATAGTCGTCGGCGCCCGCGTCCAGCCCCGCGACCCGGTCGGCGACCTGATCCCGGGCGGTCAGCATCAGCACCGGCAGATCCCGGCCCGCGGCCCGCAACCGCCGGCAGGTCTCCAACCCGCCGAGACGGGGCATCATTACGTCGAGGATCAGCAGATCCAGCGTGTCACCGCCCGCCCCGGCGACCCCGTCGAGCACGGCGAGACCGTTGGCGACGGTGCTGGTGTCGTAACCCTCGACCTGCAGCACCCGCTCCAGCGACTCACGGATGGCCGCCTCGTCATCCGCGATCATGATCCGCACGCCGGCCCGCTCCTTCCCGTCGATGATTTGCCGCTCATCCTCGCCGATCAACCTGAAGGCAGCATTAGAGCGGTCGCCTCTGCTCTTACCGATGTGACGGCGACGGGCTTGCCGAACACCCGTGGCACACTGGCGCGGTGCGGGACTGGTCGTATTACGCCGCGGCTCACCGCTACGACGTCCACGGCAGCCTTGACGCCGAACGGCGCTGCGCTGCGCTGATGCGCGAGCTGCGGTCGGTGCGTGACGAGAGCGAGTTGCGGCGCAGAGCCGACGCCGGGGACAGGTGCGCCTTCATCGCTCTGCTCGAGATCCTGGTTGACGCCGACCGGCTCGACGAGCTGCGGGCCATGCAACAGGCGGGGGATGACCGCGCCGGTACGACACTCATGGAAGCGCTGGTCGAGCAGGGACGCGAGGACGAGCTTCGCGAGGAGGTCGCCGCCGGCCACGACGTCATGTGGCTGGTGGACTACCTCAGTGAGCGTGGCCGGCTGGACGATGCTCTTGTAGCCCTGCAACGCTGGGCGCGGGCGTACCCGGACAGGGATCGTCTGGCTCACGCACGACGCCTCGACTTGCTGCTGAACCATGGCCGCGTGGCCGAAGTCCGCCGAGCCGCCGCCTCGGGCGATCAGGCGGCTGTTCGGCGCATGCGCGATGTGACAGGCGGACAACCGGCAGAGAAGCCTGATTCGGCAGGATAGGACAGCATGGCGAGGCTCCCGCGCTCGCGCAGCCTCCGAGGACTCAGAGACCCAACACCGCGACCGTTTGGCTCCCGCTGCGCTCTCCGGTCGGCCGGAATCCCAGCTTGAAGTAGAAGGCCTCCGGTCCTCCAGCGCGGGGCTCGTATGTGACAAATGCCTGGTAGCCACCGCGGTCACGAATCTCCTGACATACCGCCTCGACGGCGAACCGCCCGTACCCTTTGCCTTGAGCGTCGGCAGCGATGTTCAACCGCCAGATACCAGAGCGCCGGTCGCGGGGATCTCGTTCAGGAGCCCACGGGATGCCCAGGAAAGCCATCACGAAGCCGACCAGTCGATCATCGACATAGACCAGCCGCGGCCATGCGTAATCCTGGAAGACGTACGCCTCTGCCAGCGACTTGACGACGGGTTCGACCAGATGGTCCGGGTGCACTGACAACGCCAGAGCTGCCTCGTAGTTCTGGGGAGTGATCACCTCGAGCCGCATGCCCGGCACCATAGCGGGTCGAGATCAACTTGGCGGCTGGACGGCACCCGTAGAGGCTCGGCTTGTAGTGAGTCGCGCATTGCTCGCCGACGTACTGTTCTGTCGCGAGCCGCCCCCTACGAAGTTGTCAGCCTGGCTCGAGGGCCGTCTGGCCGCGGGTCGTCAGAGTCAACGAACGTCACGAAGCAGACCCTAGAACTCCCGCCCGACCGGCCGGCCCGGGTGCTCGTCCCCGGTCACCGTCGTGTCCGGGACCGCAGCCGGTTGATGCCGCTGACCAGCAGGAGAAGGCCGACCACGGCGGCGACCAGGCCGATCAGCAGCCACTGCCGCTCACCGTTCATGCCGCCGGTCGCGCCGGTGGCGCCGGAGCCCTGCAGGACCCAGACGCCGCCGATCAAGAGCAGCAGCGCGCCACCGACCACCCGTGTCCAGCTCATTTTCCGGTACGACCTTTCCCCTGGAGCAGCCCGTGCGCGTCCCACTGTGCCACTCAGGACGGGACGCGCAACGCGCCGGTCTGGACGCCGTTGGCGATGAAGCCGTCGATGTGGGCCCATCGGTAATCTCTCCGCGTGGAGAATCGAACGCGAGCCCTTCCCTATGACGACCTCGCCGCGTTGCTGCAAGTGGTTGCCATTCTGGATGCTCATCTGGTGAGCGGCGAACTGTCTCCCGATCTCACGCATGACCTCATCCGTCGCATGGTCACCGGCGGTGCGCTGCCGGAGGGAGCTTCGACCGGGGCGTTGAACGGCGTGCTCAGCGATCTCGCGCAACGCCTGCATTGGGCCATGGGAACGGACATGGACTATCCAACGGCAACTTCCCGTAAGGCGAACTACCAGCTCACCATTCCGGCTGATGCTGTCGCGGCATGCGTTGCCGCTCTCCGTGCCGCCGGCGCCGACGAGGTTCACGACGGCCCGTCGCGATCAAGCGGATGGGAAATGCTTCCCACAGGACCTGGCGGCGCCTTGGAGCGACATTCCTCCGACGTGCCGGATGGCCGTGCTGTCACTGCGGCCTTTCCCGAACTCGCGCCAGATCCCGCCTATCAGCAACGCATCGCTTGGTTGACCCTGCTCGCACAGCAGCACGGCGGCCAATACGAAGGAGCAACTTGGTAGACATCTCGTCGATCGCGAACGACGAGTTCCTCTTCTGCCGCGGTCAGCGCACGTCCAGTAGATGTCATCGGTTCACGGATCGAACCCGACAGGCATTCACTCCTCGATCTGCAGGACGATGCGCCCGTCCGCCACACCCTTGTACCAGCGCGCATCGGCGGTCATCACATCGACCCCGAGATCAAGCGCGAGCATCGCCGCCGAGGCGCAGTCCGGCCGGCCGGTCAGCGACCGCAGCGCGACCAGGGCATCCCAGTCCTCGGCGTCGTCGGTGATCAGGAACGTCGCGGGGTGCGCGATCAGCAGATCCAGCCGCTCCCGGTCGATCATCGCGGTGTTGTGCCCCGCCTCGATCAGGCACCAGAGCGGGATGATCACCGCGCCGCCCTCGTCGTTCACCTCGGCCAGGGTCTCCCCCACCGCGACCGAGCCGCGCACCCACGCGGTGATCGCCGACGTGTCGAGGACAAGCTTGGCGTCGCGCCCTGCGGTCACGCGGGCCGCGACCGCAGCCCGGCCAGGAACGCGGCCCGGCCCTCGGTGTCCCGGGCGCGCTCGGCCCGGCGGCGCCGCTGCCGGGCCCGCGCCTTGCCCTCGTCGGTGACGGCCAGCCCCATCCGGGCGTGGATGTCCTCGACGCTCAGCTTCGAACTGGTGTCCTGTTCCATCCCGACAGCGTAACCGCCCTCACCCGGCCCTCCTAGGCGACGTTTCGTGGTGCTACCAGGGCTGCGGCGCACGGTCGCACGACGAAACACCTGTCCCGCGCGCCGCCGGCGCAGCTCAGGGGCGGTTCTTCCAGTACAACCTTTCCTTTCTGTCCGGGTCCGCGCCGATTCTGCAGGTGGCAGGTGAGGCTGTCCCCGCCCCTGGTCACCCGGCGTGCGACCGCGGCCCCGCCCTCCCGGAACGGACGCTGACCGCCCGACCACCACCTGCGCCTCCACCCCCGGCAACCCTCCGCCTGGGCATCGAGGTGCGCGGCGAGTCAATGACACGGTGTCCAACCCGGACGAACGTGAAAGCGTCTAGGGTCGGCGGCATGGCAAGGGTGGAGATCCTGGTTCAGCAGGGTGCGGACGTCATCGTGGACGACACCACGCAGACGCGTTATCAGCTGGCTTCGGTGAGCAAGCAGTTCACGGCGGCGGCCGTGCTCCTGCTCGTGGCGGACGGCAAGCTGGCTCGCGACGACCGGCTGGGCCGCTGGTTCGGCGACTCCCCACCGGAGTGGCAGAACATCACGCTGCACCACCTGCTCACCCACACCGCCGGCCTCGGTCACTGGGAGGACTACCCGATGATCGACTTGGCACAGCGGATGGAACCGGGCGAACTGCTAACGACGTTCCACCGCGTGCCACTCATGTTTCCGCCGGGTACGGGCTGGAGCTACAGCAGTCCCGGCTATGTGCTGTTGGCGCACGTCGTCGAGCGGGCAGCCGATACACCGTACCGAGTCTTCCTGGCGGACCGCATCTTCGACCGCCTCGGCTTGACCAGCACCTTCGCCGGATCACCGGGGGCGCGGCCGAATCTGGCGGTGGGCCACGACGCCGAGGAGCGGCCGGTGCCGGCCTGGGAACTGGACGTGGTGGGCATGGGTGCCGGAGACGTGTGGTCGACGGCCAAGGACGTACTGACATGGCTCGATGCCCTGGAAAGCGGCCGGCTGCTGAGCGAGCCGCACCGGACGCTGATGTTGACCGAACGAGCCCGGACCGGCAAGGGCCCGGATACCAGCGGTTACGGCTACGGCGTCTTCGTCGGTGAGCTCGACGGCCGGCGATGGTGGCACCACAGCGGCCACAACGCGGGCTTCAAGGCGTACGTCGGCAACATCCCCGAACGGGGTCGCCGCATCGTGGTCCTGAGCAACACCGAGGCGACGAACGCCGGCACCATGGAGCCGCTGCTCGCATAGGTAGGACGGGCCGGTACCCACAGGCTGCGCTGACCCTCCGGCGGCCTGCGGCAAATGCGATCGCTGCCGCGGCGGCGGTGTGTTTGGGTGACGGGATGGGTCAACCGACGTTGCGCACCGAACGCCTGCTCCTGGTCCCCCTCGACGACTGCCACTTCGAGCTCGAGGTGGAGCTGGACGCCGACCCGGAGGTGCTCCGGTACCTCTGGGGCCGCGCCCGCACCCGGGACGAGGTCGTCGGCTCCCACGCCGACCGGATGGCGCTCGCCGGCAAGGTCGACGGCCTCGGCTACTGGATGGCGTTCGGCACGGACGGCGGCCGCCGCGGGTCGCCGGCCCCGGAGGACGAGACCGGCGCCGAGTTCGTCGGCCTGATGATGCTGCCACCGGCCCACGGCGAGGACCAGCCGGACGACCCGACCGTGGCCGAACTCGGCTACCGCCTGGCCAGACGGTACTGGCGGCAGGGTCTGGCCACCGAGGCGTCCCGGGCGCTGCTGCGGCACGCGTTCGACACGGTCGGGCAGAGCAGGGTGATCGCGCAGACCATGGCCGTCAACACCGGTTCACGCGGCGTGATGGAGAGCGTCGGCATGCGCTACGTGCGCACCTTCCACCCGCTGTGGGACGATCCGCTGCCCGGCTCCGAGGCCGGCGAGGTGGAGTACGAGATGACCCGTGCCATGTGGACCGCTCGCCGGGGCACCTGAGAGAAGCAGAAGACGATTTCCGCCGTACGCCGCAAGGTGGCGCTGCTGAGGCAAGGGGGCGCCCCGCCAGGCCGGGGAGGGGCGCTGATCGGACCGACGCTCAGGTTCGCCCGCAGGCCGCCGATGTCAACGGCGTGGAGCACCGGGCGGAGCAGCCAGCGCGCTGGATGGGGACCGGGTACAGCCGGAGCGCCGACGCGGCGACGGCGGGCACCGCCGCGGCGGGCCAGGCGATCGCCGGCCGCACCCCGGCCCTGCTGATCATCTACTGCGCCGTCCGCTACGACTTCGAGCGCCTGGTCGACGCTGTGCGCGCTCAGGCCGGCCCGAGCACCGTCATCGTGGGCTGCACCACGGCCGGTCACGTGACCCCCGGCTACGGGGATCCCGCCGAGGAGAGCGTGGTGGTCGTGGCCCTGGGCGGCCCCGGCCTCGAGGTGCGTGCCGCGGTGGGCCGGAACATGTCGGCCCGTCCGCAGGAGGCCGGAGCCGACGCGGCGGCGGGCATGGCCGCTCTCACCAGGAGCCACCGGGCCGGGCTGCTGCTGTGCGACGGGCTGCTCGGCGACCAGCACGAGGTGGTACGGGGCGCCTACTCGGTCGCCGGCGCCCTGGTGCCGCTGGTCGGCGGGTGCGCCGGCGACGACATGCGGCTCCAGCAGACCCACCAGTTCTTCGGTGACCTGCACGGAGTGGAGGTGCTGACCGACGCGGTGGTCGGCGTGGGCCTGGGCTCCGACGCGAAGCTGGGCGTCGGCATCGCACACGGCTGGCACAAGCGGGGCGAGCCGATGATCGTGACGCGGAGTGAGAAGGGCCGGGTGTACGAGCTCGACGAGGCGCCGGCTGTCGACGTCTTCCTCGAGCGCACCGGCATCGAACGCTCGGCCCTCCAGAACGGCGAGGCGTTCCAGGCGGCTGCCTTCGCGAACCCGCTCGGGCTGTCCCGGCGTACCGGTGAGGACATCCGGATCGCGCACAGCTGGGACCCGGACGACCGTTCCCTGCTGTTCCTGGCCGACACGCCCCAGGGCGCGCTGGCGTGGGCGATGGGAGCGGAGCAGGACTCGGTCGTCGACGCGGGCGCGTTGTCGTGCCGGCAGGCCATCGACGCGCTGGAGGGCGCCGAGCCGGTCGGGATCCTCGCGTTCGACTGCGGGGTCCGCAAGACGGTGCTCGGCCCGGACGGCATCGGGCGAGAGATCGCCGCGATGGAACGGGAGGCTGCCGGTGTTCCCGTGGCCGGCTTCTACAGCTACGGCGAGTTCGCACGCACCCGCGGAGCACGTGGCCTGCACCGGCTGACTGTTGTCACTCTCGCGGTGGCGTGAGCGGCGTCCATGACGGCGTACCCGGCGTGACCGGTCTGCCCGGGTCGAGCAGTTACGGCCGGCCACCGACGGCCCGCCGACGGCGGAGCTGCCGCTGCAGCGCCCGACGAGGGCTCCGCGTCCGGCGAGGTCGGGAATCGGATGACCCGTGCCGTGCCGGTCGCTCACCGGGGTGCCCTGGAGGAGCAGAAGACGATTTCCGCCGTACGCCGGAAAGCTGGTGACGTGTGCACGTCCCGTGCCGGAGTCGTGGAGATTCCGTGCGCGCGGGCGTGCAGGAGCGCCGCCGATGATGAGATCCGGTCATGCTGAGGACCGTCAAGGCCGCCGCCTACACGCTCTATGCCCGTCGCCTCCGTGCCCGGCTCGCCGGCGCGACGCTGCCGCGCCACGTGGCCATGGTGATGGACGGCAACCGCCGGTGGGCGCGGCAGCACGGCTTCGAGGATCCACGGATCGGTCACCGTTACGGCGCGGAGCACCTGGACGAGGTGTTGAGCTGGTGCGTGGAGGCCGGCATCCGCCACGTGACGGTCTTCGTCGCGTCCGTCGACAACATGACCAAGCGGGACACCGTCGAGGTCGAGAACCTGATGCGGATGATCGAGGAGGTGGTCGCCGCCCGCCTGAGCCGCCCGGACGGCCGCTGGCAGGTGCACCTCGCGGGCCGTCTCGACGTGCTGCCGGACTCGACCCGGCATGCGCTGAAGCTGGCCGAGGAAGCCACCTACGGCTCCGGCGCCGATTTCCACGTCACTATCGCGATCGGGTACGACGGCCGGGACGAGATCGTGAACGCGGTCCGCTCGCTGCTGGAGTCCGAGGCGGCGGACGGCCACTCCGTCGCCGACATCGCCCAGCGGCTGACCGCCGACCGGATCGCCGAGCACCTCTACACCCACGGTCAGCCCGATCCCGACCTGGTCATCCGCACCAGCGGCGAGCAGCGCATGTCCGGTTTCCTGCTGTGGCAGGCCGCCTATTCGGAGTTGCACTTCTGCGACGTCCACTGGCCCGGCTTCCGCAAGGTCGATTTCCTGCGCGCGCTGCGCTCCTACGCCGCGCGCCACCGCCGCTTCGGCGCCTGAGGGCTCATCCCAACCGGCCAGCCGGCAGCGCCGCCAGTTCGTCCGCGTCGAGCACCCCGGCCTCCGCTCTGGCGACATCACACCTCCGCGGCGAGGCCGCCGAAGCCGGCGACCGCCTCACGGCCGAGCCTCTGGTTCTCCGCGACGTAGGGGCGCAGCTCCGCCTCGTACCGCTCGAAGGCCGCCTGGTGGTCGTCGTGCCCGGCCAGGCAGCGGGCCAGGGTGGACGCGGCGACCAGCGCCTGGGAGGTGCCCATGCCGCTGGTCGGCGCGGCGCAGAACCCGGCGTCGCCGAGCAGCGTGACCCGCCCGGCCGACCAGGTGTCGAGGTGCACCTGGCAGGTCGCCGCGTGGTAGACGTCCGTGGCCTCCGCCAAGCCGGCGAGTAAACGGGGCTGATCGGCGAAGATCTCTCGCACGGCCGCCTCGTGCGCTGCCCGGCCGGGTAGCGGCGCCGCGGTGGCGAACGACAGGCTGACCGTCATCCGGGACGGATCCGCGGCCGGGAACGCGTAGATCGCCCGCCCCCGCTCGGCCTGCAACCGCCCGTGCTGGTCGAGACCGAAGTGGTCCTCCGTGGTGAAGCCGACGCCGGACATCCCGAGGTGCTCGACCGGATCGACGCCGGGGAACGCGAGCCGGCGCACCGCCGAGTGCACCCCGTCGGCCCCGAAGACCAGGTCGAAGGTCCGCGTGGGTGCGTGCTCGAAGGCCACCGTCACCCGATCGTCGTGCTGGACCAGCCCGGTGACGGTGTCCCCGAACAGGTAGGTCACGTCCGCGACGCGGTGCAGGATGCGGGTCAGCGCGCTTTTCGGCACCTCGAGGTCACCCCCGAACGCGGAGGCCGGCAGCTCGCCGATCGTCGTGCCGGACGCGTCCACCAGGATCGTCGCGCGCGGCTGGGTCCGGTGGCCGCGAACCTCGTCCAGGATCCCGAGCTCGGCGAGCACCGGGATCGCGGCGCCGCGGAAATCGACCGCATAACCGCTGTCTCGTGGCCCGCGGGCCCGCTCGACGACGGTGACGTCCCAGCCGTCGCGACGCAGGAACCAGGCCAGGGCCGGACCGGCGACACCGGCGCCGGAGATCAGTGCGCTTCTCATGCCGCCGACCCTAGCCCTGGCTTATCCATCCGGTCAAACCAAATGGATAAACCTGCCGGATGAACCGGCCGGTTAATCCGGGTGTAGGATCGCGGCGTGGGAAACCGGGAAGCCCTCATCCAGGGCGCGAAGCAGTGCCTGACCGAGCGCGGCTGGGCTCGCACGACGGTGCGCGACATCGCGACAGCCGCCGGCGTCAATCACGCCGCCATCGGCTATCACTTCGGCTCGCGCGAGTCACTGCTCATCCACGCCTTGGTCGAGGCGGTCGAGGAGCTGTCAGAAGCGGTCAGCGAGCGCGCCCGCGGCGGCTCGCCGGAGGAGCGCTGGCAGGCGCTGATCGACACGTTCGGCACGCATCGCCCGCTCTGGATCGCGCAACTGGAGGCAGCGGTGCAGGCCGAGCACTCACCCGAGCTGCGCGAGCGGCTGGCGCTGGCGCAGCGCCAGGGCCGGGCGGGGCTGGGCGGCTCGGTGCCGCTCGCCGTGCTCTCCGGCCTGATGCTCCAGTGGCTGATCGACCCGGCCGAGGCCCCCGACGGCGCTCAGGTGGCTCTCGAGCTGCACGCGCAGTCCACGGCGGACTTCCACGCCCGGTCCAGGGAGGCGTGATTCGCGATGCCCGACGTGCGCAGCGCCCTGGCCTCGGCCCTGCCCGGCTTCGCGGTGGAGTCCGTGTCGCTGCTGGGCGAGGGGCTCGACAACGTCGCTTTCGAGGTCAACAACGATCTTCTCGTACGGTTCAGCAGGTCCCCTGATCCGGATCGGACAATGCGCGAGGTCCGCCTGCTGACCGCGCTCCGGCCCTTCTCGCCCCTGCCGATCCCCGAGCCGGTGTTCGGTCCCGCCGAGGCCGGGCAGGACTGCTTCGCCTACCGCAAGCTCCCGGGCGTTCCACTCCTCGACGCCCCCGCCTGCGAGAACCAGGAGCGGATCGCCGCCACTCTCGCCGGCTTCCTCCGCACACTGCACGCCGTGCCGGTCGAGCGGGTGCGCGACCTGGTCGGGCCCGACGACCAGCCGCTGCCCGAGTGGCGCGACGACGCCGCGGAGACGTTCCCGCTGGTCGCCGACCGGATCCCGGCCCGGTTCCGGCGGCGTGTCGAGACGTTCCTGACCGCGGCTCCCCCGGCCGGCCCGGCCACCCTGGTGTTCTCCCACAACGACCTGGGCATCGAGCACGTCCTCGTCGACCCGCGCACGTCGGCGGTCACCGGCATCATCGACTGGAGCGACGCCGCGCTGACCGATCCGGCCTACGACTTCGGCCTGCTGTTCCGCGACCTCGGCCCGCTCGCGCCCCCGCCGGCCGAGTTCCGGGAGCGCGCGGTGTTCTACGCCCGGTGCAGTGTGCTGGAGGACCTTGCCTACGGCATCGAGGCCGGTCGCCGCCGTTATGCCGAGAAGTCCCTGGCCGCACTGGAGTGGCTGTTCCCCGGGGACGGCCCGATGACGTAGGTGTCACTTATCCGCCAGCGCGTATCAGCACGCGCGGCGATAGCCTCTTCACGCTCAGTGGGCTCGACGCGAAGGGTGACCATGGACGCTCTAGCCGGCCGTCTGGCGGCCGAAACTGACATCCGGACGCTGCAGATGGCGCAGTATTCGGGATTTCTCGACGATCCGACGGTGCCACGGCACGGGCTGCAACCCGACGGCCGTTTCCACCTCGGCGACGTGCTGGTCGACCTGCCCGCCGGCGAGCCGGTCGGCGACGTCGGCTTCCAGAACTGCGTGCCCGCCGCGATGGCGCTGCTCGCCCAGTCCTGGTACGCGGCGGCGAAAGAGCAGTACAGCCCGACCCTGGAGGACACCCTCAAGATCTACGAGAAGGTGTCACCGTTCCGCCGCGACGGGGCGGCTCCGGCCCGCACGGCCCTGCCCGTCTCCGGCGAGCGGGAGGCGCACAACGACTTCGGCACCAGTCTGCTGCTGGCGCTGAAGGTCTGGGTCCACCGGGAGCAGCCGCTCGCCGGCCTGCTTCCCGAGGCCAGCGCATTCCTGGAGATCGAGCCGCGCAACCTGGACCAGTTGCGTGACGCGATCCAGCGCTTCGGCGGTGTCCTGCTGGGACTGGGCCTGCCCCAGTCGATCAAGGACAGCTCCGGCGCGCTGCGCGACTCGTGGTTCGTGCCGGGTTACGGCTCGGTCTACGACGCCACGCCGGGCAGCCTTTCCAGCCACTGTGTGGCCGTCACCGGGTACTCGCAGCGCGAGTTCTTCTGTGTCACCGCCGGCCGGATCCGGCGCTTGTCGCAGGAGTTCCTGCTCACCTACGTCGAGGAGGCCTACACGGTCACGCCCCCGGCGGTCCTCGACGGCAACCCGGCTCTGCGCGACCGCATCCACGCCGATCTGGAGGACATCCGCAGGGCGGACCGCCCGGCCGGCATGCCCGCCTTCAACCACCGCTGGCGCGGCGGCAACATCATGTAGATCGACGCCGTGGCAGGCCTGCGCCGCTACCGCGAGACGCCGTGGCCAGGGCTGCGCCGCTCCCGCGAAACGCCGCCGCCGGGCTGCGCCGCTCCCGCGAAACGCCGCTGCCCGCCCACGCGGCCGGCGTCGCCGGACGGTTCCCCCCGACCGGGAGCGGGAGGGCGCGGCCGACGACGCCGAACGGGAGCGGGAGGGCACGGCCGGCGACGCCGAACAAGTTCGCCGGCCGGGCGCGGGGGCGCGGCCGGCGTCGCCGGCCGGTTCCGCCGAACGGGCGCAGGGGGCGCCGCCGGCGGCGCGGTCAGGTCATCCGACGTGGATGGCCGGGCGCCGGTCCGGGTCCGGCTCCTGCTTGCGGATGATCTCCCGGACGACCGGCGCGGTGTCCCCGCGGCCGAGCAGGAAGTAGCGGAACATGTGCACCAGCGGACTGCCCTCGGCCCAGGCGAAGTAGCAGTGCGGGCGCACCCCGGTGCTCTGCTGCAGCGCGAGCAGGACCGCCGCGATGGCGTTCGGCCCGGCCGGCGCGTTGGCCCGCAGCACCCGGTACTCGCCCACCTCGACGCCGCGGACGTGCAGCGTGTCACTGAACTCCGACGGGTCGACGACGTCGATCTCGAGGAACAGCACATCGGCGGTGCCGGGCACCGGGTTGTCCCCCCGCTGTTCCTGCTCCTTCTCGGCGTACTCGGCGACGTCACCGGCCTGCCGGCGGTTCGCGATGATGTTCAGGGCCCCGTCGAAGGCGATGGAGTCGGTGACGAAGCGGCGGGCGTCGTCGTCGAACTCGATCCGGTCGGCGCGCAGCTCGGTGGTGCGGGTCACCCGGGAGATCAGCGACACGACGATGATCCCGGCGATGAACATCGCAGAGATGGCGATCCCGTCCGGCTTGTCGATCACGTTCTTGACCAGCGCGTACAGCAGCACCGCGGTCAACGCCCCGAACCCGGCGGTCGCCAGGCGCCGGCGGGCGCGCAACACGGAGACGGTGACGGCGAACGCGCCGGACACCATCATCGCCAGGATCCCGGTCGCGTACGCCCCGGCCTGGGCGTTGACGTCCGCGCCGAACCCGATCGTGATGATCACGCAGATGGCGGTGTAGACGAGCACCACCGGGCGCACCGCCCGGCCCCACTCCGGCGCCATGCCGTATCCGGGCAGGTAGCGGGGCACGATGTTGACCAGGCCGGCCATCGCGGACGCCCCGGCGAACCACAGGATCAGGATCGTGCTGATGTCGTACACGGTGCCGAAGGTCTCGCCGAGCTGCTCGTGAGCGAGCCAGGCCAGGGCCCTGCCGTTCGCGGCGCCGCCGGGCTGGAACGCCTTGGCCGGGATCAGGACCGTGGTGACGAAGCTCGCCGCCAGCAGATAGACGCTCATGATCAGCGCGGCGGCGGTGAGCAGCTTACGGGTGTTGTGGATCCGTGAGCGAAGCCGCTGCTCGTCGTCGGCGCCGGTCGCCTGGATCAGCGGCATCATGCTGACCCCGGTCTCGAAGCCGGACAGCCCGAGCACGAGCAGCGGAAACGCCAGCAGCGCGGGCTCGATCAGGCCGGTGAACCCGCCACCACCGGCGGTCAGCGCATCCGTCCACGCCGAGAACGCCCCGCCGGAGCCGGCCACGTCGATCAGGCCCGCCACGATGGTCACCGCGTTCAGCGCCAGGAACACCGCGACCAGGGGGATCGCCACGGTGACCGCTTCGCTGAAGCCGAGCAGGAACACCCCGCCCAGCAGGAGCAGCAGCGTCACGGTGATCGCCACCTCGTGGCCGTGCAGCGCGCTGGGGAAGAACGGGTTCTCCACGATGTGCACCGACGCGTCCGCCGCCGACAGCGTGATCGTGATGATCCACGAGGTGCAGACGAAGCCGAGCAGCACCAGCACGAAGACCTTACCGCGCCAGAACGGCAGCAGTTTCTCCAGCATCGCCACCGATCCGGCGCCGCGCGGGCTCTCCTTGGCCACCCGCAGATACATCGGCAGCATCCCCAGCAGCGTCAACAAGACGATCAGCAGCGTCGCGAGCGGCGACACCGCCCCGGCTGCCAGGGCGGCGATCGCCGGCACGTACGCCAGGCTGGAGAAGTAGTCGACGCCGGTCAGGCACATCACCTTCCACCAGGCGTGCAGCTTCCCGTGCCCCTCCCCCGCAGCGGGCCCGGACGGCTGCACCTGGTGCCGCAGCAGCCACCGCGCCAGGCCACCCCCGGCTTGCGCGGGGCGAGCGGGGCTGTCCACCACTGCCGGTAAAGCGTATTCGTCTGTCGATTCCACGTCGCTCTCTTCCCGCGGTACTTCCTGTGACCGTGCGAGGAGCACGGTACGACCTGGCAGGTAGCCACCCGCACCCCGGTGCAAACCTCAGCGGCCCCGACCGGCGGCGCCGGGGACTACGCGGGGGTGCGGGGCACCGTCACCGCGGTCAGCACCAGACCGCCGGTGACCCGATAACGGCCGGACAGGTCAACGAGGTCGGCGCCCCCGTCGAGCCGGCCGCCCGGCACCAGCAGGTGGCCGGTGAAGGTGCCCGCGGCCGGGTCGAGCCGCAGCTGGGCGTCCTCGAAACCGAGCCAGCGCCCGGTCAGCGGGAACCAGGCCTTGTAGATCGACTCCTTCGCGCAGAAGAGCAGCCGGTCCCAGCAGATCGACGGGTCGGCCCTGGCCAGTGTGGTCAGCCGGTCCTCGTCGCCGGACGCGACCACGATCTCCAGCACCCCGTCCGGCAGCGGCGCGTGCGGCTCCGCGTCGATGCCGACGCTCGCCACGTCGGTGCTGCGCGCGACAGCGGCGGCCCGATACCCCGCACAGTGCGTGATGCTGCCGACCACCCCGGCCGGCCAGCGCGGCTCCCGGTGCGGCCCGCGGCGGATCGGGACGGGCGGACAGCCGAGCCGGGCCAGCGCTTCACGCGCGCATCGCCGGGCGGTGACGAACTCCCGCCGGCGGGCCTCGACCGCCACCGCGATCAGGCCCTCCTCCTCCGGGAAGACCGGCTCGTCCGGGTCGTCGGTGAACGCCTCCACCACCGCGACCGGCGACGGCAACAACGTCTCGATCATCGCCGGCCACCCAGGACTGTTCTTACCCCGCACTGGTCACCGGGCGCTCTCACGCCCCGATCCTGGCACATGGCGGCCGAGCCTCGCAGTCCCGCCGAGACGTGATCCACAGCCGCCCTGATCGGCGGCGCCGGTCAGCCGAGGATCCGGCGCGGCTTCCCGGGCGGGGTGTCACGCCGGCTCCACTCCCTCGGGTAGCCGAGCGACACCTCCTCGAACCGGACCCCGTCGTACGTCGTGGTCCGCGGGATGTGCAGGTGCCCGTAGACCGAGACGACGGCGCGGAACCGGACGTGCCAGTCGGCCGTGAGCTCGGTTCCGCACCACTGCGCGAACTCGGGATAGCGCAGGATCCGGGTCGGCTCGCGCACCATCGGCCAGTGGTTGACCAGCACCGTCGGCAGCTCCGGGCCGATCGCCGCCAGCCGCTTGCCGGTCGCTTCGACCCGCGCCCGGCACCAGTGTTCGCGGCCGGCGTAGGGATCGGGGTGCAGCAGGATCTCGTCGGTGCAGACCACCCCGGTCTCGTACGCGTACGCCAGCGACTCTGCCTTGGAATTCTGCCCTGGCAGCCGGAAGGAGTAGTCGTAGAGCAGGAACAGCGGCGCGACCACGACCGGACCGCCGGGGCCTTCCCACACCGGGAACTCGTCCTCCGGGGTGGACACGCCCAGCTCCCGGCACGCCTCGACCAGCCTGTCGTAGCGGGCCACCCCACGCGACTGCTCCGGATCCTGGCGCGGCGTCCACAGCTCGTGGTTGCCCGGCGACCAGATCACCTTGGCGAACCGGCCGGCGAGCAGGCGCAGCGCGCTGACCACGTCGCCGAAGATCTCGCCCACGTCACCGGCGACGATCAGCCAGTCACCGTCGTCCGACGGCCTGATTCCCTCGAGGATCTCGCGATTCTCCCGGTACGCCACGTGTAGATCGCTGATCGCGAGCAGAGCCGGCACCGTGTCAGGCTAGACGGCCGCGTCGCGGGCCGGTGTCCCGGTTGTGCACGGACAGCGCGAACGACAACCCTGCGTACACCTGATATGGACACATAGAAACACCGCTGGTACTAGTGGGGCGTGCTGAGGGCCCTCGAATGGTTCGTCCTGGGAGTCGGTAGCGCGGCCGCCATCCTCTACGGCGTCCACCGCCACCGGCCCGCCCGGAACGCGCCCTGGCTGCTGCTCGCCGCCGCCGTCGTGGCCAGTGCCGGCGGCGACGTGCTGACCGCGCTGAACCGGCCCCGCGTCGCCGACGTCTGCTTCTACGCCATGTTCGTGCTGGTCGGCTGCACCCTGCTGCAGTTCACCCGGGTCGGTGCGATTCTCGTCGACCGGACCCGGCTCATCGATCTGCTGGCGTTCGCGTGCTCGGCGATGCTGGTGATCCGGGTGTTCGTCATCGGTGACGCGGGCGGGATCGGGGACGTTTCCGGGGCGTACGTCATGGGGGCCCTGCTACTCCTCGCGGTGGTCACCCGTCTGCTGGGCGCCGCCGGGCGCAACCTGTCGGCCGTGCTGCTGGTCGCCGGCGCGGTGGGTGTCCTGGTCAGCGACATCGTGCAGCCGCTGTGGCCGGGCCGGCTCAGCGAGTCCGGGTTCGTGCTGCTCTACCTGGCCTGGGGCACCGCCGCGCTGCACCCGTCGATGGTGAGGCTCACCGAGCCCGCGGCGCCGCGCCCGGCTCCGTGGCTGGCGCGCTGGGCGACGCTGCTGGGCATCTCGGTCGCCACCCCGCCGATCGTGCTGCTGATCGAGGCGATCGACGGCACGGTCAGGGACGGCGTGGTGATCGCCGTGGCCGGGGCGATCACCCTGCTGCTGACCGTCACCCGGCTGACCGACGCGGTGAACCTGAACGGCCAGGCCCTGATGCGGGAGCGCGGCCTACGGCAGGCCAGCGCCGCGCTGGTCGCCGCGGCTGACACCCGGGCCGTGGACGAGGCCGTCCGGGCAGCGATCGCCCAGCTCATGCCGCCGGACACGGTCCGCAGCGCCGTCGTCGCCACCGACGACCACCAGCTCGCGTCGGCAGCGGTGCCCGGTCCGGGGGCCGGCTTGGCGCACCGCAGCTGGTGGGCCGGGGAGGCCGGCCACGACGACGCGACGCTGGTCTGCCCGCTGTGGCTGGAGCCGCTCGCCGTCGCCCGGCCCAGCGGCGGAGCCCTGATCCTGGTGGGCCGCCGGGAGACCCTCACCGCCAGTCGTGACACCCTGGAGGTGCTGGCCGGTCAGGCGGCGCTCGCGCTGGATCGCATCTCCCTGATGGAGGCGGTCGGCCGCCGTGACAGTGACCTCTATCTGCGCACGGTGATCCGGAACAGCGCGGACATGATGCTGGTGATCGACGAGGACCAGCGCATCCGGTACGCCAGCCGGTCGCTGCGCGAGTTGCTCGGCGTCGACGACCTTCCGCCGCTGGCCACCCTCGACGACCTGGTCCATCCGGACGACCGCAACCAGCTGCGTCAGGCCTTCCGCGGCTCCGGCGACGGTGTGGTGTCCTGTTCCCTGGTGCGGGCCGGCGGCGGTCAGGTGCTGGTCGAGGCCACCTACCGGGACCTGCGCGAGGACCGCCTGGTCCAGGGTTTCGTGGTCACGATGCGGGATTTTCCCCGGGGCCCTGAGCCGGGCGAGCGGCGGCCCCGGCGGGACAGGCCGGCCGAGTTGCCGGCCTGGTTGAACCGGCGCAGCGCCCGCCACAAGTTCAGGTATTAGAGAGCATCGGCTTGCGGGGCTCGGGTGGCCGTGGGGACGGCGGGGCGGGACGGGTGGCGATCGGTTCAATCGGGAGCGTCGCGCTCTCACCGTCCGCCAGCGTCACCGGTGATCCGTGGTGCGCGAAGGTCACCCGGTCGCCGGTGACCTCGTACGTGGCCTGCCGGGGTGTGACAGTCACCCGCAGGCGGCTCCCGCGGTGACGCAGGCGGAACCGCAGCCGCGGCAGGTGCCCGGGCAGCCGCGGCGCGAACGACAGGCGGCCGTCGTGGTCACGGAACCCGCCGAAGCCCTGCACCAGCGCGATCCACACGCCCGCGCAAGCGGCGATGTGCAGGCCGTCGCCGCCGGACTCGCCGCCGCCGGGGCGCAGGTCGAGCAGGGCCGCCTCGGCGAGATAGTCGTGGGCGAGGTCGAGGTGGCCGGTCTCGGCGGCCAGGACCGCCTGCACCGGAGCCGACAGTGACGAGTCGCGGACGGTCCGGGCCTCGTAGTAGACGAAGTTGCGCAGCTTCTCCCCCGCCGTGAACGCCCGCGGATGCAGCATCATCGCCAGGACCAGGTCGGCCTGCTTGACGACCTGCTGCCGGTACAGGTTCAGGTACGGGAAGTGCAGCATCAGCGGATAGTCGTCGTCCTTGGTCCGGTCGAAGTCCCACTCCCGCAGGCTCGTGAAGCCGGCGTGCTGCTCATGCACGGCACGCTTCTGCGCGTACGGGATGAACAGCCCCCGCGCCACCTCACGCCACTCACGGATCTCGTCGGCGGTGACCCCGGCCTCGCGCAGCAGGCCCTCGTGCGACGCGGCGCCGAGCAGGTTCTGCCGGGCCAGCAGGTTGGTGTAGACGTTGTCGTCAGCCAGCGCCGTGTACTCGTCGGGCCCGGTGACCCCGGCGATGTGGAACACGCCGTCGTCGTCGGCGTGCGCGACCCGGCACCACAGCCGGGCCGTCTCGGCGAGGATCTCCAGGCCGCACTCGCGCAGGAAGTCCTCGTCGCCGGTGGCCGCCACGTACCGCAGCACCGCCGCGGCGATGTCCGCGTTGACGTGCAGCGCCGCGGTCCCGGCGGGCCAGTACCCGGAACACTCGGCGCCGCCGATGGTCCGCCACGGGTAGGCCGCCCCGGCCAGGCGCAGCTCGCGAGCCCGGTCCCGGGCCTCGTCCAGCGTCCGGTGCCGCCAGCGCAGGGCCATGCCGACGCAGGCGGGATGGGTGTAGGTGAGCACCGGCAGGACGAAGACCTCGGTGTCCCACAGCACGTGACCGTCGTATCCGTTGCCGGTCAGCCCCTTCGCCGCGATCGGGTGCGGGCCCGCCTGGGCGCCGGCCTGCAGCACGTGGAAGAGGCTGAACCGGACGCCCTGCTGCACCTCCGGATCGCCGTCGAGCTCGACGTCCGCGCCGGCCCAGAAGTCGTCGAGGTACTCCCGCTGCCGGCGCAGCAGCACGTCGAAGCCGAGCCCGGCGGCCTCGTCCCGGTCGGCGAGCGCCTTGGTGACCGGGTCCGGCTCGGCCCAGGCGTACGCCAGGAACTTGTCCAAGCGCAGCGGCGCACCCGGCCGCAGCGTCGTGGTGAGGCCGGCGCGGATGCGATCCGGTTCGCTCGACGCCGACACGGGCGCGCCGGTGTGGGCCACGGCACTGGCCACCTCGATGCCGCTGCGCCGGGTGCGGTGCAGCAGCACCTCCGGTGAGTGAGACAGCGGCCGCAGCGGCGAGTCCAGGACGGCCGAGGCGCGCGGGTCGTCGCTCTGGTCCGGCTGCGCCTCGTTGGCCACCAGGTCGGAGTCGATCCGGATGCGCACCGGGCGGTCGAGCGCTTCGACCTCGTACCGGATCGCGGCGACCGACGGGTGCGTGAACGACACGAGCCGGATGCTGCGGATGCGCACGGCGGCCCCGGACGGGGCGACCCACTCCACATCGCGCCGCACCGTGCCGGCGCGCAGGTCGAGGCAGCGCTCGTGCCGGCGCAGTGAGCCGGTGCGGACGTCGAAGCGCTCCCCGTCGACGGTGAGCGCGATCAGTTTGCCGTTCGGGGCGTCCACGATCGTCTGGGTGCGTTCCGGGAAGGCGTACCCGGCCTCGGGATAGGTCAGGTCCCGCTCCTCGTACAGCGAGTTGAGGTAGGTGCCGGGCATGCCGGTGGGCGCGCCCTCGTCGAGGTTGCCGCGCAGGCCGATGTGCCCGTTGGCCAGCGCGAACACGGACTCGGACCAGCGCTGCCGGCCGCTCTCGAACCCGTCGGCGCTCAGCGTCGTCTCGCGGATCACCCACGGCTCGGCGGCTCCGATGTCACTCACCGGCGAGCTCGTCCACGCGCTTGCGCAGGTCCGCGGCGGTCAGCTCCGGACGCCCGCCCGGGTGCCGCGTCCACGTCGACACACGCCGAGCCTGGTCGAGCAGCCGGTCCCCGACGCCGTCCCGGCCGGCCACGGCGACCAGCCGGGCCCGCGCGCCCAGTTGCACCAGCCCGACCGCCTGATTCGCGCCCTTGCCACCGAGTTGCTCCCGGCGTGCCGTCGCGTCGGCGGCGCTGCCTGCTGACGGCAGGACGTCGACGCTCAGGGCGAGATCACGGGCGAGTTGTCCGACTACGGCGACGACCGGTGTTTTCACGCCCGCTCCAGTACCCAGTGATCCGTCCGGCATTCGGCTCGTGCCGCGGCCCACACGTCACTGTCGCGATCACCGCATCCGGCCGGCTCGCGCCTGCTCAGGAAGAGGGCGGCAGGAGAGCGGTCGTCAGCTGCTCGGTGAGCCATTCCTGCGCGCGGTCGAAGGTCCAGCCTCGATCGCGTATCAAAGCAGGCCAGGCGGCGGCGCCGAAGTAGAACCAGAGCAGGTCGTGGACTTCGGCCGGGTGGAGTCCTTCCCGCACGGCGCCGAGGTCTGTCAAACGGCCGGCGATCTGGGCCAACGCCGCTTGGAACCGTTTCGTGGTGCGGTGGTGCAGGTCGGCGGTTCCCGGCTCGAACTGACACTGCGGGAACAATTCCGTGACCGTCTCCCAGTGTCGTTCGTGAGTACGTCGGATGCCCTCGCCGGCCAGCCGGATGATCTCGGCCGCGTCGGTGGACGTCGCTATGACGGCGAGGCATTCGGCGATCAACGGGTCTGCCACCGCGGGTTCCAGCAGCGCCGCCAGAATGTCGGCCTTTCCGCCCGTGCTGGTGTAGACGCTGGGCACAGCGACGCCGGCACCGCGGGCGATCTGCGGAACGGTGGTCGCCGCATAGCCCTGCGTGATGAACAGCCGCCGGCCCGTCGCCAGAATGGCGGCCCGCGTGGCGGCGGCAGCCTCGGCGCGGCGCGGCGAGTGGTAGCGCCCAGTGCTCACGCCGAGATCGTAGCCGGTACCGCCGGGCGGGCCGCCCGTCATCGGTGTTGCGCTCGACACAGACAACAATGTTGAACATAGGACCCTATGGCGAATACGCTCGCCGCCATGGTCGCAGCGATGGCGGCAACGACATCGCCCGGCTCTATCCAGGTCGCCTTTTTACCTGCCGACAATTCTTATTCGCTGGAGTGCGTGATGAAATGGTCCGATGACGTCGATCAGGTAATGGCAGGCGATCTGGTCGCCGCGTTCGCTTATCTGACGCCGGCCGGCGGCGCTGTCGCGATCCCCGTCTCACCCCTGGGTCTCCGGGACCGGGAAACGGGATCGATCGCGGTCACCACGTCGCTCGCGTTCCACGGGAAATTGGCGCGATTGCTGCGTGAACCGCGAGTGGCCATGGCCTACCACACCCGTGACCACGGATTCTCTGCCGGCCCGGCATTCGTGCTGGCACAGGGCGACGCAGCCGTCTCCGTCACCCCGTCCCCCGAGCGCCTGGCCGTCGTCAATCCCGCGATCGAGCGCTTCCTCGGCCCCAGCCCGTCCGGCGCCTTCTGGGACTGGATGCTGCGCGAGTACTTCGAGCAGCGGGTCGTCATCGACATCGCGGTACGCAGAACGACCTCGTGGCCGACCACCGAAGCCGGTGGAACCGCCACGGTCGACGGCGAGCCATGGCCCGGCAGCCCACCGGCCAGTCAGACCCCGCCCAAGAATGGCGTCGCGCCGCGCGTCGACACGGCAAAGGTGGCGCGGCGGGCCGGCAAACTGGCCCATCAACTCCTCGCCTACCGCGGCAGCGACGGCCGGCCGGTCATCGTGCCGGTGGAGGTGACCGGGCACAGCGAACAGGGGCTGCACCTGCGAGCCGCCGAGGGACTTCTGCCGGCCGGTGCCCGCCGCGCCGGTCTGACCGCCCACTCCTTCGGCCCGCAAGCGACAAGTCTGGCCAACCTGCTCTGCACCGGCTGGCTCGAAGTGTCGGGCCGGACGGCGATCTACGCCCCGCATACCACCGGCGGGTTCACCACCCCGGCCAACAAGAGCGTGCAGATGTTGCTGAACGGCCTGCTCTCGAAGCAGCGTCTCCGCCGCGCCCGCCGCGACGGCACGCTCGACGGCCTGGCAAAACTTCAGGACCAGCAGCGGGACCGGCCCCGGCACCCCGGCCCCGCCAGGTAGTCCCGAGGTCGCAACGGCCGCCGTTGACAGCCCCGACCTCTGTGGTCTGCCGCGAGCCCCGCTCGACACCTGGACGCACCACGCGTCCGCCACCATCGTATGGAGGAAAGACATGACACAACCGACAATCGTCCTCGTGCACGGCGCCTGGGCCGACGCGTCCAGCTGGAACGCCGTGACGACGGCCCTGCGGGCGCGGGGGCTCACCGTGCTCGCCCCGACCAATCCGCTGCGCGGGATCGCCTCCGACGCCGCGTACGTCTCGTCGTTCCTGGCCCAGCGCACCACCGGACCCGTCGTGCTGGCCGGCCACTCGTACGGCGGCACGGTGATCACCAACGCGGCGACCGGTGGCGCCGACGTGCGGGCCCTGGTCTATGTCGACGCGTTCCTGCCCGCGGAAGGCGAGACGGTCTTCCAGATCCTGGGCGGTTCGGGCTCGGCCTTCGACGTCCCCGACCCGGCCGTGGTGTTCGACATCGCCGGCTATCCGGGGGCGCCCGAGGGTGACGCCGAGGCGTTCCTCAAGCCGTCAGCCGTCCACGAGGCGTTCGCCCAGGACCTGCCCGAGGAGCAGCGCTGGCTGATCGCCGCCGGGCAGCGCCCGATCACGCTGAGCGCCAACACCGCACCGTCGAGCAGTGCCGCCTGGAGGACGCTGCCCAGCTGGGCGGTCGTCGGCACCGAGGACCGGGTGATTCCGCCCGCCGTGCAGCGCTCGATGGCCGAGCGGGCCGGTTCGACGATCACCGAGGCGGCCGGCTCGCACGTCTCGATGATCTCCCAGCCTCAGGTCACGATCGACGCGATCCTGGCCGCCGCGGCTCACGCCGCCTGATCGCCGGTTGCCCCGGCCCGCGGGCCGGGGCAACGACCCATCCCCTCCACCACTTCCGCACGCACCTGTGAAAGAGAGAACCACCTTGTCCGAAAAGACGCTCGACCCGAAGCACGCCCTGATCATCGGCGCCGGCCCCGGTCTCGGCCTCGCCGTGGCCCGCCGCTTCGCCCGCGAAGGCTTCGCGATCACGCTCGTGTCCCGTAACGAGGCCGGCCTGGCCGAGCTCGCCGGCGAGCTGCGAGCCGGCGGGGCCACCGTCGGCACCTTCACCGCCGATGCCGGCGACGTGGCCGGCTTCCGGGCCGCCCTCCAGCAGCTCTCCACGCGCATCACACCCGCCGTCGTGGTCTACAACGCCGCGGTCGTCACGTTCGACAGTCTGCTGTCCGTCGACGCCGAATACCTGCAGCACACGTACGCCATCAACGTGCTCGGCGCGATCACCACCGCCCAGGTGTTCACCCCGGCCATGCGCGCCACCCGCTCCGGCACCGTGCTGATCACCGGCGGCGGGGTGGCACGGTACCCGTCGGCGCGGCGTGGCAGCCTGACCCTCGGCAAGGTCGGGGTCCGCGCGAGCGTGGCCATGCTCGCCGAGGAGCTCGCCCCCGACGGCGTGCACGTAGCCGGGGTCACCGTCGCCGGCATCATCGCCCCCGGCACCGCGCTCGACCCCGACGTAATCGCCGAGAACTACTGGACGCTGCACACCCAGCCGGCCGATCAGTGGAGCACCGACATCTACTTCGACGGCCGGTGACGACCGGCATTCCATGCCCGGTACGACAGCAGCACTCCCGTGAATGCGAAACGGCAGATTCGTGACTTCACCGTTCTTATGCAAAGGTCTTCATATGAGCAGTTGTTGACGCATGCAGGGTTACCCATTCGAGTGGATCGGTGATTACCTCTGCCGCACGGAGAGGTATCTTGTGGTCTTGATCCGGACCATTCCTCTTCGGTTCCGGCGCGTACAGGGGGCCGCTTTCTTGAGCTCGTCCGAAGGCACTCCGGAGGCCGGCCTCAGATCGCAAGCCGAAGCAGCCGTACGGATGAGCGCCGGGCCGCCACGCCGGAGCCGCCGGACCGTGGCCGCGCCGCTGGTCGCGCTGACCGCCGGCGGCGTGCTGCTGTCCACGGAGCCCGAGCGCGGCGACTCCGCCGCGCCGCCCGGCCCGATCACCGCCGCCGCCGCATGGCCGGGCGCACACCGCGCCGACCTGCCCGGCACCCTCGCCGACGGCACGACGTTCGACCCGAAGCTGTTCCTGACCGCCGACACCGTCCTCGGGACCGCACCGACCCGCGACGGGAGCCGTGCCCGGCTCCTGTTGCGCGCGCCCGGCGGCCTGCGCGAGCTTCGCCGGTTGCCGACCGGCACGGCCCCGGGTTTCGACGACTTCGCGGTGGCCGGTGACGATGTCGCCTGGGCCGAGTCGGCCGACGAGGGGCCGATCACGATCTGGTCGATCAATCTGCGGACCGGCCGACCCGCCCGCCGGTTGACCGCCGACACCGGCAACGCCGTCTTCTACGGCGGGCAGAACGATCTGGTGATCGCCGGCGGCCGGGTGCACTGGGCGGCGAGTGCGGCGGACCCGGCTGTCACGGAGATCCGGTCGGTGGCGCTGACCGGCGGTCCGGTCACCGTACGCCAGGAGCCCGGCACGTGGGGTCTGAGCACGTGGCCGTGGCTGACCGACGCCGCCGGCGGCCCGTCGGGTCAGATCCGACTGCGGGACCTGAGCACCGGCCGCGACGTGCGGGTGGCAACGTCCGCCGGCGACGCGGCCGAGTGCAGCCCGGTCTGGTGCCGGGTGATGGTCTCCGACAGCCGGGGACTGGTCCGGATCGACCTCATGCGCCCGGACGGCTCCGCCCGGCGGCGCATCGCCGGCGCCGGCACCCTCGCGGCCGTCGCCGACGTCGCGATCCTCGACCGCTTCGAGATCCTCTCCCAGGCCGTCCCGGGGTCGTATGTCACCGGCGTCGCCGGGTTGCGCGTGTACGACATCAGCACCGGCGACACCGTCGACATCGCGGCGGGCGCCGGCTCCGCGTTCGCCCGGGCGGGCGTGCTGTGGTGGTCCACCGGCAGCGCCGAGGCCGCCATGTGGCACAGCCTGGACCTGCGAACCGCTTGACATCCGCCTTTACAAGTATTTCTTATCGGTAGATGTCAATGTGATGCTCGGTTCGGAAAAGCAAGGAAATCCATGCGTCTAGCGTGCCGGACATGGCGAACGACGCACTCGCGCAAGAACTGATCGCCACCAGGGCGGTACGGCGTTACTCCCGCTCGGTGAGAGCACGCCGGGCCATCAGCGATCCTCCCGGAAGTCGACGTGGCGGCGGGCGATCGGGTCGTACTTGCGCAGCACGACGCGGTCGGGGTCGTTGCGGCGGTTCTTACGGGTGACGTAGGTGTAGCCGGTCCCGGCGGTGCTGCGCAGCTTGATGACCGGGCGTACGTCGGTGCTCCTGGCCATCAGCGCACCGCCCCACGGGCGCGGAGGCGGGCCATCACCGCGTCGATGCCGTCGCGGTCGATGACTTTCAGGCCGGTGGTGCTGACGTCGAGCCGCACGGTGGTGCCGTCGGCAAGTCGGAAGCGGCGGCGTTGCACGTTGGGATTCCAGCGGCGGCGGGTGCGGCGGTGGGAGAAGGACACGGCGTTGCCGAAGCTGGGCTTGGCGCCGGTCACGTCACAGACGAAGGACATGCCCCGACTTTACAATGAAAACCATTTCCAACAAGATGGGGGTGTGAGTATCGACCCGACCACCTCGACCGCGCCGGCACGCACCGATCGGCGGCCCGCCGTGACCGTGCTGTCCGGCTTCTCCCCCGCCGCCGTGCAGGCGGCCGCCCGCGCCGTGCTGATCGGCGGCGACCGGCTCCTGGCGATGAGTCACGACCTGACCGGGATCCGCGACGGCATCCTGCGCCGCACGGTGCGCTCGGCCACCGAGCTCATCGAGCAGAGCACCGTCGAGCTGGTGCACGGCTGCGTGTCCTGCACGCTGCGCGAGAGCGTGCTGCCCGCCCTGGTCCGGCTCGCCCGCACGCATCCCGGCCACGACGTGCTGCTGGTTCTCCCCTCCGCGATCGAGCCCGGGACGGTCGCCACCGCGTGCGCGCACAGCCTGGTCGACGGCGCGCCGGTGACCGACGCGGTGCGCTTCGACTCGTACGTCACGGTGGTCGACGCGGACAGTTTCCTGCACGACCTGGCCAGCCCGGACGACCTGCGCGACCGTGACCTGCACGCCGCCGAGGACGACCACCGTGCGGTCGCCGACGTCGTCGCGCACCAGGTCGAGTTCTGCGACACGGTCATCCTCTGGAGCCGGCCGGACACCGACCCTCTCGAGCTGAGCAGGCTCGGCACGCTGGTGCACCGGCTCGCGCCGTGGGCAGTGCAGGTGCCGACCGGCACCAGCCACAGCCTGGACTGCACCGGGCTGGCAGCGCTCGTCGGCAACACCCGCCGACACGACCCGCACCGGCCCGGCACACTCGGGCTCGCCCTGGAAGGGCGGCAGATCGCCGTGCACGACCCGGACCCCGACGGGGTCACCTCGATCCTGTTCGAGGCCCGCCGCCCGTTCCACCCCCAACGGTTGCACGATTCACTGGGGACCCTGACCGAGGAGGCGCTGCGCGGCCGTGGGCAGCTCTGGATCGCCAGCCAGCCCGACGTGGCCGTCGCGTTCGAGTGCGCCGGCGGCGGTGTCAGCATGGGCAGCCTCGGCTACTGGCTGGTGGCGCTGCCGGTCGAGCGGTGGACCGAGACCAGCGTCGAGCGGCGCCTGGCCGCCGACCTGTCCTGGGATCCGTACTACGGTGACCGGCGCACCGTGCTCGCGCTGATCGGCATGCACCTCGATCACGCCGCCGTCACCGAACTGCTCGACTCCTGCCTGCTCACCGATGCCGAGCTGGCCGAAGGCTCCGACCGGTGGCCGGCCCTGCCCGACCCCTTCGCCGGCTGCTTCCCGCTGACCGACGACACCGGCACGGCCCGTCCGTAGTGCCGCTGGAAGCCCGGGAAGGGAACCCGCGGTCGCCGCGAAGAGTCAGGGACGGCAGTGTACGAACCAGGCGTCGCCGTGCGGCAGCGCCAGTGCCAGCTCCCACCGCTCGTGTTGCAGGCTGCTGCCGACGGTCATCAACTCCCCGGCGAGCTGCCACGCATCCTCCGGGTCGACCGGCGGACGCGTGGCAAGGAATTGCAGCATGGTGCCCCAGGACGCCACCAGTTGTGCGCCCCACCGTTGCTCCCACCGCAGGATCGCGGCGCCCAGCGCTTCGGGGCCCCTGTCGCGTTCCGCCCCGTAGTAGAACAGCCATTGCGGGGCGAGCCACTGCGCCGGCGTCGGCAACAGCACCAGTCGTACATCGGAGTCGGAGTACCAGTTCTTCGTACTGCTCAGCTGTGCCGCGCGGGCCATGCCGCGGGCAGCCAGGGCCGGGTCGGCGAGCATCTGCTCGTAGACCCACCGGTCGAGTCCTCCCTGGGTGATCCCCGTCAGCCGAGGATCGTCGCGGCGGCCCGCACCCGACCCCAGACACGCGTCGAGGTAGTCGGTGATCTGCCATGCCTCGTAGTCGCCACGAGGGTCGCCGAAGATCGTCCACGGATCCGAGGTCTGCGCCGCGGCAGCGAACGCCGCGCCTTCCTCCGGCGTCGGTTCGGGTTTCAGATCCTCGAAGTCGGTCATGACCGGCCAGCGCCCCGTCACGGGCACCGCTTCCCGGGCCGCGCGCCACAGCGGCAGCATCGCGGTGCTGTCGGGTCCCTCGACGACGAGGGTGCCGCTCGGTCCCTCCTGCACCTCGTGACCCTCGAGCGCCGTGCCGCGTAGTGCGGTCATGACTTGCTTCGGGTCGTTCATCTCCATCGCCATAGCCGCCCACCGTAGCGGCGAGCACCGACGGCGGTCCCCCGCACGCCGCCATGCGCGGAGGCGTGCGGATCAGACGCCGGCGTAGCGCAGCACGTCACCTATCAGCCGGGCGGTCGCCTCGTCCGGCAGCGAGTAGAGCACCCGCTTACCACTGCGCCGGCGACGCACGAGATGCGCGTCGACCAGGTGGCGCAGATGGTGGGCCACCACTGTGGGATGCACCTCGAGCGTGGCGGCCAGCTCCGACGGTGTCGCCTCGCCGGCGCGGAGCATGACGAGAATATGCAGGCGATGCTCGTACGCCATCCCGCGCATCGCCTCCACGGCGCGTTCCAGCGCGATGCCGCTGACCACCGGTGGCGCGATCATGCCGGCGCCACCTCGGTGCGGCCCGCGGCGCCCGGCGACACGGCCGGCCGCAGGCGGGTCAGGAGCCAGGACAGCAGCAGGACCGCCGTCGCGGTGAGCGAGATGCCGGCGCCGGCGGCGATGTCGAACCGGCCGGAGGCCCACAGGCCGGCCAGTCCGCTGCCGACGGCGAACACGACGGCGAGCACGCTCATCACCGGCAGCCGGTCGGTCCACAGCCGGGCGGCCGCGGCGGGCGCCACGATCAGTGACAGGGCCAGGATCGTGCCGGCCGCGGGCACCAGCGTCACCACGACGACCTCGATGGTCAGCAACAGCACGAGGTCCCAGGCCCCGGTCGACAGCCCGGCCGCCCGCGCGCCGGCCCGGTCGAAACCGACCAGCAGCAGCGGACGGGCGGACACCGACAGGACGAGCCCCACGACGACGAGCGCGACCAGGGTGGTGACCAGGTCCTGCACGGTCACCGTCAGGACCGAGCCGACCAGGAACGAGGACAGGTCGCGGCTGAACCCGCTCTGCGTGGCGACCAGCGCGGCGCCGAGCGCGAACCCGGCGGAGAGCACGACGCCGGTGGCGGCCGCCGCGTCCTGGCCGCGGCGGCGGGTCAGCGCGGCCACGCCGAGCGCGACGGCGGCGCCGGCCACCGCACCGCCCACGAGGATGTTCACGCCGATGATGGAGGCCGCGACCACGCCGGGGAAGGTGGCGTGGGTCAGCGCCATCGTGAAGAACGACAGCCGGCGCAGCACCACCTGCACCCCGATCAGGCCGGCCAGGGCGCCGACGAGGATCACCTCGGCGGTCGCCCGGTGCAGGGCGTCATCCCACCAGTTCATGCACGGAGCTCCTTTGCCTGGGCACGGTCACGGTGCGACGGCGGCGGTCACGGATCAGGCGTACGGGGATCAGCAGGCAGTACGCCGCGACCAGCAGCAGCACCACCGACGAGGCGGAGGTCAGCGAGACGCCGTAGTGGATCGAGGCGGTCCAGCTCAGCAGCAGCCCGCCGTACCCGGCGCCGAGGATCAGCACCGTGCCGACGGCCGCCATCACCACCAGGCGGTCGGTGACCATGCGGGCGGCCGCCGCGGGGACGATCAGCAGCGCCACCACGAGGATCGTGCCGACCGCGCGGACGGCGGCGACCACGACGAGCGCGACCAGGATGTTGAGCCACAGGTCGAGCCAGCCGACCCGGAACCCGGCGGCCGCGGCGCCACCCGGGTCGAAGGTGCGGAACAGCAGCGCCCGGGCACCGGCCACCAATGCGATCAGGACGATGACGACCAGCGCGGCGGTCTCGGCGATCTGCCGCGGCGACACGGTCAGCAACCGGCCGAACAGGAACGAGGTCAGATCCGAGGTGTACGACGATCGGCGCGAGACCATCGCCACCCCGATCGAGAACATCGCCGTCAGGACCACGGCCGTGGCAGCGTCGTCGGAGACCCGGCCGCCGCGGGTCAGCAGGGTCAGCACGACCGCGGTGACGATCCCGGCGACCAGGGCGCCGGCGAACAACCCCTCCAGTCCGCCGGCCAGGAAACCGATGACCACGCCGGGGAAGATGGTGTGGGTCAGCGCGTCGGAGACGAACGAGAGCCGGCGAGCGAAGACGAACACGCTGATCGGGCCGCAGATCAGCGCCAGCAGCGCCAGCTCGGTCAGGGCCCGCGCCATGAACGGGGCGGTGAACGGTTCGATCACGGTTCCACCAGGACCATCCGGCCGTCGGCCAGGCTGATGGTGCTCCCGCCGTACGTGCGTCGCAGGTTTTGCTCGGTGAGGGTCGCGGCGGGTGGCCCGGCCGCCCACTGACGCCCGTTGATCAGGCAGACCAGGTCGGCCAGGTCCCGTGCCACCTGCAGGTCGTGGGTGCTGATCACCAGGGCGGTGCCGCTGCCGGTGAGGTCGCGCAGCACCCGCACGATCGCGTCCTGGCTGACCGCGTCGACCCCGTTGAACGGTTCGTCGAGCAGCAGCAGCCGGGGTTCGGAGGCGATGGCGCGGGCCAGCAGCACCCGCTGGCGCTGCCCGCCGGACAGGGTGCCGAAGCGGTGCCCGGCGCGCCCGGCGAGACCGACCCGGTCGAGGGCCTCGGACACCGCCCGGCGATCGTCCTTGCCGGCGGGCCGCCACCAGCCGATCCGGCGGTAGCGGCCCATCATGACGACCTGCCGGACGCTGACCGGGAAGTCGGCGTCCAGGGTGTCGGTCTGCGGCACGTATCCGGCCCGGCCGCGGGCCGCGGCGGGATGGTCGCCGAGCACCGTGGCCGCGCCGGCGAGCACCGGGACCAGGCCGAGGATCGACTTGATCAGGGTGGATTTGCCGGCCCCGTTCGGGCCGACCAGCGCCACCGTCTGCCCCGGCGCGAGTTCCAGGTCGACGTGGGTCAGCACCGGCGTGCCCTGGTAGCCGACGCTCACCGCTGAGTACGTCAGGGCCGGCGTCATCTCAGCCCGCCAGCGCGGCGACGATGACCTGGGTGTTGTGCTGCTCGGCGCCGAGGTAGGTGCTTTGCGGGGTGCCGTCGGCGCCGAGGCTGTCGCCGTAGAGCGCGTCCTCACCGGCCACCACCTTGACGCCGGCCTGCCTCGCGATGGCCTCGGCGGTCTTGGGCGGCAGCGAGCTCTCCGTGAAGATGGCCTTGGTGCCGGTTGCCTTGATCTTGGTGACCAGGTCGGTGAGCTGCTGTGCCGACAGTTCCGCGGAGGTGTCCATGCTCGGGATGACCGAGCCGACGAACTGCAACTGGTACCGGTCGACGTAGTAGCCGAACGCGTCGTGGTTGGTGACCAGCTTGCGGTCGCCGGCGGGCAGCTTGGCGAAGGCGGCCTGGTTGTCGGCGTCGAGCTTGTCCAGCTTGGCCGAGTAGTCGGTGAGGTTCTTGGCGAACGCGGCGGCGCGGCCGGCGTCGGCCGCGGCGAGCGCCTTCTCGATGTTGCCGACCATGATCTTGGCGTTCTGCGGGTTGTGCCAGATGTGCGGGTCGCCGGCGGCCATCTCCTCGTCACCCGGGTCGCCCTTGCGCAGCGCTACGCCCTGACTGGAGTCGACGACGGTGCCCTTGAAACCGGCCGACTCGATCGTCGGGTCCAGCCACTCCTCCAGGCCGACGCCGTTCTTGACGACGACCTTGGCGGCGCCGATGGCCTGGATGTCGGCCGGGGTGGGTTCGTACTCGTGCGGGTCGACACCGACCTTGATGATCTGGGTCACCGTGACGTCGCTGCCGCCGATGTTGCGGACGAAATCGGCCACCTCGGGGGTGGTGGCGACCACCGCGAGCGGTGCGCCACCGGAAGCTGCGGGCCCGGCCGCGCCGGCGTCGGCGTCGCTGGAGCCGCAGCCGGCGAGGACGGTCGCCGTGGCGGTCAGGGACGCGATCCAGAGGATGCCTTGCCGGATTCTCATGTGGTTCCACTCCTTGTCGCTGAGGAGCAGAACGATAATCGTTTTCATAAATCATCGTCTAATAGCGAGATGACAATCAGTTCATCGATCGCCGAGCCCGTCGGCCCACCCGCCTGATCTCGCCGCCTTCCGGCGGCTCCGGCCGCCGGTGTCCGGTATCCCCCGGCGCACGGCCCGTGCTAGCGTCCCCGATCGAAAACGACAGTCGTTTTCAATAACGGTCGACTGTCCAGAAAGGAGACGATGCGTGAAGAGACCCTCCGTACGGGTCGCGTCCACCGTCGCGGGCCTGACCCTGCTGGCCACGGCCCTGGTCGACGCCTCCCCGGCGCTGGCCGCCGACGCGGTGGTGCTGTCGGCAGGACACACCGACGCCGTCGACGTCCACTACGAGAACGGCGCGCTGAAGCTGAAGGTCAAGGACGACACGATCAGCCCCTCGGTGGTACGCGACCCGGCCGACGTCACGTTCCGGGTGCTGCCCGCGGCCGAGACGACCGTGCCGGACCTGCCGAGCTTCGCGTTCCTCGGCGCACCCGGCAGCAAGATCTGGATGCTGCCGCAGATCCAGGACCCGGCGCTGCTGTGGCCCGGCTGGAACACCACCGCGCTCGGCTCCGGGGTCTTCACCGGCGACAAGGTGACGATCAGCCTGGTCGGCGCCGACGGCCCCGGTGACGTGACCCTGTTCGACACCACCTCGCTGGGGATCCCGAACGTCAAGTTCCGCAGCAACGACGGCCTGCCCGACCGCCTCGACGTGCCGGTGCACACCCACGCTCACGCCGGCTGGGTGTTCTCGGCCGGCGGCGCCTACACGCTGACGTTCCAGGCCGACGCCACCCTGGCCGACGGCACGAAGGTCTCCACCGGACCGGTGGACTACCGCTTCGTCGTCGGCGCTGCCCCGGCCGGCGGGCACGACGTCGAGCTGGCCGTCTCCGGCATGGCCGACGAGTACCAGCCCGGGGACACCGTGATCCTGCAGGCGGTGCAGACACCGCAGGGCGCCCTGACCAGGTACCAGTGGTTCAGCAAGCGGCCGGACGACGCCGAGTTCAGCCCGATCGAGGGCGAGACCGGCGCGTCGTACAGCTTCACCGCGACCCGGGCCCTCAACGCCACCGAGTACCTGGTCAAGCTCTACGACGGTACGACCGTCACGGCCACCGCCGAGTCGGTCTGGCTGTGGGTCGCCCTCCCCGAGGAGGGCAGCAGCACCGCCAAGTCCGTGACCGCCACCATCAACGCCGCCGACGGTGCCCTCGTGATCAGCGTCGATCCCGGGGACCGCACCGTCACCCTGCCACCGGCCACCCTGTCCGCGGCCGGTGACCGCTGGGAGAGCAACGGCGCTCTCAAACCGGTCACCGTGACCGACACCCGCGAGGCCCAGCCCGGCTGGACCGCCGCCGGCCAGGTCGCCGACGGGTTCCGCACCGAGGACGGCAAGACGTTCGCCGGCAGCTACCTCGGCTGGGCCCCGGCCGTCGTCACGCAGGGCACCCAGCAGGGCGTAGTGGCCGGGCCGGTCGCCGTTCCCTACGTCGCCGGGCTTCCCGGCACCGGGCTGGGCGGCAGCGCCACGCTCGCCTCCGCCCCCAACGGCAAGGGCCTGGGCACCGCGAAACTCGACGCGACGCTCACGCTGCGCGTGCCGACCGACACCACGGCCGGAACCTACAGCGGCACCATCACTCTGACCGCCATCTGATGCCGTCGCGGGGCGGTGGCCACCCCCTCCCGCCGCCCCGCGACCCTCGGCCGACGGAAGACCCTCATGCGTACCCCTCTCGTCGCGGCCCTGCTGGCCGTCGCAACCCTTGCCCTGTCCACCACCCCCGTCGCCGCGGAGCCCGCCAACGACTCCTTGACCTGGTCGGTCACCCCGTCCGGGCCGCAAGGCCCGAACGGCCGGACCGCGCTGGACTACAAACTCGACCCCGGCGCCACCATCACCGACCACCTCGCCGTCACCAACCACTCCCGGCGGCCGCTGACGCTGCGCCTGTACGCCAGCGACGCGTTCACCACCGCCGGCGGCGGCTTCGACCTGCTCGCCGCCGGCGCCGCGCCACGTGACGCCGGCGGCTGGGTCACCCTCGCCCGCACCACCGTCACCCTGCCGAAGTCGTCACGGGTCGTCATCCCGCTCACGCTGACCGTCCCCGGCAACGCCACCCCCGGCGATCACGCCGCGGGAGTGGTCGCCTCCCTGACCGACGCCGGCACCGGCACCGGGCCCGACGGACGGCGGGTCACCGTCGATCACCGGGTCGGCACCCGGATCTACCTGCGTGTCACCGGGCCGCTGCGGCCGGCGCTGACGGTCACCGACGTACAGCTCACCTCCGGTTCTTCGTGGAATCCGGTGACGTTGCCGCACCTGACAGCCACTTTCACGATCAACAACATCGGCAACGTACGTCTGAGCGCGCAGCCGTCCGTCCACGCGCACGGCCCGTTCGGGCTGGGTGAGCGCTCCGCGAACGGGGCCGCCGTCCCGGAAGTCCTGCCGGGCGGCTCGCTGCGCACCTCGATCCGCCTCGACGGGGTCCCGCCGCTGCTGCGTGAGCAACTGGCCGTCTCGGTGCTGCCGGCGGCCGCCGGCGGCCGGGCCATCGACCCCGCCCCGGCACGGGCCGAGTCGCAGCACACGGTGTGGCTGATCCCCTGGTCACAGCTCGGCCTGCTGGCCCTGGTCACGGCCATCGTCGTCGGCCGGCTGCTCGCCCGGCGGCGCCGCCGGCGGGCGCTGCGCGAGGCCGTCGCCGCAGCCGAGCAACGTGGGCGCGAACAAGCCATCTCCGCCGAGGAAGGACCTTCATGACGCCCAGAAAGCGGCGCGGGCTGCGCACCGCAGCCGCCACCGCATCACTGATCGCCACCCTGCCCGCCAGCGCGCCCGCCGCGGCCCGACCACAAAGCCCGCAGGTCGCCGGTGCGGATCTGATCGCGTTGTCGGTGGACTCCGGCAAACTGCTACTGAACTTCCGTGAACACGGTCAGGCCGAGGACACCGATCCGGCGCAACTGCGGTTCACCGCCGCGGCACAACCGGCCGGCACCGTGCCCGACGACCCCGCATACGCGTTCCTCGGCCCACCTGGGACCACGGTCTGGTCGCTGGCCGGCGGAGAAGGCCTGCCCGCCATCGACACCACCGCCGTGGCCGGCGACGTGGCCCTGGAACTGGTCTCCGCCGACGGACCCGGGTCCTTCGCCGCCTACACGCTGTCGAACTGGGGACGGCCCGCGCTGCTGCTCGACAGCGACAGCCGCACCAGCACCCCGGTACCGGCCGGACGGCGTACCGGCGGCCTGGTGTGGATGTTCGACTCCCCCGGCGAATACCGGCTGACCCTGCGGGCGACGGTGCGCACCGGATCGACGACCACACAGGACGAGGCCACTTACACCGTCACGGTTCCCGGCGCCGGCACGACAGCGCCGGCCGCCGCCACGCCTGCGCTCACGGCTCCCACGGCTCCCGCGGCAGCCGCCAAGCAGGCGGCCGCAGCCACGCCCACCGGGCAGCCGTCGCATGCCACCGCCGCGGCGAAGGCCCTGTCCACCACCGCGGCAAGCACAACAGCAGCCGGCCGCAAGGTGATCTCCGAAGGCCACGTCGACATGGGCCCGCAACTGAGCGGCAGCACGCTGACCATCCGGCTCAAGGACGACTCGACCACGCCGGCCACCTGGCGTGACCTGGCCGACGTGACGCTCAAGGTGAGCGACAAGGCGAAGATCGCCGTGCCGTCCGGTTCCGGGTACGCGTTTCTCGGCGCAGCCGGTGACCAGGTCTATCTGCTGCCGCAGTCACAACAGGCCGGGATCGTCTGGCCGGGCTGGAACACCCAGCACGAGTCGATCATCAGCGGCACCAAGGGCAACGTCACCTGGCGGCTGCGCAAGGTCGACGGTCCCGGCGCCGTCAAGCTCTTCCTCACCGGCTCGTTCGGCGCCCCGGAGGTCGTCTTCGACTCCGCCAGGAGCCTGCCTCAGCAGCTGAGCATCCCGCCGAACACCCACGCGCACGGCAACTGGGCCTTCACCGAGGCGGGCACCTACCGGCTCGCCGTCGAGATGACCGCCACCACCACGGCCGGCAAGACCGTCTCGGATACCCGGACACTGACCTTCGCCGTCGGCGACGCGACCGGAACCGGTGGCGGCACCACCGCCGGCCCCAGCGCCACTGCCGGCGGCGGTGGCGACAACACCGGTTCCACGACCGGCACGACCACCGGATCGGCGGGCGGCAAGCTGCCCCAGACCGGCACGGACATCCTCTCCATCGCGACCGGCGGCCTGCTCCTCGCGGCCGGCGGCGCGTTCCTGATCGTCGTCACCCGCCGCCGCCGGGGCGAGCAACATCACGCCTCCACATGAGACCTTCCTAATGAAAATGAAAACCATTAGTGTCAACGTCGCGGCCGGGCCCTCCGGCCGTGAGAAGAAGGAGAATCCCTTGCGTAAACCCATCCGTCTGCTGCTGGGAAGTGGCATCCTGGCCACTGCCCTGCTCGCCGGCGCTGTCCCGGCCCAGGCACACGCCGCGCCGGCGGTGCTCAGTTCCGGTCACGTCGACGTCGTCGACATCGAGTTCGAGGACGGCGCACTCGAGCTGGGCGTGCACGACGAGAGCGTCGAGCCCGGCGTCGAGCACGAGCCCGGCGATGTCGTCCTGCTGGTCAAGAGGGCCGCCAAGACCACCGTCCCGGACAATGCCGCGTTCAACTTCCTCGGCGCCGCCGGTGCCCCGGTCTGGATCCTTCCCGAGATCCAGGCCGAGAAGCTGCTCTGGCCCGGCCTGTCCACCGAGGAGATCGAGTCCGGCGCTCTCGCGAACGACACGGTCACCCTCACCGCGCAGAAGGTGACCGGTCCCGGCCGGCTCGCCGTCTACACCGAGGACGCCGTCGGTGCCCCGCGCATCCTGATCGACAGCGGCGACGGCCTGCCCGACGCCGTGAGCCTGGCCACCGGCACACACCAGCACGCCAACTGGGCGTTCCAAAAGGCCGGTGTCTACCGCCTCAAGGTCCGGGCCACCGCCACGGTCGCCGCCACCGGCGCCACGGTCACCTCCGAGCCGGCCGTCTACACCTTCGTGGTGCAGCCGTGAAGCGGGTTGCGGCGGTCCTCGCCGGCCTGCTGATCGCCGGAACCCTGATCAGCCCCGCCCAGGCCGCGACGGTCACCCTCAGCAGCGGCCACGTTGACGTCCTGGACGTCGACTACACCGCCGGCACGCTGGTGCTGAGCCTCAACGACGCCACCGGCAGCACCGAGGCCGAGCGCAACCCCGCCGACGTCGAACTGCGCGTCCCGGCCGCCGCGAAGGTCACCGTGCCCAGCGGCAGCGGTTGGTCGTTCCTCGGCACCGCCGGCTCCACCGCCTGGGTGCTGCCGCAGTCCAGCAGTTCCGGGCTGCTCTACGCCGGATGGAACACCCTCGAGGTGCCCGCCGGCGTGCTGCAGAACAACAGCGTGTCGGTCAAGCTCACCAGCGTCACCGGGTCGGGCAGCGTCAGTGTCTACACCGTCTCCGGTGGCACGCCGGCCAAACTGTTCGACTCGAGCGACGGCCTGCCGGACGCCCTCACCGTGGCGCGCAACGTGCATGCCCACGCCAACTGGGGCTTCACCCAGGCCGGCACGTACAGCGTCACGTTCGAGGTGACCGGCAAGCTGGCAGCCACCGGCGCCACCGTCAGCACCGGCGCCAAGACGTACACCTTCACCGTCCTGCCGTAACCACCGCAGTGTGGGCCCGCTCCACCGGAATTGGAGCGGGCCCACGTGGGAGAACTGTAGATGAAGCGACTCGCCGCGACGCTGCTGCTCGCGCTCACCGCGGCCGGCTGCTCGGCCCCGCCCGCGCTGTCCGGCGCCGACAGCCGGCTGCAGGTGGTCACCACCACCGGGCTGCTCGCCGACCTGGTCCGCAACGTCGGCGGCGACCGCGTCCTGGTCGACGCCATCGTCCCCGACAACGCCGACGCCCACCTGTACGAGCCGACCTTGCGCGACGTGCGCAACGTCGTCTACGCCGACGTGGCGTTCAGCAACTACCTGCTGCTCGAGGCGCAAAGCGTGATCAAGACCCTCGACGCGAACCTGCCGGAAGGGGTCGATCAGATCTCCCTGGCCGAAGGCGCCACCAAATACGCCGCCGAGATCGTCCCGCTGGTCGAGGACGTCTCCCTGGACACCGTCTGGCTCGGCATGCGCGCCACCGGCACGGGCCGGCAACCGGGCGTGACCCGCTCGTCCGACATCCGGGTCTCGGCGACAGCCGTGACGGGGCCGGGCCGGATGGCCGCGTATCTGACCGAGTCGTTCGGCAACCCCGACGTGTTCCTCGACTCGGGCGACGGCTTCGCGGCGGCCAACGGCTTCCGCGACGACACCATGACCCTGCCACCGGACGCGCACACCCACATGAGCTGGGCCTTCACCGAACCCGGCGTCTACCGGCTCACCCTGCGCGCCGAACTGGCAGTGACCTCCGGCAGCAAGCCGCTGCCGCTGGGCGAGCAGGCCTTCACCTTCGCCGTGGGCGTCGACCCGTCCACCGTGCCCGGCATGACCGGCGCCACGGTGCTGCGCGGCGGGCACACCGACATCACCACCGACATCGACACCGGGCAGCTGTACTACTCGTCGGATGACCAGCGGCTCGACCCCGCCCGTACCGTCGTCGAAGTTCCCGCCAAAGCCCTGCGAGAGGTGCCCGCCGGGCCTGGCCTGCGCTTTCTGGGCCGCCCCGGCACCCACATCCACCAGCTGCCGCAGGCCGTGCTGGGCCGGCACGTGCACGGCGAGATCGACCCGCACCTGTGGCAGGACGTGCGCAACGCGCAGGCGTACGCCGAACTGATCCGCGACAGCCTGATCGGCGCCGACCCGGCCGGCGCCGCCGCCTACCGGACGAACACCGACCGCTACCTGCGGGAGCTCACCGCGCTCGACACCTACGTACGGGACCAGATCGCCGCGATTCCGGCGTCGCGCCGGCACCTGGTCACCACCCACGACGCGTTCGCCTACCTGGCCAAGGCCTACGACCTGCCGGTCGCCGGGTTCGTCACGCCGAACCCTGCCGTGGAGCCGAGCCTGGCCGACCGGCGCCGGCTCACCGAGACCCTGCGCAACCTGCGCATCCCGGCGGTCTTCCTGGAACCGAACCTGCGCGCCCGCTCCTCCACCCTGGTCGAGGTCGCCAAGCAGAACCACGTGAAGGTCTGCGACATCTACGGCGACGCCTTCGACGACCGGGTGACCAGCTACGTCGCGATGATGCGATTCAACGCCGACTCCCTCCGACACTGCCTGACCTGACGGGGAACACACCTTGCTCACGCACGTCACCGCGGCACTGACCGCCGCCCTGCTCGCCGTCACACCGACGGTCCCCGCACCCACCGGCGGGCTCGCCCAGACCCTGGACCCGAACCAGGCCCAGGCCACCGGCCGCGCCGTCCTGGACACCGGTCACGTCGACATCGGGCCCCGCTACCGCGACGGCACCTGGACGGTCCAGATCCACGACGACCACACGATCCCCTCGGTCTGGCGCGACCCGGCCGAGACCGTCCTGCGCGTGCGGGACACCGCCGGCCAGCCCGTTCCCGACGACCCGGCCTACGCGTTCCTCGGCGAGAAGGCGGGCACGCCGGTGCACGTCGTGCCGCAGACCGAACACCAGGGCGTGGTCTGGATCGGCTGGAACACCCAGGACCCCGGCGTCCTGACAGCGATCGACCGCGGCGTCACCATGAGCCTGCGCGGCGTCCAGGGCCCGGGCACCGTCACCGTCTTCCTGCAATCGGGCAACCTCGGCGCGCCCCAGGTCCTGTGGAGCTCCGCCAAGCCGTTCCCCCAGCCGCTCTGGGTCGAGACCAACACCCACACCCACGCCAACTGGGTCTTCGGCAGACCCGGCGCCTACCTGCTCGCCCTGACCGTCACCGCCGACCTCGCCGACGGCACCACCGCCAGCACCGACACACTCCTGCGCCTGGCCGTCGGCGACGCCACGAATCCGGACGAGGCGTTGCACGCCTCCTTCACCGGCCCACTGCCATCCGGATCGGTCCGGGCCGCCGCCGCTCCAGCAGGCGACGACTCTTCCCGTACGGACCATCTGCCGTTCCTGCTCGGCACCGGTCTCCTGGTGGCGCTGCTGATCGCCGCACTGGCCGCGCGTCAAGCCGCGGTGCGCCGCCGCGCCGAACGCACTCACGGGGCCGGCCGATGAGCGCCGCGCTGCAGATGACCGGAGTACACGCCGACCTCGGCGGCCGCCCCGTCCTGCACGATGTCGACCTGCGCGTCGACGCCGGCGAGTTCGTCGGCCTGCTCGGGCCCAACGGCGCCGGCAAGACCACCCTCATGCGCGCGGCCCTGGGGCTGATTCCCCTCAAGGCCGGCACCGTGACCATTGCCGGCGCCGGCCCCGGATATGTGCCGCAGCGCCACGAGTTCACCTGGGACTTCCCCGCGACGGTCGAGAGCGCCGTGCTCAGCGGCCTGGTCTGGCGCATCGGCCTGTTCCGTCGCCCGAAGGTCGCCCACTGGCAGGCGGTCTGGCACGCCCTCGACCAGGTCAACCTCACCGACCTGCGCAAACGTCCGGTCGGGGAACTCTCCGGCGGTCAGCGTCAGCGGGTCCTGGTCGCCCGCGCGCTGGTGCTGTCGCCGCCGGTGCTGCTGCTCGACGAGCCGTTCACCGGCCTGGACATGCCCGCCCAGGAGACGCTGGCCGAGCTGTTCACCACCATCGCCGCCGAACGTGCCGTGGTCATGGCCACCCATGACCTGACCGCCGCCGCGTACACCTGCGACCGGCTGGTCCTGCTCAACCGCACCGTCGTGGCCGACGGGCCCGCCGCCGACCTGAGAGACCCGGCGATCTGGATGCGGACCTTCGACGTCGGCCCCGGCAGCCACCTGCTCAAAGCACTCGCCCTACCGGTCGGAGGCTGACATGTCACCCCTACAGTTCCTGGCCGACCTGACCAACCCGGACCTCGCCTTCCTGCCCCGGGCGCTGACCATCGCCGTGCTCGCGGCCACGATGTGCGGAGTGGTCGGGTGCTACGTCGTACTGCGAGGAATGGCCTTCATCGGTGACGCGGTGGCACATGCCGTCTTCCCCGGGCTGGCCGTCGCGTTCCTGTTCTCCGGCAGCCTGGTCGTCGGCGGCACCGTCGCCGGCATCGTCACCGCCCTGCTGGTCAGCGTGTTCGCCCAGAACCGGCGGCTGAAGGAGGACTCGGTCATCGGCATCTTCTTCGTCGCCGCGTTCGCCCTGGGCATCGTGGTGATCTCCCGCGCGCCCGGGTATGCCGGGTCGCTGCAGCAGTTCCTGTTCGGCTCGATCACCGGCATCCCCGACCGCGACCTGTACGTTGTCGGCGGCACCACGATCGCGGTCCTGCTCGCCGCGTTCCTGCTGCACAAGGAGTTCGTGGCCGTCACCCTCGACCGGGAGATGGCCCGCGCCCTGGGACTGCGGACCTTCTGGCTCGACCTGCTGCTCTACGTCCTGGTCACCCTAGCCGTGGTGATGGCGGTGCAGACCATCGGCAACATCCTGGTCCTGGCGCTGCTGGTCACCCCGGCCGCGACCGCCCGGCTGCTCACCGACCGGCTCGCGGTCATGATGATCCTGGCCCCTGCCATCGGCGCCGGGGGCACCGTGATCGGCCTCTACCTGTCCTGGTCCTGGGACCTGCCGGTCGGTGGCACGATCGTGCTCACGCTGACCGGCGCCTTCCTGCTCGCCCAACTGGCCGCGCCACGCCACGGCCTCGTCGCCCGGCTCGCCTCCTGAACGCCCCTCCTGCTCAGCCAGGTCGCCCGGGGCCGTCGACGTCGCGGCTAGATTTCCTGAGGTGAGCGAGCACCTGCCCGCCGGTGGCCATCAGTTGACACCGGCCGAGATCGACGCCCTGCCGGCCAGATGGTCGTCGTGCTGGACGCCGGGCGAGATCGCACCCCGCCTGTCCGGCACGGCGACGCCCTGGTGCGTGGCCGCGGGCTGGGCGTTGGACCTGTTCCGCGGCGAGCAGACTCGCGAGCACGGTGACCTCGAGATCGCGATCCCGGCCGCGAGTTTCACTGAGATCCGCGGGCGTTTCCCCGGCTACGTCTTCGACACGGTGGGCAGTGGCCACCTGTGGGAGAACGCGACACAGGAGGAGCTCGCGGCCACGCACCAGACGTGGCTACGCGACCCGGACACCGGCGACTACCTGGTCGACGTGTTCCGTGAGCCACACCGGGGCGACACCTGGATCTGCCGGCGTGACCCGACCGTCCGGTTCCCGTACCGGGAGATCATCCGCTACACCGAGGACGCTGTTCCGTACCTCAGGCCGGAGTTGGTCCTGCTCTTCAAGGCCAAGAACGCACGCCCGAAGGACCAGGCCGACTTCGAGCAGACCGTCCCGCACCTGACCCCGGACCAGCGCGCGACCTTGGCCGGGCTGCTCGCCCGCGTGCACCCGGGACATCCTTGGCTCGCGCACCTGTAACGCCTGGAACGGGCAAGATCCCACCGGCACGGTGGTTCAGTCGCCCGGGACGCGGGCGGCTTGCCGGATCGGGGTGTTCTGAGCGGCGGCCAGCCACCACCGGCCCTCGCGCTCGATCAACACGTAGAGCGCCATCTCGGAGAAGCCGTCCGCGACGAGTGCCTGCCGGCGGATCTGCGTCACGACGACGCCGGGCGCGGGCGCCAGGACCGACACGACCTCGAAACGTGAGGCCGGCGCCGGGAGCGTGGTCAGCGGCCCGGACGGGTCCATCATCCGATGGTGGATCGCGTTCAACCCCGCGAAGCCTGTCAGCGTCGCCCCGTACGGACTGCCCCAGAGGATGTCGGCGGCGAACCAGGCGTCGTAGGCGTCGGCGTCCAGGGTGTCGCCGCCTCGCTGCAACTGCGCCGCCAGATCCCTGGCGACATTCTCCGCAGTGGTACGAGCCGATGGGTCGTCCAGTGCCACTCGCTGCGTGACCTCGTCCATCATCCGCTCCTCGCTGTCGACCCGATGCATGCCAGGGACGCTAAGAACTCCACCTGGGTTGAAGTCAAGCGGCCGTCAAGAAGCCGGATCGGCAGCACAGGTGATCAGCTGTTCGCGGAGTAGGCCTCGGCGAGGAGCTGTCCCGCGAGTTCCACGCAGCGCATCCGAGCGGGAGAGAATCCGTACGGCATCTTGTTCACGGCTTCGACAGCGCTCATCTGTCCGCGCTCCTCCTCCCCCTTCAGGTCGGCGTCGTAGATCTCGAAGAGTTTCTCCTCGTCCCTGTCCAGCCCCGCTGCCTCGATGGCCCGATCCAGTGCCACCTGGTGGGCGCATCGCAGGACGGCGAGTTCTTCGACGCGCGGGTCGTCGGGCTCGACGCCGTCGTCGAGGGCGGCCTCGGCCGCGTCGAGGCGGTCCTGCTCGGCCCTCAGATCGGGGTGCGTGGCCAGCACGATGAACACGCTGGCCTGGATGGCGGCGCCCAGCGGCCCGAAGATCCGTTCGGTGACCAGCAGGGTGTCCACGTCCGACGCTCGCAGCTCGCTCGGGGGCAGTTGGCTGAGCCGGTCGGTGACCAGTTCGGAGAGCAACCCCAGTGGGCTGCCGACCGCCTGCAGGCGCTGGACAGCCGCGCGCTGACGTTTGATCGTGGCCTCCTGCGCCGCGAGCGTCTCCTCCAGCCTGCTCAGGATGTCCTCGATGCGCCGGGCTTCGCCGAAGGCCGCCCGGATGTCGTCCAGGCTGATGCCGGCCTCTGCCATCTTGCGGATCCACAGAAGGCGGATCATGTCGTCGTAGCCGTAGCGGCGGCCGTCCACGCCTCGCTCGGGCTCGGGCAACAGACCGATCTGGTGGTAGTGGCGGATGGCGCGCGGGGTGGTTCCGGCGAACGCGGCCGCATCACCGATCTTGACGTGGCGGGGAGGTCTGATGGAGGGATACATCGCAGACAGAGCCTTTCGTGCTGTGTGCCTCCACCACAGCACATGACGCTACGGCAGGTGCAACAACATCATCAGCGGCGAGGCCGGGCTGCGACGCGGCCGGAGCGCCGGGGTCAGGGGGCGCCGGGCGAGGTCACGTAGGCGACCACCATGTCACCGATCATCTGCCGCAGATGGTCACGCCGGCCCGGGTCGAGCAGGTCGCGTTCGAAGATCGCGCGGAACGTGTACCGGTTCGCCCCGCGGAACACGCAGAACCCGCTGATGATCATGTGAACGTCGAGGGCGTCCAGGTCGTCGCGGAACAGCCCGGCGGCGCGACCGCGCTCCATGATGCGGGTGAGGACGTCGAGCGCCGGGGCGGCCAGCACCTCGCGGGACTCGGAGCGTTGCAGGTGCTGGGCGTAGTGGATGTTCTCGATGGCGACGAGCCGGACGAAGTCCTGGTGCGACTCGTGGTGGTCGAAGGTGAGCTCGGCCAGTTGGCGCAGGGCGTCGACGGGCTCCAGGTGGTCGACGTCGAGTTGCTGTTCGAGGGAGCGGATGTGCCGGTACGCCTGTTCCAGGACGGCCAGGTACAGCCCTTCCTTGCCACCGAAGTAGTAGTAGATCATCCGCTTGGTGGTGCTGGTCTTGGCCGCGATCTCGTCGACGCGGGCGCCCGCATACCCCTGATCGGAGAACTCGCGGGTGGCCACGTCGATGATCTCCGCCCTGGTGCGGTCGGCGTCGCGTGAGCGTGGGGTGGCTCCGGCAACCATGTCGCGCCTCTCGATCGTTCTGAGGTGTCGACTCTAAACGATGAGCGTCCTACAGTGTACGTACTGGTTCGTACACTCCCGGAAGGTGGCGTATGCCGCGCACGAGTATCGCGACCGTGTGCCTGTCCGGCACCTTGGAGGACCGCCTGGAGGCCGCCGCCGCAGCCGGGTTCGACGCTGTCGAGATCTTCGAGAACGACCTGCTCGCTTCGGCCGAGTCGCCCGAGCGGATCCGCGCGCGGGTGGCGGACCTCGGCCTCGCCATCGATCTCTACCAGCCGTTCCGGGACGCGGAGGGTGCTCCCCCGGCCCGGTTCGAGGCGGTGCGACGCCGGATGCTCGCCAAGCTCGACCTGATGGGCCGCCTCGGCGCCGACACCGTTCTGATCTGCTCGTCGGTCGCCCCGGACGCCATCGCCGACGACGACCTGGCCGCGTCGCAGCTCCGGGCACTCGCCGACCTGGCCGCCGAGCGCGGGATGCGCATCGCCTACGAGGCACTGGCCTGGGGGCGGCACGTGTCCACCTGGCAGCACTCCTGGGAGATCGTGCGCCGCGCCGATCACCCCGCGCTGGGGCTGTGCCTCGACAGCTTCCACGTGCTGTCGCGCACCGACGACTACGCCGGCATCGCCGGCCTGCCCGCCGATCGGATCTTCTTCCTGCAGCTGGCCGACGCACCCCGGCTGTCGATGGACGTGTTGCAATGGAGCCGGCATCATCGCCTGTTCCCGTTGCAGGGCGGGCTGGACCTGGTCGGATTCACCCGGGCGGTGCTGGCCGCCGGGTACACCGGCCCGCTGTCGCTCGAGGTGTTCAACGACGTCTTCCGCCAGGCCGATCCGCACCGGACCGCGGTGGACGCGCGCCGGTCCCTGACCGCGCTGCTGGACGCGACGGCCGGCGACACCGTGCCGGCTCCGGAGCTGTCCGGCATCGCCTTCGCGGAACTCGGCGTGGATGCGCAGTCCGGACCGCAGCTGGAAGCCCTGCTGGGGGCTCTCGGTTTCGTCCACAGCGGGCAGCACCGGTCGAAGCCGGTGCAGCTGTGGGAGCAGGGCGACGCCCGGATCCTGCTGAACTCCGGCGCGGGCGAGGCCGCCATCCGCGCCTTCGCGCTGGAAAGTGCCGATCCCGAGCAGTCCGCCCGGCGGGCCGAGCACCTGATGGCCCGGCCGCTGCCGCGTCAGCGTCGCCGGCGTGAGGCGGAGCTGACCGCGGTGGCTGCCCCGGACGGCACCGAGGTGTTCTTCTGCCGCACCGAACCGGGCGCCGAACAGGTCTGGCTCGACGACTTCCTGCCCACCGGCGAACCGCCCCGGCCCTCGACCGGCATCACCGCGATCGACCATCTCTCGCTGGCCCAGCCGTTCGACCGGTTCGACGAAGCCGCGCTGTTCTATCGCAGCGTCCTGGGCCTGCGCGACGACGAGGCGGGCGAGTTCGCGGCGCCGTTCGGGTTGATCCGCACGCTGGCGATCCGCAACGACGACCGGCGGGTACGGATCGCGCTGAGTGTGCCGGTGCTGCGCCGCGGCGACTGGGCGCCGGCGGTCCCGCATCCGCAGCACCTGACCCTGGCCACGAATGACCTTGCCCGGACGGCCGGCGCACTGGCGCAGGCGGGGATCGAGCTGTTGCGGATCCCCGGCAACTACTACGACGACCTGGAGGCCCGCACCGAGCTGCCGGCCGGCCTGGGAGATTTCGTACGCCGGGCCGGCGCCATGTACGACCAGGACGGTCACGGCTACTGTCTGCAGCTGTTCACGCCGGTCATGGGTTCGCGGGTGTTCGTCGAAGTCGTGCAGCGTTCCGGTTACCGCGGTTACGGCTTCGCCAACGAGCCGGTCCGGATGGCGGCTCATCGGGCGCAGCGGCTGGGTGCAACCGTCAGCGCGTGACCTGCGGCCATTCGCCGGCCGGGACGACCTGCCAGGGGCCCGTCCCGATGTCGAGGTGCCGCGGGGTGACGCCCTGGGACACCACGACCGGGCCGGCGATGCGGGTCCACTGGCGCCGGCCGGCGTGACCGAGCAGCAGGTGGTGCTCCTCGATCGCTTCAAGGGTGGTCTCCAGCCGGATCTCGACGCCGGGGCTGCCGGCCAGCCTGCGCACCGTCAATCCCTTCTCCCGGGGGCCGGCTTCGGGAGCCAGCTCCGATCCGGCGCTGATCAGCGTTGTCCGGCATCCGGCCGTCGCCGCGGCGTCGGCCAGCGCGAGGCCCACCCGGTCGGCGCCCCAGACGGTCACCCGATCGCTGGTGCGCGGGTGGCGTAGCCAGTCGTCGAGGTCGTGCACGCGCGGGTGGTCGATGCCGGGAATCGGCGGGCGCACGCCGGTCCCGCCGACCGCGGGGACCACGATGTCCGGCGCGAGACGGGTCACCGTCGTAGCGTCCGCGCGCGTTGACAGGCGCAGCTCGACGGAGAGTCTGACCAGTTCGGCGGCATACCAGTCGAGGAGCCGGCCGAACTCCGGCTTGCCGGCGAGCGCCGCGGCGAGCCGGAACGCTCCTCCGATCACCGGTTCGGCCTCCCAGAGGCTCACCACGTGCCCGGCGAGAGCTGCCGATCGAGCGGCTTCGAGGCCGGCCACGCCCGCCCCGATGACCAGCACCCGACGTGACGGTACCGGCGGCGCGGGCGCCAGGTGCTCCCGTCCGGTCCGCGGATTGACCACGCACCAGATCGGCTGCTGGGTGTGCAGACTGTCGATGCACCCCTGGTTGCAGCCGATGCACGGCCGGGGGTGTTCGCCGGCCAGGGTGGTCGCCACCCACTGCGGGTCGGCGTGCTGGGCCCGGCCGACGGCGACCAGATCGGCGGCCCCGGACTGCAGGATCGTCTCGGCCGACTCACCGGTGACGATGCGACCGGCGACGCCGACCGGCTTGCCGAACCGGCGGAATCGTGCCGCGTACGGCGCGAGGACGCCACGCTGGATCTCGCCGGGTTGCACCATCCACTCGCCTGCCTCGTAGCACCCGGCCGAGATGTCCAGGGCGTCGACGAGGTTCAGGGGGAGGCGCTCGGTCACGGCCAGGGTCGCGTCGGCGTCCAGCCCGTCCGGCACGCCCTCGAATGCCGACAGCCGTAGGAACACCGTGGTGTGCGGGGCCGACCGGCGCACCGACTGCAGGATCTCGGTGAGGAACAGTGCTGGATCGCCGTAGCGGTCGGTACGCCGGTTGGTGCGCGGCGAGAGGAACTGATGGATCAGATAGCCGTGCGCGGCATGAATCTCCAGCACGTCCACGCCGGCGTCGGCGCACCGCCGGGCCGCCGCCGCGAAGGCGTCGACGAGATCACCGACCTCGGTGGTCTCGAGCTCGCGCGGCGGCCGGCCCCGGAACGGCACTGCGGACGGCGCGACCGGCTGGAAACCGCAGACAGCCGGGTCACCGACGCGCCCGGCGTGGTTGAGCTCCACACCGAGCAGGGCGCCCTCGGCGTGCACCGCGCCGGCCAGCACGCGCAGCCCGGCGATGACATGGTCACCGTGGGCGCCGAGTTGCCGGACCCGTCCGCGCCCGTCGGCGCGGACGTAGGTCGCCTCGGTGAAGACCAGGGCCGCTCCCCCGGCGGCCCGGGCCCGCAGGTAGGCGACATAGCGGTCGGTGACCCGCCCGTCCGTGGTGCCGTAGTTGCGTTCCATCGGCGGGCTGACCACCCGGTTACGCAACTCGTGCCGGCCGACGCGCAGCGGTCGCCCGAGCAGCATCGTCACAGGCCGAGGTAGATTCGCCGTACCTGCGGGTCGTGGCGCAGCCGGTCCGAGGTGCCGGTCATCGCCACTTCGCCGTTCTCCACCACCAGGCAGCTGCTGGTCGCCTCGAACGTCAGCTTGGCGTTCTGCTCCACCAGCAGCAGGCTCATCCCCTCGCCGCGCAGCCGCAGCAGGACCGCCAGGATGTCCTCGACCAGTTTCGGCGACAGGCCCATCGACGGCTCGTCGAGCAGCAGCAGCTTCGGCCGGGACATCAGCGCCCGGCCGATGGCGAGCATCTGCTGCTGCCCGCCGGAGAGGGCGCCGGCCAGCCGGTGGCGCATCTCGCCGAGGACGGGGAACAGCTCGTACGTCTCGGCGAGCGTGGCGCGGGTCTCGGCGTTCCACTTACGGGCGTACGCCCCGAGCAGCAGGTTCTTCTCCACCGGCAGCCCGGCGAAGACGTGCCGGCCCTCCGGGACGTAACCGATGCCGTGCCGGACCATGGCGCGGGCCGGCACCCGCGTCAGGTCGACGTCGCCGAACCGCAACGCGCCGACCTGTCGTGGGATCAGCCCCATGACCGCTTTCAGGGTGGAGGTCTTGCCGGCGCCGTTGGCCCCGATCACCCCGATGGCCTCGCCGGCCGGGACGGAGAAGCCGATGTCGCGTACGGCGCAGACGCCACCGTAGTGGACGGTGAGTCCCTCGACCGTCAGCGTCTGTCCGGTCGTGGTCGCCGGCTGGGACACGGTGGTCACTTGGTCACCTCCGGGATGGATGGCAGGTCGTCGGAATCCATCGAGTCACCGAGGTAGGCCTCGATGACCGCAGGCGTGCGCGCCACCTCGGCCGGTTCACCCTCGGCGATGATCCGGCCGCCGGCCAGCACCGTGATCCGCTCGCACAGCGACATGACCAGGCCCATGTTGTGCTCGATGATGATGACCGTGACCCCGCTGTCCCGGATCGACCGGACGATTTCGCTGAGCTGGCGCACCTCCTCACCGTTGAGCCCGGCCGCGGGTTCGTCGAGCAGCAGCAGCGACGGCGCGGCGGCCACCGCACGGGCGATCTCGACGCGCCGCTGGATCCCGTACGGCAGGGATTTCGGGGCGAGCGCGGCGAATTCGGTGAGCCCGTACCGGTCGAGCACGTCACGGGCCCGCCGGTGCAACTCCCGGTCCTGTCGCAGGACGGCGATCGGCCCGAGCAGGTAGCGCCAGGCCCCGAGGGTACGGCTACGGTCCAGGGCGACGAGGATGTTCTCCTCGACGGTGAGGTCGCCGAACAGGCGCAGGTTCTGGAACGTCCGGGACATGCCCGCCCGGGCCAGCCGGTACGGGCTGCTGCCGGTCAGGTCCCTGCCCAGGAACTCGACCCGCCCACCGGTCGGGCGATACAGGCCGCTGATCACGTTGAACAGGGTGGTCTTGCCGGAGCCGTTCGGCCCGACCACGCCACGGATCTCCCCCGGTGCAACGGTCAGCGACACCTCGTCGAGCGCCTTGAGACCGCGGAACCGCATGGTCACCGCGGAGACGGTCAGGATCGGCGTTCCCGTCCCGGAGGTCTGCCCGGCTCGCTCGGCATAGGGCCGGAACGGTGCCAGGCGGGCGGCGGTGCCGGACTCACCGCGCCGGCGTCGCAGCAGGTCACGCAGTCGCTCCGGAAGCCCGGCGAGACCGGTCGGCGCGAAGACGACGACCAGCACGACGACGGCGCCGTACGCGAGCTGGGCGATCGTGGGGTGATCGGCGAGCCATTCGCGGACCAGGTAGAGGCTGACCGCGCCGACCACGCAGCCGATCAGGCTCTGCCGGCCACCGATGATCACCATGCCGAGCAGCAGGAACATGTTGGCGATGCCGAACGACTCCGGCGCGACGTAGCGGATCAGGCCGGCGTAGAGCACGCCGGCCACTCCCCCGTACACGCTGGCCAGCAGGAAGGCCGTCATCCGCAGCAGCGGGACCTCCGCGCCCAGGGCGCCGGCCGCGAGGGAGTCGTCGCGCATGGCCCGCAGCCGGCGGCCCAGCCCGGTCCGTACCACGAACAGCCCGAACGCCAGCGCGAGCACGAAGACGATCAGCTCGAGGTAGTAGTAGAGGTATTCGCTGGACAGGTCGACGCCGGGCAGCGTCGGGACCGGGATCGCCGAGATGCCCTCGGCCCCACCGCTGAGCTGCGCGTTGGTGACCCAGTTGGTGAAGGCGAGAGCCAGGCCCAGCGTCACGATGCCCAGGTAGTGCGACTGCACCCGCAGCGCCGGCGTGCCCACGACCAGGCCGATCAGCACGGTGGCGACCAGCGCCAGCGCCCCGGACACCCAGAAGCCGAGGCCGTTGTGGGTGGTCAGGATCGCGGTGGCGTAGGCGCCGACGCCGAAGAACGCGACCTGGGCCAGGTTCACCTGACCGGCCACGCCCATGCACAGCCCCAGGCCCACGGCGAGCACCGCGAAGATCAGAATCACATTCACGACATGGATGGCGTACGAGTCCAAGCCGTACGGCAGCAGCCAGGCGGCAACCGCAAGCCCCGCCCCCACGGCGATCTTCGTTCTCATGCCCGGTTCACCGTCCTTTCGCCGAAGATGCCGGTCGGGCGCACCATGATGATCACCGTGAAGACCAGGAAGGTGACCAGCTCGGAGTAGCCCTGGAAGTGCCCGGCCGTGAACGAGTCGAGGATGCCGATGGCCAGGCCGCCGGCGATCGCGCCGGGGATGCTGCCGAAGCCGCCGAGGATGGCCGCGGCGAACCCCTTGATGCCCAGCGTGCCGCCGAGCGCCGGGCTGACGTAGAGCAGCGGGCCGACCAGGCCGCCGGCCAGCGCGGCGAGCCCGGCGCCGATCATGAACGCGATCGCGTTGCTGCGCCCGACGTGGATGCCGACCGCGGTGGCGGCCTCGTGGTCCATGGCGACGGCCTGCATGGCGGCACCCCGTTTGGTGCGCGACAGGAACAGCACCAGCAGGACCGTGGCCACCGCCGCGATGGCCAGCACCACCAGGTCGTAGGTGCGGATGCGCAGCCCGAGCACCTCGATCGGGGCGGACGGGACCGGCGAGGGCACCGCCCGGCCGGTGGCGCCCCAGATCATGATGACCAGCGCATCGAGGACGATGCCGAAACCGATCGTGCCGATCAGCATCAGGTCGAAGTCGCGGTTCTCCAGGGGCCGCAGGACCCGTTCGATGATCAGGCCGATCAGCCCGGTGACCGCGATCGCGACGAGCATGGCCAGGGCGAACGGCAGTTTGGTGGACAGGTAGAAGGTGGACGCGAGGTAGGCGCCGACGGTGACGACGTTGCCGTGGGCGAAGTTGACCAGGCCCATGGTGCGGTAGACGAGGGAGAATCCCAACGCCACCAGGGCGTACACGGCGCCGAGACTGACCCCGCCGATGATCGTCTGCAGAGTTATCTGCATGGTTCTCCTTGGATGGGCGGCTCCCGGCGCCGGGACGCCGGGAGCACACGGTCAGCCGGCAGCGGCGACGAGTTTGCCGTTCTGGATGGTGCCGATCGCGGTCGCCGAGATGCCGACGCCGGTGGTGTCGAACGCGAAGTTGCCGAGCAGTCCCTGGTACTTGGTGGCGCGGATGGCGTCGGCGAGCGCCTTGCCGGTGGCCACGTTGCTGGTCTTGAGCGCGGCGAGCAGGATCTGCGTGCCGTCGTAGGCCTTCGCGCCGTGCAGCTCGGCCTCCTCGTTGAACTTCGCCTTGTACGCCGTGGCGAACTTCTTGGAAGCGTCGCTGATGTCGTTGCCCAGGTAGGGCGAGCTGACGATGGTGCCCTCGGCGTTCTTGGCGCCGGCCGTGTCGATGAAGACCGGGGTGCCCTGCGGGGCGGCGCCGGCGAAGGTGGCGGTGATGCCCAGGTCCCGGGCCTGCTTGACGATCAATCCGGACTCGACCTCTTCGGCGCCCAGGAAGATGACCTTCGGGTTCTTCTGCCGGATGCCGGTGAGCACCGCGCTGAAGTCCTTCTGGTCGGTGGTGACGACCTGATCGGCGACCGGGGTGACGCTGCGGCTCTGCAGGGCCTTGAGGAACGCGTCGTGCTCCCCCTTGCCGTACGAGCCGTTGTTGGTGATCATCGCGATGCTCTTGGTGCCCTGCTTGTCGACGATGTGCTTGGCCAGGGTCTCGTCGTAGGTGGTGCTGGTCGGACCGTTGAGGAACAGGAACTCGGAACCGGCCGCGACCAGGCCCGGCGACTGCCCGGAGGTGATGTTCGGGATCTCGGCCTGCTTCAGGATCGGTGCCATCGCGATGGTCACCGCGCTCTCGGCGGTGCCGATCATGGCGATGTAGCCCTCGCTGTCGATCTTGCGGGCCAGGTTCGTGCCGGTGGTCGGGTCGCCCTGGTCGTCGAAGACGCCCAGCTCGATCTGGCGGCCGTTGACGCCGCCCGCGGCATTCCACTCGTCGACGGCCAGCCGGGCGCCCTTGAGCTCCCACGCGCCCAGCGAGCTCAGTTGCCCGCTCTGCGCGTCCACAAGTGCGATCTTGATCGGGCCAGAGCTGTCCCCGGAGGACTTGTCGTCGGAGCCGGGAGCGCTGCACCCGGCGAGGATCACGGAAACGGCGGAAAAGACAGCGAAGGCGGATATGGCGGTGGCGCGTCGTCGGAACATGTGCGTGTCACCTCAATCATCGGTTTATTCGAAAAGTCCCTGGTAGATGTCCTTGATGTTCCAGTGGCCCGGCGTCGGGACGGGTTCGTTGACCATCGGCACGTCGATCACCGCGGGACGACGGCGCTCCACGGCGGACTTGAGCGCGGCACCGAGATCGCCCGGCTCGGCGATGTCGTAGCCGTCGGCGCCGCAGGCCCGGCCCAGGGCGGCGAAGTCGGGGCTGTACGGGTTGCCCTCCGGGTCCACGAAGTCACAGCCGTAGCTGCGGCCGAACGCGTTGGCCTGCAGGTCGGAGATGGTGCCGTGGGCCCGGTTGTTCATCACCAGGAAGATCACCGGCAGACCCTGCTCGACCGCGAGGGGCAGGGCCGGCAGCTGGGCGCTCATGCCACCGTCGCCGATCAGCGCGACCACCACCCGGTCCCGGTCGGCGATCTGCACCCCGAGCGCGGCGGCCGGGCCGAAGCCCATCGTCGAGGCGCCACCCGGGGTGATGAACCGGCCGGCCTCCGGCAGCGGGTAGCACTGGGCCACCCCGTTCTTGTTCCAGCCGACATCGGTGACCAGCACCGCGTTGTCGGGAAGGTTCGCCCGGACGTCGGCGAGGATGCGTTCCGGGCGCAGCGGGAACTTCTCGCTGCGTCCCCGCTCGGCGCTGCCGGCGAACAGTTCGGTGCGGGCCGCCCGGATCTGTTCGCGCAGGTGAGGGCGATCGCTGCCGCCGGGGTGCTGACGGCGTACCGCGGAAAGGATCTTCTTCGCCGCGAGGCCCGCGTCGGCGACCGCACCGATCTCCACCGGGTAGTTGCGGCCGATCTCGGCGGGGTCGATGTCGATCTGGATCAGCCGGCTCGGCGGGAACCGCCAGGTGTAGTCGGGATCCCAGGAGCTGGCGTCGGTCTCGGCGAAGCGGGTGGCGATCGCCAGGACCAGGTCGGCGTCGCGGGCGTACGCGTTGGTCTCCGTCAGACCCCAGAAGCCGGTCATGCCCAGGACCAGGGGGTGGTCGTCGGGCAGGGCGCCCTTGGCCATCAGCGAGTGCGCGACCGGGATGTCGAGGTGCTCGGCCAGCTCGCGCAGCGCCTGACGGCCGGCCGGACCGCCGAGCCCGCCGCCGAGATAGATCAGCGGCCGGTGCGCCGAGACCAGAGCGGCGGCGATCCGCTCGGCGTCGTCGTCGGCCAGGTCCGGCCGGGTGGTGGTCTGCGGCAGCGGGTAGGCCGGCACGCTGTCGGGCAGCGGGCGGGAGAACAGGTCCATCGGCACGTTGAGCAGGACCGCGCCGGGCCGGCCGGACGTGGCGGTCCAGAACGCGCGCTCGGTGAACCTGGTCAGGTCTTCGACGCGGTGCACCTGCCAGGCGCGCTTGACGAACGGGCGGTAGATCGCCGTCTGGTCGGCGTCGGCGTGCAGGTTGACTTCCTGGTGCGGGTGCCGGCCGTACATGTAGGACGGGATGTCGCCGGAGATGGCGATCAGCGGTACCGAGTCCAGGGCGGCGGTGGCCACGCCGGTCACCGCGTTCATCATGCCCGGGCCGACGTGCATCAGGACGACACCGGGCTTGCCGGTGGCCCGGGCATAGCCGTCGGCGGCGTGCGCGGCGGTCTGCTCGTGACGGGCGATGACGAACTGGATCGGGCTACGGCCGATCGCGTCGAGCAGTGCGATGTTGGTGTGCCCGCACGTGCCGAAGATGTATTCGACGCCGTAGTCGACGAGCTGTGTGACGAGGGCCGCGGCCCCGGTGATGGGCTCGGACATCTAGTTCTCTCCCCAGATCGACAGGTCGCGCAGCATCAGCGTCTTGACCACCGTGTAGTCCTCGATCATGTGGCGGGGCGACTCCCGGCCGAAGCCGGAGTCCTTCACCCCGCCGAACGGAATGTGGTCGAGCCGGAAGTTCGACGAGCCGTTCACGATCAGCCCACCGACCTCGAGCTCACGCCAGGCGGTGAGGATGCGCCCGATGTCGCCGGTGAACAGGCCGGCCTGCAGCCCGAACCGGCTGTTGTTGCAGGTCCGCAGAACCTCGTCGAAGTCGTCGAACGGCAGCACCGTGACCAGCGCGCCGAAGACCTCCTGGGTCACCACGGAGGCGTCGGCGGGCGGGTCGGCAACCACGGTCGGCGTGAGCGTGGCACCGTCACGAGAGCCGCCGACGGTGATCCGGGCGCCGCCGCCGGCTGCCTCGGTGGCCCAGCTGAGAACCCGCTCGGCGGCCTGTTCGTCCACCATCGAGCCGACGTCGGTCCGCGGGTCGAGCGGGTCGCCCACCCGCAGGGTCGCCACCTCGGTGCTGAGCAGATCGACGAACCGCTCGAAACAGGCTCGCGCGACGTAGATCCGCTGGACCGAGATGCAGCTCTGCCCGGAGTTCGTGTAGCCGGTGCGGGCACAGACGCGGGCCGCGGCCGCCAGATCGGCGTCATCGCAGACGATCGTCGCGGCGTTCCCGCCCAGCTCCAGGACCAGGCGTTTGGCGCCGGCCGCCCGGGCGACGGCGGCGCCGGTCTCCGCGCTGCCGGTGAAACTGATGACCGCCACCTCGGGGGCGGCGCACAGCGCGGCACCGACGTCGCCGCCGCCGTGCAGCAGCTGCACCGACTCGACCGGCGCGCCCGCCGCGAGCAGCACCGCGACGATCGCGGCCGAGACCGCTGGTGCCTGCGGCGGCGCCTTGACGATGGTGCTGTTGCCGGCCGCGAACGAGGCGCCCAGCTTGTGTGCGAGCAGGTTCGCCGGCGCGTTGAACGGGGTGATGGCCAGGGCGACCCCGGCCGGGGCGCGGTAGGTCAATGCGGTGTTGCCGACCCCGCGGGCCCAGCCGGCGACCGGCAGCACGTCACCGCCGATCTGCCGGGCCTCGGCCGCGCAGACCGCGAACGTGTCGGCCACCCGGTCCAGTTCACCGCGGCCGTCCTTGAGCGGCTTGCCCAGCTCCAGCGCGACGAGGCGGGCGATCGCCTCGCGGTGCGCGATAGCCAGCTCGGCGGCGCGCTGCAGGATCGTGGCTCGCGTGGCCGGCGCCAGGCGGGCCACCGTCCGTGCGCTCGCTTTCGCGTACTCCGCGGCCTGGCGGGCGTCGCCCGGCTCGGCCACGCGGGCCCGGCTGACCACCGTACGGGTGTACGGCCCGATGCGCTCGGCGGACGGTCCGTCGCCGATCCACTTCCCGCCGAGCAGGGCCGGCACGGAAACCACCGATCCCGGCGCGGTGTCGAGGATCGCGTCGAGCATCCTTACCTCCTTGGTCCGTCAAGTGGACCACTTACGGTCAATCTGGACCGCTGTGCGGACTTGGGTGTAACGTACGGTTGGCCGCCGGGCGAAGGCAATAGGCATGGTCGAAAAGTTACGAGCAGATGTCCTCGTCGCCGGGACGGCAGAATCGTCGGTGTCCGAGACACCACCGCCGCATGCCGCGGCGGCGTCGCGCCACGGTGACGTGGTCGCGACGCGACAGAGGGAGTGAGCCACCGTGCCATCCGTGAGCAGCCGCAAGGCCACCGGCGAGGAGACGTCCGACGTCCAGGGCGTCCGCAGCATCCAGCGTGCACTCGACGTCCTGTCGCTGCTGAGCGAGGACCGGCCGCTGATCGCCATCCGCGACATCGTGGCGGCGACCGGGCTGGCCAAGACGACGGTGATCCGGATCGTCCAGACCCTCGAGCAGAGCGGCCTGCTGTGGGCGACCAGTTCCGGTTACATGGCCGGCCCCGGCCTGTGGCGCTGGGCGCACCTGGCCAAGCGCGGCTGGGAGCTCCCCCCGGAGACCCAGCGCCTGATGCGGGAACTGGCGGCCGGTGAGCGGGAGACGGTCAACGTCTACGTCGCTCGTGACATCGTGCGGATCTGCATCGCCCAGCAGGAGAGCCCGCAAGCGTTGCGGCACGTCGTGCAGGTCGGCGACGAACTGCCGCTGTGGGCCGGCGCCTCGGCGAAGGTGCTGCTGCGCGGCGCCTCGCCGGCCCTGCTGGAGCGGGTGACCCGCTCCTCCCCCTACGGCGAGGAGCACGTGGCCCGGATGCGGGAGTGGATCGACCAGGCGGCCGAGCAGGGGTACGCGATCAGCCACGGCGAACGCGACGCGGGGCTGTCCGCCGTGGCGGTCCCGATCCTGGGGCGCTCCGGCACGGTGGTGGCAGCGCTCACCCTGAGCGGGCCGACAGTCCGCTTCACCGACGAGCGCGTCGCCGGGTTCACCCGGGCCCTGCTCGCCGCGGCGACACAGATGAACGAGCGCGGCTTCGATCATCCGCTGGGCTCGTCGTTCTAACCCCCGGCCCGGACCCCTTCGATCCGGCCGGGGACATCGGAAGGAGAAACGCGCATGCAGGATCGGCCGCTCGACGGTGTCCGCGTCCTCGACCTCACCAACGTCCTCGCCGGGCCCTACTGCACATACCACCTGATGCTGCTGGGCGCGGAGGTCATCAAGATCGAGGTCCCCGGCCGCGGCGATCTCGCCCGGCGGCTGGGGCCGGACCCGGAACTCAATCGCGCCAAGCTCGGCGCGTCGTTCCTGGCCCAGAACGCCGGCAAGAAGTCCGTCGAACTCGACCTGAAGGACGATCGTGGCCGGGCCACCTTCGCGGAGTTGGTGACGCACGCCGACGTGCTGGTCGAGAACTTCCGGGCCGGCGTGCTCGATCGCATCGGATTCGGCTGGGAGCGGCTGCGGACGCTGAACCCGGCGCTCGTCTACTGTGCGATCAGCGGTTTCGGTCAGCACGGGCCGATGAGCCAGGCCCCGGCGTACGACCAGATCATCCAGGGCCTGTCCGGGATGATGAGCATCACCGGCACTCCCGACACCGTTCCGTTGCGGGTCGGCTTCCCCGTCGCCGACAGTGTCGGCGGACTCAGCGCGGCGCTGGCGATCAGTGCGGCGCTGGCCGGTCGCCGGCACGACGGCAAGGGACGTTTCCTGGACGTGTCCATGCTGGAGGCCTCGCTGTCGGCGATGGGCTGGGCCGTCTCCAACTACCTGGTCAGCGGGGTCGAGCCGGAACCGATGGGTGATCAGAACGCCACCGCCGCGCCGTCCGGGACCTTCGACGCCGCGGACGGTCCGCTCAACATCGCGGCGAACCGGCAGGAGCAGTACGAGACCCTGTGCCGGCTCGTGGGCCGTCCCGACCTGATCACCCACCCCGACTTCGCCGAGCGGGAAGCCCGCAAGAAGAACCGCCACGCGCTCAACGCGCAGCTCAACGAGGCACTGCGGTGCCGTCCGGCCGGCGAATGGGAACGGATCCTGCAGGCGGCCGGAGTTCCGGCGGCGCGCATCCTGACCGTCGCCGAAGCGGTCGCGGCCGACCAGGTGACGGGTCGTGGGTTCCTCGCCGACCTCGCGTTCCCGCCGGGAACGCCCCGCTCGGCCGTGGACCGCGCTCCGGGCGGGACGTTGCGGGTGAGCGGCAACGGCATCCTCGTCGACGGCGAGCCGCTGACCCCGACCGCGCCACCACCGGGGCTCGGAGAGCACAACGCGGAGCTGCCCGAGTTGCTGCACCGCTGGCGGGACGCCGGACGGCCGGGGCTGGCCGGCGTCCCGGACCGGCGACGGTGACGGTGGCCTAGGCATCACGATCACCGCCGGCCAGTTCGAGGAAATCGCGGTACATCGCCTCCTCGTCGCCCGCCCGCCCGGTGAACAGGCGGAACGAGGCGGCGGCCTGGTAGACGACCATGCCGCCGCCGTCGGCCACCCGGCAGCCCCGCTGCCGGGCCGCGCGAATCAGCTCCGTCTCCAGCGGGCGGTAGATGACGTCGGCAACCCAGAGCTCCGGTCGCACGTGCACCAGGTCGATCGGCACCCCGGGATGGCCCTCCATCCCTATCGGAGTCGCGTTGACCAGGCCGTCGGCGGCGGCGAGCCGATCGGGCGCGGCCTCCGGCGTGATCGCCTCGACGGTCAGGTCATGGTGAGCCGTGATCGATCGGAGCAGCCGTTGTGCGCGGTCGAGATCGAGGTCCGCGACAGTGAGCCGGCGGGTGCCCGCGGCGGCCAGCGCCGAGGCCACCGCCAGGCCCGCACCGCCCGCGCCGAGCAGCACGACGTGCCCGGGCGCCACGGCGGGCAGTGCCCGAGCCAGGCCCTGGGCGAATCCGTACCGGTCGGTGTTGTGACCGACCGCGCGCCCGTGCCGGAAGACGACAGTGTTCACGGCACCGAGCTCGGCCGCCTCGGGTGCCAGTTCGTCGAGGTACTTGACCACTTCCTGCTTGCAGGGGTGGGTGATGTTCAGCCCGCGGAAGCCCAGCTGCCGTGCGTGCGACAGCAGCTCCCCCACGTCACCGGCGGCCAGGCCGAGCACCTCGAGGTCGATGATCTTGTACAGGTAGCGGAGGCCCTGCCGGTCGGCTTCGCGTTCGTGCAGGACCGGGCTCATCGATGTCCCGATCCCCGAACCGATCAGCCCTACCAGGTGACGCTCGTCGTTCACGACGGCCTCCAGTTCTTTGTACGAACCAGTACGTTAGTTATTGACGCACGGACATGCGATGTCAAGAGACGGCGTGCAATTCGTGGCCCGATCAGTGATCGGTGAACAGTTCCAGCCCGTCTCCGGCGATGTCGTCACCGGAGGACGGGTTGGTGTTGTTGAGATGCCCGTAACGGAATCGGGTGGCCGGATGCCGGGCGGTCATCGGGCGCGACACCGCCATCGGCAGGTGCCCCATGCGCTGCGCGGTACCCGGCCGGCCCGTCGATCGGGTGAGCTCGTCGTCGGTGGTGAACGTGCCGTCCAGCAGGACCTCGTCGGCACCGGCCACGAAGACGTCGAAAGCCGGTGTCCACACGGGCAGGCAGGTCGCGTAGACGAACGACGAGCCGCCGCGGGTGTCCGTCAGCCGCAGCGCCGAGACCCAGTCGTCACCGGGCGCGTCACCGGCATACCGGGGACGTTTCGTACCGACCGTGATCCGCTGCGCGACCAGCCCGCCGTCCAGCACCACCCCGGTGGGCATGTCCCGCCAGTCCAGGTCGGTGTAGGCGCCGAGCATCGGGCGCAGGGGGAACGCGGTGGTCAGGGCGTGCGTCACCGTCGCGGTGGCGAAGACGCTGATCCGTACGGCCTCGCGCAGGCTCAGCAGGCCCAGGGTGTGATCCAGCTCCGCGGTGGTCAGCAGCACGCCCCGCAGCGGCGTCTCGCGCAGCCCGGGCCCGGGCGCCAGCTCCGGCGTACGCAGGATCTGTGTCCGGATGTCCGGGCCCGCGTTGAGCAGATACCAGGCCGTGCCGTCGCCGGTGACCGCGACGGTGTCCTGCGTCCGGTCGCGCCCGTCGCGGCGGGCGTCCCGGCAGACCGGGCAGGCACAGTTCCACTGCGGGGCGCCACCACCGGCGGCGCTGCCGAGCACTCGTACCCTCATCGGTATCGACGTGCGACCATCGGTGGCCGTGGCGTGCCGGCCGGCGCGAGCAGACCGTGATCCGGCGACAGTGAGCACGCCGGGTCGGTGGCCGTCTGGTCGCCGGTGAGCTGGAAGGCCTGGCAGCGGCAGCCACCGAAGTCCACCTCGCGCAGGTCGCAGCCGCGGCACGGGTCCGGCATCCAGGCGGTGCCGCGGAAGCGGTTGAACAGTTCGGAGTCGTGCCAGATGTCGGCGAGGCCGTCGCGGCGCACCGAGGGTGGCCGGGGACCGGGCAGTTGCGCGGCGGCCAGGCACGGCAGGACCACCCCGGTCGGCGACACCGCGAACTGCCGGGAGCCCCAGCCGTTCATGCACGGCTTGGGCCGGCCGGTGAAGTGGTCCGGCTGGACGTAGACGATCTCCATCACGTCGCCGTAGCGCTCCTGGACCTCGCGGGCGGCAACCGCCGAGCGGCGCACCTGCTCGGTCGTGGGCATCAGGGCCGCCCGGTTGCGCAGCCCCCAGCCGTAGTACTGGGTGTGCGCCAGCTCCAGGCGGCCGGCGCCCAGCGAGGCGGCAAGCTCCGCGAGGTCGGCGAGCCGGTCCACGTTGGCGGCGTGCAGGACCACGTTGATCGTCAGTGGCAGGTCCGCCTGCCGGATCATCCCGGCGGCCTCGATCTTCTTCTCGTGGGCGCGCAGCCCGGCGATCGCGTCGGCGGCCGGGGTATCGGCGTGCTGCACGGAGAGTTGGACGTGGTCGATGCCGGCGGCGCCGAGCCGGTCCAGGCGCCCGTGCGACAACCCCACCCCGCTGGTGACCAGGTTGGTGTACATGCCCAGCTCCCGGGCGTGGGCCACCAGGTCGGCCAGGTCGGGGCGCAGCACCGGCTCGCCGCCGGAGAAGTGCACCTGCAGCACGCCGAGCGCCCGCGCCTGATCCAGCACGGCGAGCCACTCCGCGGTGGTGAGCTCGTCGCGGACCGGGTCGATCTGGACCGGGTTCGAGCAGTAGCCGCAGCGCAGCGGGCAGCGGTAGGTCAGCTCGGCGACCATGCCGATCGGCAGCGGCGCGGCGCCGGTGAATGCACCGGCACAGCGTTCCCGACCGGCCGACCGGCCGGCGTCGGTGAGCAGACGCCGGCCGGTCAGCTGGTCGATGAGCCGCGTGACGTCGTCGGCACGCGGCTCATCGTAGGTCCGGGCGAGCTCGGCGACGATGCCCCCGAGGTCACGCCGCCCGTCGCAGGCCCGGACCACGTCCACGGCCGGACCCTCCAGCAGCAGGGCACCCTCCGGGTAGAGCAACGCGTCGGCGTCACGGACCGGATCGTGCACCAGCCGTACGCCGGTGGCCAGGCCAGGTCTCACGGCACTCCTCCCTGATGGTCGACGGCGTCGAGGATCGCGCCGAGCACGTCGCACTTGAAGGTGAGCGCCTCGATCGCCGCCTGCTGCTCGTCGGCGGTGCGGCAGTGGGTCAGGACCAGGTCGAGGGTGTACGTGGCGTCCCCTTGCACCACCGGGATGCGGTTCTGGAAGTACGCGTAGCCCTCCGGCTTGATCCAGTCGTAGTGTTCGCGCCACGCCGCGACCCGGGCGGCCATCAGCTCCGGCGAGAACAGTTCGGTGAGAGCGGCGGCAGCCGCCTGGGTCCACGGCCGGGTCTGGCAGAAGTGCAGGTAGCCGTCGACCGCGAAGCGGGTGCCGCGGGCGACGTGCCGCTCGTCGAGCAGGGCGGCACGCTCCAGTTCCACGGCGTCGGCGAGGGCGAGCCAGTCGGCCGTCCCGCCCTCGCCGTCGCGGGATCCGTCGTGGAAGGTCACCCGTTCCAGCCACCGGCGCCGGACCTCCGGGAGCGGGCAGTTCGCGATGATCGCCGCGTTCTTGCGCGCCAGGATCGTCTGGTAGTACCACCGGTTGGCGACCCAGGAGCGGATCTCGCCCGGGGTGCAGCCGCCCGCGTGCAGCCGCCGGTGGAACGGATGGCGGTCCCAGTATCGCGGGGCCAGGCCCCGCAGGGCGGCGGCGAACTCGTCTCGGGTCAGCGGATCGGCCACGGTTCCGCGCCGGCGTAGCCGGAGATCTCCGCGCGGGATTCCAGGCATTCGGTACGCGGCTTGGTCCAGACGCGGCGCTTCGGTGTCTTCGGTGTCGTGGGCATGACTCTCCTTCGCGGAACGATTACGTGACTACGATCTTTCCGGTGTTCTGGGGGTAGATGGCATCGTTGTAGAAATACGTACCGGGCCTGGTGAACGTGTGGGTCCAGGACTTGCCCGGCATGAGCACCCCGGTGTCGAACTCGTCGTCGAAGAACGACACGGCGGCGTGCGCCGACGCGTTGCCCGCCGGGTTGACGAACGTGACAGTGGCGCCGGCCGGGATCGTCAGGTGCTGCGGTGACATCGCGTTCTGCGCGACCGTGTTCTCCGTGGCGCCCGGTGCGCCGCGGGTGGCGTCCCAGACCCGGCCGATGGTCACGGTGTACCCGGCCGCGGCGCCGGTGACCGGTGCGGCGCGCACGTCGTTGCGTTTCGACGGTGGTGTCGGGGCGGGCGCGGGCGCGACGGTTCCGCCGAGCTTGAACGCCCACAGGTGGTCGCCCTTGGGGATGTCCGGGTACGGCAGGCCGTTGCCGCCGGCGAGCACCGCGATGTACTGCTCGCCGTCGATCTCGTACGCGATCGGGCTGGTGTGCACGCCGGCGCCGGTCTGGAAGCTCCACAGCACGTCACCGGTCACGTCGTCCATGGCGTGCAGCACGCCGTCCGGCCCACCTTGGAACATCACCCGGCCGGCGGTGGTCAGGATCCCGTTGCCGTGGGCCAGGGACCACTCGCCGTCCTTGACCCAGACCGGCGTGTTGGTGACCGGGTCGACCGCGGCGATGCCCCCGGCGAAGTACTCCCCCAGCGGCCGGGACGTGTTGACCCGCCCGTCGCGGGCGTTGGAATAGCCGGAGTTGATCAGCCCGTAGCCGACGTAGATCCATCCGGTGTGCGGGTTGAACGACAGGTGCGCCCAGTCGGCGCCGCCGCCCGCGCCGGGGAAGATGATCACCGGCCGGTCCCAGTGCGGGGTGTAGAGGCCGCCGGTCTCGTAGAACGGCACCGGCCTGGTGGCCTTGTCGATCCGCGGCTCCTGCGGGACGAACGGCTTGCCGCCCGGGAACGGCTGGGTCGGCGCGGTCCTCTGCCGCTCGTCCTGCGGGACCGGCCGCTCGGTCATGCCGTGGATCGCCTCGCCGGTGCGCCGGTCCAGGATGTAGTACATGCCGACCTTGCTGCCGTAGACGACGACCTTGCGCTTACGGTGCTGGACGACGATGTCGATGAGCACCGGGGCCATCACGTTGTCCATGTCCCAGATGTCGTGGTGCACGGACTGGAAGTGCCAGCGCCGCTTGCCGGTCCGGGCGTCCAGGGCCACGATCGAGTTGGCGAACAGGTTGTCGCCGGCGCGCGAGGATCCGTCCGTACGCGGGTAGGGTCCGCTGAAGGTCCAGTAGACCAGGCCCAGCTCCGGGTCGATCGCGGGGTGGATCCACGGCACGGCGCCGCCGGTCTTCCAGGAGTCGCCGGCCCAGGTGTCGTTGCCGAACTCGCCGGGCCCGGGCGCCGACCAGAACGTCCAGGCGATCTCCCCGGTGGCCGCTCTCAGCGCGTACGCGCGTCCGCGTGCCCCTCCGGTGCTGCCCTGCATGCCGACGTAGATCAGCCCGTCGAAGTAGACGACGGCGCCGGCCAGGGTCCCGGTCAGGCCACCGCACTGGCCGTTGCCCGGGTCGCACCCGCTCTCGGCGCCACCCTCGTCGGCGGTGATCAGCGCCTTCTGCCAGACGACGGCGCCGGTCCGCTGGTCCAGCGCGTAGACGATGTTGGCGCCCGAGGTGGAGAAGACCTTGCCCTCGCCGAGCGCCACCCCGCGCATGTTGGTGCTCTTGGTGCCGAGGTTGGTCTTCCACTTGATCGCGCCGGTCCGGCCGTCGACGGCGAAGACGTTCTGCTGGGTGGTCTGCACGTAGAGCACACCGTCCTGGACCACCGCGGTGCTCTGCTGAGCGGCGGCGGTGCTGCCACCCTCCAGGTTGGTGTGCCACGCGCCGCCGAGCCGGTTGACGGTGCGTTTGGTGATCCGGCTCAGGTTCGAGTGATTGGTGTTGCCGAGGTCGCCGCAGACCTTCGGAAAATCCTTGCCGGTACGTCCGAAGGCCGCCGGCTGCGAGGGAACGGCGGGCCCGGCGGCCAGGGCCGGGTGGCCCACCACCGTCGCACCGGCCGCGCCCGCTGCCGCACTCGTCAGGAACTTGCGTCTCTCCACGATCGCCCGCCTCAGCCGCAGAAGGGGAGGTTGCCCATGGCGGACAGGACCCCGTTGACGATGTGCTTCTTGAAGAACGCCTGCCCGGGGTAGCCGGAGCCGTCGGTCCACGCGGCCGAGTCGTGCCCGAGCGCGGTCACCCAGGAGCGGCCGCCGTCGTAGTACTGGCACCAGGAGATCGGGTGGAACCTGCCGTGCCCGGGGTGCGTGCCCGATCGCGTGGCCAGACTGGACTCGTCGACGCCGAGCAGGAACTTCACCCGGGTCGGGAAGGGCATCCAGTTGTACCACTCGTCCTTGAACTCCCACCGCGCCGGCAGTCCCGCGGTCGAGGAGTCCCTGGCGAGCGTGACCACCGTGCCGGTCTGCAACGCGCCGTGGTCGTAGTACTGCGTGCCGCCGCACAGCCCCTCGTAGTACGGCCAGTTGTACTCGGTGCCGCCGATCGCGTTGTGGATGCCGACGAAGCCGCCGCCGGCCCGCACGTACTGGCGCAGCGCGGTCTTCCCGGCGTCCAGATGCGCGCCGGTGGTGGTGTTCACCGCCGAGCCGGGCTGCACCGCGGTGCCGTGCTTCCACAGCGTGTCCCGGCTGGTGCTGCCGAAGATCACTGCCTTGTACGGGCTGCCGATGCCGGGCAACTGGGTCACGTCCTCGGTCCAGTCGACGCCGACGCCGGCCTCGCCGAGCCACTTGACGATCGCGTTCTGCAGCACGTGCGCCGGGGTCAGGGCCGGGTTCAGCCCGCCGGCGAGCGCGGGGCCGAGATGGGCGTGCCGCGGTCCCGCCGTACGGGTGTAGAGCAGCACCCGGTCCTGCCGATTGCTGACCCACGGGTGGTACGACGCCGGGACCTGCCCGCGGACCACGTTGTAGTACGGGTCGAAGTACTGCTCCTGACCACGAGGGATGTTCGTCGTGATCGGCTGCTTGCTGGTGGGCTCCTTCCCACCGGCGTGGCGGTCACCCGCCTCGGCCGGCGACGCGACCGCCGCAGCCGCGGTGGTAGTGGCCGCGGTCGCTGCGGCGGTGACGGCGGCGCCTCGAAGTACCGCGCGCCGAGGAAGTTTTGCCATGGACCTGCCCTTCGCCGTAAGCATGGTCCGCCAGGCGGACCTAGGGTGCCGCTGTGAGGTCCCGCTCACTATAGGGACGATCTCTCGCCCTTCACAACCGTTGATTTCATCGACGTAAATTCCGCTGTACGGTACTGCTAGACCGCTCAGCGGACCGGAGCTAGAGTTTCGCCATGACGGATTCGCTGGCCGCTGATTGGTGGGGCACCGCGGTGTCCCGCATCGAACCCAACCGCATCGAACTGCGTGGCACGCCGGTCCAGGACCTCATCGGGTCCATCGGGTTCGGGGCGATGATCTGGCTGATGCTGCGCGGTGAGCACCCCGGCGACCAGCAGGCCGCACTGCTCGAGGCCGCCCTGGTCGCCGGGGTCGACCACGGCCCGCACGCCCCGTCGATCGCGGTCGCCCGCATGGCCGCCACCTGCGGGGTCGGGCTCAACAACGCCATGGCCAGCGCCATCAACACCCTCGGTGACTCACACGGCGGCGCCGGCCAGGAATGCGTGCTGCTGCTCGACGAGATCCGCGCCCGGGAGTCCTCCGGGCTCGAGCTGAGCGCCGCCGCCGCCTCGGTGATCGCGGAGTGGCGCAACCGCGGGATCCGGTACCTGCCCGGCTTCGGACACCGGTTCCACACCCGCGATCCGCGCCGGGATCCGCTGCTGACCCTGGTCGAGAAGGCGGTCGCGACGAAGGTGGTTCCCGGCGACCACCTCCGGGCCGCCCTGGCCGTCGAGACGCACCTCAACGCCGGACGCAGCAGGCCGGTACCGATGAACATCGACGGTGCCACCGCCGTCATCTACGCCGAACTCGGCTTCCCCGCACCCCTGGCCCGCGGCCTGTTCGTGCTGAGCCGCAGCGTCGGCATCCTCGCCCACGCCTGGGAGGAGATGGGGCAGGGCAGGCGCAACAAGGGACCGATCCCGCCCGCCGTCCGGCCGACTTTCCTGGGTTGATCCCATGCCTGCCCACCGGAAGTCCATCGCCACGTCATGCCTGTCCGGAACGCTCGAGGACAAGCTGGCCGCGGCCGCGGCCGCACGCTTTCACGGCATCGAACTGACCGGCAGCGACCTGGTCGCCTCGTCCTGGTCGCCACGGCGGATCCGGGACGAGTGCGCGCGGCGTGGCCTGTCCGTCGACGCCTACGCCGGCCTCGGTGACCTGGAGGCGGTCCCACCGCAGATCTTCGCCGCCGGCCTGCGCCGCGCCGAGCACACGTTCGACCTGCTCGAACAGCTCGGCACCAGCACGGCACTGGTCGCCTCCTCGATGTCACCCGACGCCGTGGACGACGACGAGCTCGCCGCCGAACAGTTGCGGGAACTGGCGGTACGCGCTGAACGGCGCGGCCTGCGCATCGCGTACGAACCTCAGGCGTGGGGCCGGCACGTCAGCACCTACCCGCACGCCTGGCGGATCGTGCGCCGTGCCGGGCACCCGGCGCTCGGCCTGTGCCTGGACAGTTTCCACGTGCTCTCGCGCGGCGACGACCCGTCCGGCATCCGGGTGATCCCCAGCGACAAACTGTTCCACCTCCAGCTCGCCGACGCCGCACGAGCGACCATGGACCTGGCCGAACGCGGCCGCCACCATCGACTCTTCCCCGGCCTCGGCCACCTCGACCTCGCCACCTTCCTGCGCCACTGCCTCGACACGGGCTACGACGGACCGTTGGCACTCGACGTGCTCAACGACGTCTACCAGCAGGCCGATCCCCGGCACACCGCGATCGACGGCATGCGATCGCTGCTGGCCCTGCAGGAAACGGCCGGCGCCCCGGGCGCGTCGTCCGGGCTGCCGGCGGCGCCCGAGCTGAGCGGCATCGTCTTCACCGAACTGGCCGTGGACGAGACCTCCGGACCCATGGTGGCCACGGCTCTGGCCGGTCTCGGCTTCGCGCACGTGGGCCGGCACCGGTCGAAACCGGTGCAGCTGTGGCAGCAGGCCGACGCCCGCATCCTGCTGAACTTCGACGCCCAACGAACCGTCACCCCCGGCACGGCGTCGGTCTGCGCGTTCGCGGTGGAGACCGCCGACCCGGCGCGGTCCACCCGGCGGGCCGAGCAGCTGCTGGCCCCCGTGCTGCCGCGACTGCACGAGCCGGAGGAGGCGGAACTCGCCTCCATCGCCGCGCCCGACGGCACCGCCGTCTTCCTCGTGCGCACCGGGCCCGACCGGGAGAGCTGGGCCCAGGACTTCCTTCCCGTCGACGCTCCGGCGACCACCGCCGTGGTCACCGGCACCGATCACCTCTCGCTCACCGACACCGTCGACGACTTCGACGACGCGGCCCTGTTCTACCGCGTAGTGCTCGGCCTGCGCGCCGGTGCGACCACCGAGATCGCCGCGCCGTTCGGACTGATCCGGAGCCGGGCCGCCACCGATCCGCGGCATCGCGTCAGGATCACGCTCAACACCGCACCGCTACGGCGCGGCGACTGGGCGCCCGCCGTGCCCAGTCCTCAGCATGTGGCCTTCCGCACCGACGACGCACTGGCCGCCGCCGCGGCGATGCGCGCGCGGGGAGCGCCCCTGCTCACCATCCCGGACAACTACTACACCGACCTCGGAGCCCGCCTGGACCTCGCGCCCGGGTTCGTGGCCGCACTACAGGCGAACTCCGTCCTGTACGACCGCGACGAGCACGGTGCGTACCTGCACTTCTACACCGAGATGCTCGGATCGAGAGTCTTCTTCGCCGTCGTGCAGCGCATCGACCGGTACGCGGGGTACGGCGGGCCGGTCAGTGCGCCGGTGCGGATGGCGGCCCACCGGGAACGCCGGCTGGCCACCCTGCGCGACGCCCCCGCGTCCACCCCGGTACGCCAGGACTACTCGCTGGCGCACCTGACCGCACTGAGCCTGTCGCCGCCGGAGCTGGTCGACGCGGCGGCCGAGGCCGGCTACCGCTACGTCGGACTGCGCCTGACCCGCGTGACCACGCAGGAGCCGCACTATCCGCTGGCCACCGACCCCGCCCTGCTGCGCACCACCAAGCTTCGCCTGGCCGCCACCGGCATCGAAGTCCTGGACATCGAACTGGCCCGGATCAGCCCCGGCGATGACCCCCGGGACTTTCAGCGCTTCCTGGAGACCGGCGCCGAGCTGGGCGCGCGCCATGTCATCACTCAGCTGCCCGATCCCGATCGCAACCGCAAGACCGAGCGGTTCGCGCAGCTGTGCGAGATGGCCCGGCCGCTCGGGCTGACCGTCGACCTCGAGTTCCCCTCCTGGACCGAGACCCCGGACCTGCCCTCGGCGGTACGCGTCCTGCGCGGCGCCGACCAGCCGAACGCCGGCATCCTCATCGACCTGCTGCACTTCGCGCGATCCGGCTCCAGCGTCGCGGACCTGCGCCAGCTGCCCGCCGCATGGTTCCACTTCGCTCACGTCTGCGACGCGCCGCCCGGGGTACCGGACACCAACGAGGGGCTCATCCACGCTGCTCGCTTCGAGCGCCTGTTCCCGGGCGAGGGCGGCATCGACGTACGCGGCATCCTTGATGCTCTTCCGGCCGGGATTCCCTATGCGCTGGAGATTCCGCGGGCGACGCTGGTCGCCCAGGTCGGCGGCAAGGAACACGCCCGGCAGGCCATCGCGGCGACACGCGGGCACCTGCAACGCCGATGAAGAACTCATTGCCATCGATCAATGCCGGGGTTACGTTGACGTGACCCATCCAGCGGATCCTCCGGTCCGCCTAGTGGTCCGTTGTCGAGAAAGGATCTGACGTGGCAATCGAGGTTCCCCGGCGCGACGTCCTCCGCGGAGTCGCCGTCACGGCCGCCGCGGCGACACTGACTCCGCTCCCCGCGACCGCCGCGCCCTCACCGGCACGGTCCTGCACGACACCGGGCGGCAAGGACTTCCCCAAGGTCGGCGGCAACTACGGCAACCAGAACTACTCGGCACTCGACGACATCCACCTCGGCACCGTCAGCCGGCTCGGTGCCGCCTGGGTCAACCGGATCGAGGGCGGCCTGACCACCGGCACCAACCAGAGCACCGCGGTCGTGGTCGATGGCGTGCTCTACATCGAGTCGGCGCTGGGCAACGTCTTCGCCGTCGACGGGCGCACCGGGCAGACCAAGTGGAAGTACACCCAGACGCGGGGCACGGTGACCAGGCGCGGCGTGGCCGTCGGCGAGGGCCGGGTCTTCACCCACGGCAAGGGCAACTGGATGATCGCGCTGGACCAGGCCACCGGCACGGTCGTCTGGGAGCGACAGATCACCGGGTACGGAACCATGGAGAAGGTCGCCATCACCTACCACGACGGCCTGCTGCACGTCGGAACCCACGACAGCGCCCGCGCCGCCGCACTGGCGCTGAGCGCCGCCGACGGCTCACTGGTCTGGAACTTCTGGGGCACGCCCGGCCCCGGCGAGCTCGGCAACGACACCTGGGCCGGCGAATCCTGGCAGGCCGGCGGAGCGACGCCGTGGATCCACCCGGCCCTCGACCCGGAACTCGGCCTGGTCTACTGGACCTTCGGCAACGCCCGCGGCAACAACTCGTCGCAGGACGGCTCCGGCCGTGCGGGCATGAACCTGTTCTCCAGCTCGATCGTCGCCCTCGACCTCACGACCGGACAGTACCGCTGGCACTTCCAATCCATCCACCACGGCATCTGGGACATGGACAACGTGATGGCGCCGGTCCTGGCCGACGTGCGGATCCACGGCCGGATGCGCAAGATCGTCGTGTACGGCAGCAAGTCCGGCATGTACTTCATCCTCGACCGCACCGACGGCTCCGCGCCGCTCGGCATCGACGAGGTGCCGGTGCCGCAGGAACCCCGGCAGAAGACCTGGCCGACCCAGCCGTTCCCGCGGCAGGGGCCGTGGACCGAGACCCGCGTGGTGGACCAGCCGCTCGGCACCTCGGTGCCCGGCGACCCGAACCGCGCGGTGCCCAACTACGTCCGAGGCGCGCTCTACGACCCGCACTGGGATGTCCCGGTGCTGTCCATTCCCGGCCACGGCGGCGGCGCCGATTGGAACCACCAGTCGTTCAGCCACTCCACCGGACTCGTCTACACCGGGTACGGCTACGTCGCCGCCGCGCACTCGCTCACCGAGGCCAGCAACGGGCTCCGCCCGCCGGGCGAGTACCAGACCGGCGGGGTCGTCGCCGTCGACCCGAGCACCAACAGGGTGCGCTGGAAGCGGCGCATGCCGTACTCGCTGGCACACGGCAACGGGGTGCTCAGCACGGCCGGTGATCTGATCTACATCGGTCAGCCGGACGGCAACCTGCTCGCCCTCGACGCGCACAACGGCCGGGAGAGGTGGCGCTTCCAGACCGGTGCCGCGATCAGCTCCAGTCCGATCATGTACGAGGTCGACGGTGTCCAGTACCTCGCGGTGTACGCGGGCGGCACCGGCATCCCCTACGGTGACTCGGCGCCGCGCGGAGACTTCCTCTGGGCCTTCAAACTCGGCGGCACGGTGCCACCCGCGCCCGCACCGCCGCCGCCGGTGATCCGCCGCCCGGTCTCCGGCCGCCCGGTGGAGGGCAGCGCGGTCAACAACACCGTGGTGCTGGCCCGCACCTACGACGCCGCCACCGGAACGATCGGCAGCACCGAGTCGACCGCCGTCAACGCCATGGCCCCGACCCACTTGCGGGTGCCGGTCGGTACCACGGTCACCTTCCTCAACCCGGCCGACAACGTCAACGTGCACGGCGCGACCCAGTTCTTCGAAGGACTGTTCGACATCCGCCTCCAGCCGGGAGAATCGTTCACCTACACCTTCAGGCGCCGCGGCGAATACTTCTTCAACGACAGCTTCAGCCCGCGACCGACCGGAAAGATCGAGGTCTACCAACCTGGGTCCTGACCGGCCCGCATGTGTCGCTTCCAGCAGAATGGACCGTTTCTGCGAGACACCCCTCGTGGGAGAGCCGCGGCGCCAGCGGTCGTCGCGGTCACCGTCAGGCTCGTGCGGTCGCCAACTCCTCATGAGTTCGCTGCTGGCTCGGGTCGGTCTTCATGGCGTGCTGTGCTGCGTTGCGGAACTGTTTGGGCGAGGAGCCGACCACGCGGCGGAACGCGGTGCTGAACGCGCTCTCGGATTCGTAGCCGGTTGCGAACGCGAGTTCGGAGATCGATCGTGTGCCGCGGCGCAGGGCATCGCGGGCGAGGCTCATTCGCCACTCGATCAGGTACTCCAGCGGCGGGGTTCCGACCTGGCTCTTGAAGGATGAGGCGAACGCCGATCGTGACATGCGGCTGATGGCGGCAAGTTCCTTGAGTGTCCAACGGTGGGCCACGTCTGCGTGCATGGCGCGCAGTGCGGCTCCGATACCGTCGTTGTTGAGCACTGCCAGCCAGCCGGTCGGCTGGTCGGCGTGGTCCGCGTGAGCGCGGAGCATGTGGACGAACAAGATCTGGGCGAGATGGTCCAGGACCAGGGAGCCGCCGACGGCGGTGGTCTCGACTTCGGCGACCAGCAGTTGGCTCAGGTGTGCCAGCAGCTTCCCGCGAGGATCCGCGGCATGGACGTGCACCAGTGGCGGCAGCACATCGATCAACATGGAGGCGTTGGTGTCGTCGAACGAGAAGTGCCCGCCACAGAGGTAGGTGTCCTCCTCGACCTCGGGCCCGATGTGCACAGCGCCGTTCGTGGCGTTGTCCCACAACGACGTCGCGGCGCGCGGCTCTTCGCCGAGTGCGCTGGCCAGCACGTACGGCGGCGGGTTGCCCAGCAGATAGAAGTCGCCTTCTCGCAGCAGCACAGGCTCGTGCCCTTGCAGGGCCAGCCAGCATTCGCCCCGCACGACGATGCCGAGTTTCACATGCGGGAACGGATCGAACCGTAGCGCCCACGCTCCCGCAGCGTGCAAACCGGGCTCCACCACGGCGCGGGGGCGTAGCAGTCCGATGGCGTCAGCGATCGGATCGCTGGATGCCAGCGGCGAGGACTCCCTGGACGATCTGTACAGAAATTCGGACGTCACGTTATGGAGCGTACAGCGCTTGGCCTGCAGCATGAGATCATGACCGCTACGAAGCAGACGGCGCTCGTCACAGGCGCCAACAAGGGGATCGGGTTCGAGACTGCACGCCAGCTCGCCCGGCAGGGTTTCACCGTCTGGTTGGCAAGTCGCGACCAGGAGCGCGGCGAAGCCGCCGTCAAGGACCTCGCCGGTGACGGCGACGTGCGGCTGGTCAGCCTCGACGTGACTGACACGGAAAGCGTCCGGGCCGCTGCCGCCCGCATCGGCGACGAGACCGGCGCCCTGGACGTGCTGGTCAACAACGCCGGAGCGGGATTCCCGGAGGGAGAAGGCCGTCCCAGTACGGTGCGCCTGGAGACGCTCCGGCGCTCACTGGACGTGAACTTCTACGGAGCGCTGCGCGTCACCCAGGCGTTCCTGCCGCTGGTACGGCAAGCACAGGCCGGCCGCATCGTGAACGTGAGCACCACCCTCGCGTCGATCACAACGGTCGTGTCTCCAGACAGTCCCTTCGAGCAGCTCCCGTTCTTCGCCTACCCCGCGTCGAAGACCCTCCTCAACGCGCTCACCGGATGGCTGGCCGTCGAACTCGAGAACACACCGATCAAGGTCAACTCGGTGTGCCCAGGGGCCAACGCCACCGACATGAACCCCGACCCTGCGGCGCAGCCCCCAGCTGAAGGCGCCAAGGTCGTCGTGCGCGCAGCCACGCTCGCGGCGGACGGGCCCACTGGCAGCTTCTTCGACGTGAACGGCCCTGTGGGCTGGTGACCGTCGGGCCGCAACGCGTCGGCGTCGCACGTACGCCGGCGCGTTGTTCCCGGTCCGGAAACTACGGCGGGCCTGCTTCGCCAGCGCGCCCACCGGCCATCCTGGGCTGAGCGTCCAGCACCTCGCTCAGGTCAGCTCGACGGTGTCCCCCACTCGCACACGTCCCGGTTGCGCGACCGTGGCCAGGGCGTCCAGCCGCATGTCATGTGCCCGGGCGACGGCTCGCAGGATCAGCGGGGAATGCGGCAGATCCTGCTGGGCCTCGTTGGTCATCACACACCGCTCCGCGTCGCGTACCGCGTAGAGCCGGTCACCGGCCAGACCCCGGAGATCCACGGCGGCCTCGTCCACCATCTCGCCGCCGGTGGACTTGACGGGATACCGCCAGATCCGCTCGACCGTCCCGACCACCGCCCCATGATCTCCCTCCCTTTCCTCAGCTCCGGACCACTCTTGCCGACACCGCAACCCATGACAACGAATCGCCGCCGGGCCCGCGGGGTTGCCGTGCTCGCCGGTATCGCGGCTGCGCTCCGCCTGCTCCCAGCCCTGACGGTTCACGACGACATGCCTCCCTCAGGAAGGTGAGGAATCGGCCGGCTGAGGACGCCTTCGGTGTCAGCGTGCGGGGCCCGTCCCGGCGATGGCGGCGAGGGCGGTGAGGTAGCGATCCGACATGAAGACCTTGGTGATCCGGCGAAGCTTGTAGCCGCGCGGCCGCTTGTGCCAGGTGGCATCCGGGCGAACTTCGTGCAGCCACAGCCACCGTTCGGTGACCTGGGCGACGACACCTATCCACGCCATCTGCGAGCGGAACCGTCTTTCCTGCTCGATGCCGAGCAGCGGCGAGATCGCGCTCATGCCCCTGAGCAGACCCGCTGTCGTGTCCAGGTCGAGACCTGGCGGGGCGGTGGGCGGCCACTCGGCCTGAGTCCGGGCGAAGCGCTCCTGGAACGAGGAGTCCTTCCTGACCTTCACCACGTCCTTGACGCGGATGGCGACCGAACCCTCGAAGAAGCCTCCATCACCGGTACGCGCGATCAAGGCCCACTGGGAGCCGACGGCGACCACGATGCCGTCGACTCGGTCGGCATTGCGCGGAGACCGCTTGATGCGCACGAGAGTTCGGGACTCGGCTGCACGACGGAGCCGGTCAGCCTTCCTCACCCCCGATGACGTCACGCCGCGGATCCTCGCACAGCAACGCCACGCCCATGGTCCAGTTGCCAACAAGACGCGGACGGCGGCAGATGAGCGCGCACCACCCACGGCGCTTCGGGAACCGCGTCAGCGATGGCTCTGCCGAGGGCAGAGTGGTGAACCGTGACGGGCGCCCAGGTGCCCTCTACCGTTTGACCATGGGGATTGGCGAGCAGACCGGGGTCACCGAATTCGTTCATCACCTGATCCGCTGGCTACACCGGCTCATGCCGCCAGGCCCACGTCTCGACCGGCTGGCGGCCGATCTGGAAACCGCCTTCGGCGACCGACCGGAACTGCTGACCGCAGCCGATTGCCGTGCCGTCGAAAGCCTCGCGCAGGTGCACACCAGGCACCTCGAACTGCACTTCGACGCAGGCGCCACGGCGGATCCGGACACCCGGTCGCGCGGCTGGCCCCCGGTCGGCCCGGAACAGGTACGAGACCGGGCGGCCGGGGTCCGCGAGGTGCGGCGCCTGGCGGACGGGACCTTCACGTTGACTCTCGACACCCTCGATCCGGTGGACTTCGCCGGCCCGTATCTCGAGGCTGCCTTCGCCCTTGCGCACGGTGCCAGGCGACTGGTGCTCGACCTTCGTGGCAACGGGGGCGGCGACCCGGGGACTCTTGCGCTGATCGCCGAGTGTCTTCTTGGCGACGACGCGCAGGCATTGTCCGAGGTGATCTATCGGGACCGGCGTCGCCAGTGGTGGACGCGCGCGCGCCCGGCCGGCTCGGCGGTGACCCAGGATCTGGCCGTGCTGGTGAGTTCGCGCACCTATTCGTCGGCGGAGGCGCTGGCCTACCACCTCCAGGCACGAGGCCGTGCCGTGATTGTCGGCGAGACCACCCGGGGCGCCGCCGACCACGTCACACCGGTGCAGTTGACCGGCCAGGTAGTGGGCCTGCTGCCGGAGGGCACCGTGATCGACGCCGTCACCGGCTCGAATTGGGAAGGATCGGGAGTGATCCCTGATATCGCGTGCACGGCGAAGGAAGCCTGGGAGGTGGCCCTGGCCCGATCAGTGTGTGATCGGTCGTCGACGAACGGCCGTTGACCTGGCGTCGGGCGCCGGCATGCCAGCCGTCGGAACAAGCTCGCTCAGCGGCAGATGAGGACGTCGCGTCGGCGCGGGTCCCGGCTGCCTATGGCCGTGGTGCTCGACGTCCACCGCCGGAAAGTACCGATCGCACAGCGCACGGACGGCAGCTGAGTGAGTTGCCGCCCAGCCCTCCCGAGCCATTTGGTGGCGCACCGGTGCCCGTAGAACTGGTTATGCGAGCGGCCTTCGCGACCTAGCCTGTCGCCATGATGATCAACATCCTCGAGTGGGTGGCCCGGCGGCGGGTGGCGGTGCTGGTCGTGTCGCTGTCGGTCGCGGTCCTGCTCCAGGTGCTTCGCCACACGGCAGGCGATGGCCACTCCCTGCGGCTCGATCTCGTGATCGGCGTCCTGCCGGTCCTTCCGTTGATCTTGTGCGCGGCCGTCGTCGGCCGCACCTTCCACCCGGCCAAGCTGATCGCACGGCCCGAAGTTCCCGCCCTCGACGTCCCGGCGAACCCGGCTGTCGTCCTCGGGTCCGCGGGTTACACCTTCTTCGCCGTGTTCCTCCTGGGTGCCACAACCCAGGGACTCGTCACGGGCCTGGACTTCGCGTTCGCGGCACCCGCCCTGGTCATCATCGGCGGGCAACTGGCCGCTTTCTGGTGGGCGGCACTGGGCCGGTACGGAGTGCGTCTCACCCCGGACGGGATCATCGACCGGCAGGTGTACGGGCGTCTCTTCGTACCGTGGGAAGCCCTGGCCACGGTAGAACCGGCATACCCCCGTGACGCCCACCGGGTGGTTCTGCGCGTCGAACGCCTCGACCTGGTACGCAAGCGCGGCTTCCGCGCTGGTGGCCGCACCCTGCTCCCGGCCGCAGGCGTGAGCGCCGCATTCCTGACCCACGCCATCAACCAGTACGCAAGCCATCCCGAATCCCGGCCGGCTATCGGCTCAGTGACAGCCCTGACCCACCTTCAGTCGACCTCCCAGCGCTGATCCGTTCCGCAGCCACCGGTTCATCCCGGGCGAACGAGCACAGAATCGGCCCGCAGAACGCGGATCGTATGCGGCAGAACCGGCCGAGCGTGATGCGTGAGCGCGGCACCGGCTGATCGTCGGCTCGGTGACCGTCAGGCGGTGGTGTCGTAGTCGATGTAGAGACCGTGCTTGATCGGGACTCCCAATTCGTCGAGGGCCGCGCCGAACGACTTGTCGTCCTCGGCATGGCCCGGCCGGGTCTGCTCCACCACGTCGCCGAAGGTCAGCTTCAAGCGACGGAACTTCAGCACGGTGGTGCGAAGGCTAGCGCGGTCGGTCCAGTGCTCGCCGTCGACCACGACTCCGGTCAGCGCCGAGACGGGGTAGCGGTCCTTGGTGCCGTCCGCCCGAGTCACAGCAATCTCGGAATGGCTCAGCCGGACCTTGACCACTTCTCGCCGTTTCCGGCGGTAATCGAGCCAGATCAGCACCGTCAGGATGGCGGGCACGCCCAGCAGAACGACGTCCAGGAGGACAAAGGTCAGGAACATGCCTCGAGACAGTTTCGACGAGAAACTCGTGAAGAACGAGGCGAGCAGGATCACGCCGGGCGCAGCAGACATGCCCATGGCGATCATGCCGATGATGATGCCTGAGGTGGGCGCGGCCGGGTCGGCGGACCACGTCGTCGCACGCTTCTCATCCACACCGGTCATTCTGCTGGACGGATCACGGGTTTCGGACTCCTCGAGGCCCCGATCCGGCGACCACGTCCGTTGCTCCGGCCGCCGGCAGCAAATCCGGATGCGGCCCAGCACCGTGTTCTCCACCATGGTGGCGTGCTGGAAGCGTGGGGAATCACCTTGACGCCGGAGATCGCGCGGCAGGTCAGGCGGTGGCGGGTCGAGGAGGAGTGCTCCTGGCGCGTGATCGCCGCACTCGCGGATCAGACGTGGGCTACCGATACGCGCGGCAACCAGCTGTTCGGCGAGGACCTGTGCAGGGAGAGCGCACTGGTGCTGGGCGAGGATCCGAACGACGATGCATGGAACTGACGGTGAGCGCGTTCAGGCGAGCCTGGTCACCCCGACCGGCAGGGAGGGCGCCTGCCCGATTCCCAGCCTGGTGGGCACCGATGTGTCGTGGCCGGGCACCACCGTGCCGCCCGCGGCGAGCTCACGGGCGCGGTCGAACGCGGCGTAGACATCCGGCATCGAATGCAGGATCGGGCCCGGACGGTCAGTCTCGGCATTCTCGAAGAAGTGCAGCGCGTCGGAGGCGAGCACAAGCGGCCCGGATGCCGTCCGAACCGCGACGATCTGCATTCCCGCCGTGTGGCCGCCGACCAGATGTGCCGACACGCCGGGCGCGACCTCGTGGTCCCCGGAGAGGGCGACCGCCCGGCCGGTGTCCAGCAGCGCCGCGACGTGCCCGAGATCGTCGCGGTCGCTCAGCCACGCTTCACGAGTGTTCCGCTTCGCCGCGGGTCCGGCCCAGTAGGCCAGTTCCGCCGCTTGGACGAACACCCGCGCGCGGGGCAACGATCGGACGCCGCCCGCGTGGTCGTAGTGCAGATGGGTCAGTACGACGGTGTCGACGCCGGCCGCAGCGATCCCGCTGCCGGCCAGCAGGGCGGGCACCGACGTCCGGAACGACCAGCCGGTCAGCGGCGGATCGGCGGCCGGGTCCATTCCGGTGTCGACCAGGATCGTCCGATCGGCGGAGAGCACCAGCCAGGCGTAGTACGCGATGTCGTGCCGTTCGCCGCTCGCGGCGTCCCAGCCGAGGAAGTGCTCACCACGGACGCCGGCCCGGCACCCGTACTGCAGCGCGTACACGGTCGACACTCCCGGGGTCGCGCCGCGGACCAGCATCAGGCGGCCACGTTCGCGGCGTCGTCGCGCGGCTCGGAGGACCCGCCGAGCCGCGCGGTCGGCACCCGGAAGGTTTCTCGCGCGGTACTGACCGCGACGATGCTCACCAGGCAGAGCAAGGCGGTGATCACCGCGGCGCCCAGCCACGCGTCACGGGTGGAGCCGACCACCCAGCCGATGATCGAGGGGACGAACCCGGCGATCGCGAATCCGATCTGGGTGCCCAGCGCGGTGCCCGTCAGCCGTACCCGGGCCGGGAACATCTCGCCGTAGAAGGCCGGCCAGACGGCGCTGGTCATGGTGTAGACGACGCCGAAGAACAGGACACCGACAATGCCGATCAGCACATAGCTTCGCGTGCTGATCGACCACAGATAGGCGAAGGTCATCACCGCGCTGCCGATCGACCCGGCGATGAACTGCCGCTTGCGCCCGGTCCGGTCCGACAGACGGCCCCACAACGGGATGGCGGCCATCGCGACCAGGTTGGCCAGCACGCCCACCCACAGCATCGGCGTCCTGTCGAGGCCGAGCGTGTTGACCGCGTAGGACAGCGCCCAGACGGTGAAGATCGTGCTGGGCGTGGCGATCAGCGCGGCGAACACGACCCGCGCCACGGCCCGCCAGTGGTGCCGGAACAGTTCCGCGAGCGGCACCCGGGCGACGTCGTCGCGCTCGGCTCCGCGGACGAACACCGGGGTCTCCTGCAGCGAACGACGGATCAGCACCGCGACGACCGCGACGACCGCGCTGATCCAGAACGGCACCCGCCAGCCCCAGGTGAGCAGGGAGTGTTCCGGCAGAGCGGCCACCGGGATGAAGACCATCGTGGCGATCGCCTGGCCGCCCTGGGTGCCCATGAGGGTGAAGCTGCTGAAGTAGGCCCGCTGACCGTCCGGAGCATGTTCGAGCGTCGCGGAGTTGGCGCTGGCCTGCTCGCCACCGGCGAAGAAGCCCTGCAGCAGCCGGAGCAGCACCAGCAGGATCGGCGCGGCGATCCCGATCACGGCATACGACGGCAGGCAGCCGATGAGGAACGTCGTGATGCCCATGGCCACGACGGTGAGGAGCAGGACCCGCCGACGGCCGTGCCGGTCACCGACATGGCCGAGGACGATCGCGCCCAGCGGGCGCGCCGCATAGCCGACACCGAAGGTTGCCAGTGACACGAGGGTGCCGACGGCCCGATCGCCCTCGGGGAAGAAGACCCGGCCGAAGACCAGCGCCGCGGCTGTCCCGTACAGGAAGAAGTCGTAGTACTCCAAGGCACTGCCGACCCACGCCGAGCGGGCCGCCAGAGCGGCGTTCGCCCGGCCGCTCGAAGTCAGCACGATCAGCCTCCCCGGACCGGAATGTACTAACAGGTGAGTACGTGCCGAACAGCCTGCAATGTCGCCGGGCCGCTGTCAACGCCGGACGGGTCTCGACTGTGGTCCACCAGACGGACCTCCGGTACCGCGCTTCGATCCACCATCCAGATAAACTCCTCGTTTCGCAACGCGCAAGCACCGACTTGACGTATTGAGCGCCATCAGTCGGCCCGGATGTACCGCACAGCGGATCGCCGCTACGGTCGCGCCATGACCAACATCGACCGACGTCGCTTGCTCCAGGGCACCGCCGCGCTGGCCGCGGGCGCCGCGCTGACACCGCTCGCCGCCCCGGCGCACGCCGCACCCGCTCCCGACCGGGCGAAGCCTCTCGACGGCCGTCCCTATCCCGCATACGACTACTCACGGGCCAACAAGCTGCCGCGGGAGATGACCGGCTACTGGACCAAGTCGTTCGAGGTCGGCGGCACCACCCGGACCGCGAAGGTATACATCTCGGCCGAAACACCCATCCGTTCCTACTTCACGGTGGTCGCGGTGCCCGACGGTGCCGACACCGCCGAGTTCCTCCAGGCATCGGGCTGGCGTGCCGCGGCCGACCAGCGGCAGGAGGCCCTGTTCGTCCTGGAACCGGGCCCGTCGGGCTGGGCCGGGGCCGAGCCGGAAGCCGCCTATGTGACGGCGGCGCTCGGCTTCTACCAGGCCAACAACTACTTCTCGATCTTCGGCGAGAGCTACCTCGTCGGGTACGGCGCAGGCGCACCGGTCCTGGAGGCGTGGGCGGTCGCGAACCCGCTCAAGGTCATCGCTCAGGCGTACGTGGACTCCCCCGGCCTGGACGCCGCCTACCTCGCCTCGTACGCGTCGCGTCAGTACGACGGCCGGACGGCCTACACCCCGGTCGAGTTCCCCGCCGGATTCCGGCTCGTCCGCTACGCCGAGACAGTGCTGCCGACCTGGTACATCAGCCCGGACACACGCCGGTTCACGGCCAGCCTGGCGTACTGGAAACGCTCCAACGACACCGTCCCGTCAGGCCGTCACGATCGGGTGCTCGGCACCGTCTACCGGCAGCGCCCCGGCTCGGGCCGGTGGATGACCTCCCACGCCGGGCCCATCTCCCGGGTCGCCGTCCGGTCACATCGCGCCACCACCGGCCAGATCATCGCGTTCCTCACCGGCTACACCCGCTACGAAAACTCCTTCGCCTACGGCAACCAGCTCTACGAACGGGCCGACTTCCGGCGACTCGGCATCGAGGTCCACACCATGCGGGTAGCCGGATTCGTCCGCGAATACCTCGTCCATCGGCCCCGATCCGCCCGCCGCAAAGCGCCTGTCGTGTTCGTCTGGCCCGGCGACAGCCAGACCGGCAAGGTCTTCGTCGACGCCACCCAGTGGTGGAAGGTCGCCGATCGCGAGGGCATCGTCCTCGTCATCGTCGGCGAGCAGTACAGTCGCACCTCCGTGGTGGTCAGTCACCGTGACTCACTGGCCTTCTTCCGTCAGTTGCGGGACACCGTCACCGTCCGCTACGACGTCGACCCGGCCCGTTTCTACTCCACCGGCCAGTCCGCCGGCAGTGGTGTCACGCAGAACCTCGCCATCGCGTTCCCCGAGTACTTCGCCGCGGTCGCGTCCAGTTCCTTCCCGGCCGCGCCGAGTGCGGCCGGAACCGTCGTCCTCGACGGCGTCACCTACCCGGCCGGCCGGCAGAAGATCCCGAACTACATGATCTACGGGTACGGCGACATCCAGGGCTTCGTCGGCACGCTGTGGGACGACACGCAGAACCAGATGGACAGCTGGGCGCAGTATCACCTCGGTGTGGACGGGCTGACCCTCGCCGACGTGGACACCGTCGCCGGCCGGCGCAGCGGATTCCACCACCGATTCCAGAGCTGGACCTGGCACGACAGGACCGCCCGCGTCCCGATTCTCAAACTCACCAGGAACCTCTACCGATCCCACAACACCACCGCCGAGGAACCGCCTCTGCTCTGGGACTTCCTCAAGCACTACAGCCGTGAGACAGCCGCCGACGGCACCGTCACGCGTTACTACAGCCCTTCGGCCTTCAGCCGCCCCGGCGACCGGCGCCGCATCTGACTCCGCAGGCAACGCCTGCCCCCGGAAACCGGCCACCGACTGTTCAGCGCTGTCTGACCCGGGTGGCGCTGGACTCGCGGACGACCAGCTCGGGTTCGAAGACCACGTCGCGCGGGGTGCGGCCCGCCGCGCTCATCTCCTCGAGGACCAGCCGGACCGCCGCCTGCCCGATCTCGGCCGCGGCCTGGTGGACGCTGGTCAGCTCGACCGCGCACGCGGCACTGGCCAGGTCGGTGTCGTCGAAGCCGACGACGGCGAGGTCCTCGGGCACGCGCAGGCCGTCCCGAGTGACCGCCTGGATCACTCCGGTCGCGATCAGGTCGTTGGCGCAGAACACGGCGGTCGGCCGCTCGGCCGCCGGGAGTGCCGTGAGCCGCGCGCCGGCGGCGAGGCCGTCGCCGATGCCGTCGCTGTCGACGCCGATCCAGGTGAGGTGGGCGCCCCCGGCCGTGGTGACGTGACCGGCGCCCTGGTAGCGCTCGTCGTGGCGCCAGCCGACGAAGGCGAGGTGCCGGTGGCCGCTGTCGAGCAGGTGCCGGGCGGCGAGTTCCCCGCCCAGAGTGTCGTCGCTGCGCACCGAGCTGCGCCGGCGGCTGGGCACTTCGCGGCCGAGCACGACGATCGGGGTGCCGCGTTCCTCGATGGTGGCGAATCGTGGGTGGTCGACGTCGTTGGGCGTGATGATCAGCCCGTCGAGCCGGCGTTCGGCGAGGTGGCGCAGCAGGCGGTCCTCACGGTCGTGCCGGCCCAGGCCCGTGTCGAACAGGGCGAGGTCGGCGCCGGCCTCGGTCGCGGCCTGTTCGGCGCCGGTGGCGACGTCGGCGAAGAACGGGTTGCCGAAGTCGAGCACGACCAGGCCGATGGTGCGGCTGCGGCCGTTGCGCAGGGCGCGGGCTGCCGCGTTCGGCACGTAGCCGACCTCGGCCATAGCCCGCATGACGCGGTCCCTGGTCTCGGCGTTGACCAGGTGCGGCCGGTTGAGCGTGTTGCTCACCGTGCCGTCGGAGACGCCGGCCACGCGAGCCACATCCCGGATCGTCGCGCGTGCCACTGCCATCTCCTGGTCCTAGCCGCCACCCGGTACGGCGGCTCCCGACGGTCGAGCCTACGGGAGCCGCCCGCGTGAGGGCCCGATGGTCGAACCTGCGGGAGCCGCCGGGCCGGCTCAGAAGTGCTCGCGCGGCGGCAACGGCCGGATCGGGTCGTCCCCGGCCGGGCGGAACGGCACCGCGAAGGTGTGCTCCCCGCTGCCGACGGTCACCGACGTCTGCCCGGGCAATGCCACGTCCGCGTCGCAGCCGGGTGGGACGGTCACCTCGACGTGCAGGGTCGCGCCTTCGCGCCGCCAGGTCACCGAGGCTTTGCCGTACGGCGTGAGGTGCCACGCCGAGGCCCGGGTCAGGCCCCCACCCGGTTGCGGCGCGATCCGCAGTGACCGGTATCCGGCCGCGGCCGGCGCCAGCCCGGCGACGGTGCGGTGCAGCCAGTCGGCGACCGCGCCGAGCGCGTAGTGGTTGAACGAGGTCATGTCGCCGGGGTTGATCGTGCCGTCGGGCAGCATGCTGTCCCAGCGTTCCCAGATCGTGGTGGCGCCCATGGTGACCGGGTACAGCCAGGACGGGCAGTCCGTGGACAGCAGCAGCCGGTACGCCTCCTCGAGGTGACCGGTGGCGGTGAGCGCGTCCAGGATCAGGGGTGTGCCCGCGAATCCGGTGCCGATCCGGAACTCGGCTTCGCGCACGAGCTGGGCGAGCCGTTCGCCGGCGTGGGCCCGTTGCCCGGGCAGCAGCAGGTCGAAGCAGAGGGCGAGGGCGTACGCGGTCTGGGTGTCGGAGGCGCACCGGCCGGACGCGGTGACGAACTCCCGGCGGAAGCCGGCCGTGACCCGGTGTGCCAGCTCGGTGTGGACTGTCGCGTCGTCGGTCTTGCCGATCAGGGTCGCCTGCCGGGCCAGCAGCCGCGCGGAGTGCGCGAGGTAGGCGGTCGCGACCAGGTACGGGTCGGTGCGCGCCTGCTGGGGGCGGTCCGGCGGGGCGGCCGGGTCGAGCCAGTCGCCCAGTTGCAGGCCGTGGGAGATGACGTCGCGGTCGTCGAGCAGCCGGCGGCAGCCCTCGACCCAGGCGCGGGCGGTCTCGTATCCGCCGGTAACCGGCCTGGTGTCGCCGGAGCGGTCGTGGAGCACCAGCGGTACGACGGTGGTGACGTCCCCCCAGACCGCGCAGTGGAACTGCGGGAACGTGGTCGGGATGTGCGGGACGTAGAGCGGGACCAGGCCGTCGTCGCCGGTTTCGGCGGCCACGTCGGCGAGCCAGTCGGTGAGCCCGCCGGTGACGTCGTAGAGGAAGGCCGCGGTGGGGGCGAAGACCTGCAGGTCGCCGGTCCAGCCGAGGCGTTCGTCGCGTTGCGGGCAGTCGGTGGGCACGGAGACGAAGTTGCCGCGCATGCTCCAGCGGACGTTGTCGTGCAGGCGTTGCAGCAGCGGGTCGGAGCAGGTGAACCCGCCGGCCGGGGTGAGGTCGTCGTGGCAGACGACGGCGGCCACGCGGGCCGGGTCGAGGTCGCCGGGCCAGCCGGTGATCTCGGCGTACCGGAAGCCGTGATAGGTGAATCGTGGTTCCCACGTGGATGTGCCGGTGCCGTCGAGGATGTAGACGTCGTTGGCGGCGGCGGTGCGGATCGGGCGGGTGCACAACCGGCCGTTCTCCAGCACTTCGGCGTGGCGCAGGCCGATCCGGGTGCCGGCCGGTCCGTCGACGGTGAGGCGCAGGCGCCCGGCCAGGTTCTGCCCGAAGTCGAGTAGGTGCGTGTCGTCGTCGACGCGGGTCACGGTGACCGGGGCGAGCGTCTCGATGCGGCGTACCGGCGGGCCGGCGGGTGCGATCAGCTCGGCTGTCGCCGGTGGCAGCACCCGGACCGGTTGCCGGCCGGCCGGGGTCACCCGGGCGTCGTGGTGTTCGCCGTCGTAGATGCTGGACCGCAGGATCGGGCCGTGGGCCCACGTCCACGAGCCGTCGGTGACGACGCGCTCGGTCGTGCCGTCGCCGTAGTGCAGTTCGAGCTGGGCGAGCAGTCCGGTGTCGGCGCCGTAGCGTTCGCCGATCCGGTTCCAGCCGTACTCGCCGCGCCACCAGCCGTCGGCGAGCCAGCCGGTGATCGTGTTGGGGCCCGGCCGGAGCAGGCCGGTGACGTCGTAGGTCTGGTAGTGCAGCCGGTGGTGGTAGCTGGTCCAGCCGGGTGCGAGCGCGTCGTCACCGGCGCGGGCACCGTTGAGCTCCAGTTCGTAGAGGCCGTGCGCGGTGGCGTAGACCCGGGCGCGCAGCAGGCCGTCGCGGACGGTGAAGTCGCGGCGCAGCAGCACGGGCCGGCGGTCGCCCGGGGTGTCGTCGGTGGCGCCGACGAACGCCGCAGTCCACTCCCCCGCGTCCAGCAGGCCGGTCTCGACGGTGGCCGGTTCGCTCCACGCGCTGGGCTCCGCGTCGCCCTCGCCCCACACCCGGACGCGGACCTCGGCGCGTTCGCGGGAGGTCAGCGCGGGTCCGGGCCAGGGCACCAGGACGCTGTCGGCCGAGGTGACCGGGCCGCTGGTCCAGGCGCCGATCCCGATCTCGTACGCGGTCTGGCGCCACCCGGGCCGCTCGGTCGTGACCTGCCAGGACAGGCGGGGGGTGCGCTCGCCGATGCCCAGCGGGCGGGTGTGGTGCTCGAAGCGGGGTGCGCTCACTGTCGTACGCGCAAGCTGAGTGTGATCGTGGTTCAAGGTTCTAGCCCTTTACCGCGCCGGCCGCGAGGCCGCGCATGACGCGCTGGTTGAGGAAGAGGTAGATGGCCAGGATGAGCAGCACGTTGATGCAGATCGCGGCGAAGGTGGGGCCGTATTCGACGACGCCGAACTGCCCGGTGAAGTTGAGCAGGCCGACCTGCACGGTGCGCTGCGCGTCGTCGGTGGTGAAGGTCAGCGCGATGAGCAGGTCGTTCCAGAGGAAGAAGAACTGGACCAGGGCGATGGTCAGCACCGAGTTGCGCATCATCGGGAAGGCGACCGAGACGAACGAGCGGATGATGCTCGCGCCGTCCATGGTGGCGGCCTCGAAGACCTCCCGCGGGACGGCCCGGAAGTAGGTGGCCATCATGAACACGGTCAGGGGCAGGCCGGTCGCGGTGTAGGTGATGATCAGCGGCCAGAGCGTGCCGGTCAGGTGCAGGTTGAAGTAGACGGTGAACAGCGGCAGCAGGATCATCTGGCCGGGGATCATGATGCCGGCCAGGAACAGCAGCAGCGTGGTCTGCCGGCCCCGCCACACCAGGATCTCCAGCGCGAAGCCGGCGGCGGTGCCGAACACGACGATGATCGCCAGCGCCGGCAGCACGGTGAGCAGCGAGTTCTGCAGGTAGGTGGCGACCGACGACCAGGCCTGGGAGTAGTTGGCGAAGTTCGTGAAGCTGTGCGGCAGCGCGGTGGTCGAGCCGTTGAGGAACTCGTCCTGGGTCTTGAAGGACCCCAGGAACAACCAGATCAGCGGGTACGCGACCACGAGCAGCAACAGCGCCACGACGGCGTGACCGGGCAGACGGCGCAGCGTGCGGGTGAGTTTCACGATTGCTCCTGTCCTGCGTCGCGGCGGGTCGCGCGGAAGATGAGGACGGTGACCAGCAGGCACAGCACGGTCAGCGTGAGTGCGATCGTCGAGCCGTATCCGTAGTCGCCGTAGGCGAACGAGGTCTGGTACATGTACAGCGTCAGCGGGGTGGTCGCGCTGCCCGGCCCGCCGCCGGTCAGGGCGTAGATCGAGTCGAACGCCTTGAGCGTGCCGTTGATGCTGAACACCAGCGAGGAGACCAGCACCGGCAGGGACAGCGGCACGATGATGCTGCGGATCAGCCGCCAGGTGGTGGCGCCGTCGAGCGCGGCGGCCTCCATCAGGTCGTCCGGGATGTCGAGCAGCCCGGCGTAGAGCAGGACCGCGTAGAAGCCCATCGAGCGCCAGATGTCCATCAGCGCGACGACCAGGAACGCGTGCCCGGGGGTGGCGAACCAGTCGACGCCGGTGCCGCCGAACGCCTCGATCAGCGCGTTGACCGGCCCGGTCTGCGGGGCGAACTCGAAGAACTTCTGGAACAGCAGCGCGACCGCGACGGTCGGCAGGATGACCGGGAAGAAGATGAGCGTACGCACGACGGACCCGGCCCGGCGCAGGAAGAACACGTAGAGCAGTGCCAGCAGGTAGCCCATCAGGACCTGACCGGCGGTGATCACCACGGCGTACTTGACGGTGAACCACAGCGAGCTCGGCAGGGCCGGATCGTCGAAGAGCTTGGTGAAGTTGTCGAGCCCGGTGAACGTGAATCCGGAGATCACGCTGCCGGTGTAGAACGTGTAGCCCAGCGACCACAGCATCGGCACCAGCATGACCAGGGAATAGACCAGCAGCGCCGGTCCGAGCAGAAGGGCGACCGATTTCCGGTCACCGAGAACGCTGTGCACGCTTGTCCTTTCTTCCCAGGGAGCCGGCCGATGCCGGCTCCCTGGCGATCAGCCGAGGTTCGAGGTGACCGTCTGCATGAACTTCTCGCCGGTCAGCTGACCGCCGGCGAGCTGGCCACCGCTGTTCTGGCTGACCGTGGTGGCCTTGGCGGAGAAGTACGCCTCGAACCACAGGACGCTGGTCTGTACGCCCGCGATCTCGTCCTGGATCTGCTTGGTGAGCGCCGGGACCTGCACGCCGGCGTCGGCCGCGAAGCCGGTGATCTGGGAGGAGTCGCGCAGCGCGACGGTGCCGTAGTTGGCGACGATGCACTTGACCCAGGCCTGGGTCTTCGGGTCCTTCTCGTACGACTTCTTGGCGATCGCGACGGCGGTGCCGACGTTGGCCGGCATCTGGTCGGCGGTGCCGCTGCCTCCGGCGACCGTGGGGAACTTCAGGAAGCCGACGTTGTCCGCCCCGATCTTGTTCTTGCCCGGGTCGTTGAAGTCCGACAGTGCCCAGGAGCCCATGTAGATGAAGGCGGCCTTGCCGGTCTCGAACGTGTTCAGCGCGGTGGCGTAGTCGATCGAGGTGGGCGACTTGCCGAAGTAGCCCTTGCGGCCGAGGTCGGCGATCGCGTCGGCGGCCGCCACATACTGCGGGTCGGTGAGCTTGGCGGAGCCGTCGGCGACCTTCTTCAGCGCGTCGGGGCCCTGGCTGCGCAGCAGGTAGTTGCCGACCCAGCGGGTCACGCCCCAGCCGTCGCCGCCCTTGCCGGCCTGGGAGATCGGCTGGACACCGGCGGCCTGCAGCTTCGCGAACGCGGCGACCAGGTCGTCCCAGGTGGCCGGCACGGTGATGCCGTTGTCGGCGAGCAGCTTCTTGTTGTACCAGATGCCTTCGATGTTGAGCTCGGTCGGCAGGACCAGCTGCTTGTCGTCGTACAGGCTCTTGATCACCGAGGTGGCGGCGGGCTGCACGCCCTGCGAGACGCTCGCGGCGTCGAGCACCGAGCCGTTGCCGGCCAGTTGCTTGGTCAGCGACGGCGCGTTGGCGGCGGTGAACAGCTGCGGCAGCGCGCCCTGGCCGCCGAGCAGCTGCAGCTGCTGGTCGAGGCTGGCCTGCGCCTGCTTCTTGATCTCCAGGGGCTGCGCGGTGTTCTCGGTGGCGCACTCCTTCTGGCTCAGCGAGGTCAGGGTCTTGGCGATGGTGGTGTTCTCGTTGATGGCCAGGAACGAGAAGTTCTTGGCCGCCGAGTCGCCGGACGAGGAGTCGTCGCCACCGCACGCGGCGGTGGTCAGGGCGAGCGCGGTGGCGGCGCCGAGCGCCACCAGGGTCTTGGGCCGGAACAGGGATGCCACAGGTCCTCCTACATGACCGCGGTGAAGTTTCGTTGAAGCGTCTAAAGAGTCAGCGCGCCGGTCCTGGACGTCAAGAACCTCACATGAACGGGTTCCGTTGATCCACATGAAACATGCACGTTACCTGGAGCAACAGCGTTTATAACGATTCAATAACCGGAGGTCGGGCACTGCGATCGCGGCGGCCTCTCCTGCACCCGGGGGTACCAGGAATTGAAGCGTCTCGCGTACGCTGCCGACCATGGCCACGATCGAGGACGTCGCCGCCCGCGCCGGGGTGTCGATCGGCACCGTCAGCAACGTGCTCAACCGGCCCCAGGCCGTCGCGCCCGCCACCCGCGCCCGGGTCCAAGCCGCCATCACCGCGCTCGGTTACGTGCCGCACGCCGCCGCGCGCGCCCTGGTCGCCGGGCGCAGCCGCACTATCGGCCTGATCGTGCCGGAGGTGACCAACCCGTTCTTCGCCGACCTCGCCCGCGGCGCCGAGGAGGTCGCCGACGACCGCGACCTCACCGTCATGCTCTACAACAGCAACAAAGCCCCCGGCCGCGAGCTGCGCTTCCTCGGCCAGTTGGAGAGCCAGCGGGTGCAGGGAATCCTGCTCACCCCGGTCAACCAGGTCGCCGAGGCGCTGAGCGACGTGGTGGCCCGGGGCACCCCGGTGGTGCTGCTCGACCGCGGATCCGGGCACCGCAACCTGTGCTCCGTGGCCGTCGACGACCGGGTCGGCGGTGAGCTGGCCGCCACCCACCTGGTCGAGCGGGGACACCGGCACCTCGCTTTCGTCGGCGGCCCGTTCACCGTGCACCAGGTCGCCGAACGGCTCGCCGGCGCCCGCTCGGTGACCGACGCCGCCGGCGCGCGGCTGGAGGTGATCGAGACGACCGGGCTGACCGTCGCCGCCGCCCGCGCCGCCGCGACCGGCCTCGCCCGCCGGCCCGCCGCCGACCGGCCCACCGCGGTGTTCTGCGCCAACGACCTGCTCGCCCTCGGCGTCCTGCAGACCGTCACCCGCGAACGGCTGCGGGTCCCCGGCGACCTGGCGATCGTCGGCTACGACGACATCGCCTTCGCGGCCGCCGCGGCGGTCCCGCTCACCTCGGTGCGCCAGCCCCGGCAGCAGCTGGGCCGCGTCGCCGCCCAGCTGCTGTTCGAGGAGATCGACGACCCCGGCCGGCACGGTCACCGGCAGGTCGTCTTCCAGCCCGAGCTCATCGCCCGCGCCTCCACCAGGGTGACCGCGCCTGCCAGCTGAGATCAGCTGGGAAAGGACGCCAGCCGGGCGGATGCGGCGAACCCGGGCACGACCTGGTTCGGCCGGGCCGCGTCCACCGCGGCGCCGCTGTCGCCGACGACGTGCCGGATCCCGCCCCCGAGGGCGATGACCGCGGTGGTCATCGACGTGAGCCGCACGCTGCCACGCGTGGGCGCCTCGATGGCGGTCCAGGCGTGCACCGGCGCGCCGGCGAAAGTCGAGTCGGTGAACAGCGTGTAGATCGCCGTGCCGGTGACCGCGTGGGTCGTCACGCCCGGCGTGACCTTGTACGACGCGTAGCCTTCCCTGACGCCGTCCATCCACGCGGCCTGGTTCGGCGGGTCGTACGGGAACTCGCTCTGGTAGAAGACCGTCCGGCCGCGCTCACCGTTCCAGACGACCTGGTTCTTCTGGTGGTGCTCGGCGAACAGGCCGAGGGCGGTCACCTCCGCGCCGTTGACGACCAGCCCGGTGTCGCTGGTGTTGCTCGTCCAGCCCACGCCGGCGCCGTGATCGGCGCGCCACAGCCAGGTGTCGTCGAGGACGACCCTGCTCTGGTCGATCCGCAGCGCGATCGTGGCGGAGCCGGGCCGGGCGCCGCCGACGCGGACGAACAGGTCGCTGAGGGTCGTCGGGTCGGTGGCGTCGCCGATGGCGGTGGCGTTGCCGGTGCCGACCCTGACCAGGACGGTGCCGCCGATGCCGGCGTCGACGACGAGACCCGCGACGACGACGCCCTTGACGTCGCCGACCTCGATCGCGGACTGCCCGCCGGCCGGCGCCAGGGTCGCGTAGCCCATCCCCATGACCACGGTGCCGGCCCTGGTCACCCGGATCGGCTCGCTGAGCCGGTAGACGCCCGGCGTCAGGATGAGGTGCTTGCCGGCCGCCAGCGCCGTGTTGATCGTCGCCGCGGTGTCGGTGCCGGGCTTCGCGATGTGGAACCGGGAGATCGGGATGCTGGTGCCGGCGGTGCTGCCGGTCGCCCAGTTCACCCCGGAGGCATTGATGCGGGCTTTCGGTACGAAGACCGAGTAGTTGTCGCCGCGCGAGGTGAGGAACGGAGCGGGCCGGGACACCGGGGTGGCGGCCAGGGTGGTGATGCCGCGGCCGGTGAGATCGCCGGCCGGCGCGCCCCGCACGCCGGAGAAGACCAGGTTGGCCGATCCGCCGCTCCAGCCGCCGATCTGGCTGTCCCGCACGTAGTACTGCGCCTGGCCCGGCCCGGTGTCACCGCCGCTGTGGACAGTTCCGCTGACGCGGCTGTCGGCGATCTCCGCGCCGAACAGCGTGGCCCCGTAGGCGCCGTTGAGGTCCAGGTCGCCCTGGATGTCGACCCGGCGCAGCGACGAGGCCTGCGAGGTGGCCCAGCGCATGGTGTGCGCGGCGGCGACACCCTCCGGCCGGGCCCGCTGGGCGTCCGCTCCGACCGGCCGCTGGATCGGGTTGATCGAGAGATTGGCCAGCGAACGGTAGAAGTTGGTGAGCCCGTCGGAGGACCCGTCGGCGTTCTGGCGCGGCTCGGAGTGCAGCGCGCCGTTGATCCGCACGTCGGCGGGCGAGGAGCCCAGCCCGGCGATCGAGGTGTAGTAGCCGACTTCGCTGTTGACGATGCCGGTGGCGGTCGACGGGGTGTTCTGGCCGGCGGCGCTGCCGTACACGCCGGGCTTGAAGTAGACCGCGTGGCGGCCGGTGCCGAACTCGGGCTCCGCCGAGATGCTCTGCAGGTACGCGTTGATGTCGGCGACCGGCACGCTGGGATCGAAGATCTTGACGTTAGGGCCGAAGTCGGGCGTGGTCCCGGCTCTTGCAGCCGGGGCCGGACCGGCGAAGGCGCCAGCCGCGATCATGGCCACGAAGGCGCCGCTCAAGATGATCATTTGGCGCCGGATACGTGTTGGCATGGAGTCTCCTCGGATGTGCGCCACGACTGGGCGCTTATGAAACGGTTCTCACTTCCGGTGCAACCGGACCGGGATGCTGCGCCAGGCGCGCAGCGTGTTGTTGTGGTGGCGGGCGACCGGCCCGGCCGGCTCGATCCGGGACACGCGACGGGCCAGGGCAGTCAGCAGGGACTCCGCCTCCAGCCGGGCGATGTGCTGGCCCACGCACTGGTGGAGGCCCATGCCGAAACCGACGTGGCCGGACGGGTCACGGCCCAGGTCGAAGCGATCCGGGTCGTCCCAGCGGCGGGGGTCACGATTGGCGGCGCCCAGGAACATCAGGATCTTCGCGCCGTCCGGGATGACGGTCTCCCCCACCGTGACGTCGGTGGTGGCGGTGCGGAAGAACGTCTGCACCGGCGACTCCCACCGCACCGCCTCGTCGAACGCGACCCGGGCCAGCGACGGCTGCGCGCACAGCCGCTCCCACTGCCGCGGGTTGGTCGCGAGGGCGTAGAGGACGGCGGACAACCCGTGCACGGTGGTGTCCACGCCGGCCGACAGCAGCGATCTCACCACCAGCGGAGCCTGGTCAGGGGTCAGGTCACCGCGGTCGGCGGCGGCCCAGATCGCGGCGCCGAACCCATCGGCGGTGAGCACCTCCCGGGCGCACCGCGCGTCCACCCAGGCGGACAGACCGGCGATCCGCCCGGCGCCCGCGGCCACCAGGTCGTTGGGCGGGCCGAACGCGTTGAACAGGTGGTCGCCGTAGGGCAGCAGGTTCTCGCGGCCGTCCGCCGGGATGCCCACCGCGTCCGGGAAGACCCGCAGCGGGAAAGCCTCGGCCAGCGCCGGCACCGCGTCGACGACACCCCCGTCGTCGTCGAGCACCCGGTCGACCAGGTCGGCGGCGTCGGCCGCCCACCGCTCGCGCAGCCGGTGCAGCGCACGCGGGCCGATGATCGCCGACAGGACGCGGCGTGGGGCGTCATGCCGGGGCGGGTCGGCTTCCAGCAGCAGGCTCGGCGGCCGCCACGGCTTCTCGTGGCGGAAGTTGCTCAGCCCCACCCCGGCGGCGGACTGGAATCGCTGCCAGTCGGTGAGTGCGGCGTGCACGTGCTCGTAGCGAGCCAGGGCGTACGTGTCGTAGCGGCTCAGCCGGACCACCGGGCCGGCCGCACGCAGGCTCTCGTGCAGCGGGCCGGGGTCCTCGAGGTTGTCGTGGCCGAACGGGTCGGCGTGCGAGACGGGCGCTGTCACAGGTCCACCACCAGACGGTCGGAGCGGGCTCGGGAGACGCAGGCGAACATGCGGGTGCCGGCGGCGCGCTCGGCGTCGTCGAGGACGCTGTCGCGATGCTCCGGCTCGCCCGCGAGGACGGTGATCTCACAGGTGCCGCAGACACCCTGACGGCAGGACGACAGCACGCCGGCGCCGGCCGCGGTGACCACGTCCAGGACGGACGAGTGGGCTGGCACGGTCAGCACGGTCCCCGACCGGGCGAGCTCGATCTCGAACGGCGCACCGCGGGCGAGCCCGGCCGCCGCGGACGCGACGAACCGCTCGGTCCGCAGCGTGTGCGGTGGCAGACCGGCGCAGGCCCGCTCGACGGCGGCCAGCAGCGGGGCCGGGCCGCAGCAGTAGACCCGGGTGCCGGGCCGCCACCTCGCGAGGAAGCCGGGCAGGTCCAGCAGCCCGTGCCGGTCCTCCGGCCGCAGGTGCACGCGGTCGCCGTACCCCAGAAGATCGTGGCCGAAGGCGAGACTCGCCTCGCGCCTGCCGCCGTAGAGCAGCTGCCAGTCCGCGCCGAGCAGCTCGGCCTGCGCGATCATCGGCAGCAGCGGGGTGATGCCGATGCCACCGGCGATGAACAGATACCGGCCGGCGGGCACGAGCGGGAAGTTGTTGCGCGGCCCGCCGAGCCCGACCACCCCACCGACAGCCAGGACATCATGGACGTACGCGGATCCGCCGCGGCCGCCGCGCTCCCGCAGCACCGCGATGCGGTAGGAGTGGGCGTCCCACCGATCGCCGCACAGCGAATACTGCCGCGTCAGCCCGCCGGGAAGGATCACATCGATGTGGGCGCCGGGCGTCCAGTCGGGCAGCCGCGCCCCGCCCGGGTCGGCCAGGGTCAGCGCCACCACGTCGTCGGCAACCGGCTCCTTGCCGGTGACCCGCAGGGTTCGTGTTTCCGCCACGTGAACCTCCTGTGACATGAGGCCGCCAGAATGCGACCCCGGTCACAGCGGAAACAGCGTCCTTCTCACTGAACGAGAGACGAACTTCCCCCCACCCGCCGGGCGATCCCCCGCGCCGCCGCCTGCAACGCCGGCACCAGCGACGACGCCCGCCCGTCCGACGGCACGATCACCGACAGCCCGGCCACCACGGGCGCCGCCGGGTCCGGCCCCGACCGCACCGGCACGGCCACCCCGGTGGCGTCGGCATGGATGTGACCGTCACAGACCACGTGACCCTGCCTGCGGATCCCGGCCAGCAGCGCCCGCAGCCGCGCCGGGCTGGTCACCGTCGCCGGCGTGTAGGCGCTCAACGGACCGGTGATCACCCGCTCCTGCAGCTCACGCGGCGCCCAGGCGAGCAGGACCAGCCCGGTCGACGACGCGTGCACCGGCAGCCGCCCGGCGATCCGGGTCACGTTGACCACCGCGTCACGGGCCGACAACCGCTCGACGAACAACACCTCACCGGCGTCCAGGACACCCAGCTGCACGTGGTGACCGATGACAGCGTGCAGATCCTCCAGGAACGGCATGGCGGCCTCCCGCAGCCCCAGCGTCGGAGAGGCCCGCTGTGCCAGCTCCCACAACCGCACCCCGATCCGCACCCGGCCGGCCGGCGTACGAGCCAGCAGTCCCAGCCCCACCATGGCCGCGATCAGCCGCGACGCGGTCGCCACATGCAACCCGGCCCGGCGGCCGACCTCCGACACCGACAGCTCCGGCTCCTCCGGCGTGAAAGCCTGCAGGATCCGGGCAGCACGGGCCAGCACCGGTTCACCGCGGGGGCGCTGCTCGGACCGCATCGCGCCATCCTCACATCCCGCGACCGGCATCCCTGCGCCGCCCGGCGCCGCCGGACCGTTCGCGACGAGGGTTGTGGTCCCGCCAGCGGCGCGGCGCCCGCTTCCAGCTGGTTCTCATGGGCGTTATTCGTGCCTCATAACGCCCATGAGAACCAGCTCGGAGCTCGCGCCCGCGAGCAGCCGGCTACTCGATCATCACGCGGCGGATCATGGTGCGGTTCCGGGCGATCCACGAGGCGCTTCGCGCTCGCCAGGTGATGCCCCACAGGACGGGATAACCGTTGCCGGCAATCGCCGCGGTGCTGTCGATGGTCACGCCCGCGGCGACCGCCTCGTGACGTGCGTTGTGGATCGCGACGTCGGCAAGCCGATCGACCAGCTCGTCGCGCGCGGCTCGGGCCAGGCCGTACCCGTCGGCGATCGCTCGCGCGTGACGAGCCCTGGCATGCGGATCGGGCAGGCCCTGCAACTCGGCGACGTCATCGTCGACGAGCTGCGCGTTCAGCCACACCGTCACGGCGAGTTCCCACAACCGGTCCACCGGCCCGGCGAACTCCCAGTCGATGAACGCGTCGGGCCGCCCGTGTTCGCCGACGATGTTCCACGGGCCCGGATCGCAGTGCCCGATCACGATGTCGTCGCCACCGAGGTCACGCAGCCAGTTCGCCTGCCACACGGCATCGGCGGGGGGGGGGG
>NZ_BOMH01000038.1 GCF_016862095.1 Actinoplanes cyaneus
CCCTGCCACACGGCATCGGCGGGCGGCGTGAACGTCGCGGTGGCGTCGTGCAGGTCCCGCAACAGCGTCCCTACCGCGCCCACGGCCTCGTCCGACCAGGCGTGCGGATGCGGCGACTCTCCCGGCACGAAGCTGTACCCGTCGCCGGCAACGCGCGGCGCCCCGGCGAAACCCTCCCGCTCGAGGTGCTCCAGCAGGGCGAGAACCGCAGGCGTCCAAGGCCCGGTCGTCTTCCGCACGACCCCGTCGACCAGAACCGCGTCCGCGGTGTGAGTGCCGGAGCCCCAGGTACCGAGCCGCTCGGAAGACTCCACGACGTGCTCCTCATCGCCCGGTGGACGTTACGCCGGAACGAAGCATCACCACGAACAGAGCAGGTCGCAAGCCGTTTACGCCGGCCCCGCAAGGCCGATCAGATTGCCCTCCGGGTCGGTGAAATGGGCGACCACCAGCGCTCCTCCCGGGACCTGCTCGGGCCCCATGGTGCGGGTTCCGCCCAACCGTTCGGCCTCGCGTAGTGCGGCAGCGACGTCAGGGACGCCGACGTAGAAGACAACGTGCGGCTGATGCCCGTATCCGCCGCCCACGCCACCGGGAATCGCCGTGGCGTTGCCGTTCACCGCCGGAGCGACATAGCCGTACTCGCCCTCCCGGGAGACCGATTCCGCCACCGGGCCACCCGTGTCGAACGACCACCCGAACAGGCTGCCGTAGTAGCTGCGCAACCTCTGCGGATCAGCTCCGATGATCTCGAAGTGCACCACTGGTTGTCCCATGAACGTCCCCTTCCCAGTGCCTCGGCAGCGGGCCTCGGCTTCCCGGACGTCTCCGTCGGCGCACCGTCGCAGGGCCGTCCACTCGCGACGGTAACGATTAAGGTTGCCCGCTCAGACGGTGGCGCCGAGAGCAGGGGGACCACGACGTCAAGGTGTCAATTCTGCGCCTGGGCGATCAGGGCCTGCCGCCAGGAGCGGATGGCCTTGGGCGGCATCCCCACGGCGAGGGCGCCGACGAGACGACCTTCCTTCCGGTACGCGGCCAGGAACCGCCGCTGCGACAGGTCCCCCTCGGCGATCTCGACCTCGTCGTGGCCGCGCAGGTAGCCGTACGCGTGGATCTTCAGGTCGTACTGGTCGGACCAGAAGTACGGCACGGGAGCGAACGGTTTCCTCGCGTCGGGATGCAGCAGGTTCCGGGCGACCGCCATGCCCTGCTCGGCGGCGTTCGTGCGGTGCTCGATGCGCATGCTGACGCCGAACAGCGGGTTGTGCCAGCGGGCCACGTCCCCGGCGCCGTAGATGTCCGGGGCCGCGGCGCTGTACTCGTCGCAGATCAGCCCGTCGCCGATCGGGAGGCCGCTGCCGTCCAGCCAGCCGGTGTTGGGCAGCGACCCGATCGCCGTCAGCACCTCGTCGGCGGCAACCAGCTCGCCGCCGGACAGGATCACGCCGCCGTCGGTCACCGCGTCCACCGCCACCCCGGTGCGCAGATCGACGCCGTGGTCCCGGTGCACCTGGGACAGCACCCGGCCCACCTGCTCGCCGACGGCGTGCGCCAGCGGAACGGGAGCGGGTTCCAGCAGGACCACCTCGCAGCCCAGGCCCCGCGCCACGGCGGCCACCTCGGCGCCGAGGAAACCGGCGCCGACCACCGCGAGCCGGCGGCCCGGGCGGAGCCGCTTGCGCAGCTCGACCGCGTCGTGCAGGGTGCGCAGCACGTGGCCGCCTTCACCGGGCAGCCGGCGCGGGCGCACCCCGGTCGCGACGATCAGTCCGTCGTAACCGAGGTGCCCGCCGTCGGCGAGGCGCACGGTGCGGGCCTCACGATCGAGGCCCGCCGCGACAGCGCCGAGGCGCAGATCGAGGCCGAGACCCTCGAGATGCTCCCGGGTACGCAGGGTCAGCCGCTCGGCCTCCCAGTCGCCGGCCAGGATCTGCTTGGACAGCGGCGGCCGGTCGTACGGCGGATCCAGCTCCTCGCCGAGCAGGGTGATCGGACCGGCGTGCCCCTCACGGCGCAGGGTCTCGGCGGCGGCCAGGCCCGCGGCCGACGCCCCGACGACGACGATCCGGTTCACTGCTCGACCAGGCGGACCGCCGCGGCCGGGCACACCGCCGCGGCCTCACCCACCTCGTCGTGGCGCTCCGGGCCGGGACTCGCGGACAGCAGGCGGCTGCCGCGTCGGAACCGTTCAGCACGGGTGAGCGAAGGCACCCGCACATCCTAGGTGGATTGACGCCCCTCGTCGTGGCGCCCGGTTGTCATGCCGGTTCGACAGGCAGCCAGAGCTCACACGTCGCGGTGCTGAAGTCCTCCGCACGCTCGAGCACGGCCACGATCTCCGGACCCGGGCGCAGGCGCCAGGGGTTGGAGGGGAACCACTCGCTGGCTGTCGCGGCCCACGCCGCCTGAAGAGTCCGCGGATGCGGCCCCGCGGTCCGGAAGACCGCCCACCTGCCGGCCGGGACCTCGATGGTGTCGAGATCGTCGGCGACCGGCGTGTCCGTGGAGACGGCGACGCCGTGCAGGTAGGTGAGGTCGCTGCCCTCGGCGCGGTCAGGGTCGAGGCCGTCGCTGACCGCGAGCAACCCTGCCGGCTCGATGTTGCCGAGCGCCTTCAGCCGCGAGTGCTCCTCCTTCGGCAGAGCGGTGATGTGCCGCTGGATGTGCGGGCTGGCTCCCTGGTGGATCAGCGGTACGCGGGCGGCGTGCCCCACGAGCCGGAACGCGGGGTGGTCGACGATGCGCGTGTCCATGCGCTCGCTCCCTTCGACGGTCAGGCGGAACCTGAGTTGTGGTTGGGTGCGGAGGGGGCCTCCATCGCGGCGCACCTCACCGGGGCCGGCACCGTGCACCGCCCGGAAGGCCCGGCCGAACGCCTCGGCCGAGCCGTATCCGTGCCGGACGGCGATGTGCAGCAGGTCCTGCTCGCCGCGGACGACGTCGGCGGCGGCCACGGTCATCCGGCGACGGCGTACGTACTCCGACAGCGGCATGCCGGCCAGCGACGAGAACATCCGCCGCAGGTGGTGCTCGGTCGTGCCGAGCGTGCGTGCCGCATCCCTGACGTCGAAGCCGCCGGTCAGGTTCTCCTCGACGAGGTCGACCAGCCGGTTGAGTGCCGTGATCATGAGGCCTCCTTCCGAGGTCAACTCTGGCCGAGCAGGCGCACCCGGCGCCCGATCGTTGCGGACCGATCCGATCATGCGCCGGCACCGGTGCGATGCCGGCGAGGTGACGGGTCGCGGCGGGACCGTGCACGGCCCGGGTGAGATGAACTGCGCGCCCGGGTCCTGACGCGGCTGGCCCGGGAACTGCTCGAGGACCCGTCCGCGGACACCCGGCGCCGGGCCTGGTCGACGAGGCCACCGCGCGATGGCTGACCGAGGCGGTGCCGCACGTGGAGATCGACGTGCTCCCGGGCGGGCACTTCCCGCACCTCGCCCACCCGGCCGCGCTGGCCGAGTTACTGGCCATAAGGCCGGCGACGGTACAGCCTCTCAGCTGCTCCGGCCCAAGGTCACGGTGCGGGATCCGGGGGTGAAGTCGCCGAAGGACTGTTGCCAGGACTCATCCGGCCAGTAGTACGTCACCCGGCCCTCGACGGGCCGATAGTGGGCTGTGTAGAGCGTTCTCGACCCCTGCTCGTCGACGGATCGGTACAGCGGCGGTTTCAGCATCGCCGCCACGTCGTCCGCACCCGCGGCGCGGATGGCGCGCAGCCGCTCCTGCGTCCGCAGGGTCCGTTCCTGCTCGTCGGTCACCGGCAGGTGCTGGTGATTGGCGGCGCAGGCATCCGGCGCCACCTTCGGTGCCATGTCCGGCCCCACGAACACCGTCACCGCCTTGGCCGGATCGACAAGGGTGAGATTCTGCGGGACGGCGACCGGTAGGAATCGCAGCCTGCCGACCGCCTCATCGACGGTGTCGCACGTCTCCAGCAGGTAGCGCACCAGAACGAGAATGGCGAAGCCGCGTCCGTAGGCGGAACGTCCGCCCCAGGTGAGCGAGACCGCGAGACCGGCGTCGTTCATCCCGTCCAGCAAGCCCCACAGCATGTCCTGCATCCCGATCACGGGGCGCAGGAAGCAGGAGGAGACGATGGTCCCCTCGCACTGATCGGGCCGTAGGTCATAGTTGCGCAGCAGAGTGCCGTTCCTGCCGATCTGGGTGCACGCCTGGGAGAACGGCCGCAGTGCCGCGTGGGTGAGGAAGACTTCCGCCTCGGGCCGGTCGAGTTGGCCGGCCAGACGGTTCAGAACCGGGACCAGTTCCGGCAGGTGCGCCCGGAACAGCGCCCGGACACGATCCGCGCCCTCCGGGGTCCGGCCCTCCTCGGTCAGCAGGCCCTCCATCTCCCGCCACAGGCCCCGGGCGTAGGCGGCCCACCGCCCGTCGCCGCCGTCGCCGACCTCGATCGCCCGAAAGGTCTTGTGCTCTTGCCGCACGGCTGCCACTCCCCCAGTGAGAATCGGCCGAGATGACGGCAACCTAGCTAATCGCGGGGTCGGCGACGAGCGCGACGCACCGCCAGCTGACTCGGGTGGTTACTGTGATCCGGTGCGAGATGTCTCAGCCGGCACCTTCGCCGAGCTGGCTGCTGCCGACCTGACGTACCGACAGGTCGGCGCGACTCGTGACGCCTCGTTGCCGCTCGGATATGACCATGTGTCCCGCGACGTCGTGGTGGGGAAGGGCCGAGACGCTTTCGAGCGCGCCGCCGAAGGGCTCTTGACCTGGCAGATGCACGCTCTGGCAGGTCTGGCCCCGGTGAGCCCGGCCGAGAGGGCCGCTTCCGGCGCCATCGTGGTCCTTCGCGCCGGCTTCGGGCCGCTGCGTCTGACGATTCCGTGCCGAGTCGTCTACACCGAGGAAGGAGCGAGACCGCCACGGCTTCGCCTACGGCACCCTCCCCGGCCACCCCGAGCAAGGCGAGGAAGCCTTCCTGATCGACCTGGCGGACACCGGCGATGTCCACGTCCGCATTCGCGCGTTCAGCCGTCCGGCGTCGCTGCTCGCCAGAGCCGGAGGACCCGTAACGCGCCTGGTCCAGGCCTACGCGACGAACCGCTACGTCACCGCAATCCGACACCTCATCGACCCGGACGCCGGGCCCTGAGCGGCAGCTCGGTGCTCCTACCTCACCGTCGAGACCGGTGCTTTCCGTTCAGTTCGACTCGAAGTCGCCGATAGCCAGCGGGTGTGCAGACAAGAGGATCTACCCTGGCGCTGCGACGAGGCGCTTCGGTAGTAGCCGCCATGTTGACAGTGCTGGGGGCGGCCAGCGCGTCCGTCGTGATTTCACGGGCGCCTCAGGGCAGCACGGCGCAAGGCCGCTCGCAGTCCCCGATCAGCGGCCAGGACAGCGACGATGGCTCGATGGCCGGCATAACAGCGACAACCTGCGCCGAGCTGGCTGAGCAACTCCTCGAGCGCGATGGCTACTTGGAGCTGGGTGACTGCAGGGACGAGGGTGCCACCTCAGGCCCGCCAACACTGTCACCGGAGGACTGGGAAGAGGCGATTGCGCGCGCATATCACCCGGTGCGGCTGGGATCGCGTCTGGTCGAGGGCCACCAGGCCTGCGGCCCCGACGCCAAGCGAATCACTGTCGACACGACGACGCCGTCGCTGGCCGCGGTGTACCTCAACCAACCGAGATTCGGTTTCAAATTCGAGTATCGGATGCTTGATGCCGGTCAGAGCACCATCGTCGTTGCGCCGTCGCCAAGCCTGATCACCGAGGTCGAAGCCGGGCAAACCTACCAGTGGCGGGTCCGCGCTCTTCGCGAAACGGGTTGGTCGACGTGGTGCGAGTTCACGGTCAAGAGCTAACTTTGCCCACTGGTTCTGCGTGTGGTTATCCGGACGCGACAACCCTGCGCTTCAGGATCGTCATCCGGCCGTCCCCACCACTATGAGCAGAGCGACAACGCCAAGGGTCGTCAGCGTGACTGCGGAGATCAGCAGCCATCGGGCACGCGCAGGAGAGGGCCGGCTGAAGTGGACACCGAGGCCGCAGACAGCTCCGGCGGCACAGACCACGGTCGGAATCAGGCGCGGTCCGTCAGCGTCTCCGGAGACGAGCACCATCAGCGCGACAACGCCGATCACGATGCTGACGTTGGCGATCCGGGTGCGCAGGTTCCAGAAGGCGGAGCGCTGGAACCGCTCCACGGCGCTGCGATACTCCACGCGAACAGTCTGGCGCCCGTCCCGGGTTCCGCAAACGGCGACTGCGGTCGGCCCTCCCCTCGTACGGGAGGATGCTGTTGAAGGGTGTCTTGACAGCCCACCACTCGGGCCGGGGAATCGACCTGGCCTGGGCGGGTGGACAACCGCGATGAGGTGAAGGCTCTCCTCAGCTCCCGCCGCGCGCGGATCACCCCCGAGCAGGCCGGCCCGACCGGTTACAACCGCAACCGGCGGGTTCCCGGTCTGCGCCGCAGCGAGGTCGCCCACCTGGCCGGGGTGAGCGTCGAGTACTACGCCCAGCTGGAACGCGGCAACCTCGCCGGCGTCTCCGGCAGCGTCCTCGAGGGCTCACCCGCGCCCTGCACCTCGACGAAGCCGATCAGCAGCATCTGGCCGCCCTCGCCCGCGCGGCCGGGCCCGGCAGCACACCTCGGCGCTCTGGAAGTGTCCCGCATCGGTCTCGGAGCCATGACCATGGCCGGCACATACACCAGCGAGGGCGCCCTCGACAACTGCTGCACTTCGGCCTCTCCGAAGCGTCACCGGAGACCATCCGCCGCGCCCACGCCGTGCAGCCGGTCACCGCCCTGCAGACCGAGTACTCGCTGTGGACCCGCGACGTGGAAGCCGAGATCCTGCCGCTGTTGCGCGAGCTCGGCATCGGCTTCGTGCCGTACTCACCGCTCGGGCACGGCCTGCTGACCGGGCAGATCCGTACCGTCGACGACTTCGCCGACGACGACTGGCGCAAATCCAACCCGCGGTTCACCGGCGAGAACTTCCGGCGCAACCTCGCCATCGTCGACGAGGTCACCGCCATCGGCGCCGAGATCGGTGCCACCCCGGCCCAGACCGCGCTCGCCTGGATCCTGACCCGGGGCGACGACATCGCGCCCATCCCCGGCACCCGGCGGGTGGCCCGGGTCGAGGAGAACACCGCCGCGGACGCCGTCGAACTCACCCCGGCGCAGCTGGCCCGCCTCGACGCGCTGCGCCCAGCGGCCGGGGCACGCCACGACGACGCGAACATGGCCTCGATCGACCTGTAGCCCGGCTTTCAGCCCCGGGATCCACTCCCCCGGGCTTCCGGTCGGAGGTACGCCCGGACGGCCGTGACCAGCGCGGACACCGCACCCTCGAACGCGTGCTGCGGCGGGGTCGTGTAGCCGACGACGACGCCGAGTGCGGCGTCCGCAGGGCGGTGGTGGAAACCGCTCAGGCGATCGACGGCGACGCCGTGCGCGGTCAGCGTGTCGAGCAGCTCCGGCTCGTCGGCGATCGTTCCCGGCAGGTGAAGGACGGCGTGCAGGCCGGCCGCCACGCCGGACAGCCGCGCGGGCGGCAGCTGCTCGGCGACCGCACGGCCGAGCCGGTCGCGGCGCTGCCGGTACCGGGTGCGGCAGCGCCTCAGGTGCCGGTCGAGTTCACCGCTGCGGATGAGCTGGGCCAGGATCAGCTGGTCGATCACATTGACGTACGTCTCCTGGAAGCGCAGCACCTCCCGCAGGGCCGGGATCAGCCGGGTGGGTGCGACGAGCCAGGCGATCCGCAGGGCGGGCGCGATGGTCTTGCTGACCGTGCCGATGTAGACGACGGTGTCGGGGTCCAGTCCCTGCAGTGCGCCGATGGGCTGGCGGTCGTAGCGGAACTCGCCGTCGTAGTCGTCCTCGACGACGACCGCACCGGCCCGCCGCGCCCAGCCGACGAGCTCCCGGCGACGCTGCGGGCTGAGGGTGACCCCGGTCGGGAACTGGTGCGCCGGGGTGACCACCGCGGCCACCTCGTCGCCCAGGTGACCGATCATCAGGCCGGCGCCGTCCACCGGGATGCGGCGGACGTGCAGGCCGCTCCTGCCGGCCAGCGCCGGATAGTCCGGGACGGTCGGGTCCTCGAAGGCGATCGTGGACCGTCCCCGGTCGACCGCCTGGCACAGCATCCGCAGCGCGTGGGTGTACCCGGCGCAGATCAGGACATTGCCCGGCGTGGTGATCACCCCGCGGGCACGGCCGAGATAGCCGGCCAGGGCCTCGCGCAGTTCGGCGGACCCGTGCGGGTCGCCGTAGGCGAGCGCCGCGTGGGGCATGGTCCGCAGCACGTGCCGGGTCGCGGCCAGCCAGGCACGGCGTGGGAACAGCGACAGGTCGGGCAATCCGGGCCGCAGGTCGAAGCCGGTGACCGGTGCACGGAACGGTGAGGCGAGCGGAAGGTCCGGGGGTGGCCCCTGGCCGGGGCGCGGCGCCACCGACATCCCGGATCGCGGCCGGGCGGTGAGGTAACCCTCGGCGGCCAGTTGCTCGTAGACCTGGCTGACGGTGTTGCGGGCGACGCCCAGCTGCTGCGCCAGGACCCGCGAGGACGGCAACCGGCTGCCGGGCGAGAGCTGCCCCGAGCGTACGGCTTCGCGCAGCGCCCGTTCGATGCCGGCCCGCAGACCGTGGGTGCGGTCGATGTCCAAGTGGAGATCCAAACCGGTTCTGGCCCACTGATCCGTCATGCAACTGGACTATATCGAGGAGCCAGAATCTTCCTACGGTCGTCGCATGAAGCACCTCGCCGTCGCCATCGGCCTCACCGTGCAACTGGTCGGTACGAGCCGACCGGCACCGCTGCCCCCGACCGGCCCACCGGTCCACGATCCCGAGCCCGCTCGCCGGAGACGCGCGTGGCCGGCCCGGCTGTTCAGGGCCGTGACGGGCCGGCCCAGCACATGAACAGGATGGTGTCGTCCAGCGTGGCGATCGTCGCGCCTGTCAGCCTCGGGTCAGGATGAGATCCTTACGGCTGAGCACGGCAGCGAGCACCTCGCGTGGCGCCCGCTCCGGTCAGCGCCAGGCTCCCGACCTCCGTGCGTACCGGTCCAGGCCGCTCGCCGACGAAGACGACGTGCGCTCCGGCAGGTGGGCGAGCACCTCGTACGGGCCGACCGCGTCCAGGGCGGTGAACCGGAACATCACCAGGTGCCGGGCGATCTGCGACGCGATCTCACGGCCGAGGTCCTCCTCGACCAGTGCCAGCGCCAGGTCGATGCCGGCGTACGCACCGGCGTCCCGCCGGGACTCGCCGTCGTGACCCGGTAGGCCCCTGGGCCGGCGCCGGTGAACACTTCCAGCGGACCCGTCACATCGAGGCTCTGCACACCCTCGAAGACGATGATCACCACGTCGCGGCTCGGCACGAACTCAGCTTCCCGGCCGCCGGGGACGACAGCAATGTCGTAGACCCCACCTTTCCTGCCACCAGGATCGCCGCCATCGCCCCTGTCCAGCAGGTCATGGCCACCGAGGGCGTACACCCCGGACGGCCGATGCCGCTGGTCAGCCGGCGTGCAGGATCAGCCGGAACTCGGCGGTGCCGTGGTCGGCGAGGGAGCCGAGTGCCCCGTACCCCTCAGGCTCTGCGATGCTCCAGTCGGCGAAGTGGACCGGGAGGGATCCGGTGACCGCGATGCCCGTGGCGTCGCGCCGGGCGGTCAGAGCGGCCGGAGCCCGGTGGGTGACGCCGTGCAGAGTCAGCTCGCCGATGGCGCTGAACTCGGTCGTGGCCCCGGAGGCGAAGGCGTCGTCGAGGGAAACCGGCTCGGCCAGCCGTACGGTGGCGTGGGGGAAGCGTCCGGTCTCCAGGCTGGTCGCGAACTGGGGTGCGGGTTGCTTGCCGTCGGTGGTGAGGCCGAGCAGGTCGATCGTGGCCTCGACGGAGTCGATCCGGTTGCCGGTCATCGTCATGGCGCCGGTCACGCCTTCGGTGCGGCCGGTGACCTCGCTGGTGGCGCCGAGGAAGGTCTGTTCGACACGGAAGCCGGCGGCCGATCCGGAGGCAATCCGCCACTGCGCGGGCATCGGCCCGGCCGGCGCGACGCTCCCGGCCGGCGGCAGGGTGAGGGGTGCCGCGGCCGGTTGCAGGGCGACGACTGCCATGGCCGTGCCGAGCAGGCCGAGCAGCAGCACCACGGCGATGCCGAGGGTCCACCACAGGCGGCGCCGGGTGCGGGTCCGGCGGGGCAGGACGGTCGGTGCGGTCATGATGTCGTCTCCTCGAAGTCGACACGGAACGCCGGGTAGCGGCCGGCGAACGCAGCGAACGCGTCCGAGGGCGCATCCCGGTCGACCGGAAGGTGCGGCCGGGCGCCCGGGATCTGCCGCAGGAAGCCGCGCTCGACACGTCCGGTGCGGCGGCCGGGCACTTCGAGGGTGATCCAGCGGCGGGATGTGAGCCCGGCGCCGAAGACGGTCGCCCAGAAACGGGCGTACCGGCGGGCCGTGGCGTTGCCTCGCCCGCCGACGTACATGGCACGGAGATGGTCGTCCTTCAAAAGCATGAGTTCAGCGTGTCATTTGAAACTTGAGACATGAAGTCCCAAGTCCAGTATTCGCGCGATCAGCACTATGCTCATCGAGATGGAGGGGAAACCAGGCCCGACCAGCATCACCCGGCGGCACCGGCGGCTCAGCGACGCCGAGACCCGGGACCGGATGCTGCGGACCGCGATCGAGATGATCGATCGTGACGGCCTCACCGTGAGCCTGGAGCACATCAGCTTCGAGGCGGTCATCCGGGCGGCGGACGTCTCCCGCAGCACGGCCTACCGGCATTGGCAGTACAAGGACCAGTTCTACGGCGATCTCGTACGAGAGCTGGCCCGCACCGCCGGACCGCCGATCGTTCGCGACGAGATCAGCCTCATCAAGCACGTCCTGGCCGACCACGAGGACGGGCTGACCACGCCCGAGGGCCGGCATCGCGTGATGATCGAGCTGATCCGGCGGCTCGCCGTGTTCGACCTGGAGGCCGTCCTCGCGTCCCCGGCCTGGCGGACCTACCACGCCCTCTGCGCGACCGTCTCCGGCCTGACCGACAACGACCTGCGCAACCAGGTCCAGGCCGCGCTCGCCGAGTCGGAGAACACGCGGATCGCGCGGATTGCCGACGCGTGGCGGGCGTTGACCGGGTTGTTCGGCTACCGGCTGCGCCCCGAGCTCGGCACCGACTTCGAAACCCTCGCCTCGGTCCTGACCGTCGCCATGCACGGCCTGGTCGTCGCCGCGATCGCGTCGCCCGACGTCGCCGGCCGGCAGATCGTCGCGAGCCCGTTCGGCGCCGGGCCACCGCAGCGCTGGTCCCTGTCAGCGCTCAGCGTCGCTGGCACCGCACTGACGTTCCTCGAACCCGATCCGCACGCCCCGGCCGACGGGCAGCGCCTGACCCAGGTGAACCGGGCCATCGACGCATGGGCGTCGCAGCGTTCCTGAGAGGCCGGTTCAGAAGATACGGGGCGAGCGCCGGCGCGGCCAGGATTCCCGGCCGCGCATTCACGCCGGCATGCTCACCGTTCACCGTGACTTCCGAGCCACTGCCAATCGCTGGGAACGACCTCTCCGGGGTGGCGGTCCGCGACCCCCCGGCCGGTCGTGGCCGGGGTCAGGCTTCGGGGATGGCCCGGCCGAAGTTCTTCAGCGTGACGTCGGCCGGCTCGGGGCCACCGCGCCGGCCGGTCTCGAGACCGTCGATCGCCGCCAACTCGTCGGCGGTGAGCTCGAAGTCGAAGACGGCGAAGTTCTCGGCGATGCGCCGCGGGTTGGTCGACTTCGGGATGACCTGGCGGCCCTGCTGCAGGTGCCAGCGCAGCATCACCTGAGCCGGGCTCCTGTCGTGTGCCTTCGCGATGTCGCCGATCACCGGGTCCTCGAGGGTGCTGCTGTGGCCGCTGTCGCGGTAGAAGGTGATCCCGCCGATCGGCGCCCACGCCTGGGTGAGGATGCCGTGGCGCGCCCCGAACTCCTGCACGTCACGCTGCTGGAAGTACGGGTGGACCTCGATCTGGTTGACCGCCGGCACGATCGTGGTCCTGTCGAGCAGCGCGGTCAGGTGCTCCACCATGAAGTTGCTGACCCCGATGGCGCGGACCTTGCCGTCGGCCAGCAGCTTTTCCAGGGCACGGTACGCGCCGAGGGTCCGTTCGAACTCCGACGGCAGGGCCTGGTGCAGGATCAGCAGGTCGATCCGGTCGACACCGAGCTTGCCGGCGCTCTTGTCGAAAGCGTGCAGGGTCTCGTCGTACCCGAAATCGCTGATCCAGATCTTGGTTTCGAGGAACACCTCGTGGCCGGACTTGGCGACGGCCTGGCCGACCTGCCGTTCGTTGCCGTACGCGGCGGCGGTGTCGATGTGCCGGTAGCCGGTCGACAGTGCCGTCTCGACGGCGGTGACGGTCTCGTCCGGCGGGGTCTGGAAGACGCCGAAGCCGAGCGCGGGCAGCTCGACGCCGTTGTTGAGCCTCAACAGTGGAACGGTGCTCATGGGGCTTCCCTTCGGGTGGGTCAGCGGCGGTGGGCGGCCGGCTGCGGGGCGGGGTATTCGTCGACGACGTGCTCGGCCCACTCGGTCTCCGGGCCCTGCTGGTCGTCGGCGAGGCCTTCCCACATGGCCAGATGGGTCATGAAGTGCTCGGGGGCGGCGCCGTGCCAGTGCCATTCGCCCGGCGGGGTGTGGATGGTGTCGCCGGGCCGGATCTCGACGACCTCGCCGCCGCGGGACTGCACCAGGCCGACGCCTTCGGTGACGTGCAGGGTCTGGCCGTTGGCGTGCCGGTGCCAGGCGGTGTGCGCGCCCGGCGAGAACCGCACCACGTTGACCCGCAACCGCGACGGCGGCTCGCCCGCGGCGACGACGTCGAACCAGACGTCACCGGTGAACATCTCGGCCGGGCCCTTGGTGCTCGGCCGCTTCTTCTGCATCTCCATCGTGGTGCCCTTCCTTGCTGTACGTCGTGACGGGCCGCCGGTCACCCGCCGATACCGACGGTAGGCACCGGGCCGGCCCTGGAGGGAGGTTCTGGTGTTACCCCCTTCAGCCTGTTTCGTCCCCGCCGAGGGAGGTAACACCAGGCCCTCCCAGCAGCCGGGCGCCGGTCGTACCGTCGAAGGCATGGATCACCGCGCCGAGACCCGCGACTTCCTCACCACCCGCCGCGCCCGCATCACGCCCGAACAGGCCGGACTGCCCGCCTACGGCACCAGCCGGCGGGTGCCCGGGCTGCGGCGCGAGGAAGCCGCCATGCTCGCCGGGGTCAGCGTCGATTACTACACCCGGCTGGAGCGCGGCAACCTCTCCGGCGTCTCCGACAGCGTCCTCGACGCCCTGGTCCGTGCCCTGCGCCTCGACGACGCCGAGCGCGACCACCTCTACGACCTGGCACGGCAGGCCAACACCGGCCCTCGCGCCCGGGCCGGCCGGCGCCGCACCACCGCGACCCTGCGGCCGGCCGTCCAGCAACTGCTCGACGCGATGACCGGCGCGCCCGCGTACGTGCGTAACGGCCGCCTCGACATCCTCGGCGCCAACCACCTGGCCCGTGCGGTGTTCGCGCCGGTCTTCCGCGACGGGGACAGCCGGCCCAACCTGGCCCGGTTCGTCTTTCTCGATCCGGCCTCGCAGGACTTCTACCGCGAGTGGGAGCGACTCGCCGAGGACGTCGTCGCGCTGCTGCGCGCGGAAGCCGGACGCGACCCGTACGACAAGGACCTGACCGATCTGATCGGCGAGTTGTCCACCCGCAACGACCGGTTCCGCACCTGGTGGGCTGCCCACGACGTACGGCTGCACCGGTCCGGGGTCAAACAGCTGCGCCACCCGCTGGTCGGCGATCTCAATCTCGCGTACGAGTCGATGGCGCTGACCACCGACCAGGGTCTGCAACTCAACGCCTACAGCGCCGCGCCCGACTCCCCCGACCAGGATGCCCTCAACCTGCTCGCGAGCTGGGCCGCGACCGAGAAACAGCCTCAGGCCGGCAACCGCGACTGACGGTCAGGCGGCGCCGGGGGCGGTCACGCTCGCCTGCCGGGGCCCGCGGTTCTTCAGCTTGGTCGCGTACATGGCGGCGTCGGCCTTCTCGACGGTGGCGGCGAAGCTCTCCGCACCGGTGACGGCGTGCCAGCCGATCGAGGCCCGGACGCCGGCCTTGCCGAGTTCGGCGCTGATCCGGGCGACGACCGCAGGCGCGTCGTCCTCGGTGCACTTGTGCAGCAGGAAGCCGAACTCGTCGCCGCCGAGCCGGGCGACGACGTCGGTGTCGCGCAGGGCGCGGTGCATCGCGGCGGCGGCGACGATCAGGTAGGTGTCGCCGGCGCCGTGTCCCTGGCTGTCGTTGATCATCTTGAGCCCGTCGAGGTCGAGCACGGCGATCACGGTCGGGTCGGCCAGGCGTGCGAAGCGGGTTTCGGCTTGTTCGATCAGGCGTTGCCAGGCACGCCGGTTGGGCAGGCCGGTCAGGGCGTCGGTCTCGGCGCTGAGCTGCTGGTGGAGCATGGCGTTGGCGGATCGGTCGCGGGCCCGGTCGGCGGCCAGCGCGACGGTCAGCAGCCGGCCGAGAAGGGCGAGCAGCGGTTCGGCGTCGGTCATCCGCGGGTCACCGGTGTGGGTCTGCGGGTCGAGGCCGCAGATCGCGCCGAAGAGGGTGCCGTCGGGTTCGGTGATCGCCGCTCCGGCGTAGGTGCCGATGTCGATGAGCTGGTTGACGCCGGCCGCGGCGTAGACGGGCACCTGCTGGGCGTCCCGGGCGACGCTCGGGGCCTGCCCGGCGGCCATGTGCATACAGAAGCTGTCCTGCCAGGGGTGGCTTTCGCCCTGGTGCAGGCCGTAGCCGTTGTCGGCGTCCAGGTACAGGTACGTCTGGCGACCGTTCTCGACGCGGGTGACCGCCCAGAACGCCAAAGGTATCCGGTCGTGGAGGTAGTCCAAAATCAGGCGTGCGGCATGCTCGAACGTCGCTGCCGGCCGCAACGACGGCTCGTCGGTCTCACCGGCGCTCAGGTCCGCGGGCGGCGCCGCGCCGACCGGTGCCGGTCCGGCCTGGTCGGCCTCGGTGACCGGGTCACTGTGCTGCCGGGCCGCGAGGGCGTCCGGGGTGGCGGGCAGGGTGAGGACGAGGCGGGTGCCGGACCCGGCGGGGTTCCCGGTGGCGCGGATCGTGCCGCCGTGCCGTTCGACGATGCGTTTGCAGATGCCCAGGCCCAGACCCGTGCCGCTGTGGCCGGCGCCTCGGTGGGCACGGTGGAAGTTGTCGAAGACCGCCTCGTGCTGGCCTTCGGGAATGCCGATGCCGTTGTCGTCGATCGTCACCGTGACCATCTCGTCGACGACCTCGGTGGCGACGGCAATCCGCGCCGCGGTGCCGCGCGCAGTGTACTTGATGGCGTTGCCGAGCAGGTTCTCCAGCAACTGACGGATCAGGACCGGATCGGCGTACGCCGGATGCAGCTCGCCGACGACGAAGGCCGGGATTGGCGCGCCGTTGCTCTGTGCCTGGTCGATCCGGGCCATGGCGATGTCGTCGACCAGGTCACCGAGGTCGACCATGGTGGGCGAAAGGGTGGCGTCGCGGGCGGTGGTGTACTCCAGCAAGTCGTTGATCATGTTGCGCATGCGGGCGGAGGCACGCCTGATCCGCACCACGGCGTCGGCCAGCTCGGCGCGCGCGGCGTGCTCCGGGACCTCGCCGATGATCTCCGCAAGAGCCTCGCTCCACCCTTCGACGGTGGCGAGGGGATTCTGCAGGTCGTGCGCTACCGCCCCGGCGAAGGCGGCGAGCTCGTCACGGTGGCGGCGTTCGGCGGTCACGTCGTGGAACACCGACACCGCATAGCGGCCACCGTCCTCCTCAGGCAGAGCGACCGCGCTGACGCTCAGGACCCGGCCGTCGGGCAGGCCGGGATTGCGGATCAGGATGTCCATGTCACGGACGTCGGTGCCGGCGAGCGCCCGCCGGTACGGCATCTCGTCGGGCTGCAACGGCCGGCCGTCGGGGTGGAACAGCCCGTAGTACTCGGGTTTCGCCATCGTGTCGGAGTCGCTGACGACACCTCTCATGAGGCGGCGGACGGCAGGATTGCGCAGCAGGAATCGTCCCTGGCTGTCGACGACGGTCAGCCCTTCGGACATCGCGTCGATGATCGCGCCCATCATCCTGGCCTGCCGCGCCGCGGACCGCTCGGCGGCGGTCAGCGAGGCCAGCAACGCGGCGCGATCGTCGCGGCCCAGTGCCAGGGCCAGCCCGGCGACCGCGATCATGCCGACGAACAACTGCGCCACCATGGCCCGCGCCGGATGGGACGCGATCTGGGCGAACACTCCCGTGCCGTGCAGGGTGAACACCACGGTCACCGAGCCGAACACCAGATCGTGCAGGACGACGAACGTGGTGTTCAATCGCAGGCCGGCCCACATGGTCAGCGCGATCACCAAAAACGCCAGCGGCAACCGGTGGTCGAGCCCGAACACCACGCCGTAGACCGCGATCGACAGCACGGTCAGGCTCACGTACTCCGCCCGGCGGCGTGCCGGCAGGCCCGCCCACCGGGCGTGCCAGCTGACCCGCGGGGATGCCGACCACCACGTCTGCAGCGCCTTGCCCACCAGGACCGTGGCCGCGCCGATGAGCAGGATGCTGACCGTGTTACGGGTCAGCCACACCGCGGTCGCCGCCCACGAGTACGTGCCGCTGGTCAGCCACAACCCGGTCGGCCCGACCAGTGCGCCGCCCGCGGTGGCCAGGAACGCCGCGGCCACCAGCCGCCACAACTCGGTCAACCGGCTCAGCGGCTGCACGTGCACGCCGCCCCACGCGTCCGGCAGCCAGCGGTGGCACAGCCGGGCGAAGATCCAGGCCTGGAGCAGGTTCGCCGCGACGAACCAGCCCGCCAGGACAGCCGGCGCGCCCGTCACCAGGTTCACCACGATCGTGACCCCACTCAGTGCGACCACGTCGAGCGTCCGCCAGCGGGAACGGAACTGCACCACGGCCCAGACCGCCGACACCCCGGCCGCCGGCCACACCAGGCTCAGGTTCGTCGCGTCCATCACCGTCAGTCGCCCGGCATAGGTCGCGCCGAGGTACGCCACGGCGAATGCCACCGTCCGCGCCAGCGACGACCCGAAACCCACGGCTGCCCCCACTGCCCCAGCGTTCAGCACCCGTCCGGACGAACCCGCACAGCGCTCCTACTGGAAGGTCGGCAACTATCGCCCGACAATGAGCGCCTGGCGCACGGCGGCACGGTTCATGCCCGGAACGCCGGTTTCGCGGCTGACCATTCCTCGACCAGGGCCTTGCCGGCCGATCACGCCGGGGAAGAGCGAGGCAGCCGTACGCGGGCGATGGTGCCGTTCGGCTGGTTCGGGTCGAGGGTGATACTGCCGTGGTGCCGGCGCACGATGGCATGGGCGAGGCTGAGACCGAGGCCGCTGCCCGGGATCCCGTGGTGGCGGACGTTGCTGCCCCGGAAGAACCGGTCGAAGACCCGGGCCCGCTCCCCGGCGGGGGTGCCGATGCCGGTGTCGGCGATGCACAGCTCGACGGTGTCGTCGTCGCCGGTGTCCAGCCGGACGTGGATCCGGCCGTCGGCGGGACTGTACTTGGCCGCGTTGGAGAGCAGATCGGTGATGACCTGACGCAGCCGCTCGGCGTCGCCGTGGATCGGTGAGGCGTCCAGAACATCGACGTCGATGCTCAGGCCCGTGTCGGTACGGGCGGTCGCCACGCACCCGCTGACGATGGCGGCGAGGTCGCACCGCTCGCTGGTGAGCTCCACGTGGCCGGAGTCGAGGCCGGCCAGGTCGAGCAGCGTACCCACCGTTTGCTGCAGTGCGGCGGCGTTGCGCCCGATCACCCGGATCATCTGCTGGTGCTCCCGGTCGAGCAGGGCGGCGTCCTCGGCGAGCAGTTCGGCGTTGGCGGCGATCGAGGTGAGCGGCGTACGGAGCTCGTGGCCGACGAGATCGACGAAGTCGTCCTGGGCACGGGTGAGTTGCCGGGTGAGCTGCTCGGCGCGGCGCAGCGCCACGTAGACGCCGATCTGCGCGGCGACCCCGTCCAGCAGCACCGTCAACAGGTCCTCGTGGAACTCCGGCGCGCCGGCGTAGCAGGCGAGCACCCCGAGCAGCGTGCCGCCGTCGCGCACCGGCACGGCGAGCACGGTGCGGATACCGTGGGCCAGGCACACCCGCAGGTGCGCCCGGTCATCGGGATTCTCGCCATGGCCGGCGTCGGCCAGATCGGGTACCCAGATCGGCTGGCCCGTCTGCCAGACCCGGCCGATGACCCCCTGCCCGCGCGACGGCGTCTGACCGAACAACCCGTCCTGCGCCGCGCCGGTCGCGTCGTAGTGTCCCGCCGAGCGCAGGTCGGCGGTGGCCTCGTCGACCAGGAACAGCTCGGCGCACGGCCAATTCAGGGAGGTCGTCACGGCCCGCAGGATGTCTGGTGCCGCGTCGTACGCCGAAGTCGCCGTACGCAAGGCGTACTCGACCTGCCGATGGCAGTCGCGGAACCGCTCGGCCCGGCGCATCGCGGTGACCTCGTGCGCGACCGCCACCGCGCCCAGCCGGCGGCCGTCACCGGCGATGATCGGTTGCGCGGTGCTGGCGAAGGTGCGGGTCCGGTGGCCGGGGAAGACGGTGACGACGTCGTCCGTGACGGTCTGCCTGGTATGGAAGGCCCGCATCATCGGGGTCTGCTGCCAGGTCATCAGCCGGAGATCGTCGTGCCGCAGCGCGCCGTCGACCCAGGCCGGGTAGTCCGCCGGCACCTCCTCGTCGCTCCAGCCCACGACCTCGCGCAGAGCACGGTTGAGCAGGACGGTCCTGCCCGTGTCGTCGCAGGCGATCACCCCCACCGACAGGCTGTCGAGCAACGCGGACAGGAAGCTGCCGTGCCGGTCGGCCAGCTCCTGCGCCGCCGTCTCGCCGGACAGATCGGTGAGGAAGACACACGCCAGCGGTCCGCCGGCACTGGGGATCACCGACAACGACGCCCGGCTCGCCAGCCGGTGACCGTCCTTGTGGCGCACGCTGAGCTCACGCACCACCGGCCGGCGCGGCGCCGCCGCGAACAACCGTTGCAGTGCCGCGCCGATCGGCTGATCGTCGTAAGCCAGCTCCAGGCTCTCGTCGAGATGCCGGCCGTACACGTCCTCGGCGGTGAACCCGAGCGTCTGCTGCGCGGCACGATTGAAGCCGGCCACGATGCCGTCCGGGGTGACCGCCAGGAACGCCTCCTGCACACTGTCGAGCAGGGCGGCGCTGTCCAGGGTGTCTACCGCCCGCGTCGAGATGCCGGTGGCGGCCGGTCGCAGCAGCTCGGCGATCTCCACCAGGATCGCGACCTGCTCCCCGGTCCACTCCCGGGCGGCGGTGTCGAGCACGGTCAGCGACCCGACCGGGTGATCATCGTCGTCACGCACCGGCACCCCCGCGAACGCGCGAACACCGAACTGCTCGGCCAGCACATGTTCGCGCAGCTCACGGGACTGCTCGCCCAGCAGGTCGCCGGAGATCACCGGATGATCCTGGCTGACGATGTACTTGCACACCGAGTACGCCAGCGGCGCATGCCCGGCCCCGGCCAGCGACGCCGGCAAGTTGTGACCGCCGACGAAATGCTCCTGCTCCGCGTCGACGAGAGTGACCGCGGCCATCGGCGCGTCCAGCAGCCGGGCGGCCAGCCGGGCGATGCCGTCAGCTGACAGCGGCGCCACCGGCAACTCCCGGCGGGCTCGCTGCACCGCCGACAACCGCACCGGATCCCGCAACACCGCTTCGTTCGCAACGATCATCAACTGTCCGCTTCATGAGGAGCACCTGTCGTAAGCGGGCAACGACGGGCACTCCTCGCAGTGACGTTGAAACGAACCACGGCGCGGGCAGCGCGGCACCTCGCAAACGCGAACGAGACTTCACGGACGTGCGGCTCGCTGTGCCGGCACACTGACCAACGAGTGCGGGCGACGCCGGACACCCGGGTGGTCCGGCGGCGGCATCAGGCGGGTCGTAGGGTGACGACCATGACCGATGTGGACGACGACGCGCTCGATCGGCAGAGCAGGGGGCCGTTGCGGTGAACGACTCCCGGCTGGACATCACCCGGGCGCACCCCGCCCGGCGGTACGACTACTGGCTCGGTGGCAAGGACAACTTCGCCGCCGACCGCGAGTCCGGCGACCTGGTCGCCGAGCAGTTCCCCGCCATCCGTACGGCCGTGGTCGAGAACCGCAAGTTCCTGCGCCGCGCCGTCACCTACCTGAGCGAACGCGGGATGCGGCAGTTCCTCGACGTCGGCACCGGCCTGCCCACGGCCGACAACACCCACGAGGTCGCCCAGCGCATCGCCCCCGAGTCACGGATCGTCTACGTCGACAACGACCCCTTGGTGCTCTCGCATGCCCGGGCTCTGCTGACCAGCACACCACAGGGCAGGACCGCCTACCTCGACGCCGACCTGAGAGACCCCGGCGTCATCCTGGCCGACCCGGTGCTGCGCGCCACCCTCGACCTGTCGCAGCCGGTCGCGTTGATGCTGGTCTCGGTGCTGCACTTCGTCACCGACGACACGATCGCCCACCGCGCCGTGCGTACGTTGCTCGACGCGCTACCGGCCGGCAGCTACCTGGTGCTCTCGCACGCCACCAACGACTTCATGCCGGCCGACGCCGTGGAAGGGATCGCGGCGGCCGACCGTGCGACCCGAGTCGACTTCGGGTTCCGCACCCGCGAACAGATCGCCGCGTTCGCCGACGGCCTGCAACTCGTCGAGCCCGGCATCGTCTCCACCGCCGAATGGCGCCCCGAGCCCGGCGACGACCCGCCGCCGGCCCGCGAGGACACCGCCGGCTGGTGCCTGCTCGCCCGCAAACCGCACACCGCATAGTCGGCGACCGAGGACTCAGTGGGCCCGACCGGCGGCGGATCGTCATGGGTACGAATCATGAGGCAGGCGGCCGGGCGCTCGTCCACAACAACTCGCTGACTGCCCGCCGCTCGCGGACCGACTCGGGCGCCTGATCGGCGTCCGAGTCGGTGGTGGCCGGCGCCCGCCCGAACGCCGACATGGTGGTGACCTCCCAGTGGTCGGGTACACCGAACTCGGCCGCCACGGCGTCGCGGTCGAAGGCGCGGAACTGCCGGGCGAACAGACCGAGTGCCTGGGCCTGAATCGTCATATGGGCCACCGCCTGGCCCAGGTCGTAGTGCGAGAACTCCGAATACTCCCAGTCGGTGCCGGCGACGAATCGGTGGGCAAGGTTCGCGACGAGGACGCTGGCCGAGGGAGCCCAACGGCTGGAACTGGCGGCGAGGTGACGCACGAGCCGCTGGTGCGTGTCGTCACCGCGGCGGCCCATGATGAACGCCCACGGCTGCGAATTCCCGGCAGACGGAGCCCACCGCGCCGCCTCCACGAGTGATGCGGCTCGGGTCGCATCCAACTCGAACACCGGGTCGAACGTCGTGGGACTCCAGCGCGCCGCCAGCAGCGGATGTAACCCGGACACGATCAGGTCGTCCTGCACCCTCTACTCCGCACGGTGCCGGCGGGCGGGGAAGTGCCACGTTCCCCCGGATCGGGTTCACCCAGTTTCCGCATGCGTCGGCCTCCCGTGAGTCAGTATTCGGCCTACAGATCAGCACGCGGCGGTCGCGACCACAATCATCAGCGGCTGCGTCCTCCATCACCAGGTGCTCCACGTCTCGATCCCAGCTGCCGCGGCCGGCGGCGGCAGCGCCAGGCGCAGCGCTTCGAAGACGCGGCGGACGGCGACACGTCGGACACTGCCACCGGATCCAGCGCGGGAGGCCGCCGGCCAGTCCGCATCTCCAGACCGGATGCGCTGGTCGCCGGGGACGAAACCCTGGCGGCCCCGGCGGGCTGCCCGGCCCGGTGGCGTCGGCCGAGCGTGCGGCTCGGTGCCGGTAGGGCCGCATCTCCGCACCGCACATCGCCTGCGCCGCACGCCATGACCGCATCCGGCGGCCGACGCCTCCGGCCAGCAGGTTCAGGATTGAGGCCGCGCGGCGGTGAATACCTTGAGCAGCAACCCGTGGAGCTGCTCCCGTTCCGATGGAGTGAGACCGCTGAGCACGATGTCGTCGACCGCCGCGGTTTCCTTCAGCAACTGCGCCAGCAGTTCGCGCCCGCTCAGCGTGATGGTGACCAGCACGCGCCGGCGGTCGGCGTCGTCGCGGGCCCGCCCGACGTGGCCCGTCCCCGCGAGCTGGTCGATCACCTTGGCCATGTCGCTGGGGTCGATGCTCAAGCGGTCACTCAGGTCCCGCTGAGCGTGCGGGCCGAAGTCCGCGAGTGCGGCGAGGACCGACATGTGCCACATCCGAAGCCGTACGGATGATCGCGGATCTTCCGGTCGAGCACTTGCCTCCCGGCACCTCCGCCGGGGCGAGCTTCGGCATCAAGAAGACCTGGCTGGCAATACGGGGCAGCACCGTCGAACAGGTCGCCGCCGCGATCGGTGTGACCGGCGGCAGGGAGGCCGGCTGGGACGAGGGCGTGGAAGCCGCCGCCGGCGATCGGGTTTTCGTCTCCCCGCCGGCCGGTGGGTGGATCTTCGTGGTCAACGCGGGGTGCAGGTTCGACGGCTCCTCCGTGGCGTCGCTCAGTGGCCTGCTCGGCACCGAAGTGCAGTACTTCGGAAACCATCGGGTCTCCGACTACGCCGAGTGGGCGCTCGCCGTCGACGAGCGGCTCCTCCGCCACGTCTACTGCAGCGAGACCAGCGAATCGTGTGAGGAGACGGGCACGCCCACACCGGTGGAGATCGAACTTGGCTTCTCAGCGACGGAACCGGGCGGCAAGTGGGCCGACCAGGACGACGTCATGCGGGTCGCCGCCGATTGGAGCATCGACCCGAACGCCCTCAGCGTGATCGCATCCAGCCCCTGCCGCGGCCTCGTCGGCCACCTGACCTGACGAGGCCGCCCACCTCGAGGTTTTCGAGGCAACGAGTGCCAGGCTCGACATCCGCGCGCGGTGCCTGCGATTCGCCTGCCTGCCGGAGCGACCCGCCCGTTCGTCCCGTTCTGCCGATGCGATGATCAGCCACGCTCATCTGCCGCTGAAAGGCGCTGCCGAAGGTGCCGATCAGGTCGTACCGTGGCGCTTGCGGGAGTCAGCCGTCGCGAGCCCGGCACGCATCGCGGCCCGCAATTCCGGCTCCCACGGGCCGGAGGCGGCCAGCGGAATCTCGGTCATGAATCGCCGCTCGGCTTCCGGGATCTTGGCGACGACCAGATCGGGGTCCGTGGCAGCGGTTGCATACAGGGCCGGGCCATCGGCGTAGAAAAGGTCGACGACGACGAGCCGCCCGTCCGCGGCGCGCATGACGTTGGCCGGATTGTGGTCCAGAGGTCCGCACCATGGCAGGTCCTGCCGAGCCTGTTCGTGGATCCGGCGTACGACGTCCACCAGTTCGGCGACCTCGGGGGTTCCGTTTGCGATCGCCCGGTGGAAAGCGACAGCCTCGTCCTCAGCGACCGGCTGCAGCCATTCCATCACCTGCAGGTCGCCGCCGCCGGCCAGCCGATCGTGCGAGAACAGCTCGGGAACCTGTCGCGTGTGCCCGGCCTGTCGGTACAGCGCCGCGGTGTAGGGGCCGGTCGGGTCGAACGGACTGATCCGCGCGGCTCTCGTGCCGTCCGGCGACCGCAACACGATCGCCCAGTCCCCCGCGCCGCACGGCGTCCAACCTTCCGCGAGAAGCCTGCCTTCGACGCCGTGATGATCCGACTCCCGGAAGGAAACGAACACAGCCCGATCCTCACCTACTCGGCCGCTCTCCAGCGGCATCAGTTGCTCACCGATGCGCAGCAGACCCGGCTCGAACGTCGCGGGCTGTCCGACGCGCGGGCGGGCTGGCTCAGTGCTGCGCGATGTCGTCCTCGTTCGTCCCCGGTGGACGGTCCGCGCCGGTCGGGCGGGGCGCCTCGGACTCCGCCCGCCACGGCTCATCGGTGGTGGCCGGCCGCCGCTCCCCGTCGCCGGTCCCTGGTCCGCCCAGCGGTTGCGGCCCGCGTTCCCGTTCGGGCGGGCCGTCGGAGCGTGTGGCGTGCGGATCCTCGTCCGCCTCGTAGCCGGAGCCGGCCAGCTGGGTGAACATGGTGCGCAGCCGGCCCCGGAACGAGCCCTTCCGCGCCGGGTGTCCGCCCGCTTCCGGGCGCGGGAGCTCGGTGGGGTGCGGTGCCGCAGGCCCCGGCTGTGCCGCCGGGGGCGCGGCGGCCGGCGGCGCGGGCGGGATCCGTCGCTTGACCATCGCCCACGGATCTTCCGTGGAGCCCGGCTCGGCCGGGTCGGTGGAACGCTGCATCCGTCGCGGCTCCGACGGCGCGGATCGGTGCGGCCCGGACCGCGGGGGCGCAGCCTCTGGGGGCTGCGCCGCGGGCGGCGCAGCCGCGGGCGGCCGGGCATCCAGCGGCGTCGGCGACGTGATGTCGGCGACGGCGACCAGCATCGGAGGCTCCACCGGCACGTCGCGCGCCGAGGGGAAACCCACGACGACGGTCACCGGGCGCCGGTCGGCCCGAGCGAGGTCCCACGGGACGGACCGCTGACTCGTCGGCCACCCGTACCGGACCGCCGGGTCGAACCGCCACGCCGTCTCCTGGATGGGGTCCTCGTCCGCCGGTTGCCACGGCGGCGGAACGCCATCGGGACGCCGGGGCTCGCCGACCTGGCTGTCGTGCAGATCCCAGTCGCGACCCATCCAGTGTTCGTAGACGGGCGACGCCCACGGCACGTACCCGCGTTCCAGAGCCTCGATCGAGGGACCGCGTGGCGGCTGCACGATGCGCTGCTCCCCCACCCAGCCGACGAAGCAGTAGAGGTCGCGCTGACCGTCCGAGTTCATCGTGGCGCTCAGCATGGCCGCCTGGCAGGCCACGCCGACGAGCCGGTGACGACCGTCCTGGGCGAGGGCGAAGCGCGGACCGTGCGGCAGCCCGCGTCCGCCGTGAACGGTCGCTCGCACGGCCGACCTGATCCACTCCGGGTCGGGACCATCCGGCAGAACCCGCCACCAGCGGTCAGCGCGCCGGGTCCGGCCGTAGACGATCGGGTACCACTCGATGACGTTCATCGAACCGCCGTCCATGCGCCCTCGATGTACATCGGGGTGTCGAGCAGCTCGTCGGCCAGGATGTCGCAGCGCAGGCGGCATTCGGCGGCCAGGCCCTCCATCACGTCATGATAGCGGCGCAGGTCGCCCATCCGGGCATCCAGCTGCTGCTGCTGTTTGCCGTTGAGCAGCCGGCCCAGCAGCGTACGCCGGGAATCGTCGCGCGTGCGCTGGTGATCCGCGGTCTCCTGTTCGGCCTTCCCGGCAATGGCAGCGAACGCGATGGCTGCCCGCCGGTAGTAGGAGTAGAGCGAGAACACCATCGGCCGGTCGATCCGGAACGGGGCGAGCTCGCCCGGATCCACCCGGGACGACGTGAGACGCCCGATCCGGCCGATGCTCACGATGCAGACCGCGACGTCCCAGTCGTGGCGGAACACCTGCGGCAGCAGTTTCTGCGCCCACTCGCGGGCCTGGCGCTCACGCTGCGCCACGTCCCCGGGGAGCAGCGACCGCAGCAGGTCGCCCTTGGTGATCAGCAGGACGACCGACGGCGGGATGAGGTTCTGCGTGTCGCGCTGGTCGGCAATCTCGCCCAGGGTCCGCGCGTACCGGCCGATCGCGCTCTGCAGTTTCGTCTCGGCGGCCGGCTTCTTCTCGAGGACGTCGGCGAGCAGCGCGCCGTCGAGGGTGATGTACACGCTGTCGGTCTCGCCGAGCCGGGCGACCAACTGCGACACATCCTGCTTGGAGGAGTCCCGGTCCCGGATCACGCCGCCACGGTAGTCGACCCAGTTGAGGCGCAGCAGCGGATCGACGCCGTACCGGAAGGTGAAGTCGAAGACCTGCAGGCCGCCCTCCTCCGTGGTCGGCTGCGGCAGCAGGCCGTCCTCGATCATCGCGTCCCAGGCCGAGGCGAGGTCGAGGTCGACGTCCCGGTTGTCGGCGTGCAGGAAGAAGTTGCCCAGGCCGGCGGAGAGGTGGGCGTACATGCCGACGAGGTACGTCGTCTTGCCGCTACCCGTGCCGCCGAGCATCGTCACCTGGATCGCCGGAATTGCGTCCGCCATGATCGCTCCTCAGAAGATCTCGATCGGGCCGAGCAGGTGCTCGAGTTGCTGGATCGGCCGGAGCATCGGCTCGAGCCGGCGATACTCCCGTTCGGCCTTCAGGTACGCGTCGGCGGCCAGTTCACGGTTGGTCTTCTCGCCCCGCAGCCTGCCGTTGATCCACCTGTCGTACGCGGTGTCGCGGGCCGCGAACCGGCGGGCGCTCGCCGCCGCCTCGTTCAGGTTCGCGACCATGGCGTCGGCATGGTGGCGGACCCCGAAGTAGAGGCAGAACAGCACCGGGACGTCGACGTTGCGGGGTTCCGGCCCGCACGCCATGGGCACGAGCGTGCCGATGACGTACTGCTGCTGCCTGATCGCCTGGATGAAGGAGCCGAACGGCTCGAGCATCCGGTCGATCCTGGACTCGTCGATGAGGTCGCACTTCGTGAGAGCGATGACGATGGGCGTGGTGCCCGTTCGGTTCTCCAGCGCCTGGAACACGACGGTGGTCAGGTTACGGATCTTGCGGCGGGCGGCCTCGCTGTTCTGCAGGTCGACCGAGTCGAGGAACAGCACGATGGCATCCGCACCGGTCAGGTCCTCGAGCAGCTCGCGGGTGTCGTCGACGGTGCTGCGGTCGCGCAGGGCCCCGCCGCGGTGGTCCTTCCACGTGAAGTCGATCAGCGGGCTGGCCGCGTGGCGCAGCGTGAGGGTGTACTCGTGCCGCCGGTCCGACGGCGCCGGGTAGGTGCCCCGCAGCAGGCCGGTCCCCGCGGTGAGCAGTTGCTGATGGGCCCGCTCGTTCTTGGCCCGGACGCGGAACCCGCCGATGCCTTCGAGGGCCATCGTGCGGTACATCGCGGACATGTAGCTGGTCTTGCCGGCGTTGGTGTGACCCAACATGACGATCTGCATGGATGCCTCGATCCGGAGCAGTCGGTTAGTCGTCGTCCAGAGGGCTGCGGCGGTTCCGCTCGGTCCAGTGGGGATAGCCCGGCGTCGCCGCCGGACGGTTCATCGGCGGGGTCCGCACCGGGCGCACCGGCGGGGCCGGCTCGGGCGGGAGGGCAACGGGTGCGGGGGCCGGCGTCGTGATCGCATAGAACAGCTCGGCACGGGGGGCGTACGACTCCGGCAGCTTCGTGACCACCTCGTAGAGCTTGGTGCGGTGGTGCTCTCGGGGGGCCGTGCTCAGGACGGCGCGGCGCAGCACGGTCGCCGTGTCCGTCTCGTCCGGCACCGGCGCGCCGAGCAGGACCACGCAGGCCCGGCGCAGGTCGCGTACGGCTGCGTCGGGATTTCCGCGCCGGAGGTGCCGCCCGGCCGAGTGCATGAGGTGGTACGCCGGGTCCACGACCAGGTCCAGGTCCATCGACAGGTCGGCGGGCCAGTCGTCGGCCACCAGGCTCGCGCCGGTGATGGCGTTGTCGATCTGCTCGGCGTACGCCTCCCGGTGCATGAGGTAGAACGCGTCGATGGCGGTCGCGACGACCAGGCTGATGGCGCGGCTCGCCAGTTCGTGATCGAGCTCCCGCAGGTCCTCCTCGTCCTCCGGCCGCCGCAGCCGGAACCGCTGGCCGGTGGTGGAGGTGGCGTTGATCTGCGTGACCTCGACCTCGGTCCAGTCCTCCTTTGACGAGGCCCGCATGCCGTAGATGCGCATGTTCTCCTGCAACCCGGGCACGCGCAGATCGCATCCGCCGAGGTAGACGCTGAGATACCGGCGGTCGACGGCGATCTGCAGGACGAGCGTGGGGATGCCGGCGAGGTCGTACTCGTACAGGGCGGCGTGCGGCCATTGGAAGGGACGTTCCGGCATACGGATCCGGATCAACCCCTGGTTCTGGTATTGCATCAGTTCGGCATGTACGCGCAGCCTCAGCCCGTTCCAGCTCGGATTGTCGGCGTCGCTCTGCGGCAGCGCCAACAGGACGACCAGCGGGCTGTGCTCCGACCCGGTCTGGAGCAGTGTGGTGCGCAGCGTACCCGGCCCGTCCCGCACCGGGTACGTCTCGTGGAGGCGCTGCTCGGCGTCACGCAGCCGGTCCCTCAGCGCGGCCATGCGGCCCGCCTCGGCATCAGCCGCCAGTCGCATCCGCTCCAGCCGTTCGGCGCCGGCCGCGTCCTCGTGCCGCCTCTCGCGCTCGAACGCCAGCTCCTCGCGTCGCTGCGTCACGGCAGCGGCGACCTTCGCGCGTTCCACGGCGTAGTCGGACACGAACTTGGCGGCAGCTTCGACGAGCTTGGTCACGACTACGGATGAGATGGGCTCGACCACGGGACCACTCCGTCCAAGGCGAGTCAGCGGTTGCACCCGCCAGTCTCAGCACGCCCAGGAGGGTGGACAATCCCGCGTGCGGACACATCGACGTCGGATCTCGGACTCGGCACGCCGGCAGTGGAGGAGGCGGACCCCGGTCAGAAGACCGCGAGCGGGTTCACCGGCAGTCCGGTCGTTCCGGCGATCCGGGGCGCGGCGATCACGAACTGGAACGTCCACCGGCCCAGCCGTGCGCACACCTTCGCCAGCTCTTCCGGGTCGGCGGCGTCGATCAGCGGGATGGCCAGCCGCCCCAGGGCGAAGCGGTGCAGCGCGCCGGGCACCTCGCCGGGCAGTGGCGGGCGGGCGTCACCGATGTCGCCTGCGTAGACGGAGATCCCGTGCTCGTGCATCCAGCGGACCGCGTCGAGCGTCATCCCCGGCAGCGCCTGGCCGCCGGCGTTGATCAGGCTCCAGCCGCCGCGGACCACCAGGGCGTCGCCGGGCAGCACCTCGATGCCGGCGCGGGCCGCGGCCGCGTCCAGGTCCGCGCCGGTCACCGGGTGGCCCGGGTCCAGCCGGCCGCCGGGGGCGAGGTCGAGCAGGACGCCGCGGGTGAGGATGCCGTCGGCGTAGACGTCCGCGGCGCCGTGCCGCACCCCGGTGGGGCCGGAGCTGTCGGCCGCGTCGACGCCCGGGTAGACCCTGCCCCCTTCGATCCAGTGCCCCATGGCGTCGAGGTGGGTGACCTCCGGGTGGTGGGTGGTCACGATCATCACCTCGGCCATCGCCGGGGCGCCGAAGCCGGTGAACAGCATCGCGGTCTGCACCGCGGTCGTGGCCGCCGAGGTGGACGCCATCGGACCGCCGGTCAGCGGGAACGGGGTGGTGACCCGGGCGATCGACACGGTGATGCCGGTGCGGGCCTCGGCGGCGCCCCGGGCACGTACCTCGTCGGTGATGAGGTTGACGGCGCCGAGCTCGTCGCCGTCGCCCCAGCGACCCCAGTTGGTCGGAAAGTCTGACATGCGCCCATCGTGGCCGGTCCGGGTGCTGCCGGCTGCCCATCCCGGTGCCCGTCCGGTGCCCACGCGGCCCGGTCGCGACCGGTCGCTAGGGTCGGGGCATGACGCGGCTCGCGGAGACCCTTGACGTACTGCGGCGCCGTTCGTTCGTGGGTCGCGACGCCGAGTTGGCCGTGTTCCGCGAGGCGTTGACCGGGCCCGGTGTGCTCTTCGTGCACGGGCCCGGCGGGGTGGGCAAGACCGCCCTCCTGGACATGTTCGCGCATCTCACGGCAGAGACAGACCGCTTGCCGGTACGGGTCGACGCCCGGCACCTGACGCTCGGGCCGGACGCACTGCCGGTGCCCGCGGGCGAGGACCGCCCGGTGCTGCTCATCGACACGTACGAGCTGCTGGAGCCTCTCGACGACTGGATCCGTGAGCGGTATCTGCCCTCGCTGCCGGCGACCTGTCTCGTGGTGATCGCCGGTCGGCGGGCGCCCCGGCCGGGATGGCGTGCCGACCCGGCCTGGCGCGAGGTGCTGCGCGTCGTGGAGCTGGACAACCTGACGAGCAGCGACGGACACGCCTACCTGGCCGCCCAGGGCATCGCGCCGCCGGTGCACGAGTCGCTGCTGTCGATCAGCCGCGGGCATCCGCTCATCCTGTCCCTGCTGGCGGACGCCGTGCGCCGGGGTGCCACCCCGCGCAGCCTGCGCGACGTGCCCGACGTGCTGGAAGCCCTGGTGTCGCGGCTGCTCGCCCAGACGCCGAGCCCGCGGCACCGGGCAGCGCTGGAGGCGTGCGTGCCGGTGCCGGCCACCACCGAGGACTATCTGCGCTCGATGGTCGGCGACGACGCCGGCGAGCTGTTCGCCTGGCTGCGCGGGCTGACGTTCATCGAGGAGAGCCCGTACGGGCTGTACCCGCACGACGTGGTCCGGGACGTCCTCGACGCCGACCTGCGCTGGCGTGACCCGCAGCGGTACGCGGAGATGTCGCGCCGCAAGCTGACCGCCTTCCAGGACCGTGTCCGGGCCGTCGCGGGCGTGCGGGAGCAACTCGAAGTGGTGGCGCGCATGATCGTCCTTAACGGCGCCCGTTACTCGGTTCGCGCTCTGAACGGGCTGCCGCCGACCATGCAGGCGTACGCGGACGGGCTGCGCGACGGCGACGCGGAGGCCGTCGTCGCCATGACGGCCGCCTGGCAGGGCCCGGAGCAGGCGCGGCTGGTGGCGCACTGGATGCGCCGCTCCCCCGAGGCGTTCCACATCTTCCGTACGGGCGACGGTGAGCTGCGCGGGTACGCCGCCGGCCTGGACGTGACGGAGGCCGACCTGGGCGCCGACCCGGGCGTCGACGCCATGTGGCGGTACCCGGCCAAGCAGGGACCGCTGCGGCCCGGTGAACGACTGCGGGCCTGGCGGTTCTTCCTCGACCGCGAGCACGGGCAGCGCCCGTCGCCGTCGATGACGCTGTTCCTCGCCCGCCAGATGCTCGACATCCTGCTGATGCGTGACGACCTCGCCTGGACCCTGGCCGGCGCCTGGCAGGACGGGCCGTGGTGGGGCCCGGCCATGGAGTTCCTCGGCTTCCACCCGGCCACCGGCGCGGAATACGAGATCGGTGACCTCTCGTACGCGGTGTTCGCCCGCGACTGGCGCCGCGCCGATGCCCAGGAGTGGGCGCGGGCCCTGCACGCCCGCCAGATCGGCATGCCGGTGACGAGCCCGGCCGGCGAGCACGACGACGCGCCGGTGCTCTCCGAGGCCGAGTTCACCGACGCGGTGCGATCCGCCCTGCGCCACCTGCACACCCCGCGTCTGCTGCAGGACAACCCGTTGCTGCGCTCGCGGATGATCCGCCGGCCCGCGCGGGACGGTCGCCCGCCCGCCGAGACCCTGCGGGAGTTGCTGGAGGCGGGCATCGGCGCTCTGGAGGCGGACCTGCGCGAGCTGATGACCAGGACGTTCCTGCAGCCGGCCACCACCCAGGCGCGGATCGCCGTCACGCTGCACCTGTCGTTCAACACGTACCGCCGTCACCGCGACCGGGCGACCGCCCAGCTCACCGCCTGGCTGTGGCGCCGCGAGACCGGTCAGCCCACGGACCGCGAGGCGGACGATCCGCAGAGCCGGTGACGCACGCCCCGCCGGTCAGGCTGCGGCTCGAAGGCCGGCGGTGTCGAACGCGACCATCGAGTCGACGACCAGGCCGTCACGCAGGCGCATCCGGTCGATGCCTTCCCACGCGATCGGATGCCCGTCAGCGGTGGCGGTGCCGCGCCAGCTCACGAACCACAGATCACCGGCCGCGGCGTACGCGGTGACGGCAAGCCGCACGTCCGGGAAACGCCGCACGATCGACGCCACCCGCTCTCGCCATGCTTCGATGCCGCGCAGCGGCTCGGGCAGCCCGGGATACCTCAGCTCGATGTCGCCCGCGGCGAGCTCCCCCACCCGGGCCGGGTCAGGGGCCTGCCAGAACGCGGCCCACCGGTCGACGAACTGCTCCATGATGACCTCCAGTTACATACTCAAGGTACGTACTTGTAGTATGCATCTTCAGCAGTGTCCGGACAGATGTCAATCGGAGAAACCTCATGCCGTCCCGCCGCAGTCAGGCCGAGCGATCCGCCGGCACCACCTCCGAGCTGCTCACGCACGCGACCGCGGCCTTCGGCGCCGTCGGCTACGACCGTGTCTCCGTCGATGCCGTGGCGGAAGCCGCCGGGCTGACCAAGGGCGCGGTCTACCATCACTTCGGCGGTAAACAGGGACTGTTCCTGGCCGTCTACACCGACGCGCACGAGCGCATCGCCGCCCGGACGGCCACCGCCGTCGCTGCCGCCGCCCCCACCGCCTGGCAGCGCCTGGAAGCCGGGGTGGCGCAATTCCTGACCGCCGTCGCGGAGCCGCACCGGCAACGCATCGTGGTCGTCGACGGCCCCCGAGTCCTCGACCGCGCCACCATCCGCAACATCGAGGACCGGCACGCCGCGGGCCTCCTACGAGACGCGTTCAGGCGGCTCCGGGAGGCGGGCGACCTGGCGGCGGGCGACGACACCATGCGTACCCGGCTGGTGATCGGCGCCCTCTGCGAGGCAGCCACGACGATTGCCGAGTCCCCGGCACCGGAGCAAGCCCTCACCGCGGCCCGAACCGACATCAACCGCCTGCTGACGGGCCTCCGCGCTTAGACACGGAGGGACTTCGGGCGTACGCACGAGGGTGCGCGCCGCCTGGGGCCCGAACAATCCGCAGGACACCACCGCCTTACTGCACGAGGCAGCTGAGCACGCGACGCCCGGCTCCGGACGGCTGTTTCCACGGTGGCCGTCGCGGCCTCTCCCCCGGACGGAACCAGCGCGCTCCCGGCTGGCGTTCACCGTGGTGAGGCGGCCGCGACAACCACCGTGAAAGCCAGCCGGAAGCTGCGCCGCGGTGCTTGCTCTTCTACCCCGCCACCAGCGTGAATGGGGATAGCTGCGCTCGAAGGCTGTCGACGCTGCGGGCGGTGTGGAGCCGTACCGAAGAATCGCTCGTCGGTGTTTCGAGGAGCCATCCGGTGACATGATGCGGCGGTGCTCCTCACGCGACGGTCCCGTCATGACCGCGTGGCGGCGTCGCTGCGTGACCGCGAGCTGCTGCACCGGGGCAACGGCAACAGGAACCGCGACCTCAACGATTCCCGGACCGGTCGGCTTTCGCGGCCTCTCCCCCGGGCGGCGCCATCCGGTCTCCGGTCATCGGCGGCTCGCCCGCAGGTTGATCCTGGCCGGCCGGCTCCGCGGGCGCGGCGGGCCGGCCGGGACGGAACGCGCGCGGGTCGAACGCGCCGCCGGGATGCTCCCGGACGAACTCGCCCTGGGCGTCACTGATCAGGCCCTCGGCACGGTCGGGATCGTTCTGCGGGTATCGGTCCTGTGCGTCGTTCATTCCTGGGACGTACCCGCGCGCACGCCCGGCATACCATCGCCGATCACCCCAAACCGCCACTCTGCCGTACGGACGTGTCAGCCGAGTTCGCCGGGCAGCGGTTCGGACGTGCGGTGACCGGTGTCGTCCACCTGCCCGGGCGCCATGCTGCCGCCGTGCGCCTCCTGCACGGGGTGCTCCTGGGCGCGGTGCTGCCCGGCGGCGGAGGCCGGCTCGTTCTCGGTGGTGCTTTCGCTGTACTTCTCGGGATCGACATCACTCATGATCAGCCCTATACCCGTACGGCGGGCTCTGATGCCGCACAGGTTCGGGGCCTGTCCCGCGTCTCGACAGGTTGCTGACATTGTCCGGTGAGGATCAGCGCCATGTTCATCACCGACTCGCACCGCTCGCGCAGGGCGGCACCTCGGGCGGCTCCGCTGATCACCGCGGCGCTCGTTCTCGGCCTGATCGGGGGCTGCGGCGCCGGCAACGACGACGCGTCGTCCAGTGCGCCCGGCGTCGCCAGCCTGCAAAGTCCTGCCGCCGGCACTCCCACCGCCACGGCCCGGGCCACCTCCGCGGAGAGGCCGCTGATCCGGGAGGACGCCTCGGAGGAGGAGAAGGTCCGGCTGCGCGACATCTACGTCGACTGCATGTGGGAGAACGGCTTCCCGAAGCAGGACGGGATGAAGGGCCCGAACGGCGGCTATCCCAGCAATCTCGACGATTTCGACCTGGGGCCGGGCGTGGTGGAGCGGATCGAGAAGAACTGCGCGGCGAAGGAGCCCGAGTCACCGTTCGACCGGGCGCGGCGTCTCGATCCCGCCTTCGACGACCATGTCCGGGCGAACGTCAAGTGCCTCAACGACCACGGCATCAAGGCGGTGGTGCAGGACGGCGCCCCGGCACTGGTGGACGGGTTGCCCAGCCGGAGCAAGAGCCATCTTCTGGACGACTGTGAACGCGAGGCATTCGCGGATTACTACTCGACGCTGAAGTGACAGTGACGGCCGCGGCCGGGGCAGTCGGCCCCGGCCGCGATTGTCGGGCAAATGTCAAGGGAATCGTCGGCGGTGACCGCGGCCGACCTATAGTCCGTCGCGTGTGCGCCCACATTCTTGTCGCGGAGGACAACCGCCGGCAGGCCGACATCGTCGGCCGCTATCTGCGTGCCGAGGGTCACCGGCTCTTCGTCGTCCACAACGGGCGCGACGCGCTCACCGAGGCGCGGCGGCTGCGCCCGGATCTCGTCGTCCTCGACGTCATGATGCCCGGTCTGGACGGCCTGAACGTGTGCCGGATCCTGCGCCGCGAGTCGTCGGTGCTGGTGCTGATGCTCACCGCCCGGGCCGGCGAGGACGACCTGCTGCTCGGGCTGGACCTGGGCGCCGACGACTACCTGACCAAGCCGTACAGTCCGCGCGAGCTGGTGGCCCGGGTGCGCACCCTGCTGCGCCGCGTCGACCGGGTCCGGACCGACGACACCGTGCTGCACGTCGGTGACCTGCGGGTCGACGTGTCCCGGCGCACCGTTCTCGCCGGCGGTGAGCAGGTCAGCTGCACCCCGGCCGAGTTCGCGATCCTGGCGGTGATGGCCGGCCGGCCGGACCGGGTCTTCTCCCGCGCCCAGCTGCTGGAGACGGCCCAGGGCTCGGACCGTGACTCCACCAACCGGGCGGTCGACACCCACGTGTTGAACCTGCGCCGCAAGATCGAAGCCGATCCGCGACATCCGCGGCGGCTGCTGTCGGTGTACGGGCTCGGCTACAAACTCACCGATCCCGCTCTCGGCCCGGCGGGCGCCGATGGGCACTGACGTGCCGCTGCGCCGCAGCCTGATCACGCGTCTGCTCGCCACCTCGATCCTGATCGCGGTCGCGGCGATCACGGCCACCGCGTGGTTGACGGTCCGCTCGACGACTCGGGCCATCGAGCGGCAGCAGGACCGCACGATCACCGGCGACACCCAGATCTACGACACCCTCATCGGGTACGCCGCCACGCACACCGCCTGGGACGACGTCACCACGACAGTCGCCGAGCTGAGCCAACGCACCGGCCACCGGGTGACCCTGCTGACCCGGGACCGCCAGGTGATCGCCGACTCGGCGCCGGGCGGGCCGGACCTGCGCGCGGCACAGCCGTCCGCCACCGTCGACCCGTTACGCGTCGACGGCAGCCGGACCACCGCCATCGACGCCCGCGTCGTCGGACCGTACCGGCTCACCGCGGCCGAGCGCCGGGAACTCGACGGGTACGCCGAGCGCGACCTGCGATGCCTGCGCGGCAACATCAATGCCAGGATCGTTCACCTGCCCAGCGGCCGTCCCGTGATTACCCTGCCGGGCGCCGTCGACGGCACCTGCCGGAACAAGGACATTCTTGCGCCGACCCCGACCGAGGAGAAGGCGCTGCGCGCCCTGACGAAGCTGATGGACACGTGCCTGCAGGTGCCGACCGCCACGTACTTCCGCATCAGCCCGCAGTTCGAGATCCTGCCGATGGGCCGGCCCCTCCCCCGCGGCGTCAGCCTCGACGACGTCCAGGAGTGCCTGCAATCGGCACGGCAGGTGCAGCTCGCCGCCTATGTCGCCCCGCCGGCCCTGCTGTTCATCACCGACGCCGACAGGGGGCCGGCGCCGCCGCCGATCAGCCTCACCCGCCCCAATCTGCTGCGCATCGCCGGCGGGACCGGTCTCGTGCTGGCGGTCGCCGTGGCGGTCACCGTGCTGGCCGGGCTGCGCCTGGTCCGTCCGCTGCGCCGGCTCACCGAGCACGCCCGCCAGCCGGTCGACCAGCAGAGACAGGTCCCGGTCGGCACCCGCGACGAGATCGGCTACCTGGCGATCGCCCTCAACGACCTGACCCGCCGCCGGGAGACCCTGGAAGCTCAGCGGCAGGCGCTGGTCAACGACCTCGCCCACGAGCTGCGTACGCCGCTGACCAACATCCGCAGCTGGATCGAGGCCGCCCAGGACGGCATGGCGCCGACCGACTCGCAACTGCTGGACGTGCTCGCCGACGAGACCGCGCTGCTGCAGCGCATCGTCGAGGACCTGCGTGACCTGGCGGCCGCGGACAGCGGATCGCTGCGGCTGCACCCCGAGTTCGTCTACGTCAACGACGTCCTCACCCAGGTCGTCGACGCGCACCGCGGTGTCGCCGACGAGCACGGCGTCACGCTGTCCACCGACTTCACCGCCGACCTGCAGATGTCGGCCGACCCGGTGCGCCTGCGCCAGCTCGTCGGCAACCTGGTCGCCAACGCGATCCGGCACACCGACCCCGGCGGCCTGGTCCAGGTCCGCACCGCCGTGGCCGCGTCAGGCCTGGTCGTCGAGGTGGCCGACACCGGCGTCGGCATCGCCCCCGGCGACCTCGAGAAGATCTTCGACCGCTTCTGGCGTACGGACTCCTCGCGCAGCCGGTCGACCGGCGGCAGCGGACTGGGGCTGGCGATCGTCCGCAAGCTGGCCGAGGCGCACGACGGTCACGTCACGGTGACCAGCCGGCCCGGCGTCGGCAGCACCTTCCGCGTCAGCCTCCCGTTGTCCCGGCAGGCACCCGCCGACGCCGCGCGCTGAGCCGGCGGATTCCCGGGCGGTCAGTCGTAGGCGGGCTCGGGGACACCGGCCACCAGCGCCAGCCGCATCTTCGTGTCGTCGTCGGTGCCGGGCGCCGCGGTCAGGATGACGGTCTTCAGGTCCTCGTCACCGTCGCGCATGACATCGCAGTCGACCTCGATCGGACCGACCATCGGATGCGCGACGACCTTGTGATCCTCCCGGTGGGCGCCGACCGCCCCCGCCTTCCACAGCTCCGCGAAACGCTCGTTGCCCAGGGTCAGATCCTTGATGAGACGGGCCAGGCCCCGGTCGCGGGGGAAGCGGCCGGTGGCGCGGCGCAGGTCCGAGACGACGGCGGCCTCCACCGCGTCACCGTCCTGCGAGACGACCGGCCACTGCGCCAGCCGCGGGCCCCGGTCGTCGACCGGGAAGGTGTCCCGCGCGAAGTTGCGCAACGCCGGCGGTGTCGACGACGGATCGCCGAGCAGCGCCGCCCACGCACGGTTCCACCAGATCAGCTGCCAGTCGGCGGCGAACACCCCGACGGCGGCGTCACCGAGCCGGGCCAGCACCCGGTTCATGCCGGGCGGGATGTGGTGCGAGATCTCGCCGTCCGCCGGTGGCTCCAGGTGCGCCAGCCGATACAGGTGGTCGCGCTCGGCGCCGGTCAGCTGCAACGCGCGGGCCAGCGCCGCGACCACCTGCGCCGACGGTGTCGTGACGCGCCCCTGTTCCAGGCGGACGACGTAGTCGACCGAGATCCCGGCGAGGGTGGCGAGCTCCTCACGGCGCAGCCCGCTGGCCCGGCGGGTGCCGCCCCTGGGCAGGCCCACCGCGACCGGGGTCAGCCGGTCACGCCAGGCACGCAACGTCGCTCCGAGCCCCGCTTCGTTCGTGATCATGAGACCTATTCTCTCGCGCCGCTCCGGGGCCGGACTGGTAAAGGTTTTCCTACCGTCGGCTCACCGGCGGCGCCGGATGGTGGCTACGCTGATCTTCACCTCGACGTGAAGTTCGAGGCCATCAGGATCACACGGAGGACGACGGGTGCAGATCGGGGACCTGGCCGCGGCGACCGGCGTCAGCACACGCGCCCTGCGGTACTACGAGGAGCAGGGGCTGCTGACCCCGCTCCGCAGCGCCGGCGGTCACCGCCGGTACGGGCCGGACGCCGTCGAGCGGGTCCAGTGGATCCAGCGCCTGTTCGCCGCCGGCCTGAGCAGCAGCGCGATCCTCGGCCTGCCGCCGTGCGGGCCGTCCGGCCTCGACCTCGACGCGACACTGCAGCGGCTGGTCGGCGCACGGGACCGCATCGACAGCCAGATGCGGGAACTGGCAGCGACCCGGGACAGCCTCGACGGCCTCATCGAGCAGGCCCAACGCGAGCGCGCCGCCCGCCGCCGTGCCCCGGCCTCCTGACCGCCGCCTCCAGCAGGTGCGTCGCCAGGTGCATGTCATGTTCGAACCCGGCCTGGTGCGCTCCGTTGTTGTCCTGGTCATCGGCCCAGCTCTGCAGACCGAGCCCGAAGATCCACGCCACACCTGCGGTGATACCCACCAACCACGCGGCAGTGAGTCCCGCGATCGCAAGAGAGGGCCACGACGGTTCCTTCGTCGCCGACAGAGCACGGCATCAACGCCGGCCACTCGGCCATGGTCAACCGGGCCCTGATCGGCTTCCTGATCAGCTGACTCAACCACTTGACGAGGGCCGCCAGATCTCCTGGCGGCCCTCGTGGCGTTTCACCGTGGTGCGGAATCGGCCGGGTGTCGTGCCGTGAGAGCGGGCGAATGCTCGGCTGAAGGCCGGAACCGACTGATAGCCGACGGCTGTGGCGATGGATTCGATCGGGTCCTGGGTCTTGCGCAGCCGGACTGCGGCCAGGTCCATGCGCCACTGCGTCAGGTAGGCGCCGGGGCTCTGCCCGACGGCCGCCGGAAAGCGACGGGACAGGGTCGCCCGGGAAACCGCAAGGGTGGACGCCAGCGTCGCCGTGGTCCACGGCCGGGCGGGCTCGGCGTGCAGACGTTCCACCGCGCTGTGCACGAGCGGATCGCCGAGCACGCCGAGCCAGGTGCCCTGATGACCCGGCCGGGTGGGCAACCAGGCCCGCATGACCTGGACGAGCAGGATGTCGACCAGACTGTTCAACACTGCCCTTCCGGCCAGCCGGGGATGGCTCAGTTCCCGCCCGAGCATCCGGACGGTGTCGTCGAAGCCGGTCTCGCCCTGATCCGCCCTCACGTGCACGACTTCGGGCAACGCGTCGATGACCTGGGTGCGCACGGTGTGGTCGCACTCGTAGCTGATGGTCAGGATGCGAGTCCGGGTGGGCGGCGACCCGAGATGGATCACTTCCCCGGCCTCGTACGCCCGCGCGGCCGCCGCCGGATCAGTGAACGGGGTGTCTGTCCGGGGCGAGCTGCTGAGTACGTGCGGCGGGCCGGCCGGCATCAGCACCACGTCTCCCGTCGCGAGTTCCAGCGACGACGTCGGCCGATCGCGGAGAGTGAGCCAGGCGCCGCCCGCGGCGACCACGTACAGAACTGCCGCGGTGCAGCCGACGACCGGGACCGACCAGTTCTCGCCCGCCTCGATCCGTGCCCCGATGGTGCCCCGCACGCCGGATATCTCGAGCACGTCTGCGACCAGATCCACGCAGCCATCCTAGATGAGGCAGTTGAACAAGAATATGAGCTGATCTGGCATCGACTGCCGCACCCACTTTCCCTAGCGTGAATGCATGACAACCGACACCATGCGGGCGCTCGTTGCGACCGGGTACGGGGAACCCGAGCAACTCACGATCGCCGAGCTTGACGTCCCGCGCCCCGGACCCGGCCAGATACTGGTGAAGATCGCGGCCTCGACGATCAACCCCACTGATCTACGCGTCGTCACCGGCGGCTACCGCGATCTGGTCGATCTGGAGTTTCCCTACACCCTCGGCAACGAGTTCGCGGGCACCGTCGTCGAGGCGGGGCCGGGCGTCAGCCAGTACGGCGTGGGAGACGAGGTCTTCGGCCTGGCCCTGCCCCGTCAGCTGCGCCTCGCGGCCGACCCCGTGCGTCCGTCGCTGAGCACCGGAGCGCTGGCCGAGTTCGCGGTCTTCGAGGCGGACACGCCCGCGGTGGCCCACCGCCCGGCCGCTCTGGACCCGGAGCGGGCGGTGGCACTGCCGATCGCGGGTGGCACCACGCTGGCCATCATGGACACCGCGAAGATCCGTCCCGGCGAAACGGTCTTGGTCATCGGCGCCACCGGCGCTGTCGGCCTGACCCTGATCCCGGCGCTGGCGGCGGCCGGCGCCGAGATCGTCGCGACCGCCCGCACCGCCGAGGCTGCCGACCTGCTGAGCAGCCTCGGCGCCGGCCGGACGGCCCGTTATGACGACTATCCCGAGGACGTCGACGTCGTCCTCAATCTGGCGCTCTCCGCCGACGGCCTGCCGTCGGCGGCTCGGAGTCTGCGCCCGGGCGGCCGGCTGATCTCGATCGTCTTCCCGCCGCCGGATCCTTCGCAGCTCGGACGCGACGACGTCGAGCTCGGATACGTGATGCACATGGGCGACGAGTCCACCGGCGCCCGGGCCGTGGCCGAAGCCGCGCTCGCGGGCCGGCTGTCCACGCCGATCGCCCGCCGATATGCGCTCGCCGACGGTGTCGAAGCGGCGACCGACTACGCCCGCCGTCACCCCCTCGGCAAGATTGTCGTGACCGTCTGAGACGTGAGTGCGGCCTGCGGCGCTGGTCGGCCGGACGGTGCCGGTCAGCGCTGCGGATGGCATCGGCGCCATGCTGCTCGCCGCTCCCGGGGGCGTCAGGTGTTCGGCGCAAATCCCGCGAGAGCGACCTTCGATGGCGGCGCGCCACTGAAGCCGATCGACTAGATTGAATCTCATCGGTGTGCGGCCACGGGGGGCTTCGCCGGGTGGCCGGCCCCGGGTCGTGCGCAGCGGACCTGGGGAGGCCTCCGGATGAAGATCGTGGCGTTGTCCTGCACCCAGAAACGTCTTCCGTCGCTCACCGACGCGCTGCTCGACGCGGCGGTCGACGGCGTCGTCCGTGAGGTCGGTGACGCGCAGATCCAGCGGATCCGGTTGATCGACCACCGCATCGCGATGTGCGAGGGCGAGGACACCTGCCTGGACCCCGAGGTGGGTCGGTGCACGATCGAGGACGACTTCCAGCACGTCGTCCGGCTGGCCGAGGGCGCGCAGGCGATGCTGCTCGCCATGCCGGTGTACGCGGGGAACGTACCGGCGGTGCTGAAGATCTTCCAGGAACGCCTGAAGAGCTTCATGAACGCAGGGCAACGACCGTTCGGCAACCTGCTGGTGGGCACCATCGTGCACTCGCGCACGATGCTGACCGAGCCCGCACTGGCCGCGCTGTTCCCGTGGTACCTGCGGCTGCGGAACAAGAACGTGGCGTCGGCGTGCGTCACCCAGAACGATCATCAGGACCTGATCCGCACCGCGGCGCCCGACATGTGCCTGGCGGTGGGCCGGCAACTCGGCATGACCTTGCAGGCCGGCCGGTCGCCGGCCACCGACCGCACGGTCCTGCCGTTGGTTCAGTCGCCGGCCCGCCCCCGGTGCGGCGAACCGGCCGCCTCCTCCCCGGGGGCGTGAGGGGCTTCCGCGCGCCAGGTGCACCCGTCGCCCGCCTGGACGCACGACACCGTGACGTCCGGTTCCACGTAGCGGGTGGCGATGGCGGTGTTGAGTTCCTGGCAGTACGGGCACGGCGACGTGAACGTCAGGACGACGCCGACGCGGGCGGCCCGCTTGCGGTACCGCAGGATCCCGCAGTCGGCGTTGCGCAGCACCGTGCCCGAGGGCTGGGGCTCGGTGGTCACTGCCGAGTCGTACAGCAGCAGTTGGCTCTGCAATCTGGTCATGAAGTGATCGGTGGCCGACACGCCGTCGGGCCGCTGCTTCTGCAACAGCGCCGCGGTGATCCGGGAGTTCGCCTGGATCCACGCGGCCAGGCCCTCCTCGCCGTGCTGCCCCAGGATGAACTCCTCCGCGGCCGCCTGGGCCTCGAAGAACCGCTGCCGCCACAGGTCGGCCTTCTCGGCCGGGTCGAGGGGGGAAGGTTCACCGGTCATGGCCGGCGTCCTTCCCTGCGGCGCGGTCCAGCTCGGCGAAGACCTCCTGGGCGATCCGCAATCCGTTGTTGGCGACCGGCCAGCCACCGTAGTAGGCGAGCTGGATGATGACTTCGATGATCTTCTCCCGGGACATCCCGAGGTGCAGTGAGGCACCGATGTGCCCGCGCAGTTCCCAATCGGTCCGCGCCAGCGCGACCGCGCTCAGCGCGATCAGTTCGCGTTCCTCGACGCTCAGGTGCGGGCGGGTCCAGATCTCACCGAACAGGTGGTCGACGGTGAGCTCCAGGAACTCCGGGTAGGAGCCCGGACGCGGTTCGCGGCCGAAGACCTGCTGGAACATGGCCTCACCCCGCTCGTGCCGGGCGGACGGCTGATTCATCGATCAACTCCCTCTTGAGCAACAGTTGCCGGCGTCCGCGACGCCGGGAAGGAGACGCCCGGCAGTGCGGCCCCGCTGCACATCGAGGCAGGCTCGGCAGGGCTGTGGCAACGGGTGGCGCCGGCCGCCGTCACTGTCGGGTCACAGGATGATGCTGAGCTTCCCGTGCTCGTACAACGTCTCGTGGTCGAGCACGACGACGCGGCGGCGGATCCGGAAGGACTCGCCCTCGACGACCAGCTCGAACCGGCACTTCCCGACGTACGCATCGGAGCGCCCGTGCCCGAACCGGTACACGACCATGTTCGCCGCCACGTCGAGGTGGCTGCCCCGATCGGTCAGGATCTCCACGTTGCTGATCATCCGGTTCGTCCGCGACCTGGGGTTCTCGCACCACACCTCGCCGTTGAGGAGTTGCTCGACCCGCTGGCGCAGCCGGGCGGCATCGTCGTCGATGAGCCCGAGCGCACCGGCCGGCTCGCCGCGCACGTCGGTGGCCGGCACCGAGTAGCGGATGTCGCCGGTCAGCATCTCGTCGTACCACTCGACCAGGCGCCACTCGTCGAGCAGCCGCGCCTCACGGAACAGGAACTGGCTCACCCGGTGCCACAGCCGTACGCGGGCCGCGTCGTCGACCGTCAGCTCGATGGTCATCGCGGTTCCTCCCCCGGCATCCCGGCCCGGCGAGCGAGATCGGGATGAGCGTCGTCGTCGTGCATCAGCCGGTCCCACTGCCGCCAGAACTCGCGGGCGGGAAGTTCGTCGGTCGTCTCCGGGATCTCCTTGTTCATACCGCGGGACAGATCCGAGTAGCGCACCGTGCGGTTGAGATAGCCCCGCTGGCACGACTCGATGATCTCGATGTCGTCGGGGGTGGCGAAGCCGGCCGGGCCGAGGAACGTCAGGTAGTGGCTCTTGCGCAGTTCCCGGATGTCCGGGTCCTCGTCCCTGGGAGCGAGGGCGACCGAGGTGATGGCCATCTGACCGGCGCCGACCGGGTCGATCTTGCGGATGGTGATCGCGATCGCGTCGATGATCATCAGGTTGGGGAAGATGAGCACCGCCCGGTTGGTGCCGGTGATCCGTTCGGCGCGTTCGGGGCCGAACCGGTCGACGAACCGTGCGGCGGTCGCCTCGATCCGCGGCCGGACCTCGGCGCCGAACATCGGCGTCCAGTACGCGAGCGGGCGGGCCGCCGCCGGTGGCAGCTCGTTGGCACCGTGCCCCAGCCCGAGGGCGCAGCCGAAGCCGCCCCGTCGCCGTGGTGGCACCGACCCCAGCGACTCCATGTAGCCGACGTACCGCTTGTGCAGGGCCCGGAAGTGGTAGATGTCGACGCTGTTCTCCATCATGAGCTTCCAGTTCGCCCGGGCACCGTGCAGTTGCGCGCCCTGGATCACCTCCATCCCGACCTCGGACTGGTCGTCGATCAGGTCGAGGTATTCCGTCGCACCCGCCAGGTACTCCGGCAGGGTGCGCGGCTGCTCCGGGTCGAAGGTGGCGAACACGAAACCGCGGTAGCTCTCGCTGCGGTGCTGCGCCAGGCCGAAGTCCGCCCTCCGGAAGCCCGGCCCGTACCCGTCCGGGATCGGGACCCCGACCAGGTCGCCCTGGTTGGAGAACGTCCAGTCGTGGTACGGGCACCGGAACGACCTGGCCTGCCCGGACGGCTGCGAGCAGATCAGCGCCCCACGGTGGGTGCAGCTGTTCGCGAACACCCGGACCACCCCGTCGGACCCGCGCGCCATGACCACCGGGCGCCCGCCGACGTCCCGGGCCACGTAGGAGCCCGGTCCGGGCACCTCCGACTCGTGCCCGACGTACAGCCAGCAGCGGTCGAAGATCCTGGTCATCTCCTGCGCGGCGAGGTCCTCGTCGGTGTAGGCGCGGCGATCGACCCGGAACGAGAGGCGTTCGAGGTCGTCGATCACGATCCGGTCGCCCACCGGCCGCTGCAGTTCGATCGTCACTGCTCCACCTTTCGCTGTAGTGTCTCGATCGCGCCGATGACCAGCTCGGCCGTGCGCGCGGCGGAATCGCCGCACTGCGGCTGCGCGGCGCGCAGCCGGGCCCGGTAGTCCCGGGCGGGATCGAGCAGGTCGGCGACGGCGTCGGTCACCGCCTGGCCGGTGACGTCGGCCGGCTCCAGCGCTGTCCCGAAGCCCGCGCGGCCCACGAAGTACGCCTGGACGGGCTGATCCACGGCCAGCGGGATCACCAGCATCGGTGTGCCGGCCCGGATCGACTCCGCCACGGAGTTGTAGCCGCCGTGGGTGACGAACACGTCGGCGCGCTCCAGCACCTCACGTTGCGGGAGGTACGGGGCGGTGATCACCGTGTCGGGCAGCGCGAGTTCCCCGGCGAGGTCGCCCACCGAGGCGATCACCTGCGCACCGGTCTCCGCCGCCCCGGTGATGACCGTGCGCAGCAGGTCCGGCCGCCGGTGGAAGATCGTGCCGAAGGAGACGTACACGACCGGGCGGCCGGGGTCGAGCCGGTCCAGGGCGGGGAAGGCGACCTCGTCGCCGCGGGTTCCCGGCGCGCCGGGCAGCCCGACCAGCTCCACCCCGTCGTCGGTGACCGCATCGTCCCCGACGAGGGCGGCGATCGTCGGCATCAGGTTGAGGATCGGCGAACGCGCCGAATGCGTCCGCTTCGACCACAGGACACCGTGCTCGGTCAGGTAGTCGCCGACCTGCTCGTCGTACGCCCAGCGGCCGCGCCGGTGCTCGCTCGGGCACACCCCACCGAGGTTGGCCCAGATCATCCCGTACGGCACGCCGGACGCCTGCGTGCCGGCCATGGCCGACGCCGTGACCGGCAGCGAGTCGACGAGCACGAAGTCCGGCGCCGTCGCCCGGATCACCTCGGCCGTCCGGTCCGCCACCGGTGACGACCGGAGCATCGGGCCGATCTTCGCCGGGTCGCCGCTCCACGGCGCCATCTCGACCTGCCCGACCGCGTGCACCCGCACCTCGCCCAGGGCCTGGCGCCGCCGCTCGTCGAGCGCGCCGCCGTCGGCGGACAACAGCAGCAGCTCGACCTCGCTGCCGGCGGCCCGGAGCGCATTGACCGCCGGGACGTAGGGGTTCAGGTGACCGTGCTGGGTTGTGGTGAGCAGGGCGACGCGCATCGAATCTCCGATTCTGGAAAGCAGACGGCTGTGCCGGCTCGGCAGCCACCGTGCGGAGCACGGACGATTGAGTCCACTGTGGACAGACGGGGAAAACGGCAGGTGAGGGAGAATCATCGACGACCAGGTGCTGTCACGAGCCGTACGGACAGCCTCGGGCAACCGTTCTCACCGCCCGCCACAGGCAGTTTCGCAAAGCCGACCGCGATGCGCAATCACTGGAGTAATTGAATCGCAACTCTCAGCTACCATCGGCGCTCCGCCGGGCGCAACTTCCACCGTGCTCCGCTCGGCCGCCGTCCGGCGCCGCCACCAGCCGGTCGGGGCCCGCGACGGCCGCGCTCAGCGGGCCCGGTGCCGGTAGTCCTGGACGAACGGCACCGAGCCCGGCCGAACCGGTTGAACGACAAGCTCAGGCGGGTACGAACTGCCACTGCTGGTTGGTCCCGCCGTTGGTGGTCCACTGCACGACCTGCGCCCCGTCACCGGTCGCCGCGCCGCTGACGTCGGCTGCCAGTCCGCTGGTGCGGCTGACGATGGTGTAGTAGCCGTCACCGGTGGGCCGCAGGTACCACATCTGGTTGGTTCCGCCGTTGGCCGACCACTGCTGCAGTTGCAGGCCTTGCGTGCTGCTGCCGCCGTTGACGTCGAGCACCTTCCCGGAGGCGGTGTAGCGCACGGTGTAGGCGTCCTGCGTGGTGCTGATCGTCCACGTGGGGGTGCCGCTCTGCTGGACCGCCTTGGCACCGTCGGCGGTGGAGTTGCCGACGATGGCGAGGGGCTTGCCGCTGTTGCGGTTGACGATGCGGTAGGTGCCCGGTGCGGGCCCGGTTCCGCCGCTGCCACCGAGATTGAGGTACTCGACCGCGTCGGTGAAGACGGTGCTGCCGGACTTCGCGGTCGACAGCTGCAGGTACACGCGGCTGCCGGTGGCGGGGGCGGTGAAGGACACCGGCTGGGTGACCCGTGAGCCGAGCGGGATGGTCAGCGTGGTGCTGCCGGACGCGACGACCGCGCCGGTCGGGCTGTCGAGCCGGGCGGTCCAGGTGAAGCCCACCGAGGTGTCGGTGAAGTCGTCGTTGAACACGGTGATGTTGCGGGTCACCGTGGCGTTGCGGGCGTAGGTGGGGACCGCCTGCGGCAGCGGGAAGGTGCCGTTGGAGTCCGAGGCGCCGGAGGCGGACCAGTACGGCAGGTCGACCGCGGCCACCGGGTTGAACGCCGCCTGCACGCGCTGGATCTGCGGGTTGCTCCACGGGTCGGGCAGGTTGTCCGCTCCGTAGATGGGGTGGCCGCCCTCCTCCGGGGTGAAGTCGGTGGACCGCACGCCGGGCACGACGCCGGCCCAGGCGGACAGCAGCGTGTACGGGCGCAGGTCGGTGGCGCCCTTGCCGCGCTTGGCCATGGTTGCCGTGGCGAACCACTCGAAGCCCTGCTTGTTGTTGCATGCCGGCCAGATGAACTCGCCCTCACCGTCGGGCCGCCCATTCACGCTGACCAGACCCTCCCCGTACCGGCCGAAGCCGTCGACGTAGTGCGGGATCACCGCGAAGTTGGCGTACGTCATCCCGGGATACAGGCTGACGTTGTTGCCGACGCCCACCTCGACAATGATCGGCCGGGTGCCGTCGGCGCCGTTCATCGCCGCGTACAGGTCCTTCTCGAACTGTTCGGAATCCTGGCCGCTCTGGTTCGGCTCGTTGTTCTGACTCCAGCGGATGACCGCGGGGTGGTTGCGGTCGCGCAGGACCAGCGCCCGGGCGTGGTTGACCATGTTGGTGCGCCCGACGGAGTCCGTCCACTCCTGCGAGGACTGGGAGCCGCGAATCGCGACCTCGTCGATGATCATCAGGCCCATCTCGTCGGCGACATCCAGCATGTACGGGCTCGCGGGCTCCTGGTGGATGCGCACCACGTTGTAGTTCAGCCGCTGGTAGTTGTCCACCGCCTGCGGCCAGCCACCGTTGCCGGGCGACGGGGGCAGGAAGCCGGGCAGGGTGTGGTACGCGTCGCCCTTGCCGCCGTTGTTGATCCGGTCGTAGTCGGCGCCCTGGAGGTTGTCGCCGCGGAAGTTCACGCGCACGCCGTTGAGGTGGTAGTAGTCACCGTTCTGGGTGGCCTCCCGGAACCCGAACCGGTACGTCGCATCGCTGGTGTGCCCGTCATCGGTGACGGCATGCACCGCGAGCCCGTGCAGCTGCGCCCGGTACCCCGGCCGGTACGGCACGTTGGGCCACCAGTACGAGGTGCTGCCGAGGTTCCACGCGACCGGTCCGACGGTCACTGTCGCGGTCGAGCGGGCCGCCACGGTGACCGTACGGCTGGGCAGGTCCGGGTAGCTGAAAGCCGTTCCGCTGGTGGACGACAGCGACCCGGTCACCGTCACCGACCGGGAACTGCCCGACGTGTTACGCACCGACACGTCGTAGCTCAACGTCTTGTTCTCCACCGACGTACGCACGAAGGTGTCGCTGAAGTACACGGCCGGGTACACCCGCAGGAACGCGGACCCGAAGATCCCCTGCGGTATCGCCTCGGACCACGTGGCGGCGTCGGGCACCAGGTACCGGCCGTTGGAGGCCTTCAACGCGCCGCGGCCCTTCACGTTCACCGTGATCGTGTGGGTGGTGCCGGGGGCCGCGTACGCGCTGATGTCGAAGTTCGACGGGGTGAACGCCGTCGTCTGGGTGGCGACCACGCGGCCGTCGACCGACAGTGTCGCCTGGTGATTGACGGCGCCGAACTCGATCCAGGTCGACTGCGGCTGCCCCGAGTCCGGCACGGTGATGCTGCGCGAGTACACCGCCTCGTTCACGTCCGTGAATCCTTGCTTGTACCAGCCGCCACCGGGCACGCTGATCGACGTCGCCGCCCGGCCCGCCGGGGTGAAGCTCCACGTTCCGGCAAGATCGACGGAAGTGAGCGCGGCACTGCCGGCGGAGACGCCATCGGCCGCGGCCGGCTCGACGACGGCGCCGGGTCGATGCGGCGTCACCGAAGCTCCCGGCGCGACGGCGTGCGCGGCCGGCGCGTGCGCGGTGACCACGGCCACCGAACCGACGCAGACAACGGCCGCCGAAGTCAGCAGCCCCAACGGTTTTCGGGCGCCGAGAAGGTTCCCGGCGAAGGACCGGACCGAGCCGAACACACGCTTCTCCCATCTGCCCCGAGCGGTCGTCAGCATCACATAAGACGTCACACCTTATACAAATTCATCGAGTACGGTCAATGCTCTATTGACCGCATCAGGGGTGGGTCACCTGGTCGCCCGTCGGTTGGAGGACCGACGTCGACCGGCCGTTGCGCTCGGGCGGCTGCATCACGTCAGCGGCCCGGCGCCGGCGTGAACCTGTGCCATCAGGGCTTTGGCCACCTCGTCCGGCCGGGTCAGCAGCGCCTCGTGCCCACCGGGGACCAGCACCGGTTGCACGCCGACCCTGGCGGCCAGCTCCGGGCCGGGCGCGGCCAGCGAGATGTCGTCCTCAGCGAGTACGTAGGTGATCGGCACACCGAGCGTTTCCACCCCGGGCAGGTCCAGCGCGTCCACCAGGTAGCCGCCGGGCTGCGGCATCAGCTGGTCGAAGACGAGCCGCTGCAGCGACTCCGGTTCGCCGGGCATCAGTCGCTGGGTGAAGGTGTCGAAGTCCAGGCCGATGGTGCCGTCCGGCGCGGCCGCGATCGTGTCCCGGATGAAGCCTTCCATCGGGCCCATCGCGGCAGCCATGGACTCGCCCGGGCGCGGGATGAAGGCGCTGAAGTAGGCGATGCCGGCGAGGCGGTCGCCGAGCCGGTGGGCGGCGCCGGTGATCGGGATGCCGGCCCAGCTGTGCCCGGCCAGAACGACGTCGCGCAGATCGCGGCTTTCCACGGCGGCCACGATGTGGTCGACGGCATCGGCCAGCCGCAGCCCGGCCGGATCGTCTCCCAGGCTCAGGCCGGGCATCGTCAGCGCGGTGGCGCCGTGACCGGAGGCACGCACCCGGTGGCCGACGGGGTGCCACGACCATCCACCGTGCCAGGCGCCGGGAACGAAGACGTAGTGCATGAGATCTCCTCGGATCGAGTGAGACCCGACCGTAGCATGATCATCAGAGTGGACTCTGATGAGAAGGTGTGAGTCAGATGACTGTTCCTCTAAGATCGGCCGCATGACCACAGCCCCGCGTCCGACCAACCGCCGAGCCGAGTACGCGGAGCTGACGCGCCAGGCGATCCTCGAGGCCGCCCGGGCACTCTTCACCGAGCAGGGCTACTTCGCGACGAAGGTGGAACAGATCGCCGGCACGGCGCGGGTCGCTCCCGCCACGGTCTACGCCGTCGGCGGAGGCAAGAGCGGCCTGCTGCGTACGCTCATCGTGTCGGCCGTGAATTCGCAGGAGAACGCCCGGCTGCTCGCCGACATCGACGCCGCCACCGATCCCGAGCGCCTGATCGGGCTCATCGTCGCCGCCTCGCGAGCCAAGTTCGAGCAATGGTCGCCGCTGATGCGCCAGGTGGTCGCGGCCGCGCCGCAGGAACCGGCCGTCCGCGAGAGCATGGAGATCGCCCATGACGGCCTGCGCGGCGGCCTGCGGCTGACCGCGGACCGTCTGGCCGCCATGGGAGCGCTGGGTCACGGCCTGGACGCGGCTCAGGCGGCCGACCTTCTCTGGCTGCACCTGTGCAACGCGGCCTACTTCATCCGTACCGATGACCTCGGCTGGCCGCTGGACAGATCCGAGGCCTGGCTGAACGCGGTGCTCCGGCAGCAACTACTGGGGCGTTGACCTGCCGTTACTCCGTTGGAGGGCCGTTACTTCCGCCGGCCCGCACGGACCACGGCCACCGCCACTCCGACGATCGTCAGCACCACGAGGAGACAGAAGAACAAATGCCACGGCTTGATCGCGCCCATAGCGTCGGACCATACCGGCAGCCGTCAAGACTGATCGACGACCGTCTTGCTCCGGCCGCGCGGTGCCGCCTAGGGTGACCTGATCCCGAGGGGGCCGCAGATGACCGACCCGCGCGATCAGTACGCGTCGTTCCTGCCCGCCGACCTGCGCCCGGACCAGGCGCTGCGCCCCGAGTCGACCTGGTGGCGCCGGCGGGACGTCGAGGCCCACATCGAGCGCGTACGCCGTCCCGAGTCGCCGCTGCGGGTGCTGCTGATCCACGGAGCCGGCACGCACGCGGCGGCCCTGTGGCCCCTGGCCGGCGCCATCGCCACCCGCGGCGTCGAGGTGGTGGTCCCGGACATGCCGGGCTACGGCCGTACCCGCGTGGGCCGGCCCGGCCGGGTCCGCTACGACGACTGGGTGGCCTTCGCGGTGGACCTGGCCCGGGCCGAGGCCGCGGCCGACCCGCGTCCGCTGGTCGTCTTCGGGACGAGCATGGGCGGGATGATCGCGTACGAGGTGGCCGCCCGCTCCGGCGTGGTGACAGCCGCCGGCGCCACCTGCCTGCTCGACACCCGCGACCCCGCCGTACGCCGGCACGCCGCCCGGTTCCGCTGGCTCGGCGCGGTGGCCCGGCCCGCCCTGCGGACGGTCGCCCCGGTCGCGGACAACCTGCGGGTGCCGATCCGGTTCCTGGCCGACATGCGGGCCATCGCCAACGATCCCGGGCTGGTCCGGGTCGTGGTGGCCGACCGCCTCGGTGGCGGCGGCCGGGTTCCGCTCGGCTTCCTGCGCAGCTTCCTGCAGGCGACGCCGAGCGTCGAACCTGAGGACTTCACCGCGTGCCCGTTCCTGCTCACCCATCCGGCTGCCGACCGGTGGACGCCGCCGGAGCTGAGCATCCGCTTCTTCGACCGGATCGCCGCGCCGAAGGAACTGGTGCTGCTGCAGAACGCGGGCCACTATCCGGTCGAGGCCCCCGGCGTGCACCAGCTGGCCGACGCCCTCGAGGAGATGCGCGACCGGATCATCCCGGGCTGAGCGTGCTCCGCTCACCGGTCGCGCCGATGCGGGCCTCGACACCGGGAACTCTCCGGGCAGGCCCGCGTGGTCATCGGTGCTTGTGAGGGCCGTGCACGCCGAGGTGGGTGACGATGAAGCTGTGGTCGTACTTGAGGCCGTATTTCACGACGCGATCGACGCCGAGGTGAAACAGTCCGATGACACCCGCGACGATCAGTGCGTGGTGATCCCAGAAGTGTCCCGCGACCAGGAGAGCCAGCGGCAGCGGCGCGCTGTGCGTGAGGTTGTAGACCCAGGCACCTGCCTTCGGGCCTGCCAGATAGGCGAACCAGGACAGGTCGGGGGCGAGGAACAGCGCCGGGATCAGCCACCACGGTTCTCCGGTGGCCGCGAAGACGACGAGTGCGGTTGCCGCGATGGCGAGGGCTTCGACACGCAGCCAGATCGCGGGCCTGCCGGTGACCACGCCGGAGAACTCCGCCCCACCGGTGGCCGGGTCGCCGTGCGAATCGGTGTGCGAGGCGGTGAGGGACGGGGCGCCGGTGAGGGCCGGGGCGTTCGACGACTCAGACATCGGCGTTCGCTCGCAGGAACGAGAGGATCAGCGTCGCGGTCCGGTCGGGATACTGGTCGTGGGGATAGTGCCCGGCGCCATCGATCATGGCCAGTTCGCCGAGGCCTGCCGGCAGCGCGGCGACAATCGCCTCGCCTTCGGCGCGCGGGTCGGCCCAGTCCGGGTCGAGCGAGCCCTCGATGATCAGGGCCGGGCACCGCACACCGGCCAGGTGTGACCCGGCGTCGGCCGGTGAGGTCTTGAGCATTGCCTGGAGTGCCTTCATCCGACCGGGCTCACGCAGATCGGCTGCGATAGCGGCCTGCCGGGCAGCCCAGTCGGCGGGTTTGGCCCCCGGGTAGGCGTGGTCCAGGTAACCGAGCCACTGCGGCACGCTGCCCATCATCGTGCCGGCCATCCGGTACGCGCCCCGGCGATACGACTTCAGCCGGAAGTCACCGAGTCGCATGGCCTGCGCGCGGGTGAACGGCGCGATCTCGACGATGCCGGTGATCAGGTCAGGCGCCTGGGAGGCCGCGATGGTGGCGGCGCCCCCGGAGATGGAGTGCCCGACCAGGGTGGCGGGATGACCCAGGTGACGGATCAGTGCGAGCAGATCACCGGCGATGTCGGTGCGCGTGTAGGACGGCCATGCCGCGGTCGACTCGCCACAACCGCGCAGGTCCGTTGACACGACCCGGTATCCGCCGGCGATCAGGCGCGGCGCGATGAATCGGTACGCCTGACGGCTGTGCCCCATCCCGTGCGCCAGAACGACCAGTGGCCCCTGGCCGGCTGCCTCGTAGGCGATCCGGCCGTCCCCGACGGTCAGGTAGGACGTGGCGGGCGGCGACGTGGTGTCAGGTGCCGCGTCATGGGGTGCGAACTGGCTCAAGGTCTTCTCCTGACGGGGTGCGACGGCCTGCCGTTGTAGAGTGTCCTCAAGTTCAACAACAGACCGAAGTATTTTTTTGTACTCGAGTCCAACAAGGGCAGTACAGCACAGGCGACCTCTGTAAGGGAAGGGAGCATTCGGTGACAGCTCGCACATCGAGCCCTGGCGACCCCGAACGGCCATCGTCGGACCGTCGTGTCCGTCAACGGGAGCGACGTCGTGCGGATCTCTACGACGTCGCGATCCAGTTGTTCGTCGAGAGGACGTATGAAGGAACGACGATGGAGGACATCGCCGATCGTGCCGATGTCGCACGGGCCACGGTCTTCAACCACTTCCCCCGCAAGGCGTCCTTCTTGCGGGAGTGGGCCACGCGGCGCCGGGAGAAAGCGATCAAGGCCGCGTACGCAGGCGGCCCCGAGTCGTCGTTGCGGGAGATCCTCGTGCGCTTCTTCACCGAGTTGGGATCGCTCAGTGACGCATCCCGCCCCGAGAGCGTCGCGGTGATTCTCGGCTCGGCGGGTCTGGCCGACACCTGGCAGCGGTCACCGCTCGCTGTCGAGTTCGCCGGCATCTTCGCCGAGGCCCAGCGCAGAGGCGAGATCGATTCAACAGTCAACGCCGACCGAGTCGGCGTGATCCTGGCCTCGTCGTACTACGTCATCCTGACCGCATGGGCCGGCGAGGAGCCCGCCCCCTTCGACCTGACCGAAGAAATGACCGGAACGGTAGACCTGATCCTGAACGGAGTCCTCCCCCGCCCCACCGCAAACCAGGAACCGGTCCCGAACCCCTGAGAGGGCGGTCAAGGAGGTTGGAACTCCAGCAGGAGATCCGTCCTGAGCTGAAGGCGGTGCCGGGTCGGTCGTGGCATGGGGATGTCACATTGCGCGGCCCGGCGGTGCTCCAGTGATGTGAACCTGATCGGAAGAGCACCGGCCCTCGCACTGCCGGTCGGACGGAAGGTGCCAGTGGCGAGAACACATCCTGCGGTGCGCGCCGACCTGGAGGAGGTGTTCCGCACCGCCTATCCCCGGGTGGTCGCAGTCGCCGCCCGCGTACTCGGCGACCGGCACGAGGCGGAGGACGTGGCCCAGGAGGTCTTCCTCACCTTCGGCCGTTCCGCAGTGCCGGCCGGCGAGGCGATCGGCTGGCTCTGTGTCGCCGCCGCGCACACCGCCCTGAACCATCTGCGGTCCGGCCGCCGCCGCGCCCGGCGGGAGGAGGACGTCCGGCCGGAGACGGTGAGCCCCGACGTCGCCGACGCGGTGGTCACCAACGACGAACGCCGCCGGGTCCGGCAGGCTCTGCGCCGGCTTCCCCGGAAACAGGCGGTCGCCCTGGTCCTGCGGCACAGCGGTCTCAGCTACGCCGAGGTCGCCGCCGCCCTCGATCTCTCGCCCGGCAGCGTCGGCACCACGGTCCGGCGCGCCGAATCCGCCCTCCGGAAGGAGTTGAACCATGCGTCACCCGAGTGACGGCACGCTGCGCCGGCTCCTGGACGAGCCGGACGGCGTCGCGGACACCGACCGCGATCACGTCGCCGCCTGCCCGGCCTGCCGGTCCGCGATGGCCGGCGCCGAGCGCGACGCCGCCTCCGCCGCCGCGTCGCTGTCCTTCGAGATCGGCAAGGTCGACGACGCCGACGTCGAGGCCGCCTGGCACCGGCTTTCCGCCGCGGTTCCGGCATCTCCCGCCGGACAACCCATCAGATCCGGTTTCCGTACGACGATCAGCCGCCCCCTGGTAGCCGCGCTCGCCGCCGTCACCCTGCTGGCCGGGGCGACCGCCGCGGCGGCCACCGACTGGTTCCAGGTGTTCCGCGCCGACAAGGTCGCACCGATCACCGTCGACCCGGCCGAGCTGGTGCAACTGCCCGACCTGTCCGCCTACGGCACCGTGGTGATCGAGCAGGCCCCGCGGGTACGCCAGGTCACCGGCGCCGCCGCGGCGAAACAGGTCACCGGCCTCGCCGTGCCCGAGGTCGCCGCACTGCCGCACGGGGTGACCGGCGACCCTGCCTACTACGCCGGTGACCAGGCCGTCGCCGTCTTCACCTTCTCCACCGCCAAGGCCCGGCAGACCGCGCAGGCCGCCGGCAAACCACTGCCTCCCCCGCCCGCCGGGCTGGAGGGCACGAAGTTCCGGCTCACCGCCGGCCCCGGCCTCGCGCAGGTGTGGCGGGAGGCCCGGGGCGCCCCGGCGATGCTGGTCGGCCGGGCCGCGGCGCCGAAGGCGTACTCGTCGGGCATCCCGTTCGAGACGGCCCGCGACTACCTGCTCGCGCTGCCCGGCATCCCGGAGGCGGTCGCCGGCCAGTTGCGCCGCTTCTCCGCGGACGGCACCACGCTGCCCCTGATCGTCCGCTCCGCCGAGCAGACCAGCTCCACCGCGGACGTGAACGGCGCGCCCGCGCTGGTGCTCAGCTCCCGCGACGGGGCGTTCAGCGGCGTCTTCTGGGTCCGTGACGGCCTGATCAACGCGGTCGCCGGCTCGCTCGGCACCGACGAGGTCCTCGACGTCGCCCGCACCCTGGGGCAGGGCCGATGACCGTCCCTGCTTCCGCCGCCGTGTGGGCCTCCGGCCTGCGCAAACGCTACCGGCGGCAGGTCGCGGTCGACGGGGTCTCGTTCACCGTCAACCGCGGCGAGGTCCTCGCCCTGCTCGGCCCGAACGGCGCCGGCAAGACCACCGTCATCAAGATGTTGCTCGGCCTGGTCCGCCCCGACGCCGGCGAGATCATGCTGCTGGGCCGGCCCGGCAGCGAACCGGGTGCCCGGGCCCGGGTCGGTTACCTGCCCGAGCTGTTCCGGTACCAGCCGTGGCTGACCGCGGCCGAGGTGCTGGCGCTGCACGTGCGGCTGGCCGGCGTCGCGGTCCCCGACGCCGAGCAGCGTGAACGCCTCGGCCAGGTCGGGCTCGCCGACCGTACGGATGACCGGGTGGGTGGGTTCTCCAAGGGCATGCAGCAGCGGCTGGGCCTGGCCGTCGCGCTCGTCGCCCGCCCCGACCTGGTGATCCTCGACGAGCCGACCAGCGCTCTCGACCCGCTCGGCCGCGCCGACGTGCGCGACCTGGTGCTGTCGCTGAAGGAGCGCGGGATCGCGGTGCTGCTCAACTCGCACCTGATCGGCGAGGTGGAGCGGGTCTGCGACCGGGTCGTCATCCTCGACAAGGGGCGGGTCGCGGCCGCCGGCACCCTGGCCGAGCTGCTCGGGCAGAGCGAGCTGCGGCTGCGCCTCGACGACGTGGGGCCGGCCGCGCAGCGTCGCTTGGCGGCGGCCGGGCAGGTGACGCGCGAGGGCGACGCGTACGTGGTGGGGCTGCCCGCCGACACCAAGCCGGAGACGGTCCCCGATCTGGTCCGTGACCTGGTTGAGCTCGGTGTCCGGGTGCACGCCGTGGAACCGGGACGGATCACCTTGGAGGAAAGGTTGCTGGACATCCTGCGTACCGGAGAATCGGATGGTGACCGGCGGTGATCAGGACCGTTCTGACGATGGCCGCCCTCACCCTGCGGGAGGCCGCGAGGCGGCGCGTTCTGCGGTCGCTGGCGTTGCTGACCGTGGTGTTGCTGGGCCTGAGCGCCTGGGGGTTCTCCCGCATCGAGGCCGAGTTCGGCGACTTCACCAGCGGCGAGTCGAAGGTCGTCGCCTCGGTGATCCTGAACCTGGTGATGTTCGGGCTGAGCCTGATCGCCGCGCTCGGCAGCGCGTTCCTGGCCGGGCCGACCCTCGCCGGGGAGGCCGAGTCCGGGGTGGCGCTCGCGCTGCTCGCGCGGCCGGTGCCCCGCTTCGCGGTGCTGCTCGGCAAGTGGCTGGGCCTGGTCGGGTTCGCCGGCGGGTTCGTCGCGGTCGCCGGCTTCGCGCAACTGCTGATCGTGTACGCGACGATCGGCTACTGGCCGCCCAGCCCGTTCACCGGCCTGGTGTTCCTCGCCGCTCAGGCGGTCGCCCTGCTCACCCTGGGTCTGCTGCTGTCGGCGGTGATCTCCCCGATGGCCTCCGGGATCACCGCGGTCGGCCTGTTCGGCGCCACCTGGATCGCCGGGGTGGTCGGGATGGTCGGGCACTCGCTCGGCAACGAGAGTGTGGCCCGGGTCGGCACCGTGTCCCGGGTGCTGCTGCCCACCGACGGTCTCTGGCACGGCGCCATGTACGCGTTGCAGGACGCCACCATCCCGGCCCAGCTCGGCCCGCGGTTCGACGCCCCGCCGTTCCTGAGCCAGACCGGCCTGACCACGGCGTACGTCGTCTGGGCCGCGCTGTGGACGGGCCTGGCCCTGATGCTGGCCGCTCTCGCCTTCCAGCGTCGCGACCTGTGACGTCGCCGACGGCATGACGGCGACCGGCGCACCGTGAAGTGCGCCGGTCGCCGGTGAAGCTACGCCTGCGGGCCGGTCTGACGCAGATCCGGCAGCACCTTCTCGCCGAACGCCTCGATGAACGGCATCAGATCCTGCCCGACGTGATGCAGGTAGATACGGTCGAAGCCGAGCGACGCGTACTCACGAAGCTTCTCGGTGTGCGCCTCCAGGTCGGCCGACACGTTGACCACCTGACGGACCTGTTCCACCGTCACGTTCTCGCTGACCACGTCGAACTGCTCGACCGTCTCGAGATCCCAGCAGACCGGCGGCCGGAAGACGTTGCTGCGCCACTGGTCGTGCGCGATCGCCTCGGCCTCGTCCTCGGTCGGCGCCCAGCTCAGATGCACCTGCAGGCAGACCGGCCCACGGCCACCCGCGCCCCGGTACGCCTCGATCATCGCCCGCAACTGCTCGACCGGCGCGTTGACGGTGACCAGCCCGTCGGCCCACCCCGCGCACCAGGCGGCGGTCTTGGTGCTCACCGCGGCCCCGATCAGCGGCGGCGCCTCGGCCGGCCGGGTCCACAACCGGGCCCGGTCCACCGTGATCAGACCGTCCCGGGTGACCTCGTCGCCGGCCAGCAGCCCGCGGATGACCTCCACCGACTCCAGCAGCCGCGCCTCGCGCACCTCCTTGCGCGGCCACGGCTGCCCGGTGATGTGCTCGTTGCTGTACTCCCCGCTGCCCAGCGCCGCCCAGAACCGCCCCGGGAACATGGCGCCGAGGGTCCCGATCGCCTGCGCGATGATCGCCGGGTGGTAACGCTGGCCCGGCGCGTTGACGACACCGAACGAGAGGTTCGTGGCCTGCAGCGCCGCGCCGAGCCACGACCAGGCGAAAGCGGACTCGCCCTGCCGGCTGCTCCACGGCGAGAAGTGGTCGGAGCACATCGCGGCCTCGAAGCCGTGCTGTTCGGCCGCGATCACGGCGGCGAGCAGGTCGGCGGGCGGGATCTGCTCATGAGAGGCATGGATTCCGTACTCCGTCATGCGTACGGCGTTACCCCGGCCCGCACTCCCGCAACCAAACCCACCCCCGAGGCCTGACCAGCCGCACTACGCCGCCCGGCTCCCGGCGATCCGCGTCGACCAGTGGTTGCCTGGCCCGGCCCGGCCGACCGCCGGGCGGGCCGAGGTGTTCGGGGTGGACGTCGCCGCCGTGGCCCGGGCGCCGCGATGCCGCTGTCACCGGTCACCGCCGGGCTCGGTGCGGCGCCGGGGCCCGGCCATCCGCACCCTGTTCGGCGCACCGATGGGGCTGGACACCGCGGGCGGGTTCACGGTGTGGCGGGTCGGCACATTCACCGCGGTGCTGCTCGGCGCCGGGGTGATCCTGGCGACCACTCGGATCACCCGCGGCGAGGAGGACACCGGCCGGTGGGACGTCCTGCTCGCCGGGCGGGTCCCGCTGCGCGAGGCCGTGGCGCGGCACGTCACCACCGTCATGATCGGCCGGCCGCGGCCTCGCGGGAGCGGGGGCGGCCGGCCTTGTGGACGGGCGGGTCAGCAGTTGCGCAGGCAGTGCAGATAGAGATGCGGGCGGCCGTGGCCCGGATCGACGCCGAGGTCCGTCGCCCTGGACAGGAACGCGACGCGGCTGCCGTCGGCCGAGGCGACCGGGCTGGAACTGTCGCCGTTGCCGGTCGCGCCGGTCGCGGTCACGCTGGCGGCGGTCGTCCGGCCGGTGTTCAGGTCCCGTACGAACACGTCGGCAACCGATCCGTTGGCGTCGCTCGCGACCAGGTCCGTGGCCGTCGAGGAGAACACCACGTAACGGCCGCCGCGGGTCAGCCGGCCCGCGCCGCCGCCGGAGGCCGAGCCGCTTCGGCCGGCGCTCACCAGAGTGGTCCCCTCGGTGATCAGATCGTGGACGTAGACGTCGGACAGGCTGTTGGTGTCGGCCGGCACGTGCCGGTCCTCGCTGTGCCAGCCCACGCGGCCACCGTCCCGGCTGATGCTGGTGCCGGCCGCACTTCCGACGCTCAGGCGGGTCGCCCGGACAGTGACCCGGGATGCCAGGTCGTAGACGTAGACGCCGGCGCCGGTCGTGCCGTCGCCCAGCCAGTCGCCCCAGCCGGTGAAGACGACCCGCTTGCCGTTGCCCGAGACGGTGGCGTCCAGCATGATCAGGCCGGGGCCGCCGCCGACGGGCCGGCCGACTCTCGTGGTGCGACCCGTCTGGCGATCGTGGACGAACGCCGTCTGCATGGCCACCGGCACTCCCTCGTCGTCGGTGTCGGCGCCTCCGCCTATCAGGAACTCGACGTGGCGGCCGTTGTCGGAGATCGTGCCGAAGAAGCTGGGCCCCGAGACCTGGCGGCCACCGGTGAAGACGTTCTCCCGGGTGGTCACCCCGGTCTGGCGATCGTGCACGAAGATGTCGGGCCGGTTGTTGGTGTCGCCGGCGATCAGGTTGGACGCCATCGAGGTGAACGCCACGTACCGGCCGTTGCCGGAGATCGCGACACCCCAGTGGGCGCGCCCGTTGGCCGGCTGACCGCCCGGGGCGCCGCTGACCAGGGTGGTCGTGCCGCCGACCGTGTCCCGGACGAAGACATCGGCGACATTGTCGGCATCACCCGGCACGAGGTTGTCCGCCTCCGACACGAACGCGACATAGCGGCCGTCAGCGGAGATGTCGGTGTAGCTGACCAGGCCGTTTCCCGGCGTTCCGTCGGCGGCGACGTCGACCAGAGCAGTGGAGCCCGAACTCGCCGCGACGGCGGGCGCAGACGTGATGAATAGCGTGGCTGCCCCCGCGGCGGCCACAAAGGCGCATGTTCTCAACGAGGTACGCATGGCCACGACGCTAACCATCGACCAACATCATCTTCGCAGGTCAGGACCCCTCTGGCACGTATTGGTGAGGTCCCGCGCCAGTTCCCCCACGACACCACCGTCACGTCGGGAGCGGCGCTGCGGGCGGGGTGCGCGGGCCGGGAACGGGGATCAGCGTTGGCACGCACCACCGTGCAGGACGCCGCGCGGGAAGCGGGTGTCCCGATGGCGACGATGTCGCGGGCGCTGACCGGGGCACCGTGAGCGCCGCGACGCGGGAGACCGTGCTGGAGGGGGCGACCCGGCTGGGCTATCGGTGAACCGGGGAGGCCGGCCTGGTGTGGCACGGCGCGCAGCCAGTTCCGGCGGGTGTCCCCCTCGGCGTGCTGCCGCGCGAAGCCGACCGCTCGCCTGCCGTTCGTGGTGGTTCGCGAGCCGTGGAACGGCCGCCAGGCGGGAACCGTCACGACAGCGATCGCCAAAGCCGGCGAGAGCGGCAGCGAACAACAGGTGTGTCAGCACAACGGGCTCCCGGAGAAGGTCAGCAAGAAATGATCGCCGACCAGGCTTCCCGGCACTCCGGCACACAACATACCGCATCGCCGCAGGGAGCCGGCCGTCGATGGATCATGCCGACGGTCCCGTGCGGTCACACCTGCCCGAGCTGACCGGGCGTATCGTCGGGCCATGCGCGCAGCGGACGTAGCGGTGTCGATGAGCACCGTGGTCGAGACCATGCCGGCCCGGGAAGCGGCCCGCGTGCTCGCCGCGCAGGACCTGCCCGGCCTCATCGTGGTCGACGCGAAAGGCCGGCCGTTGACCGTGCTGGCCGGCACGCAGGTCCTGCGGATGGCGCTCCCGTCGTACTGTCAGGACGATCCGGCCCTGGCCCGGGTGATCGACGAGGCCGCCGCCGACGTCATCCTGTCCGGCATCGGTGAGCGCACCGTCGCCGACCTGCTGCCGAAGAATCGCCCGGAGCTGCCCGCCGTCAGTGCCGACGCGACACTGCTGGAGGTCGCGTCGCTGATGGCCCGCTCGGGTGTCCCCCTGGTCGCCGTCGTCGACAAGGAGCGGGTGATGACCGGCGCGATCACCCTCGACGGGCTGCTCGACCGGGTGCTGCTCTGATCAGAAGAACCGCAGCCAGAGGTACGGGACGGCCAGCGCCACCGAGATCACGGTCACGACCAGCCCGTACTTGGTGAAGCCCCAGAAACTGATCCGGTGACCGGCTCGTTCGGCGATGCCGAGCACCACCACGTTCGCCGACGCGCCGACCGCTGTGGCATTCCCGCCCAGGTCGGCGCCGATGGCGAGAGCCCACCACAGCACCTGCGCCTTGCCGAGACCGCCCTCGGCATTGACGAGTTCGCTGACGATCGGGCTCATCGTCGCCACGTACGGGATGTTGTCGACGATCGCCGACAGGCCGGCCGAGGCCCACAGCATCAGCATGGTGGCCGGCCACAGCTTGCCCTCGACCGCGCCGGTCGCCGACCGGGCCAGGGTGTCGATCACCCCGGTCTCGACCAGGCCACCGACCATGACGAACAGGCCCGCGAAGAACACCAGCGTCGGCCACTCGACGTCCTTGGCCACCTCGGTCGCGTCCAGCCGCGACAGCGCGAGCAGCAGCAGGCCGCCGAGCAGCGCCACCACCGACGGCTCCAGGTGCAGCACCGTGTGCAGGCCGAACGCGACCAGTACCGCGCCCAGCACCACCAGGCTGATCACCACCAGCCGCGGGTCCCGGATCGCGTCGGACTCCCGCAACGCCATCACCTGCTTGACCCGCTCCGCGTCGTACCGGAAAGCCTTCCTGAACATGATCCGGCACAGCAGCACCAGCACGATGAGCACGACCAGCACGAACGGCGCCAGCACGCTGAGGAAGTCGTTGAAGGTCAGCCCGGAGCGGCTGGCGATGATGATGTTCGGCGGATCACCGACCAGGGTGGCCGTGCCACCGATGTTCGACGCGAGGACCTCGGCGATCAGGAACGGCACCGGTGGCACCCCGAGCCGCTCGCAGACCAGCAGGGTCACCGGAGCGACCAGCAGCACCGTGGTCACGTTGTCCAGGGCCGCCGACACCACCCCGGTGACGACCAGCAGGATCACCATGATCGGGAACGGGCGGCCGCGGGCCTTCTTCGCCGACCAGATCGCCACGTACTCGAACAGGCCGGTGTGTTTCAGCACCCCGACGATCAGCATCATCCCCAGCAGCAGGAAGATTACGTTCCAGTCGATGCCCGCTTCCTCGGAGAAGAACGCGTGCTCCGCGTCGGTGGCGCCGAGCGCCAGCATGATCGACGCGCCGCCCAGCGCGACCGCCACCCGGTTGATCTTCTCGGTGGCGATCAGCACGTACGCCATGGTGAACACCGCGACAGCGATCCAGGAAAGCGTGGTCATGGTGTGCCTCTCCTGGATCCGGACAGCCGTCATCGCTGCCGACCAGACTTCCCGGCACACCTGAGATCAACCTATCAGCCCCCGCGATTCACGACCCTGGCCTGCGGTTCAGCAGAGCTGGGTCGCCCCGGCCCAGCGGATCGACAGCCCGTCTCGCGGCGCGTCCGCCTCATCGCGGCCCTGTCCCCCGGCTGAGCGTGGCCGTCATGGCCTGCGGCACGGTGTCGAACATCGTGAAGACCCCGCCGAGCCGTGCGGCCTGCAGGAACGACACGAGGAACGGTGGCGCGGCCGCCAGCAGAACGTCACCGCCACGCCGCCGTGCCCCGTGGCGGGCCGCCACCAGAACACCGAGGCCCACCGAATCCGTCACCCCGGCACGGCTCAGGTCCACGATGATCCACGGGTCGCTCGCCAGCGCCGTCTCGAACGTCGCCCGCAGCCGCGCCGCCGTCGACAGGTCGAGGTCACCGGTGATCCGGATCAGCGACCCGCCGCTGAACGCATGAACCACGACCTGATCGTCTGCCGCTTCTTGGGCTTCATCCCGGTCCACACCAGAAACGACGGTCATCGTCGCACTCACCACCCTTTCGCCGGTCATCTGCTGCGGTCCGCACCGCCACTTGGCGGTATTCCCCGACACTGGACGGCGGAATCGTGACGGTGCTGCCGCGCTGACGTACGGGTGATCTGGTCCGGGCGCGGGAGCCGGTCGGCGGCGGCGCCTACCCGCATTTCCCGATACCGGAAACGGGTCCGGGGCTTCAGGGGGAGGATTGTGTCGCGCCCCCACCGGCTGTGCGGCAGCGCCCGGAGCCGCACTCGTGACGAGGGGCAGACCTGTGCAGAGAAGCCGACTGGAGTTTCGATGGTTGAACTCTCCGATGCCGTGCTGGTCGGGTTGCTGGAGGCAGCGCCGGACTCCATCATCGGGGTGGGAACCGACGGCCGGATCGTCCTGGCCAACGTCCGGACAGTCGAACTCTTCGGATACCAGCAGAGCGAGCTCGTCGGCAGGCCCATCGAGATCCTGCTGCCCGACCGTTTCCGCGCCATGCACTCGAGGCACCGTCAGGACTACCTGGCCGACCCGCGGCCACGTCCGATGGGCGCCGGCGCGACCCTCGCCGGCCGGCGCAAGGACGGCCGCGAGTTTCCCGCCGAGATCTCGTTGTCGTCGATCGACACGGGTCAGCTCCAGCTGGTCGTCGCGGCGGTGCGCGATGTGACCGACAGGCTGCGGCGCGAAGCACAGTTCCGGGACCTGCTGGAGGCCGCGCCCGATGCGATGGTGGGCGTGACGACCGATGGCCGCATCACGTTGATCAACGCGGCGACCGAGCGCCTGTTCGGCTACGGCCGGGACGAGTTGCTGGGGCAGGCGATCGAGATCCTGGTGCCCGACGCCGCCCGGGCCGACCATCCCGAGCTGCGGCTGCGCTACTTCCACGATCCCCGGCCTCGGCCGATGGGCGCCGGCGGTCTGCTGCGGGCACGGCACAAGGACGGCCGTGAGTTCCCTGCCGAGATCAGCCTGTCGGCGCTGCAGACCGAGGACGGGCTGATCGTCTCGGCCGCTATCCGCGACGTGACCGACCGCATCGAGGCGCAGGCACAGCGCCTGCGGCTCGAAGCCGAGGCACAGCGACTGGCCGCCGCCGCCGAACGGGAACGTCTGGAGGCACAGCTGCACCAGGCCCGCCGGCTGGAAAGCCTCGGCCAGCTCGCCGGTGGTGTGGCCCACGACTTCAACAACATCCTGGCCGTGATGCTGAACTACACCACCTTCGTCATCGAGCAGGCACAGGCGGCCGCCGCCCGGGACCCGCAGGGTGACTGGCCGCAGGCCGCGAGCGACCTGCACCAGGTGTTGCGAGCCGGCAAACGCGCGACCGAGCTGACCCACCAGCTCCTCGCGTTCAGCCGCCGGGAGGTCATCCGGCCGCGGGTGCTCGACCTCAACGCTGTCATCGGCGAGGTGGAGCAGCTGCTGCGACGCACCCTCGGCGAACACATCCAGCTGCACGTCGAACACGAGTCACCCCTGTGTCCCGTGCTGGCGGACCCTGGGCAGATCGAACAGGTGCTGATGAACCTCGCGGTCAACGCCCGTGACGCCATGCCCGACGGCGGAACCCTGACGGTGCACACCGGCAACCACGAGATCGCGGAGACCTGCGCTGCCACCACCGGACCACCGCCGGGCCGGTACGCCCGGGTCCGGATCGCCGACACCGGCACCGGCATCCCCGACGAGGTGCTCGCCCACGTCTTCGAGCCGTTCTTCACCACCAAGGCGGCGGGTGAAGGCACCGGATTGGGCCTGGCCACCGTCTTCGGCATCGTCACGCAGGCCGGTGGCTTCGTCACCATCGACTCCGTGCCGGGCGCCGGCACCGCTTTCACCCTGCTGTTCCCCGAGACCGACGAACCTCCGGCGGCGCCCGGCCCGAAGTCGCAGCAGGTGCGGCACCACGGTCAAGGGACCATCCTCGTGGTGGAGGACGAGGACGCGCTCCGCGCGGTGACCCAGCGGATCCTCACCCGCAACGGCTACCGGGTGCTGACCGCCGCGACCGGGCCGGAGGCACTCAAGGTGGCCGAGGACTCCGAGGACGACATCGACCTGCTGCTCACCGACGTGATCATGCCGTACATGCACGGGCAGCAACTGGCCGAACAGATGGTCGCGGCGCGCCCCGGGATCCGCGTGGTCTACATGTCCGGCTACGCCGAGCCGTTCGTCACCGGCGAGCACGCCCTCCACCCGGACGCCGCGCTGATCAGCAAGCCGTTCCTGGAAGCCGACCTGCTGACCTGCATCAGCGGCGTCCTCACCTGACGTCAGCTCCTACCTTCGCTCCTCGCGGCCAGTAGGTCCGGAGGTCCCACCGGACAAGCGTCCCGCCCCGGACAGGACCTAATGCCCTGTCCGGGCGAAAGCCGCAGGCGTGTGATGCGAGGAGGAGACGACCGGCTACCGGAATCGCGGAGGTGGTCCCGGGCCGGCCGTCGGAGAGGAGGACCCGTCATCATGCGCGAGCAGAAGATCGTCATCGGCTTCGACGGGTCGCCCGCCGCTCAGGCCGCCCTGGACTGGGCGCTGGACGAGGCGAACCGCACAGGCACACCGGCCGAACTGGTGTACGCGGACGAGTGGCCGGTCTGGGCCCCCGCCGCCAGCATGGTGCCGTCGCCGGCGCTGCGGCCCGCCAGCTACGTCGACGAGGTCATCGTCGGCATGCTCGACAAGGCCGTCGCCGCGGCGCGGGAGGCATATCCGCTGGTCACCGTCACTGCCACCACCATCCAGGCACTGCCCTCGACTGCGCTGGCCCGCCGATCGGAGCAGGCGGGCATGATCGTGCTCGGCAGCCGCGACCATCATGCGCTGGCCGGCCTGCTCGGCTCCGTCGGCGCGGCGGTCGGCGCGCACGCGCAGTGCCCCGTCGTGGTGATCCGCGGCAACATCCCGGACACCGCGCCCGTGGTCGCCGGCATCGACGGCTCCCCGGCCGCGGCCGCTGTCCTGCGGTTCGCCGCCGAACAGGCCGCCGGACGCAAGGTCGCGCTACGGGTCGTCCGGACCTGGCCGGCCACCCGCCCGGGGGCAACCCTGGCGGCGCGCACGGTGACCGCCACCGAACGCGAACCGTTCGACGCCCTGGTGAACCGGATCCGCGACGAGTTCCCCGACCTGGACCTCGCGGCGGAAGCCGTCCGTGGCGACCCGGCGCGAGTTCTGGCGTCGTTCGCCGAGGACACCCAACTGTTGGTGGTAGGCAGCCGCGGCCGGGACGCCGTACGCGGGATGGTGTTCGGCTCGGTGAGCCGGCACCTGCTGCGCCACACCCGATGCCCGATCGCGATCGTGCACGAGCCCGGCGCGACAGCAGGTGCGTCGTGAGGGCCCGGCCCGGGGACCGGCTCGTCATCGAGTCGGCCCGGGTGGACGGCCGGTGCCGGGTCGGCGTCGTCACCGCGGTGGGGCGGGCCGACGGGCATCCGCCGTATCGGGTGCGCTGGCTGGACAACGGCCACGAGACCCTGCTGTTCCCGGGCCGGTCAGCCCACGTCGAACCGGCTCACGACCGGGCGTGACCGGGGGCGGACGTTCGCGCCCGAGGTACGAGCGCCCGCACGCGGGGAGCGTGAACGGGACTTTGGTCCCGGCCGGTCGGGTGTCTCGGCCCGGGTGCCGCGGACCGTACGGGAGCAGAGTCAAGGCAGAGACAGATTGAGGAGGAACGATGACCACCATCGGCCGGAGCCACGCGGCGCACCTCGAGCACGTCGAGGCGCCCGGCTCCGTACTCACCACGACCGCCGCCCGTGCCCTCGCCGTGCTGCGGATCTCCACCGGGTTCGTCTTCCTGTGGGCGTTCCTGGACAAGACCTTCGGATTCGGCTACGCGACCCCGTCGGCCCGGGCCTGGGTCAACGGCGGATCACCCACGAAGGGTTTCCTGTCCGCCGTCGAGGTCGGCCCGTTCCAGGACTTCTTCCACAGCATCGCCGGCGACCCGTGGGCCGACTGGGCGTTCATGCTCGGCCTGCTCGGCATCGGTGTGGCCCTGATCCTCGGCATCGGCATGCGCGTCGCCGCCGCGGCCACCACCGTCATGATGGCCATGATGTGGGCCGCCGAATGGCCGCTCGCCCAGCACACCAGCACCGGCGAGCCCAGCGGCTCCACCAACCCGATCACCGACTACCACGTCATCTACGCCATCGGCGCCATCGTGCTCGCCGCCACCCACGCGGGTCACACCTGGGGCCTCGGCCGGGCCTGGGGCAGGCTGCCCTTCGTCCAGAAGCACCCCTGGCTCAGCTGACCCGCTTGCAGCCACGAAAGCCCGGCCGGATCATCGGCCGGGCTTTTCTGGCTGCCCGGGGCGACCGGGGTGCCGGCCCCGCTCAGCCGGTGACCCGCGTCGCGTGCAGGGACGCCAGGAGCCGCAACCGGTCCGCGTCGGCGCTGCCGGGTTCGGCGGTGAAGACCAGCATAACCGGGCCGGGATTGCCGGGCAGCGGGTAGGTGTCCCAGTCCAGGACGATGGTGCCCACCTCGGGCGCCCGGAAGGTCTTGGAGCCACTGACCGATTCGCGTACGTCGTGCCGGGCCCACAGCCGCCGGAACTCGGCGCTGCGGATGCTCAGCTCGCCGATGATCGCGGTGGCGCGCGGGTGGACGGGGTCGGTGGCCACGGCGGCGCGCATCATGCCGATGTAGTCCAGGGCCTGCCGCTCCCAGTCCGGGCAGCCGCGGTCGCCGGTCAGCGTGTCGTCGAAGATCAGCAGGAGCATGTTGAGCCGGTCGGGCGGGTAGCCGCCCGGGTCGCCGAGCAGCGCCTCGGCCATCGGGTTCCAGTCGAGAAGATCGAGATGCCGGCCCAGTACGACCGCCGGCGTGTCCATCACCCGCAGCAGCCGCCGCGTGCCGTCCGGGACCCGTTCCGGCTCACGGTCCACCCGGGCGGGCGCCGGCCGGCGCGCGGCGTGGGCCAGGGTGACCAGGTGACGGTGTTCCTCGTCGTCGAGGCCGAGCGCGGCGGCGACCGCGTCCAGGACGGCGTCGGACGGTCGGACGTCCCGGCCCTGTTCCATCCGCTGGTAGTAGTCGGTGCTCAACCCGGCCAGCAGGGCCAGCTCCTCGCGCCGCAGCCCGGTGACCTTGCGCCGGCCGCCCGGTTCCAGGCCGACGTCGTGGGGGCGCAGCTGACCGCGCCGGGCGCGCAGGAAGTCGCCGAGCTCACGCGCGTACGGATTGGGGCTGTTCATGCCGCAAGTGTGCCGCGGCCCGCGGCGGCGAAGGTAGGTCTCGCGGACCTAGGCAGCCGGGAACGAGGGAGCCGGCCCGGATTGCTCCTAGCGTCGACGGCCTACCGCACCGACCGCGAGGAGCAAGCAGATGACAGCGTGGACCGCCGACCGCATCCCCGACCAGCACGGCCGGGTCGCCGTGGTGACGGGCGCGAACTCAGGCCTGGGTCTGGTCACCGCCACCGAGCTGGCCCGCCACGGCGCCCGCGTCGTACTGGCCGTCCGTGACACCGGCGCGGGCCGGGAGGCCGCCCGCCGGATCGGCGGTGACGTCGAGGTGCGGGAGCTGGACCTGGCCCGCCTGGCGTCCGTGCGGGCCTTCGCGGCGAAGCTGGCCGCCGATCATCCGGTGATCGACCTGCTGGTCAACAACGCCGGCGTGGTGCTGCTGGGCCCGCGCCGCACCTCCGCCGACGGCTTCGAGCTGCAACTGGCCACCAACCTGCTGGGCCATTTCGCGCTGACCGGTCTGCTGCTCGGCAACCTGGCCGCGGCCCGGAACGCCCGGGTGGTCAACCTCAGCTCGATCACCCACAAGACCGCGCGTCTGGACTTCGGCGACCTGATGTTCGAGCGTGACTACCGGGCCGCTGCCGCGTACGGCCGGTCCAAGCTCGCCACCACGATCTTCGGCGTCGAACTGGACCGCCGGCTGCGAGCCGCCGGGTCGCCGGTCGTCAGCGCCCTGGCCCATCCGGGCCTGACCCGCACCAACCTCACTCCCCGCGCCTGGGAGCATCGTGGCCGGGCCGGCCGGCTGATCGCGCGGCTCGGCCTGGTGGCCACCCAGCCGGTGGAGCAGGGCGCGCTGCCACAGTTGCGCGCCGCGACCGACCCCGGGGTGCGGGGCGGCCAGTTCTTCGGCCCGGCCGGGTTGTGGGAGACGCGGGGCCGGGTCACCGAGGCCCGGCTCAGCCGGGAGGCCGCCGACCCGGCCGCCGGCAAGCGGCTCTGGGCGGCGGCCGAGGAGTTGACCGGCGTCACCTACCTGGAAGCCCGCCCCTGACCGGGCATCCGTTCCGGCCGGTTCGGCAGGAGCGCACGAGAACGTTCGGGGGGCGCCGGCCGGGGTGACGAACGCAACCGGCCGGCGCCCGCACGCCCCGGGCGACCCCCATCGGCCGTGGCGCGTCTTGCGGGAAAAGGCGGTGGGTCAGGCGACGATCTGCAGGTCGTGGCTGGTGTTGTTGAGGCGCCGGCCGCCGTCGTCGGTGACCGTGACGATGTCCTCGATGCGCACCCCGAACCGGCCGGGCAGGTAGATGCCGGGTTCGATGGAGAAGCACATGCCGGGCATCAGGGTCTGCTTCTCGCCCTCCACGATGTAGGGCGGCTCGTGCGTGGTCAGCCCGATCCCGTGCCCGGTGCGGTGGATGAAGCGTTCCGCGTACCCGGCCTCGTCGATCACCCGCCGCGCGGCCCGGTCGATCTCCTGGCAGGGTACGCCCGGGCGGACCGCTTCGAAGGCGGCCTGCTGCGCCTGGCGGACCACCTCGAAGACCTCCTTCTCGACCGGAGTCGGCGGCCCGACGTGCACGGTGCGGGTGGTGTCCGAGCCGTAGCCGTCCTTGAGCCCGCCGAAGTCCAGGACCACCATGTCGCCGTCCCGGATCACTCGGTCACCCATCTCGTGGTGCGGATTCGCCCCGTTCGGCCCGGAGCCGACGACGGTGAAGTCGACCTGTGAGTGCCCGTGCTCCTGCAGCAGATGCGCCAGCTCGGCACCGACCGCCCGTTCGGTGCGACCCGCGAACCGGATCCCGATGATTTCCCGGTACGCCGCGTCGGCGGCCGCCGCGGCGGCGGCCAGCCGGTCCACCTCGTCGGCGTCCTTGACCGCGCGCAGCATCGGCATCGTCTCGGTCATCGAGGCGTACGACGCGCCGGGCAGCACCTGTTGCAGCCCGAGCAGGTGCATCGCCCACGCCGAGTCGGAGATCGCGTAGCGGCCGGTCGGATCGAGCAGCCGGGCCGCCGCCGGGTACGGGTCGGTGCCGTCCGCCCAGGCGCTGATGGTGACCGCTGCCGCGCCGGCCGACTCGGCGGCGTCCGGGCGTTCCAGCAGCGGGACGATCAGCCGTGGGTCGTGGTCGGCGTCTAGCACCAGCATGGTGAGGCGTTCGGTGATCGCGGTCGGGCGGTAGCCGGTGAAGTAGGTCAGATCGGGCCCGGGGGTGACGAGCAGTCCGCGCAGGCCCGCCTCGGCCGCCTGTGCGACCGCGCGCTCCATCCGCTGGGCGAAGTCCTTGCTGGTGAACGAAATCATCGGGGTCCTCCGGAGGTGGCCGGCAGCGGCCGGGTCGGAATGGTGTGGCTGGTGGCCGCGGCCGCCGCGGCCAGGTGCACGGCGGTGGCCGGCTCGGTCCGCTGGTGTCGCAGCAGCAGCGCCAGCGCGACACCGCCGGCCGACATCAGCGCCAGCAGGACCGCGGCGCCGGCCAGTCCGGCGGCGAGCGCGTCGGCGGCCGGCGCTCCGGTGTCGGCCCGTCCGCCGCTGATCGCGGTGGAGACGGTCCCGGCGGCGGCAACCGCCAGGGAGCCGCCCACGTACCGCGCCATGTTCGAGATGCCGGACGCCTGGCCGGTCTGTTCCGGGTCGACGGCCGAGGTGGACGCCGACGAGGCGGGACCGTTGGCCAGGCCGAGGCCGACCGAGAGCACGATCAGCGGCAGCACGAACGCGGTGTACTCCCAGGACGGTTCGACGAACGCCAGCGTGGCACAGCCGGCCGCGGCCAGCCCGAATCCGATGGCGACGGCGTACCGGGGACCGATCCGGACGGCCAGGGGCGTGATCACCGGGGTGATGGCGATCATCGCGGCGGCGGCGGGCAGCGTGGCCAGGCCGGCCTGCAGCGCGGTCATCCCGAACCCGGCCGGGTCCTGGAAGTAGAGGCTGAGCAGGTACATCAGCGCGTTGATCACGCCGGCCACGAGCAGGATCGCGGTGGCCGACCCGACGAGCACCCGGTTGCGCAGCAGCTGCAAGTCGACCAGCGGCGCGGTGGCGTGCCGCTCGGCGAGGACGAATCCGATACCGCCGAACACCGACAGGCCCAGGCAGATGATGGTCGGCGCGGACAGCCAGCCCCAGCCCCCGCCTTCGCTGAGCGCGAGGACCAGCGGCACCAGCGCGACAGCGACCAGCACCGAGCCGAGCACGTCGATCTCCCGGGGCCGGTCCGGGTCCCGGGACTCCCGCACTGTCGACCAGGTCAGCGGCACGCACAGCGCCGCGATCGCCGCGTCGATCCAGAACAGTCCCTGCCAGCCGGTGGAGCCGGCCAGGATCCCGCCGATCAGGGGGCCGGCGGCGGCGCCGACCGCCGAGGCCGCACCCCACAGGGTGATCGCGCGCAGCTGGCCGGTTCCGGCCGAGGCGACCGAGAGGAGGCTCATCCCGCACGCCAGGATGGTCGAGCCTGCCGCGCCCTGGATCATCCGGCCGGCGATCACCCCGGCGGCCCCCGACGACAGCGCGATCAGCGCGCAGGAGAGCACGAACAGCACCAGTCCGGACAGGAAGATCCGGCGCCGGCCGAAGACGTCGCCGAGCGCGCCCGAGGTGACGATCACCGCCGCGCCGACCAGCATGTAACCGGTCACCGCCCACTGCAGGGTGTCGACCGACGCGCCGACATCCTGGCTGATGGCCGGGAGCAGGATGGTCACCGCCGAGGTGTTGGCGTTCACCACCAGCGCGGACACGCACGCCGCCAGCAGCACCCCCGTGCCGGCCGGGCGGTTTACGCCGCTTGCTCGCATCGGTGAGTCCGTCGCTGCCATCCGCCGCTCCCCCGGGCCGAGAGGTTCTCGATGGGGTCAGCTTCGCCGCGGCGGGCGGGACCGGCATCGCTCGCACCGGATGAATCGCTCGGCTCCGCCCGTCCCGTCCCGTACGGCCGCTGGGCTCTTCATCACCGCTGGAGGATGCGCAGGCAGACCCCGGTCCGCCACCGTCCTTGCGGAGACCCGTACTCGGCGAATCAGGCCCCTACGAGAGCGAGAAGCACCATGACCAAGCGCAGGAACGACCGGAAGGTCCGCCAGGACGGGCAGCTGCTGGTGGCGGAGAAGGACGTGGACGGGGCCCGGCTCACGGAGAAGAAGTACCAGCGGGAGTTGCGCCGCCTGCACGGCGAGCTCGTCGCCATGCAGGAGTGGGTCAAGTCGACCGGCGCCAAGGTCTGCATCCTGTTCGAGGGCCGGGACACCGCGGGCAAGGGCGGCACGATCAAGGCGATCACGGAACGCGTCAGCCCCCGCGTATTCCGCGTCGTCGCGCTGCCGGCCCCCACCGATCGCGAACGCTCCCAGATGTACATCCAGCGATACCTGCCGCACCTGCCGGCCGCCGGCGAGGTCGTCGTCTTCGACCGCAGCTGGTACAACCGGGCCGGCGTCGAACGCGTGATGGGTTACTGCACCGACGAGCAGGCCGACCAGTTCTTGCGGGCCACTCCGGAGGTCGAGCGCGCCATCGTCGACTCCGGCGTGATCCTGCTCAAGTACTGGCTGGAGGTCAGCCCCGACGAGCAGACCCGCCGCCTGCAGAACCGGATCGACGATCCGCGGAAGGTCTGGAAACTCTCCGGCCTGGACCTCAAGTCCTACAGCCGCTGGTACGACTACTCCCGCGCCCGCGACGAGATGTTCCACGCCACGGACACCTCCTGGGCGCCCTGGTACACCGCGAACACCGACGACAAGAAGCGCGGCCGCCTCAACATCATCTCCCACCTGCTCGCCAGCGTGCCCTACCAGCCGCTGCCGCACCAGGACGTGACCCTGCCCAAGCGCCAGAAGCCGGACGGCTACACCCAGCCCGACCTCCCGGTCCGACACGTCCCGACCCCCTTCTGACCCCTCTTCCCGAGGGCGCGGATCATGCCACGGGCGACGCGTTGCCGAGGCGGGATCACCAGTTCTTCAGGCCGGCCCACGTAACGGGTTGAGGGCAACGACTCGCTCGAACTGCAGTACCGGGTCAGCCAGGAAGAATGCCGCGGCGAAAGCGTGAGTGGGTTCGGCACACGAGATCACCGACCCGAGACCTTCTACCTCGAGCAACCTGCCGACCGCCGGACCGCCATTCACCACAATCGGGACAACCACTCCGCCGGACGACGCCGAGCCGATAAGCCGCTCAGCGGACTGCCGCACCGAAATGCTGTGACCTTCCGCGTATTTGCGCGCGAATGCCAGAACAGCCTGGTGAGCTGGTCCCGAATAGTCTTCCGACACGGAGTCCGGCGCGAAAGACCAGACGGTGACCCCTTGCCGGGAGCCATCCGGCCCTTCCTTGTCCGGAGCGCCACCGCGCACCCGAGCCACGGCGAAGATCGCACCATCCGCCTCTACCCACCCGCCCCAGCCAGGCGCCCCGAACCTCGCAGAAACAACATCGAAAACGGGGAATGCTAGATCGCGGCTCGGCACGGACACCGATTCACCCATCCCCCGAGTCTATAAACGAAGACGGCTCGGACATAACACGCATTCCCGTCAGCGTCGGTGACGAACCGACTGCGTGCCGCAGACCGACCGCGGGTCGCAGTTTCGCAGCCGCCCGCGCCGAGCGACCGCAATCGTGCAGGCAATCCTCGTCCTGCACGACGTCGAAGCGAATCGCTACGCAGGGTGAAAAGGCTCAGTAATCGTCCGGCTCGCCGTACTCGTTGACGCGCGGCCCGCCCGCGGGAGGCGGCCCGTCCGTGCCGGCGGGCGGAGGCGGGCCTTCCGTGCCGGCGGGCGGCGGGCTGTCCATGCCGGCGGGCGGCGGCGGCGGGCCGGCCGGGACGGCGGTGGTGGCCGGTTCCAGGGCCGCGGTGAGGGCCGCGATGATCGCGTCGAGCCGGGGGCGCAGCAGCCGCCATTCGCGGCCGGCGGCGAGCGCGTCGTTCTCCGCGTCGACGGCGTCGACCAGGTCGCGCAGGATCGTGGCGGGCTGGCTAGCGTAGTTCTGCCGTTCGCCGTCCGGCGCCGTCTCCAGCAGGGCTGCCCAGCGGGTCTCCAGGGAGGTCAGGTCGTCGCGGACCGGCGGCCAGGCCAGGGCGCGCTGCCCGGCGTCGAGCGTGGTCAGGATCGCGGGGAGCCGGGTGCCGAGGACGGTACGGGTCTCCCCCGCCAGGCCGCGCGCCTCGCTGTCCCACGCGCCGGTCTTACGGTTGCGGTTCGTCAGCAGCAGCGCCACCAGGGCGGTGAGCAGGCCGATCAGGAGCAGCCATCCCCAGACCCCGAGGACGCTGTCGTCCTGCTCCGCGACCGGCACCGCCACCGGCGTCGACGTCGCCGCATTGACAGGCTCCTTCGTCGGTTCCTTCGTAGGCTCCTTGGTGGGCTCCTTCGTAGGTTCCCTGGTCGGCTCCTTCGTAGGCTCCTTGGTCGGTTCCTTCGTCGGCTCCTTGGTCTTGGTCGGATCGGTGGTCCGGGTCGTCCGGGTGTTCGTCGGCTCCGGCCGCGACGTGGTCTCGTCGCCGTCGGCATCGGGCGGGGTGGTCCGGTCCACGGTGCGCTCGGCGGACGGCCGGTCGGACGGCAGCGCCTTGGGCGTCCCCTCCCCGCTGCAGGCAACCGGGGCGGTCATCAGCACGGCCGCGACCAGGAGCATCGCCGCCGGGCGCCGCCGGTGCAAGATTCTCATCGATACCCCACTCCTGAGGCGACCGGGGGTGCCGGGCGAATCGCCGGCGCACGGGCGCGCTCCTCGGTTGTCGCTGCGGCAAGCCTCTCGGTGCCCGGGCCGATGGAGCATCGCTCGCGCCGGATGAATCGCCGGGCCACCGGGTCCGCCTACCTTCCTCGGCATGGACGAGCGAGAGCTGCGACAGTTCCTGCTCTACCTGGGCAGCGCGCTGACCGCCGCCGGGGAGGCGGTCAACCGGATCGAGGAGCGCCTGCTGAAGGTCGCGGCCGCCTACGGCGCGCCGCACACCCGGGTCAGCGTCCTGCCGACGTACCTGGTGGTCTCCCTGGAACCGGGGCAGCCGGCCACGCTGGAGCCGACCCGCCAGCTCCGCGGCGGGTTGCGGCTGGATCAGACCGCTCTGGTGTACGACGTCCTGCGCGACGCCGAGCGGGCGGCGCTCACTCCGGCCGCCGGCATCGAGCAGGTTCTTGCCGCGGTCGGCATGCCACCGCGGTTCGGCGCGGCGACCCGCACCCTGGGCCACGCCATCATGATCGGCGGCCTGTGCCTGATCCTGGCCCCGACCTGGGCCGACGTTCTGCTCGCCGTGCTCTTCGGGGTCGTGGTGGGGCTGATGCGCCTGGCCGGCGCACGATGGGCCAGCGCGCAGATGATCATGCCGGTGATCGCCGCGTTCACGGTCTCCGGGATCACGTTTCTCCTGGCCGGTGGCGGCTGGGCCGACGCCGACCTGCGGGCGATGGTGGCGCCGCTGGTGACGTTCCTGCCGGGGGCGATGCTGACGATGGGCGTCGTCGAGCTCTCCGCGTACGAGATGATCACCGGCTCGAGCCGGCTGGTCGCCGGCGCGCTGCAGTTGCTGCTGCTGGCGTTCGGCATCATCGGTGCCGCCCACCTCGTGGGCGTGCCGACGCCGGCGGCGGACGACCTTGCCCCGAACACGGTCGGCTGGTGGGCACCCTGGCTGGGCCCGCTCGTCGTCGTCAGCGGCACCTATCTGCTGTTCGCCGCTCCGCGACGCTCGCTGGGCTGGCTGCTGCTGGTGCTCTACTCCGGATGGATCAGCCAGTACCTGGGCAACCTGGTGCTCGGCGGCTATCTGAGCGGCTTCGTCGGCGCGCTGGTGCTGACCGTCGTGGCCTGCCTGGTGGAGCGGCTGCCGTCCGGGCCACCGGCGCTGGTCTCCTTCCTGCCCGGGTTCTGGCTGCTGGTGCCGGGCGCGCTGACCCTGATCGGGATGACCGAGTATCTGGGTCAGGACACCGTGCGCGGCGTCGAGGACCTGATCGGCGCGACCGCCTCGATGGTGTCGATCGCACTCGGGGTGCTGTGCGGGCACCCGATCTACCGGGCGCTGGGGCGGTTCATCCGTACGGGATGACGTCCTTGATCGTGGTGAAAAGCACTCTGGGTAACCATGCAGAACCGGCTCAGTATCGGCGGCAACGCGGTTCAGCCGTTGCTGTTGATGTTCCCGCTCGGACTCTTCGCGGTGGCGATCATCCTCGATCTGGCGACGCTGCTCGGGGCGCCCGCGATCATCGGCACCCTGGCGTACTGGAACCTGATCGCCGGCCTTGCCGGAGGTGTGCTGGCCGCGGTCGCCGGCGCCCTGGACGCCGGAGCGACCGGGCAACCGGCCGCCGCGAAGGGCCGCTTCCTCATCCTGTTGCTGGACATGGGCGTGCTGATCTTCTTCGCGGTGCTGGTCCTGATCCGGGTCCGTGGGGCGGCTCGCGTCGCGGACCCGGGCCTGCTGCTGCTGGAGCTGCTCGGCCTGACGATGGCTGCCGCCGGCTCCTGGTTCGGCGGCCGGTTGGACCCGAACCATTCTCCCGGGATGAGACGACCGGAATCCACGTCTGCCGATGATTCCGCCGAGTTCTCGACTACCCGAAGGGAGGCGACGTGAGCGCAGAGGCGGAAGACCAGGCGACCTCACCGCCGAAACCCGTGCCAGTGGTGAAGTACCTCTCGTGGGTGGCTCTGGCGCTGATGACCACCAGCTCGGTGGCCAGTCTGCGCCCGTCGCCCACCATGGCGGTCTACGGCTTGGCCAGCATCTTCCTCTACCTCGTGCCGGCCATCGTGTTCCTGCTGCCGACCGCGCTGGTCTCGGCGGAGCTGGCGTCCGGCTGGAACGGCGGCGTCTACAACTGGGTCAGCCAGGGACTGTCGAAGCCGATGGGGTTCCTCGCGGTGTGGTGCCAGTTCGCCATGACCATCTTCTACTACCCCAGCCTGCTGGGCTTCGTGGCGAGCACCCTCGCCTACGTGATCAACCCGGACCTCGCCTCCAGCGGCCTCTGGACCGCCATCGTGATCATGGTCTGTTACTGGGCCGGTGTCTGGGTCTCCTCGCGCGGCACCAGCGGCGTCGCCGGCCTGGCCAGTGGCGGCCTGATCATCGGCACCCTGGTCCCCGGCGCGCTGCTGGTGATCCTGGGCATCGCGTTCCTGGGACAGGGCAACGAGTCCGCCGCGCCGATGACCGCGAGCAACCTGCTGCCGGCCTGGGCCGGGCTGTCCAGCCTGGTGCTGATCGTCAACAACTTCCTGTCGTACTCCGGCATGGAGATGAACGCCGTGCACGTCTCCTCACTGCGCAAGCCCGGCCGGGAGTTCCCGCGGGCGATGTTCCTGTCCATGGGCCTGGTGCTGCTCATCTTCATCCTGCCGGCGCTGGCCATCAGCTGGATCGTGCCGGCCGAGGAGCTGTCCCTGACCGCCGGCGTGATGCAGGCCTTCGACGCGGTGTTCGCCGCGTTCGACTCCCAGTGGCTCACCCCGATCCTCGGCGTCATGCTGGTCGCCGCGTCGCTGGGCGGCATGCTCACCTGGCTCGCCGGGCCGTCGCGCGGGCTGCTGCTGATCTCGCGGACCGAGGGTTACCTGCCGCCGTTCCTGCAGCGGCTCAACAAGCACGGCGTCCAGCAGAACATCCTGGTCGTCCAGGGTCTGGTCACCACCGTGATCGCGCTGGCATACGCCTTCATCCCGGACGTGTCCAGCGTGTACTGGATCTTCTCGGTGATCACCACGCAGGTCTACCTCATCATGTACCTGCTGATGTTCGTGGCCGCCGTGCGACTGCGCCGCAACCAGCCTGACCACCCGCGCGGTTACAAGGCCCCGATGCTGACCGCCCTGTGCGGTGTCGGTTTCGCCGCCTCGCTCGCCGCGCTGCTGATCGGTTTCGTCCCGTCGTCGCAGTTCGGCGGCGGCAACGTCGGCGTCTACCTGGCGATCGTCGCCGGTGGCGCGCTCGGGCTGGGGCTGCTCGTCCCGTACCTCTTCTACCGGCTGCGCAAACCCTCGTGGAAGACCGAGACGGAGGTGACGGCATGAAAAGCGACCGGATCGTCTACGGGGTCGTCGCCTTCGTGCTCCTGCTGCTCGCCGGCGTCGCCCTGTTCTCCTACCACGGCAAGAAGGAGACCGAGCAGGCGAACGTCAAGGCCCAGCAGCTGCAGACCGCGTTGTCGAGCGCCGGCCTGCGGGTGCCCTACAAGGACTCCATCGTCCGGGTGCTCGGTGACGACGGCGGCGCGATCTGCGCCGACCCGGACGACGCGCTCCGGCGCGGCACGCTCTACGGGATGATCACGAACGGCGCGGCCGGCCCCGGACAGCGGCCGGTGCTCGTCGACAACAAGATCCTGCAGGGCCAGCTCATCATCATGAAGGTCTACTGCCCGCAGTACGCGGACGCCTTCCAGGACCTGATCGACGACCTGAAGGACGCCTGACATGGACCTGCGTGCCCACATCGACGAGTTGATGCCCCGCGCCCGCGCCGACCTGGCCGACCTGGTCGCGATCCGCTCGGTCGCCGACCCGCGGCAGTTCCCGCCGGCCGAGTGTGACCGGGCGGCGAACTGGATCGTGGACAACTTCGCCCAGGCCGGCTTCACCGACCTGGGCCTGCACCCCACGGCCGACGGCAGCAAGGCGGTCTTCGGCGTACGCCGTGGAGCCGACCCGTCCGCACCGACGGTGCTCCTCTACGCGCACTACGACGTGCAGCCGCCGCTCGACGAGAAGGCCTGGCGGACGCCGCCGTTCCAGCTCACCCCGGTCGACGGACGCTGGTACGGGCGTGGCGCGGCGGACTGCAAAGGCAACATCGTCATGCACCTGACCGCTCTGCGGGCGCTGGGTGACGACGTACCGGTCAATCTGAAGTTGATCGTGGAGGGTTCCGAGGAGCAGGGCACGGGCGGCCTCGAGGACTTCGTGACCCGCAACCCGGAACTCCTGCGGGCGGACGCGATCCTGGTCTGCGACACCGGGAACGCGGCGGTCGGGGCGCCGGCCGCCACGGTGTCGCTGCGCGGCCTGGTCAACGTGGTGGTCGAGGTGTCGGCGCTCGGCGGCGAGTTGCACTCCGGGATGTTCGGCGGGGCCGCACCGGACGCGCTCGCGGCGCTCATCCAGATGCTGTCGTCGCTGCGGGACCGGGCCGGGAACACCACGATCACCGGGCTGGACAACGACCAGACGTGGCTCGGCGAGCCGTATCCGGCGGCGCAGTTCCACTCCGATGCCGGGCTCGTCGGCGGGGCCCGGACGATCGGCGGCGGATCGGTGTCCGACATGCTCTGGGCCCGGCCCGCGGTGACCGTCCTCGGCATCGACTGCCCGCCTGTGGTCGGCTCGGCCGCGGCCATCCAGCCGCACGCCCGGGCACGGCTGAACCTGCGGGTGCCACCCGGAACGGACGCGGTCAAGGCCCAGGACGCGCTGATCGCCCACCTGCACGCGGCCGCGCCGTGGGGAGTCCGGGTCTCGGCGGTCACGGAAGCGCTCGGGCAGCCGTTCGAGGCGCACACCGGTGGGCCCGCCTACCGGGCGCTCGCCTCCGCGATGCACGAGGCGTACGGCCGGGAGATGACGACGCTGGGCCAGGGCGGCTCGATCCCGCTGTGCAACGTGTTCGCGCAGACCTACCCGTCGGCGGAGATCATCCTGATGGGGGTGGAGGAACCGCTCGCCCTGATCCACGCGCCGAACGAGAGCGTGGACCCGTCCGAGATCGCGAACCTCGCCCACGCCGAGGCCCTGTTCCTCCAGCGCTACCGCGGATAGCGGCCCCGCGGCAACGGGCCCGGCGCCTCCACCGAGGCGCCGGGCCCGTCCACGTCCGATCATGTCGCGCCGAGCATTCGGCACCTCGCGGACTTATGCCAACGCGGCCCCGGCCGGGCGGGGGTGATGCGAGAGCCGCGTACAGCGTTATCGCCCCGCAGCACATCCGTCACGGCGCACAGTGAATCCATGCCCGAAGACTTCCAGCGCACCAGTGAAATGGCGGCCTCGCTGCAGAGGCTGCGCAAGCTCAGTGACGAACGCCAGGCCGACCTGCGGCAGCAGCAACAGCAGCACACCGACGAGTCCGACGACGCGCAGCGCCGCGTTGAGGACCTGAACTCGCGTGACGACGCACTGGACCGGCGCGCCGAGACCGCCGACCGCCGTGACGAGGAGCAGGGGAAGCGGGAGGCGATGCTCGACGACCGGCAGACGGCGCTCGACCAGCGAGAACAGCTCCTCGGCACCACAGAACGCGACCATTGACGTACGCGGCCTGGCTGAGAACCGCGTCGCGTGACGCCGCGGCGGTCAGCCCCCGACCCGGACCTGGAAGCGCCCGGCGGCGATGGAGGCGATGACACCGCCGTCGATGAGCAGGTCGGAGCCGGTGATGAAGGAGCCGTCGCGGCCCATCAGGAACGCGGCGACGGTCCCGATCTCGTCCGGGGTGCCGACCCGCCCGGACGCCGACGCTTTGATCATCTCCTGGTAAAGGGCGCCCGCCGGGGAGTTCAGCTCGTCGAGCGCGAGCGGGGTCATGATGATGCCGGGGCTCAGCGAGTTGACCCGGGCGCCACGATCGCCCCAGGTCACGGCCGCCGCTTGGGTCCGCAGCGTGTTGGCGCGCTTGGCCACGGCGTACGCGATCCCGGAGTTGACGATGGTGTCCGGCTGCAGGAACGGCAGCGCGGCGAGCTCACCGGCAGGCGTACGGGCCAAGGCCTCGTTCTGCTCGTGCGGCAACGGCGGGATCATGTAACCGGCCTGGCTGGAGATGACGATGCCGGACCCGCCGGGCGCGATGACCCGGGCGAACTCGTCCAGGACGTGCGCGGTGCCGACCAGGTCGACGGCGATGATCGCTTCCGGGGACGCCTGCCCCGGGGAGAGCCCGGCGGTGTGCACGACGTGCGTGACGGCGCCGAGCCGGGCGGCGGCGTCGGCCAGCTCGCGGACGGAAACCTGCGAGGAGACGTCGACCTTGGCGGTGCTGGTCCGGTAGCCGGCGCCGGTCAGGGCGGTGGCGGTGGCCTTGGCGTTGTCCTCGTTGATGTCGGCGAGCAGGATCGTCTGGCCGACGCCGATGCGGCGGGCGATGGCCTGGCCCATGGAGCCGGCGCCGATGACGACAGTGACTTCGGTGGTCATGATGCTTCCTTCTCAGAAGTAGGTGGGTTCGGGCTCACCAACCTGGTTCCGGCTGTTCCGCACGGGGACGGGCGGCCCAGCTGGCCAGGATCTGCAGCGAGGCGTGCGACGGTGAGCCGGGCTCGGCGCTGTACACGACCAGGTTCTGACCGGGGTCGGACGGCAGCGGCATCGACTCGAACGGCAGCTCGAGGTCGCCGACCTCCGGGTGATGGATGCGCTTGGCGCCGGTCAGGTGCGCGCGCACGTCATGCGAGGCCCAGCGGACCCGGAAGTCATCACTGCGCGTCGACAACTGCCCGATCAAATTCGACAGACGCTCGTCGTACGGGTCCCGGCCCGCCGAACCGCGCAGCAGCGCGACCGCGTCGTCGGCGGCCTGGTTCCAGTCCCGCCAGAAGTCCCCGGCATGACGGTCGAGGAACAGGAACCGGGCGTGGTTCGACGGCTGCACCGGGTCGGCCAGGATCGGCGCGTACAGGGCCCGCCCGAGCTCGTTGGCGGCCAGGATGTCCAGCCGCGAGTCGACGACGAACGCCGGGGTCAGCACCAGCGCGTCCATGATCCGCTGCACGGCCGGGCGGACCCGCACCTGCGTCGGCCGGCGCCGGGCCGCGGGCCGGCTGCTGCCGGCGACCTGCACGAGGTCGTACAGATGGGTCCGCTCGTCCTCGGACAACTGCAACGCCTGGGCAATGCCGTCGAGGACACTCTCGGACGCACCGGCGACGTTACCGCGTTCCAGGCGGGTGTAGTACTCGGCGCTGATCCCGGCCAGCGTGGCGACTTCCTCACGGCGCAGACCGGCGACGCGGCGGCTGCCGCCGTACACCCGCAGCCCGGCCCGCTCAGGCGTGATGCGCGCCCGCCGCGTGGTCAGGAATTCCCGGATATCGGCCCGGATCTGCTGTTTGTCGGCCATGCATCCGACCGTACGCGCCCGTTTTGCCCGTCTAACAGACCCTGTCAGGACCCCCCTCGCAGTACCTCTCCGCCAGCAGGGACTCCCTCACGCAAGCGGCGAAGCCGTCAACCGTAAAGGGCCGCGCGCGCGTCGTTGCCGCCTTTCCAGCTCCCAACGCAGGTACTTGCCGTAGGGGCGAAGCGGACTGCGAAGAACCCGGTCAAGCTACGCCGCTCGATCGTGGTGCTGATGTCCGGCCAGGGCCAGCCGGTGCCCGACATCGCGTACCTGCTCAAGGCCACCGAGGACTACGTGCGTGACGTGATCCACGCGTTCAACGAGCGGGGGTTCGACGCGCTGGACCCAAAATGGAGAGAGGGCACACCGAACAAGATCAGTGAGCAGGCCCGCGACTGGATCTGCGTGATCGCCCGGTGTGACCCCCGATTCCTCGGCCAGCCGTTCTCGGGCTGGTCACTGTCCAAGCTGCGTGACTACCTGATCGCCACCGGCCAGGTCAGCACAATCAGCATCGAGACTGTCCGGCGGATCCTGCGCGAACGCGGCGTCACCTGGCAGACGTCGAAGACGTGGAAGGCCAGCAACGACCCGGACTTCACCGCCAAGATGCGAGCGATCCTCGAGCTCTACGATCGGCCGCCGGCCGGCGGGCGGGTCGTCTGCGTCGACGAGTTCGGGCCGCTGAATCTGCAGCCCCGGCCGGGCAAAGCGTGGAGACCGCGGGGCAAGCCGGTCCGGCTCCGGGCGACCTACCACCGCGAGCACGGTGTCCGGCACATGATCGCCAGCCTCGACCTGGCCACCGGCAAGATCCACTACCGGATCCGGGACCGGAAACGCTCCGGCGAGTTCCTCGACTTCCTCAAGAGCCTGCGCCGCCGCTGGCCAGGCCAGAGGCTGCATCTGATCCTGGACAACTTCTCCCCGCACAAGCATCCCACCGTCCGGGCCTGGTGCCAGGCCAACCAGGTCGAGCTGGTCTTCCTGCCGACCTACAGTTCCTGGCTGAACTGGATCGAGGCTGAGTTCGCCGCCCTGCGTTACTTCGCCCTCAACGGCACCGACCACCGCTCACATGCCGAGCAAGACAGCGCGATCGGTGACTACATCCGCTGGCACAACCAGCGCGCCCGCCCGAAAACCGGATACGCCACCAAGTCCAAGATCCGCCACCCGGATTACCCCTTCAAGGCCGCATGACGAGGCACTAGCCCCATTTATCCTCGCTTTCGCATCTCGGTTTATCGTATACCGCCGTGTACTCGGGCGCAGTCTCAGGAACGTCTGGGTATCGAATACTACCGGTAGTTTCCCACCAGCGATGCGTGAATTCGCTCGGATTTTTATATTCAAATATTGCCACGAGACCGAGAAGGGAAATTGGATTATCTGCCCAAAAATCCCAGCCATCCCGCTGAGCACAGAAGCTATCTTGCTTCCTGTTGTACCAGATGTAGAATCCTTTAGCCTCCAGGACTGCTATTGCCGTGGTGTAGACATTCATGTGTTCACTTAGCGCCGGCATCTCAACTCCCGCCTGCCTCGAACGGAGACTCGTCTCCTCAAAGTAATTCACTTCCTACGTCGCACGGGCCTCATCGCCTCAAATGGGATCGACCCTATGAAGAGAACCTCTTCAGCTCGCCTCGCATCGCGAACTGCAGTCGAGTTGCCACTTCTTTCGCAAAGCCTGATTCTCGTACGAGGTGATAGCCCGCTTCCGGTTCCGGCCGGGAGCGGGTTTCACGCCAGCACCTCACAACTGACCCTGTGCCAGCCACGGTGCCGATCCCGCAGCATCACATGAATTAATCTTAGGCTCAATAGCACCGACGTGATCGATATTAGCGGCGATCAGTCAGCCGACCATTACACTACGATCCGAGATCGTCACCACGAGACCCATTCGAAGATTGGTGCTGAATCAACAGCTCAGCATCCGATTCATGACCCGATAGTCGGCCTGCTTCCCGCAACTGCTGCGCAGTCATGGAAGAAGCGAGAGCCAGCGCTTCATGCACACCATCTCCTCGGCCATGATCAAGCATGCACAAATACCATCGAACTGCTTGTATCAAATCTACCGAGACACCTAGTCCGTCACGATATCTATCCGCCAGCACAGACATCGCCTGCACCTGCCCGCGCCTGGCGGCAAGTTCAAGCCAAACCACGGCCTTATCGTAGTGCCTCTGTGCGGTGAGCGCATCCCCGAGACGGGCGCACGCTTCTGGTACTCCACGCTCGGCCGCGACCGTCAGCCAATGCATGTACTGTTTCGCATTCCTGATGACACCAGCTCCATTGAAGAAATTCAGAGCCAGGTTGTAGGCAGCGTAACCATCCCCAGAATTCGCAGCAGACAGGTACCACTTATTCGCTTGCGCTATATCCTTCTCAACGCCCAAACCCGTCGCCAGCACATAGCCGAGCCCTCGCCGCCCTTCCGGCACTCCAGCAAGATCCGCCTGGCGGAACAAGTCAGCGATACGCCGATCACACTCATTCAGATTCAACAGCACGCCCGCAAGCGCAGCAGCAGCAGCCGCATCGCCGCCACTTACCGCGTCTTCAAGAAGTGGAATGGTCGCGCGAAGGGCGCTGCCGGCCTCAGCGGCACCCAGCCGCTCCGCATAGATGAACCAGTTCGCAGCCGCCACGACGTCTCCACCATCAAGCGCAGACCTCCCACGCATCAGAATATCTACAGCCGTGACATCGAGCGGGAAGGTGTTCCATTCAGCCGACGCATCGTTCACTAGCACTCCTCCTCACAGAACGGATCTGCGTCACACAACCGTCGGCCCACCCGGCACCACCTCCCACACAACAGCGAGAGGAACAGCCTGCCCGAAACAGCCTCAGAACCGCCGGATTACACGGCCAACGTTCAAAGACGAGGCACTAGCAACTTGTGCACTTCCGATGCCATCCGCGCACCTTACGGCATGAGGGAGCGCATCCCGTTCGAACGCCCTGTTCTGCCGCATTCCGAGCGCGGCCGTGCACTCCGGCCGAGCGCGTAGGTGGGCGCTCCCAACACGCCGAGACCGCGCGCTGCTCCGGTGCGTACCTGCGGCGCGGTGTCGGCAAGCAAACGACAGCAGGGCATCGGTTGCCATCGCCGAGCGATCGGTGCCGACAGCCAAGTTACCGATCGTCTCGCCCAGCGCTGACCGGATGCTCACGTCAGGATCCTGGATCAGCCGTGCCAGTGCTCGATGGCGGCCGCAGCAGCGAACCAGCGCAGATGCAGTACCGCAGATCGCCGGGTCGAAGCGTCCGGGTCGTGCAGGATGGACAGCACCAACTCGTAGGCGCGTCGGTCACTCTTGAGGCTCGACAGCGCGCCAAGCGCATCTTGACGGATCTTTGGGTCGGGGTCGGCCAGCGCCTGCTGCAGCAGTTCCACGTCGCCGGACTGGATGATATGGCCGAGGGCCCACAGCCCGGCACTGCGCAGGTCACGATGGCCGGTGGCAATGAACGATAGAATGGTGGGACGGCACGCCGCCGGGTCCGTCTCCATGATTGCGGCCAGCCATGCGCAGATATTGTCGAGGTCGTTACCCCGCATGGGACGGGCGAAGGCGCGCAGCAGCAGCGGGAACGCAGCAACCCCGCGAAGGCCGGCCAGGATGTAGACCATGAAATCCCGGCCGTACCAGTCCTCCTCATCGAGATACCGTTCCAGTGCGGCCTGGACGGGCGGGATCAGCGAGCGGTCTCCGCTCATGGCCAGCTGACGCACGGACGGCCACGCGTCACCGTCTAGGGTCTTGACTTGACGAAATACCTCGTCAAGCGTCATTTGGACCCCCCTCCCGAATGCTCTGACAAGGGATCGTCGCTACAGGTGAGCGTTCACGGCGATCATGCCATCCGCGCGATCGCACGCCGACCCGACGGCAGCGTTCGGAGTTACCAGCAAGACCCGTGCGCGCACATCGGCAGATTCGGATTCTGGCGGGATGCTGTTGCCGCGGACCGTTCGGTCGACGTGCTCACTGGCGGTAGGGCCTAAAAATCCACGCATTGCGCGACTCGCACCATAGGGCCTAACGGCGTTATCGGTAAAGCCATTGGTCCGGGCTTCCGGCACCCTAGAGGGAGGCGAGCTATGCGTGGGTGACGAAGTGCCTCTCGCCGTAGACGGGGTAGACATCACGACTGCAGTAGTTCGCCGCGTCGAGACCTACAGTCCGCCGCCCATTACCACGATTGCGGTTGACGCGGCCGCTGCCGAACGCCTGCGTTAGGCAACGTCGCCGTACGGACGACGTCTTGCGCGCGCGGTAGCCGCGTTTCGACTGAACGTCACAACGCCTCGTAGGAGTATCGCAGCTGTTGCAGGCCCGAGTGAGCCGCTGGCTATTTGCGGTTCACTCTCATGCCGCGATCCGAGCGCACTTAGTGGTCCAAGCCGTAAATCCGTCGGGGGTTGACGGGTGACGGGTGGGTTTACGGTTCGGGCGTAATCGTGCCGATGTGGATGTCGCAGACGAGGTCGAAGGCTTCTTCGGTGGTGCCGCTGAACCAGACCTGGCTTTCGTAGCTGTTCGTGCTGCCGACATAGATCGCGGTGCCCCAGCGGTGCGCGGATCCGCTGTAGCGCAGTCGCATCAGTGGGATCTGCTCGCCGCTGGTCAGCTCGCCAGTGACGTAGGCGAACTGGCCGTGGTAGCGCACGTGGACCGTGGCCAGCTGCGGCCAGCACTGTTTGGCGTGATCACACAGCCGCTGCACCAGCGAGATCTTGGTGGACGCGGGAATCACAGGCATGGGTCACATCCTGCCGTCCGGCGTGTCGGTACCCGGTAGCGGCACCAGTACCCGGCAGTCTCGGCGGACCCCGAACATGATCGATGTCTGTCGAGGCTCCCGGTTGCCCGTCCTGTCTGCCCGCCCCATCATTCTGACCACCGCCGAGCAGCGACGGCTCGACGTTCTGGCGCACTCCCATACCGCCGGCTACCAGCAGGTCATCCGTGCCCGGATCGTCTGCGATGCCGCCCGTGGGGATTCCAACAATGTGATTGCCGGCCGGCACCGGGTGAGCGTCGACACCGTGCGCCGCTGGCGTGGTCGGTTCGCCGATCAGGGTCTGCCCGGCCTGGCCGACCGGCGCCGGCCGGGAAGGCCGCCCCGATTCACGCCGGTGCAGGTCGCCGAGGTCAAAGCCCTGGCCTGTCAGCTACCGGCCGAGACCGAGGTCCCCCTCGCGAAATGGAGCGCTCCGGAGCTGGCCGCCACCGCCGTCGGCCGTGGGATCGCCACCTCGATCTCGGCGTCCACGATCCGCCGGATCCTGGCCGACGACACGATCAAGCCCTGGCAGCACCAGTCCTGGATCTTCATCCGCGACCCGCAGTTCGCCGTCAAAGCCGCCCGCGTACTCGGCCTCTACGCTCGCACGTTCGACGGCGTCCCACTCGGACCGGACGAGTACGTGATCTCCAGCGACGAGAAGACCAGCATCCAGGCCCGCTGCCGCTGCCACCCGACCCTCGCGCCCGGTGTCGCCCGGATGATGCGGGTCAACCACGAATACCAGCGCAAAGGCGCCCTGACCTATCTGGCTGCCTACGACGTCCACCAGGCCCGGGTCTTCTCTCACCGCAACGCGAAGACCGGCATCGCTCCGTTCATGACCTTGGTCGAGCAGGTCATGACTCAAGAACCGTATGCCTGCGCAAAGCGGGTGTTCTGGGTGGTCGACAACGGCTCCTCACACCGTGGTCAGGCCGCGGCCGACCGGCTCACGGCGCGGTTCCCGAACGCGGTCATGATCCACACGCCGGTCCACGCCTCGTGGACGAACCAGATCGAGATCTACTTCTCGATCGTGCAGCGCAAGGTCCTGACGCCCAACGACTTCACCAGCCTTGACCAGGTCGAAGACCGAATCACCGCCTTCGAGCAGCGCTACAACGCGACCGCCCGGCCCTTCAGATGGAAGTTCACCCCGGCCGACCTCGAGGACCTGATGGCCCGGATCGAGCGACACGAACAGAAAGAGCAGAACCTCCAGCAACCCGCCAGCTGCGATCACCAGCCTGCCGCACTGGCCCTGGCCGCATAACCCCAGAAGGATTTACGACTTGGACCACTTAGTGTGACGCTGGCAAGGACATCAGCCGTTAGCCGCCCAGGCTCGTCGGTGCGCGGTTGACGGGCCCGGCCCCCTTCCCACCCATCACTACCAAGCGTTATGAAACGCGGCCTAGATCGACTTCCAGGGCGCCCGCCCACAAGGCCTCGGCCTCACCGAGAAAGTTGTCGAACGCCCAGCCGTCGTCGCGAGTGAGCACAAACTTCGGCTCGCCCGGCGCCTGATAGGTAAAGTACTCGACGAAGAGCAACTCAGTGCCGGTCACGTCAGGCTGGCTCCCGGTGGCGATAAGGCCGGCCGCGAGGGGATAGGCCGTGAGGCGTACCCGTAACCGCCCACCGGCGGCTCGGCTCAACTCCGCCAGCAATCGCAGCGAATGCTCAATCCGCATACGGAGCGCGTCAGGCGCCCGATGCACGTAGTACCGCTCAGCCGCCACCGCCACCGCGGCCGACGCTGGATCCAGCAGGAGAAACCGTAGCTCGGCTCCCTCCGAGAGCCTTCGCTCGAACAGACCGTACTGGCTCGTCAGCAGCGTGTTGCGGGCAGCACCGGTGATCAACGTGTGGCGGGACCGCGCCATGGCCTCGGTCACCGGCTCTCCGAAGGACTGCGCGAACACCGGCCGGGGCGAACGCCCGGCGCGCTCGTCCACCGGCAGGGGCCAAGGCACGCCGTCGGCCCACATCCGCTCCGCCTCGTCGAGGAAGTGCCGGTACCAATAGCCGTCCGTAGCAGCGAGCTGGAAGATGGGTGCCGGCTCCCCCTGGGCGCGGTACTCGTACAGCTGCGCCACCACGAGGCCGTCCTTCGCACCAGTGTCGGTGGCGCTGATCCCCACAGCTGGGACGTACCGGGACACGCGCACCTCGATCGATCCGGCCGCGCCGACATCCAGTTCGGCCAGAGAGGTCAGCGAGGCCAGCACCGTTGATCGCAGCCGCTCGGGGTCCGCGGGGCGGCGACGGCGGCGGAACGCCTCGGCCACCACGGCGTCGTCGGTCGGGTCGATCAGTAGGACACGTATCCGTCCTCCGCGAGTCAGGATGTGGTGGAACGCCTCCGCCGAGGTCTGCGTTGTGCGACCCATCGCGATCCCCACGTACAGCAGATCGGAGGCCGCCTCACGGCGCCGCGTGAGATCGTCGGGGAAGTCGGTACGCAACAGCGCGGAAGGGTTGGCGCGAGGGCTTGCCGCCACCTGGGCGACGTAGCGGCGAGTCTTGATCTGTGAAACGGCCAAGCCGGTGAGGACCGCCAGGGTCATAGAGATCAGCGTGGTGGTACTGGTGAGACCCGTCGCGCCGAGGATCGTGAATACGAGAGCGGCCACCGCCATGACGTAGAGATCGATGTTCTCGTTGAACACGGCACCTCTCAGCCGGCGCCCAGCATCACGAAGCATGGATCCCATTAGATGTGCACCCCCGGAGCGAAGCAATGGGGCCGCTTCCCGACCTGGTGGTCACCGCCTAGGAGCGACCGGCCGCCGTTCGGCAGGGGCGGCTCAGTTGCGGGATCCGGCGCCGCAGTCGGGCATAGAGCCGGGAGATCGGCCGCGCCAGCAGACCGGCTTCGGCGATCCGTCCATCCCCACGGTGAAGTCGAAGGGCCCTGCACCCCATCGCCGTCCACCTTCTCGACGCTGACCACCGAGGCGTTCAGGCGGACCTTCGCGCCGACCCGGACCTGGCTCGAGTCGGCAGTGACTGAGCGCAACTCATGTGGGAACGGTGCCGCATGATCCGCGCCGTCGCACTAAATCTGCTGCCGAGCTCGCGGCGCACTGACGAAGGGCCCTCACGCAGGGTCACGCCGACCAAAGTTGGCTGGCGCACGCTCGCGCCGAGTTGAGTGTGTCCGGCGGAATTTCGTTATGGTTGCGCCGGCCGGGCGCTCGGCTCGACCGCGGTGGCTGATCAGGATCGATTCCGGGTGACTCCAGGCTGTTCAGCCGACGAAAGGATGATATTGCAATGCTTCAGCGATGACTTCCTCGTCGGTGAGTTCGGGCGTACGCCAGAAGAGGAGATCGCTGACTCTGGGATACACCAGCAGCTTCGAGAGGTCATCGAGGAGCGCGCTGGCGGCTTCGTCAGGAATTTGGGGATCTCGAACGCGACGGATCATTTCCATTGCCCGTCGGCGTTCCGCGTCGTCCAGTGAGCGGTTTTGCTGTGGCGGACCCTCTGTCACCTGCACACGGTAGCCGCTCCGAACCCAGCCAGGACGACGTGTTCATCTGCCGCGATCCGTTCGTCGCCGCCACCGTCACGGCTGCGAGGCGCTGGACGGTGCGCGCTCGCGCCGATGTGAGTGAACCGCTGGGCTGGTCACGCAGCGCGCTGGTGAGGTCACCGGCGGCCGAGCTGAGAAGGGCGATCGCTTCCTGCACGTAGCGCCAGGCGGTAACGATCCCGATCTCGAAGCCGGCGGCGAGGCGGGTGTAGGTGTCGCCGTTGCGTAGGTGGACGAAGGCGAGCAGGGCCTGACGGCCCGGGTCAGCCGCGGATGCGCGCGGCCGGGTGGTTCAGGGCCCGGCCGGACAAGGAGATCGTGGCAGGGTAGGACAGCATGGCGAGGCTTCCGGTCGGGCATCGGGGTTTGGTCGATCTGCTGTCCTCCCCGGAGCCTCGCCCTCATCGATCACCACCCCCGCCCAACCCGCGCTGACCTGCAAGATCAGGTTGGAAAGGCGCACTATGCGTGGGACGGCATTTCAGCACGTCCTCGTGGCGGCCGGCTCAGCTCAGAGCGGCCCGGAAGAAGCCGGTCGTGGCCGCGCGGACGAGCGGGCCGTTGAACCGTGGATCGTCGTGACCGGCACCGGCCACCGTCATCAGGGTCGACTCGTTCCCGGCGCGTGACAGCCGGTCGTGCAGCGCCCTGGCCTCGCCGACGCTGGTGATCCGGTCGCGGTCGCCGTGCACGATCAGGCTCGGCGGTGCCGGCGCGCCGGCGTAGGTCAGCGGGCTCGCCGCCCTCGCCCGGTCGAGGTAGTCCTCGCCGTCACCACCGAGGTAGGCGCTTTCGATCGGGCCGCCCAGCAGCATGCTCTCCATCGGGCTGCGGCTGGCCGAGGCGACGAAGTCCACCGGTCCGCAGTAGTGGACCAGAGCTTGGAACAGTCCTGGGGAGCGCAGAGCGGCCAGTGTTCCCAAGCTGGCCCCCGCCGATGATCCCCAGACGCCCAGCGCATCCGGGTCGAGGCCGAACCGCCGCGCGCCGGCCCGCAGGTGGGCCGCCGCCGCGACGACGTCGTCGACCGGTGTCGGGAAGTGATGCTCCGGAAGGAGGCGGTAGTCCAGCGCTGCCACGACGAACCCCTCCTCGGCCAGCGGCCGGACCCGTTCGTCCACGTCGGTTGTCCGGTCGCCGCGTCCCCAGCCACCGCCGTGCACGTACAGCACCGCGGGCCGGGTCTCGTCTCCGGCCGGCCGGTACACGTCGAGCCGCAGGCCCGCGCCGTACGTCTCGTCGGCGAAGTGGGTCAGGGTCATCGGGCGTCCCCGCGCTCCGCGAAGGCGTGGAACCGGTCCTCGCCGTCGGGATCGTCGACGGCGAGCAGCATCTCGGCGCCGCCCTCGAGTGCGCGGGCCAGCTCGACGGATCGGGGCAGCATGATCTGCTCGTACGCCCGGAGGGCGGCGTCCACCGTGGCGGAACCGGCAAGTGCCAGCGCGAGATCACTGGCGTCGAGCATGGCCAGGTTGACTCCGACGCCCAGCGGTGGCATCAGGTGCGCGGCGTCCCCGAGCAGCGTCACCGTCGGCACCGGCGCCCAGGTGTGCGGCACCGGGAGCACGAACAGCGGGCGGTCGACGTACGGGCCGTCGTTCTCGGTGATCATCCGCAGCATCCGTGGTGACCAGGCGGCGAACTGGTTGAGCAGGTGTGCCCGGATCGCCGCGGTGTCGCCGGGGGCGAGTCCGGCCGCGCGGATCCAGTCGATCGGTGCCCGCTGGATGATGTAGACGCGGATGTGCCCACCGCTGTTGCGCTGGGCGAAGACGGCGCGGTCGCCGTCGGTGGCGGTGGCGCTGCCCTGCCCGACCAGATCGGACAGGTCGGCGTGCCGGGTCTCGACCTCGTCGAACCACGCCTCCAGGAAGGTCGCGCCGGCATACTGCGGGACAGCGTCGGACACTGCCGGCCGTACCCGGGAGAACGCGCCGTCCGCGCCGATCACCAGGTCGGTCTCGACGACGGTGCCGTCCGCGAAGTGCAGCTGCCGGGGACCTTCCGCCGGGCCGCCGACGGACTCCAGGGCACGACTCCATTCGACCGTTCCCGGCCGTACGGAATCGAGCAGAAGGTCGCGCAGCTGACCGCGGTCGATCTCGGGCTTGAACCGGTCCCCCGCGTCCGGCACCTGGTGCATCAGCAGGTTCCCGGCGGTGTCGAGTTGCCGCATCTCCTGCCCTTCCGGCCGGGACAGCCGGAAGAACTCGTCGAGCAGGCCTGCCTCGCGCAGTGCGATCTGGCCGTTGTCGGCGTGCAGGTCGAGGGTGCCGCCCTGATTGCGGGCGTGCGGGCCGGATTCGGCGTCGTACACGGTGACCTGGAGGCCGTGCCGCTGAAGGATGCGCGCGCAGGTCAGCCCGCCAGGGCCGGCGCCGATGATGCTGATCCGGGCAGAGCTCGGTGCTGGTGATCTCATGCCCCTCATAAAATCAGAACCGTTCCGATTATGCAATCAGTCTATTGTCGGACCGGTTCGGATCAAGTACGGTATGGTCATGTCCACTCCGCCAGCCCCCGGCCGCCGCGAACGCAAGAGAGCGGCCACCCGCCAGGCGATCGCCGACGCGGCGCTGCGCCTGTTCCTCGACCGGGGCTACGACAAGGTGAGCGTGCGTGACGTCGCCGACGCCGCCGACGTGTCCACGAGCACGCTGTTCATGCACTTCCCGGGCAAGGAAGCCCTGGTGTTCGACCAGGAAGCGGACAAGGAGGCGCGGCTGGTGGCAGTCGTGCGGGAACGACCGCCGGGCCGCGGCGTCATCGCCGCTCTCCGCGATCACGTGCTGGCGTCGTGGCTTCCGATCGCCACCGACCCGCGCCTGTCGGAGTTCACCGACCTGGTCAACTCCACTCCCGCGCTGCGGCAGTACTCCGAGCGCATGTGGGCCCGGCACACCGACGCCCTGGCCGCCGCCATCGCGGCCGAGACCGGCGCGGAGCCGGACGACCTGGCGTGCGTGAGCCTGGCCCGGTTCGTCCTCGAGATCCCCGCGCTCGCCGCCGGTCGCCCAGACCGGCGTGCCGCCGTCGACCGGCTCTTCGACCTGCTCGAGCAGGGCTGGCAGCTATGACGAGGGAGTCGCTCGCCACGAGCGGTCGTTCCCGAGCGTGTCGCAGCGGCATCCCGCCGTCAATCGCCGTTGTCGATGCCGGCGGACATCTGACCGTGTTCGCCCGCATGGACGCCGGGCGGATCGGCGTACCACGGGATCGGGGCAGTAAGGCGCCGCCCGGGCGCGGAGCCCGGGCGGCGCGGGGGTGAACGGATCAAGCGGGCCGGGAGCGGAGCCCGGCGATGCCGACGATGATGCCGCCGATCCCGACGAAGCACAGCGTCGTGGCGCCGAACAGGATGAACGTCGCCAGGCCGAGGCCGGGCCAGACCAGGATCGCGACCGAGGCCAGGACCGCGATCAGGCCGAGGGCGATCCGCCAGCCGCCGCCCGACGAGCCGACCGAGGTGAAGATCTCGGCGAGACCGTCCAGGAGCCAGCCGAGCGCGACGATGACCAGCAACAACTTGAGCGAGCCGGCCACGTTGCGCAGGCAGAGGATGCCGAGCAGGCCGACCAGGACGCCGAAGATCACGCCGATGATCCGGCCGGTGACCGGGGCGTCCGCGGTGAACAGGAACTGGCCGGCCCGGACCACGCCGAGGATCAGCAGGTTGAGACCGAACAGGACGCCGACGACCTGGAGGGTGGCCGACGGCCAGGCGAACGCGAGGATCCCGAGGATCAGGGCGAACACGCCGGCCGCGAGGCTGGCCCAGCCGGAAATGCGACTCATGGATGCCCCCTAGCGGTAGCGGACCTCGCGGCCGTGCGCGGCGAGGGCGTAGATGACCAGGACGTCGGTGGCGATCACGATGGTGCACCAGACCGGGTAGGCGGGCAGGAACATCATGTTGGCGAACGCGCTGAGCACCGCGACGATGATGCCGGCCACCCGCGCCCACATCTGCCCGAGGAACACGCCGATGCCGGTGAGCACCGCGAGGATCCCGAGCAGCAGGTGGGTCCAGCCCCAGCCGGTGTAGTCGAAGGTCAGCACGAGGCCGCTGCTGGTGCTCACGTAGTAGTCGTCCTTGAACAGGGCGACGAGCCCTTCGATGGCTTGGAAGCCGCCGCTGAGCAGCAGCATCACGCCGGCGAACACGACCGCGCCGACCCAGGCGGTGGGTTCCCGCCCGGCTCCCGGCGGAATGTAGGGCTCCTCTTCGCCGTACGTCTTCCTCTGCTGTGTCTCGGACATGTCGGGTTTCCCTTCAGTTCTCGTGGCGGCGCCGCACCGGCGCCGCCGCCAGACCGCTGAACGCGGCCGCCACGTACGGGCCGACCAGTTCCGCGCGGTCCAGGCCGTCCGCTGCCACCTCGATCACCGCGCCGCCGCCGATGCCGACCCGGACCACGATCAGGCGCCGGCCGTGCACGTGCCGGCGGACGACGCCGTCGGCCAGCACGACGCCCGGCAGCCGCCGGATCCGGTCGAACACCGGGCCGCGGCGGATCACCAGCAGCTCGCCGGTCCAGCGGGCCAGCATCCATCGGGACCACCGGCGCCGGGACCGCACCCGGCACCGGAACGTCGGTCCGTCCTCGGCGAACGCCCGCCGGGTCCGCCGCTCCCGGCCGGTCGCGCAGATCACGACCAGCACCAGGAGGAGAAGCACCACCATGCTCATCGGACCTCCCGCGGGCTCGCGTCATCCTCGATGGATGACCCTCGGTTCCAGTTCCGGGGACGCCAGTTCTCGACGACCTTGGCCACCGCGGTGACCAGGAACAGCTGGCCGGTGAGCGCCTCGACGACGGCGATCGTCTGGGCCGGGTTCCCGGCCGGGACGAGATCGCCGTAACCGGTCGTGGTCACCGTGACGAAGCTGAAGAACAGCGCCTCGGCCAGCAGCGGGTCACCCCGGTCACCGAAGAGCGGCCCGGGTTGCAGCTGGGCCACGCACTCGTACGCGAAGCCGAACGCCATCCCGATCAGCAGGTACGCGGCGAGCGCCCCGAGCATCGCCTGCGCGTCGACGCGATTGCGGCGGCTCAGGTCACGCACGATCGCCATCGGGGCGAGCAGGTACAGCGCGGCGGCCGCGCAGAAGGCGGCCGCCGTCAGCACCCGGGTGTCGGCCACGGCGGTGACGACGGCCGCAGTCAGGGCGAGCACGAACACGATCCCGCCGGCCAGCCGCAGCCCGGGGCGGGCGTGTGCCACCCGCAGCGACTGCCACACGGTGACGGTCTGCACGGTGAGCAGCACGGTCACCGCCCACCGGCGTTCCGCGAGGATCGCCAGCACGTAGGTGCTCACGATCAGGAACAGCACCATGCCGTACCCGAATCGCGGTCTCATTTCTGCTGGTCGTCGCCCGCCGGCAGGCGGCGGACCTCGATCAGGCGCAGGCCGAGCCCGTGGATCCGGGAGATCAGGCCGACCACCGCGGACTGGTCGGGCAGGCTGCCGTGCAGCACCGTCTCCGGCGGCTCCACGCTGACGGTCAGATCTCGCAGCTCGGCGAGAAGTTCGTCCGGGATCACCCCGGACACACGGACCTGGTATGTCGCGTCCGGCATCGGGTTCACCTCCTAGTCCACGGCCTGCAGCAGGCCGAGCCGGAACAGCCGCTCGATGCGCCGCACGGTGAACGGATGCGACTGCGGCAGCTGGGCGAGCTCCACCCAGAACCCGCGCAGCGCCTGGCCCTGCCGGATCAGTTGCGCCACGTCGGTGGTGTGCTCGGTGTGCCGGCCCGAGGCGAGCAGGACCAGACCGGACGCGCCGGACGGGCACAGGTGCGCGCCGTGCCGGTCGCAGGAGTACTCCCGCAGCCGGGACAGGGTCGGCCCGAGCACCGGGATCCGCTCCGAGTAGGCGATGGACAGCTGGTACCAGAGCGAGACGTGGTGCAGCCGGATGTGCCCGAGCTCGTGACCGAGAATGAACCTCAGTCCCTCCCGGTTGTTCTGCTGCAGGTTCACGAACAGCTCGTTGGAGAGCACCACGTAGTCGTGGCCGGTGGCCTGCGCGGCGAACGCGTTCAGCGCGCCGTTGCCGTTGGTCAGGTAGAGCGTCGGCCGGCGGGGCAGCCCGAGCCGGTGCGCGAAGTCGTCGGCGGTCTTGTAGAGGTCGCCGTACTGGTGCGGGCTCAGCTCGACCGCGGTGCCGCGCACCGCCGCGCGCTGCGTCTCGCGGACGATCACCAGGATCGGCACCAGCAGCAGCAGTCCGATGACCGCGGAGCGCACGGCGGTGCCCCAGCCGGAGTCCACCACCCGCTCCGGCAGGTAGGGCAGGGTGATCGCGGCCTGCAGGATCAGCCAGATGATCACCAGGTTGAGCACCACCATGAACACGTAGAACGGCATCTCGGCAGGGTGCCGCAACCGTTTCGACACGGTCTCCTCCTTCCCCCGCCCGCGGTCCGGGACGCCGCGGTTCGCCGCCGACGATCCCCGCGCGCCCGCCGCGCCACCTCATCCCGCCGGAGTGAGGCCGGTGGATACCGCCTGCGGGGAGGCTTTCCACGACCGAAACACCAACCCGATCCCGTACGTACGCAGGAGGCACCGTGCAGACAGTCGAGGGACGACCGTGGCTGGCCCGGCTCGCGTTCGCCGCGGCCGCCGTCGCGACCGTGCTGGTTCTGATCGTCGCGGGACTGGCCGCCAGCCTCGCGTTGCTGCTGACCGCGGCGCTGGGCAGCGCTGTCACGCTGGCCGCGGCGTGGTGGTTCCTGACGCATCGGGGCGTGCCGCGCTGGATCGCCGGCGGCGTCGTCGTGCTGGCGCCGGGCGTGGTCGCCGTGCTCTACGCCCGCGCGCACCTGATCTGGGTCGTCGTCCTGTTCGGCCTGCTCTGGGCCGGCGCGGTGGCCGCCGGGCGGCGCGCCCTGACGATCCCGGCGGCGCCGGTGGTGTTCCGGACCCCGGCCCCGGCGCGACCGTTCCTGATCATGAATCCGCGCTCCGGCGGCGGGAAGGTCGGCCGGTTCCGGCTCGTCGAACGGGCAACGGCCCTGGGCGCGCGGGTGTACCTGGTGGACGGTCCCGCGGTGGACGTGGCAGCGGTCGCCCGGCAGGCCGTCCGGGACGGCGCCGACCTGCTCGGGGTGGCCGGCGGGGACGGCACCCAGGCCCTGGTCGCCGGGATCGCCGCCGAGCACGGCCTGCCGTTCCTGGTCGTCTCCGCCGGCACCCGCAACCACTTCGCGCTGGATCTCGGGCTGGACCGGGACGACCCGGCGGCCTGCCTGGAGGCGCTCACCGACGGCGAGGAGTTGCGGATCGACCTCGGGATGGTGGGCGACCGGACGTTCGTGAACAACGCGTCGTTCGGCGCGTACGCGGCCGTCGTACGCAGCCCGCAGTATCGCGACGCCAAGCTCGGCACCGCCCTCGACCTGCTGCCGGAGGCGCTGACCGGTGGTCCGTCGCTGCGTCTTACCACGGACCGGGTCACGGTGACCGGCTCGCAGGCCATCCTGATCAGCAACAACGCCTACCGGGTGGACACCGGCCGGCGCCCGCGCCTGGATCGCGGCGAGCTGGGCGTGGTCGCGGTGACGGTCCGCGGTGCGTGGGACGCGGTCGCGCTGATCGGCCGGCGCGGGGTGACCGGCGCCACCGCCCGGGAGGCGGTCGTGGACGCGGACGAGCCTGCGGTCGCGGCCGGTGTGGACGGCGAGGCTCTGCTGCTGCCCACGCCCGTACGCCTCAGAATCCGTCCCGGAGCTCTGCGGGTCCGTGTCCCCCGGCAGCGCCCCGGCGTCCCGGCCTCGCCCCCGCACCTGGACGGAAGAAGGCTGTGGCGGCTGGCGAGGCCGACCGGCGCACGGGCATCGCGCCCTTGACGACCGACGTCAAAGGCGCGATGTGCGGTGTTCGGCGGGACCGGCCGGGTATGGCAGTCCTGCTCCAGCGGCGGCCTTGCTCTAGCGGCGGCCGACGCGCCGGGTGACGCGGCGAGCGGTGCGGCGCCCGGTGCGACGGGCGACCCTGCGTGATCCGAACATGGTGGCTTCCTTCCTCAGGCTCCGGCGGTTTCCAGGTCGTGCAGCTGCTTGGCCTCTTCGGCGTTGAGCAGCCCGATGTCGATCAGGTCGAACGGGCTGATGAAGCCGTCGCCGAGACGTCGCCCGCCGGCCCGCGCGATCGCGTCGCGCAGCGGCACCGCCCAGTGGTGCTCGATCAGGATGAGCGCTGCCGCGCTGTCATCCGGGATCTCCGCGAGCACGTCCCAGGCCTGTGCGTCCTCGAAGACCGCGACCTTGCCCGCGGCGTCGGCGGCCGCCGCACCGAGCGCGGCGCCGGCCTCCATGCCGGTCTCCCCCTCGATGCCCAGGCCGACCAGAGCGCCGATCTTGCTGCCCAGCTCGACCGCCTCCTCCCGGGTCAGGTTGCTCAGGTGCTCCACCTCCATCGCGCCCTTCTCGTCCTTGTAGACGGCGAGCGCGTCGATCACACGTACCGTGTCGCTCTGCCGCAGGCGTTCCAGCTCGGCGATCACCTCGCCGTGGAAGTCCGGGTGCCGGAAGCCGAGCACGATCAACTGGACGGGTCCGATGGCCATCTGCTACCCCTTTCGTCTCCCCGATCCTGGGTCGAGGGGTGCGGCAACCGCCTCATCCGGCACGGGTGAGGACCGGCCACCACGGGCGAGCGACGCTGGCGCCATGAAGCGTTTCCTGATCGCTCTCGTCCTGCTGCTGGCCGGCTGCACGTCCGCGGAGGCCGCCCGGCCGGCGGTCTGCGACAGCTGGGACTCGGTGCAGAACACCGTGGACCACATCCGTGACGTGAACGTGTCGGCGAGCGGGCTGTCCGCCCTGCGGCCGTACCTGTCACAGCTCCGCACCGGGCTGAACCAGCTCTACGCGGACGCGAAGACCCAGTTCAGCGTCGAGGCCGACGCCCTCCGGGTCGCGACCGACCAGCTCGCGACCTCGCTGCGCGTGGCGAAGGACAACCCGGACGTCACCAACCTGGCCGCCGTACGGGCCTCGGTCGGCGACGTGCGCACCACCGCGAACACCCTGCACAACGCCATGTTGTCGACCTGCTGAGAGGAAGTCGGGCCATGGAGATCGAGGAGAGCCGGGCCACCGGCTGGATCGCCTGGGTGCTCTTCGGCGGGGTCCTGCTGGTCCTGCTGGGCGCGCTGCACCTGAGCGTGGGACTCATCGCGCTGCTGCGGCCGGAGTTCATCGCCGGTGACCGCGCCGACCTGCTGACCGACCTGCCGCTGACCGCGGTCGGGTGGATCCACATCGCGGTGGGAGCGCTCGCGCTGGCGACCGGGCCCTGCCTGATCCGCAACCTGAGCTGGGCCCGTTCGGTGACGGTCGGGCTCGCCGTCCTGGCTGCGGTGATCAACTTCGTGTTCCTGGGCATCTACCCGGTCTGGTCGGTGATCGGGATCGCGCTGTCCCTGCTGATCGCGTGGGCGGTCGTGGTGCACGGCGACGAGCTCGCCGGCGCGTACGGTAAGTGATCCGCCGGCTCGACGACTGGCAGCGACGATGCCGCGTGCCCGGGTTCCTCTGGGCCGTGGCGCGCAAGTATCTCGACGACGGCGGGCCACGGGAGGCCGCGCTGATCACGTACTACGGGTTCCTCAGTCTGTTCCCGGCCCTGCTGCTGGGCGTGGCGGTGGTGTCCCGGGCCCTGACCACCCGGCCGCAGTTGCGGCAGGAGGTGGTCGGGGCCATCGTGCCGGCGGCGCTGCGCGCGGATGTGGACGCCGCGATCGCCGCCCTGCCGGCCCCCTCGGCCGCCCTGGTGATCGGGCTGGCCGGGCTCGCGTACACCGCCTCCGGTGTGGTGATGTCGGTCTATACAACGCTCAACCACGTGGCCGCGGTCCCGCACTCGCGGCGCTCCGGCGTGCTCTCCTGGGGGCTGCGCGTGCTGGCCGGGCTCGCGGTGCTGCTCACCGGGGTGGTGGCCGCGGCCCTGCTGCCCGCGATCGGCGCGTTCGTCGTCGCGTTCACGATCCTGCTGCTCGTCGCCCGGCTGCTGCTGGACCGCCCGGCGCCGCTGCGGGCGCTCTGGCCGGCCGGGCTGATCGGGGCGGCCGCCGTGACCCTGCTGCTGGAACTGGGCTCGTCGGTGCTGCCCGGCCTGATCGCACGGGCCGGGCCGATCTACGGCGGCTTCGCCACCGTGGCGGCGATCTTCACCCTGCTCTACCTGCTCAGCAACGTGCTGGTGCTGGCCGCCGAGGTGGCCGCCGTGCGGTGGGGCAGGTTGTGGCCCCGGGCGCTGGACAACACCCGCCCGGGGCCGGCCGACCTGCGCGCCTACGCGCTGCTCACCCGGGAACAGGAGCGGTCCGCTGCGGCAGGAACCACGCCGCCACCAGGCCGATAGCCCCGGCCACCGCGACCGCGCCCATGGCCAGCGCGTACGCCGTCCCGGGCCGGGTACCCAGACCGGCGACCAGGATCGTGCCGGCGATCGCGCCGCCCAGCGCGGAGCCCAGGTTGGAGACGCTGCGGGACAGCCCGGAGATCTCGCCCTGCAGGTCCTCGCCGAACGCCGACTGCACCACGTTCACCGACGGGGTCAGCATGCCGCCCAGCCCGAAACCCATCACGAACAGGCCGGGGATGAACGCCCACACCGAGTCGGACGCGTAGATCAGCGTCAGCAGCAGCACGGTGCCGACCACGGTGATCACGAAGCCACCCACGATCAGGGTGCGCTGCGCGCGACGCCGGGCGAACCGTTCCGCGGCGAACGAGGAGAGCAACAGCCCGGCCGTCGTCGCACTGAACACCACCCCCGTCTCGATCGCGTTGTAGCCGCGTTCCACCTGCAGGTACGCCGCGACGACGAAGGACGTGCCCATCAGCATCAGCCATTGGGCGGCCTGGGTGATCATGCCCAGGTTCGACGCGCGGTTGCGGAACAGCGCCGTGGACAGCAGCGGCGACCGGCCGGCCCGCTCCTTGGCCCGCACGGAGGCGAAGAACCAGACCAGCACCGCGGCGCCGGCCACCAGCAGGCCCAGCATCAGCCACAGGTTGTCGTCGGCGGTCAGGATCCCGGAGACGACCAGGACCAGCCCGAGCGCGGACAGCACGGCGCCACCCGGATCGGTCGGCCGGGTCGGGTCCGGCGGCAGCGGGTCCTGCACCCAGCGGCGGCTGAGCACCGCGATCAGCAGCACCATCGCCGCCTGGAACACGAACGACGCCCGCCAGCTGATCGCGGTGGTGATGAACCCGCCGATCAGCGGCCCGGTCGCGGCGCCGATCCCGCCGAACGCGCTGATCGCGCCGAACGCCTTGGCCCGCGAGGCCACGCCGGTGAACAGCAGCGTGGTCAGGATGTAGACGGGCGGGATCAGCATCGCCGTGCCGATGCCCTCCAGGATCGAGTTGCCCACGATCAGTACGCCGAGCCCGGGGGCTGCCGCGCTGATCAGGGCGCCGGCCGCGTACACCAGCAGGCCGAGGGTCAGGCAGCGCTTACGGCCGATCCGGTCGGTCAGCTTCCCGCCGGGGATCATCAGCGCGGCCATCACCAGCAGGAAGATCGTGATGGCCAGTTGCACCCCCGCGACCGTCGTGTTCAGGTCCTCGCTGATGTCGTTGATCATCACGTTCATGTTCGAGCCGGCGAAGCTGCAGATGAACTGCGCCAGCGCGAACGGGATCAGCGCGCGCCGCAGCGCGCTCTTCTTGTCAGTAGCGTCCACTGTCGCGACTCCATCTCGGGCCGACCTCGAGCCATTCCCGTGCCCAGGCACGATCCCGCCGCCGGTCGAGGACGGCGCGGACGATCCGGTACAGCCCCGTGAATCCGGCGGCCAGGCACAACGCCACCGCCACCCCGATCATCACGGCCTGCCCGACCGGGCTGTGCCCGGCCGGTGGTGACTGCAGGACTCCTGGCCGGTCGACCCAGATGGGCACCCGGGTTCCCGCCGGATCCCCGGCGGTGGTCTGCACGAGCCCCTCCACCGGCTTTCCGTCCGGGGCCTTCCACCGTGCCTTCGCGATGTCGGTCGTGGCGTTCTCCAGCAGCACCGCGTCCACCGGGAACAGATGCTCGCGCTCCCACTGCTGGGCCCGCAGATCCGACCGGTAACCGGCCTGCCCGGCCTCCCAGGCCAGCAGCGGCGCCCCGGCCAGGAACGTGAGGACCAGCAGGAACACGAGCAGACTCTCGAACCGGTCCGAGGTGCGGCGCAGCAGGTTGCGCTCCCGTCGCCTGAACATGGGGTTGAGGGTGTCCGGCGGCGACGGTTCCCCGAATCATCCCGGCAGGGTGAGGGTCCGGGCCGGCGCCTCGGTGAGGCTTCACCCCATGGCACGTACGCGCATCCGGCTCACCCATGAGACCGAGGAGGCCACCGCCTCGGGCATCTACGGCATCATCGTGGGGGCGGCCGTCCTGGTGACGGCGCACGCGGTCGCGGCATGGCGGGAGGTGCTGGCCGTCCTGGTCACGCTGACCGTGTACTGGATCGCGGAACGCTACGCCCGGATCGTCGCGGAACGCATCCACGAGGGCCATCGGCCGGCCTGGCACGTGGTGCGCGAGCAGTTGACCAGCGGCTGGGAGATCGTCACCGCGTCACTGCTGCCGCTGCTGGCGCTGATCGCGGCCCGCGCCGCCGGCGCCGCGATGCTCACCGCCGAGATCGTCTCCCTGTCGTGCAGCACCCTGCTGCTGTGCCTGGCCGGCTGGCGCATCGGCGCCGGAGGCCGCCTGTCGAACGGCGAGCGGGTCGTCTCCACCCTGGTCGCCGGCGCGTTCGGGGTGGCCCTGATCCTTCTCAAGACCCTGCTGCACTGAGCTCGCCGTCCACCCCCGCCGCCGTCCTCGCGTCGATGCTGAACGCCAGCCGCAAGCGCGCACCGGTAGTTGTGCACACTGGGCCGATGACGAGTGTTGGTTCAGTGCGACTCTTCCACGCCGACGAGGGTTGGGGCGTCATCGACGGCCCGGATGTGCCGGGCGGGTGCTGGGTGCACTTCTCCGCCATCGCCATGGATGGCTACCGGGAGCTGGCGAGCGGGCAGCATGTCTCGTTCCGTTACGAGGCGGCGAGCCAGGACGGCTTCGCCTACCGGGCCGTGAAGGTGTGGACGGATGACGTCGAGCCGCCCGACAAGCCTCGGACTCGAGGCGGCAGCTCGGCGGCCTACCACAGCATGCTGACGCTGACGTTCGATGCGTCTCACTCGGACGAAGCAGCCCCGTAGACCGAATGCCCGCGTCACCGGACAAACCCATCGTCTATCTGCTGGCCGGGCTGACCGGCTCCGGCAAGACCACCCTCGCCAAGACCCTCGAAGCATCCGGCGTCACCCGGCTTTCGGTCGACGAGGAAGTCTTCGCCCGGCACGGCCGCCACGGCATCGACTACCCCGAGCACGAATACCCCGCCCGGGAACGACCCGTCGTCGAATACACCCGCCACCGCATGGTCGAGCTCATCCAGACCGGATACAGCGTCGTACTCGACTACGGCCTCTGGCGCCGCGACGAACGTGAGGACTACAAACGCCTCGTGGACCACGCCGGTGGCCGCTGGCGGCTGCTGTACTTCCGGGTCGACCGCGATGAACTGCTACGCCGCCTGACCGAACGCAACCACCGCGGCGACGCCAACGCCCTCGCCGTCACCGCCCACATGCTCGACGACTTCATCGCCCGGTTCGAGCCTCCTCACAACGAAGGCGAAGAGATCATCCAGCCATAGCCAAACGTCAATCACCGGGGTTGCTCCCGAACCCGGTGGTCGGCGGCGGTGCCGAGGAGGGCTCAGAGAGCCTGCCACTCGCTGAGCGCGTCGGCCTGCCCGCTTCGAAGGAAGGCTTGTATCAGCTCCCACGCGCGATCTACCTCCAGGACGACGTCGCCGGTGAACCGCACCAACCCGTCCATAACCGGCACCTCGACATAGGCCTCGTCGGGCACTACGCCATCCCCGGCGAGCAGAAAGGACTGCCCGACCGGGGAAACGACGAGCAGATGAATCACCGCGGAACCCTGTGGTCAACTGGGGCGACGCGATGTCCGGGATCTCGACTTCGATGTAGCCACGGGTCGGTATGCCCCGCTGCCCGACGAGGCGGAGGCTCAATTCGCTCCCGTTGCCGGATCCGGCACTCTCGAAGCGATCCGGGCCGCCGACGGGTCGACACCCGACCAGGGTGCCCTGAAGTTCGCCGGCTACCTCGTACGGTTGGACGTCGGACAGAACGTGCCGTCCATGTAACAACCCCGCCATCCGCGGCATCCGGAGACGCACGCTAGGTGCTGGTCACCGCCCGGACGTAGGCGGGCGGCAACAGTTTCGCCGCGACCCGGTTGGCGCAGAACAACAGCACCATCATGGGGAATCCGACGGATCCCCACCCCAGACTCATCGCCAGCAGACCGAGGGCTATCCCGGCGCCGGCCAGGATCGCCGACCAGGTGAGGTAGAAACGCCGGGAATGCCGCAGGGGCGCCCGCACGTGCAGGGAGATCACCCCGGGGTTCCGGGCCGCCCACTGCTCGGCGACCTCGGCGAGAACGTCCGGCAGACACACGACGGCCGGCCCGGCCCGGCGCGGCGTCTGCCGGGGCAGCGCGCCGTTGATCGCCGGCACGAGAAGGACGGCCAGCACGGCAACGATGACGAGGGCGATCAGCAGTCGGCGCGGCCCGGTCGGCGCCGCGAAGAAGCCGGCGAACAGGGCGGCGCACACCACGAGGGAGACGACGAGCTTCCCTGCCCGGTGCCAGAGGAAACGCCGGGCACGCTGGGCGCTCCGCGGATCCAGCGGCACCCGCAGCCGCAAGCCCGGCAGGCGCGAGAACAACGACCTGATCGAACCGTCGCCCACCACCGGCAGCTCCACCCATTCGACCTCCGGGCCACCGGTGGTCACGGCGAGCGCCGGTACGTCCAGGCGCCTCATCGACTCCATCAGCACCACGACATCCGTCCTCATGACACCCCCGTGTTCAGGTTCTCCTCGGCGTCCCACCAGCCCGCGCGTCCGAGAAGACCATCGTGGCCGGTACCAGCAAGCCCGGGTCGCCGTCACATCGATGGCCACCGCCACTTGTTGAGCGCCAGGTCGATGGGCTTTGGCTTACTCTTGGCAGACTCACCACGCATAGTGATTGATCTGCCCGGAGCGGAGTGCGTTGTCGGCGGCAGTTGAGTACGTCGCGTCGGCGTGAGGTCCCGGCTGGTTTTCATGGGCGTTATCCGACCCGGATAACGCCCATGAGAACCAGCCGAGGGCTCGACGCTCGCTGCTGGCCGGACCACCCGCCTGCCCCGCGCGACCGGCTGGCATTCACGGCTCTCGCACGCCGTTTCAGGACGCTGAATGCCCGGCCGGAACGCGGCGCGCTCTCATCGGCAGATCCGTGTACTCGTCGGGTCCGTCTCCGAGCCGACTGCCGTCGCTGAGCGTCATGCGGTGCCGTGTGGCAGTTGCCGCTTCGGCATGCTGAGTTGCTCCGGAGCACCAACGGGGCTACAGCACCCCGTACGACGCGACGAACCACTGACGCATCGGCGTCGAATCGCCGCACAAGCCGAGACCTCGCCGGCGCTATCCGGGCACCACCACGAGCTCCGACGTGCCGATCACGCCGGCGCTCTCCAGCGCGAGGAACTCGTCCACGACGTACGGGTGGAACTGCACCCCACGGCAGCGCAGCAGCTCGGCTCGCGCCTGCTCAACGGTGAGCGCCGCCCGCCCGGGTCCCGCAACCCGCATGACGGCCCAGGCAGCGCAGACCCCGATCACCAGGCCGGCGGGCACACCCAGGTCACCCCCGCGGCGGCGCAGCTCCTCACCCACCATCGTGGCCCACTGCTGGATCTGCCGGTCCAGCCAGTCCGCGGAACCGCAGGCCGGCGCGACGGACGCGCGCCCCGCCGGATCGCTCAGGACGACCCGGTTGCGCCCGCCCCGCTTCGCCTCGTACAGCGCGGCGTCCGCCGCCACGAGCAGCTCCTCCGTCGACGCCGTGCCGGGCAGCGCCGCAGCGCCGACCGAGACGGTCACCCTGATCGCCGTACAACCGTCAAGGACCACCGGGGCCTCGGCGATCCGCTCCCGCAAGCGCTCCGCCAGCGCGGACAGCCCACCGGGGAGCTCCCCGGTCACCAGCACCGCGAACTCCTCGCCGCCGAACCTGGCGACCACGTCGACGTCACGGCAGGCGCCCCGCAGCCGGCGGGCCAGCTCCCTGAGCACCTGGTCGCCGGCCGGGTGGCCGTACGTGTCGTTGATGTGCTTGAAGTGATCCACGTCCACCAGCAGCAACGCGTAGGTGCCGCCGTGCCGGGCCGCCCGCTCCCGCCCGGCGTGCAGCGCCTCGGAGAGGAACCGGCGGGTGTGGACGCCGGTGAGGCCGTCGGTCGTGGCGATCCGGCGCTGCGCCGAGACGAGGCCGGCCATGCGGGTGAGCACCAGCAGGAACAGCACCGCCGAGGCGGTGACGACGACCAGGTCCGAGCTTGCCGCGTGACGCAGGTTCTGCACGATCAGCACGGCCGGAGCGATCAGGGTGGCGACCGCCAGCAGCCCGACGCGGTACAGCGACGCGCCGGAGCGGCCCTCCACCGGCTCGGCGACCTGCCGCATCGACGGGTGCAACGCGGCGGCGCCCAGCGCGACGTAGCTGCCCAGGTACACGACGTCGGACCAGCCGCCGATCTCGTACACCCCGTGCAGGCTGAGCAGGCCGTACGCGGTGTCGGCGAGCAGCGTGAGCCCGAGGAACGTCAGCAACAGCTGGTACGACCGCTGCCGCGCGCCGCCACCGAGCACCAGCCGGATCGCCACGGTGAGCACGCACAGGTCCATGATCGGGAAGATGGTGGCGCCCACGCGGTCCAGCGCGGAGAAGCCGGGCGCGGCGGCGGCCGGGTGGATCAGGAACACCCACCAGAGCACCGCGGCGGCCACCGTCAGGATCGCGGTGTCGATCAGCGCGGCCGTGTTGCGCTGTGGCGAGCGCCGCCGCCCGAGCAGCACCAGCGCGGCGGCGAGAAGGACGTACTGCGAGAGGTAGAGGACGTTGGCCAGCACGGGATAGCTGGTGTCACCGCCGCTGGTGGCCACGAAGTACGCGACGTCGCCGCCGGCGTACATCACCTGGCCGGCCGCCAGCAGCCACCAGACGGCCCGGGCCGCCGGCCGGTGCAGCCGCACGCCGACCGCCATCGCGATCGCCGCGCCGACGCCCACCAGGCAGTACATCACCACCGGCGCGACGGCGTGCGACGCCGGGACGAGGAAGTGGGAGACCGCCGGCACCGACGCCACGGCGCACCAGAGGGCCCAGGCGTGCGATCCGGCGGATGCCCGCTGCCCGCCGCTCGAAGATGTCACCTCTCCATCCGACCAGCTCAGCGTTGTAGAGCCGGTTGCCGGACAGTTGCATCATCTCGTGCCGGGACCGAGCGGGTAGTCCCCGGCGGGGGTGACGACCGTTCCGGCCTTGCCGGCCAGGATCGCCGCGGCGTCGTCGAGGGCGCCGATCGCGGCGACGCCGCCGGTCAGTTCGACGAAGCGGCAGACCGCGTCCACCTTCGGCCCCATCGACCCGGCGGGGAACTTCTCCCGGCGCAGCTCGGCCGGGGTGGCCCGGGAGATCGGCGCGGGCGCGGCGCCGCCGAAGCCGCGCAGGACCGCGGGCACGTCGGTGAGCAGCAGCAACGCGTCCGCGTCGAGGGATTCGGCGAGCACCGCGGTGGCCATGTCCTTGTCGACGACCGCTTCCACGCCGCGCAGCCGGCCGTCCTCGTCGCGGACGACCGGGATGCCACCGCCGCCCGCGCAGACGACCACCGTGCGGTCGAAGAGCAGCTGCCGGATCGTGCGGGTCTCCACGACGCGCTGCGGCTGCGGGGAGGGCACGACGCGCCGCCATCCGGTGCCGTCGGCGGCGACCGTCCAGCCGCGCTCCTCGGCGTACTGCCGCGCGGTCTGCTCTTGATAGACCGGCCCGACGAACTTGGTCGGGTCGGTGAACGCCGGGTCGACGGCCGACACCAGGGTCTGGTCGAGGAGCGCGGCGACCTGCCGGCCCGGGAGCGCGTTCTGCAGCGCCTGCAGCAGCCAGTAACCGATCATGCCCTGGGTCTGCGCGCCGAGGACGTCGAACGGGTACGGCACGTGCAGGCTGGCGTCCGCCGCGGACTGCAGGGCGAGCATCCCGACCTGAGGCCCGTTGCCGTGGGTGATGACGATCTCGTGCTCGGCGGCGAGCGGGGCGAGCGCGTCGACGGCCCGGACGGCGTTGGCCCGTTGCACGTCGGCGTCCGGGCGCTGGCCGCGTTCGAGCAGCGCGTTGCCGCCGATCGCGATGACGATCCGCATCACGAGCCCAGCGTGGCGACCATGATCGCCTTGATCGTGTGCATCCGGTTCTCGGCCTGGTCGAAGACGATCGACGCCGGCGACTCGAACACCTCGTCGGTGATCTCCAGCGCGTCGAGGCCGGTGTGCTCGAAGATCTCCTGGCCGACCTTGGTGTGCCGGTCGTGGAACGCCGGCAGGCAGTGCATGATCTTGGTGGCCGGGTTGCCGGTGGCGCGGACCACGTCGCTGTTGATCTGGTAGGGCTTGAGCAGCCGGATCCGCTCGTCCCAGGCGTCCTTGGGCTCGCCCATCGACAGCCAGACGTCGGTGTAGAGGAAGTCCGCGCCGCGCACCCCCTCCCCCACGTCCGTGGTGTGGGTGATCCGGGCGCCGGTGGTCTCCGCGATCGCCTGGGCCGCCTTGACCACCTCGTCCGGGTTCCAGCGCGACTCGGGGGCGACCATGCGCACGTCCATGCCCATCATCGCGCCGGCGACCAGCAGCGAGTTGCCCATGTTGTTGTGCGCGTCGCCGAGGAACGCGAACGCCACCTCGTTGTCGTGCTTGACCGTGTGCTCGCGCATGGTGAGCAGGTCGCAGAGGGTCTGGGTGGGGTGCCATTCGTCGGTCAGGCCGTTCCAGACCGGCACCCCGGCGTACCGGGCGAGCGTCTCCACGCTCTCCTGGCCGAAGCCGCGGTACTCCAGGGCGTCGTAGAAGCGGCCCAGCACCCGTGCGGTGTCCTTGACCGACTCCTTGTGGCCGAGCTGGGTGCTGCCCGGGTCGAGGAACGTGACGTGCGCGCCCTGGTCGTGAGCGGCCACTTCGAACGCGCACCGGGTGCGGGTGGACGTCTTCTCGAAGATCACCGCAATGTTCTTGCCGGTCATCCGGGGCACTTCGGTGCCGGTGTACTTGGCGGCCTTGAGCTGCGCGGCCAGCCGCAGCAGGTAGCGCCATTCGTCCGGGGTGAAGTCGAGTTCCTTGAGGAAGCTGCGGTTGCGGAGGTTCAGGGACACGTCAAATGCTCCTTCCTGCGTACGGCATGAAAGCGCGACAGGTCAACCGGAAGAGCGCGACGAGGTCAGGCGGCGTCGCGCTCGATGGGACACGTCATGCAGCGCGGCCCGCCCCGGCCGCGGCCCAGCTCACCGCCGGCGATGGTGATCACTTCGACGCCGTGCCGGCGCAGGTACGTGTTCGTGGTGACGTTGCGCTCGTAACCGACGATCACGCCCGGCTCGACGGCCAGGAAGTTGTTGCCGTCGTCCCACTGCTCGCGTTGCGCGGCCCGGACGTCCTCGTTGGTCTCCAGCACCTGGATCTTGTCGATGCCCAGGGTCTCGGCGATCGAGGCGAACAGGTCGTCGTTGCGGACCACGTTCAGCCCGTCCTCGTCGTCACCGGGCAGCACGGTCCACGACCGCAACGCGTCCTGCAGGTACGGGTACATCACGAAGGTGTCCCGGTCGATCATGGTCATCACCGTGTCGAGGTGCATCATGGCGTGCGAGTGCGGCAGCTCGATGGCGATCACCTTGGTCGCGGCGCCGGCCAGGAACAGGTTGCGGGCCAGGTTCTCCACGCCCATCGCGGTGGACCGCTCGCCCAGCCCGATCATCACCGCGCCGTTGCCGAGCACATGGATGTCGCCGCCCTCCAGGGTGGCCGGCTGGTGCGGTTTGTCGTCGGCGCCGTACCACATGTCGAAGTCGGCGAGGGTGAACATCGGGTGGAAGCGGTAGATGGCCGAGCTGTGCACCGACTCGCGGTGCCGGGCGGCCATCGCCATCGGGTTGACGCTGACCCCGCCGTAGATCCAGGCCGAGTTGTCCCGCTGGAACAGGTGGTTGGGCAGCGGCGTGAGCACGAAGTCGTCGGCGCCCATCAGCTCCCAGCGCAGGCTGTTCACGGTGAACGCCGCCAGCTCCTGCTTGAGCACGCCGCCGATCAGGTACTCGGCGAGTTTCGCGCTCTCGGCCTGCTCGGCGAGCCGGCGCAGCGGCCCGGCCAGGGTCACCCCGACGGTGTCGTCGGTGATGATCCGGTCCAGGATCCAGCCGCGGGCGTGCGGGATGTCCAGCACGTCGGCGAGCAGCTCGGCGAAGTAGTGCACCTTGACCCCGCGCTCGCGCAGCACCTCGGCGAACGCGTCGTGTTCCTCGCGGGCCCGGCGTGCCCACAGGATGTCGTCGAAGAGCAGGTCCTTGACGTTGTCCGGGGTCAGGCGGCTGAGCTCGACACCGGGACGGTGCAGGATCACCTGCCGCAGCCGGCCGGTCTCGGAATCGACGTGGAAGGGCATGGGGTCTCCCCGATCATTCGTGGGCGGGGACCGGCGGCGGCGCGGTCATGTGGTTGCGGACGGACAGGTAGACCGGGATGCCGAGCACGAAGGCGCCACCGGCCATCAGGAACGGGCCCCAGACGACGAACCAGCGGTCGTCGCCGGTGTTCCGGGAGTACCAGACGAACAGGACCGAGAAGATCAGGCTCAGTACGGCGATGACGGCGTCCCGCGTCAGCCGGCCCTTGACCCGCCACTTGAACTGGGCGAGCGCGCTGAACGCGTACGGGATGGCGGCGGTGATCCCGGTCATCAGGACCAGCGTGTTGAAGACGGTGGCCCCACTGGCGCCCATGTAGCTGACCGTCATCGCGACGCTGCCCAGCACCGTCGACGACAGGATGCCGATGGCCGGCACCCCGCGTTTCGACATCCGCCCGAACAGCGCCGGGAACACGCCGTCCTTCGCCGCGGCCAGGGGCATCTCGGCGCAGATCATCGTCCAGCCGTTGAGGGCGCCGAACCCGGAGACGATCACGGCCAGGGCGGTCAGGTCGCCGGCCCAGGTGCCACCGCCGGCCATCACGTTGGCGGCCGCCGAGTAGGACGCCTTGTCGTCGGCGAGCGTGGTCAGCGGCACGATGCCGAACACCGCGATCAGCGAGAGCAGGTACACCACGGCGGCGCCGAGCGTGCCGAGCACCGTGGCCCGGGGCACGTTGCGGGCCGGGTCGCGGACCTTGGCGGCGGCGACCGCGGCGCACTCCACGCCGAGGTAGCTGAACAGGCAGATGGCCATGGCGCTGCCGATCGCCTTCCAGTCGCTCTCGCCGCTGACGTTGGTCGGCCGGAAGTTGGCGGTGCTGATGAAGAACAGCCCCATCGTGGACATGATCACCAGCGGGATGAACTTGATGACGGTGGTCCAGAGCTGGACCGCGCCCATGTTCTTCACCCCGGACAGGTTGACCAGCGCCGGCAGCCAGAGGCCGATCAGGGCGATGACGATCGACCAGAGGACCTTGCCGTCCTTGTTGACGAAGTGCTCGACGTAGAAGACCCAGCCGGTGACGATCGCGGCGTTGCCGGCCCACGCGGTGATCCAGTACGACCACGCGTTGGCGAACCCGACAGTGTTGCCGAACGCCGCGCGGGCGTACGCGTACGGGCCGCCGTCGGCCGGCAGCCGCCGGGACAGCGCCGCGAACATGACGGCGAGGGCGAGCGCGCCGACCGTGGTCAGCACCATCGCGACGATGCTGATCGGCCCGATCCCGGCCAGCGAGTACGGCAGGTTGAAGATCCCGACCCCGATGATCGTGCCGAGGATCAGGGCGGTGGCCTGCGGGAGCCCGAGCGTACGGTTCACGGCGCGGCCGGTTCGAAGTGGCCGAGCTCGTCCGCGCCCTTCTGGATCACCCCGTAGGACGACTCGGGCACCGGCTGCCAGGCGCCGGGCAGCTCGCCGAGCGGCTCGGAGACGACCAGCCTGGTCTCCTCGGACAGCCGATGCAGTTGCGGGTTGTCCGGGTAGAGCCGCTGCAGCGCGGCGGTCTCGGTGCTGTAGTACAGCGACCGGCTGTGGCCCTCGCTGGAGTACCGGAAGCCCCACACCCGGTCGCCGTCGGTGGTGCCGATCGTCATCTGCAACGGAGCCGGCACGCCGTGCGTGCGCGCGACCGCCTCGATCAGCCCGGCCATCCGCTCGACCGCGGCGACCGGCCGGTCCCGCAGCCCGAAGGTGAGCGCGAGGTGGAACATCACCTCGGAGTCGGTCGAGCCCTCGATGGTGGGGAACAACGCCGGGTCGACGGCGAGCAGCAGGTCCCGCCTGAGCTTGGCGAACTCGCGGATCGAGCCGTTGTGGACCCACAGCCAGCTCTCGTGGCGGAACGGATGACAGTTGGTCTGCTGCACCGCGGTGCCGGTGCTGGCGCGGATGTGCGCCAGGAACAGCGGCGACGTCGTCGAGCGGGCGATCTCCCGCAGGTTGGCGTCGTTCCAGGCCGGGCCGACGCCGCGGAACAGCGCGGGCTCGGCCGGGCTGTCGGCCGGATACCAGCCGACGCCGACGCCGTCACCGTTGGTGGTCTCGACGCCGTACCGAGAGTGCATGCTCTGGTCGATCAGGGAGAACCGTGGTTGGTAGAGCAACTCGTCGAGGCGGATCGGCGTGCCCGAATACGCAAGCCACCGGCACATCGCGGCTCCTTCCGAAGTCGATGCCGGTCATCGTCTGCGGCCGCCGCGCCCGCGGGCTCACCCCAGCGGGGTGAGCTTGCCCGGCTCCCCCCGGTGGTGACCTCAGGCGCGGGACGGCGCCGGCCGGGAGACGCCGGAACGCGGGGCCGGCGCGGCGATGACGGTCCGGAGGTACTCGTGGACCGCGTCGGCGCCGACCAGCTCGCCCGGCGGCGGGCAGTCGGCCGGGTGGATCAGGACCGCCGCGCTCTGGTCGCCGCCGAGGCCGCCGTGGCAGCCGATCAGGTCCTCGAACGCGGCGACCTCCCGCGTCACCGGGTCCCACAGGCTGTTCACGACCAGGTCACCGGTGTTCGCGAGGCGGTCGTGCCGGCGCAGGTCGTCAGCGGCGTGCGGCCCGAAATCCCGCAACGGGTCGGTGCCCTCGACGTGGTCGTCGTCGAGCCACCGGCACCCGTCGGGGCCGAGCACGATCGGCCCCTGGCCCGCCGAGCGGACCAGCACCCAGCCGATCCCGGGGTGCGCGGCCAGGCCGGCCAGCAGGCCGGGGCAGAACTCCTCGATCTCTTCCATGGTCACCCGCCCTTCCCGCCGCACCAGGTAGATCAGGGCGAGGTTGCCGGAGGCCGCGATCAGCGTCTCCTCGCCGCCGCCGGTCAGCGTCGCGACCAGGTCGTCCAAGCGCAGGCCGTAGCGCTGGGCGAACGTCGCACCCTGGCTCTGCCCGTGGTCGGAGAGCACGATCAGGCGGTACGGCCGTGGCGCCGCCGACGCCACCTCCTCCAGCACCGACAGGGCCGCGTCGATCCCCTCCAGCGCCGCCAGTGACTCCGGCCGGGCCGGGCCCGCGTGATGGGCGATCTCGTCGTAGTCGACGAAGTCGCAGTAGATCACCGGCTTGCCGCGCATGAGCTGCTCGGCGAGCACCGCCAGGTTCACGTGCCGGAGCAGGACGTTGGTGGCGCCGCGCAGCAGCACGTAGGGCCAGGCGCGGCGCATCCGCGGCCGGACCCGGCGCAGCCGCTGACGGCGGGCCTGGTGCAGCTCCTTGAGCACTTCGCCGCAGGTCAGGACGAGCGAGCGGGTCAGGCCGAACGGGTCGAGCAGGTACGTGGAGACGTACCGGCGCGGGCCGCGGGCGTGCCGGGCGGTGCTGATCGTCAGCAGCGAGGCCGGCGCGTCGCCGGAGAACACGTTGCTGACGCTGACCCCGTCCCCGGCGAGCAGCCCGTGCCCGTCGGAGCAGCGGTCCTCGACCAGCGCGGCGTCGCGGGGCCGGTTGGTGACGACCATCCGGCCGGAGTCCTTCTCGAACCACCGGAACGCCGGCACTTCGTCACTCGCCCCGTGCAGGATCCCGGCCTGGCTCGCCGGTGTCGTCGCCGGCAGCCGGGCGTGCCACGCGGTCATCAGGTGCGTGCCCCCGGCGAGCCGGCGGCCCAGCGCCGGCAGGTTCCCGGCCTCGACCGCCCACCGGGCGAGCGGCGCGGACAGCCCGTCGATCTGGATGATCAGCGTGCCCGGCTCGTCGCTGCGCGGCACGCTCGCCCGGAAGCGCCGGTTGACCCGCAGCAGATGCTGGGTGACCACGCCGTCCTGTCCCGCCGTGACCACCCAGAGCCCCGCACTCATCAGCCCCGCGCCCAGCCACGCCGCGCCGAACGCCGCGCCGAGGCCGTCGACGTGCACGCCGGGCGCGAGGGTCAGGACGGCGTAGACCAGCAGCGCCTGGGCGACCAGCCAGCCGATCACCACTCCGGCCCAGCCGATCGCCGACAGCAGCCGCACCAGCGCCGGCCGCAGCACCGCCCCGGCCAGCCCGATCAGCACCGCGGCGCCGAGCACCGCCCAGCCGTTGTCGGCGCTGACCCCGGGCAGCAGCGCGACCGTGAGCCCGAGCGCCCCCGCTCCGAGCCCGGCCGTCCCGGCCACCACCGCCACCCGCATCCCCTCACTGTCCGGGCCGGCCGGCTGCGCCACCTCACTCCGGCAGGGTGAGGTGCGCCGGCGGCGGGACGGACGGCGGGCGGCCGACGGCCGTACCGGCAGCCGGTTTCACTCTCCGGGGATGGGGTGACCCGGCGGCGGGTCGCGGACATTGAGCCCGATGGCGCGGCGGACCGGGAGGTGACCGCGATGCCCGAGCCGGGCGGACCGCTGGCACGGATTCCGGAGAGGCTGCGGCCGCGGGCCGCGCTGATCCTCGGCAGCCGGCTGGGCCGGCTGCTGCTGCACGGGGCCGGGGAGTTGGTCCGGGTGCAGATCTTCGACCGTGCGATGACCCTTGCCGCGCAGTCGTTCACGTCGATCTTCCCGCTGCTGATCATGCTGGCGGCGCTGCTCGGGCCGGGGTACCGGGCTCGGTTCTCGGATCTGATGCGGCTGCCGGAGGCCAGTCAGAGGCTGCTGCAGGAGGCGCTGGGCGGCAGCCGCAACAACGCGTTCGGCGTGGTCGGGTGCCTGATCGTGATCCTGTCGGCGACCGGCCTGAGCCGGGCCCTGGTCCGCTCCTACCTGGTGGTGTGGACGATCGCGCAGAAGCCGGCCGGCGCCGCCGCGACCGGCCGGCAGGTCGGGACCGTCGTGGTGCTGGTGCTGTTCCTGCTGTGCGCGCGGACCTTGAGCTGGCTCGCCTCGCTGTTGCCGGCGCCGCACGTGACGGGCGTGCTGGTGGCGCTGGTCGCGGACACCGTTCTGGCGGTCCTGCTGCCGTGGCTGCTGCTGGGCTCACGGGCGCCGCGGCGGCCGCTGATCGCCGGCGCGGCGGCGTTCGGGCTGATGATGATGGCGGTCCGCGCCGGCGGGGCGGTGTATCTGCCCCGGGCACTGCAGTCAAGCACGGACCGGTACGGCACGATCGGGCTGGCGTTCACCTACATCGGCTGGCTCTACGTCCTGTCCTTCTGCCTGCTGCTGGCGGCGGTCGTCGGCGCGCTGGTCACAGGTGGCCCAGCTGACGAGCGATGACGATGGCCTCCCGTCGCCGGGAGGCGCCGAACTTGCGGTAGATCGAGCGCATGTGCGCCTTGACCGTGTTCACCGAGATGCCGAGGGTCCCGGCGATCTCCCCGGCGGTGAGCACCGTCGGAAGGTACTGGAGGACCTCGATCTCGCGTTCGCTGAGCGGGCCGGTGACCGGCGGGGCGCCGATCGGGATCTCGCCGGTGATCTCGGCGAGGACGCTGTCGCCCGCGGTCCCGCGGGGTTCGGTCAGCCACTGCTGGCGTTCGGCCAGCGCCATGATCCGGCCGGCGTCGAAGCGGCGGAACGGCCGCCGGATCCGGTCCGGCTCGGCCGCGGCCAGGGCCCGGCCGAGCGCCTCGGCGGCCCGCCCGCCGTGGCCGCCGGCATCCGCTGCCAGTGCGGTCAGCAGCCAGGCCGACACCGCGCAGTTGCGGTCCGGGCCTTCGCGCAGCACAGCCAGCACGGCCTCGGCCCGGCCCGGGTGACCGGCCGCCTGGTAGGCCTGGGCCAGCCGGAGCTGCTCGGGCGGGTAGAGCCCGTCCTGGCGGGCGTAGCGGGTGAGCACCGGCCACGGGTCGTCCAGGGTCAGGTCGACCTCGGCCTGCGCCAGGTCGACGATCCGCCGCAGGATCGGGGCGTCCAGCCCGGGACCGGCCTCCTCGACGACCTTGGCGAGCACCGCCCGGGCGGTGTGCGGCTCCCCCCGATCGACCAGCAGGCCCGCACGCAGCGCGCCGGTCAGCACGGTCAGCGCCGTCTCCGGGTTGTCCCCGCAGGCGTGCAGGGCTCGCCGCATCGCCTCCTCGGCCTCGGTCTCGTGGCCCTGCTCCCGGGCGATGACTGACTGGGCGATGTAGGCCGGAGCGACCGCGATCCGATTGTCGGCGTCGATCCGCCGGGCCACGCCGAGCGCCGCGCTCGCATTCGTGGCGGCCTCGTGCAGGGCGCCCTGGATGACGCCGAGCAGCGCCAGGTGGCCCAGCGCGTTGATCTCGATCAGCGGGGAGCCGGCCGCGCGCGCCCCGGTCGTGGCCGCCCAGAGGTAACGGTCGGCATGGTCCAGCTCGCCCGACCAGAGCAGGCCGATACCCTTGTTGGCCAAGGCGATCGCCCGGTACTGCGGCATCGCCGGGACCTGGTCCCAGCGCAGGGCGGCCAGCTGCCGCAGCACCTCGGTGGTGGTGCCGACCAGGGCCGGCATGTTCCCCTGCCATCGGGCCACCATGGTGGCCTCCAGGATCTGCACCGCGATCCCCATCGAGCGGCGCGAGCCGGTGTCGCGGTCCTGCAGCAGCCGGCGGACCCGGCCGGTCTGCCGCTGCACCCCGGCCACGTCGCCCATCGCGTAGGTGACCATCGCGGAGCAGAGGACGAGCTCGGCCGTCTCCGGCAGGCGATCGAGCGGGATCCGCCGGATCAGCTCGGCCAGCTCCACCCGGTCCGACGACACGAACAGCGGGATCCCGTAGTCGGCCACCAGCCGGCTGACCAGGGTCCAGTCACCGGCCGACGCGGCGTGTTCCAGCGCGGTGAGCGGGCTGCCCTCCCGGGCGTGCCATCGGGCGGCCAGCAGGTGCAGGCGGGCCGGGCTGTCGGTCTGTTCCTGACCGAGCTGGCGGCGCAGCGTGGCGCGGAACTGCCGGTGGTAACGGAACCAGCCGCCGGGGCCGGCCCGGTCGAGGAACAGGTTCGCGCGTTCGAGCTGTTCCAGCAGCTGGAAGCCGTTGCGGCGGCCGGTCAGCGCCTCGGCCAGGCCTCCGGAGATCCGGTCCGGCAGGCTGGTCGAGAGCAGGAACTGGCGGATCGGCCCGGGCTGCACGGCCAGCACCTCGCGGATCAGGTAGTCGGCGGCGGCGTCGTCCGGCTCGACGCCGGGCGGGGCGTCCAGCGCCAGCCGCACTCCGGCGCCCCAGCCCTCGGTGGTGCGGACCAGCGCCGCCAGCTCGGCGGGCGGCATCGTGCGGCCGAGCAGGGCGAGCAGCTCGGCCGCCTCGTCGGCCCGGAACGCCAGGTCGGCCGTGCGGAGCTCGGTGAGCTCGCCGGCCGCCCGGAGCCGGTGCAGCGGCAGCTCCGGCTCGGTGCGGCTGATCAGCACCAGACGCAGCCGCTCCGGCGGGCTGCGCAGCAACCCGGCCAGGGCGGACAGCACCCGGGGCTCGGTGATCGCCTGCAGATCGTCCAGGACGATGACGACCGGGCCCGGCGTGGCGCCGAGGCCGTTGCCGAGCCGGCGCAGGAAGGCCGGGCCGTCCACCCCGAGAAACGCGCCACGGTCCGGGACGACCTGGCCGGGTCGCACCGCGCCGCCGGCGCGCAGAGCGAGCATCAGGTCGGACCAGAAGACGTACGGATCGTTGTGCCTTGCGTCCAGAGCGAGCCAGGCGATCGGGCCGTTCACCGACCGGGAGCCGGCCCACGCGGACACGCAGGCGGTCTTGCCCCATCCGGGCCCGGCACAGATCGTCGTCACCGCGTGACGTGTCCCGGTGTCCAGTGCCTCGGCCAGGCGGGGCCGCCAGACGACCCCCTGCGGGAGTCGCGGGCGACCCACGTGAGCGGTCGCCGCCGCTGAGTGGTTGTTGCCCCGATACACGCCCATGTCGCCTCCAGACCCCGGGAGAGCCGCCGCCACGGCACAGTCACTCTCAGTCACTGAAAAGTTCAACTTAACTCTGCGTAGCGTCATCGCACCGCGTAACCATGACGATCAGCGACGGAATGCCGGAGTCACCACGACACGCAATCACAGTCAGTACATGCACGGCAACCCCTGGTATTGACGCGTGTTGAAGAATTTACCGTGCAAGTTGCAGGTTTTGGCACGTTCACCCCTGACGTGTGAGGCGTACGGCGGCCGTACGCAGTCTGCTGAGACCCATGTCGAACAGTTATGCGAGTGAACGTCCCGCCGGCGCCGACACCCCCGCCCCGCCCGCCACCGGGTGGGGCGGAGTAGTCGTGTTCGCCGGCATCATGCTGCTGTCCCTGGGCGTGTTCCAGGCGACCGAGGGTGCTGTCGCCCTCCTGAACGAACAGGCCTACGTGGTCACGTCGGACGGGCTGCTGGTCGAGTTGGACTATGCGGCCTGGGGCTGGGTGCACCTGCTGCTCGGGCTACTCTCTCTGGCAGCCGGCACCGGGGTGCTGCTCGGATGGCTGTGGGCCCGGATCATCGGGGTCCTGATCGCCTTCCTCGGCGCTCTGCTCCACTTCGTCTTCCTGGCCGCCTCGCCCCTCTGGTGCACGATCCTGCTCGGCATGGACGTGCTGATCATCTTCGCCCTGGCCGCTCATGGCCGCGACGTCCGTAGTCAGTCGGTCGAGCCGGCAGGCACGGCCTAGATCAGATGGAGGGCCCGCGCCCGGCGCACCGCCTCGTTGCGCCGGGACGCGGACAGTTTCCGCAGGATGCTGCGCACGTGCGTCTTGACGGTGTTGACCGAGACGTACATCGAGGCGGCGATCTCCTCGGTGGGCAGCATCTCCGCCATCCCGCGCAGCACGTCCAGCTCCCGCTTGCTCAGGGTTTCCACCACGACCGGCTCGGCGACCGACTGCTGATGCCCGCCGGGCGCGGCCCCCAGCGCCGCCAGTTTCTCGTCGTCGCGCAACACCCGCCGCAACGCGCCCCACGCCTGGTGGACCGGGCGCCGCAGATTCTCCGGGGCGGCGACCCGCAGCCCGCGTCGCAGCGCCTCCCTGGCGCCCACCACGTCGTCCGCGCTCGCCGCCAGCATCGCCAGCAGCAACCAGGCGTCCAGGGCCACCGGCACCGTCACCCCCGCCGCGTCGGCGACCGTCCGGGCCACCTCGTGCGCCCGGCTCGGCTCGTCGCGGGCGAGAGCGAGCGTGGCGTCCAGCACGGCCACGTCCGGGGTGCGCGGCTCCGGATACCCGGCGAGCACCTCGGCCGCGTCGTCGAGCCGGCCGGCGCCGATCAGCAGCCGGGCCCGGCCCAGGCCGATCTCGCGGCACAGCCACGGTGGCGCTTGCGGGACGGGCAGCAGCGCGTTCAGCGCGCCGCGCAGCTCGCCGCGGACCTGCAGACGACGGGACCTGACCACCGCGTACGCGGCGGCCGCCAGCGGGTCCTCGCCGGTCTGCGCGCCGCGCAGGTGCCGGTCGGCGGCCTCGATGTCGTAGCGCTCCAGGGCCACCCAGGCGAGCACCACCTGAGCCGTCACCGGGCGGCGTTCCGGGCCGAGGCCGCACTGCCCGGCCAGGTCGAGCGCCTGCCGGGCGGCGGTCTCGGCACGGCCCAGGCGCCCGCGGTGCGCCTCCAGCGCCGCGATCGTGCGCAGGCAGTCGATGGTGACCGTCTCGCATCCGGCCGGCGCCGCCGCGACCGCCTCGGTGAGCACCTCGATCGCGCCGTCGACGTCGTCGCAGGCGCTGCGGGCGGCTCCCTCCGCGGCCAGCAGCAGCGCGCGTAGCTCGGGGTGCCGCGCCAGTTTCCGGGCCGGCGCCACGGCCAGGAACGCGTGGGCGACCTGCGCCAGTTCCCGCGCCCGTTCCGGCTCGGGGCCATCGGCGAGCAGGAGCAGCTGCATCAGGGAGCAGGCCAGGGTCAGGCCCTCCCCGCAGTCGCTGCCCTGGACGGCGAGCAGGTTCCCGGCCAGGGCGAACAGGTCGCGGGCCGCACCCCGGTCACCGTCGCCGTAGGCCAGCGCGGCCCGCGCCACGACGACCTCGGGCATGTCCAGGTGCTCCGGCAGCCCGGCGAGCAGGCCACCGAGCCGGCCGGCGCTTCCCTCGACGATCAGCCGGCCGATCGCGAAGTCCTCGATCACCATGGTCGCGGCCGTCCCCCAGTCCTGCGCGGCGACCGAGTGCCCGACCGCGTCGGCGAGCCTGCCGTGCTGCGACAGCCAGCGGGCGGCGCGCTGGTGCAGCAACACGATGTGCTCCGGCTCGGCCCAGGCCAGTTGGGCACGCAGCAGCTCGGCGAACAGCCGGTGGTAGCGGTACAGCCGGGCGCTCGCCCCGACCGGCTGGATGAACGCGTTCTCCCTGGTCAACTCCGCGAGCAACCGGACCGCGTCGGGCCGGTCGGTGACCGCGCCGGCCAGGTCCGCGGAGAACGTGTCCAGCACACTGGTCTCCAGCAGGAACTGCCGCATCGCGGGCGACTGGGTGCGCAGCACCTCACCGATGAAGTACTCGGCGATGGTGGACTCGTCACCGGAGATCGTCGTGACCATCCGGGTCACGTCCTCGCGTCCCTGCATCGCGCAGGCGCAGAGCCGGATCCCGGCCGCCCATCCCTCGGTGCGTTCCAGCAATGTCGCCAGGTCCGGGCCGGCCAGCGGGACCCCGTGCAACTCCATCAGCCGGGCCGTCTCGTCAGCGGTGAACGCCAGGTCGGCGGAGCGCACCTCGCGGAGTTGACCGGCGAGCCGGTAACGGTAGAGCGGCAGCGGCGGATCCCAGCGCCCGGCCAGGATCACCCGCAGGCCGTGCGCGTGGGCGAGCAGGAACTCCAGGCCGGCCGCCCACTCGCGGCCGGGCATCTGGGCGACGCCGTCCAGGACCAGGACCACCGGGGTGGGCTGCTCGTCGATGATCGCCGCGAGCCGGGCGAGCACCGCCCGGCTCGCGGCGGCGCCGGGAACGGCCGGTTCCGGGGCCGGCACACCGGCGCGGCGCAGGCCCTCCAGAACGTACGACCACAGGTTGGCCGCCGGCTCGTCCCCGTTCTCACAGGTGATCCACGCGATCGGCCAGGTGACCGCACGGGACCGCACCCACGAGGCCAGCAGCTGCGTCTTTCCGCTGCCGGCGAGCCCGGTCACCACCGTGACCGGGCCGCGGACGCCCTCGCTGAGCCGCGCCAGCAGCGCCGGCCGCGCCACCATGAACGGCGGAGCGGCCGGAACCGCGAACTTCGAGGCGAGCAGAGAGCCGTCCGCGTCGTAGACGGATATGTCAGGTGAGTCAGTGGCAATCAGATCGATGGACACAGTGGTTACCTCCGAGAGCCGACCCCATTTCGATCTCCTCGCTCAGACTCCCGGCACTACCACACCCGCGCATCGTCCGGATCGGATAGTCCGTCACCTTCGGTGCTGGTCACCTCACTCTCGGACTAGAACATGCGTTCCCCACGGCGGCAGGTCGACGAACAGCCCCTCCCCCGCCAGATCGCTGCCGGACCGCTCGAACACCCGCCCGTCCAGCCGGTCGACCAGACGCCAGGCCCGGCCGGGCACCTCGGCGCCCGGCAGCGGGACCCGGCCCTGGGACGGGTGCCCGGCGAAGTTGACCACCACGACGGCGGAGTCCCAGGCCCAGGCGAGCAGGTCCTGGTGCGACTGGTTGTCCGGCCAGCCGAAGGTTTCCAGCATCCGCCACTGCCCCCGCCGGACGTCCGCGGCTGCCGCCACCACCCGGCGGTAGAAGTCGCGCAGGGCCTGATCCGGCTGCTCGTCCGGGAATCGGCCGAGGAAGACCGGCAGATGGACCCGCCGCCCCTCGAACTGCCCGTCGTGCCAGAGCGTCGCGCCGGGCAGCGTGGCCACGACCACCGCAGCGGCCCGCGCGCGCCCGTCCGGGAAGGTTGCGGCGGCCCGCGGCTCGTCGTGGTTCTCCAGGAACCGGATCAGCCGGTCCTGATAGTCCAGCCCGGCGCTGAGGTGCTTGCGGACCGACCCGGCGTCCTCGTGGACCAGCCGGTCGTAGAGCCGCTTGTCGTAGCAGTGGTCGAAACCCTGCTGCTGCAGTTGCCATTCGGTGTCCCAGTAGGCCTCGGCGACCAGGGTCACGCCCGGGTGCCGTTCCCGCAGCCGGCCGATCACGTGCGGCCAGAACTCCTGCGCGGGCGGTGGACCGGCGAGTGCTCCCCACGTACGCGCGAAGATCTCGTTGATCAGCAGCATCGCCATGTCGCAGCGGATGCCGTCGCACTGGTCGGCGATGTCCGACAACGCGGCGACGGTGGCGTCCCGCATGCCCGGCGCGAACGCGTTGAGCTGCAGCACGTCCGGCCACGGCGGGAAGTACGGGTCGCGCCCGTTGGCGATGACGCCGTTCTCCCGCACGAACCAGTCCGGGTGCTCGGTGACCGCCGGGTGGTCCGGGGCGACGTGGTTGGGCACGTAGTCGAGGAACAGCTTGACGCCGCGCCGGCGCAGCTCCTCGCGGGCCCGGGCCAGCCCCTGCGGCCCGCCGAGCCGCTCGTCCACCCGATAGCGCCGCACGCAGTAGGGCGAGCCGACGTCGTCGTCCGGCCTCAGGTCGGGCAGCGCGTCGCGGAACGACCGCTGCAACTCCTCGTTGGACCTCGCCACGGCGATCCCGGCGGGGCTGCGCTCCCAGACCCCCATCAGCCAGACCGCGTCGATGCCGGGCGCGGCCACCTGGTCCCAGACCGTGCCGGGCACCTCGCCGAGGGTGACGCCTCCGAGGCCGGTCAGCCACGGCCACGTGTCGATCTCATAGATTACCGGACCCATCACGACTCTCCTTCGCTGCCGATCCCCGGCCCTGTCACGACTCGCCGGAGAACTGGTTGACGACGCCGGCCATGCCCTCATCGAGCAGATTGCGCCCGGCGAACAGGCTCGCCGGACACCGCGGCGAGGCCGGTCTGGTGCGCGGCGCCGAGCCCTGCGCCGTTGCCGCCGTGCACGTGCTCCGGCGACCGGAATCAGATGCCGTCAGTATGCGGTGCCCGGGAACAGGAAACGCCGCCCGAACGGATCGGGCGGCGCTTCTGTCGGGAACCTTCCTACTGCCGGGGGGAGCCGTGCAGTGCTTCCTGGAGCTCCTCCTCGGTCTCCTTCGGCAGCGACGACTTGAGCACCGTGCCACCGAAGCGGCTCAGCGAGGCGACCGCCTTGTCCGGCGTGACCGACTCGACCACCAGGAACAGCGCCGACGTTCCCGGTTGGAGCTCCTCACGGATCCGCTCCTGGAACTCCTTGTTGATCGCGTTCTTGGCGATCTTGCCGGTGAGCGCGCCCAGCCCGGCGCCGACCGCCATGCCCAGGATCGGGACGAAGAACAGCATCCCGAACAGCAGGCCCCAGAACATGCCCCACGTCGCGCCGCCGCCCACCGCGTGGTGGCTGGTGGTGACGTGGAACTTGCCCTCCCGATCCCGGATGATCACCGCGATCGCGTCCGGCTGGATGATCAGGTCCTTGGCCAGCCGGTTCGCCTCCAGCGACGCCGCTGTCGCCGTGGTCTCGTCGGGATATCCGATGGCGACCAGTGTTGCCATGACGTACTCCTTCCGCTCGATGCCGCCAGTCAGCCACGTCGCGCCGCGCCGATCCTCATTCCGCGGGGATGACTTCGCCCGTGGCCGCAAGCCCGGGCGGCGCCCGTTCATCCCGGACGAGCGATGCCGTCACCGCCCGCTGCCGCGAAGGTCAGGAAAACCACTGTCCGCGTACGACGGGAGCCGGCATGTACGAGCGATACGAGATCCGGGTCCGCGGCTTCCTGGGACCGCTGCTGCGAAGAACGCTCGGCGACCTGCGGATCCGGACCATGCCACGCCAGTGCACCATCCGCGGCCGGCTCTCCGACGACGACCTGGAGCGCCTGCTCACCCGCCTCGACCGTTCCGGTGTCGAGGTGCTCTGCCTGACCTCGCTGAGGGAGAAACGATGACACACACCGCGTACGCCCGGAACAGTTCGTCCCCGTGGGTCGGCCTGGTCCTGTTCGCCGGGATCATGCTGCTGATCAACGGTGGTTTCGAGGTGATCGAAGGGATCGTGATGCTGGCCCGTGACGACATCGCGCAGGCCACCGCGGACGCTCTGGCGATCCCGGCCGACTTCACGTTCTGGGGCTGGATGCAGCTGATCCTCGGCGCGATCACGGTGCTGGCCGGGGTCGGCATCCTCTACGGCAAGACGTGGGCCCGGCTGGTCGTGATCGTGATCGGCGTGGTCAGCGTCTTCTCCAACATGATCATGCTGCCGGCCTACCCGTTCTGGTGCAGCATCGTGATCGCCATCGACGTGCTCTGCATCTACGCGGTCGCGGCGCACGGCCGTGCGGTCCGGGCCTGACACCCGCCCGGGGGGCGTGCGGCTGCGCACCTCCGCGCCGGCCGCGCTGCTGCCCCGGGGCGTGCTCGTGCTGCTGGGCTTCGCCTGCCTGGTCGTCGTGGTGGCGGGGCTGCGCTGGGTCGCCGACCTGATCGGGCCGGTCTTCCTCGGGCTGATGCTGGTCGTGACGGTCAGCCCGTTCACCGGATGGCTGCGCCGGCGCGGCCTGCCGGTCTGGGCCGCGGCCGTCGCCACCGTGCTGGTCGTCTATCTGATCCTGGCCGCGCTCGGCGGCGCCCTGGCCGTCTCGGTGACCCGGCTGATCGACCTGATGCCGCAGTACCAGGCACAGTTCGCGAGCCTGCGCGACGATCTGGTCAGAGGCCTCGGCACGCTCGGCGTCAGCACCGACCAGGTGCGCGCCGCGCTGGCCGGCGCCGACACCGGCTCGATGGCCGGCCTGGTGCGGTCGCTGTTCGGCGGGCTCGCCGGGCTGCTGTCGAACACCCTGTTCCTGGTCGCGGTGCTGCTGTTCATGTGCCTGGACGCGGTCGGCTTCCCGGCCCGGCTCAGCGCCGTGGTCGGCGAGCGGCCGCAGGTCGTCTCCGCGCTGCGCTCGTTCGCCCAGGGGACCCGCCGTTACCTGGTGGTCTGCACGGTGTTCGGGCTGATCGTGGCGATCGTCGACACGCTGCTGCTGTGGGCCCTCGATGTGCCGCTGCCGGTGCTGTGGGGGCTGCTGGCGTTCATCACCAACTACATCCCGAACATCGGCTTCGTCGTCGGCGTGATCCCGCCGGCCCTGCTCGGGCTGCTGCAGGGCGGCCCGGAGCTGATGCTCACCGTCATCGTCCTGTACTGCCTGGTCAACTTCGTCATCCAGTCGGTGATCCAGCCGAAGGTGGTCGGCGACGCGGTCGGCCTGTCGGCGACCGTCTCGTTCCTGGCACTGATCTTCTGGGCCTGGGTGCTGGGCGCGCTCGGGGCACTGCTGGCGATCCCGCTGACCCTGCTCGCGAAAGGGCTGCTGGTCGACATCGACCCGAGCACGCGGTGGATGAACGTCCTGCTCTCGGATTCGCCCCCGCGGGATGAGGTCCCCGAGTCACCGGCCCCGACAGGCTGACCCGATGACGACCTTCACTGTCTGGAAGTACGACGACCCCAAGGGCGCCGAACAGGCCTTCGGCGCCATCAAGTACGCCTCGGCGGACGATCTCGTGAAGATCGTCGACCACGCGATCGTCACCTGGCCGCTCGGCGCAGCCAAGCCGGAGTCCCACCACGGGCACGACACGAACTGGCGGGGCACCGGCTGGGGCGCGTTCTGGGGCGTGCTGCTCGGCAGCCTCTTCTTCGCCCCGGTGATCGGCGGGGTCGTCGGCGCCGGGGTCGGTGCGCTCGTGCGCGCCTCGGAGGGCACCGGCATCACCCGGGACCAGCTGGAACGGATCCGCGCCGAGATCACCGAGGGAACGTCCGCGCTGTTCCTGGTCACCGACGAGGCCAACCTGGACCGGCTCGGCGAGCGCTTCCACGGCCTGGGCAGCCGGCTCATCGAGACGAACCTGACCGAGACCGAACGCGACACCCTGCTGGAGACCTTCGGCGACCACCGCCCGTAGGCCACCCCCTCACACCGAAGGCACCCGGGTCGTCACCCGGGTGCCTTCGCGCTGCCGCCTCACCGGACGGCGAGTTCCCCTCCGCCGCGGCCACGACGGGCGATCAGCGTGACCGCCACCTCGTAGACGGCCAGCAGGATCACGATCACCAGCAGGGACGTCCACGAGGAGAGAACCAGGGCGAGGATCGCGGCGACCACGACCCCGGCGATCCGCAGCGGATCGAGGTGCGTGGTGATCCAGCCGGGAGCGTGCGCGGCCACGACGCGGGCGCCGTGCCCGGTCACCCGTCCGGTGGCCCGCCCGCCACGCGCGACCTGCGACCGCAGCCAGACCGGGACACGGCCCGGGCCGGCCAGGTACGCGAGCACCGCCAGCACCGCCCCGATCCAGATGATCTGCGTGCCACGCTCCCGCAGCAGACTGAAGATGCTGGTCATCGCCGCGTCGACACCGTCGCGATAGGTGCCGGCCGGGACCTGGGCGAGCAGCTCACGGCGTACGGCGCGCAGGATCGCGGTCACCGCGACGGCCGCGACAACCAGCCACATGCCCAGTTGCACGGTGGTGCGGCGGCGGCCGGGCGAGATGGCGTACGCGCAGATCAGCAGGATGATGGTGGCGCCGGCGAACAGTGCCAGGTCGCGTTTGGCGGTGGCGACCGCCTGCTGGGCCGCCCAGAGTTTTCCGGCGTCGTAGACGGTGAATTGGGCGAAGTTGGCCGGGAGGGTGACGCCGAGCTGCTCCTGGACCCGCTCGCGCAGGTTGACCGGGATCTCGCCGCTGCTCAGATCGGGCAGCGTGATCTGCTTGCCGAACAGGGTCGGCAGCTCGTCGCTCACCTCCCGCAACGCCTGGTTGATCAGCGGCAGCAGGTCGATCTGGATGCGGTCGTCGCGTGCCTGCAGGATGTCGCTGTCGCCCTCGACGACGGCGAGGACCCGCTGGTGGACGCGGCGGTTCAGCTCGGTCCAGACGACCTGGAACCGGTCGCTCTGCAGAACGTTCCCGACGATCTTGCGGACCTGTTCACGGATCTGGCCGGTCAGCGGACCGGCCACGAACGCCGCCTGCTGCGGAAGCACCGTCCGCAGCCGCTGCTCGACGTCGAGCACCTCGAAGAGCTGCGTGCTCGCGTACTCGGCGACGGCGGCGGAGACCGCCGGGTCCCGCGGCAGCGGGGCGACGGTCGCGACCCAGCGGTCGGTGTTCAGCGTGGTCCGCGCCCCCCACAGCCCCACCATGCTGAGGACCAGCGCGAACGCGGCGAACGCGGCGAGGACCGCGGCGATCGTACGGCGAACCGTGCGGCCCGCGGTCCGGTTCCGCGACGGCCGCCGGTCGAGCTCGGCCCGCAGCGTGGCCACTTCCGCCCGCAGCCGGGTCAGCTCTTCCGCGCTCGGCTGCTCCCCGGCGGCCGGGTCGGCGGTGGTGGCCGGATCGGTGACGGTGGCCGGACCGGCAACGTCGGCCGGGTCGGGCGGTGCGGCGGGTGACGGCGGTGCGGGACTGGTCATTGTCTCCCCCTCGAGCCTCGGAGCCGGGCGGTGGCATCGCCGACAGTGGCCGACGCGGGCGCGGCCACACGTCACCCGGCGCGGATGAACGCACACGCCGCCGGAGTTTCACCCCGCCTGGATGAGGTCCGCGCCATGACCGGACCGCACGCTGTGGCCATGGCATTCGGGCCGCTGGAACTCATGATCATGTCCTTTCCCGCGGATCGGCTGAACGCCGGTGTGCTGACCACCCTGGACCGGCTGACCCGGGCCGGGCAGCTGCGCATCGTCGACATCCTGGTGATGCGGACCGATCCGGCGGGCCAGGCGTGCACCGTGGAGCTCTGCGACCTGCCGGGGCTGCCGGCCGATCTCGCTTGGGCCCGCCTGGCGACCGGCCTGATCACCGCGACCGACCTGGACGAGGCGGCGCGGCTCGTCGACCGGGACAACGACGCGCTGGCAGTGCTCCTGGAGCACCGCTGGCTCAACGAACTGGCCGGCCGGGTCGCGGCGTCCGAGGGGACCATCGTGGCCCTGACCCACATTCCCGGGGCACCCGGTCACGCACGGATGCTGACCACCACGAGCTGAGGGGAATCCATGAGAAGGAGAACGATCGCCGAGCGGCGCGCTGCCGCCGCCTACGAGGTGCTGCGCGGGCGCCCGGTCCGGCCCGACTACGGCTATCTGGTCGTGCTGCCGCTGCTCGCGGCGGCCGGCGGCGCCCTGATCGCCTGGGGCATCGAGTCGATGGTCCTGCGGCGCCGGGCCACACCGGAGCCGGAGACCGCCACGCAACGACGGCTCGAGCCGGTGAGCGCCTGATGAGCGGCCTCGACGAGATGGGACCCGTCGACTACCTGTGCATCGAGTTCCCGCAGGGCAGCCTGAAAGGCACCGCGCTGCCACTGCTGATCGACCTGGTGGACCGCAGAATCGTCCGGATCATGGACCTGCTGTTCGTCCGCAAGTCGCCCGACGGCACCGTGGTCGCCATCGACGGCCGGGAGCTGGAGTTGAACGGCCTGGGCGCGTTCCACGGCGCCGCCTCCGGAATGCTCGGCGGCGACGACCTGCGCGAAGCTGCCTCGGTCCTCGAACCGGGCGCCGCCGCCATGCTGCTGGTCTACGAGAACCTGTGGGCGGCACCGCTGTCCCGCGCGTTGCGGCAGAACGGAGCGCACCTGGTGGCCGGCGGCCGGATCGCGGTGCAGGAAATCCTCAGGGTGCTGGACGAGACCGAGCCGGAACCCGCGATCGCGAAGGGGCGGTGACCGGCGATGCCGGGTCTACTCAGGGGAATCGCACGAACCGCGGTGATCGCGGGAACGGCCACCGCGGTGTCCAACCGGGTGTCACGCCGTCAGGCCGGCCGGTGGTCGCGGCAGAACGACGAGCAGTACGCCGATCAGCCGGTCGAGGAGGAGACCGCCGAGCCGGAGCAGGACCCGATGACCGCCAAGCTGGACCAGTTGCGGCAACTCGGTGAGCTGAAAACGCAGGGCCTGCTCACCGCCACGGAGTTCGAGGTCCAGAAATCCAAGATCCTGAACTCCTGACCCGGCGACGGGATGAGAAGGGGAGCCGGTCACCTCGACCGGCTCCCTTCGTCACCGAACTGTCCAAGCCAGCGGCTGCACCGCCTGGGGTGCTCGGAATGATGCCGTCGCGTGCGCGAGCTCTACAATCC